>JALOTL010000010.1 GCA_025457915.1 Spirochaetota bacterium | reverse complement strand
GACGCCATGAACTGCCATTATATAGGATTCGACGAATCAACCGGCGGATTGTGCTGTCTCGCCCATGACCGCAATGAATATTTCACCGGCAGCATGAAAAAATTCTTCGATGATGTCTGCAGTAAATTCGAATGCGGCGCGTGGGAGCTTGAGCCTGAAAAAATCCGTCATGCCGCGGTTATTTTCAAGGACTGGTTCCATTATTCCATGCTCATTAACATGCCCGGCATCCTTGACGATCTGATCACTAAAAATCCAGACGGTACTTCGACTGATGAATACATGACGGAGGTAAAGCGGCTGCTTGAAAAAGGGCTTCGGGACATCAGCCCTGCCGTTTTAAAATCCCGATAAGATTCGATATCCTCGGATCATAGTGATTCAGATCCGCGGCCTTTTTCGCGCAACCGAGGGCGTTTTTTCTACTGCCCTGCGCCAGCAGAGATTCGGCGAGCTTCAGCCATCCGCCGTAATATGCAGGCGCAAGTTCAGTCACCCTGGAATAAAAACCCGCGGCCTCTTCATAGTCCTCCGTGAAGAAACTGAGCTTACCCATCCTTAAATGGCCCCAGATATTTTCCGGCAGAGAGCCGATGACGCGCATATATGAATTTGCCGCGCGCTCATATCTTTCTTCATCAAGAAAATAATCGCCCTCGAGGATGTCAGTGACCCAGCATGAGGCCCCTGCGACCCGCCTGTGGCCCGCGAAATCCTTTTCCGTGTACCAGGAACTGCTCCTGATCCTGCCGAGCTCATCCGATATTTCCCTGATCCAGCCGTCCGTGTCCCCTCTCACGAAAATACCGGGATCGGCCGTCCTGAACCATATGCCGTCGTCTATCAACCCGTTTTTTTTCGAATCTTCGTACAGAACGGTCCCGGGATAATAGGCGACCGGCGAAATGATCCCGTCGCCCGGAAGTATCTTTTTAATAAGGGCGACCGTTTTCCTGACGTCGGAATGTTTTTCGCCCATCATGCCTGACATGAGATATATTGAAAGATATATCCCAACCCTCCTCGTCGTTTCCGCGGCCCTGACTATGTCGCCAATCTTCAGGGATTTGTCGTACATTGCCAGGATCCTGTCCGATCCGGACTCGACGCCGTACTGTATGTGCTCGAGACCGGCCTTCTTCATTTCCACCAGCATCTCCTCGTCGACCGTATCGGCCCTTGCCTGGCAGTTCCACATGATGTACATGCCGCTACCGGCAAGCATTTTGCAGAATTTCAGCACCCTGTCCTTCCTGAGGGTGAAATTGTCGTCCCTGATCGAAAAATAAATGATCCCGAACCTTTCATGCGCGAGCCGGAGCTCATCCAGTATGTTTTCCGGGCCCCTGAATTCCACGCCCCTCTTCCAGAACCGGGGCGAGGTGCAGAAGGCGCAGGTATTGGGGCAGCCCCTTGTCGTGATGATGTACTTGTACTGCTCGTTCTGGTTGACCCCGATCATGCGTCCGGAGAAAGACGGGGGAGACGGCAATGAATCGAGGTCCCCGATCCTGTCCCCGTTTACTATCGCAGGGTTCTTTTTTTTCATTTCGATGTTCTTTATGAGTTCAAGGAAGGCGCTCTCGCCCTCTCCCCTCACAACGTGGCTGATCTCCGGGTATCTCTTCAGGATCTCATCCGCCAGGAAGGTCGCGTGCTGACCGCCGATGACCACGGTCAGCTCGGGCAGTGCCTTTTTTGCGCCTGCGGCGAGCCTGAGGGAGTCCGCCCTGTTATAGGAAAAAATCGAAATGCCGAGCACATCAGGCCTTATTTTCACGATTTCACCTGCAGCCCTCCTGTACCCGATCGATGAAAAATTCGCAAGGATGACATCATGCCCCTTTTGCCGGAGGCATGCCGCTATTGATGTCAGGCCGTGAGGGAGAAGTGAAAGATAGTAATCGTTCCTGTCGCCGTAGCGGCACAAATATGCAAGGAGTATCCTCAACGGCAATCCCCGTTGATTTCGTTTACAAACTCATGGGAACGACGCCCCGAGATTTCGGAACCCGTAAAGAGTCCCCTGCGGCTGAATGCCCCGGGGTCGCTGCCGCAGGAATTGTTCCATTCCTCGAGGAATTTTTTAGAAAGCGGCATATAGGACCAGTGCCATTTTTCCTCTTCGTATCCGGATTTTCTTCCGGCGTTATACGGCTGACAGAAACCGTACCTGGCGGCGTTTTTTTTCAGCCAGTCGTAAAGGACCCTGCCCTTTCCGGTTTCGAAGTATTGGTTGTTGAGCTCGTTGAGGTCAAAATCAGTTCCCCAGTGGTGCCTTGATGTGCCGGGCATCGAGGAATACCTTAGGATGGCTGAAGCTACCGCGGCCGCTCCCTTTTCATCGTTTGATTTGATTTTCATCCTCGAGGAAAACTCCTTCCACTTGGACTCCCATATGGTTTTCTGGGAAAAAAAATTTCTCGTGGAGCTCTGGACCTGGAAGGGTTCGTCAGGATGCTCGGCATGAAAATCGTCATAAAGCTTTTTCAGGGACGCGATCGCCTCCCTTCTGAGAAAATGCCAGTCGCCCTTCGCGGGAACGCCGCTTTTTTTTAAAGATGAAAAAAGGGGATTTTTTTCAGGAACGAATCTTCCGGTTACGTAATCGGATGGCTTAATACCGCCATAAAGACCGGGGATTTCCAGGTCTTTATCGGCTGCGCAAAGAATTAATGGGATTGTTATTAATGGTAATACGAATCTGCTGAATTTCATCTATCGGAGAGTACTCTCAGAGGACGGATATCAATGCTCCTCCATCTGGCTTGCCGCGGGAGGATATGTTCCTTTATGCCTTCTGTAGATCGCTATGCCGAACCTTATGCATCCTGTTATGCAGACGAAACCCACTATGATAGCTGCTATATAGATAACATTATGAACAAAAACGCTATACTCTCTCATGAAATCCATTATTGCCCTGTCCATTTGCTTCTCCTTCAAGAATTATGGGTGTTTCAAACCGGAAATCTTCATAAAAAAACATGATTCGTTCCGGTTTTTATCAATGATACAAGGGATTCCAGAAGGCTCCCCCGATAGGCATATTTTTAAAATCCCATCCCTTATATGTCAATAAATATTTGGATTATAAATGGATTATTATTTCCGGTATCGTACAATATCCCCGGCAGGCTTATAAAAATTAATGAATCAGCGACGGATATTATTTATTGACGCTTTGACATTGAAATCATAATATTAATTATCAGGGCCGTCAGGAAAATACCCGGGCGCAAACAACAAACAATACTATGCCGGATAAGCAGAAAGAAAGGCGGGAAAGGCAAATTTTTTTCGGCAGGAATTCAAGGAGACCGTATGTTCGTCTTTGAAATTATCGCGGAGCGAAGGATACAGGAAGCAATAAAAAAAGGAGATATGGACAATCTCCCGCTGTCCGGAAAACCCCTTCCCGGTGACGGGCTTGAAAACATACCCCAGGAACTCAGGATGGCCTATAAGATACTTAAAAATGCCGGTTTAATACCCGAGGAACTGGAACTCAAGAAAACCATATCATCCCTGAGCGACCTGATAAAAAACTGCGTCGATGAAATTGAAAAGGCCGGGCTGCAGAACACCCTGAATGAAAAACAGCTGAGGTATAATCTGTTGATGGAAAGAAGGCTGAATAGAACCATTGACCCGTTTTATTATCCCAGGGTAATGGATAAGCTGGGCAGGAAAAAATAACAGGCGTACCCGCATAAAAAAGCGGACGGAACAAATCCCATCCGCTTTTAAATATCCTTTTTCAAATAAACGACCGTGGCGCCCCAGTTCGATCCGTCATCCCTGTATCCGGAAACGTCCGGGTGACTTTCGATGATATTTCTGACAATATTTTTTTTCACGGATTTCCCCTTTCCGTGGACTATGCGTATTTCACCATATCCCTTTTCCACTGACATCCTGATGAATTCATTTACAACCGGCCCGGTGTCCGAGGGGTGGAAGTGATGAAGATCCAGTTCATCTCCCAGTTCCAGTTCCATGGTTATAATAAATATATTTATCAGGAATTATTCAATATCTATATTTAAATCATCAAGCTAGGCGAAACCACAATAATTGCAGGCAGCAAGGCGCCTTAATGATTCACGAACTAAGGTTTAAAAAATAATCCGTTTTTTAAAAAAACAAACATATAATAATTTTTGAATTCGTTTTTTCATCGTTCTTTTTTTATGGGCAAATCTAAAAATTTGATTTTTCATTACAAAACCGCTGAAAAAATCTAATGGGTGATCACAAAAACTATCGTTTTTGTGCCTACCATAGGGCGCTTGTATTGAAAAAACCAGCTTTTTGTTTGTTTTAAAATGAAAAAGCTGGTTTTTGTGACCGCCCTAATTAATACATTTAAATCGCCCACAAGGGAATATTTTGAATTGATTATTAGGGGTTCCTTTATTTAAGCCATAAAAAATTAATGAAAAAAAAGATCTTTTTTGTTGAAATTCTCAGATATTGATGTAAATTTATTTATCATATTTGTACCAAGGGAGGGGTATATGAATATAGATAAAGTCGTTAACGCGGATTATATACACAAGGGAGTATTCGACAATTCAAAAGAATACAGCAAAAAGGTAAATCCGGAAAACGAAAAGGCAGTGCAAAAAGCGCCCATAAAGGAAGAGACAAAGGGAAACAAAATCGACATGAGCGCATAATTTTGCATAATTGTTGATAAAAATGGGATTAAGATTTTCTTTTTCCCATTTTTTATATATATTAAAAATGATTATGTCACATAAAAAAAGGAGGATGGGATGCAGCAGCAAATAATCTTTATTTTTATCGCTCTCATTATCATAGGCAGCCTCCTTGGTCTGGGAATCAGGCTTAACAAAAAGCAGGACGACGATATCCTTAACAGGTTATAAATAATCCCCGGCCCCGAGTTCACGGGCAAACCTGGACAGTTCCCCCCCGGGATTGAAATGAGCAATTAGATAAAGCCTGTCCCGGGCCCTCGTCATGGCCACATACAGAAGCCTTCTTTCCTCCTCGATTTCCGCGCCCTGGTCCGGGATTATCCCGTCGGATATTCCCGCGATTATGACGGTATCGAATTCCAGGCCCTTGGAAGAATGCATCGTCATCAGATGGACATTGAAAGAAGGCAAATCAATCCCGAGCGATCCCGAGAGGACCTCGCCCTGCCAGTTGTTTCTGTAAAGGACCGCTATTTCATTACCGGGGCGGGATTCCTTTTCAATGATCCCGGTGATGACCAATGCCTCTTCCCCGGGATTTTTTATGATAAAAAAATTCACCCTGCCCCCTCGTCCCCTGAATGAACTCAGTTTCTTTGAGGTCCTGAACCTGTTTCGGCGGATAAAACGCGAAGAAAGGTCGATGATCTCGCTCCTTGACCTGTAGTTGACGCTCAGCCTGTGTATCCTTGCCTCTGGAAAATACTTCTTCATCCTGACCGTGTACTCAACGCTCGCCCTTCTGAAGCCGTATATCGACTGCCAGTCGTCCCCAACGGAAAAAAGATTTCTTTTTGCCGGATGCATGATGAGATTCAATAATTCGAAATCACCAGGCGACGTGTCCTGGTACTCGTCGACAAGAACATAATGAATTCCATCCCGTATCGAATCCCGTAAAACGTCATCTTCAGCCATGAGCCTGCAGGCGAAACTGATCATGTCCTGGAAATCCATGAGATCGTTCTTCCTTTTATACAGCGAATAACTGTCCTTCAGTCCGTTTATCGATCCGTTCAGCCCGGACGATTCCAGTTTTTTCATGATAGCCGGCCCGCGTCCGCAATGTCCTTCACACAGCTGTATTATCACCCCGGCCGGCAGTCCCAGAAAGCGGTCAAGCCTCCCTTTAACAATCCCCGTCAGCACGTCTCTTTTCGAATCCTCGTCCAAAACAGACGGGAATTCTCCGAAACCGAACCTTTTTATGAAACGCCCCGGATGATCTTCCAGAAAACCAAGGCAAAAGGAATGAAACGTTCCGGCGGTTATAGCTGACGCTGCGTCTCCGTAAATCCCCCTTACCCTGTCCCTTATCTCCCGGGCGGCCTTTCTGCTGAAGGTCAGGAGCAGTATGGACGCCGGGTCCATTCCGTTCTTAATAAGCATTCCGGCTTTTTCCGCAAGCGTTCTCGTCTTCCCTGTACCGGCTCCGGCAATGACCAGGTCTACGCCGGACGGATAAACGGCCGTCTTCAATTGTTCACGGTTGAGGTCCATTAATTATTAAACGAATGAAGGCGGTTAAAACGAACGGATTTTTTTCAAGAGGGCCCTGTCCCTGGTTCTTTCATTCCTGGAATAAAGGCATCCGCAGTAATTCTGCCGGTAAAATCCATACTGCCTTGACATGATGACGGATTTCTCAAATCCTCCGTTCCTCTTGAAATCCGATTCAAGGTATTCCATGCCGTATTTGTCCCGGAGCTCGGAGCCTATGGAATTCAGGACCGCGGAGTCCTTGTGAGGGCTGATGCTCATCACCGTGCCTGCCATGGCGGCCCCGGCATCGACGGCCGTCCTGAAGGTGGAATCAAGCCTGAGCCTGAAGCACTCCCGGCACCTCTCCGATCCCTCGCCCTGGAACCTGTAATCCCTGACGCATTCCCTCCACGATTCCGTATCGTATTGGCCAATAATAAGCGAAAGTCCCTTTTTTCTTGTAAAGGATTCAAGCTCATCCAGCCTCTTTGAATATTCATCGCCGGGTGATATGTTGGGATTGAAATAATAAGGAACGATCAGGTGATCGTTTTTTAAAAGCTCGTAAACATATGAAAAGCACGGCGCACAGCAGGCATGGAGAAGTAGCGTTTTCCGGGACAAGTGAGGCCCTATGTATTGAGGTACTTATCGATGAAGGTCGAGAGCTTCCTGGCGTTGTCCGGGTTTATTTTGCTGTCGAGCCAGAGGAGCAGCTTGGACCTGATCCCGTTGTATCTGCAATACTCATGGTGAAGAACGTATCTGGCTATGTCGAACTTCAGGTTTTCGAATATCTGTTCGGCAAGGCCGAAATTGCAGGGGTTGGACCCCATGACTTCGCAAATTTTTACAAGTATCTCGTGCTTGTCCATCTCCTTCAATTCATCGCAATAGCATTCCCCGAAGACGGAATTATAAAGGTATACCTCGTCCCTCCGTTCACGAAAATTTTTATTATCGCAGTCGTTCTCCGCCATTTTAAATCCCCCGGGATCAGTAGTTATTATTTCAAGGAGTCTATAACATATATTTTATACTAAATAGCATGTATTGTCAACAAATGAGGTGTTTTTTTTAATATTAATTACACAATATATATTAAATTTTTTATTGATGTTCTTGTGAAAATCGCGACATAAAACCTTTCCGCACGGTCTGACCGTTTTTCAATCATCATCTTCAGCGATCCATTTAAAGATCCAGAATGATTTAACAGGATTAAGAATTAAGACGGATTATGCTATCTTAAATAAAATGGTAATGATGTCGGAATCGATCAGAGACAATCCCATGAAAGACTCGAATGATTTTTTTATCGCTTCAGCGATCTCGACAGGCTGCCTGTACCTGTTATCCATCACCAGGCTCCTCAGCCTCAGGAGCCCGAACTGCTCCCCCTTCTGATTTTTGGAGTTGACCAGCGTCTTTGAATAAAGGAGCCCTATGTCCCCCCTGGTCATATTTGTCCTTCCCATGCCGTATGAAGCGGATCCGTCGTAACCCAGCGGAATTCCCTCCGTGTCGAGAGTATCAAAATTGTTTTTTTCAATCCTGAATACCTCCAGCGCAGGATAACCCGCGTTGGTATACATCAGCCTGGCCGAATTAAAATCATAATAAAAATAATAAGCGGTTATAAGCCCCCCCTTGCCGTCTGAATAATCGAAAAGCACGCTGTTGATGTTCTGCATGACATTGTAGGTTGATGGCGCCTCGTCAAGGTTGGAATGGAAAGCCGACCTCAGCAGCACCGAATAGAGCGCGCTGTTGATTCCCACGCCGGATATATCGGTCGTTATCACGCCTATGCCCTGTTCTCCAGGCCTGATGAAATCGAAATAATCGGTTCCCTCCGAGTACTTGGGCTTGATAAAGGCGCCGAATTTTATGTTCTTCGTGTTCGGGAGGGCCGATGGGACCGTCCTGGAAAGTATTTTTGAAGACAGGTCGATCGTCCTTCCAATCATCTGCTCCTTCATTATTCGTTCGTAATTAATCGACGTGCTTATGAAACCGTTGCTCTTGTCCTGAAAATATTGCAGCTTCTCTATCTCGTCCGGATTGAATCCGGCAAGGGACTCCTTTTCCCCGAGGCACAGAAGCCCGAGCAGCCTCCTTTCATGATAGATCGGAAGGATGAGCTGCACCCTGTTGTCGACAAAAAAGCCCGCTATATCGTCCCTTATGTCCGCGAAGGATTTGTCGTCGGTATAAATCCTGCCCAGGAGGAGCATGTCCTGGTTGCGGATGAACCACCTGATTACCGGAGAGGCCCTGTCGACCGGGGTGATATCGACGCTTTCCGTGCCGGCGCTGTATGCCAGCTCATACCTCCTGGTGCTGTCATTCAGGAGGACGAGAAACGCCCTGTTGAGGAAAAGGCTTCTGGCAAGCACCTCGACAATCCTTCTGATGATATTGTTGTAATCGCCCTTTTCTTCCACGTCCCTTATGAACTCGTCTATTATCATGCCGAATTCATACTGTCGTCTCTTGAACATCTTGTCTATCAGCGGCTGTATGAAGACCATGAAAAGAATGAACACGATAACTAAAAATACGGCCATGAGCAGCGGGTCGATGTCCCTGAATATCCATACACCCCTTTCATAGAGGACGACCATGCTGTACAGGGGGACAAGAATGACCATGGATGTGATGGCATACATGACGGTCTTGTGTATGACTGTTTTTATATCCATGAGATGATAAGCGATAACGGAATAGAAAAGCGCCACGGTCATAATCATTGCCGCTATTGACGGTCCGATGACGTACAATTCTGTATAGCCGAGAAATATAGGGAGAATTATGGAACAAACGGAAGCAAAAAAAACCGCAATGGAGCCCCCGACAAAAAGGTATCTCATCTGGAGCCTGTATACCTCGATTTCTGTTTTCAGGTACTTTCTGATGAAGTTCACCATGCCTGAAATGAGATATAAAAACGCCACCCCCGTATAAACATAATAGAAAAACCTGTATTCCCTTATGAGGCTGCCGTCCTTGAAATAGGCCCTTGTTATGGAAAAATCTGTCGATATGATAATGATTCCAACAATCACTGCCGGGGTAAGTACCAATGCCGTCGTCTTGAACGGAAATCTCCTTTCGCTTTTAGGGAACACCAGGGACATGGTAAAGAGGCTGGCAAAAAAGAGAACTGTCGAAAGCTGGGTTATCCTGTTAAGCTGGGTCAGGTCGAAAGACTCGGGGAAGCTGTAGGTCAGGAACATGGTGAAGAGAATCCCCATGCCGGAAATATTATAAACCTCGTAATACCTGTTTATCTGGTCGCGCCAGTCTTTCATAATGACGAATATGGCCATACCTAATAACATTATCGAGGCGAGGAGAGAGGCTATGACGCTTATATTCTTCATTATAGTTTCCCTTAAAGGAGCCTGGTCAACCTTCCTGATTTTTCCCAGAAAATTACTTTATTGACAAGAAAAAAACATCGCTTATATAAAAAATATTCCCGCTACCGTTGAGAAAAACCGGCGGACGGCCCTGGAATCGCGCCACTGGAATAAAAAAACGGAGATCTTTTTGCACCGGAAAAAAACAGCGCTTATCATAGTCGACATGCAAAGATATTACCTGGAAAGGGAATCCGACTATCAAATATACTTCAACGCAATCAATCCCGGCTGCCTGGACTACATAACCGGACACTGCAGGGATACGGTCATTCCCAATATCTCAATGCTTATCAGCCGCTTCAGGAAGACCGGCATGCCCGTCGTATATCTGAGGCTTTGCGGCAACAGGGAAGACAGGAGCGACCTCCACAGATTTTTCAGGGATACGTGGGAACGGGGCGTGGAGGCAGGGCTTGCGAACGTATATCCGCTTGAATCCGACCCCATGTCCATGGTGCATGACGGGATATCGCCTGGTCCGGACGACATCGTGATAAAAAAAACGACATACAGCGCTTTCAATTCAAGCGATATTAAAAGGACGCTCGATGATGCAGGTATCCGGGTCCTGGTGTTCACGGGTCTCGCGACCAGCCAGTGCGTCGAAACGACCGCAAGGGATTCCTCCGACAACGGTTTCGACGTGATACACATAAGCGACGCCCAGGCGGATTATACCGAGCTGTCGCACAATACTTCCCTGTACAGCTCGCGCGGGGTTTGCGGGGGAGTAATAATGACGACCGATGAATTTCTCGGGCTCTTTGATTGACGGATTGCCCTTCACATTTCGGGACTGGATGCTGGATGTCTTATGGGTACCTCTATAAATTAAATTTTTCATTATAAAACCTCTGAAAAAATCTAACGGGTGATCACAAAAACTACGTTTTTGTGCCTACCATAGGGCGCCAGTATTGAAAAAATCAGCTTTTTTGTTAGTTTTAAAATGAAAAATCTGGTTTTTGTAACCGCCCTAATTTATACATTGAAAGCGCACACAAGGGAACATCCTGATTTGATTATTAGAGGTTCACTTATTTAAAAAATCGGGGAAATGCTTGTCGGGAACGGGATCATTAGCCATGATCAGATGGAAGTGGCCCTGGGAATCCAGTCGAAAAACTGCGGCCAGTCTGGAATGATCCTGGTTGAAAAAGGTTATTTACAAACCGGGACCCTTCACGAATTTCTAATGGCGCAGAACAGGCGGGAGTGATAGATTACCTGTAAACCCTGAACCTGACGTACTGCCCGTCCGGCTGGTGGTACGGCGCGGAGGACTCCCTGGTGATCTGACCGGCACCGACCTCCTCAATCCCCATTCCCCAGCCCGTCTGCGGAACGAGATAATCATCCATGAACCCGAAATTAATTCCCCTGCCGCTCAGATCCTTCTGAAGTCCGATATAACCCGAAACGGGTATCCTCCCCTCTACATATTCGCCGGTCACCCTCGTTATATCGGCTTTATGGTTCCTTAATATGCCGATAACGGTCTCCGACTTCGTATGACCCTTTTCCGGGACCTCTTTTACCTGTTCCGCGTTTTCAGTTTCGAGCTTCGCCAGGTTCCGTTCAATGTCGTTCCGGCCGCTGAAAACCGTGACGCCGAATATTATTAAAACCGACGCGGCGGCCGCATATCCGAACCTGAAAAGCCGCTTTCTCCTTTTTCGGAAAAGGGCCTTCCTCATCACGCTGCCGGAAAAATCCAGAGTGGAAGCCATGCTGGATTTCAATTCAAGGCACAGGCCCAGACATTTTTTCAGCCTGCTGAATTCCGAATAGCATAACGGGCATGACTCGATATGCCTCGATATTTCATTTTTTTCTTCTTCCGATGGAATCAGGCCGTCGTAGAGATCGGACATTTTTTCAAAAGTCACATGACCGCTCATATGAGACCCCTGGCATATAATCTGTTTTTTAAAAATTCCCTTCCCCTGTGGATCCTCACCTTGACATTGGAAAGGTTGATGTCTAGAACCTCGGAAATCTCGTTGTATGAAAGTCCCTCAATATCCCTTAAAACAAGTATGTCGCGATAATCATCCGGAAGCCCGTAAATCTCCTCCTTCACTATCCTCAGGGAATCTTCCTTTATAACTGAATCCTCCGGGTCCTGCCTTTCATCGGGGATCTGCAGCTCTATTTCCCTGTCACCCCGGGTCACGTTAAGGGGAACCTCGAAAATCCTTCTTGATTTCTTTCTGAAATTCTTACAGTAATTGACCATTATGCTGTAGAGCCAGGTCGAAAACTTGGATTCCCTCCTGAATGATGAAAGCGCCTCCAGCGTCATGATGAAGATTTCCTGGGTCATGTCCATCGCCTCATCGTAATTATTGACCTGTGAACGAACATACCTGAAAACCCTGTCCTGATAATTCCTGACGATATCGCCGTAGGCCTGCATATTCCCGGCCAGAACACTGTCTATTATCTTGATATCCTCTATATCTGACATGAAGAAATTATCCGGGTTACATATTTTTTAAAAAACCGGGCCGATGGGACGAAAAAAATTATCCGGTTATTCGTACGAACCTTCTCTTGCCGACCTTCAGAATACCGCTCGCGGGAAGCTTTAATTCCATGTCCTCGTCGGTGATTTTCTCGTTGTCGAAAGTGACTCCGCCGCCCTTGATGAGCCTTCTGGCCTCGCCGTTCGACGCCGCCATGCCCGAAAGGACGATAAGCTTTACAAACCAGATCCTGCCATCGGATTTTTCACCATCCGGTATGGAATATTCCGGCACCTCGTCCGGCAGATCCTTCTGGACGAAAATGCGGTTGAACTCGGCCTCCGCCCCGTCTGCCGTTTCGGCATCGTAGAATTGCGCGCAGATCTCCTTCGCGAGCCTCACCTTTACATCCCGCGGATGAATGGTTCCGCCGGTCACCCCATCCCTTAACCTGCGTATTTCGTCCCCGGGTACGTCCGTCGCCAGTTCGAAGTATACATACATGAGCTCGTCCGATATGGACATTACCTTGCCGAATATCTCCTTCGGCGATTCATTGATGCCGATATAATTGCCGAGCGACTTGCTCATCTTCTGGATCCCGTCCGTTCCGACCAGCAGGGGAACGGTCATTATGACCTGAGGCTCCTGGCCGTATTCCCTCTGCAGATCCCTCCCGACCAGAAGGTTGAATTTCTGGTCCGTGCCGCCTAGCTCAATGTCCGCCTTAAGGACGACGGAATCGTACCCCTGAACAAGAGGATACATGAATTCCAGGATCGTTATGGGCACGCCGTCCCTGTAGCGCTTGAAAAAATCGTCGCGCTCAAGCATCCGGGCCACGTTGTACTTCGAGGTAAGCCCCAGCACATCGTTGAAGGTCATGGGTCCGCACCATTCCGAATTGAAAACAATCTTTGTCTTTTCGCGGTCCAGTATCTTGAATACCTGGCGCTTGTAGGTCTCCGCGTTTTCCAGGACCTGTTCCCTGGTCAGCGGCTTCCTGGTCGCAGACCTGCCGGAAGGGTCGCCTATCATACCGGTAAAATCCCCTATCAGGAAGACGATGGTATGGCCCATCTGCTGGAAATGCTTCATCTTTCTCAGAAGAACCGTATGACCGAGGTGTATGTCCGGCGCTGTCGGGTCGAAACCCGTCTTGATAATCAGAGGCCTGTTTTCTTTTTCAGATTTCTCGAGCTTTTTCTTAAATTCATCCTCGGGAATTATTTCCTCAACTCCCCTTCTTAAAAGCTCAATGTCATTCTTGATCATCTTCAACTCCACAAAAATGAATTCAACGGCCGAACAGGCTGATACAGAAAGAAATAATCCGTTCATTACGTCAAGATCAAAATACGGGTGAAAACATCGGCTGTTCCATGACGGATTCAGAGTCATCATTCCAAAAAAATCCTGCTTTTCCAAAATTTTGCTTTACTTTATAAAAAAAAACAGGGAATTTAATAAAAAAATCATGATATTAGAAATCCAATATGGACTTTGAAAAAATCCGCAAATTAATAGACAGCAGCCTCAGATTAAAGGTCCTCATTCCGTTCATGACGATCATAGCCCTGGCCACGCTGATTCTATTTACTACCGATTATCTGATAGTAAGAAGCAACACCATCGACGTGGTGAAGGACGAGCTTAAAGCGAACGTAGACACCCTGTACGATCTCATCGACATGGCAATGTCGGATTACGGAACCGACCAGTCCGTCGCGGCAAAGGCAAAGATCGAGTTTCTCAAGAAAAAAATCAAGGCAAAGAAATACGGGGAAATGGGATACGCTTTCATTATCACTTCAGATGGCGACACGATATTACATCCTACCCATGAGGGCAAAAACATCCTCCACTATGATTTTATAAAAGAAATCATTAAAAAAAAGAACGGCACCCATGAATATATCTGGGAGGGCAAAAAAAAGATCATATCCTTCAGGTATTACGATTCCCTGGACTGGATAGTTGCTGCAGGAAGCTATTATGACGACTTCCTTAACAAGTCCATGAAGAAAGTCCTATTAATTTCAGTAATAATCATCATTGTCCTCACCGTCATCATTTTCATAGTCGCTAATTTATCCCTGTCCATCATAATAATCAAGCCGATCAACCGGGTCAGGGAAATAGCCGAGGGCATCAAGAACGGAGATTTAACTATGGAGATAGAAAAAACCAGCGACGATGAAATAGGCGTCATGGTTGATTCGGTTTCCAACATGCTCAGGGCCCAGAAGGACATAGTCCTGGCGCTCAAGGAACACATCGACAACCTTACCAATGCATCTCATGACATGGAAGAGATCAGCCACAGGATATCCACTCTGTCGCAGGACCAGGCGTCGGCCATGGAGGAGACCTCGGCCGCGCTGGAGGAAACACTTGCGTCCATGGGCCAGATCAACTCGAGGGCCGAGCAGCAGTACAACAACGTCGACAAAAATGCCGACAGGATGGCGAACATGGCGAAGGACGCCAATAACTCGTTCATAGAGGCCGAATCCGTCGGCAAGCTCATGACGAAAACCGCGGTCGACGCCAGGGACGGGGAAGAAGACCTCAATAAAATGGTCGTGGAGATACAGAACATCAAGGACAGCACCTCGAAGATAGAGGAAATCATAAAAATAATATCAGATATATCCGACCAGGTCAATTTGCTGTCCCTGAACGCGGCGATAGAGGCCGCAAGGGCCGGGGAACAGGGAAAGGGCTTTGCCGTTGTCGCAGACGAGATTTCAAAACTGGCGGAGGAAACGGCCGACAGCGCCAAGACGATAACCAACCTGGTCAGGGAAGGGAACGAGAGGGTCGATGTCGGGACCGAAATAGTCAACAGGACCGCCCAGGCCTTTCACAAGATTATTGAATCCATAGAGACCGTCGCGGGCAGCGTGACCAAATTTTCCGGAACCCTGAAAATGCTTGCCGATATGGCGTCAGAGGCCAGGGGCAGGACCGACACGATCAAGCAGATATCCAACGAGGTATCGGTCTCCACCAAGGAGCAGATGACCACGAACAAGGAGATATCCCACTCTATTGAAAAAGTCAATGAAGGCTCCCAGGAGCTGGTAAGTTACGCGGATTCGATCCTGAAAATGTCCACCGAAATCAAAAAACTGGCGTCCACGATAGGGACACAGATAGGAAGGTTCAAGATACACTGAACCGGCCGAACGGCCGTCAGCAGATGTCAGTAAAATTCCCTGCCGCCGAGATCCTCACCGTCAATTTTTGAAAACTCCTTGAGAAGCTCCTTTTGTCTCGGGCTAAGTTTTTTAGGCACCCGGATGTTGATTTTTACAAGCTGGTCACCCTTTCCGTATGAACCCAGATAAGGTATGCCGTTGCCCTTCAGCCTGAACACCTGTCCGTTTTCCGTGCCGGCTGGAATCTTCATTTTTGCCTTGTTGCCGTGTATAGTCTGGACCTCGATCTCTCCGCCCAGGCAGACCAGGGAAAAAGAAACATCAATCACGCTGACTATGTCATTGCCGAGCCTTTCAAAATGCGGATGGTTTTTGACATGAATGACGACATAGAGGTCCCCCTTGATCCCCCCTTCAACAGTATGCTCCCCTTCGCCGGTGATTTTCAGCCGTGATCCGGATTCCACTCCTGCGGGGATTTTAACCGTTATCGTCCTTTTCTTTTCCTTAAGTCCGGTCCCTCCGCAGACCTTGCACGGCGAAGTTATTATCTTGCCCTCGCCCCTGCACTTGTAGCACGGCTGGGTGATGGAAAAGAATCCCTGGGTCTGCCTTATCTGCCCGGTGCCGTTGCAGACGGGACAGACCACCGGTTTCGACTTGCCGGCCGACCCGGTACCGCCGCAGGCGTCGCAGGTTTCCCTTCTCGGAATTTCTATCTGGACCTCTTTCCCCGAAGCCGCTTCCTCGAGCGAGATCGACAGATCATACTGGATATCCGAACCCCTTCTGGTCCTCGGGCCCCTGCCCCTGGACCTCGTTCCGAAGGCTGACCCGAAAAAACCCTCGAATATGTCCCCGAAATCAAAGTCGCCGAAAATATCAGAGAAGTCCGAATAAGCTCCGCGGCCGAATCCCTCGAAACCGGAAACGCCCTCGTGTCCGAATTTATCGTAAGATGCGCGCTTTTTAGGATCCCTGAGGATCTCGTAAGCCTCGGTTGCCTCTTTAAATTTCTCCTCGGATTCCTTGTCGCCCTTGTTCCTGTCCGGATGATATTTAAGGGCCATTTTCCTGTAGGCCTGCTTTATTTCATCTTCGCCGGCTGTCTTGTTAACACCGAGAATTTCGTAGTAATCTCGCTTAGCCAATTTTTTCCTCGCAGATAATAGTTTGCGCACAAAAAACCATACGGAACGCCCGGCGTTCCGTATGGTCAAAATCTAACGGTTCATTTTTTATCGTCGTCCACAACCTCGTAGTCGGCGTCGTAAACCTTGCCGCCGGCATCCTTGTTCTCGTCCTCAGGAGGGGCATCTTCCGGCTTCTGCTGGCCCTTTGCATACTGCTGGGCGGATTCCTGGTACATTTTTTCGGCGAATTTATGGGATGCCTGCTCCAGCCTGGTCCTGGTTTCCTTTATGCTGTTGAGGTCGTCGGATTCCATGGCCTTTTTCAGGTTCGCAATCTCTGACTCGATTTTCTCCTTTTCGGAAGCATCCATCTTGTCGTTGTTTTCCCTGATGAGCTTCTCCAGGGAATAGATCAGGCTGTCGCTGTGGTTCTTTTCATCGACGAGCTCCCTGAATTTCTTGTCTTCGGCCGCGTGAGATTCGGCTTCCCTGACCATCTTCTGGATCTCTTCCTCGTTGAGTCCGCTTGACGATTCTATCCTGATCTTCTGCTCCTTGCCGGTTCCCAGGTCCTTGGCCGAGACGTGCACTATGCCGTTGGCATCTATGTCGAAAGTAACCTCGATCTGGGGCACGCCCCTTGGTGCGGGAGGAAGGCCGACAAGATCGAACCTGCCCAGGGTCCTGTTCTGGGAAGCAAGCTCCCTTTCACCCTGGAGAACGTGTATGGAAACGGCCGGCTGACTGTCGGTTGCAGTGGAGAAAATCTGGCTTTTCTTCGTAGGAATCGTGGTGTTTCTCTCGATCAGCTTGGTCATTACGCCGCCGAGGGTTTCAATCCCGAGGGAAAGCGGAGTGACGTCCAGGAGCAGCACGTCGTGAACGTCGCCCGCAAGCACTCCTCCCTGGATGGCAGCGCCCACCGCAACGACCTCGTCGGGGTTGACGCCCTTGTGCGGATCCTTGCCGAACACGCGCTTGACAAGGTCCTGGACAGCCGGTATCCTCGTGGAACCGCCTACAAGTATAACCTCGTCGATATCACCGGGAGTGAGGCCCGCGTCTTCGAGGGCCTGCTTGCATGGGGTCACGGTCGACTCGACAAGATCCTCGACCAGCTGCTCGAATTTCGATCTGGCGAGCGTCAGCAGGAGGTGCTTCGGCCCGTTCTGGTCCGCGGTCAGGAACGGGATGTTGATCTCCGTCTGGGCCTTGCTTGAAAGTTCAATTTTTGCCTTTTCGCCTGCCTCCTTCAGTCTCTGGAGGGCCATCTTGTCCCCCGAGACATCAATGCCGGTCTGCTTTTTAAATTCAGCCATCATCCAGTCCATGACCCTCTGGTCGAAGTCGTCTCCTCCGAGATGGGTATTCCCGTTGGTTGATTTGACCTCGAAAACCCCGTCTCCGAGCTCCAGTATCGATACGTCGAAAGTGCCTCCGCCCAGATCGTAAACGGCTATCTTTTCGTTTTTCTTCACCTTGTCAAGGCCGTAGGCCAGGGCCGCGGCGGTCGGTTCGTTGATTATCCTCTCGACCTCGAGCCCGGCTATCCTGCCCGCGTCCTTCGTGGCCTGTCTCTGCGCATCATTGAAGTAAGCCGGCACGGTTATCACGGCCTTGGTGATGGTCTCTCCGAGATAGTCTTCCGCCGTCTGTTTCATTTTCTGGAGAATCCTTGCGGATATTTCCGGTGGAGTAAAATTTCCGGCATCGGTCTTGACTCCGACGCCGCCCTTGCCGTCGTCCGTGACGGTATAAGGCACCATCCTTATCTCGTTCTCAACCTCGTTGTATCTTCTGCCCATGAATCTTTTTATCGATCTTATGGTGTTCATCGGATTGGTGATTATCTGGTTTTTCGCCACCTGTCCGACAAGCCTTTCACCCTTGTCGGTATAGGCCACAATGGACGGCGTAGTCCTCTGGCCCTCGGAATTCTGTATGACCACAGGCTCTCCTCCAACCATTACGGCCACGCAAGAGTTTGTAGTTCCAAGGTCTATCCCTATTATTTTGCTCATCGCTCTCTCTCCTTATATTATTAATTTAATATTAATGTCTTGTAGCGTTTTCAACATTCTCCGGTCCGGATGAAGTGCCGGCTTCAGGCGGCTTTTGTTCCTCCTTTTTTACCGGCTTGGCCACCCTGACCCTTGCGCTCCTCACGTTTAAATCATCTATCCTGAAGCCTTTGAGATAAACCTTGGTAACGGTGTCCCTGTCGACATCAGGGCTCATTTCGATTTCAACTGCCTCGTTGAAATTCGGATCGAATTCCCTGTTGAGTGAGTCGACCTCGACTATGCCGTACTTACCAAGGGTTTCTTCTATGCGCTTTGAAATCATCGTAACACCGTCCACGAGCGACCTTTTTGCCTCCTCCGGCCTGTCGCCTTCGCAGACGCCTGAAGATGCATCGATAGCCCTGATGAGGTCGTCGTTTATCAGAATAATATCCAGGGCGAAATCCTTTATGGACATCTTTTTCTGGTCCTCATACATCTTCGCATTCCTCTTCTTGAAATTCTCAAAATCGGCCTGCCTCCTCATCATCACATCCTTCAGGGATTCTATCTCCTGCTTAAGTCTGGAGATCTCCGCGTCCCTGCCTGCAGCATCCCCGGCCGCCCCGTTTTCCGGCATGACGCTCTGCTCGGATTCCTTCGCGTGGGCATGCTTCTCATCTGCATGATCTTCCGGCCTTTTATTCTTTTCGTCGTGTTCCCTTGTCTTTTTGTGCTTGTCCATCAAATCAGTCTCCATTATGTGTTATCGCCTTTATTTTGACATCTTGGTGAAATAATCGCTGACCACGTTGCACGTATAATCCACGAGCGGAACCACCTTTTCATAATCCATCCTGGTAGGGCCTATGACGCCTATCACCCCGACGTTCTTGTTGCCTATTTTGTAACTGGAGGTGACCATGCTGCAGCCGGAAACTTTTTCGTTCTCCACCTCGTCGCCGATCAGGGTAAGCACGCCTTCCGTGTCTATTGTCTTTTCCAGTATCTCCTTTAAAATATTCTTTTCCTCGATTATATTGAGAAGGCTTGAGAGCCTTTTTTCCTCGACCATCTCCGGAATCCTTAAAAGGTTTTCTATCCCGTCTATGTAAAGCTCCGGCTCGTCCGAGCCGGTAAGTGCAAGCTGTATGATGTCAAGCGCGAGGTCCCTGATCGAAGCCGCGGGCTTACCGCTCCTGAGCCTGTCGATCACGCTATGCCTGATTTCAAAAATCGGATACCCGCAGAGTTCGCTGGTCAGGTACTTTGAATAATCATGAAGGCCGTCCTGGGTAACCGTGGCGGATATGACCACCTTTTTATTAACCACCATCCCGGTCCTTGTCACCATGACAACCAGGACCTCGTTGTTGTCCAGCGGAAGAAGCTCTATCCTCTTGATTACTGTGAAATCCGGCCGCGGTGCAAGCATCACGCCCGAATATTTAGATACCGTTGACAGCATCTTTGTGATCGACGAATAGACCTTTTCCAGCTGTATCTCCTTTTTCAGGGCATCCTCCCTGACGGTTGCATCCTGTTTCCTCATAAAATCATAAGATACGAGCAGCGAATTGACATAAAACCTGTAGCCCATGTCCGTGGGTATCCTTCCGGCGGAAGTATGCGGCTGCATCAGATACCCCAGGATCTCAAGATCATACATTATGTTTCTTGTAGTGGCTGGAGATATTGACAGCGAATACTTCTGCACAAAGGACCTTGATCCTACCGGCTTACCGGTAATGATATAATCATGTACTATTGCAGTCAGTATTGAAGATTCTCTTTCAGGTAATATTTTTTCTTTCATAAGATTTTATCTATAATATGTTTGATAAAAATCTGTATTATTAGCACTCATTTATATTGAGTGCTAATAATAAACTAATAAAATGAACATACAGAGTCAAGCTTAAATTAGAAAAAACTTTAAAAGTACGCTGCCTGAAAATAAAAAATCAGGAAGAGGGTGATAATTTAAAGCTGCAACTCCTGGTATTTTCAGTAAGATCCTGATATTGAGGCTGAAATACTGATGGTTTTTACAAAAGCGTCAGGGTCATTTTTTCCGTGATTTTTCTTCCAGATCTTTCGATTTATCCTCGGATTGGAGGGCCATTTTTCCGGCATCTATCGTATTCTTGAGCTTGGTGGCCTCCTCGTCTTCGCCGAAGAGGATATGGATTTTCCGAAGGGTGGAAAGCAGGTCTATTGATTTTTTCAAATCCTCCCTGGCCTTTCCGGCCATTTCATACTTGGTCCTCCACTGTTTTGCCGCCTCAGTAAGGTATTCCTTGCAGGTTCTCATCAGGTTGCGTCTTTCATAAAAAAACGGCGACCTGGGGTCCCTTAGCTTGGCGATATCGGAAAACTTGATGATGTTCTTGGTGATGATGGCCACTCTGGATTGAAGCTCCGTGAAGGACCATTTCCATTTCGAACCCTCTCCGAACCTGTTCCTCAGATTCAAAAGAAGCGCCTGAAGCTTTTCAACGAGATTCAAAACATGCCTGGGGTCCAGTTGATCGAAATTTTTAACATAATCGTCGTTTTCCTTCAACGACCTGTCCATGTCGGTACCGACAACTTCCTCGATCAACTGGATTATCTTGTAATATTCCTTCCTGGCGTTGTTTAAAAAATTTTCATTTTTTATTCCCAGCATCTCAAGTGACAGATCGCTCATTCTCAGATAATGATCCATCACCTTGATAAGGAGCGCGGATTGTTCGAAATTGTAATATGCCGCTATATTTGGCGCCTTTTTCTTTTTAGATGAAACCTCGTTTATCTTTTTATATGTCTCGTCGACATCCTTCTTGAGGTCTTTTATCTCATCGTTATAGGCCGCCTTTTCGGCTTTGCTTATTGCCATCAAAAATCCTTATGCGTAGGTATCGATTTTTCTGCCGGAGCTTTCTGGCTCGGCCGCCCTTTCCCTGGGAGGCTCGGGTCTTTTTGCGGGTTCCTCGGCCCTGGGAGGGTCCGCGGAAAAACCGCCGGGGACTGCATCTGCGCCGCTGATCCTGTTAATCTCCATGGCTTCCTCCATGTCAAAAATACATCCTTCCGGCGTATAGTTCAAGCAAAAAATCCGCTTATAAGGAGTAATGATCGATTAAAATCCGGACGACCGTAAAAACCGGTTTTATCACTTCTTGCGCCTGATGGTAGAATCAAAAGCGATAGTTTTTTACGATCACCCATATCAATCAATTTCCTCCATCATGCCTTCCCTGGTCCTGTACTGGCCGGTTTTGACGATGCGGCAGGATGCTGCGCCGGACAAGGCGGACCCTGAAATCTGCTCAACCACGCTGTCAGCCCTGACAGAACCGGCCGTCCCGGTAAAAAGAACGATCACGACCGATCCCGCTTCCGCACGCCATCCGGACACGACTTCGCCGAAAGGGACATTCCTCTCTCGGCCTTTCGACAGTTTCTTGAAATCCATCCCGGACTCAAGACCGCGGATCACCGCCGCGGCGAAGCCCGGATTGCCGCACTCGATCCTGTACTCTACCGCCCCGGTTTCTGACATCAGCGAGGATTCCCGGTTTGAATAATGCAAAGCGGTCACTTCTATCCCCCGGGGAAGCTTTCCGTTAATCCTGCCCGCCAGACCGGGATCGATCTCCGCAAATACGTCGACGTCAACGATCTCGGATTCGCTCTCAAGCCCCAGGGGCAGCGGGAACCCGGCCGAGATCCTCTCCCTCTTGTTGAATCCCCTGGTGAAGGAACACGGCGCACCGGCCATCCTGAGGGCCCTCTTGACCACCTCGATGAATTCAATGTGCGACATGAACCTGGCGCTCCCGGTTTTCGTCAGCCTTATCCTTATCTTCCCTGTTACGCCGTACTTTTCCTCGAACCTCTTCCTGGCGGACCCGTATTCCAGTTCCGCGCCGCCGGAGAAATCCTTTATCTTCACGGCAGGTTTTTTCCCGATGCAGCGCATCCCGCGCTCCCTGCCGATAATCCTCTCGAAACCGGTTTCCACGAAATCCCAGGGGGACCCGGCGGCGGACGGCTGAGCGGCCTGAAGACTTCTCCATTCGGGTATCACCTCATCCAGGCGCTTCTCCCAGACGCGGAACCTGAAATGCTCCTGCCAGAGGTCGAACCTGCACCCATCTTCATAGCACTTCAATATAACTTCGGCAAGCCTGTCATCGCCTCTCGATATGACGCCCTCCAGGACCGATGCGTCCGGATCATGGCTTTTTATGCTGACGGACCTCGGTACCGACTCCTTTATTCTTTTAACGGCATGCCTGAAGTATTCAATGCTCATCTGCCTCTCTCCCTCGAAAGGCGTATGCGGCTTGGGAACGAACGGGGACACGGTCACGTTTATGCCGCAGCCCCTCCCGGCGGTACGGGCCACTTTTTTCAGGAGGGAAATAATTTCATCCGCCTCGTCGGCATCTTCGCACCCGGGCAGCCCGATCATGAAGTACAGCTTCAGGAGCCTCCAGCCCTTCTCGGCCGAACGCCTGACGATTTCAAGCAGTTCCTCCTCCTCCAGCTTCTTGTTCGCCCTTTTCCTTATATCGCACGACGCGGATTCGACCGCGAAGGTCAGAGATGACCTTCTTATCCCGGAAATCCTTTCAATGAACGGCAGCGCTGAAAGGTCCACCCTGAGGGAGGGAAGCGAAATCGATACCCCCGCTTCGGTCAGCGGCGGCAGCAGTTTCTCGAGAAGCGACGCGAGTCCGGGATAATCGCTGATCGAGAGGGACGACAGTGTAACCTCGTCGTACCCGGTATTGGCGACGATCTCCAATATCCTCCCCGCGACTGCGTCCGGATCAAAGGCCCTGTACGGCAGGTCGTAAAACCCGGCATGGCAGAACCTGCACAGGTTTGCGCAGCCCCTTGACACCTCGGCGACCGCCCTTTCCTGCGCGATTTTGATGCTCGGGATCACCGGCCTTGATGGATCCGACGGGGAGGAGCCGCGGTAAACCCTTCTTTTTATTTTAACGCCGGGGCCGGCGATCCTGCCGCGGCCATCGTATACGGGCACGTATACGCCTCCAATGGATGACAGCCCCGCGACCGCTTCGGCGCGGGAAAGACCCTTCTGCTTCGAGAGCCTGATCGATTCAATGATTTCAAGTATCGCGTCCTCTCCGTCGCCGAGAAGCATGGCATCGAAGAAAGGGGCGCCGGGAACGGGATTGGATAAAGCCTCGCCGCCCGCCATGATAATCGGGCCGTCTTTCCTGTCGCGCGCCAGGAGTCCGATGCCGCCGAGGTCGAGGACCTGAAGCACGTTCGTGTAAAGCATCTCGTGTCCGATATTGAATCCCAGCATGTCCAGGTCGCAGAGCGGCGTCAGGGTCTCGAGAGTGTAAAGAGGCGTGCGGCTGTCGCGCAGGCTTTTTTCAAAATCGCCGAAAACGGCGAAAACCCTTTCGCACGCCGCCCAGTCAATGCCGTTTACGATTTCGTACAGGATCTTCATCCCGTTGTTGGACATGCCGACCTCGTACGCGTCCGGATAGGACAGTGCGATCCTCACCTCCGCATTTTCCCTGACGACAGAATTCAGCTCGCCGCCGGAATACCTGCCGGGCCTCTGGACGCCGGAAATGAGAGCTTCGATCAGGGACCTGTCAAGACGCGCCATTGTTCCGTTTACCCCCGTGATTTTTGAAGGCCGCGGCCAGGCGGATGAAATCGTCGAGTCCCAGGTCCTCCCCCCTCAGCTTATGGCCGATGCCGCACGACCCGAGGACTTCCGAAACATCGTTCCTCGGGACATCCATATGCGGGGATTCGGAAAGCGATGTCAGGATTGTTTTCCTCCTGCCCCAGAATGCGGATTTCACGATTTTATGGAACAATACGGCTTCAATTCCCGCAAACGCGGGGACCTTTCTTCTGAAAGCCATGAAAGACGAATTCACGTCCGGCGACGGATGAAAAGACCCCTTCCCGACATTGAACAGCAGCTCCGCCTTGAAATAGAATCCGGCGGTGACGGTCAGCGCGCCGTAAGACGGGGTGCCTGGCGATGAAACCAGTCTCCGGGCCATTTCCTTCTGGAGCATCAGGAAGGCGTCGCATCCTTCATAATCGGCCGCTATCCTGAAAATAATCTCGGAGGAGCAATAATATGGAAGATTTGACACGATTCTTGTAAAACGGACTGCGGGACTGTACTTCAGAAAATCACCGTGCACGATTTCAACATTCTGGAACGACTGGAATTTTTCCTTCAAGTACCTAGCCAGTCCGGAATCGATCTCCACGGCGGTCACACTGCCGGCCGCCACGGCAAGCCTTTCAGTGAGGGCGCCGAATCCCGGCCCTATTTCCAGGACGCTGTCGGAACGCTGGATTTCAGAGGCCGCAATTATCCTTTCGGCAAACTCATCGGAAACAAGAAAGTTCTGCCCGAGCTTTTTATTCGGCGAAAGTCCGTAAGCTTTTGATATTTCAACAAGATCGCTTTTTTTCAATACATTCCCTGATTTTTCAATGAATAATTATTCAAACGCCGACAGGGAAGACAGGAATGTTCATATTAATATTTTTGTAAAGTTATTTTTATATCTATGAATTTTCAAACTATCCATGGAAAACCGCGCATATTATTTAAAGCGGCTTTTAATTAATTCCAATATCATGATGATATTAAAAATGTTATCATCGGGCAATATCGAAAAATAATACACGCAAACGATTATTTTGGGTAAAGCTGATGACAGGTTAAATGAAGGGCATCATATAATTTTTTTAGAATAAAAAACGCGGAAACCGCGCGGGAATGCTGAAAATTCCCGGCTGAAGGGGCTCTCCCGAATCCACTGTTTCTGAATGAAAGGGGATTTATATTCCATGTAAAAATGATGTAAATTTTTGGTGTGCTAAAGCCCGTGGTCTTATCCACGAAAATCACCCGGCTATTTACACCTAACAGCCGTTAAACGAATCAAGTTTCGTGCAACGCGGCCTCAATGTTACAGCCTTGTTAAATTAGCCGAAATACCCTGCAATCATCTTGACATTTTGATAAATAAAAATTGACTGTCAGCCAATCATATAATATTTTCTTTAACGATGTACGAAACGGTATATTCTTAAACACCGGCCTGCATGGCTTACAGCGGTTTAAGGATAACCCTGAAATTTAAATATTTATCAATCAAGGCGGAAGCCTCAATAAATGGAGGATTTATGAAAAAGACGGGCCGCGTGCTGGCATCAGAAAGGGAATACAGCATCATCAAGGAAAAAGACATACCAGTATCGTCGTATTTCGGCGAGGACACCTTCAACCACAAGGCCATGAAGGAAAAACTCTCCAAGGATGTTTTCAAGAAGATCAACAGTATTATAGAAGACAATGGAAAACTCGACATAGAAACCGCCAATATAGTCGCGCACGCGATCAAGGAATGGGCCATTGAAAAGGGCGCGACCCACTTCGCGCACTGGTTCCAGCCGATGACTGGAATAACCGCCGAGAAACACGATGCATTCATCGAGCCCATAGGAAACGGCGAGGTCATTGAAAGGTTCACGGGCAAGCAGCTTGTACAGGGTGAACCGGACGCATCCAGCTTCCCCAGCGGCGGCATCAGGGCGACTTTCGAAGCCAGGGGCTATACCGCATGGGACATGACAAGCCCGGTGTTTATCAGAAGAAACGGGATAGCCACTACCCTCTGCATCCCAACGGCATTCATATCATACACGGGCGAGGCGCTCGACAAAAAAACGCCGCTCCTCAGGTCCATCAGCGCCATCAACAGGAGCGCGGTGAACATGCTGAAAATTCTCGGGAATAAAAACGTGAAAAAAGTATACACGACCCTGGGGCCCGAACAGGAATATTTCCTCATAGACATGGATTATTTCTTTAAAAGGCAGGACCTCCTGCTGTCCGGAAGGGCCGTCCTGGGGGCGCCACCGGCAAAAGGGCAGGAGCTCGAAGACCAGTACTTCGGTGCGATCAAGGAAAGAATTCAGTCCTTCATGCATGATGCAGAGGAGGAACTGTTCAAGCTGGGCATTCCGGCCAAGACCAGGCATAACGAGGTCGCGCCGAGCCAGTTTGAATTAGCCCCGGTATTCGAAGAGGCCAATATAGCGGTGGACCACAACCAGCTTGTGATGGAAACCCTGAAATCCGTCGCCAGGAACCACAGGCTTACGGCCCTGCTCGCCGAAAAGCCCTTCGCCGGGATAAACGGTTCCGGCAAGCACCTCAACTGGTCGCTTTCGGACAACGAGGGCAACAACCTGCTCAACCCGGGCGAGACCCCGCACGACAACATCCAGTTCCTGGTGATCCTCATCGCGACACTCAGGGCGGTCCACAGGCATTCGGACATACTCAGGGCATCCGTGGCATCGGCAGGTAACGACCACAGGCTCGGCGCAAACGAGGCGCCACCCGCGATAATATCGGCCTTCCTCGGGGAGCAGCTCACCAAGATCCTCGATGATATCGAGAAGGGAATCGTCACGAAGGCAACGGATAACGCAATCATCGACCTGGGGATCTCTTCGCTCCCGGCCGTCAGCAAGGACAACACCGACAGAAACAGGACCTCCCCGTTCGCTTTTACCGGGAACAAGTTCGAATTCAGGGCGGTCGGATCGTCGCAGTCGATTTCGTTTTCCGCGACAATCCTGAATACCATTGTCGCAGAGAGCCTTGACGAGCTTGCCGAAATGATCAAGTCCAGGGGCGGCGACATCAAGCAGGCGGTGTTCGACGTAATCAAAAGCGAGATAAGTTCGATCAAACCGATCATCTTCAACGGCAACAACTATTCCGAGGAATGGCATAAGGAAGCGGAAAAGAGAGGCCTGCCGAACCACAGAAACACGGTGGAATCCCTTCCGTCACTCGTGACGGAGAAAGCGCTGGCTCTCTTCGAGAAGTACAGGGTTCTCTCGAGGGTCGAACTGAAGTCAAGGTATCACATAAGGCTTGAAAGGTACATCAAGGACCTCGACATAGAAATCAAGTCCATGGAAAATATGGTGTCCACGCAGGTAATACCCGCCGCGTTGCAATATCAGAAAAGCATTGCGGAATCGATTGCGAGCGCGGTCCAGGTTGCCGGGGACTCTCCGGACCTGTCGACGCAGATGGCTTATCTCAAGAAAATCAGCAGCCTGATCGGAAAACTGATGTCTGCAATGGCCGATATCGAAAAGGAATACGAAAAGACCGGAAATATTGAAGACGAGCTTAAAAAAGCGGGGCATTACTGCAACAGCCTGAAAGAAAAAATGGCCGGGGTGAGGGATATGTCCGACAGCCTTGAGCTGCTTATCGAGGACGACCTCTGGCCCATCCCGAAATTCTGGGAGATGCTCTTCATCAGCTGACGGATTCAAAAGGAGCGCGGAAGCGCTCCTTTTTTTTTGTCACATCCTGACGTATGACCTGTCCCTGCGGTTTATCAATTGTATGGTGGCAAATTTGTTTTCACTGCGGGCCGCGTTGTAAATCTTCAGGCCTTCATCGTAGCAGGTATCGCATGCGCCGACGGGTATCTCGATCCCGTATGAAAGCTCGTTTACAGAAGACACGGACTGTACCGCGTAAACACCGGCGCACCTTTCGCATACCATCACCGCCTCCAGCTGCGATTCCTGTATGCCGTCGGTATCATAGTATATCCGTTTCTTCCTCATCATGAACTCGCCCGGGTCCGGAGCCTGGCCGTCCGGCGGCGGGTTGAAATAATTCTGCAGAACCGTATCGGCGAGCCTTTTAATGTACTCTGTCACGTCCTTTTCCTGACGTATGGCGTCGGCGTCAAAATCAGGCTCCATCACGTACGAGTAGTCCATACCCGCCATCGCCAGGACGATCCCGAGATTCACATACGGAAGTGCGCCCTGTATGGAATAACCGCCCTCAAGGACGGCAACGTCAGGCTTTATCCGGTCGTTCAGTATCGCGTAACCCCGGGCGGAAAAATTCATGTTTGTTATCGGGTCCGAATAGTGATTGTCCTGGCCGGCCGAGTTTACAACAAACTCCGGGCCGAAATGCTCGAGTATCGGCAGGACCATTTTATCTATCGCGTAGAGAAACCCGTCGTCGGACGTCTCCGGCGGCAGCGGTATGTTTATCGTCTTCCCCCTGGCGTTGGGACCGCCGAGCTCCGTCACGTGGCCGGATCCCGGGTACAGCGTCCTCCCGTCCTGGTGGATCGATATGAACAGTATATCGGGGTCATGCCAGTATATGTCCTGGGTCCCGTCGCCGTGATGACAGTCCGTGTCCACGATTGCGATTTTTTTCCTGGGGTAGTGCTCCCTTATGTATTCTATCATTATCGCTTCGTTGTTTATGTTGCAGAATCCCCTGTTGCCGTGCACGCACTTCATGGAATGGTGGCCCGGGGGCCTGACAAGGGCGAAGGCCCTCACTACCTCGCCGTCCAGAACGGCCCTGGCCGCCCTGATCGCCCCTCCGGCTGATATAAGGTGCGATTCGGTCGTCACGCTCTTCACGTCCGGAAAGCAGAAATGCGTCCGCATTATATCTTCCTCGGACGCCATGTCCGGTTTGAATTCTATAATCCCCTCCACATCGAATATGCCCTCCTCGCGGAGCTGGTCCTGGGTGTAGAGAAGCCGTTCCTCCCTTTCAGGGTGCGTGGGCTCTATCGCCCAGTCAAATGCCGGGAAAAAAACAAGCCCCATTCTGTTTCCAGCCTTTATCATTTCACTCCCCCGTGCATCTTCATCACAACGCCGGGCTTTATCTGGCACTTCACCCTTATGTCGCGGCCGGCGCTGGAAAAGCCCTGGACCATCCTGAACGAAGTCGATTCGACCACCTCCACGCCGGAATCCTCCCCTCCCAAGGACCTTACGTGTCCGGCGAGGTAGTTCCTGGCGTCCTCTTCGGCCTTTTCAACCGTATAGTCCCCGGGAGCCTGTTTTTTTATGCCGAGATTCGGAACGATCAAAACGCCGCTGCTCGTGTCGGCGAAAAGCTCTATATCGAAAGTGGTCTTGGCGAGTGCCGCGCCGATAGCGTTTGCGACGCCGTAATTTTCAGGCACGGTCACCGGAATTCCGAACGCGGCGGCAAGCCTGTCCCTGAAGGCCTCCGCCGGTCCGCCCATCACGAAAATCCTGGCCGGCTTTATCTCTATTCCTTCAATCATCTCATGTATCGTATAAACTGGCTTTTCATTTATCCTGCGGAGCATCTGCCCTGCCTCTTCCCTTATCCTTCCGACGGCATATTCCTCGGCCGCCGCCGCCGCCCCTTCCGCCGTAAGGCCCGCGGCTTCAGCGATTTTTTCAATGCCCGCCCTGGACCTTTCAACGTTGCCGTACGCGGAGCTCCCCGTAATGTTCATCGCGTCGACAAGCGCGGGACGATCCCCCCCGACCGCCATGGCCGGGCCGCGCCTTTCCGGCCCGACTGTTATTTTTCCATCGGCAGCCGTGATCAGCGAATCGCCACCTATCCCTATGGACGAGTTTTTCAGGGCCCTTACATGGGTTGGAAGGCCTGCGAACGCAATCCCGTCCCTCTCGATAAGCGGAGAACCAGAAGCGAAAATCGCGATATCGGTAGTGGTGCCCCCTATATCGAGTATTATGGAATCCTCGCTGATATCGCAGAGCGATATTATTCCGAGTATGCTCGCCGCCGGACCGGACAGTATGGATTCAACCGGTATCGTTCTCGATAACGCAATAGGCATGGTTCCGCCGTCGGCCTTCAGTATATTTATCCTCGCGCCGATCCCGAGACCCTTGAGGCTTTTTTCAATGGAATCCGCGAAATCGCGGTATATCCGCCAGACGGCGGAATTGTAATAGGAGGTCGCGATCCTCCTGGGAAAGCTCAGCCGGGGCGACATCCTGTGGCCGAGGGTTATGAAATCCGCGATGCCCGAAAGCGAATCCCCGATCTCGTTTTCCTGCCCGGGGTTTCTTGTTGAAAATTTCGTCACTGCGGCGAAAACCCTGAGTTTCTTTTGGACAGAGCCGCTGACCGCGTCCCTCAGAAGTTTTTCGTCGAGTCCTGCGATGATCTTTCCCCTGTGGTCAATCGATCCCGGGATTATATTGAAGTGGCTGCCTATCGAATAATTTTTCGGATGTATGCCGGGACCGGACGAAACAATGATCCCGACCTCTTCGAGCTTGTTTTCGACTATTGCATTCGTGGAAAGGGTGGTGCTGAGGTTAATATTGCCGATTTCGGATCTTTTTACGTTTTTAGTCACTTCCTCGATGGCCGCGCTCATGGACGATAGCAGGTTGCCGCGGTCCGTTACGGCCTTGTATGATGAAATGACGCCCTTTTCGTCAAGCAGTACGGCGTCCGTGTGTGTTCCGCCTACATCGACTCCCAGGTACATGTATTTATCCTTTCAGCATCGTGAATTAAAAAAATTCCCCGAAAGACCGCCTGTCAAGCAGTAAAAATTAAAATGTTGTTTTTATATAAAGCCGTTGAAAAATCTTCACGGTCCGTATTGCGCCGCCGATAATCAATGCCTGAAAATCTTATCATTTTTCCGGGACCGGTTCATGCGCCTTCCTACCGTAAACACGCTCATACGCCGCGCAATACGGGCAGAATCCTTTTTCGATGTACTTTACGAACAGGAACGCAAGACCCTTCTGCTTATTTCTCGCCCTGCTGCACACAGGACATTCAACGCATTTCTGGGCCATGGCCCTGTCCTTTTCGGTCGCTTCGCTCATTTTTACCTCTGCAATAAAAAAAATTTGAAATAAGGATTCGAAGTTTACATCATGGTAATAAAACGGGGTTTGCTTAAATTGTCAATAGAAATAGCCCGGGAACTTTTTTACTTGAAATCACCCGGGCCCGAAAAACAATAACCACATAAGCGATTACTGCATGACATTATGGACAGTATAAGAATCAAATATGAAAAAAACGGCGGATCGGCGTGCGATACTACCTTCGCCCTCAAGGATGAAACCGTTGTCCTGTCGGACTGGGAGATGGGTCCGGAAGCGATGAAGGCATTCGGTGATTCGGACGTGGAGTGGTTTTATGAATTCAGTAAAAAAGACGCGGGAAGGGTCATCAATCTCATATCCCGAAAGTATCCCCAGGTCATGCCGGAAGAGATGAGCGCCGGGCTCAGGAGTTACCATGACGGGATTTCACACTGGATTTTCAGAATCCTGTTCTGTTATGTACTGGGATTCATGGAGAAGGAAAATACGGCCTTCAGGCTTTATGAATACCTGAAGGAAAACGGAATAAATATCAGTATCAGTTCATTCTGACTCGGAGGCAATGCTTTCCTTATCTCAGCATAAAACCCCGAAATAAGGACAATCAGTGGCATTAAAGAGACATACATTAAATATAATCGCATTGCACATTCAATATTTATTGACCATTTTATGAATACTTAATATATTTAACAGAATGAACCGGTTAAAGGCATTCAATTCTAATAAAATCTTTTTTGCCTTATTATTTCTTTGCTTTACCTGCACCGCCTCAGCAAATCAAATCACCATATCGGAACCGTTTAAAAGAATTGAAATTGGAAGTGATATCGAATACCTGGAGGACAGGATCGGCTCGCTCTCAGCGGAGGAGGTGGCGCTTTTCCCGCATGAAAGTTTCTTCACAAGCACCAGCTCCGCGCTGGGCTTCGGATATACCCAGTCAGTATACTGGCTGCGCTTCCATATCGTCAACCCGGACAAATTGCCGCGCGAGGCATTTCTTGAAATCGATAATCCCCTCCTGGACAGCGTGAAATTCTACACCCGGGAATTGAAGACCTTAAAAAAATCCTTTTCAGGCGACCTGCTTCCATTCCGGCAGCGGGAAGTGCAGTACAGGACGATAGTCTTCAACGTATCGATCCCTCCCGGCGAGTCCGTGCACCTGATCCGCATAGAGACGACCAGCAATATGAATCTGCCCATAATCCTGTGGGACCGGGACGAGTTCCGGTCGGACAAACAGCGGGAACTCGCCATGATTTGGATTTACTACGGCATTATGCTGGCGATGTTCCTTTTCGGGATGCTGATTTTCATCCTTCTGAAAGACAGGGTATATCTGTTATTCTCGCTTTCTACCGCGAGTTTTGCCCTTTTCCGGATAGCATATAACGGACTTGCCTTCCAGTTTCTCTGGCCGGAAAGCCCCTGGTGGTCCAACCGCTCAATTCCTTTCTTCGTATCGCTGTCAATCGCGATCTTTCTAATGTTCTCGCGCGATTTTCTTCAGACGAAACGCGTCAGCCCAGCACTTGACAGGTCCCTTTTATCGCTTGCCACTGTCTTTTCAGGGTGCATGGTGATGTCGCTTTTTACCGGATACCGCTTTTCCATCCAGATGGTGCTCGTGTTCGCGCTGATCGCCGCCTTTCTTGTAATAATCGCCAGCTTGCTGTCGATTAAACGAGGGTCCAGGGAGGCGGTGTTTTATACCCTCGGCTGGGGCGCGTTTATCGTCGGATCCATCCTCAACATCCTGCGGGAGTTCAGCGTACTGCCGATTAACCTCATTACATCCTGGGGACAGCAGATGGGATCGGTTTTCCAGATTCTTTTCATTTCCATGGGTCTTGTCGACCGCATCAACACCATGAAGAACGAGATTACAGTCTCCCATGAAGAGCTCAAAAAGGCGAGCTCCAGGCTCGAAAGCGAAACCGAGCTCCTGTCGGTAACAATGCGGTCCATAGCGGACGGCGTGATGATGACGGACCTGAAGGGAACGGTGCTGCTGATGAACCGCACTGCGGAAATGCTTCTCAATGCCGATTTTTCCGGAAAGGCTGGAATACCGGTCGGCGACATTTTCCGGATAGAAGCGCCGGATGCCGGCTCGCCCCCGCTGAATCCCGTCCTTGAATTAATCGAAACCGGGATAACCCTGGATAAAGAGCAGCGGGGCACGCTGATTGACAGTGAGGGACGGAGGCGCAACATATCATTCAGCATAACCCCGGTGAGGGACAGGCTGAGCGCGATAATCGGGGCGGTCGTGGCATTCAGGGACATTACCGAAATGCTCAGGATCGAACAGGAGATACTCAAAACCAGCAAACTTGAATCACTGGCGACCTTTGCCAGCGGCATCGCCCACGATTTCAACAACATACTTACCGTCATAAGCGGCAATCTGTCACTCATAAAAAACAAGTCCGAGCTCTCGCAGCCCATGAGCGAGATGGTGACCGATACGGAAAAGATAACCTTCCGGGCCAAGGACCTGACCAGGCAGCTCCTGACCTTCGCGAAGGGCGGCAATCCGGTCAAGCGGCCCGCCGACCTCAAGGCGCTGATAATCGAATCGGCGGGCTTCATCACAAGCGGCTCAAACGTTAAAATCGATTTCAGCCTGCCTGACGATCTCTGGGTCGCCGAGGTGGACGAAGGCCAGATAGCGCAGGCCGTCGACAACATCGTGATCAACGCGATGCAGGCGATGCCTCACGGCGGCAGCATATACATTTCGGCTGAAAATATCGACAAGGATGAAAACGGGGATGCTGACGCGGAAGGCGGGCCATTCATCGCGATAACAATCAGGGATGAAGGAACCGGGATCCCGGAGGAAAACCTCGGCAGAATATTCGATCCATTCTTCACGACAAAACCCGACGGCAGCGGACTCGGCCTGTCGAGCACCTATTCCATCATCAAGAGGCACGGCGGCGACATCAATGTCGAATCCGAACCCGGACACGGCTCATCCTTCAGGATGCTGATACCGGCGCTGGGGCATACGATGGAGGTCGCAAGGGAAAAAAGCGTCGAGGTGGTAATGGGAAGCGGAAAAATTCTCATCATGGACGACGAGGAGCTTGTTTTAAGGACCGCCCAGAGGCTTGTTGGGAACCTCGGCTATTCCGTAGAATGCGCAAGGGACGGGGAGGAAATGATCCGGATGTATCTCGCAGCTTATAATTCCGGGACTCCGTACGACGCGTTGATAATGGACCTCACCGTGCCGGGCGGGATGGGCGGCCTCGAGGCCGTAAAAAAGCTCCGCGAAATCAATCCCTCGGTCAAGGCCATCGTTTCAAGCGGGTATTCCAACGACCCGGTGATGTCGAGCTGTTTCAGCTACGGATTCTGCGACATTGTCGTAAAGCCTTATGACCTCCCGACGCTTTCCCACATCCTCCACAGGGTCACAGTGTCGAAATAAAAAGCGCCCGCTGTCAGCCTACTCGGGTTTTTTTATAAGCCGCTGCCACACGAAAAAAATGACGACCCCGCAGGCCACGACGCCCAGCGCGAAAAGCGACGTTTCGGTTTTCGTTATCACGGACGTAGCCATCATGCAGAGGCTGAGGCATATAAAAACCGCCGGTACAAGCGGAAAAAGCGGCGTCATGTAGGACGACCTGGCGCCCGGATTCCTGTACCTGTAAACAACCAGCCCTATGACCGAAAGCAGTGGAAAAATTCCGAGCGAAAATCCGAGATAAATCAGCAGCGATATCACGCTGTCCATCCCGATGAAGACGTAAGCGATGGTGATTACCATCTGTATTATTATCGCCAGGTCCGGCGTCTGGAACCTCGGATTGATCCTCTGCAGGGAATTAAATATCATTCCGTCCCTGGCCATCGCGTGATAGACCCTGGGGCCGATCATCATCTGCACCGAGACCGAGGAAAGGAGTATTATGATTATCGCGAACGTGAAGACCGGGCCTATGCCGTCTCCGAAAAGATTCTTCGCGGCCACCGCGCCTATCGCGTTCTCTCCCATGATCGATTTGCCGGGCGATGACATGATGAATACCACGTTCATGGCCAGGTAGACGACCGTCACGATCAGCGTGCCGGCAAACAGCGCCCTGGGGAGGTTCCTTGCCGGATCCTTTATTTCTCCCGCAATGTAAGTCGCGCCGTTCCAGCCGGAAAAGGCGTACATGATTACGACCAGGGCCGATCCGTATTCCAGCACTGACCCGCTGCTGACGGGATAGACGGCGAGAAGCCTGTCGGCGCTCGCCCAGTCCGCCATGGCCAGCCCGAAAACGACGAATAAAAAAACGATCAGGAGCTTGATCACCGTAAGCACGTTCTGCACTCCCCCGCCCTTCCTGACGCCGATGATATGGACCATCCCGAAAATAAAAATGACCGACGAGGCAAGGACCTTCTGGAACAGCGCTCCCGGAAGCGCTCCGGGAACCAGCTTGTCGATATATATGACGGCGGTCATTGAGGTGATGGCCGCGGAGGCCGAGAAGCCCACGACAAGGGATATCCAGCCCGTCAGGAATGAAGGCAGGAAGCCGAATATGTTCCTGAGATACACGTATTCCCCGCCGTTGTCAGGCCAGATGGAGGAAAGCTCCGCGTAACACATGGAGCCGGTGATCGCAAGCAGGCCGCCGACGGCCCATAGCGCGATGACCCCCATCGAGCTGCCCACCATTCCGAGAACATTGCCGGTCGTCATGAATATCCCGGTACCGATCACGTCCGCTATGATTATAAGCACGGCCGTGTAAAGTCCGAGTTGCCTTTTAAGTTCCAATTTGCGGTTCCTCCTGCTGTCTTATCCGCCCAAGTCAGCATGATTATTTTAGAAAGTCAAGCAATTATGATCCAGAACGCCTATTACGGCTTGACTTCGCGTAAGCCCCGTGTACAATTCAATCATGGCAGAATGGATTCTGAAAAATCGATCCTGAAGCAATAACAATCAACGGGGGTGCAGGATGTTTTTGATAAAATTCTTTAAGGGCCAGCCGAGCAATTTCATCATAAAATTCGCCAACGGCAGGATAAAGAAAGAGGGCCAGGGGATCTCTTTCTTCTATATGAAATCCAGGTCAACGGTGGTCTCGATTCCGATCAATACCAAGGACGCGAACTTCATCTTCAACGAAATGTCGAAGACCTTCCAGGCGGTCGCCATCCAGGGACAGCTAACCTACCGGATCATTGATCCGAAAAAAATCTTTTCATCCCTGGATTTCTCCATCAATCCGGCCGCCGCCCAGTATATCTCCGATGATCCGGAAAAGCTGTCGCAGAGGATAATAAACGCGGTCCAGGTCGCGGCCAGGGAACAGGTGCAGTCCATGTCTCTGGAGGACGTCCTCGGGAAATCCGAATCCATATCCGGGAACGTCCTTTCGAAGGTAAAGGGCGATGAAAAAATCAACGCGCTTGGAGTCGAGGTCGAAAGCCTCTACTTCGTGTCCGTCACGCCGATCCCGGAGATTTCGAAGGCCCTTGAGGCCGAATACAGGGAGCTTCTGCAGAAAAAGGCCGATGAAGCGATTTACGCAAGGCGGGCCGCGGCGGTGGAACAGGAACGGATAATAAAGCAGAACGAGCTTGACTCGGAAATCGAGATGTCGAAAAGGCGGAAGGAGCTGGTCGAGATCGACGGCAGCAACAAACTCCGTGAATCGGAGTTCAGGTCCAAGTCCTATGAGCTCGAATGGGCGCCGTACAGGGACCTGGACCCGAAAATCATCATCGCCCTGGGACTGAAGGCCCTTGGTGAAGGCCACGGCAAGATCGGCAACCTCAACATCACCCCGGACCTCCTGTCTATACTACTCGACGAAAGGCTGCCGGGCAAAGGTAAAAACGACTGATGTTCGACAAGGTCGTTATAGTAACCAAGGAGACGCAGCTCGAACAGCTGGTCAAGAAATTCTCGAGCAAATCGCAGGCGGAATTCTACATAGCCCAGTCGTACCGGGCCTACCGTACAGCATCGATGCCGCAGGCGGCTTCGGCCGCGGCCATAAAGGAAGAAGAAAAAAAAATAAAGGCCGGACTCGAGGAAGTGGAGATCGCGGACCGGGTTTACAGGTCCGCCCTCGAAAAGATAAAAAGGGCTGTCCCGGCGGACATGAGGCTGCAGCACATCGACTGGACCCACCTGCCCAACTTCCTTTTCTCTGAAAGGGACCTCGTGATGGCGCTCGGCCAGGACGGTCTCGTCATAAATACCGCGAAGTACCTCGACGGCCAGCCCATATTCGCCGTGAACCCGGACCCGGGCAGGTTCGACGGGGTACTTCTCCCGTTTGACGTCGAAAGCGCTTCCAGCCGGATGAACATGGTACTGAGAGGCGAATACGACGTCTCCAGGATCACGATCGCGAAGGCGACGCTGAACGACGGGCAGGAAATTTACGGTGTAAATGACATATTCATCGGCCCCGGGAGCCACACGTCATTCAGGTATATCATCAACCACGAAGGAGCCGAGGAGCCGCAGTCTTCAAGCGGGATAATCGTATCGACCGGCGCCGGCTCCACCGGGTGGTTCAAGTCGATCATCGAGGGCGCAATGCATGTTGCAGGCCGACGCGAAGTCCCCGGCGAAGAATCCGTTCCGGGAAGATTCCCGTGGGATTCGGACTACCTGTATTTCACCGTGCGGGAGCCCTTCGAAAGCAGGACTTCCGGGTGCGGCATAGTTTTCGGCAGGATCAACGAAGGGGCCCCGGTCGTCATCACTTCGCAGATGCCTTCCGGCGGGGTTATTTTCAGCGATGGAATAGAAAAGGACTTTCTTGAATTCAACTCAGGCAAAATAGCGACAGTCGGCATCGCTGAAAAAAAGGCCCTTTTGATCAACCGGCCGGATTAATACCGGTCATGCCCCGGCTTTTCTCTTCGAGAACGCGGCCGTCCTCGCGAGGGGCATAATGAAACAGAGGGCGCCGATTAAAAATACCAGGACCGTGATAATTGCTTCGGCCGATAAAAATCCGGCATAAACCGGCTGCAGAATGAAAATCCTGATGAGCCGGAAAAGAACGATGAACGAAATAAGCGCCCTCCCGGACCCGGTTTCAAGAATCTCGGCGGCATGGAAAAACGGTATATATGCGAGCATGACCCACATGACAAGAAGACAGATGTTCATGATGTTAAAATTTGCCGACACAACGGCGTATCCCTCGCGCGTAAGGCCCTCCGGGCGCCTGTCCCATTGAAACATCCTCGGGAAAAAAAATGTGCGGAACCGCGCATAGAAAATGAAAAACACCTCCGATCTTCAATAATACTACATTGCTCATTTGAAACCTCCACTGGCCGTTTTAATTTTACCGAACCGTTTCAGCAGCAATTTATCAGGACGGCCTCTTTGAATCATGACACCGGTTCACCTCCTTCAATCCGATCCGCGGATGAAGAGGGCTCTCTTTCATGAAAAATTCGATGATTGAACCGTCGAACTCACAGCTTTTTCTTGAAAGCCTGTCGATGTGGATCCCGAGAAATTCAGTTTCCGCCGCGACTGTTCCGGTCACGCTGTTTTTCATCACGTGCCGGAACCTTATGGTTTTTGCGCGCAGCTCGATCACTTCCGAACAAACCTCGACCACGTCGCCGGCCAGAAGCTCGGAAACGTATCTGGTATGCTGTTCAGCCGCCGCCATGCCCCTGTTGTTCTTCCTCAGGTACTCCGGCGTTATTTTCAGCCTCGCAAAGAGCTGCCACGTGGCCTCGTCGAATTTGGCCGCGTAATACCTCACGTTCATGTGCCCCATGTGGTCGCACTCCCATGCATATACGGCGCCCCTGTAGGTCTCTATCATTCCGTCCTCTTCCCGGACGCCTGTCTGCGCCGGCTGAATTTATTCATAATGTTTTCCATAACGTTATGCATCCCCCTCATATCGGCTTCGGACATGCCGGTCTCCATTTCCCTGTTGATCCTGGATATGATTCCCCTGGCCTTCCCGATTTCCGCAATCCCGCTTTCCGTGGCCGACACTCCGTATTTTCTTCTGTCCCCCATGGCTTCCGAACGCCTGACGAAATTCATTTTTTCAAGGCGGTCGACGAGGCCCGTTACAGTGGAATTGTCCAGGAAAAGGACACTGCTTATCTCGCTCATGGTCCGGACTTCACCGTTTTCAAGCAGGAAGAGTATGGCAGCGTGCGCCGGCGTTATCTTTATTTTTTCATCCCGGAAATTCTTTATCAGGTAATTTTTCAGTATGTTCTGTGCTGTGAGAATAACATAGATGTGCCTTTTTTCTTTCGGCATAATTTAATACCCGCATATTATTTTTGATACAAATATTTGGCATGCAAAATAATTGCAAGCATTTTTTAATAATTGACACCCCCCTTGACGCTTTAAGATGTTCGCATGAAACTGCCTGATAAATTCTTTCTTGCGCCGATGGCCGAGGTAACCACCCCGGCGCTGAGAAAAACCGTCAGCTCCTTCTCCCCCGACATAGTCATGTATTCCGAGATGCTCAGCGCCGGCGCCATAGCCGCCCGCTCACCCCACAACGAGCCCCTGGTAAAAAGGCATGAATTCGACAGAAACTTCATTTACCAGATCGTCGGCTGCGACCCTTCCGTGATGGCGGATTCCTGCGCCATCCTCTCCGGAACGGAATGTCTTTCGGTAGACGTGAACATGGGCTGCTCGGCCCCGGATATAATGAAAAGGGGCCAGGGGGCCAGGCTGCTTTCAGATCCGGCCAGGGCCAGGACCATAATAAAGTCGTGCAGAAAGTCATGCGGGACGCTCCTTTCCGTGAAGATGAGGTCCGGCTTCGAAAAAAACGATCCCGAACGGCTCGTGGATTTCGCAAGGATGCTTGAAGACGAAGGCGTGGATTTCATAGCGCTGCACCCGAGATACGCGAAGCTTTCTTTCACGAGAAACGCGGACTGGGGGCTGGTGAAGCTGCTCAAGGAAAAATTAAGGATACCGGTAATCGGAAACGGCGACATAACCGGTCCTTCGGACGCCGTAAAAAAAATTGAAACATCCGGGTGCGATGGAGTAATGATAGGAAGGGAGGCGGTAAAATCGCCCTGGATATTCAGGCTCTGCAGGGCCGTAATGGACGGTGAAAACTTCACCCTTGACGTCGATGCACGAGACGTATTTATAAAGACCCTTGAGCATACGGCTGAATTCCTTCCGGACCGTCTTCATAAAAGCAGGGCCCACAGGTTCTGCTTCTACTTCTCGAAAAACGTAAAATTTTCGCACGAGCTCTTCAGGTTGATACGGGCCGCAGAAAGGATTGACACCATTATCGGCATAGTGCAGGATTATTACGGCAGGAATCCTGCCGAGGCCGCCCTCAGATTTGAAACAAGGGACGGATCCATAATCAAAAAATAAAACCGGAGTTTGCCATGGAATATATCAGGATCTGGACGGAAGTCGACATAAAAGACATTCAGGATCATATCATAATGGTGGACGACAAACTGGGATTCTGCCCCCAGTGCAAAAAGATAGGCATCGAGATCAGGGAAATCAGGAAATGCCCCTCGTGCGGAAGGGAATTCAGGTATGTAACCTCCGTTGAATCAAAAAACGGCAAGCCTGACATAGTCAACAGGATAAGAAAAAAGCTCCCTGACCTGGCCTTCGTGGATTACGACGACTACGAGAGGATCACCGGCAAAAAAAAGGCCGAGAGCCTTTTCAAGGTGTAGAACGGCGGTATTAAATCCCGGGCGGCCGGCCCGGCAATCATATTTCGTCCGACTCCATCTCCTCTTCTTTTGATTTGGACTCAGCGCCGAACTTTCCGAAATAGACCTGCGCCTTGTAGCTCCTGTCCATCAGGTCGTATACAGCTCCGGTATTGTAAAGCGCCTCGGACATGGCTTCATTGTACCTGTATGCCGTCCTGAACGAATGTATCGCGTCCACGTACTTTCCGGAAAGCAGGTAACCCATTCCAAGGTAAAAATATCCCTTCGCGAACCTAGTATCATACTTGACGGAAAGACGCAGCTGCCTGATCGCCTCGTCAATCATCCCGTACTTGTAAAGGTATGCCTTTCCGAGACCGTAGTGGCCCATGCAGTAATAGGGGCTTATATCTATGACCTTTTTAAACACGAGGATTGCCTCGTCGATTTTTCCGTTCAGCGCGAGCCTGGCGCCTTTTTTATAAAGATCGGTAGAGTTTTCCAGTCCGAAAGACGGCGCGGAAAAAAGCAGGATCAGGATTAAAATATATGCGGGACTTCTATCAGACATTTGGGATCATCTTTTTCAGGCTGTCGAAGAGGAACTTGTCGATCCCCTTGCTGAAGAAGAAATAAACGACAAAAACGAACCATAGAACCAGGGTGAGTATGCTGATGAATTTCAGGAGCCTCTCTGCGCCCAGTTCATCAGACTTGTAAAACACGACGGCCATCGCGACCGGCCAGAAAAAGAACAGGTTAACAAAAACCAGCGCCACCAGTTCCCTGAGAAACATTACCGTTACGGGATACCAGGCGGCAGAAAAATTATTGAATCCGGAATTTATCTCGTCGTAAAAAAACCATACATAGAAAGCGAAAATCAGGGAGGAGACAACTTTCCAGAATATGTCTATTTTGGGCCTGCACCATACAAATATCAGGCCTATCCCCCAGAGGGATATGAACAGGAAAATCGATTTTATTAAAAAGGCTTCGTTCATAAATTCAACATGCGCTGATAACAGCTCCGCTATATATCTAATCGATAAATTTTTATATAAATTTTACTATTAATTCACTAAAAAAGTCCTTGATCAATAATTTTTTGGAGTTTTATTTAACATATTCAGTGAATCATCAGCCGGGAAAGGATCATACGGCATTCACATGGTGACTTTGCTGATAATTTAAAGCTCATTTCACGATGATTTCGCAGTATTTTAATCGCCTTCGTGAATGCAATTCCGGGGATAATTAATCCGAGAAAACATGAAAACCACAAGATATGTCATAATCAGCATCATCCTCACATTGATGCTACTCGGCAACAACGATTCGTTTTCGGATGGAAAAGGCGGCATTTCATTAAAAATCGCAAAGAGCATCAGCCTTAAAAAAGATGAAATCATGAACTTCATTCCGGCCCTCGAATTGAAAAACGGGTCCGCCGTCGAGATACTGGTATTTTACTACACTGAATCCGTGGAAACATTTACCTATACCGAGGACGAAAACCTGTCTCATGACACGAGAAGCGGCGGGATTGAAGCCCTGGTGAAAATCAAAAAAAACGGAAGACTTGAACGCGCCGTCTTTATAAAAGCAAAGGGCAGCGGAAAAAATGAAATTCTGAAAAATTTCTCAGACAGGCTGAAATCCGTGATTGAAAAAAAATAATCAGGCTGAAGGATCAGAGCCCGCCGCCGGAACGCCTCTTCACGGTTTCGAGCCTGAACGCGAGGTTTACCGCCTCGATCATGCTCGTACAATCGGCCACGCCCTTTCCCGCAATGTCATATGCCGTCCCGTGGTCCGGTGAAGTCCTTGTGATTGAAAGACCTACCGTCACATTGACTCCGCTCTCGAAGGACAGAACCTTGAAGGGTATAAGGCCCTGGTCGTGATACTGGGCGACTGCCAGGCTGTACCCCGACCACCTGCCCGGAATGAAAAGCGCGTCAGCCGATACTGGTCCCTCGGCGTCGATCCCCTCGTCCCTCGCCCTTTTGACGGCCTCGGCCGTGACCCTTGAGTCAAAGTCTCCGATCGCGCCCCCGTCACCGCAATGAGGGTCAAGTCCGGCAACCGCGATCCTGGCCTTTTTCCCGTCGATGGATTCAACAGCGCGGGAGCCGGCCCTTATTACATCGAGGATCCTTCCGGCGTCGATATTTCCGGGGACATCGGAAAGCGGCATGTGGGTGGTCGCGAGAATCACCCTGTATCTCTCCGAATACATCATCATGTAAGGTTTTTCCTTTCCGGTGCGGAAAGCGATGTATTCCGTATGCCCGGTAAAGGGCGTTCCGGATTTTTCTATCATCTCCTTGCTCACCGGGGCGGTGACCAGGGCGTCTATACCCCCGTCCAGCCAAAACCCGATCGCGGCATCCATATAAGACTTCGATTCAAGGCCGGTGGTCGGATTACCCCTGCCCGGCTCCGGGACGGGTAGGTCGGATTTCACGTCGTAAATGTACTTTTTCCCGCATTCCGCGCCGGACAGGTCATCGACCATGTTAAATCCGCGGACAAGGCCCGGATACAGCCTCTCCAGCAGTTCTTTTCGTCCGATCAGAATTGGTATGATGTTTGGATTTTTAAGGAGGCCTGCCGCCCTGAGTGAAACCTCGGGGCCGATTCCTGCCGGGTCGCCGCAGGTTATTCCGATTTTAAGAGGACCTTCTGGCAACAAACTCCTCTGGTATCATCTTGTTCTTTTCGTACTCTGCGCCAATAAGGTCCCTTGCGGAAGACCTGAGGTCGTTGGATATTGTGCACCTTCCCTCGAGTATGACCCCGTTCTGTATGATCAATTCAGGCGTCTTTATATCCCCGAGGATTTTAGCGGTAGGCATGAGAAGTACCCTGCTGGACGCGTTGATGTTTCCAATGACCATTCCCTCGACTATGACGGAAACCGCGTTTATATTCGTCCTTATCTTGCCGTTTCTGCCGATGTAAAGCTGTTCGGCCTGGAGATATTTTCCTTCAAACCTTCCGTCGATTCTCAGTGAACCATTTATAAGAAAAGTACCGGTAAAGTAGGAATTCTCACCTATTACATTGCTGGCTATATCACCGGCAGACTTAACGATCGCCATAAAGACCTCTTTATTCAATATGTATCAGGATCCCCGCCAATATAGATTAACATAATCGCTATTGTCAATAGGATTTTTAATACGCATATCATTTTAAACAATGATGCCGGTTTCATCGATCCGGCGTAAACCCATGCGACATAAAAAAAGATTCCGGGCCGAATTATGTCTAAAATTAAATGATTTTTTTCCGAAAATGTTGATATAAGCTGTTCCCCGGCATTGGATTTTTGTTTTAATCCGCGGAACGGCATATAATTCAAAATATTTTCTGAATTTATGATTCCATCAAAAACAAAACGGTCCCCGGATATTATGACTGTAATCGCAGCAATGACGATAACCGTCATGGCCTGGACCGGAACTTACGCTTCCGCGGCCGCGGAAAGGCTTGGAAGCCTTGACCTTAGATCGAACGGGAACCTCAAGCAGTTGAGAAAGGACGTAAGGACTGCCATCTATGTCGTCAAAAGCGGAAGGACGGAATCCGAACTGCCCGAACTCAGGTTCTACCAGTACACGGTGAAAAAAGGCGACAGCTTCTGGACCATACTCTCCAAATCATCGCTGGACATGGACACGATAATGTCGGTCAACAACCTGTCGTCCCCCTCGGAAATAAAACCCGGGATGACAATATACCTCCCGAATATGCGCGGCGTGATCATCAAGGGGAGGGACGAAAAATCCGCCATGAAAATCCTGGAACATGAAAGGATAGCCGCGCGTTTCGTGCACAGGATCAACAAAAAGGCGGACTTCGACAAGGAATATCTCTTCGTGCCCTGCGGAAAGATATCCGGGGTGGAAAGATCCCTGTTCCTCGGGACCGCGTTTATAAATCCGCTTTCAGCCGGCAGGAGATCGTCCGGATTCGGGACCAGGAGGGACCCGTTCGACAGGAACAGGCTCCAGTTCCATTCAGGCATAGACATAGCCTGCGCGATCAACTCGAGAATTCTGGCCGCCAGGGACGGCAGGGTGGTTTTTACCGGCTACAGGGGGGGATACGGCAACCTTGTCATTATAAGGCATGAACACGGATATGAAAGCTACTACGGACACCTTTCAAGATATACCGTGAAAACCGGTGACGCTGTCGGCAAGAACACATTGATAGGGTATTCCGGAAACACCGGAAGGACCACCGGGCCGCATCTCCACTTCGAGGTGAGGAAGGGCACGAGGCCCATAAACCCCGGCGTTCTTATCGGAAGGAAATGAACGGTAAAAGCCGTATATTTCATCGCCGGAAGATTCAGCCTTGATTAAGCCCGGCTATCGTTTTTTAGAACAGGCGCTTCTTATAAATAAAATTCAACAAACCGGTTCTTCCTTAAACTGTATTTATTTGCATGCATCCTGTTTAAATAAATTGACATATTTTTATAAAATAATTCTTTTTACATTGAATATATCTGAATCAATTTATTGAGGAAAACTTGCAATTCAATTCCCCGGTATATCTGTTTATTTTCCTGCCTGTTTTTTTCCTCATTTTTTGGGTAGTTAAAAACAAGTACAGAAACCCCGTGATTTTTGCCGGGAGCATTATTTTTTATTCCTGGGCCGCGCCTGTTTTTTTATTCGTCGTATTATTATCCTCATTCATCGACTGGGCGCTCGGTTATTTAATTTCCATAAATTTCAAAAACAGGAAAAGTCTCTGGCTGGGAACAGGAGTCATCCTGAACATCGCCCTGCTTGCGTATTTTAAATATTTCAATTTCTTTATAAACAATGTCAATGAAATCCTTAATCTGGCCGGCTTCATGTCAATCAATCTGACCGCGATAATCATGCCGGCGGGACTTTCCTTCCTGGTGTTCCAGAAAATTTCATACCAGGTTGATGTGTACCGGGGAATTGAACCTCAGCCGGCGCTGTTTTCATATCTCATGCATGTGTTGTTATTCCCTAAAATCATGGCCGGACCGATTGTTAAATTCAACGAAATCAATGATCAGCTGGAAAGCAGGAACCCGGACCTTGAAAGCTTCATCTCCGGTCTGTCAAGGTTCTGCATGGGCCTGGCAAAAAAAGTATTTATCGCCGAAACGCTTGCGGAAATCGCAAACGCAGCGTTTTCCATGAACGGCCCGGATCTTGGTCTGATCAATTCGTGGCTCGGCGCGATGGCCTTCACCCTGCAGATATATTTCGATTTCTCATCCTATTCCGACATGGCGATTGGAACCCTGAAAATGATGGGATTTGCAATCCCGGAAAACTTCAACATGCCTTACATCTCCGAGAGCATCACCGAATTCTGGAGAAGATGGCACATATCCCTTTCGACATGGATCAGGGATTACATCTATTTCCCCCTTGGCGGAAACAGGGTCAGGCCCTCCCGTTTATATTTCAACCTGTGGGCCTGTTTTTTGATTTCCGGAATCTGGCACGGCGCGAACTGGACATTCGTTGTCTGGGGTGTGTACCACGGCATATTCATGGTCCTTGAAAGACTGTTCCTTCTTGAATACAAAAAACGGCTGCCATCGGCTGTCAACATGCTGGCGACTTTTTTGATTGTTCTTTTCGGATGGGTAATTTTCAGGGCGGACAACCTTACGCATGCATTGAATTACATCTCGAATATGTTATACCTCGCCGGTCTGCACGGAAAATTCATTTACATTTCAAAAAATATCATTTTTTTTACGGCCCTTGCCCTGATCCTGTCATTCATCCCGAAGTTTAAATTTTTCAACAGACTGAAGATGTTCTATGATGGGCTTTCCTTTAAAACCGAGCTCGGGCTGTCCGCGTCGGTGATATTATTGTTTTTTTCGATGGCGAGAATTGCAGGCATGACCTTTAACCCGTTCCTGTATTTAAGGTTTTAATATGCTTAAAAAAGTAATCAGATATCTTGCATTATCCCTGATAATAATACTTATTGCTCTTCCCGGAATTTCTTTCAGGATATTCAGGATGAGCTCAGGCGAAATGAAATTGAGGCTTTTCCCTTATATTTACTCCGTGCTGCCAGGCGTTACATTAAAAAACAAAAAACCGGAATTGAATATCGCAAACTGGGCGTCCGGTGAATATCAGAAGGAATATGAAAAATACTGGGGGGATGTTTTTGGGTTCAGGGGATTTTTAATAAAATTCATAAATCAGATATACTATTCGTTTTTCAATAAATCCTACATGAACGACCAGTCGATCATTATCGGAAAAAACAACCAGCTTTATGAAAAAGGATACATCAACGAATATACAATAAATACAGAACTTATGTCTGATGAATCTCTGGATGCCCTTGCCGGCGACATAAGAACGGTCCAGAAAAAATTCAACAGCAGGGGCATAGGATTCATGGTCCTGATCACGCCGAACAAGGCCTATACTTATCCGGAATTCATTCCGGACCAGTTCAAACGGAAAAACCATGGGATCAGAAACTACGACAGGATCATGAAAAAACTGCATGACAGCGGGGTATCTTACCTGGACGCCCAGGATCTCCTGCTGAAAAAAAAGGACAGGCTGCAGGTCCCGCTCTTTTCCAGGGGAGGAATTCACTGGAATGAGCTCGGTTTGTATTATGTATTGAATCCCCTGATGGAAATTATCGGAAAAAACACGGGAAAAAATACCGCGAGGATTTCATGCAGGAACATTTCATTCGCATACCCAAGGGAAATGATCGACTCGGAATGCGACCTGCTTGATTTGCTCTGCCTTTTAAACCCTGACCGGCGGTATCCGGTTCCAAGACTGGACCTTGTGAATACTGAACCCAATTGCTTCAGGCCAGATATCGCCTTCGTGGGAGGCAGTTTCTGCACCATGCTGATTGAAACGCTGTTCAGGGATAAAATTTACGCAGCAAGGTCCGCCACTCATTACTGGTACTTTAAAATTTTCAAGATCGACTATCCATCGCGAAATAAAATCGATATCGATACTGCAAAATTCGACTGGAAAAAAGAATTTCTTGGAAGGGACCTGGTGGTCCTTGAAATTAATGAATGCAACTTTTCCGGAAAACACATCAGAATGTTTATAGACGAGGCATTTAAAAACCTGAACTAGAGCCCTTTCATTTTACGTCCAATCAAAATCCGGAATTTTTCAAATACTTCATCTGACTTGAAAATCCTTCTTATATAGTCCTTTAAAACGGGATTTCATACAGACTGCTTAATCATTTCGTCTATATATCAATGACCACCTTGTTGAGCAGCGCTATCCTGTGGGCAAGCACCTCTGATATACTGACCATGTCCCCGGAGCTGGCGTTGATTTTTTCAGTGACGCTGTTGAGCATCCCGAGCGCCATCAGGACCTCCTCCATGGCCGTTTTTTCCTCTCCTGTCGAAACCGTGATCTCCGAGGCGCCCCTTGATATAATTTCCATGTGCTCCTTCATTTCCTTTGTAAGGTTTTCCTGATTGACGCACAGATCCAGTATTCCGGAACTCGCGTTATTGAGGTTGTTGACGGACTCGTTAATGCCTATGACCGCGTTCGTCGATTCGATGATGAGGTTGGTTTTCCCCTCTATGTCCCTGACGATTTCCTTTACAATGTTCTGGATCGTCTTCGCCTGCTGGACGGAATTGTCGGCGAGCTTTCCAATTTCATCCGCGACCACGGCGAAGCCCCTGCCGTGTTCGCCCGCCCTCGCCGCCTCTATCGCGGCGTTCAGCGACAGGAGGTTCGTCTTCTCGGCGATTTCATTTATGACGTTGGCGATTTCCTCGATTGAGGCAGACGAGTTCTTGAGATTGATCATGCCGATCTTGACGCTGTCGAGCCGGGCGGTCACCCTGTCAGCCTCGTCCCTGCTCCTTTCCCCGAGAGACGCGGCGAATTTGGCCGCATCCGTGATCCTGCCGAGCGCGTCCACGTAATTCTGCAGCAGGTCCCGGCTACTTTTAACCACGGACTCCTGGGTGACGGCGTTTCCCGCGATCGCCTGTATGGATGACGATACCTCTTCAATGATGGACGAGGTCTCCTCGAGGTTCGCAGCCTGGTTCTTCATTTCCTCGTTCACTGTTGTGGTGGTATTCTGAACGGTTATAGAGATGGAGATGAGGTCGTCGGTCGATTCGACCACGTTCTGGAAAACGCTTTTAAGATTTGCGTTTTTGTCCTCGATTATCTTCGACGATTTCCTGAGGGTGTCCGCCATGATAGCGACCCTGCGAAAAAGGATTATGGCGAACGATATTATGAAGCCCGGGTAGGCGATGTTGCTTAAAAACGCGTACGACATTATCACCCTTTTCATCATGAGCGCGTCATGCACCAGCGAAGAAAGAAACAGAAGGTATCCCACGAGGAAGGCCGGGGCTTCCCTGTTCTTTCTGATTATTCCCTTTACTATCACGACGCCCCACAGCACCTGCGAGAGCACGGCCAGCGGTCCCATGACTTCGAACCTCCAGCCGGTAATTGGGTTCTCCACCGTCGCGGTCGAGCTTACGGCGATCACCGCGATCACGTCGATGAAAATCACTATCCTGGCCCATCTGATCGACAGCCTGAGGGATTTTTCAAGGTAAAAGTATATCCATGTCACCATAAAGGCGGAGAAGATGTAGAAAAGCCTGTCCTGGTCATGCCAGGAAAGCGGCCCGAAATTCGGCAGCCAGAAATGCGTGGTAAGAAAAAACCAGAGGATGGACATCCCCGCGAAATGAAGTGTCAGCGAATTTCTTCCCCCGCCGAGAATGAACATGGGAATCATTCCCAGTCCGAAAATCAGCGTCATTATTCCCAGCGCCATCGGGAGGTATTCCGCGAGAAACTTCTGCCAGAACGCGTACACGGACACACGGTATGAATCCCCTATAAAAGGGGCGCCGTTGAAATTAGGCTGCTGGTTGGTGAACTGCCTTACGGCGATTATGTTTTTTCCCCCGTATTTTATCAAATCATTCGGGATATAGTGCCAGGAGGCGGAATTCCAGTCAGAGTGGAATTCGGGATACGGATTTCCGGAAACGCCGATCTTCACTCCATTGAAGTATGTCTCCTCCTGGTCCCAGACCTTGCCGAGATACACAGCCAGGTTCACCCCCCTGAGACCGGCAGGGACGATGAAATCCTTTCTCAGCCATACGATCATCTTGCCCCTGTCAAGCGACAGTGGTCCGGGCAGCGAGGCGATCCTGGACCATCCGGAATCCTTAAACTCCGGGGCCTGGTATTTTGCCGCATCCGAGTATCCGGGATGCCAGGGAATTATATTAAATTTCCAGTCAGAAGAGAGGTCTATGGATGATTCTTTTGAACAGGCGGTAAAAAAAGAAAGGAAAAAAAAAGGACACAGCATAAACAATTTTATTCTTTTTATTTTATATCCATCCATAAAACCACCTCTATGACAAGAACAAATAACAAGTTGAATTATATCAAACACTTTTTATCGACTTGTTTATTTTCAAAATCACGCAACACATAGATCATGAAACCGGCAAACCCGGTTCGAGGCAGGAACGGATACAATATTATTGAGGCTGGATTGTTTCTGGCCAGGGGAAAAAAGCCCATCCTGTGCTTGACCTATTAAACCAGAGGAATTGGCACAGGAGGGAATATCCACATCTTCGAGTATACAAACGGAAAAATGATAAAGGCAGGAAAAGGCATCATTCCCGAAATGTCATATGTAATGTTCATGAATGAAAAATACGATGACAGAATTATCGGGAACACCGGGAATTTTGAAAATCTGGTCACGGTGCTGTTCAGCATACCAAGTCTGGGAACGACGATAAAGGCCTATCTAGACTGTTCCCTTCTCGAATACAACGTGAATGACCCGGAAAGGTTAAAAATCTACCGCGATTTCATGAAAAACGTCAAATACAGGACCATCGACATGGAATGGAATTCAGACGCCGGAAAATCCACGGTCCGGAAAAAAAATCCGCAATAACCCGCAGGGATCCCGCAGATTCAGTCAAGCATATCCCTGACTACATGAACGGCCTCATCGAGCAGGGATTTTAATGCCTGGTTTATATCGATTTTTCTGATCCTCCTGCCGGATGAAAAAAGCAGCGCCTTCCCCCCATGGGCTCCCGCTATTCCGATATCTGCTTCCGACGCCTCCCCGGGCCCGTTGACCTCGCATCCCATGACCGCGATTGTAAGGGTTTTCCCGGCCTTCTGCAAATCAGCGGCATACCTTTCGGTAAAGGCCTTTTCCGCCCTGACAGCCAGATCCAGCACATCAAATTCCGGATCGGTCCTTCCGCATGTCGGACAGGATATGATCCTTACAGGCGGCCTTCGAAGACCCGCGGCCTCCAGTATCTTTTTCGCAATAACGACCTCTTCCACCGGATCACCGGTCATGGAAACCCTGACCGTATCGCCTATCCCGTCCAGGAGGAGGTGCCCGATGGCCACCGAGCTGTTGACTGCGCAGGCAATGCCGAATCCGGCTTCCGTCAGCCCGACATGCAGGGGGTAGTCGCTCTTAAGGGAAAAAATCCTGTTGGCGTCGATCGTGTTTCTGATGTCTGATGATTTAATCGACACCACGATGTCGCTGAAATTGTTGTCTTCCAGTATGCCGACATGATCCAGGGCGGACGCCACCAGGCTTTCGGATGTGGGCGGCCCGTACCTGTTTCTGTCAAGCGATCCCGCGTTGACGCCTATCCTTATTGGAACGCCGCGGTCCCTGGCGGCGGCAACCACCTCGCGCAGCCTTGATTCCCCCCCAATGTTGCCCGGGTTGATCCTGATCTTGCTGACGCCGGCCTTTATCGCCTCGATGGCGATCCTGTAATTGAAGTGCACGTCCGCGGCGATAGGGACATCCGTGCTTTCAGCTATCTTTTTTAAAAACGATACGGATTCCTCGTTTATGATCGCCAGCCTGACGATTTCAGCTCCGGCATTTCTGAGGCTTTCAATCTGATCCAGGGTGGCATCCACTTTTTCTATCGGGAGACTGGTCATTGATTGTATTGAAACAGGCGCGTCGCCGCCCACCAGGACTCCCCCGACGTTTACCTGTCTGGTCTTTTTTCTTTCAGGCGCTTTGTTTATCATATGGCCCTTCTCTCGGCGGGAGCCGCTATCTACCGCGGCCGCGGTCAGCCCCGGTGATTTTCTTCAGATAATCGGCGACGCCGGGCGAGCCGTATTTCACAGCGTAATCAACGGCCGTATTTCCGTCTGCATCCACCGCCCCTACGTCCGACCCGGCCTCGACCAGGATCCTTGCAATAACGGCCTGATCGACCCGCGATTCACCGTCGCGTCCGGCAGCGTAGCAGAAATCCGTTGGAAGTTTTTTTATCCACAGCCGGGATGACGCGGCCAGCATGAGCGCGGTCCTTCCGTGACGATCCCTGTTTTTTACCGACCGGTTGTCCCTGGACAATAAAACGACCGCCTCCCTGTTGAGCCGCACAGAGGCAATCATAAGAGGGGTCCACCCGTTGATTATATCGCGCGCATCCGCGCATGACCCGCTGGAAACCAGGAGGCCGGCTGTTTTTACGGAATTCGTCAAAGCGGTCACGTGCAGGGGATTGTATCCGTTAGCGTCCTGCCGGCATGGATCCGCGCCTGCGGCGAGGAGCCTGCGCGCCGAGTCAACAGCGTCCCTGCAGCAGGCTTTCGAGAGCGCGGTTGATCCGCTCCTGTTTATCGAATTCGCATCCGCCCCATTCTTCAGCAGGAGAGAAACAAATTCGCCCTTGTCCCAGAAAGAGGACCCGAAAAGGGGGGTCTCCCCTATAATGTTTCTGGAATTTACAGCCGAGCCTTTACCGATCAATATTCCCGCAAGCGCTTTCTGTCCGGATCTTATCTTCATGAAATACGCCCATATGTCCGGAGACATTGCAATCCTTGCCAGCGGGGTCAGTCCTTTACGGTCCTTCCTGTTTGTGTCCGCACCGGCCGCGACGAGAAACTTTACGTCCCTTTTTCTTTTATATGTCCTGTCCGGTCCGAATTCAACGCTTACGGAATAATGAAGCGCCGTGTCGCCGGACTCATCGACAGCGTTGATGTCTGAGCCTGATTTAAGCAGCAATTCCGCGATATTGTAATCGAATCCGTCCTCGTAAAATCTCTTGTGGTTTATCATGAAAGCGGTTTCGCCCTTTTTAGTGACCGTGCCAGTCTTTGCTCCGTTGTCCAGAAAAAGTTTCACCATTCCCTCGCCCCTGTTTTTATCCGCGGCATAAACCAGGGGCGTCCATCCCCTCGAGTCCCTGGCGTTGACCGCGGCCCCGTTTTTGAGGAGGATAAAGGCGGAATCCATGCAGTTCCAGCAGGCCGCCATCATCAGCGGCGTCCTCCCGGCTTTGTTCGCCAGATTCACATTCGCGCCGCTTTCAATCAAAGCAGCCGCTGCAGCGGCCCCCTTTGAATTTGAACAGGCTATCATCAGCGGGGTATTGCCGGAATTGTCCCCGGGGTCCGGTTCAGCTCCCCTTTCCTTCAGCAATTTGATGCACCGCGGCGCGCCGTTCCCCGCCGCCCAGTGAAGCGGTGTCCTGCCGTCGCTGTCGCGCGAGCCGATGTCCGCCCCTGAATCAAGAAGCAGCCTGATGATTTCGGGGGAACAATAATAGGCGGCGTACATAAGCGCGGTCTGTCCGGTGGCGGACCTGGCTCCGGCGAGTCCGGGATTGTCCTTCAGCATGACCGAAATTCTTCCGGCATTATTTTTTTTTACGGATTCAAAAAACGACGCTTCCGGACCGGAGCAGGACAGAAGGACCGCAAGCAGTACCTGGAAAAGTCCGTATATTGATTTGTTGTACCGGACATGCGTCATTGGATGCGCTCTCATTTCTTCAGCATGCTCATGCTTTTGACATATTTTACAGATTCATCAAGGCTTAAAAAAATCTTAAAAAAACGGTGCATGCTCGCCGCCTTGAATCCCCTCGACACAAGCTCGTTATTGCAGAGTATGACCATCTCGCAGTTATGGTTGCAGAATATATTTTTAGTGGAGATCAGGAATCCTATGCCGATGGAATCGACGTAATTGACCTTTCGCAGGTCTATAATGGAATTCGGATAATCCATCCTTTTGAGTATGATCTCGACCTCCCTCGAAATTTTCGGGGTGTCGAATAGATCAAATTTTTCCACCAGGACTTCAATAATCACCGTGTCTTCATGTTTAATATATCGGACGAACTTTTTCATGGATAGCTGCCGGAAATAAATTAAATCAATTGAAGGGACCGGTCAACATAAAAAACAGAAATTATAAATTTCGTCCCCCAACCCGATGACAAACCCTGATGCCAAGACTGATATGAAATACGATAGGATGAATCCATAATCTGATATTAACTGACAAGAACTTTTTAATAATTCAGGTAAAATCCCTGCTGTTTGAATAGTATAGCAGGCTTCGTGCCCGTATCACACCCGTCATTTATTACTGCTTGAAAAAACATTGCCCATATTGATATTAATATAAAAAAAAGCTGGTTTTTAATCAGCCGCGTCAATATGGCGCTTAAAAATTCATCTGCCATGCATTCAGTAATGTAAATAATCCTGCTAAAGATAGAATCAGGAAATTCATCAGTCAAGTTATTAATAATCTGCAAAGCAGCGGTTATCTGTTTAAAGACGGGACTCTTTTTCAGGGGTCCATGAAGCATTGGAGGAATAATAATTATTAAACGCCGGCGTGCCCGCATTAAACCCGGCTCGGCAAACGGGACATCCCGTATGGAATAATTACCGGCATCATTATGATTTACTTGACATGGTTGAATCAATAGTTTATTCTTAAACATGTCAGTTTACCGGATAATAAACCCTTAATATCCGGCCCGGTATTTCCATTAAATCAACGCAAATGATGCTAAATAAGCTTTTCGAACAGGAATCGCGTAAAAAAACCAAGTGCTATGTCCGCATCGACGATACCGTCGTCAGGGACAGCGATTACGTTTTTCATATAGATCTCGGGTCCTGCTCGTCAGTCGTCCTGTGCGGAATGGATCCGGACAATAAGGTGTGGATCGGGATCAACCACCTTTTCAAATCCAGGGACAAAAACATGGACATGGCCCTGCTCCACGTCTCCGAGCTGTACAACAGCCTGACGGAAAAAAACGTAAGCAGGATTCATTGTCTCGGACTTTTCGGCGCGGGGTACAGGAAAAACAGTCCGGCCAGGGAAGTGGCGCGAAAAAACATCATGACCACCCTCGAGGCCCTCAGCATATATAATCTTACTATCGAACTGTTCCAGACCGGGTTCAGCCAGGGAATAACCATCCTTAAATCGGATGAAAGGAACAGCTTTCTTCTAAGGCATCATAATATAGGAAGCAAGGAGACGAAAATTATTGAAATCCCTCTTTCAAAGATTTTCGGTTGAGGACCGGAGAGGTTCGGCATGAGTGACATGGCCAAATCACTGTCGGCAGGGCTGTTCCTGCTTGTCATTCTTACGGCCGGATATCTTTTTTTCAGGGTCGACTCCATAGAGACGGAATTCACACGGGGACTGGAGAAATCGGCAAAGGACGTCGTCAGGCTGTATGAAATTTCGTCAGGTGACCGTTCAAGGCCCATGGATTACGAAACTTTCGTCGACAGGGCCGTGAAAAGAAACCCGGGCCTTGCGATGGTCGCCGTTGCAGATTCATATCTATCGTTAAAAATAGTCAAAAAAAACGACCGGCAGATAAAATCAGGGCACCTCTATGATTCCATTCTAAAGGATTTTACAGGGGACGGAATAGATTACAGGATGGCCCAGCCCGTAAAAAGGTACTATAATCTATCGGACAATCCAAAGGGCGAACAGGTCGGACTGTATCTTTTCGTCAAAAAGTCCGGCGGCGACAAAATCCTGATGGCCTTTCCCTACGGCCCGGGCCGGAAGCTGATATTAAAAATCGCGCTGGAGGCCCTGCTCATCCTGATACTGTCCTGCCTGTTGTCTGCGGCCGTTTACGTGTTTCTTACCAGGAGGCCCGGCGCGCTGACCACGATATCCTACAACATGATCGAAACCCCTCCCGGCCTGCAGGCGGAAAAAATGAAAAGCGATCCCGCCGGTCCGGACGGCGCCGTGAAAGAGGATCCGGACCGTGTGCTGGAAATAATGAAACGGGTGCGGGCCGGATACTCGCTGGATTCCGTATCGATATATCTCCTTGCCTCGCCCGGCTCGATGTCGAAAAGATACGAATTATCCGGGGACTCCTTCGCAAAAATCGGCGCGGGCGGATTGGACAACCTCAGCATCGAAACAATCGGCACCGAGATGAAAAAATCATCCGGGGTGGTGCTTGACGGCGGCAGAAAAATAATAGTACCGCTCGTGGACGGCGACATCCTCTTCGGAACCATGAACATAACCAGGCTGGAGCCGCTGGCGTTTGACGAAATCTCCTCGATCAGGTCTCTTCTGGATCCCGAGCTGAAGTTCCTTTACGGCTTATTTGCGAGCGACGACAGCCTTATAGACGGGGAGACCGGCCTCTTCAGCCGGGATTGCCTGTTGAAAAAACTGGACGGGATCATCAAGCGGGGTTTACAGGGCGAGTCCCCCTCCAGCCTTGCGGTCATATCTTTCTTCGAGCCCGGCATTTTCACCGGGAGCGAAAAAAAAGCCCTGCTGGGCCTTCTTCAGCCGTTATTCAGGGAGGCGGCCGGGAATGCGGACCTTTTCAGCCTCGGCGAAAACGTGGCGATAATTTTTGACGGGACAGGCAGGGGCGAGGCCGCCGTGATGATGCAGAAACTCGCCAAGTCCCTCTCGAGGTTAAGGATAAAGCTGAAAAACGAAAGAACGGTCAGGATTAAAACAATATATGCGGTTGAATCCGTTGAAGACAGGGAGTCCGCGGAGAAGGTACTTGCCGCGGCGGCCGCCTCGCTGAAGGGACTTTGATCACCAGGCTATGCACAGAATTTCGGCACCCCCTCCACAGGGTGGACTGGCGCTGAATATCCAGAATATATCTTTCATATTCGCCGATCCGACGTAACCGTTCACAGCTACAATTGTAGTCCACGAATTGCAGTTCGTAGTGACGGTCCCGTCGGGATTTGAGCCGGACCACCAGCTTGAAGTTGTAACGTCGGCATCGCCAAGGCTGATCAATATTGTTCCGTCCAGGAGATCGTTCCAGTTCAATGCTATTGGTTTTCCGGTCGGTCCGAGTATCGGCTCGGTCGTAGGCACATAAAAATTCAACGGCATGTTACTGATCTGGTCCGATGCGTCCACGCTTAAAAAGGCGCGGACGTTCATCTTGAATCCCAGGTTTTCCGGGAGAGCCTTGATGCATTCAGAATCGGCCTTTGCCCTACCCCCGAAGTCGCCCGTTAAACTGGTCCCGGACGAATACATGTAAATGGTCTTCTGTCCAGGGAGGAGGGCCCCTATCATCGCGTTCCTGAACATGTTGTCCCTTTCACAGGATATATAAAAAACAGGCAGTAAAAGCAGCAGGAGCATGATAAGTATTTTCTTTGGCATACAATATCCTTTTTTAACCTTGAAAATGAAGGTGAGAACATAACATGTCTTTAGTAACTACCATTCATTAAAATATTATAGATTCAAATTGTTGTCAATTAAAATCGGCGGCGCACGCCATTGGAGGTTCCCTTATTTCATATCCTGGATGATAAAAAAATGATTTATACTTTGAATAATCAGCTATATTGTTTATTGAAAAAAACCGCCTTCTGTTTCCCCTGTCTCCGGATATGCCGCTATTATCCGGATATGCCCGGACTCTGCTGACGAGGGGATTGTAAAAAAATGGAAGACGGTAAAGCATCCAAAATAATATGATCATTATACAACTGCGGCAGCATAAAAAAACTTGACTATATCAATATATCAAGATATATTGATATATAAATTGGAGGAAGCCATGAATTTTATTGAGAAACTGAAAAAACCCGGTCCGATCCTTATCGACGGCGCAATGGGAACACTTCTGCTTGCCAGGCTTCCGGGCTACAGGGGATCATTCGAACTCCTTAATATAGAAAAACCCGATATAATTGAAGAAATACACAGGCTGTACTTTGAATCCGGGTCCGACATGGTAGAAACAAATACGTTCGGGGCCAGCAGGATCAAGCTTGAGGAATACGGACTCGCCGACAGGTGCGGGGAAATCAACGAAAAGGCGGCGGCTGTTGCAAGAAGGGCCGCGAAATCAACAGGCGGACTCGTGGGCGGCTCCATCGGACCATGCGGCAGGCTCGTAGAACCAATGGGAGAGACATCCTGCGAGGAAGTCTATGAGTCTTATCTCGTCCAGGCCATGGGACTGGCCGAAGGCGGCGCGGACGCCGCGATAATCGAAACCATGAGCGACATCCAGGAGGCCAAACTCGCCCTCCTTGCGGCCAGGGACGCGGGCCTGCCAGCTATCTGCAGCATGACCTTCTCAGAAAACGGAAAGACCCTGACCGGTACTGACATATTCACAGCCGTGGCCACCCTTGCCGGCTGCGGCGCCGCGGCAGCGGGAGCAAACTGCAGCATGGGCCCGGAAGGGCTTCTCGGGATATTCAGGGAAAATTTCTCCCTTCTAGAGAGAACCGGCATTCCGTTGAGCGTCTGGTCCAACGCGGGCCTGCCGGAAATGGAGGACGGAAAGGCGGTATACAGGCTGAAGCCGGAAATATTCGCGGCGACGTCGCTTGAATTCGCCAGGCTCGGGGTGAAAATCATCGGCGGATGCTGCGGCACCACGCCGGACCACATCAGGGCGCTCAGAAAGGCTGTTGACTCCGAAAAATACGCCCCGCGGGAATTCAGGACGAACCATTCATTCATCACCAGCAGGTTCAGGACCCTCGATCTTCAATCCCACAGGGACACGGTGATAATAGGGGAGAGGCTGAACCCGACGGCGCGCAAAAAATTCGCCGAGGACCTCAGGACGGGCTCACAGAATTTCCTGAGGGAGGAATCAAAAAAGCAGGAAAAGGAAGGGGCGCACATACTCGATATAAACGTGGGCGTCCCCGGTACTGACGAGGCCGCGACGATGAGAAGGTCTGTTACCCTTTTATCAAACCTGGTCAGCGTGCCGCTCATGATAGATTCAGACAACAGCGGTGTCATTGAAAGGGCCCTCATCTCATATCCGGGGATACCGATACTCAATTCCATAAACGGAAAGGAAAAAAGCATTGCCGGGCTCGTGCCGGTCATCAGGCGGTACGGCTGTTTCGCAATAGCCCTGTGCCTTGACGACACGGGCGTGCACAGGGAGGCCTCGAAAAGGATCGATGCCGGGGAAAAACTCCTTTCCAGGCTGGAAAAAGAGGGCATCGATCCGTCAAGGATATTCATCGATCCCCTCATGCTGGCCGAGGCCGCCGAGCCGGGCAGCGCCGCGGAAACGCTGAAGGTGATCGAACACTTTTCGAAAAAGGGCATCAAGACATCGCTGGGGCTCAGCAACATATCCTTCGGGCTGCCGCAGAGAAAATATATTAATAACGCGTATTTCAGGCTTGCGGTTGAAAGCGGCGTCACAGCCGTCATCATCAATCCCTCGACCATGAGGGTGATAGACGGGTACTCGGAGGAGGAAAAGCTTGCACTCGATTTTCTTACCGGCAGGGATCCTGCCGCGCAGAAATACATAGCCCGGCTCGGGCAGAAGACCGAGCCGGAAAAGGCCGCCACCTCCGCACAGGAAAAATCCGGCGGCATACTGGATTCCATATACGGCATGGTCGTCGAGGGCAACCCGGATGAAATAGGCGGTCTGGTACAAAAGGCCCTGGCGACAGAAAAGGCCGAGGACATCATGGAACGGGCGCTGATCAGGGGCCTGGAGAGGGTCGGAGAACTTTACAGCTCGGGGGAATACTTCCTTCCGCAGATGATAGCGTCGGCCGGGGCGATGAAAAAAGGCTTCGAGGTCGTCAAGCCGATACTCTCCCAGAAATCATCATCATCGCTGGGCAGGGTTCTGATCTGCACCGTCAAGGGAGACATCCACGATATAGGGAAGAACATCGTGTCGATGATGCTTGAAAACCACGGTTTCGAAGTCCATGACCTGGGCAAGGACGTCTCAGTGGAGCAAATCATAGACAGCGCGAAGCGGATCAAGCCGGACATCATCTGCCTGAGCTCACTCCTGACCACGACAATGAACGAGATGAAAGCCGTCAGGGACGCCCTGGACCGGGAAAATATCGGGTCGAGACTTCTTATCGGCGGTGCCGTGGTCAATGAAGAATACGCGAGGGGCATAGGCGCTTACTACGGCAGGGACGCGGTCGAAGGGGTAAACAGGGCCAAAAAACTGATCAGCGCTTCCTGAGAATACGCGGCTCTTCAATAAGTCCGTGAAAAAATTTTCATGAAGGGGGATATTTATACAATCCTCCGGCGGTAACTTTTAAATAGATTTGACAACACAATATTGATCCAATAATAATCCTCAAAAAAGGTTGTTGAAAATGGCGGAAAAATCCTTCTTGTATCACCTCATATCGGCCAGCGGTTTTACCGTGGTATTCCTGTTGTTTTGCTCCATTGCCACCCTGGGAATAATTATAGAAAGATATATATATTTCCATTTTAACGCAAAAGAAGATCCGTCATCCTTCATTGCCCACATTAAGGTGCTTCTGAAAAAAACGGACCCTAAGAAGGCGATAGGCTTCTGTGAAAACGGCAGGAGCACCCTGGCAAGAGTCGCAAAGGAAGGCCTGGACCACATATCGCTGCCTGAATCGCACATAAAAAATTCAATGGAACGCAGGATCGCCATCGAAATAAAAACGATGGAAAAATACACCAACATCCTGGGCACGATAGGAAGCACATCGGTATACATCGGCCTTTTCGGAACAGTCATCGGGATAATACACGCATTCAGCGACCTGTCATCATCCGGCGCTGGCGGTGGAATAAACATCGTAATAGGGGGGATAGCAGAGGCCCTTGTTTCGACCGCTGCGGGAATCTTCGTGGCCGTTCCGGCTGTCTTCGCGTACAACTTGATAATGAAAAGAATCGACAACGCTACCATCGACATGGAGTTATGCTCTTCGGAGCTTATTGACCTGATAAATCGGTTGAAATAATCGGATGCAGAGAAGAAAAAAGATCCGGAAAACGATGGTCGAGATCAATATCACGCCGTTTACCGACATCGTGCTGGTATTGCTCATAATATTCATGATCTCAACTCCCCTCATGATGGGTCAGAGCATCCGTGTCGATCTCCCGGGGGCCAGAAAATCCAGCCAGACAGCCGAATCAAAAAAAAATGAAACGGTAACCGTCGACAGGGGCGGCGGGGTTTTCATCAACGAGGCCAGATTCGACATCAGGGCCGACGAGGCCAAAATCTCCGCCCAGCTGTCTGAATTGAAAAAAAAGGTCGCCGACGCGACGCTTATAATCAACGGCGACAGAAACTGCAAATACGATTACATAATAAAATTGATCGATATCGCAAATACCGCCGGCATTAAAAAAACCTATTTGCGCATCGAGCCGTACAAGTAACCCCGTCATAAACCAGGGCCGGTGAAATTTTCCGTGCCGCGAGGGAACCATCTCCTATAGCAATCACATACAGAATCATTAAATATTTTGTAGAAGCACTCTAATTTTAAAATGATGCCCCGAAAAATAATTCATATTTCAATCAATAAAAGAAAGACCGCGACAGCAATGCTGGCAGCATTCCTGCTGGTTTTATCGATAACTTCCGGCAGTCGTCGCATCGACGATACCCCGGATAAAAATAAACATAATAACGGATCGTACGAAAAAACTTCCGCAATAGCCGGCCCCGGTTTTTTTAAAAATGAACCGGTTAAAAAAATTGCAACGCCATTCGACGCGGTAAATAAATCCGGATACCACGAAAAAATTCATCCTTCATGTTGTCCGGAAATGGCCGCGTTTCCGAATTTATTCGCCATGGCGGATAAATTCCCCAGATGGTCGAAATCCACCTTTTATTAATCACCTCCGAAATCACCGAAGAAGTAAAACGTACCAATCATTTACATTAATTCAATCGAGATTACGAGGTGATTTATGAAAATTCTAATTGCATTCTCCTTTATTATTTTTTTTCTGACGGTATTCGTTCTTGCAGGCGGCTACAACAGTTCTTTCGGGATAGACAGGTCTGACTGGATCATTGTTATTGCTGCATCTGCGGCGTTCGTGCTTGCGTCGATTATTACTGATTCCGTAATGAAGAAGAAAGCGCAATAGGATATCAGACCGTATGATTCCATTCGAATAATTACGATTTTCCGTTTATTATGCTCAAGCCGGACCGCGGTGCGGCTTGAGCACCTTTATAAAAATACCCTCTCAGGCCTTAATGTGCCGGAATCATCGCGGCCCGGATCCGATGCTCGATAAAATTCCGGCGGCTAATTCAGGACTGAAATAGAAATTGAATTAATCGAATTATAATCATCACTGCTTGCGGAAGAAAACCTCCAATCAACAACACTAAACAAAATAAATAATGTGTTAATTTTTTATTCTTATAAATTCCTTCACTACCAGAGGAACGGTATCTTTATATCATTCATTAATAAACTGCAGTTTTTTTAATCTCTATCGCAACTATGGACACCTCTAAAAATCAGGAGTTTCTCTGGTATTACAAATCATAATTCCTGATTTTATCAGATGTTGTGCCTGACGTGCACGAAAGCACTAATGCCGCGACTAGATGGATGTAGAGGAGCGGCCACAAGGTAAGATACTGATTTGACTATTAAAGGTTCCCTTATTATATTTGCGATAAAACATTTAACGATATTATAAATTTCTAAATAGTTTATCATGCCAGTTCATATGCATTTTTTAATCGGTCCGGCAATTCTATTTTCATTTCCATCTATCAGTTTCCGCTAAAGAGCGTGTTCCGGTTGCAAATAAAACTTTAAATCAGGCATCTGCCTTAACTTTAAAAAATCATGCTTAAAATTTATTTCCGGACCGCCGACGGCGATTATTCCGCGCAATCCATAATTTATGCAGGCCCCCATAATTTTGTTGACATATATATTTCATGATAATTAATTACAATAACTTACAGTTAATTCTTAACTGTTACTCATTCGAATTCTGCTTAAAAAATACATTTAAAGAGATAAGGAGTAAATTGGTGAAACGGTCAATAGTGCTTATTACAATACCATTCATTGTTTTTACGTACATCTCATTCATTCTCTTCCAGAAAGCATGCGATTACGGAATGAACCTGCAGGCGAAAAAAATGGAGCCATTCAACCACAAGACGCACACTGAAAAATATGGCGCCACATGTGAAACCTGCCACGGCTATGATGAAAATGGAAGATTCAAGGGAATCCCGACCATAGCCGAATGCACGTCCTGCCATGACAGGAAAGGACCGGCAACCAGCAAAGATCCCGCACAGCCCCTGAAAAAACCGTTCCTCGCTAAACACAAGGATACGGACAAACCCTGGGAATCGTTTGCCAGGCAGCCGGACCTTGTTTATTTCAGCCATAAAGTCGTCATGACCGCGAAGTTCGAGGACGGCAGGCTCAAGTCCAGATGCGGCTCATGCCACGGTGAAAAAGGAATGTCCACATCAAACGATAAAATCAAGGGAAAGATGCTGATGGGTCAATGCGAGGATTGCCATACGGCGTTGAACTTAAGCAACAAGTGCGCAGTCTGCCACGATTAATATTCTGATGATTAGAGGAGTAATTTAATCGATGAAAAAAATAGATAGAAAAGATTTTCTGAAAATAGCCGGCGGCGCTATTGCCGGTTCGGCGGTCGGGACAGTTTTCTCCGGCGCCCCGTTTATTTCTCTGCAGTGGTTGGTCGAGTGGACCCAGGACCAGCATGTCCCGTCATCCGGACTGGAAAAATACCTGAAAGGCGTCTGTGAGATCTGCCCGAACAAATGCAGCATATCGGTCAGGATGATCGGTGAAAGGGCGGTGAAGGTTGAAACATCAAACAGCGGCTGTCCGTTCGGTCAGACGTCGCTTCAGATGCTTTACCATCCCGACAGGATCACCACCCCCCTGAAGAACACCGGCAGCAAGGGCCGCGCAAAATTCACCCCGGTCACATGGGACGAGGCCATCAAGGACATATCATCCAAAATAAACGGGATCATCAAGTCCGGTAAAAACGACAGGATCGCCTCGATAAACAAGGAAAGAAACCTTTCCTCCGAGCTTCTCGACAGGATGGTGAACTCCATTGGAAGCAACCATTCCTATTATGAACCCACTCTTGACACACTGACTGCCGGGGCGGTCGGCGGAATGCTTGATTACAATTTCGACGACGCGGACTTCATATTGAGCTTCGGCGCAAGGCTGCTGGAGGGATGGGGTGATTCCGCATCTATCAGCAAGTCCTTCTCAAGGTGGAAGGAAAGAAAGGTGAAATTCATCCAGGTCGATTCGGTATGCACAAGAACCGCCTCCGCCGCGGATGAATGGGTTCCAATAAAACCCGGAACGGAAATTTTTGTAGCGCTGGGCATAGCCAACCATCTCATCAAGAAAAAAGGCATGGGATCCGGAGCGGCCGATTTCGGCGCCTGGTCCGCCATTGCCGGGGAATACACCCCTGAAGCCGCGTCCAGGCTTACAGGCGTCCCCGCGAAAAAAATCGAGGAGCTGGCAGACGCCCTGTCCAGGGCAAAAAGCCCGGTGGCGGTAGCCGGAAAGGGCGGGAAGGCCATCAGCTCATCCTCGGCGGAAATTATAGCAGTTTACGGCCTCAACACGATCGTCAAGTCAAGGTCCGTAACGACAAAACAGAATGTCAATTTTGCCGGGGCGGCGCCGATCCAGACGGCCGCCAAATTCCTGGCAGAATCAAAAAAATGCGCGGGTTTCGATGAATTCGTAAAGACGAAAAACTTCGACATGCTGATTGTAAACGGGGCCGATCCGGTCTACAAGAGCGTTTACGGAAAGGAACTCGCGGCGAAGCTTGAAAAATCATTTGTTGTGGCCATCATGCCGCTCGTCAATGATACGGCCGCCTATGCGGACTACGTCCTGCCGTCGATAACCTCCTTCGAATCAAAAACAGCGGCCGGGGACCCGGTTGTAAAACCGGTGGATGGAGCCATTCACGCTGGCGACGCCGTCCTGAGAATAGCCAAAATGGTTGAAGGCCTGCAGCAGTCTTTCCAGTGGAAAAGCTACACCGATCTGATAGCCCTCACGGGCAAAACAGCCGGAGCCGCAGGATTCTCCTTCAAGGGGGATATCCTGAAAAAACAGCTGGCGGATCTGAAGAAGGCCCTTGGGGATGCGAATTATTCCCTGTCCCTTGTTCCGATAGAAGCTCCCGTTGTCGGCGACGGCGACGGATTGGCTTTTCCTTACGCGATGAAGGTTCTCGGCAGCGAAACCTTTTCATCCGGAAAGCTTTACGTTCAGATAAACAGGGAAACGGCGAAAAAACACGGGATTTGCAACAATGAATCCCTGAAAATCATAACCGAAAAAGGCAAGGTCGGCAGCGTCAAGGCACTCCTAACCGATTCCGTTTCTCCGGATACGGTTGCCGTTCCGATGGGATTCGGGCACAAGTTCTATACCAGGTATGCTGAAGACAAGGGAGTCAATCCCAGGGAAATTATGAATGATAAAATAGATCCTCTGACTGGAACAGCCAGCTGGCTGGTTACCAGGGTCAAACTTAGTTAAGGGGTGAAATGATGAAAGACATGGAAAATAAAATGAAAAGAAGATGGGGAATGGCCATCGATCTGGACAAATGCACCGGATGCGGCGAATGCGCGGTGTCATGCGCCCAGGAAAACAATCTTCCCATATTCGAGGACGATTCCGACATTCCCAAAAAAATGACATATCTCGATGTTATGAGGATAACCAACGACAGGGACGCAAAATTCCCGGACGTAAAGGTGGCGTTTATTCCAAAAATGTGCCAGCAGTGCGAAGGAAACGACCCGAAAAATCCGCAGCCCCCGTGCGTTTCCGTATGCCCGGTCGTGGCGACGGACACCGGCGATGACGGAGTGGTGAGCCAGATATGGTCAAGGTGCATCGGCTGCAGGTACTGTCAGGTCTCCTGCCCGTACGAGGCCAGGGTCTTCAACTGGTGGAAACCGAAATACGAGGGAAGCTTCAAAAAATCCCTGAATCCCGACGTATCCATTGCGTCGAGAGGAACCATCCAGAAATGCACGTTCTGCAGTCATATATGGAAAAAGGAAAGGGACAAGGCCGTCATGAAGGGGGAGCTGGACATCAACGCCGTGTTATATACTCCGGCTTGCGTTTCCGCCTGCCCCACCGGCGCAATGGTCTTCGGCGACCTTAACGATCCCAAATCAGAGGTCTCCAGGCTTGCCAGGGACAACAGGGCATTCAGGCTGGTGCACACGATAGACCAGAAAAAACCCGACGAGCAGAAGAAGTTCAGGGCGATAAAGAACTTCCCGAACCCGAAGGTCTATTACCTGAGCAGCAAGCAATGGATCCGCGATCTCATGCGGTTTAAATAATACTCCTGATAACAAAATGATAAAGGAGAAATAAAAGTGAAGAAAATAATAGATTACCTCAAGAACGAATTCAACAGCTATTCAAAAAACATCAGGATAACGCTGATGGTGCTTTTCGCTCTTGTTGCAGGCTTTTTGATTTTCGGAATCCAGATCCTGTTCTGGGGCCTCGGATATACCGACATGAACAACAACTTCGCAATGGGTATATGGATAATCGGCGATCTGGGCCTGGTAGCGCTCGGCGGCGGGGCTTTTTTCACCGGCTTCATTCTGTACATCTTCAGGAATGACAAGCTGGAACCCCTGATTAATTCGACAGTATTGCTGGGATTCATGTGCTACCTGTTCACATTCATCCTGCTGGTGTTCGATATAGGCCAGCCGCTGAGGGCATGGTTCGGATATACATATCCCAACTGGGGATCGCACCTGATGCCGCAGTCGATGCTCACCGAAGTGGTCTGGTGCCTCACGCTTTACTTCTGCGTGCTCTGCGTTGAGCTCATTCCCATAGCACTGAAGCACAAAATCCTGGACAGCATTCCCGTTCTGCACTACATAGGGCATTATCTTCACAAGCTCATGTGGATAATGGCCGCGGTAGGCACTTTTCTTTCATTCTTCCACCAGGGATCCCTGGGCGGCGGGATGTGGGGCGTCCTCTACGGAAAACCGACATGGTTCAGACCGCATTACTTCTTTCTGGCCATCGTGGCCGCGACGGCAGGCGGCACCTCTTTCATGCTGCTTATTCCGAAAATAGCCGAAAAGGTGATGAAAAAGAAAGTGGCCCCGGCAGAGTCTTTCCAGTCGCTTGCTAAAATTTCCGGGATCATGTTCATTGCCTATACCATTTTCAGGATATATGACATAGTGGTGATGTCTGTAAAATACGTACCGCTTGCGGACAGGTCTTTTATTGACCTCTGGGGCGGATTTTTCGGCATCTGGTTGCTGGTTGTAGAGCTTGCCTGCTGCGCGGGCGCAATTGTCCTTCTCAACCTCAAAAAATTCAGGGAGCAGGAAAAATTCCTGTTCTACGGCGTAATATGCGGGGTCGTGGCGGTGGTTTTCAGCAAGTTCGACGCAGTGCTTCACGGTTTCTCCGTACCCAATTTCCCATGGAAGGGCTTTACCGGATACTTCCCCACCATACAGGAATGGGTAGTAATGCTGGGCTCCTTCGCCACCATGGCTCTTATATACATGTGGTTTGCGAAATACATGCCCTTCTTTCCCCATCTTGAAAAAGAGAAGCACAAGGAAGGCGGAAATTAATCACGATTGTTATATTGTTGTAGAGATAAAAAAAGCTGCCCTTTGATGGCAGCTTTTTTTATTAATAAATGATTTTTTCAAGCCACGCCGTTTTGAATCATGTAGGCTTTAACAGTATTTTTTAAAAGCATGGTTATCGTCATCGGACCGACGCCACCCGGCACGGGGGTTATCGCGGAAGCCACCATGGAAACCTCGTCGAATTTTACATCTCCCACAAGCCTCGTTTTAGTGGCGTCCGCCGGATCCTGGACCCTGTTTGTCCCGACATCTATTACAACTGCGCCCTTTTTAACCATATCGCCGGTAACCATTTCAGGGCTGCCTGCGGCAACCACCAGTATGTCCGCCTGCCTCGTATGGTAACCTATATCCGGCGCCGCGGTGTGGCACACTGTAACGATGCAGTTCGCCCTGCTGTTCTTCTGTACCATCATGTTCGCGAGGGGCTTTCCAACGATATTGCTCCTGCCGACGATCACGAGGTGTTTCCCCTTCAGGTCCTTCACGTGCCTTGCAATAAGCTCCTGGCAGCCGTAAGGGGTGCAGGGGAAAAAACAGTCTTCGTCGCCGATAAGGAGCTTGCCCACGTTAACCGGATGAAATCCATCCACGTCTTTAGCCGGATCTATTCCATAAATGACCGATTTCTCCTTTATCTGACCGGGAAGCGGAAGCTGTACCAGGATCCCGTTAATTTCCCTGTTGCGGTTGAGGTCGTCCACCAGGGCCAGCAATTCCTTTTCGGAAGCGTTTTCAGGAAGGCTGTAGCTGAAGGACTTTATTCCGACCTCTTCGCATCCCTTCCCCTTCATCCGCACATATACTGCGGAAGCCGGATTGTTCCCAACCAGGACGACTGCGAGCCCGGGCCTCCCCCCGGTCTTCTTCTCCATGTCGGCCACCCTGGTCCTGATTCCGTCCCTGATTTCTGAAGCTATTTTTTTACCGTCGATTATTTCAGCCATGTCCTGTTCCTTGAATAAACGATCATGATTGCGCCGGTTAAATTTTTATGCCGGTGTCGGCGCCGCACCTCGAACACATTCCGGATTTCATCCCTTCAATTTTCGTGAAATAACCGGATCTCTTTATCAGCAGATTTCCGCAGGAGGGACAAAGGGTATCGGATCCTTCATGGATCGCGACGTTTCCGCAATAAACGTGATTCAGTTTTTTCCTTCCCTCCAAGCAGACCCTTTTCATGAATTCAACATCCGTTTCGGCTTCATGATATTTATAATTCGGAAAATACCTGGAAATGTGCCACGGGATGTTCTTATCAATCGATGATAAAAAGTCAATAATATCTTTCATTTCATCCAGGTCGTCATTAATCCCCGTAACTATCAGGGTAGTTACCTCGACATGGCACCCTCTTTCACTGGCTGTCCTTATTGTCTCGCAAACATCCCTGAGGCCGCCCCTGTTTATTTTTTTATAGGTTCCCTCCTTGAAGGATTTAAGGTCGACGTTCATGGCGTCGACCAGCCCCAGCAGTTCATCCAGTGGGTCGCTGTTCACGTATCCGTTCGTCACCATGACATTCCTGAGCCCCTTTTCACGGCACAATCCGGCCGTATCCATCACGTATTCAAACCAGATCATGGGCTCGGAATAGGTGTACGCAACGCCTATCGAATTATTCCTGATGGCGAGATCGACAACATCCCCGGGCTCGTAGAATTCGGCAATGGCGGACATGTCCTGGGAAATATGCCAGTTCTGGCAGTAAGGGCACTTGAGGTTGCAGCCCTTGGTGCCTATGGAAAGTATCCTGGAGCCGGGATAAAAATGATAGAGCGGTTTCTTTTCAATGGGATCCATGGCCACCGCGGTGACCATTCCGTATATAATTGAATACAGGACTCCGCCGGCGTTCTTTCTTGCTCCGCAGATCCCGGAGGCGCCATCGTTTATGATGCAGTTGTGGGGACAGAGAACGCACTTGACATGCAGAGGATCAATGCGGGAATAAAATTTTGCTTCCTTGAGATCCCTCATCTGTTCCCGTCAGGCCGTCTCCTCGGCGGAGGACGTCTTTGCCGGCATGTCCTTTCTGGATTTTTTTTCTTCTGTTTTAATCATCTCGCACTTGCCCTCAAAAACAACCCCGTCGGCTATGGTCAATTTCGCCGTCCGGATATTCCCATATAGCTTGCCGTTCGGATGTATTTCGAGTTTGCTGGTCGCCTCTATGTTGCCGTAAACCGTCCCGATAAGAATTACGGTCTTGGCCTTGATGTTGGCCTTCACAACGGCGCCCTCGCCGACGACAAGATATCCTCCCGAGGCAATATCCCCCTCGAAGTTGCCGTTAATCTGGAGAGATTTCTTGAAGACGAGCTCCCCGATGAAATTGGTGTCTTTTGCGAAAACCGTGGATATCATCCCGACGTCGTACACGGGATTCTTGTTAACCTGGATTATTTTTTTAGTCATATCGTCACCTGTCATTTATTTGCTGGTCATGATGAATACCCCGTCCCAATCAGGTCCCGGGGGACTTATTTTGTACTCTCTCGCTCTCTGGAGATATAATTCAGAAGGACCGTCGCCGGGATCTACTCTCAGCGCCATCTCAAAAGCCTTTATTGCCTCGTCCCACTTTTTCTGTTTATAGGCCACCAGCCCGAGGTTGTAATACTTCAGGACCTCCCCCTTCTCCTTTGACATCATACGCCCTCCATTCGCCGTTTCTTCGCACGGCATTAAAAATCAATAGTTCCTGACGATGAAAAAATCCGCCAGCTCCATCAAAATTTTCTTGTTTTCCGTATCCGGGAAAGGTTCAAGCATGCAGACCGCTTTATCAACAAATTTTTTTGCCTCATCCATGGATTCTTCAATGGCCCCGCTGTCCTTCAGCAGCAGCCTGATTTCGTCCCATCGTCCGGGATCGGGGTCGGATACGAACTTCCGCAACAAGTTGTGAAATCCGCTGTCGCGCTCCATCAGGAATAAAAAAGGAAGCGTGATCTTCCCGTCCCTGAAATCGTTTCCGGTGTCCTTCCCGATGGTATCGCTGTTTTCTACGAGGTCGAGTGTGTCATCGACAATCTGGAAGGCGAAGCCTGTATTTAATCCGAAATTGTAGAGGCTGGTGCATTCATCGGGAGACAGGTCCGATTTAACGGCCCCCATCTTCGCGCAGACGGCCATGAACCTGGCGGTTTTCAGCTCGATGATTTCGTAGTAACGCTTCCTGTTTATTGATTCGATATTCGAATACTGAAGCTGGCAAAGTTCACCCATGACCATGTCCTTGGCGCCCTCGACCATTATTTTAAACAATGCGGAATGACTGTCGTTCACGGCTATGTTCAACGCGAGGGTGTACATGTAGTCGCCGATGAGTACGGCGATTTTTTCCCCCCATTTTCTGGATACGGTAAGATCGCCCCTTCTCAATATCGACTGGTCGATAATATCATCATGGACCAGGGAGGCGGCATGGACGATTTCGCAGGCCGAGGCTATATCTATTATATCGTCAGGAGGTCTGCCCTTAATGCCGCCGGCAAGGACGACGAGAGCGGCCCTTATTCTCTTGCCGCCCCTTTTAAAAAGATGCAATGCTCCCTCGTCAATTAATGGGATACCGCTGCTTATTTTCCGCCTGATTGATTCTTCAACTTTCTGGATATAGCCGTCTACAGGCTTGAGGATTTCTCTGATATCATTTTCCATTCTGCTTTAATCGAAAGTGGCGAGGCATTCCCTCTGCGATTCGTATATTTCAAATACCTTGTCCAGCATTGTAGTTTCGAACAGCCTGAGGAGATTGTCATTGGTTATCACGAGTTTTATATCCCCCTCGTTGTCCTTGATCTTCCTTTTTATTGCGACAAGAACACCCAGCGCGGAACTGCACACGTGCTTAACATTCGTTAAATCTATACATATATTTAGTTTTTTATTGTCCAGGCAATCCTGCAATACGGATTCAAGTTCTTCCGAGACTTCCTGATCGATGCGGCCATCGAAAACAAGAAGTTCCACGGCATCCAATGATTTCCTCTTCATAGGGCATCTCCATGATAAATCGTTTATTAGAGGTTTTATGATAATAAATGAAGAGTTAAATCATTTCAAGCTTTTTATTTCAGACCTCGCCAAAGTCAAAGAAAAAATTTCCTTTGCGCCCGCATTTAACAGAATCCTCGAGCATTCATTGACGGTTGCGCCGGTTGTGAACACGTCATCCACCAGAATTATACGCGACCCGGCGACTTTTCCCTTATTGACCGCCCTGAATCTTCCTATGGCATTGATGTGCCTTTCAAGGGAACGGAGGTATTTTTGGTCCGAGTATGAAATGCATTCAGAAAGAGTGGAAGCAAGCGCCAGACCAGTATTCCTGGATATAAAGCCGGCCACAAGCTCGGACTGATTGAAGCCGCGTTTCCATCTTTTTGTCCTGCGCATGGGAACATATGTGATCATGTCGGCATCGATTTTCGACCTGTCAAGGGCGCCCAGCGCCGCCTTCGCGAGATGCAGGTACAGCCTCTTCCGCCTGTTGAACTTGAACTGGTGTATCATCTCCCTCGCACGCCCTTCATAATTCAGCGCCGAAATATTTTTTCTGAAAAACAGATGCCTGTCCGAGCAGAAATCGCAGCAGCCGTTTTTTACCGTGCCCGAACAGATACCGCAGCCGGCGTCCCTGATGCTGATTGCAGACGCGCACCCCGGGCACAGGCAGGCATCCCCGTATGATGCGGGGTTATTGCATAAAACGCATCTTGACGGGTTCAGGATGTCAAGGAAGGACATTGATAACCGATCGAGGAGCCCGGATGGGGAATTCATTCAGGATTTAATCTGGTAGACGGTAGGGTCGGACACACCGGCCTCTGAAAAACCCCTGATCCTGAGACGGCAGCTGTCGCACCTGCCGCAGGATCTCCCATCTCGGTCTGGATCATAACAGCTGATCGTCATTGAATAATCCACGCCGAGAGCCGTACCGGCCTTTATTATCTCCGATTTTTTCATTTTCAGAAGGGGCGCCGTTATCCTGATTGGTTTGCCGTCGATCCCGGCCTTCGTGCCTGCATCGGCCATTTTCTGAAAAGCATCGAAAAATTCCGGCCTGCAATCCGGATAGCCGCTGTAGTCCATACAGTTCGCGCCAATGAATATATCGGATGCGGAAATGGATTCGGCATATGCAAGCGCGTAGGAAAGAAAAAGAATGTTCCTTGCGGGAACGTAAGTGGGGGGGATTGTGCCGTCTATTGATTCCCGGTTTTTGGGCACATTAATGCTTCTATCAGTAAGTGCGGACCTGAAGATATCGGAAGGAATTTGTATTATCCTGTGGTCGGTTATATTGAAAAATTCCGCTATTCTCCTTGAAGACCCAATCTCGATATCATGCCTCTGTCCGTATGAAAAAGTAATGGCTGATATATCGAACCCCGAATTCCTTGCAACCGCCGCAACGGTAGCCGAATCAAGCCCGCCGCTCAAAAGGATGACGCATTTTTTCCCCTTCACTCACACCTCCCGGCCGGTTCATGGAAACTATTTATAAAATTACAACAACAGCGTAAAAAACGTCCATAATAATATTTACGCATTGGACATGAAAAATAAAAAATATTTTATCGGGCGGAGACCATTCTTCCGATGGATCATGCTGAAAGCGTATTCACGTAAAATTTGCGGTAAAAGGGACGGACTATAATTAATTCCGGACTTAACATCAAAATTTTAAAAAACCGTATCTGAAAAAACAGTCCAACGGTCCCGGTACTGTTCAGGGCGCAGTATGGAATGGATTCATGCAGGGGTTTCAATAAACGAATTTCTTTGACCGTATGTTTATCAGAATGCCGATGCATATCATGGCCATCAGGAGGTTCGAGCCGCCGTAAGACACAAAGCATAGCGGAAGCCCGGTTACCGGCATTATTCCAATCACCATGCCGATATTTATCAGGATGTGGAAAAACAATATAGACGTTATCCCGCTGGCCAGCAGGGCCCCGAACTTGTCCTTCGCCTCGAAGGAAATCCTTATACCCTTGTAGACTATTATCGCAAAGAGTATTATCATCATGATCGATCCGAAAAATCCCCATTCCTCGGAAATGACGGAAAAGATGAAGTCCGATGTTTTTTCAGGAAGGAATCCCAGCTGGGACTGCGACCCCTTCAGGAAACCCTTCCCGAAAAATCCCCCGGACCCGATTGCTATTTTTGACTGGATGATGTTGTATCCGGACCCGTGAGGATCGAGGTCGGGATTTAAAAAAACCAGGATCCTCTTTTTCTGATAGGTCTTGAAAATCTTCTGTATGGCTATCGAGAATAAAAGACCGAAAGAAATGATAAAGCCCGGTAAATAAACCCTCCGGTATACCCTGTTCACGAAAAAGAAATGCAGTACAAAGCACACGATCGACGCGACAAACAGCACGCCTGAAACTATCAGGAGCAGGTTCACATCCTTGAAAAATTCCAGTATGAAGTTCGATCCCTCGGCGCCTATCCATTCCCTGTAAGTGAGTATCATCGGAACGACGGTGGCTATGATCACGATCAGGACGATTGAAACCAGGTGGGCCAAGTCGGCACCTCCCACGAAAAGCATGACGAACAGTATGGGTATGAACAATATGGCCGTACCGAAATCCGGCTGGTTCAGGATTATTATTATCGGAACGGCGGTAAGGAGCGCCGGGATGAAAAGCTCCCTGAAATGGCTGATGTCCCTTTCGCGCAGTTCCAGGTACTTGCCGAGGACTATAACAAGCCCGAGCTTCATGAATTCGGACGGCTGTATTGAAAAAAATCCGAAACTCAGCCAGGCCCTGGTGTTCCTGATCGGTTTGCCGAAAATTGTCGTTATAAGGAGGATGACCAGAAGAACCCCGTATATGTGGAGAGAATAATCTCCCAGCGACTGGTACGTAAGAAAGGTCATAAGGATCATCAGGATGAATCCGAAAATGAACCATAATATCTGCTTTTTATAGAGCCCGCTGTTTATCTTATCCACCGGATCGAAACCTGCGCTGTATATGGCAAGAATGCCCATGGTCACCAGCAGCATGACTACTATTACGAGGACGTAGTCAATCCTGTTTATCTCTTCCCTGCTTATCATTTGAAATAACCCAGTTCATTAAGCTTGTAAAAAATCCTCTCGGCTATAGGAACCGCGCTGGCCGCGCCCGCGACCCCGTATTCGACCAGTACCGCCACCGCCACCGCCTTTTCCGGCTCCTCCTCGTAGGGACCGTATCCGACAAACCATGCGTGCTGCGAAAAGTCTTCCTTGCGCCTTGACCTTGTCTGGGCCGTACCGGTTTTCCCGGCAAGGGGTACCTTCAGAACGCCGAGTCTTCCGGATGTTCCGCTTGTGACGCTGAGCCTCATGCCCTGCTTAACGGTCTGAATGGTCAGCTGGGAGAGTGGTATCTCCCTCACCTTCTCCCTTTTAAAAGATTTTATTATCTTCCTGTTGTCGTTTGTCCTGATCTCCCTTACAAGGTGCGGTTTGTATACTATACCGTTGTTCACAAGGCCGGATATTAAATTCACCATTTCAACAGGCGTTACCGTAACGAACCCCTGGCCGATCGAGAGATTGACCGTGTCCCCGTCGTACCACGGCTGTCCGAAAGTCTTGTATTTCCATTTCCTGGACGGGATGAAGCCGCTGATTTCACCGGGCAGGTCGATCCCGGTTTTTTCGTTCAGACCGAAATACTCGGCATAGCTGAGTATGTTCGTTGGCCCAACCGACAGGCCAAGCTGGTAGAAATAAACGCTGCAGGACTTAGCTATGGCCCAGTACAGATCGAGAGTGCCGTGAGTCTCGTAGCAGAAAAAATCATGGTCCTTGTATCCCTTGAGCGTGTATTTCCCCGGGCAGTGGTAAGACCTGCTGGGAAGCACCTTCCCGCTTTCCAGCCCGGCTATCGTAGTAACAAGCTTGAATGTCGAAGCCGGCGGATATTTGGACTGTATCGCCCTGTTCAGGAACGGGCGGTTTTTATCACCGCTGAGATCGGTGACGGTCTTCTGGTTGTCCTTCGATATGATCAGGTTCGGATCGAAATCCGGCTTGCTTATGAGCGCGAGGACCTCTCCGGAGGCTGGTTTTAATACCACGAGGGCCCCCTTCTGATGGTCTCTCATCGCGTCGTATGCGACTCTCTGTATCTCGTAATCCATGGTCAGGACCATGTTGTTGCCGGCGACCGGCTGCAGGCCCACCTCTTCTCCCTCCGTCCTGTTGCGCACATCGACTATCCTTCTGACATACCCGTCCTCGCCGCGCAGGAGCCTGTCATAGCTTTTTTCGATCCCGGACTTGCCGATTTTCTGATAGTGCTTGTAACCTTCGGACTTCAGTTTTTTGTATTCTTCGCTGCTGATGCTGCCTATGTAGCCTAGAGAGTGGGCGAACATTTCGCCGAAATTATATACCCTTACCGGGGCGTCCTCCCAGTCCACGTTGGGGAAAATGTTCTGGTTTGTAGCAATTTTAATGATGGTATCGAAATCAACGTCTTCTTTTATTATTATCCTTTCCCAGGGATTGCGGTTGGACATGTCCTGCATAAGGCTTTCATATGAAACCTTCAGGAGCTTTGAAACCCTCCGCATGGTGTCCTGTAATTTTTTTTTTGATTTGAACTTTTCAGGTACGGTTGTGATGTTGAATGAGGGCCTGTTCGATACTATGATGACGTTCTTTTCATCGTACTTGAAGTTTCTGTCGTAAATCTCCCCCCTGGACGCCGTTATGGGTATATAGTTTTCCATGTTGGCCCTGGATTTCTGGGCATATTCCCTGCCGCTGATGATCTGGAGATTGACAAGCTGGACGACCAGAATGAAAAAAATGAAACCGACGGAGGAAACGAAAAAATACATCCTGACCCTGAAGGCCTCCATCATTTTGGTCTTGAAGGATGTATATTCCATTTTTAGTAAAATCCCTCCCTGTCAAGCTCCCTTTCGAATATCTTGTCGAATAGAAAAAAGAGGGGCGGTGCAAGAAGTGCATTGTAAAATGATTCCGGCAGAATTACGCTCAATATGCTGGATACGGACGCCTGGTGGAAAACGTAGCTGAGAAGAAGCGTGATTACTCCCTTGATGATGGAAGCCACGAAAAGCATCAGGCTTGCGGTAACAATGTTGTTCTTGATGACGTTCCTTCCGAACATGCCGACGATGAAGCCGAGCGTGACTTTCGGGAACGTGAGCAGGCCCAGGGGAGAATTAGATACCGCGTCATGGAAAAGACCGCTGATGAAGCCGGTCACCTCTCCGTAAAACGACCCGAAGCTGTAGGAAAGATAGACGATGGCGATGAATACCAGATCCGGTTTTACCCCCGCGATCCTGAGCACGTCAAATGATGTATGCCCCTGGATCAGCAGCGAGATGATTATTATTACGGCGGTGAAGACATATGAAAGAATCATTCCTCTTCTCCTATCAGTTCAACCATTTCCTTATCAGCCTCTTTCTTTATCACGAAGACCTCCTCGAGAAGATCATAGTCCACATAAGGAACGACGATCGCCCTCTGGTATGCGCTGGACTCAAGGGCCGCGGGCTTGAGCACCCTGCCGACTACGAGACCGGCCGGGAAAATGCCTCCCTGCCCGGATGTTATCACCACATCATTGAATTTGAGCGTGGCCGCCCTGCTCAGGTAATCCATCAGGCAGAGATTTGAATTGGCGGAGTAGCCGTATAGAAGTCCAGGGAAGCGGGATTCCTGCAGTTTGGCCCCGAGCTTCATGTCCGGAGATATTATCGGGACCACCCTTGAAACTGAACCGCGCACCTCGATGATCTTGCCGACAACGGCCTTTTCACCGCCGCTGAACGCTATAACCGGCATGTTTACCTTGATGCCGTCGTTTCTTCCCTTGTCTATTATAAGGGTCCTGAACCAGTTGTCGGGATCCTTGGAAATGATCGTCGCTGGTATGGAATCATAGCCTATTCTCTCCTTCATATGAAGGAGATTTCTCAATCTTTCGTTTTCCCTTCTTATTTCGCTGAACTCCTCGGACATGGATTCATATTTCTGAAGCTTCTTCCTGGTTTTGTTCAGCTCCTCCCTGACATCGCTCAATTCAGTAAAACCGGCCCATAACTTGCTCACGCCATCCTGGGCTCCGTTATATGCCTTTTGAAACGGAAGGGTGAGTGCGCTCAATACGCCTTCGAATGTAAGTGTAAACGAGCTTGACTGGATGGAAAGCGAAACGATGCAGAATAGCGTGAAGGCAACGAAAGCCACCACCGTTTTATGTCTGATAAAAAATTCCACTTAGCGGACTTACTTGAGATTAGCGCGATAAAGATTTTTCAGTTCTTCAAGGAACTTCCCGGCGCCGAGAACAACGCACGTCAGGGGATTCTCGGCAAGTATTACCGGCACCCCGGTTTCCTTGCTTATATACTTATCGAGTCCCTTCAACAGGGAACCGCCGCCGGTCATCACAATGCCCCTTTCGACTATGTCCGCGGCAAGTTCCGGCGGAGTTTTTTCAAGGGCGTGTTTTATTCCGTCAAGAATCTGATCAACCGGCTCCTTAAGCGCCTTCCTGATCTCAACGGAATCAATTTCAAGGGTCCTCGGCAGTCCCGATATGGCGTCCCTTCCCTTCAGTTCCATGGTTTCGATCTTTTTTTCCGGGAAGGCGTTGCCGATCCTGAATTTTACCTCTTCGGACATTCTCTCCCCTATGATAAGGTTATACTGGGTTCTCATGTATTTTATGATTGCTTCATCGAACTCATCGCCGGCTATCCTGATGGAATCGGCAATTACCATTCCTCCGAGGGATATAACGGCTATTTCAGTGGTTCCACCGCCGATATCAACCACCATGTGGCCGGCAGGTTCATGTATTGGAATATTCGCCCCGATGGCTGCCGCCAGCGCTTCCTCGATCAGAAAAATCTCCCTTGCGCCGGCCTGTTCCGCGGATTCCCTGACAGCCCTCTTTTCAACCTCTGTAATTCCGGAAGGCACCCCTATTACCACCCTTGGCCTTACCAGCGTCTTCCTCTTATGGACCTTCGTAATAAAATAGCGTATCATCTTCTCGACAGTTTCAAAATCGGCTATTACACCATCCTTCATCGGCCTTATCGCGACTATGTCGCCGGGTGTTCTTCCGAGCATCCTTTTGGCCTCGTGCCCCACCGCAAGGACCTTGCCTGTGCTCGTCTGCACCGCAACAACAGACGGCTCGCTCAGAACGATGCCCTGTCCCTTGACATGAACAAGGGTATTGGCCGTACCCAGATCAATTCCCATATCATTTGAAAACATGCCGTATACTGAATCAAATATCATATTCTCCTCTCTCCAATTCAATGCATAACAAGAAACCGGCGGTTTGTGCTCATTAACAGCGACCCTGGTCGCCCGTGCGGGGTGTCGTTATTAACCGGCTTTTTTTATTTTAGCCAGATTCCTACTATCTTAAGGCCCATATTTGTCAAGCGATAATCGCCAAATTAAACGAACGGGTTGAAATAATTGGACCACGGGATAAAATCCACGCGGAGAAAATTCATACCCTGCAAAATTACGTGATTCAGTCACAAGAATAAAAGCGGGGCGGATGATTTGAAAAAAAATTTTATACGCCGAGGAGCTTCTGAACTTCCCTGTTGCTTTTATCCCTGGCAAGAATATCGTTCCAGATGGCCCTGGCCTTGTCCTTCTCTCCCATGGCAAAATGGTTCTTGCCTATCCATATCCTGGCGTTTATATCACCGGGATCGATTTCAACAACCGAGTTGAAATGCGACATTGATTCCCTGAACAGCGACTGGTTATGGTAAACGATGCCGAGGTTTATATGGATCAGTTTTTTCATCTGCTGATCATCCGTAGAGGCGAGGGCCGCTTTGTAATTGATAATGGAGTTCGTATACCTCTTCGCCATCCTCTCGGCCGTGGCCAGAAAAAGCTTCCCCTTGATGTCGGACTTTATATTTCCCTTGTCAGACAGATACCTGATGCCGGCATCCTCTTTTTTGCCGAGTACCAGCATCAATGAATAAAACCTGTGATTTTCGACGCTTTTTATACCCGAGGCAATATCGCTTTTTTCTATCATCCTGTAAATTTCCTGGGGCTGGTAATAATCCGTATAAAAATAGGCCATGGCAAGCATAACCGCATATTCAGGATCGAGTCCGCCTCCCAGGGCCGAAGCCTTTTTCAGGTCTTTCATGGACTTTATCAGCTCCCTCCTGGCCTTTTTCCCGATGTCCCTTAAACCGTCGTTTATGATAAGATCCGTAAATGAGCCTTCAAGGAGCGATTCGGCATAAAGGAAATGCGTCTTGCCGGACATCAGAAAAGCTTCCACGTTAAGCTGGTTGTCGCCCTTGTATGAATCCATGTCCGCCGCGAGGCCGGAGAGGGTCTCCCTTCTCTTGTTTGAATCCTTTATGGTGTTGACCGATTCGACTTTCTTGTAGAGCTTGCTGGTTGAATATTTCCAGAACATGAGCATCTGCCTGTACTGATAACCTGCGTAAATAACGCCGACCGTCATGGCCACGATGACGAGCACCTTTAAAATCCCGCTTCTTTTTTTATGGACCTTATACCTGTAATACATGAATCAGACTCCGGCAGATTTTTTATATGAACTCAATATGACCGCGGGAAGATCGGGGTTGTTCAGGATGAAAAATTTCACAGTATCGCCGCCCTTCAGGAAAAGGGCCACGGTCTTTTTCCCGGCCTTGAGGTCCTGGATCCTGTGAAAGTCGTAGCGGAAAAGCTTTTTATCCGAATAAAAATTCAGGCCGCTCTGGTCCAGTTGTATATTACCGGAACCGATCCTTTTTATCCTGTTCAAATTCTGAACCAGGGATTCGTCTATGCCTCCTCCTTCGTAATCGACCGCACCTGATCCGTCCTCGAACAAAACCGCGCCGTAATCGTCGCCTGCGGCATCCGCGGATGAACCGGCCTGGACGCTTCCAGGTAACGGTTCGACACCCTCGCCAATCTGCATTAAAACGGATCCCTCGTCATCGTAAAGGCTTTTAACCTCCTTTACGGAAGATGATGGAGACGGCTGAAAACGTTCCGGCTCCCTGTCGGATGGGGCTGCCGAATCGTTGAGAAGGGAATAAACCAGGACTATGATCCCGGCGATTATCAGAATCAACGCTACATAAAGCATAATTTTCCCGATTAATGTCTTTTCAGAGATCCTGATCCAGGAACCCGGGATGTCAAGATTTTTTCGCCGTCGCCTTTATTTTTGACGCCTTGCCCAGAGGCCTGCCTTCGGGGAATTGAAGCCTCCCGTGAAATCGCACGGTTCATTCATCATGACGAGAGGATCCCAGGAATATTCGTGCATTGACGCGTATTTTTTATAGGGCAGCGATTTTGAATTCACTGAAGAAAAAAGAAAACCGGACGGTACGACTTCGCTGATTGTTTGAAGATATTTCGGATAATCACCGCTTACTGAAAAATGGCTTTTTTTATTCCTGGAAAAAGTCGGGGGATCAAAAATCACCATGTCGAACGAGGCCCCCTTTTTCGTGAAATAAACCAGCCATTCACAGGCATCCCCGCATATGAAATCCTGCTCCCTGTATTCCAGTCCGTTTATCGCATAATTGGTTTTCGCCCTTTCGAGCGCGCTTTTTGAAAGATCGATATTGACGGCTGTCCCTATGCCGGTCACCAGCGCATGCACGGAAAACAGCGCGGTATGGCAGAACAGATTCAGCATCCTCATTCCAGGCCTGTAATACCCGGCGAGCATAGACCTTGCCTCCCTCATGTCCAGGAAAAGCCCGGTGTTCTGGCCGTTGATGAGATCCACGGAGGCGGAAACGCCGTTCTGCCTTACGATATATTCCCCGGGCGGCATTTCCCCGCTGTACAGCCCGCTTTTCCAGCGGTCCCCCGGATCCACGGAACTATTCATGGACCTGTCCTTTACCAGTATCCCCCTGATGTTTGAAGCAATCAGCTGCACGGATGAAAGTATTTGCGACAGGATGAGCTCCCGGTTTTTATAAAGCCCGCTCTTAAAAAACTGAACGAGCAGAAACTCCGAATACAGGTCTATGACGAGTCCGGGTATGCCGTCCCCGTCAGAATTGAAAAGCCTGAAGCAGTCTGTCTCCGGATCTCCGAAAAGACCGGACCTTTTCCCGTATGAGCTCTTTAAAATCCCGTCAAGATGTTCGATTTTAATCATTGCAGGCTGCTGTTCGGCTTATGAACCGGGTAGCGGATGAAGGGGATCACCCCGCTGAAAGAATCTTCATTCTTTCAGAAAGGGTCTTGAAATCGCCGTCTTTAACAAGCTTCTCCTCGACGGGATAACTCATCCCGCAGGCCACGACCCTGTCTATCTTGAGGTATTCCCTGTAATTTTTTTCGTTTATACCGCCGGTAGGCACAACCCAGAATTCCATCATCCTGAAAGGCGCCGCCACGGCCTTTATGTATTCCGGTCCGCCCAGGCTGGAGGACGGGAAAATTTTTATGATGCCGGTTTTTTTCAGCGCCGTGTGTATTTCGGTCGGGGTCGCCGTGCCGGGGATGTAAAGAAGGCCGCGGGAGAAAGAATAATCCAGGATCTCGGGATCCAGGCATGGTGACACGAAAAACCTGGCCCCCCTGTCCTCGGCCCCGCGCATGGAATCCATGGACAGCAGGCTTCCGGCGCCCACGGTCATCTCCGGAAACCTCTTCACGGCGGCGTCGATGCATTCGAGGGCCGCCTTGGTACGCAGCGTTATTTCAAGCACGTTCATGCCGTTTTCGAGCAGGAGCTCGCAGATTTTCAGCGCGTCATCCGTCCTGTCGAAGACGGCTATCGGAATGATTCTATTTTTTTTTAAAATATCTGCGAGGTCTGACGGCATTTCGAGACTTCACCCAATCATCGGATAGGACAGCTCTATGTAGTTGCCGTCGGGATCAAGAAACACCACGAGCTGACCGTTCCTGATGTTTTCCGGCCCGTATACTATCTCGATATTTAATTCCTTCAGCTCGTCCACCGCATCATCGAAATCCTGCTCGTCCACGAAAAAAGAAACCCTTCCCCTGGAATTTTCGCCGTTCCTGTAGCCCGGGACTTCGTAAAGTCCAAGAATAATGTCGCCCATTTTAAGGAATGCCTGTCCGGGAGTATTCAGCTTATCAATCACCTCGAAATCGAAAAACTCCCTGTAAAATTTAATCGATTCTTCAAGGTTGGAAACCGTGATTCCTATATGATTTACGCCCTCAATTACTATCATCTCATTTTCCTTTTTGAATATTACTTTTACCGTACGGTTTTCTTGTCAATAGTGAAAAGAAAAATAGCATTATGTCAATAATTATATTTTACAGGTTTAAAAAAAACCCCGCAGGAGGTTGATTTTTATTATTTTATTATAGAAGAAACCCTGAAAAAAGCTTCACGTCAAAGGCTGACGCGAGTTAAAATACCCGCCCGGGGATCATTCCACCGTGACGCTCTTTGCCAGATTCCTGGGCTGATCGACGTTGCATCCCCTCAATACCGCGATATGGTAGGCAAGCAATTGAAGGGGTATCACGGTAAGGAGCGGCGAAAGCATCCTGTGCGTTTCCGGGACGTATATCACGTGATCGGCGTAGCGCCTTATACCTTCATCCCCCTCGGTCGCAATGGCTATGATCCTGCCCTGCCTGGCCTTGACCTCTTCCATGTTGCTGATTATCTTGCTGTAAACCTCGTCCCTGGGCGCAATGAAAACCACCGGCATGCTTTCGTCAATAAGCGCTATCGGTCCGTGTTTCATTTCAGCCGCCGGGTATCCCTCGGCATGAAGGTATGATATTTCCTTCAGTTTGAGCGCCCCCTCCAGGGCGACTGGGAATTGTATCCCCCTGCCTAGATATAAAAAATTTCTTTTTTCTCCATACAAGCCGGCGATTTTTTTTATCTCAGGATTCTGGAGTATGCGCCTGATCTGTTCCGGCACTCTCATGAGGTCCTCCAGCACGGACCTCCCTTCCTCGGGGGTCATGTCCTTTCTCCTGGCCAGGAGCACGGTTAAAAGCGCCAGAACGGTAATCTGCGATGTGAAGGCCTTCGTGGACGCGACGCCTATTTCAGGCCCCGCATGAATATAAACGCCGCGGCCGGTCTCCCTCGCTATTGTGCTGCCCACCACGTTCGTAATCCCTATCGCCTCAATGCCCTTGGCCCTGGCCTCCAGGAGGGCGGCGAGAGTGTCGGCCGTCTCGCCGGACTGGCTTATTGTCACGACCAGGTCCCCCTTTTTCAGCACGGGCTTCCTGTACCTGAATTCGGACGCGTATTCCACCTTGACCGGTATCCTCGCGTATTCCTCTATCATGTATTCGCCGATGAGTCCCGCGTGCCAGGAAGTGCCGCAGGCCAGGAACACTATCCGTTCAATGTCGCCGAGCTCATCGTCCGAGAGTCTGAGCCCGTCGAGCCTTGAAACACCCCTGTCAAGCAGGATCCGTCCCCTGTACGCGTTCTCAACCGTTTCAGGCTGCTCGAATATCTCCTTGAGCATGAAATGCTCAAAGCCGCCTTTTTCTATCCTCGCTATGTCCCAGTCTATGTTCGCGACCTTTTTTTCTATATTGTTCTTTTTAAGATCGTACGTCTTGTAGCCGTCTTTCCTTATCTCAAGGATCTCGTTGTCCTCGATGTATATCACCCTCCTCGTGTGCTCCACGATCGCGCTGGCGTCGGATGCCATCACCATCTCGCCGTCGCCAACGCCCAGGATGAGCGGGCTCCCCTTCTTGGCCGCAATGATCTTGTCGGGCTCCTTCGATGATACAACGACCAACCCGTATGCGCCTTCGATCCTTGCCAGCGCGTGTATCACGGAATCCACGAGCGGCTCCGCACCGTGATAGTATTCGATCAGGTGGGCCACCACCTCGGTATCGGTTTCGCTCACGAACCTGTGGCCCTCCTTGATGAGGGCCTCCTTGAGGACCCTGTAGTTTTCAATTATTCCGTTGTGGACGACCGCTATTTCGCCGGCGCAGTCGGTATGCGGATGCGCGTTGGTCCTGGACGGTACCCCGTGCGTCGCCCACCTGGTATGGCCTATCCCGGCGCAGTAATCGCACAGCTTCTCAACGTCGATGAGATCCGAAAGGCTGCTTATCTTGCCAACGGTTTTTTCAATGTAGAGCCTGCCGTCGTTGAGGGCGATCCCCGCGGAATCATACCCCCGGTATTCGAGCCTTCGAAGACCGTTTAAAACCACGTCGGCCGCGTTCTTGTAACCTATATATCCTATTATTCCGCACATGTTGATATTTCACCCGGGTGATGGATGGTTTATTAGCGTCCGCGAGTTGATCAAGCATTTTTTGTCTTTTATACTCGGATGGGGATTAATCATGCAAGCCGGTCAAACGTGATTTCCATGTCCGCGTCACCGGAAAGACGCGGGAGGCCGTCAATCGCCCTGCTTCTTTAATCCGGGATCCAGTATTATCCTGTCGAGGTACAGGTCGACCCTGTCGCCTTTCAGGTCCGTGCCGATGCTGTAATACCTGATCCTTCCCCGCACGGAAACGGTTGAACCGGACCTCCACATCCGGGACACGTACGTCATCTTTTCCCCCGAGACGGACTTCAGGGATTCACCGTCGACTATCCCGTGAATGTGAAGCCATTTCCCGCTCATCAGGTTGCAGACGACTTCGATCTCCTCTTTATTACCGGGCATGATGATTATGAAATTGTCCTCCGTGACGATCTCCTTTCCCAGCAGGCCGTAAAGATGGTCGCGAAGCTCCAGCTTTCTGGAGTTCCTGCTCTCCCTGAGGCCGAGGCTCCATTTCAAAAACAGCTTCTCCATCGTGCGGTAATTCTCCATCCCCGCTACGGCGTCGAAAGCGGCTTTCCCTCTTCCGGATTTCCCGGGCCCGTTGCCGGCAAAGGAAGGTCCGGCCGGCGCGGCCGTCAGCAAAACCGCGAAAAACAGGACCGCTGCGGGAATGCGCTTCATGCCGGAACGCGATATCATTGGATGTTGCCGCCCCCCTCCACCTGCGCGTGGATATCTATTTCGCCGAACCGCTCCTCGAAGTCCCTGAGATTTTCCGTCAGCGCAAGGAGAAGTCTTTTCGCGTGCGACGGCGTGACGATGATCCTCGACATGAGCTTGCCGAAGCCCGGGGGCGGCGCGGGATGCACGAAAATAAAATCAAAAATGAACTCCTCGGGGGAATGGCTGATATTGCTGAAATTGGTAAACACGCCGGTGGCTTCCTTCTCGTCCACCTTCACCTCGATTTTTATGTCCTTTTCATCCTTCATCATGTTCCTGCCCCCGTTTTTTTACGCGTTGATCGCGCTTATTCCTTCTATCATGCCCTCGACGGCCAGCTTCATGCCCCCGCTCAGCCTCAGCCGGCGCAGAAGACTGACAGATGATTCCACCTGTTCCAGGTGCCGGGCCCTGACCATGCGAAGGGCGCCGCTGTTCCTTATCATGCTGCGCATGCCGGATATGTCGCTTTTAGTCTTTGATTTCGATGTAAAAAGCGACAGAAATTTCTTCCTTTCATCTCCCTCCAGGAAATCCAGGGTATACTTGATAAGCAGCGTCATCTTGCCCTCTGAAAGGTCGGAATCGTTTGATTTGCCTAACTGCTTCTCGCTGCCGAACGTGCCCAGGATATCGTCCCTCATCTGGAAGGCTATGCCCAGCGGAAGCGAGAATTCCCTTATAGCCGCGATTTCCCTGTCGTCCCTCCCGCCGGAAAGAACGTATCCCATCACCAGGGGATAATAAATCGTATAATGCGCAGTCTTGAGCTCGCTTATCACCAGGGGCCAGTCGCCGGAAAGGTCCGGCCTCTTCTCCCGGCTGTGAGTGATATCAAGTATCTGCCCCCATGCGGTCATCTCGTAAGTGCGGGAAAAAATCCTGATGAATTCGTCTTTTTCGCGCGACCCGATCCCTGCGGAAGATATCAGCTGCATGGCGTTCGCGAACAGGACGTCCGCCAGCACTATGCCGAGGTCGCTCCCGATTCTTTTATTGTGAGTTTTCCCGTAAAACATTTCGTCGAGAACGACGTGCAGCGATTTTCCGCCCCTTCTCAGCGGGGACCTGTCTATTATGTCGTCCTGGATCAGCAGAAAGGAATGCATGAGCTCAACCGCGCAGGCGAGCTTCATGATCTCGGCGCGTCTCCTTATCCCTTTTTTATAGCCCTCGTAAGACGCGAGGAGGAGAAGCGGCCTGATCCTTTTCCCGTCCCTCATTGAATATTCCGAAAGGGCGGCGTACATGTCGCGGATGAACGGGTGATCCGCACCGTTGATTTTTTCCATGAAAAAATTTTCCATGAGGGCATCCACGAGCGGGGAGTATTTTTTTGAAAACTCCGAAAAGGCGGAAGCGGATGGAGACGGTGCCGGATTCATCTTTATTCCGGACCTTATCCGCCGAGCCTGCCCAGGTAATAGGAAACCTTCTTGAATGCAGGGTCGGACTTGTAGACCCTTTTAAAGCATTCAAGCGCTCCCCGTGAATCTCCGAGCTTCAGCCTGATCTTCCCCTGGAGATAAATAAAGGATATATTATCCGGCTCATTCCGGACCGCGAGATCGGCGTTTTTTAAAGCCGGTCCCGGTTCATTCACTGCCAGCTGCATCTTGGCCAGTATGAAGAAATGCACGCCGTTAAGGTCGCCCTCTTCAATGCCGGAAAGCACTTCCAGCGCCCCGGAAAAGTTCTTGTCCCTGTAAAGCCGCACCGCATCCCTTATCCTCATGGTTATCGAGTCCGGTCTGCCGATTTCGATGATCATCAGCGTTGCGTCGTCCTTTTTCAATGATTCGCTGCCGGTGCCGTAGAGGCTGATATCCTCGAAAATCTCGGCGAGCTGCGATTTCACCTCTGCTTGCATGCTGGATTTTATGGATTTGATGAACCTGTCCTCGCCGAAAAGGACCCCGGCACTGTTCCTGGCATCGGTTATGCCGTCCGTGAAAATGAAAATCCTGTCTCCGTCCCCGAGCCTTATCCTCTTGGACTCGTATGTCGCCTCAAGCGGGGTGCCGATGAAAAATCCCCCGGTGGAAAGCTTCCTGATGGATCCGTCAGGCTGGAAAATCAGCGGATTGGTGTGCCCGCAGTTGGTGTATACCATGGTCATATCGGAGGTGTCTATTATGCAGAGAAACAGGGTGAAATAGAAACCGGTCTCGCTCAAAACGCCGCGCAGGTTGGCGTTGATCCTCGCGCAGATTTCCGCAGTATCTTCATGCGCCTTTATCTGGGTGTCTATCTCCGCCTTGATCATGGAAGCCAGGAGGGCCGAAGGGATGCCGTGTCCGGAAACGTCGACCATCGATATCCCCACCCTGCCGCCCGGGAGCCTGATGACGTCGTAAAAGTCGCCGCTGACCTCCATCAGGGGCTTGATCCTGGCCACGATCTTGAGGCTCTCGTCGAAGGGGAGCTCAGCAGGCAGGATGGTTTTCTGCACGTTTTTCGCGACCTTGAGCTCGAAAAGCATCTGCTCGTTCTTCTTCGCCAGTTCACCGGTCCTCTCCTCCACTATGAGCTCCAGGTTGTCCTTAAGGTTGGATATGTTCTGGTACATTACCGAGTTCGACAGCGATATGGCGGCGGCGGTCCTGATGTTGTTTATGAACGTGATCTCGTCCGCTATAAGATACTTGAGGTTCGACTTGTCCCCGAGCAGCAGGATCCCTATCAGGGTCTCGTTCTGCACAAGGGGGACGATGTAGGCGCATGAATACTCGTTGAAAATGCCCATCAGTTTGTCCCTTATGGCCGAATAGTACGGATTCCTCTCCACCATGTTCATCTCAGCGAGGTGGTTGGCGCCTACGAACCATTCCTGTATCTCCCCGTCGAGCCGGATCAAGTCGCCGTTCATGTTCTCGAAATCCCCTGTCTCGCCTGACGCCAGGTAAAAATCAACCCACTTCAGGGCCAGGCCCCTTTTGAGGATGTCCATGAACTCGGCGATTAATTCCTTCAGGTTCTTGAGGTATGAAATCTCGGTTATGAATTCGGACTCCATCCTCCTGAGGTTGTATTTCTGCCTGTTGAAAAGCTCGTTTATCAGAGGCTGGATCCTCTGGAGGTATATGTAGTTCAGCAGGAACCAGAGCGAGAAAAAAATAAAAAGAAGCCTCGGCTCCACGACGGCGAGATAAGGTCTCGCGAAGATGAATAATATAATGTTTGGTATGATGAAAAGCGATGAAATAACTATCCATATCAGCGTCAGGTGCAGTATGCTCCTGATATCCAGCAGTTTGTACCGCAAAACGCCGTAGCTCATGATTATCAGCGGCACGAACATGAAGTTGCCCAGTGGGTAAAAATCATAACCGTTCATCGAGGGTATGTTGAAAAGCGTGAGAACGCCGGATATGTTAAGTGAAAAAAGGACGTACTTGATCTTGAGCTGTTCCAGATAATTCTTCTCGGTCCTGAGTTTCCGGACGCAGATATATATTCCGTATAAAAGGGTTAGAAACGAAACAAACCCGAAAATGAGAAGGGCCGCGCCGCCCTTCGCCATGTATCCCCATCCGAACCTGTTCAGGCCGTATATGTAATAATCCGTCCGGGTGGCAACGGCCATGGCTGCGCTGAAAACAAGGATTATGATTTCAATATATCTTCTTTTTATGTTAAGTATCTTATGATAGAATATTATGTTGACTGCCGGGAGAAAGACGTAAAAGAAATGAAAACCCCTCTCAATTTTCATGATAAGGTTCACATCGTCCGTGAGATGGTGCGAAATGAATATCGGGGAAAGCAGGCACCACCATATGCACACCAGTGAAAACAGTATGTTCTCAATCTTCAGCCTGCCCTTGAATACCGATATTACTGCGAGCCCGACTCCTATTATGAGGCACAGCAGCGGCGGGATTATGAATATGCTCATGTGGTTTAAAAAATTTTCCATTAAATCATGACTCTTAATAATAAGGGAACCTCAAATAATTAATCAGGATGTTCCCTTGTGGACATATTCAATGTATAAATCAGGGCGGTTACAAAAACCAGCTTTTTTATTTTAATACCAACAAACAAGCTGGTTTTTTTCTTTTCTAGCGCCCTATGGCAGGCACAAAAACGGTAGTTTTTGTGATCACCCATCAGATTTTTTCAGCGGTTTAATAATAATAAATCTGATTTATAGAAGTGCCCATAAATAATGTTCCGACGGGAATGTCTTTGTAAAGCAAAAAACCTGTCCGTCATGCCGGGCGGTCATTTTGATTATTATTACAAAAAGCTTGAAGAATAAATCACCCTGAAGCCGGGCTTGTGTCTGGACTGATATCCGTTGTTTTAATCGCATGGCCTCTTTTTTTATTATACATCAACCGGACTCTGTATAAAAAATATTAAAAATAATTGACAATAATATTATTCAATTGTATGGTATGTTTTCAAAATTTTTTTAATTTTATGAGGAGATGTTATGAAAAAGATATTGATCATCGCCGTTGCCACGGTTTTCGCCCTGGTATTGACTTTCATCGACATGCCGACGTCAGTAAGCTCTGCGCCGCTTTGCAGGGGCAACACAAAAAAAGAATGCCTCAGCAAAGAAAAGGGATGCGTATGGATTAAAAGGCATAAAAACAAAAGGGGTGTGATAGTTACAGGCCATTGCAGGGCCAAGGCGCAGAAAGTAGCCGATGAGGCACCCGAAGCCGTAGAAGAGAACTAATAAACAATAAAAAAAGCCGCCCTGAAAGGGCGGCTTTTTTTATTCCCGTCTATTCTTCCTTTCTATCTATTATTACGGCCTCCTCCGACCTTTTCATCAGTTCACGGGCGTTTTTCAATATTATACCAGACGAGCTCGCCAGCTCCTTAATCTCTCCCACCATTTCCGCTATGACCTCGTTTACATGCTCTATCGCCTTGCTGGTGGTTGCGATGGCGTTTTTCTGCTCATCCGTGCTCGATCCTATGCTCTTTGCCAGCTGTATGTTCTTGAACATCTGGTCGATGATGATATTGATATACTTCTCCTCGACGAATATGCTTTCCTGGAGCACCTTGATCTTGTCCGAACTGTCCGCCATTTTATTTATCATGCCCTTTATCATTTCGGCCGTGGACTGTATGACTACGACGCCCTCCGATGTAGTCCTTGTGCTCAGGGAAAGGACCGTTTCGATCTCCTTTATGCTTTCAGATGTCTGGAAAGCGAGCTTTCCTATCTCGTCCGCTACGACTGCGAATCCCTTGCCGTACTCGCCCGCCCTGGCCGCCTCGATGCTGGCGTTAAGGGAGAGAAGATTTATCTTGTCGGCTATGTCGACTATTATGCTGACCGTTTCGGCGATCTTCCCGCTCTGGTTCTTGATCTGCTCGATCGTCATCTCGACGGTCTGGAGCTTTTCAGTGCCCAGATTGGTAAGATCGACGACGGATTTCATGTCGTCGAGGGTCACCACGAGCTTGTTTTTCGTTTCGACCTTGATGTTCTTGAATTCGTTTACTATCGTCTCCATCCTGACGTTGCCGTCTATCTGGTTGACGGATGAATCCGAAATATTTTCAGCCGCCCCCAGGAGCTCCTCGAGAGTGGCTGAAATCTCCTCGAAGGTTGCAGCCTGGTTCTGCATCCTGGTGTTGAACTGCTCGATCAGCTTGTACTGCTCGTCGACCTGCTCCAGGAGGTTGTTCATCTTGTCCTTTATCTCGAGGGTGATCTCCTTCTGCATATCGGACTGCTGCTCTATCAGCTTCCTCTGCTCCGTGGTCTTCTGGTCGAATTTCTGTATGGCGGGAATGTTCCTGTATGAAATGTACCAGAACACGGTCGATATGATGATCAGGAACACCTCCCTCAGCAATATGGCCCCGTGTATCGGCGTGTTCCCGACCATAGCGTCAACATGTATATCAGCTCCATTGCTGTACGCGACTGCTATGAATATCACCCAGTTCACCATGCTGTACAAACTCGCGAATATGGTCAGCCTCTTGTTGTAGAGGAGCTGGAGAAGGGCCGGGTATAGAATAAAAAGTATGGAGCTGTTGTATGATTCAAAGGCGAAGGTCCAGTCTACGTTTATCCCGTAATTGTATTTGGCCAGCACCGGTATGGTCGTTGTGGAAAGCCCGACAATCCATGAGAGTATCACCGGATTTTTTCCGTTCTTTTTTTTCCGGTATATGATAAACGCGATAATGATGAATATAGCGTTTAACAAAAGCGGCCCCATGATGCCTACCAGCTTCACGTTCGCGATGAACTGGAAAGCATGCGCAATGATGGATATGATGATTAAAAGAACAAAATATAAAAAGCTGCCTTTTATTTCGAGAACTTCATATGCCGAATATTTAGCCATAGACCCATTTACCCGCTGCTGACTTTTTAATATTTTTTTTGTAAAACCAGATAATATTCAAATCTGGTGCAAATATGGATTTCTGAAATCAACCTTGACCTCGACCGGTTAACTTATATTAATATAATATCTAATCCACAAAAAACCACGCGAATGAAAAAAATAATCCTGAAATAACAACTGCATTAATTATATTTCAAATGATTTTCATAATTTCAATCAGAAATTCCTCAAATGCCGAAAAACCTGCAATAAATACCGTCAACAAATCCCAAACAACAGTAAAAAAAACCAGCAAATCCACGAATAACGTTATTACAATTGATGTTTATTCCAACGGCGGAGCAAATATAAACAAAAAGCCGGAAAATGGGCCGCATGCCGTCATTGAAATCAACCCTATTCAAATCAAATATAGACGAGCGCCTCTCCGACGCCATCAGTGTAATAGAGTTCGCCCGTAATTACGAACCCGCAGGCAACGGGACGGAAGCAATAACGGACAAAGGCGGCATCGCGGTCATGGGATACTCCCCGGGGGACTGGTGGCGCTCAGGGCGTCTTCAATGCATGAAAAAATTTTCGGCGGCGGTCCGAAAAAAAACCGTCGGGGAACTGCTCAACGTCATAGAAAAGAAACCGCCGGTCAAATAACCGCCTTCCGGCCGGGGCTTCAACATCCTGCGCGTTGAAAATTTACATGCCTGAAACAAGTCAGGACAAATAATCTATTGAATATTCATCGGATCATTATTTATTTGTATCAGTTAAAAAAAATGCCTTTCAATTGAAACGGCACAAAACAGGGCGCGATTATGAGATGCATTCTGATTGTAACGAATCTGGATGAAAACGCAAGGGACGGGGACATGGAGGAGCTTTTTTCAACATACGGCCATGTCAGGTCCGTCAGGATCAATCCCAGAAAAAGAACCTGCACCATTGAAATGGAAACACTGTCGCACGCCAGGCGGGCCGCGGACGCGCTTGATGGGTCAAGCCTATGGGGAAGATCGATGAGGGTGAGCATCCTGGAAGAAAAACGCGGCATCGAAAAGACGTTGAACAGGATCCTTTCAATGCTTTTCTGAAATACCAAAAATCCCGCTTTATAAAAGCATGACCGTAGAAAAAAACTGGACGATGGAAACCGGTACGGCCGCATAAATAATCGCGAATGAAGCCGGGAACCTGAACTCATCACTGGATCTTTTCCTTACAATCAAATGAACCGCGCAATGAACAGGCATGAATCCCGCAAGAACGAGTGAAATAATCTTTCCGGCCGGTGAATCCAGGCACGTAAAACCCAGCATGACTGCCGTGAGGATCGGAATATGGGCGGCGAGATATAATGTAAGGCCGGTTTTATCGCTCAACCTGCTCGTCCATTCATTGAACATTTTCCATTCCTTCCAGTATGCGCCGTCAATTTCATGCATCATCAGCAGGACGGCGTTTGCAAGAAAAGTCCAGAACATGATTTCCCTGTACATCTGATTCTCCTTATTAATAAGAGATCCGTCTTTATTAAGTAAAAAAATCAAGAGTTTTTTCAGGCTTTATAATAAGACTTTAAACGGAATTAAATGACCGGCCTGACGAGTGGCGTTTTCTGTTTTACCGGAAAAAAGATGCCCTGGAAGTGATGAACGGATATAATTCATTCATATGATAAAAAAGCCGATGCTGTCGGCATCGGCTTAAGGTTTTCCGGAGGATATTGCTTTAAAAACCCAGATAATTTCTGAAGGTATAAACGTGTTTTCTAAAGAGACCCTTTTCTATCAATCCGCCGAATAAATTTCTATTTCTATGATAATATTCACATCTTTCATCTATACAGAATGATTTTGTATTTTCTTTCATTTTATTTCCCCTCAAATCTTTCATTATATAAATATATATTAATATTCTAAAATAGTCAAACATTAAATTTCTTTTTTTATTTTTTTATTTGAATCATTTATTTACAAGCCGTTAATGGATACATGAAAAAACTGATCATAATCCTGACCTGGATGTTAATGACCCCCCTCTTTTCATGCACGGATGAATTTTCGCGGACAAAAAAACCGGACGGGAGCCTGAGGATCTGGGCGCATTCGGACCTGCACCTGAAAACCGCGATAGACTGGAACATTTACAAAAGGGACATGATGGATATAGTTACCTCTGCGTCCGGCATAGACGCAGCCATCGTCGCGGGCGATATCGGTCTCAATAAAAAAAATTCCGGATTCTACTGCGACATGAAATCGCTCTCGGGCATCAGATACTGGTTTGAGCTGGCGGGAAACCATGACGCGGAAAATATTCAAAGATATTCGGCCATAACGAAAAAACCGCTGCATTACAGCGTCAGCATTGGAAATCTTTTAATAATCTTCATGTCCGACGAAAAAATGACCCATGAGACGGACATTCCCGATGATGTCTTCAACTGGTGGAAGCGCCTTGTGGAAAAAAACCGCGATAAAATACTGGTGACCGTAACGCACGGCGTTTTAAAAGGAAACGGAACGCCCGCCTCCCTCTTCAGCGAAATGTGCATAGCGGGATCCGACAGGTTTACCGGGGTACTTCAAAAATTCCCGGTTGATATCTGGATTCACGGACATACCCATTATCCGTTTTTTTTAAAAGGCAGGATCTTCGACGGGGCGATAAACGGCGTAATCTTCCTGGACATATCCTCAATCAGGAGCAAGTTGTTCTTCCCCTCAACATCGTATTTAATTGAATTCAGAGAAGGAAGCGGCAGGGTGCTTGTGATTCCGAGGGTGCACTTTTTGAAATCATGGTTTGCAGGTACAGGCAGTATATATGAAATGAAAAAAAATTTTTCATGGAAAGGGGAAAACCCAGTCATCGTGCCCTATAAAAAATCGGGTACAACACCTCAAATGAAACTCATTCATTGAATCGGCAGGCCATCAAGAAAAGCATTTTATTGAAAATTTTTTCCGAATCTAAATAAAAAAATCTAATTTATAGAGGTGCCCATAAAATATGGATTTAATATAAGCCGTTCAATTCCAGGATAAATGACATTTGAGACAGGTATTATAAAACCGCTGACCGGGAAAACAAACCGGGATGACGTAAAAACCGCCATCCCGGTCGAATCATCTGTTATATTCAGGCAAAAAACTCATGACAGGTGCGCCAGGACGATCCCCAGTATCCTTCTGATGGGTTCCGCGGCTCCCCATAGAAGCTGGTCGCCGACGGTGAAGGCGGTCAGGTACCCGGGGCCGAGGGTCATTTTTCTTATCCTTCCGACCGGAATCGTCAGCCTTCCGGAAACCGCTGTCGGGGTGAGCTCTTTTATCGTTGTCTCCCTGTCGTTTTTCACGACCTTTACCCATTCGTTTGACTTCGCGATCATGTCCTCGATCTCGTCAAGAGGAACGTTCTTTTTGAGCTTGATTGTCAATCCCTGGCTGTGGCACCTCAAGGCTCCGACCCTCACGCATATGCCGTCCACGGGGATCGTCTTTTCGGTTCCGAGGATCTTGTTGGTTTCAGCCTGCCCCTTCCATTCCTCCCTGGTCTGTCCGTTTTCCATCTGCCTGTCGATCCATGGTATGAGACTCGCGGCCAGGGGCACGCCGAAATTATCCACTGGCACCGACCCGTCCCTCAGTTTTGCCGTGACAACCGATTCCAGGTCCAGCGCGGTAGATGCCGGATCATCGAGTACGGGTTTTGACGCGCCGGCCAGGTCCGACATCTGGCTCATCAGCTCGGTCATGTTCTTGGCGCCCGCGCCTGAAGCCGCCTGATAGGTCATCGAGGTGACCCACTCGACCAGCCCGGCATTGAATAATCCGGAAAGTCCCATGAGCATGAGGCTCACGGTGCAGTTGCCGCCGACGTAAGTCTTTACGCCGCCCTTCAGACCGTTATCTATGACTTTTTTATTTACCGGGTCGAGCACTATGATGCTGTCGTCATTCATCCTGAGCGTCGATGCCGCGTCTATCCAGTATCCGTTCCATCCGAGGCCCCTGATTTTCTTGTAAACCTCCCCGGTATAATCGCCGCCCTGGCATGTTACAATGATGTCCACAGTCTTCAGTAAATCTATATTGAACGCGTCGGCCAGGGGCGGGACGTCGGTACCGATCGAGGGCCCCTTTCCGCCCACGTTGGATGTCGTAAAAAAGAGCGGTTCGAAGCCCCTGAAGTCCCCCTCGGCCTTCATTCTTTCCATTAAAACGGAACCCACCATGCCGCGCCAACCGATGAATGCAACTTTTAACATATGAGACACCTCGCGTGTATTAAAGCGTTTTATCCTGTTATTAACCCGCCTGTAATATGTCAATAATTTATTCTGCGCGCCTCCCAATTGCGTTTTCCTGTAAAGGATTGATTGCCCGATGAGAAACAGGCGGCCGGTCCGGTGATTCGAATTGCGCCAATAAAAGAATTGTTATTTTACAGAACCGGTATATGATCATAAAAAATAATTCCAATGAACAATTTTGAAGAATCCTATTCCGTCATCAGGAAATCACTGGAGGAGACCTTCGATGAAATCCTCGGGCTTTTCTCGCTGCCGGCCGATAAAAGATCCGCGGTGGGAAAAAACGGCGACTGGACGATAAACGAAACCCTTGAACACGTATCCCTGGTAAACCGGTATTTGATCATGACCCTGAGGAGGCAATTCTCGAAGGCGGTGAAGATGCCGACGGATCAATGCGGACCTGTAGGCGCGATCAGCCTCGCTCCCGTGAAAAAAATATCCGATTCAGCCGCCTTCACATGGGAATCACCGCGCCACATGCTGCCGACAGGACGGGCCCCGGTCGATGAAACCAGGAACGAGCTTTCAGGACAGAAGGCCGAATGCCTGCGCATGCTTGAGGGAATGAAAAACGGCGAGGGTTTCCGGCGCAGGATCACAATGTCAGTCGGCGGGATGGGGAAGATAGACCTGTATCAGTGGATCTACTTCATCGCAATGCATATGGAATGGCACCTGTCCGGTTTGCGGCAGGATATACGCTGAACCCGACCATGCTCCTTTCCGTCATTTCTTCTTAATGAAGGTCCCGTCAATGTATTCCCTGAAGGCCAGGTCAAGCTCTTCATCCGTGTTCATCACGATCGGGCCACGCCATGCTATCGGCTCGCCTATCGGCTTCCCGGCCGCGATTATGACCCTGGCCGCCCCCGCGGCCGTAAAGATTCCCACCCCATCCGTCAGTCCGAAGCCGGCAAGATTAAGAGCGGTTACGGGTTTTTTCCTGTCCGCGTCGAAAAAAGCATCGCCCTCGAAGACGTATGCAATGCATTCCAGTCCGGCCCCGAATTCAATGACGACGGAGGAATCCGGCGGAACGGAGACATCCGCAAAAAGCGGCTCCGCAACTATGTCCTTCACCGGTCCCTCTGCCCCGCCGATTGTCCCGGCTATGAGCCTGACAGAGGCCCCGCCCATGTCGACCGCGGGTATCTCCGCCGACAGTATACCCCTGTACCCCGGATCCATCATCTTCATTCCAGCGGGAAGGTTAACCCACAGCTGGAATCCCGTCATGGTCCCGTAATGCTTCCTGGGCATCTCCTGGTGGATTATCCCGCTCCCGGCGGTCATCCACTGTACGTCCCCGGAATTGATGACCCCCCTGTTCCCGAGGCTGTCCCCGTGTTCAACGGACCCGCTTATCATGTATGTCACGGTTTCAATCCCCCTGTGGGGGTGCCACGGAAATCCCGCGAGATAATCGTCGGGATTATCGGAACCGAAATGGTCCAGGAGAAGGAACGGGTCAAGTACACCGGCCTCGTGGAACCCGAAAACTCTTTTCAGCCTCACCCCGGCCCCCTCGATGGTCGGTTTCGCCGTAAAAATTTTTTTGATTGCCGTCATTTTTTACCCCCGTTTATAAGGCAGGACACGAATCTATTTTACGCCCGTCCTGACGCCGCAGGCCGGAGAACCGGGTTATCGACATGAAGCGCCTCATGATTATATCAAGCGACAATTATATAACAAGGGAACCTCTAATAATAAAAAATTCCGTCCGCTTCAAACAAGACGGCTGATTTTTTTCACGATCATATTTATCTGTTCCGCGCTCCCCACGTGCCTGTCCCTGGAATTGTCTATCACGAGGGACGCGTAACCGTGCAACAGGGACCAGACCGCCACGGCGCCGATTTCAGCGCCACTTCCCGTGCTGCTTCCGGCAACCGCGGCCAGCCGCCTGAAGGCGGAATCATAAGCTGAAAACAGCGCCGGGTTTTCCGTTTTTTCTTTTATCGTATTCCCGAACATCAGCCTGTAAATATCAGGGTTATTCATCGCGAAATCAATATACGATCTGCCCATAGCCTCTATGGCGGCGGCACGGTCCGCGTTATCCGCCATTGCCTTTTCCACGGCCCGGCCCAGAAGCTCGAAACCCCGTACGGCAACAGCCGCCAGGAGATCATCCTTACTTTTAAAATGCCTGTACGGCGCGGCGTGGCTGACTCCAGTCATCCTGGCGGATTCCCTGAGGCTTAGAGCACCGACACCGCTTTTTTCAATGATCCGGACCGCGGAATCAATTATCGCTTTTTTAAGATCCCCGTGATGATATTTTTTTTTCAAAAATCCGCTCCCTGGCTGAAATTAATGTTGACAACGACAACATTACCCGGCATATTGTCGCCATGATGTTTACATTGTAAACTTTATTTCATAGATGTAAAGAATTTTTTGGGGATCCAAAATGGAAAACTACAGGTACTGCCCGATCTGCGGAACCGGGCTCGAAACCAGGCCGGTCGACGGCATCGACAGGAAGGCCTGCCCCTCGGAAAAATGCGGATGGGTGCTTTGGGACAACCCCGTTCCGGTAGTGGCGGCGCTCGTTGAAATCGACGGGATGGTGCTTTTCGCCAGGAACAGGCTCTGGCCGGAAAACATCTTCGCGCCGATAACGGGCTTCATTGAAAGAAACGAAACCCCGGAGGCCGCGGCCGCGAGGGAGATAAAAGAAGAGCTGGGCCTCGAGACTGAATCCCTGGACCTGATCGGGCTTTACGCTTACACGGAACAAAACCAGCTGCTGGCGGCCTACCACGCGGTTTGCAGGGGAGAAATCATCACCGGGGATGAAATCGCGGCCGTCAAAAAAATCCATCCGGACAGGCTGAGGGCCTGGGATTTCGGGACCGGGCCGGCCGTTCGAGACTGGCTGTCCCGGAAAAATAAAGCGGGAGAATAGAAATGCTGAAAACATACGAAACCGGCGGCGTGGAAATATACAGGATGGGAAGAAGCATCGCCGGCATTGTGCCCTACTGGGTCCACTGCTTTCTCGCGGGCGACGTCCTCATAGACACAGGGACACGGTATGCCGGGAAACAGTTCATGGAGTCCCTATCCGGGAAAAAAATATCGGCCATTATAAATACCCACCACCACGAGGACCACACGGGGAACAACGCGAAAGTCATAAAAAAACACGGGGCAAGGGCCTTCGCCCATCACGAGGCGGTCCCCTTCATAGAGAACCCGCGACTGTTGAATCTGCGCCTTTACCAAAGGCTGGTATGGGGGCATCCCGCAGGTTCTGAAGCCGCGATACTCGGAAGCGTTTTCAATACCGGGAAATTCTCGTTTGAACCCATTTATACCCCCGGCCATTCAACAGGGCATGTAAGCCTTTTTGAAAAAAAACAGGGGTGGCTCTTTACCGGCGATATATTCTGCGGGATTAAAAACATCTACCTGAGGCAAGATGAGGATTTCAACTTTTCGCTTAATTCCATCGAAGCCCTCTCCGAACTGGACGTCGACGTCATTTTCTGCTCGCTCAAGGGGCCGGTAAAAAACGGGACCGCCTCGCTGAAGGCCAAGCTGGATTTCATGAAGACACTGAGGCGGGACGCGGAAAGACTGAAGGCATCAGGCGCCGGGCCGGTGGAAATCAGGAAAAAGCTCCTCGGGGACGAGGACAGGATGTTCTATCTTACGGCCGGGCATTTCTCCAAGCAGAACCTGATAAACAGCGTCCTTGCGGGACCAGGAAAACCGGCAGGCTAATCGGATTCGCCCAGGTAATAAATTCCGGCCCCCAGCAGCTGGATCGGTGACGTCGCGACATCGAAAATTACCGGCAGGATAAAGCCGGCCCTTGTTACGGCGTATTTCACCACGCTCCTCTCGCTCCACCTGACCCTTATCCTTGAATACGGCCGGCCGTCCTTTGTCTCGCCCCCGGCGAAGCATTCCCTGCCCCTGAACCTCCAGATGACGTACTGCATGGAATAACCGCTTACAGTTGAGAAGCCCAGCCGGCAGAATATGACGGGGAAATCAGCGTCCCTTACCGAGCTGCCCATGTAGCTGTTTATGATCCCCGAAGGATTCGGTATGGCCTTGTCGGAAGGCGGGTTGATGATGTTGTGATACTCGCTGTTGCAGCAGGTCCTCTCAAGGAACATGAAGGACCTGGTCTTGCCCTCGATCCTGACGTCGGATTCGGCCACCACCGCTTCATCCGCGGTGTTGTAGGGAACGTAGACGTTCAGGAACCTGTCCTCTCCCTCGAGCGGGCCTTCAAACTGCAGCTGGTAAAACAGCCCGTTGCCGTACTTAATGTTTTCCGCGATGACGCCGTTATAGATCCTGTACTTATCGTCGAAAGAAGCGAATTCCGTCCTCACATCGCCGGTATCGCTGAAATACCTCTGGTAATTCATGGTGGCGCACCCTGCCTGAAAAAAGCAGGCAACGGCGATCAGCAATAATTTATATTTCATATGACAGACCCGGTACCGGTATAGTATATATATCGGTGATAAAATGAATATATGTCAATTAATATTATTCGCGATGTTCACGTAAGCAGACAGCCTCATTTTTTTTCAAGACCGCCGGCGGCCAGCACCGCCGCCCCGAGAGCGCCGTTTACCTGGGCGTTCGGCGTTACGGATATTTCAACTGAAAGACATCTCTCCAGTGCGTCCACGAGGCCGCCGTTCTTCGCCACGCCGCCCGTCATCATGACCGGTGCGGCCACCCCGATCCTTGCCGCCATGGAGGCGATCCTAGAGGCTATCGACTCGTGAAGCCCGGCCAGTATGTCCTGGCGCTGCACGCCCTTGGATATGAGGGAGATCACCTCGGATTCCGCGAAAACGGTGCAGGTGTTGCTGATCGGTGCGGGGCTTTTGGACCTTCTCGACATCTCGCCGAAGCTGTCCAGCGGGACCTCCATCGCCCTGGACATCACCTCCAGGAACCTGCCGGTGCCCGCGGCGCACTTGTCGTTCATCGCGAAGTCCCTGACCCTGCCGCCGTCGGCAATGGAAATTATCTTGCTGTCCTGGCCTCCGATGTCTATCACCGTCCTGACAGAAGGGTCCTGAAAATATGCGCCCGCCGCGTGGCATATGATCTCCGTAATGGCCCGGTCGGCGAACCGGACAGCGTTCCTGCCGTAACCGGTTGAGACCACGGCCCCGATCGAGGCGCGTTCGATCCCGATTTCCGCGAGCAGCGCGCCGAAAATATCGGCCGCGGCCTGCTCCGGGTTGTATCCGGTAAAGGCGACCCTGCTGCCCAGGATCTCGTTCCCCGAGAGGGCCAGGGCCTTTGCCGTGATCGATCCTATGTCTATGCCTGCGGTTATCATCCGTCGGAATCTCCCGGCTACCTTGCCGTGGACCCGCCGTCGACAGGCAGGGTCTGCCCGGTCACGAAAGCGGCCCCGTCCGAGCAGAGAAAGAGCACCGGGTGGACCACGTCCCGGATTTCGGCTATCCTTCCCATTGGGATGAGTTTGACGATCTCGTCGCGTATCTGGCTGTTAGACCAGAATGGCTTACTGAAGTCCGTCCTGACCATGGAGGGGGCCACGGCGTTGACCTGTATGTTGAAGGGCGCGAGCTCCACGGCCAGGACCCTGGTCATCATCTCGATGGCGGCCTTGGCTATCCCGTATATGCCCATGCCCGGCGAGGCCCTCCTGCCGGCTATCGAAGAGATGCTGACGATCCTCCCGGAGCCGCCGGCCTTCATGATCCCGGCCGCCTTCCTGGAACACAGGAATGCTCCGTTGAGGTTGGAATCCATGATCTTGTTCCACATCTCTGGTTCCGCGTCCGCAACGGACGGTGTAATGAGGTTCATGCCGACGTTGTTTACCAGAATATCTATCCTGGAAAATTTCTCCATGACCATCCCGAAAAACGCGTCGACCTCTTCCGGCCTGGCAACGTGGGCCTGCCCGGCCAGGAGGTCGCCGCCCCCCTTCAATTCGGCCGCCGCCGCGTCGAGGGCCTCCTTCTTCCTGGCGCAGACCGCAACCCGCGCACCCTGTTCCAGCAGGGCCCGGGCGATCTCCAGGCCTATGCCCCTGCTTCCGCCCGTTACCACCGCGACCCTTCCGTCGAGGCCGTAATTTATTTTCGCCATTTCATCCTCCTTTACCGGCCGGGATTTACCTGCCCTGTTTAAGCACTTCCATGAACGCGTCGATCCTCGTCTCGATCTGGCTCTCGCTGAAGCTCCTCTCGTCGACCATGTCTGCCTCAATGATCAGCACCGGTATTCCCAGCTCCTTCATCACCATCTTCTGCAGATCATACTGCCCGAGGGAATAGGGCTTGCAGCTCCTGTTCGAATGCATCACCAGTCCGTCGGCCCTGTACTTGACAAGCATGTTCTTCAATATCACGAACATCCTGTCGATCGAGACGTTTATGTATATGCTGGGATATGCCGTGGCCATGGATTCAAGGAAATTGTTTTCGTCGATGAGGTCGAGCACGCCGCTCCAGGCCGAACAGTACGTGTCCGCCACAAGGCACGCGTGGTGCTCCGCGAACTTGTCCGAAAGCCACTTGGTCTTGTACCAGACCGGGAGGTTGTCCCAGATGAGCCTGTATTTTTCATCCGGGACCATGGAGATGCCCCGGGCTATCCTGTCCCTTAGCTCTGCGAGCAGTTCCGTGTAATAATCCACAACGACCCGGGTGCCCCTCAGGGTCACAATCAGGGCGAGATGAAAAAACGCGTCGAAGGCCGTCATGGGGGCCGGGCTGTGCGCGCATGTCTCAAGAACGTCGCGCCAGAGCCTCTGGGCCTTCACCGAAAGCCTGCCGACCTCCTCCATCCTGCCGTAATCCATCTTCCTCCCGCAGGCCTGCTCGAGGAACCCGATGTATTCATCGACCTGGGTCCTGACGTACTTCCTGGCATCCTCCGTGAAATCAGTGTGTATGAAGGGCGTGTCGAAAAAAAACAGCGGTACGTTGTATTTCCTGGCCTGGACCTCGTACCACTTGAGCACCGTGCCGCAGATATTGTTGCAGCACACGAGAAAATCAGGGGCCGGAAGCCCGCCGATCGGTCCGCCGTTCGTGAGCGATGCCCCGATGTCAGACCTCGCATACGAGCAGAGGTCCCTGGAGTAGCCCGTCTCCTCCGCCTTCGCGCAGAGGACGGCTCCCATCTTCGAGGCCCCGATCATGGCGCCGTGATTTTCAGGATACACCGGTATCACGTCCATCGCGATCAGCGGCTCAACGGGCCCGCCGCTGGTGATCCACGCGACCTTCCTGCCGCTTTTCCCCGCGTTCTTCGCGTCAATGTAGTAGGCGGTCATTATCTCCTTCATCCGCCTGACGGACTTTATCTTGCGTTTCTCCTTCTCCGGATCCACGGTTTTTTTTTCATCGGCCATCTTGCAACCCCGAATTTTTTATAAAGTCGAAACGAAGGTCTCGAGCCTGGTGAGAAGCTGCCCTTCAGGGGGGAGCTTCTCCTCGATCTCAAGCAGAATGCTCGGTATGCCACCCGCGTCGAGGCTCTCCTTCATGTACGGATAGTCGAAAGCATGGGGGTCGCAGAACTTCAGGAGGATGAATATGACGCCGTCCGCCTTCCTTTCCCTAGCGATCCTTACTATGTTTTTACCCCGCGCGTAGATATCAGAATGCTTTGCAGGGCATACGATCCTGTCCATGTACCTGGCGGCCAGGGACTCCACCGGGTCCCCCTTTTCTGATATTTCGCCTTCGAAGTACCTGGTGCCGGTGCAGAGCTCGTCCCATACGACGTGGGCGCCGGACCTTTCGAGAATCGAGTATACGTCGGGATGACTGCATATCCCTCCGGCCAGGACTATCCTTTTTAAACTTCCGGCGCCTGCTGAAGCGCCCGGGCCGAGGCCGGCAAGCACTTCCTCGGCGAGCCCGATGAACTCGCCCCTGTCCATCACCATGGACGACTTTATCAGAGAATAAACGTCGCCCCCGGAAATCGAAAGCGGGTCAGCGCTCCTGGCCTCGTATATTCCGGCCAGGATCCTTTTCATCCTGTTGCTATTCCTTATCTCTTCGGATATTTTTTCCGCATCAATGCCTGTCCCTGTCGCTCCCTCGAGGTCGGACCTGAATTTTTTGAACACGTCGACCATGTATCTCCCGGCGCTTGCGGTATTGAGCTTCACCGGGAGGACCACGTCGAAGTGCAGCGGCACGCAGGCGCTGAGGCGCCAGATGTCTGACAGCCTCTGGATCGAATCGCAGGTGTGGGGAAACACGGTCGCGTCTAGGAAATCCAGCCTTCCGGACAGCGCCTCCTCGAGCCCGCCCCTGACGAGCGAGCAGCTGTAGGACTGGAGGTGCGCGTCTGCCCTGGTCATGTTCCCCCCCGATCCGAAAATCCTGAATGGCAGGCATCCCGCAGCCCTTATGAGTTCGTCCGGGGTATAGGTGCAGAAGTATCCGACGACCCTGCCGCCCCCCGAAGATTTCCACTTCCTCGCGTATGCATGTGGATCGGCCGCGACCCCCCTCAAGAATTCCATGGCTTCCATATCACGCCCGCCCCCTGATTTTCACTCCAGCCTCCGGCTTATTACCGGCTCCAGGGAAGCGACCACCCTCCCCTTCTCGAAGATCGTAACCCTGCCGGAACTTTCTGACACGACGACCGATACCGACCCGCTCATGGCCGTGATCCCTGAAGCGGCCCTGTGCCTGGAGCCGAAGCCCTTGTTCTGCTCCGAGAGGTCGCTCCTCGCGTCGAGGTGCCTCCCGGCCGCGAGCACCACGCCCTTCCCGGATACGACGAATGCTCCGTCGAGCTGGGCCAGCTCCTTGATGCTCTCCACGACCTCGGGCCTGTTTATCGCCCTTTCCTCTTCCGGGTACCCCTGGAAGGGATTGAACACGGCCTGGTGCGAAAGCTTCATGACGGCGTCCGTGTCGCCGATCACGAATGATGTCCCCACCGATTTGCCCTCCCTCCCCAGGGCGCCTATGTCGAGCGCGATGTCAAGGACCGCCATGACCGTCTCGAAGGACGTCCCGCCGGCGAGCGACCTCGGGTCGAAAGGGAACTCCTCGCTCCACGAAAGGCCCAGGTCGTGCACCGTTATCGTGTCCAGGTGGCTTTTCCCCCAGGGCCCCAGTACGCATACTATCCTGCTGTCGGTGTCTATCATGCCGCAGAGCACGGCGTGAAGGAACGCGTATTTTATCCTGGAGAACCTGGACTGGTTGCCGGACCAGCTCCTCAGAATTTTCGCATCGCAGGATGGTTCCTCTCCCAGGTTTTTCGGAAGCACATACACCAGGGAATCGTCACAGACGCCTGTTCCGTGGACGAGCGCCAGATCATCCGCGCTGTTTAAAAAAACGAAGACCCTGCCGGCCCCGATCTTTCCTGCAAGGGCCATGGCCGCGTCCGTCAGGTTTTTGAAATCCTTATTCATGTTTCATACCAGCGAGGCCCTGTAAATCACGCGGCTGCCGGCCAGCCCCTTGAGTTCCACCTGCGACTTGACGAGGCGGTGCGTATAGCGGGTTATTGTTTTTCTGCTTTTATCACCCTCGTAAACGGCCTCGGAAAACACGACCTCGCCCGGATTGGCCAGGCCCTGTATCCGGGCGGCCATGTTCACGGTGGTTCCGAAGTAATCGAGCCTCCCGTTGAGGGTCACCATTATCGCCGGTCCGGAATGGATGCCCATCTTGACCTCTATCCTTTCCTCCTGCGGTTTACGCCCGTAAAACGCCGCGAGTTCCTTCTGGGCTTCGAACGAAGCGGCGAGGGAATCGCCCCCGGAGGCGAACACGCCCATCACGGCATCGCCGATGGTTTTTATGGCCACCCCGCGGTTCTTCTCTATGGAATCAAACAATATCCTGAAGTGCTCCCTTACCAGTCCGAAGGCCCTGGAGTCGCCCAGGGTTTCGTACATCACGGTCGATCCCTTGATATCGGTGAAAAGCACGGCGGAGGTCCTGATTCCCAGGCTCTGGTCCGGGAGGAGCGTTTCATCCTCGAAAAGCCTGCGGAACAGCGGGTGGTTTACAACATCCATGCCCTTAATCGTGCGCGGGCCCTTCCATTCGTATTTTTTCGTCTTCTTTACGGACTCGAGAATCACGCTGAAATACTTCTCCTTGAATTCTCCCGGGATGTTTTTAACCCCGGGATGTATAGTGAAAAAGACCTCGATGTTGTCGTCGAGGGCATTATTGAAATCCATCATGCACGCGGCGCAGTAGTCCCCCTCGTGCGCGTCGCGGAGACTGAGGCTCTCCCTGGAGACGGCCCCGCAGAGCGCGCAGTGGTACTCCCACTCCAATTCGAACACCCCCTCGTGAACGCCGGTAAGAAATATTTCCAGGAGGGACATCCTGTCAATCCCCCATGAGTCGGCAAGGCCGTACACGTCCATGTGGAACAACTCCTCGTCCTTCGCGGCCATGATGAATGCCGCGAGCCTCTCGGCCGAGGGCGTGGATCCAAGCTTTATATACAGTGTTTCATTCATATTCACCCCGGAAGAATATTTACGCTGCAGAACCGCAGGGTATTCTCATCCCGCCTGTAATAAAATATGCCCGCCGACATGCCGCAGTCAAATTATTTTTTCCGGCGGAGAGCTGCCGGGCTGAATATTTCGCATAATAAGCCCCGGGCCGCGCGAGCTGACGGTTTTGATCCGTTCAGTTGATTTTTATTCCGAAAAAACCCAGTATTAATTCATGGAAATGGTATATCGTCAGGAAGTCGAAAGTGAAATGCGCCACCATGACCGGGATCAGGGACCCTGTTTTAATGAAAAGAAACGCCCAGAGCAGGCCGAAGATAAAGGCTATGACCCAGGTCATGGGCCCCATGGACCAGTGTATCAGGGTAAAAAGCAGCGCCGATACCAGTATCAGTACGGTTTTTCTTCCGGTCACGCTTTTCAGGATAGCGATCGCCATCCCCCGGTATATTATCTCCTCGAAAATTCCCGCTGAGACCGAAAGGTAGAACACGTACAGGAACACCAGGCCGGGGTGCCAGTCCGGCAGGGGAAAATACCATTTCCTGTAAATCTCAAGGCCGAAGAACCCCTTCAAAAAGTTTGCAAGGCCGATCAGCGCAAGGAAGACGAAAAAAACCGCGGCCAGGAGCAGGAGTCCCTTCATTATTTCCCGGAACACGCTCTTCGGCCTCAATCCAAGGTCGTCGAAGGTAAACCATCCCGCCCTGTAGGCCAGATATATTATGGATCCCTGCCATCCGATGTAAATGATCAGGTCAAGGACTATGTTGAGCAGGTCCTGGCCCTTCGGCATGAGCATCAGGTAAAAATCGTTGAGAAGAAGGGGGAGCGATATGACGAGGAGTCTTACCGCCGCACGTCCCGCTCCGGTGACCGTTTTACCTTCCATTATTTGCCTCCTTTACGAATATCATTCACCGCCCCTGATCTTCCTGGCAGCGAACCGCACCAGAAGAAAGACGGCGAAAACGGCAGCCGCGATGATGAAAATCCACATCTCGTAGCGCTTCACGTCGTCCAGGATGATTTCAATCGTGCCGCCGAAGAGAAACCCGCAGTACGCGACCGCGACGGACCATATCAGCGCGCTGGCCGCGTTCAGTATGATGAACCTCGAAGTTGGTATGCCGCTTGTTCCCAGCGCGAATGGTATCACGATCCTGAACCCGTAGAAAAAGCGCATGAGGATAATGATGAGATGCCCGTACCTGTCGATCAGGGGCGCCACCCTGGCCATCCTCTTTTTCCAGTCCGGGTGCTTCTCCAGTGTTTTTACGCTCCTCCACCTGCCGAGAAAAAAATAAATCTGGTCGCCCGTCAGGCTTCCCATGAAACCCATAAGCATCACGACCGGAAGGCTGAGGTAGCCCCTGTGCGCAGCGAAGCCCGCGAGCGCGAGTACCGTTTCACCCTCGAAAAAAGTTCCGAGCACTATGACGGGATATCCGTAGGCCGTGATTATCGAATCGATAGTCAATTATTCAAACTCCGCATGCAGCCCGGTATTTCACGCGCGGTCATCGTGCAATGAAAAAAACAGCCGGATAAGAATTTCATACATGATATCATCCGCCCCTTCCCGCGTTCTCCGCGAAACAGTCGATCATTGTCCTCGCGAGGCTGAATACTGCGGGCAGGTCCGGCAGTCCCGAGGCCCCGAACCATCCGGCTTCGGTTATCTCGTCGCCGTCGACCCGGATCTCTCCCCCTGCATAATCCGCGGTGAAACCGACCATAAGCGAACCGGTAAAGGGCCAGGGACGGCTCGCGTAATAGCGTATGCCCGAGATCGAAATGCCGGTCTCCTCCATGACCTCCCTGGCCGCGCATTCCTCAAGGCTTTCGCCGGGCTCGACGAAACCCGCCACCAGGCCGTATCTGCCGGCCGGGAAACGAGCTCCGCGGGCGAGCAGGATGGTGTCCCCCCTTGTCACGGCCACCATCACGGCGGGCGATATCCTGGGATAATACGATGAACCGCAATTCCCGCATGCCCTGGACCTCTCGTCCTCCCTGTCGCCGAGCCTGGTCCCGCACCTGCTGCAGAAAACGGATCCCACGTTCCAGTCGTTTATATGCAGGGCGCGGCCCGCCAGCGCGAACATGTTCTCGCCTATGACTCCGTACGCCGACCGCACGTCCATGAAAACCGCTCCAGGGCGGGCGGCCGCCGGCCCGGTCGACTCACCCGTATAACAGTGAACGCCGTCGGCGCTCCCGAAATAAACGAGTGAGGCCGGATCCACGCCGGTGCAGCCGTCAATCCCGGCCGGGACGGAAAGGCCTTCCCGGTCCGGGACAAGCATCAGCTCCCTCTCCCTGAAAATAAAAAATAATTCCGAACCGACCGCGTCCTTCGGGCGTTTTATTCCTGGAATGAATTTCATCCTCTGCGGGCCCCTGTCCTTTTGGCGCTGAGCCGGCCGGCCTATTTTTTATACTGCGACATGACGTCGAACTCTATCCCGGTTATCTTCATCCGTACGTAAGTGAAATCGCCGGTTTTCAGATGCCATGTCACCTCGGCCTCCGTCGGGATCATCATTCCGCCTGTTTTCGTATAGTTCTTGAGCGCGCCGCTCCATTTTTCCAGCTTTATGTCCCCGCCGTCCAGCATGTACCTGTCGGCCTCGAACCCCGTGATCTCGCCCCTGTCGCCGAAATGGAAAACCCCGGTCACGGTAATGTCCCCGTCCCTCAGCACGGCCTGGGCGGAATGCCTGTCGATGGCTTTCCATTCAATATTTTCACCCGCGAGCGCCGTTGGGAATAAAGCCGATTCGGCGAGATACCTGAGGAGCTCGCCCTGGTCAAATTCCTTTCCCGCGGAGCTGGTTACCGTAATCGCTGAAAAAAGCTTCACGACAAGTCCGCCCTTGCCGCCCAGGTAATAATCCCTGACCGCCGCGTCTATGTACTTCATGAACCTGGTTCTGGCGAGCCAGAGAAAAGACGGCCTGCCTGTGAAATTGTATTGCTCCGCATCGAACGGGATCCAGTCCCCTCCCTGCTTCAGCCTGATCTCTCCCTTCTGCTTCATTCTTACAAACCTGATCTTGCTTCTGCCCATCGCGCCGGAAAAAGCCAGGTATTTCTTTACCGGGTCAGGGAGTTTTTTTACGTCCTTCGGCGTTATCCTCTCCGCCTCCATGAGGGATGATATTTTTATCAGTCCTTCGATTTCCGACGCCACCGTCCTCTCGTTCATGTACCTGAGGACAAAAAAGGCGCCCGCGGCCAGGAGCAGCGCCGCCAGGATCGAGGATGCGATTATGATTTTCTTCTTTAACCCGCCCCCGGTCCCGCTCTTTTTATTAATGGCCTCACTTTTCTTTTTAATACGGCTTTCAGCCTCGACTTTCTTCTTCGTACGTCCTTTGGTCTCACTTTTCTTCTTTATACGGCCTTCATCCTCAATTTTCTTCTTCTTGCGGCTTCCGGTCTCTTCTTTTTTCTTCATACGGCCTCCGGTCAAAATCTGATATAATAACGGGCTTGAATATAATAGCGATCCGAAACTGGAGGTCAATTATTTTTCTCCGGTAATTTTGCCAGTGCCCCCCCAAAACGGCGGCAGGGCCCAAATTTTAGTTGATTTATGGGATTCACAGGGTAATATAAACGCACGCTGAACACCCACGGAGGCAAATCATGCAGCACGAATTCGAGGAGCTTGCCAGGCAGGTCAATTTCCTGAACATATACAAGGCGAGGACCACGGTTTACCGGATTTTAAAAAAAACCCACCTCATACACTATACCTCCCTTTCGGAAATCTGCGGCTGCGACATCTTCATAAAGCACGAAAACCACAACCCTACCGGTTCGTTCAAGATCCGGGGTACCGTGAACTTCATGTCCCATATATCCGACGAGATCCGCGAAAGCGGGATAATAGTGGCGACGAGGGGCAACCACGGCCTCGCGACCGCATGGGCGGCCAGGAACGTGGGCGTGTTCTGCAACGTGGTCGTCCCGGAGCACAACAACCCTGAAATAAACAACGCGATAAGGGGCCTCGGCGCGGAACTGATAATCCACGGCAAGGATTTCTACGAGACCAAGCAGTACTCGGAAGAGCTTTCCGACCAGCTCGGGTATTACTACATAGAACAGGGCAACGAGCCAGAGATTCTCAACGGCCTTGGAACGATGGGGCTGGAAATCTTCGAGGATCTCCCGGACGTCGACGCGATAATCATTCCCGTAGGCGGAGGAGGAGGATGCGCCTCGCTCATAAGGGTCGCCAGGGCGATAAACCCGGAGGTCCGGATAATAGGCGTATCGGCCGAGAAGGCGCCGGCCCTTTACCTTTCGATGCAGAAGGGCGAGCGAATAATAACCGACAGCGCCGACACCTTCGCGGACGGGCTGGCCTCGCGCTCCCTGTTCGAGGTGCCTTACCTGATAATAAAGGAAGGGATATCTGAAGTCGTTACCGTGACGGAGGATGAAATCATCGACGGGGTGAGGATGTCGCTCATGCACACCCACAACCTGGCCGAGGGCGCCGGGGCCGCGGGAATATCGTGCGCCATCAAGATGAAGGAAAGGCTCAGGGGGAAAAAGGTGGTCGTGATGATGACGGGCGGCAACCTCGACCGGGAGCACCTGTTATGGGCGCTCGAGCGCCGGTGACCGCGCCAAGCCTCCCTATTTGCCCAGGTACCTGGCCTTGATTTTGGTGAGCTCTTCCGCGAGCCTGTCGTCGACGCCGTCAGCGCCTATGTCGATCATTCCGAAAAGCTGTATCGCGATGTTGAAGGCCGCGTCCAGCGGAACGGCAAGCTCGTCCCCCTTCTTCGCCGCCGTCCTGCTAGAAAAGACCGACCTGACGTATTTTTCCAGCCAGATCAGCACATCATCGACGGCAGTCACCCTGTCCCCCATCCGGTCCTCGAACTCCACGAGAGTGTCCTCAAGCAGTTTCAGGTTCTTGAACATGACAGGCCCCCCCTATTCATAATATTATTACCGTTGTTCCGCCCGCGTCACCCCAGCCGCTTTTCAAGGTCCGCCAGCTCCTTCTTCAGCTCGTCCGGCATGCGGTCCCCGAAAATCGCGTAATGATCCCTGATGCCGGCGGCCTCGCGCTTCCAGTCGTCCCTGTTCAGATCGAGAAGCTCCGCCATGTCTGAATCGCTCACGCCGAGCCCGGAGCGGTCTATGGCGTCCGCGGTCGGCATGTAGCCGATCGCGGTCTCAACCGCCTTTCCTCCCCCGGACACCCTTTCGAAAATCCATTTGAGAACGCGGCTGTTTTCGCCGTAACCCGGCCACAGCCATTTTCCGGCGCTGTTTTTCCTGAACCAGTTCACGTAGAATATCTTCGGCAGCCTGTCCGTGGCCGATTTTTTACCCATGGATATCCAGTGCCTGAAATAATCCCCCATGTTGTAGCCGCAGAACGGCAGCATCGCGAACGGGTCGCGCCGTACCTGTCCGATGTTGGCCGAAATCGCGGCCGCGGTCACCTCGGAGCCGACGATCGAACCGAGGAAGACGCCGTGGTTCCAGCTGAAGGACTGGTGCACGAGGGGTATAGTAGACGGCCTGCGGCCTCCGAACAGGATCGCGCTTATGGGCACGCCGTCCGGGTTCTCCCATGCAGGGTCTATGGCAGGGCATTGGCTGGCCGGGGCCGTGAACCTGGCGTTGGGGTGCGCGACCGGCTTTCCGCCGTCTTTGCTCCAGTCCGAACCGGTCCAGTCGATGATCCTGCCTGCGGGCGGGTCGTATCCTATCCCTTCCCACCACACATCGCCGTTATCCGTCAGGCCCACGTTCGTGAATATGGTGTTCTTTTCTATCGATTTCATGGCGTTGGGGTTCGACTGCATCGAGGTGCCCGGGGCCACCCCGAAAAAGCCCGCCTCCGGGTTTATGGCGTAAAGCCTCCCGTCGCTGCCGAATTTCATCCAGGCTATGTCGTCGCCCACGCACTCGACCTTCCAGCCGGGAATTGTGGGGATGAGCATCGCGAGGTTAGTCTTGCCGCAGGCAGAGGGAAATGCCGCCGCGATGTACTTCTTTTCCCCCTCCGGGCTGGTTATCCCGAGGATCAGCATGTGCTCGGCCAGCCAGCCCTGTTCCCTGGCCATGACCGAGGCGATCCTGAGCGCGAAGCACTTTTTGCCGAGCAGGGCGTTGCCGCCGTATCCGGACCCGAATGACCATATGGTCTTTTCCTCGGGAAAGTGCGATATGTATTTTTTCTCTATCGGCGCGCAGGGCCAGTTCGGGCCGTCCGTCTCGCCGGGACCGAGGGGCTTGCCCACGGAATGCAGGCACGGTATGAAGACCCCGTTCTCGCCCAGGACATCCAGGACCTTACTGCCGACCCTGGTCATGATATGCATGTTGACCACGACATACGGCGAATCCGTCAGCTCCACCCCTATCTGGGCGATATGCGATCCCACTGGCCCCATGCTGAAGGGTATGACGTACATCGTGCGGCCCCGCATGCAGCCGTCATAGAGGCCCTTCATGGTTTTCTTGAGCTCTTCCGGGTCGATCCAGTTGTTCGTAGGGCCCGCCTCGTCCTTTTTCCTTGATGCTATATAAGTGCGGTCCTCAACCCTGGCCACGTCCGAGGGGTCCGACCTGAAAAGGTATGAATTCTGCCGTTTGCCTTTATTTAAAACCGTGGCGAGTCCGGAATCCACCATTATCTTTATGATGTAATCGTATTCATCCCTGGAGCCGTCGCACCAGTACACCCTGTCAGGCCTGCACATCGCCGCCATTTCCTCCACCCACTTTACCAGCTCCCTGTTTTTCGTCATGCCGCTGTCGTTCATATGGCTCTCCATGATTTTATGATATCCGTTTTCTTAAATTACTAACAGATTTTAAATAACGTGAATCCTGTCAATTATTATTGAATTCCGGTCCGGATATTATCTTTTTTTTTAAAAGACTGGAGAATGATCGGAAGGTCAATCCCTCAATAATGAATAAAGGGCCTGGTCGTAATAAGCCCCGTCTTTGAAAGCGCTCTTCCGTAAAATGCCCTCGAGGGCGAAACCGCATTTCTCGAGGACCCTTCTCGAAGCGAGGTTATGCGCGAAGGGAAGGGCGAAAAGCCTGGCCATGCCGAGCTTCCCGGTGGAATACCCGACCATGCCCGACAGCGCCTCCGCGGCAATGCCCCTTCCCCAGAAATTTTCACCGAGCCAGTATCCCACCTCGGCGGAGCGCCTGGAGATGTCGGTCCCGGGAAGGACCCCTATTCCGCCGGCGGCCCTGCCGTCAGCCACTATGGCGAATTCGAGCATCGGCTCCTCGCTTGATGCGCGGTCTATCCATGACCTGGCGTCATTCATGCCGTACGGGTACGGGAAACAGTCCCTCAAATTCATTGAGACCCTGCGGTTGTTCGCGTTTTCCACCAGGCTGAAGATGTCCTCCATGGCCCAGGGCCTTAGCAGGCATTTCCCGCAATCGATGGTTATCCGTTCCCCTGCCATACCGTTCCACCTCACCTGCCCCTTCTGATGAACCTGTAGCCGTCTGCCGGAAGCTTCGCGGCCGCCTCTTTAAGCCCGGACAGGATTTCCGCGGGCGGACGGTTTTCCGCAGGCGCCACGACGAACTGTCTCCTGTCTATGAAGTATATCCTGCCCGAAACCCACCTGCCGACGGTAAGATCCATGTACCTGCAGAGGGAAAAACCGGCCCCGCCCTTCCTGAACTTCAGCACCGTCATCCCGATGACCGGCCTGTTGTTGTTTTCGCCGGATTCGCACCAGGTGCAGATTGACCTCACTCCCTTCAGCTCACGGCTGACCGTACCGATGATTTTAGCGGAATATTCGCCGCTGTAATAAGATGAGACCTCCGCGATGAATTCCTCGCCGCCGGACCTGTTGCCGCAAACGAGGTATTCGCCGAGCAGGTGATCGGCCGGCGCGGCATCCGAGCACGGAGAAGCGGCCGTCAGACAGGCCAGGGCCGCTGAGAACAATATGGACCTGATTGAATTGAGTTTAAAAAACATTTCCTGATACCGCCTGACCGGCATGGGACTGCGGGATTGAAGCGTCCCGCCTGTTTTTTACTTCGGGAGTATCAGCGCCGGGATCCGCACCTCGTCTATGATGCTCTGGTCCGGCGAATCGAACAGCACCGTATAGAGCCTGTTCCTGTGCTTGTGTCCCGTTACTATGAGATCTATGCCGTTTTTTTTGCAGTATTCCCAGACCTCCTTAGCGAGGTCGCCTTTTGAAACGGCATACCTGACGTTTACGGAGTCCAGCAGATCCGCGGGCACCGCTTCCCTGACCATGAGTGCTATGGCGTCCTCACGGTCGGTCGGGTGATTGAAGCCAGCACCGGGGTCGTTGACGTACAGTATATGGATGGAGCTTTTCATGGACTTCGCGATCTCGACCGCATCTTTTACAAGGGAATAATCCTTTGAATCGAGGTTGATGGGATATAGTATGTTCTTAATATCAAACATGCCGTACTCCTGATGGTGATTTTTTTTAAAGGATCCATGAAAACGGATTATTTGTCAATATTAATTGGCGCCGTAAATACCGGGATCCTGTTTCCTGGATGCCATGCAGGTCCCCGGGCCGGGATCACAATTTTACACGGGCGTTACCTGCGGAGACGGTATTTGTTTTGCATAAATGCCGGGCCCTATTATTAAATGAGCCGGATGGACGGCATGAAATGAAAAACCAGGGAAAAGGGGGACCGCGATGATAATACAGGTGCTTCTTCACGCGGAATTCGAAAATGAGGGCTTGATCGGGGAATGGGCGGGCCTGAAGGGCAACATCATAAACAGGACCGCTTTACACAGGGGGGAAGCCGCGCCCCCGAAGGACGGTTTCGATATGCTCGTAATCATGGGCGGGCCGATGAACGTTTATGAAGAGGAAAAATATCCCTGGCTCGCGCATGAAAAAAAATTCATAAAAGAAACCGTTTCTTCGGGAAGACCGGTCCTGGGCATATGCCTCGGGGCGCAGCTCATCGCCTGCGCGCTCGGCGCCGGGGTCAGGGGAAATCCCGAAAGGGAAATCGGATGGTTTGAAACAAGGCTCCTTTCCGGGGCCGGGAAAACGCGGGCCTTTTCGGGCTTCCCGGATAAATTCGTTCCGTTCCACTGGCACGGCGACACCTTCGACGTCCCGGAAGGCGCCATCCCCTGCGCGGAGAGCGAGGCATGCGGGAACCAGGCATTCGTGTTCAATGAAAAAACCGTCGGCCTCCAGTTCCACCTGGAGTTTTCCAGGGAGGGCCTGCTGATGATAAGCGATGGATGCGCGGACGACCTCGCCCCTGGCGAATTCGTACAGGACATCCGGGAGTTCTTTAAAGATGACGGGCTGTTTGAAAAATCAAGGGAGCTCCTTTTCCTGCTCATGGACAACCTTTCATCGGCCCGGCCGGTGGCATGATCCACGGGGGCCTTTTCCGCCAGCGCAGGCCGGGCTGCTCAATATTTTCACCGGGACCCCAAATAATTAATTGAAAATATCCGGAATGCGTTTATGATTAACCCGATGATCATTAAAAAAACGAACACCCGGAGCCCCGCAAATGAAAAAAATAATGACCGTGATTATCCTTGCCGCCGCCGCGGCGACAGCTCCCTTCGCGCTTGCAGATGACATTGAAGACTTCATAAGGCAGGTCTACGACAGCGCATCCAGGGGCGAGTGGAATATCATCCCGAAATACTTCCACCCTGAAATTGAAAAAGCCGGCGGCAAATCCATCAAATCCTCGGCGAAAGACGGCATAGGCGACCTCGGAAGGCTCGACGGATGGGCCATGCTCATAAAAAACGGCGAGATGAAATGGACGATATCCGGCCTAAGGATAAAAATCGTCAAAAAGGACGCCGGTTCCGCGGAGGCGGAGACCGAATACAAATCGACGATGGAAACCATCCTGACGAGGGAAGGAAAAAATACCGCCGAAACCTGGACCGGGAGGGACTATTTTTTTCTTAAAAAACACGACGGGAAATGGTATCTGCGGAGAATGGAGGACAAATCGGCCCGGACCGGAGGGATGATTTTTAAACCATGATAAATTTTTTAAAAAATCTTTTCCGGTTCTCCGACGATTTCGAAAGGCAGGTCGAAATCGAAATAATGAAAAGCGAAAGGCTCAGGGCCTCGTTCCTGGCCCTCGTGGCCCTTGTTTTCTCATGCTTCATCATGATATCAGGCCTGCTCTTTCCGGAAAAGCTGCCCCAGCCGCTCAGCAATAAACGGGACGTGTTCATGTTCGGCGGGATACTTTTCATATTCTTCCTGTATGAATTCATATTCAGCAGATTCATTGATCTGTTCATCAGGAAAAACAAAAAATTCCCGCAGCCGTCCAGATACATGAACGCCTTCCTGGAGGTATCGTTCCCCTCTTCATTGATTTTTACCCTTTACGTCTATTACGGCCCCATGTATGCCTTCTATTCACCGGCCTCTTTTGTTTATTTTCTGATAATAAGCCTGTCGATCCTGAGGCTCGATTACAGGCTCTCCCTGTTTACGGGTTTTGTCGCATTCGTTGAATACATCCTGATCGCTCTTTACGTATATTTCAGTCCCCTTTACAGGGATTCAGATCCCATTCTCATAGAGCCGTCGGTCCATGTATTGAAAGCCGTGTTCGTATTGCTTTCCGGCGCCGTCTCCGCGTTCATAGCATACCAGATCAAAAAGAGGCTGATAAATCTTTTTAAATCAAGGGAGGAAAGGAACCGCATAACGGGCATATTCGGACAGTACGTGTCGCAGGGCCTGGTTGAAAAGCTCCTGGACATGAAGCCGGAGCTGAAGGGCGAGACGAGGAGCGTATGCATCATGTTCCTTGACATAAGAAATTTCACGTCTTTTTCCCAGAACAGGGACCCGGAGGAAGTGATATCATATCTGAACTCCCTTTTCGGATTCATGGTGGACATCATCAACCTGAACGGCGGCCTGATCAACAAGTTCCTCGGCGACGGGTTCATGGCCCTGTTCGGCGTTCCGGAGCCTACCGGAACGGAGAGCCTCGATGCGGTAAGGGCGTCCATCGGCATACTGGAAGCAATCGATGAAAAAGCCGCGGCAAAAACCATCCCTCCGACCGAGATCGGAATCGGGATACACAGCGGCACGGTGGTGGCGGGAAACGTCGGATCGGAGACGAGGAGGGAATACACTATAATAGGCGACTCGGTCAACCTCGCGTCGCGGATCGAACAGCTGAACAAGGAATTCGGCTCCCGGATTCTTGTTTCCGGGGAAGCCTGGAACAGCATACCGCCCGCGGAAAGAAAAAATATTACAGGCGGGACGGAACCTGAAAAACTCGGCCCGGTCGCGGTAAAGGGAAGGACGGAACCGGTGACCGTCTTCAGGGTCAGGTAGCGCTTATCCGGCGGACCCGATTCATAAAAAATTATATTACAGGGGAGAAGAAATGAAAAGAATTACGATTCCGGCCTTATTTATCGCCGTCGCGCTGGTATATCCCGGCGGCGGAATTTCCACGGCGGAAAAAGCTTCGGAACACAAAAGGACCTGGGAGGAATTTGCGAAGGACTGCTTCGTCGAGTGCGGAAAAATTCATAAAGGCGGGAAATACAAAGTAAAAGGAAAAACCTTCAAATGCGATATAAATATGATAAACGAGCTCGGCAACGGCGGGTTCGGATTCCCGGTGGAATTCAGCGATATCTGCCCCAAGGAATACAAAAAATGGGACGACGACTCCATCCGCAAACCCGGGAAATGACGCTGTCAGCCCGGTACATTTCCACGGATCCGCTCTCTTCTCCTGCGTACAAGAAATGCGGCCAGGTACCGCAGCCCCGATACTGCTGCGCATAATATCACCACGGGAATGATGACAGTTGAGGCCTCGGACCCGAGTATGTACAGGCCGCGCGAATCAAGCAATCCGCCGCCGTCCGCGCCGGAAATAAAGTCCCTGATACTGATCGGCGACACCGGTATGGGGCGCCAGGGAAGGAAATAACGCTCCATTGAAAACGGGATAAAGAAGCCCACGCCCAGGCCGCCTGAAGTCATGGCATCCAGCACGCCGTGCATCATCACGGCCGTGAAAAAAACTGACGCTGACGCGGCAAACCGTTTCCACCCGGCGAATCCCCTGTCGATGACCAGGGCGGCCGCCACCGCGATCAGCAACGCGAAAACAATGGAATGGGCGAAACCCCTGTGTCCCATCGGGTCGCCGTAAGGGATCCCCAGCCTGAAGGCGACGGCGTCGATGTCCGGGAGCACTGATAAAAAAGCGGAGACCGCCGCGAAGACCAGCCTGCGCTTCCAGCGGCCGGCGGCCGCGCCGAGGGCCGCCCCCGAGATTAAATGCGTTACAAACGTGGCCATGGGCTGAATGAATACCGGACCCGGCGGCCTGTCAATGATTTCATGCCGCCGGGTAAAGATCAGGACTTGAAGACCAGCCTCTTTATAAGCCGACAGCCTCCGATGAAAACCAGTCCGAGGCCCAACGGGATCAGCGGGAACGAAGGGGCCATGATTGGGGCCCTCATCGGGACCAATCACCCGGAGCTTGACATCAGCATCATCATCTATATCCGCGTCTCATCACCGGTGCTTGGAGGAATTTTCGGAACGATACTCTTATACATTGATTATCGGGACGGCCGCCTTCACGAGCTGGCACACCGGCCATCTCCGGCGAAAAACGGGGGACATTGCATAACATTCAACGGGACTATTTCCAGGCCTCTGCCTGGAATTTTTTTCTTTACATGACCGGTCAATGATGCATATAAGAAGCAGTATGTCTCTTAACAGCAGGGTCATGTGAAAAACTTTTTGCTTTTTATCGAATTTTCCTATATAGAAAAAAGAAACCCGATAATTTCAAAAGTGACATGGAT
>JALOTL010000036.1 GCA_025457915.1 Spirochaetota bacterium | reverse complement strand
CGCGATCACGAACTCGGGCAAGTACTTCAAGAAGTACGGCGGGAAGTCGAAAAGGCTCGAGTCCTTCGCATGGGCCCTGCACTACCTCCAGGACCTCACTGCGCCGCACCACGCGGGGAACTACGCAATATTCTTCGCGAACTTCACGGACGGGTTCGACACGCACTTCCCCTTCGAGAAAAAGGCGAGGCAGATGATAAACGCCAACCCGGCGTCGTTCAACAAAAAGGCAGAGGCCCTGCTGAAACAGCTCGAAACGCAGTTCGACCCGAACGACAAAAAGGGCTTCGAAAAGTTCTGCGGTATAGTGCACGGGATGTCGGTCAAGAACATCGACGACAGGATCAAGGGCGGGGACGAGGCCAGGTGGGCCGAGGTGATCAATGACGCCCTTCCCCTTGCCATTGCGGCGACAGCGGCGGTGCTGAAGAAGGTTGCCATATAAGGATTCTCCAGGGGGTTCCCCGGAGCTCCCTGGAAATTTACGCTGTTGAGCATTATTCCTCCCTCCGGGAAGGATGTTTTTTATATAATTAATGCCCCCTCCCGGGGCATTAATTGCCTCATCGCCTTGAGCAAGGTCGGGCACATTAAGGGGGGATTTATAACTAAATCCCCCCTTACACCCCTCTTAGTTCCGCTCATTGGCCAGCTCCTGTGCATCCGTGCACACGCTGGCATTAGCACATCCGTGTGCGTCAGCGCGGTGCTTTGGGCAAGGATGCCCTAATGCCGCGGAGGACAGGACGTCCGAGAGCGGCCTGACTTTATCTTTCAGACATTATTCCCTCGGGGCCTGCGGAACTCGGACAACGATAGGAAAACTCAAACAGTCCTCGGCCGACTTTGTTGATAATTTTTCAGGCTATAATTGCGAATATTTTAAAACGTCCGCTGATAAGCGGACACACCCTTCGGGCGTCTGTCTGAAGTCGAGTCGTGCAAAGCACGCGAGGTTCCGACCAGGATGGTCGAATGTCGCGAAGGTCGCCACTCTCGGCGCGGCTAAACGCCGCACTATAGCATCCTGTCCTACGCGGGCCGGCGCAGGATGCGCCCCTGCGGACGTTTTAAAATATCAAAATGAAGCCGCGATACCATCAATAGGCGCTGATTCGAATCGGCGCCTATTATTTACACTCTTCCGTCGGCAGCGGAAAAACTATATTGACAAACCCCTATCACCCTCCTCTTATAATAAAAAAAATCCCCTGGAAGTCTCATTTATGAAAAAGAAAATAATCCTCGCGCTCATCATAAACGCCATGACCATGCTTGCGGCAATCCCGTTGTTCGCGGACAAAATGGCCGTCCTGGTCACCCCATTCAAAAACGATGGCGACGCGGCCTTTTCATGGGTGTCGGCCGGGATGACGGACACGGTGGCCGCGGACCTGAACAGGATAAGCGGCATAGTGGTGGTCTCCGAGGACGACAGGAGGTCCGCACTCAGGGAGATGGAGCTCGGCCAGACCGGGCTAATCAGCGAGGAGACCGCGGTAAAGGCGGGCGAGCTCACGGGCGCGAACGTGATATTCACCGGGAGCTACACGGTTTACGGGGACCAGATCCGGGTGATCGCGAAGCTGATAAGGGTTGATACCGGACAGGTGGATAAATCGATCAAGATAGACGGACGGGTGAAGGACCTCTTCAGGGTGCAGGACGAGGTGGTGATCCGCCTGATGAAGGAAACGGAAAAGATCGAAATAAACGACATCGACCCGGTGAAGGTCCGGGACGACGACCTTTACCTCGCGATAAAGGGCGACGGCGCGTCGTATGAGGCTTACGAGCTGTACTCGAGGGGCCTGGAGGCGGAGTATGCCGACCCTGACGCCGCGATAGCGTACTACTCGCGCGCCTCGGAGCTCGATCCGCTTTACTTCGCCCCGGCGAACAGGGCAGGGATCGCGTGCGTCTATTACGGCCGCTACGAGGCCGCGGAGCCGTACTTCGTAAAGGCGCGCACCTGTCTTGAGAAGAGGGGACGCGTGCGCACGATAGAATACGCGGTCCTCCTGAACAGCATGGGCGGCGCGTTTCTTGCCAGGAAAAACTACGAGGCCGCTGAAAAGCATTTCCTGCAGGCCGGGACGGCGATGGAAAAGATCGGGCGGCGGGACTCGTACTCCTACGCCGCGGTCCAGAACAACATAGCAAGGGCCCGCCTTGCGAAGGGCGATACCGCCGGCGCGGAAAAGTTCTACTCGCGCGCCAGGCAGACGATGGAGAAGCTGGGCGCGAGAAAGACCTATACCTACCGGAGGGCCGGGTACGGCATCGGCAAGGTGTACGACGCGAAGGGCGACCGCGAAAAGGCGAGACAGCACTACGACGGCGCCAGGAGGCCGGTGAAACAGGGCCCGGCTGTCAGGAGGGACGCGCGCGGAAAGCCTGATGCCGTCCGCCCGGACGAGCGCAGGACAAGGGAAAAAAATGCCGAAGGCGTACAGCGCGATAAATCCGAAAGGCAGAATGAAAAAGTCCGCGAAAAACAGGACAAACCCGCGGGCCAGCCCAAATCCAGGGCCGGAAGGCGGAGGAGATAACGGTCGAATGACCGTCAAACATCTTTCCCCCTTCGCAGGAGAAGAATCGACCCAAAGCCGGGTCTGGGCTCAATTGCCCATTTCTTTTGCATGCTCCAAAAGAAATGGGCGAAAGAAAAGGGGCAGGCTTTCGACATCCTGTCTTCGCCTGCACTCCCAACTTCCTGTTGGTCGCACCGCTCAATCGTGAGACTCATGCCAAGGATGGCATAGTGCCGCGAAGGACAGGAAGTCCGAGAGCGGCGCCTGTGGGCGAAACTCGTCGAATCCGTTTCGCGGAGTTCGACTTCGGACAGGTCGCCCAATGGTTATGTCCGCCGAAGGCGGACGGTTTGATTTGTAACATCCCAAAAAATTATTGAATCACCAACAATGATTGAGCTTATCCTGAAAGGATGAGCGAATTGGGATGCGGTCGAGGACTGTCTGAGCCCGGTATTTCCGGGCAAGTTCCGCAGACCGCCTATAATAAATGTTTGATTGATTAAGTCAGGCCCCGCGCCAGAGCGGAACTAAGAGGGGTGTAAGGGGGGATTTAGTTATAAATCCCCCCTTAATGAACCCAGTCCCTGCTCAGGGCGACTGACATGGTCTCGCTTTCGGCATCTTGCCTCGCTCGACATTAGACCATCCATGGTCGTCAGATGCCATAGTTTTGCGTGCTGACCAGATGTCAAAAAAGTACACAACGCAATCTTACCACGCGAGTGGGAAAAAAATCCGACAGTACCGCTATCATTCCCTGACAATGACCCCCGCCACGGCAGTGGTGAAAAAAAATAAATATTTTTACAAAAAAACCCTTGCCGAAGCGCCGGCGTATCATTATTATTGTATGTACAAACAATATGAAAAACGACGAGTGCAAAATCAAACCCGAACAGCTCCATTGCTGCCTGTTCTTCACCGCAAATACCCTTGCCAGGGCAATAACGGTGATGGCGGAGGAGGAATTCGGGCGGCTGGGGATGTCCCCGACCCACGCGTTCCTGGTGATGCTGGTGAACGGCAATCCCGGGATCACCCCGAAGGAACTGTCCAGGGAGCTCAATCTCGCCCCTTCGACCGTGACCAGGCTGATCGACCTGGTCGAATCCAGGGGATACGTCAGCCGGGAGAGCGACGGCAGGCCCACCCTCGTCTACCCGACTGAAAGCGGAAAGGCCATCCAGAAAACCATCATCGGGTGCTGGAAAAATCTTCACGAGCGCTACTCGTCCGTGCTGGGGCAGACGCAGGGCGAAAGGCTCACCCGGATGCTCGACGAAACGGCCGCGAAACTCGGCACTGGCAAATGACGGGAACAGCATTTAAAAAAGCAATGTATAATTGTATGCGCAAACAAAATGTAATTATCCAGGGGAGCATATGAAAAAAAACATCGGGCCGGTAAACGCCCTCTATCCAATGCCGGTCGTGCTTGTCGGCGCCATGGTGGACGGCAGGGCGAACTTCATAACAATCGCGCACGTCGGCATCTTCACCCTCGAAACGATCTCGCTCGGCGTGAACAGGTCCCACTACACCAACAGGGGAATAAGGGAAAACCGGACGTTCAGCGTCAACTTCCCGTCCGACGGCATGGTCGTTGAGACCGATTACGCGGGCCTCGCGTCCGGAAAGCAGACCGACAAGTCTTCGGTCTTCGAGGTCGAGTTCGGGCCGCTCAAGACCGCGCCGATGATAAAAAACGCGCCGGTTTCCATGGAATGCGGGCTACTCGACGTTCTCGACTACGGGAACCACGACGTCTTCGTCGGCAGGGCCGTGAACACGTACGCGGACGAGAGTGTGCTGAAAAACGGCGTCATTGACCTGGCTGCCGTCAGGCCGATGCTCTTCGACATGTTCCAGCGGAAATACTGGAGGCTCGGCGGACCGTTCGCTGACTGCTGGTCCGTTGGAAAAAATTACGCGGGAGGAAAAAAATGATAGATACGATAAACACGCGGAGGAGCGTGAGGAAATTCACGCCGGAACCAGTTCCGGAGGAAACGATCGCGAAGATCCTCGAGGCGGGACAGAAAGGTAAAGCGGCCGGAAAGTAACGGCTTTCTTAAAATGCGATTCAAAGCCGGGGACGGAGTCCCAGGCTTTTTTTATCCGGCAACGAAGCTCCTGTTGTCCCGGCGCTTAAAAAGAGTTGACTTTGCCCGCGAAATTGGATCATATTATCAACATATCAAACTCAATCCACCGGACGGCAAATTATTTTCCGTATGTCCCTTCAGGTCCGTCCGGGATTTGACGGATTTCCAGGCTTGATAATAAAAGGAGGCGCCATGAAAAAGACAGCTATCCTGACGGCCGCGGCGGTTTTCGCGTTATTCATTGTTTCACACGGCTTTGCCGACGAAGCAGGGAAAAAACAGGGAGAGCTCAAATCAAAAACGGATTCCAAAAAGTACAAGGTGGACAAACTCCCTAAAAAACAGGTCTATCCCAAAAAGCCCATAGGAACGGCGGAAATACCTCAGCAGCCGGCGCCTGTAAACATACAGGGCAAAGGCGGCATAACAGCCGATCAAGCGTCGCCTGAAAGTCCAAAAAATTTAGGCGGAAATAAATCGGCGGCTGAAATAAAACAGCAGAATCTGAAAAATAAAACCCCGGCCAATAAAAATGCAAGACGGGCGGATTCCGCGGCCGGAAAGGCGACTGTCCGTCCCAAAGGTAAAAGCATAGGCACGGCGCCATCCGGAAAAAGCAATTCTTCAATGTCGGATTGGAGTCTCGGTAAAGCAAAGACAGCCGACAAAAATGCCGGCAGTAATTCCCCTCCTCCCAATAATCCGAAAGGAGGACCTACTGACCCTGCCGCAGCACCGGCATCGCCTTACGCTCCGTCGAACAAACCCGGAATCAGGCCGGGGATAAAACAGCAGACCATCACCCCGAAAGGCAGGACCGCGGTCCAGACCGGACCGGGGTCATCGACGAGATTTAAAGCCAAACAGAAGCAGAAGCATCATGAGACCGGCCCCCATCGACCCGCGCCCGGACCGGGACCCAAATAAGGAAGGCTTTACGGAAGCCGGCAATCTTTTCCAGCGGGGAAAAGGACGCGGCAGAGACACTGTCGAATGCTTTTCCCCGTTACCGCGGTTATCATACGGAAAAATTCATCAAACCTCATAAACCGGCAGGGTGAAATAAAACACGGACCCCTCGCCCACCCTGCTCTCAACCCCTATGTCGCCGTGGTGCGCGGATATGATCTTCTTCGCTATCGCCAGGCCGAGGCCCGTGCTTTTTTCCGAGGGCTTCCTGCCGCTCCTTGACGTCCCGTACTCCTCGAATATGGCGTCGAGGTCTTCTTCCGGTATGCCGCGGCCGCGGTCGATCACCCTGGTGATCACGGACTTCGCGAGCGGTTCGACCGTCACGGTGATCTTCGTGTTTTCGTCCGAGTACCTGATCGCGTTCTCGATGAGGTTGTCCAGCACCTGGTTTATCCTGTTCCTGTCGAAGAACATCTTCGGCAGGCCGGCGGGAATTTCCGCGGATATCTCTATGTTCTTCCTCTCCGCCGCGAACCTCTTCGCCCTGATGTTTTCCCGCAGGAATGGTCCGTAATCGTTTTCCGTGAACTGGAGATCAAGCCTCCCGGACTCGATCATCGCTATGTCCGAAAGGTCGTCCAGGAGCCGGAACATGTAATCCACCGTCCTTTTGATGGTGTCGATGTTTTCGTCGCCGGAAGGCCCCTTCTTTTTTCCCTTCACGAGCGAGTCAATGCTGAAGTCCAGCGTCTTCAGCGGGCTCTTCAAATCGTGCGCTATTATCGCGAGGAACCTGTTCTTGAGGCCGTTCAGCCTCTCCACCTCCGCGGTCCTCTCCCTCACCTTGAATTCCAGCAGGTTCGTGTGATCTCTTATTGACTCCGCCATCCGGTTGAACGAGCGCGTAAGGAAGCCTATCTCGTCCTCGAATTTCACGGGCACGGCAGAGGCCGTATCGCCCCCGTTTATCTTCCCCACGCCCGCGAGGAGCGCGTTCAGCGGGCGCGTCAGGTTGACGTGGAACACCAGCGGGAACCCCGCCATGACGGCCGCGGAGGATATCAGTACTATCCAGATGAAAACGGACGCGGACGCGTGCATGTAGTTCCTGTATTCAAGGTAGCTGAACGCCACCCTGTACAATTTGCCTTTGTGCGCGAAATCATAGAGGACATAGCGCTCCGGGTATTCCCTGTACATCCCGGTGTAGCTGTATTTCGTCCGTCCCGCGAACGTGCCGGTAATCGCAGCGGACGCGTGCCTTCCCCATCCGAGCAGGTAGAGGGCCAGGTTTTTTTCGGACTGATGCTTCCTTATCTCCGACCTGTGCCTGGCCTCGTCTTCAAGGTACGCCTTCAGGTCCGGGCCGCCCGGCCGCATGTACGCAACGCTGAAATCCTCCGGCCTGGCGGGATCGTTGTCCATGGGACATGAAATCACCGCGAGCGCAGTGCCCGCGATGTCGAACGGCCTTCCCGCGGCGATGCTTCTTCTCGCGTAAAAGGTCTCGGTAAGCCTGAGCTCGTCGTAGGACCTCTCCTTCTGGCCGAGGGTGATGTATCCGATGTTGCTTATCACCGCGAGCAGGAACACGAAGGATATCCCGATTATCTTCGTCATGAACCTGGTGCGCCCGCCCGAGCGGTTGATGTAGGTGATCACGAAAAGGTTCGCTATCAGCAGAATGCCCGTGTTCGTCGCGAGCGAAAACGTCGAGTACTTCACGTCGCCGCGGTTTGCCAGCGAAAGGATGATCCATATTACGAGCGAAAAGAGCAGCAGGACCGACATGTTCCTGTATGCGGCCCCCGCGTCGGTGCGCGGCGTGATGAACTTCAGCGCGGTCCCGGCAACGGCGCGGAATAAAAACCGTGCGATCCCGGCAGGCCCCTTCACGCCGGAAGGCGAGGCGACTCCCCCCATGCCTTCATGTCCCGACATATCGAACGTCTTCCTTATAAATAAGACCATGGCCGCGACATAATCAAGGACGAGCACCAGGTTGACTTTCTCTATCCTTACTATCGAATACACCATGGAATGGTTCTCGAAATTCTGGACGGGGAAGTCCTGGTACGCGGACTTTACGTAGGCCAGCGCGTAGACGTGGAGCGCAACTGAAATCGCGAGAACGATCCTGGACTCGAGCTTCCGGGAAGGCTCGGGAAAATAATACGGTATCTGCAGAAGGCAGACGGAAGACGCGCACAGCGCGATGAAATGGAAGTATTCGAACGCCGGGCCGGCGCGGCGAAGGGCGCAGTAGACCCACGACAGGTACATGAAGGTGACCATGACGCCGCCGAAGAAGCCGGTTATCAGCCATCCCGCCGCGGTCTTGTTCCTCCGGGACAGGAAATACGCGAGGACGACCCCGAGAAGAAGGACTATCGATATGCTGTTTACCGAAAAATATGTGAATCTTGCGTATTCCATTGTTCCGCTTCAGATGACGTCGTATTTATGCGCTATGTTCAGGAGGTCGGCCGTGTTCCTGGCGTTCAGCTTGTCCTTGATGTTCTTCTTGTGAAACTCGACCGTGCTGAGTGAGATGCCGAGCCTGTCCGCGATCTCCCTGTTGGAAAACGCGCCCGCGACGAGCCTGAACACCTGGTACTCGCGGTCGGTAAGCAGGCCGGCCGGCGACTGCTCGCTGCCGTAGCTCCGCACGAGCATGGTCTGGATCCTGGGCGAAAAGCACCTGTTCCCTTCCATCACCCCCCTGAGCAGGGCCAGGACAGTTTCAGACGAATCGTCCTTCAGCGCGTACCCGTCCGCGCCGAGGCCGACCGCCTCGTTGAAAAGGCCCCTGTCCGCGTTCATTGTTATGATAACGACCTTCATCGCGGGGTATTTCTTCTTCACGGCCTTCAGGACCTTCAGGCCGTCCATGCCCGGCATCACGAGGTCGCAGAGGGCCAGGTCGCAGCCGGTTTCATCGATCAGTTCGAGCATGGAATCGCCGCTCTCTGCCTGTCCGACCACTGCGAAGTCCTTCGACGAGTTTATGATCGCCGCGATCCCCTCCCTTACAAGGGACTGGTCGTCGGCAATGACTATCCTGTACGCTTCACGTTTCTGCATCCGCCCCCGTCCATTTCTTTTTTTATGAAATAAAACGTCAAAAACGGCAAAAAGTCCATAAAAAAAACGCCAAAAAACCAAAAAACCTGAGGTTTTCCACAGGTAAAAACTGTGTGATCCGGGGTTGCCTGCTTTGCCGGGGGGATGATATGTTAGCAATAAAAAAACGTCCGGACGGACACAAATACATATAAAAACAGGAGGGGGATTTATGGGATTCACGGGAAGAAAGTTCTCGGCATTTCTCTATTTCGTTTTATTTTCATTCTCCGCGGCCATGAGCGGGTGTTTTTTCATCGCTGACAACGGCGGCTCCAGCGGGGGCATTAAAAACAGTTACCCGGTAATTCTGCTCCACGGCTTCAACGGCTGGGGAAGGGACGAGGTCGGAGGCCCGAAAGGCCACTACCACTGGGGGGGATACGACGACCTCCAGGAAATAATCAAAAAATCAGGACATGAATGCCATACCGCGGTGGTCGGGCCTTTCTCGAGCAGCTGGGACAGGGCCTGCGAGCTTTACGCGCAGCTCAAGGGAAAAAAGACCGATTACGGCCTGTACCATTCCATAGCCAACAGGCACGACAGGTATGGCAAGGACTTCACCGGCAAGGGACTGTTCAATGAAACCGGCGACGACTGGGGGACAACGGACAACCGAAAAAAGATACACATAATCACGCACAGCTTCGGCGCGCAGACCGCGAGGCTTTTCGCACAGCTCCTTGAAAACGGCGACCCGGACGAGACCAATTACGCTAAAGGCAACTCGGCGTACGCCTCGGACATTTCCGACCTCTTCAAGGGCGAAAGTGGTACGAAAAACCTTGTCCAGAGCATCACGACCATGGCCGGGACGAACAACGGCACCACCCTGGCGGACGGGGTCGTCAAGATGATGCCGTTCGTGGAGGAGCTCGTCATCGGGCTCACGGCCCTTTTCGGCTCCGACCCGGACAGGACCTTCTTCAACTTTTACGACTTCAAGCTCCAGCAGTTCGGCTTTACGTCCATAGGCCCGGACGAAACATACAAACAGTACTGGGACCGCACATGGCCGAAGGTTAAATTATTTCTCGCGGGCGACAGGAAGGACATCTGCGTCTGGGACATCAGCCCCGACGGCGCCATCGAGATGAACACGAAGGTCTTCGCGCAGAAAAACATCTACTACTTCTCGTACGCGGACTGTTCGACACATCCGGCTTCCCTGCCGTACGCGCTCGACAACTGGGAAAGGCACGAGCTGGCGGACGCGAACTCATGCGCCCTCTTCTTCATCACTTCGCCGATAATGGGCTCGTACACCTGCAACGATGCCCGCTACCACGGGCCCTGGGCCGCGAAGGACTACGAGTTCTACAACATGCCGCTGAGCGCGCGCGTGAAAATCGACAGCACCTGGTGGGACAACGACGGCGTGGTGAACACGATCTCCCAGAAGGGGCCGTTCCTCTACCCGGACGGATATGCCGGGAAGAGGGACTCCATCGTCGACTGGGACGGCGTGGCAAAGCCCGCGAAAGGCGTCTGGAACTACTCCGGCGTGTTCGAAAACGTCGACCATTACGACATCACCGGAATGGAAATATTCTGGTACGACAGGGACAACTACAAAAACCCGAAGTTCGGCAAGCACCCGGAGGACTGGTACGTCAAGTGGGCCGACTACCTCGCGACCCTGGAAGACTGACGTCTTTTTATAAAAACCCGAATAACAGTGTTTTACAGCCGGGACGGCCGCGTCCCGGCTTTTTTTTGCAGTGTTTCCGCGGTTCAGGCGCTCAACGAGCAAAGCAACCCGGCTGACGTCTGATGTAAACACTCATATTATTTTACTGGCTGAGCGGAGCCGACGTGCAAGGATGCACTAGTGGCGGACTCTTATTGAAACGTCCTGTCAGCGCAAGTTTTTAAAATTTCATCAAATACATATCATACAAAATTACGACAATGTTCGCCGAGGACTGTTTGAGTCTTCCCAGCTTTGTCCGAGTTCCGCAGGCGCCGAAGGAAGAATGTCTGATAGATAAAGTCAGCCGGCCGTTCTCGGACATCCTGTCCTTCACGGCACTAGGCCATCCATGGCCTGAGCCGCGCGACGCAAACGGATTTGCTAGTGCAGCACGCCGACAGGACGTCGAAAAAGCGTGCTGCGCTGAGCGGAACTAAGGGGGGTGTAAGGGGGGATTTAGTTATAAATCCCCCCTTCAGCTTAGCCTGACAATGTTCATTGCCGATAAATCTTCACAGGCAAGTGAACGCATTCTCGTTCGGAAAGACGATAACATTCAGACATACCTAGGCCTTCCTGAACTGGGCTATCTGCCTCGATATCGCGGCAAGGTTTCCGTCTTCGTCCCAGACCTCGCCGTCGGCCTCAAGCAGCCCGCAGGTTATGAAGCGGGTCCTGAGGCTGCACCTGAGCCTGTCCGTCCGCGGGATGTTCCTGATATTGACCGAAAGCTCGATTGTGGGGACCCATGCCGTTATTCCCTGCGTGGCGAATGCGGCCGGCGGCATCGCGTCGATGATAAGGAAAAGGGAAAGCAGATCTGGCGCGCTGCCGTCCGTGAAGCCGTAATAGCCCCTGTTCTCGGATATGTCGGCCGTCTTGCCGGTCATCCATCCCGCGCAGGACGGGTCGAGCCTGAGGTCGAGATTGTGGAAGAGAGTGTATTTGGGAAGCGGCGGCATTTTTACGCACTTTTCAAAAGGCGCGAGGTCGGGCGCGCCGGTCTCATACCTCTCGATGGCGCAGTCGTTCTTTTCAAGCGCGAACGTCCCGAAGGCCCTGATCTTCTCCTTCCCTTCCTGGAACAGCCTTCCCTCCAGGCGCGTGAACTGTCCGGAGACTGCGATTTCGGAAACGGTGATCTCCGCTTCGCCCGGAACGCAGCGGGAAATGTAGTTCGCGGTGAGTATCGGCGTCGCCTTTTTATCGCTCTTCTTCATCATGGCGTTCGCGATCATCGCCATCAGGTATCCCCCGTTCGGGTTGCCGTTCACGGACCAGTTGTCGGAGACCGTTCCGGAAAACCGGCAGTCTTCAAGCTCTTTTAAAGCGATGTCAGCGTCAAACAGGTTCATGATCATTTCCCCCTCATCCGGATTTTCCGGCCATGATGAACATGCCGCTGATAATATAACCGGCGATGCCGTTTGCCGTGTAAAGTTTTTTTTATTCTCCGGGGAGGGAAAATTTGAGGCACTGGACAACGCAAGTATGACATGCTGTGGAACCTAATAAGTATGGATGAATGGATGATTAATTGTTTTCAATGTATGTATGACGGAAGCATCAAACTGTCCGCCAGAGGCGGACAAACCAAACAAGCCCGTCTGTTTGAGCCGAGTCACGCAATGCGTGCGAGGTTCCGACCAGGATGGTTGAATGTCGCGAAGGCCAGGGCCGACGCCTTTTCCGACCTCCTGTCGGTCGTCGGCATTGGAACGTCCTGTTCGGCAGATGGCCGTGAGCGACTGAGTTACGGGCGAAAAGCCGCCGTTCTCGGCGCGGCTAAACGCCGCACTATAGCATTCTGTCCTTCGCGGGCGGGCGCAGGATGCGCCCCTGCGGACTCGGAACAGGATGATCCGATAAGAGTCCGCCACTATGGGCCGCCTTTTTGCCATCCCCTCGCGGGACTTGTTCTCTCACGCTGTCATTGAAGGACCCGCTCCGCCTCTGTCATTTCGAAGGAGGGAAGCGACTGAGAAATCTTGACCATATGCATCGGGAAGGATTTCTCGCTCCGCTCGAAACGACAGGGTGAGGTTAAACAGCCATGCGGGTGCTCAACAAGCGAGAATGATCGACAACTACGTTACCGCTGGCTGAGCGGAGCCGAAGCCAGCAAGAAGGGGGCATGTTCAAAACAGGATGTGCAAATAACGTCGACCCGAAAAAGCGTGCTGCCCAGAGCGGAACTAAGGGGGGATTTAGTTATAAATCCCCCCTTCAGCTTAGCCCGACAATCCTCATTGTCGAAAAGCAAACGCTGTTCAGCGTATAAATCTTGAGTTATTAAAAGTATTTCCCGTTTAATAAAAGGAAAAACCACTTGGAGAAAAGCTACTTCCCTGCCTTCTTGAACGACAGGACGTTGTCGGCGAGGTCGTTCGCGCTCAGGTCGATGATCCTGGAATAGCTCATGACCATCTGCGAGTTCTCGAGGGTCTCCTGCGATATCTCGCTTATGTTGTTTATCGCCTTGGTGAGCTCGTCGATCACGTTCTTCTGCTCTATCGAAAAGTTGTAGATGCTATTGGACACCTCGCTCAGCCTGTTTATCTTGTTCTGGATTTCGCTGTTCATCCTGGTGAGGTCGTCCGTGAAATGTATGGTCTCGGACAGCACCTCCCTCGTTTCCATAATCTTCAGCCTGACGTCCTTGAACACGCCGGAAGTGCTGCTGATGAAGTCCAGCTCGCCGGTGATCCGGTTGGCGTGCTGGACTATGCTGCCCTGGATGTCCTTGACTAGGGTCGTGGTCTGGTCGGCGAGCTTGTTGACCTCGTCCGCGACCACGGAGAAGCCCTTCCCCGCCTCGCCCGCGCGGGCCGCCTCGATGGCCGCGTTCAGCGCCAGGAGGTTGATCTTGTCCGCGACCTCGTTTATGGAATTGATCGTCGACTCGATGTCCTTCAGGTATTTCGCGAGGTCCTCGATCGCCTTGACCGATTTGTTCATGGTCGTCTCGCCGGTCTCGACCTGGCTTATCACGCTGTTTATGCTGTCCGTGAGCATGCTTATCCTCTGTGACAGCTGACCGCTGTTGACGTTGATCTCGGTGATGTCGTTCTTGACGAAGTCGGAGCTTTCGAGCTGGGACTTGATGTCCGCCATGTTGTTCTCGAAAGACCCGGACATCTCCTCGTACGCGGCCGCGGTCTGCTCGACTATCGAGGCTAGCTCGCTCGCGATATTCGAAAGCCTGACCGACGCCTGGTTGAGGTCCGAGCTGACGTTCTTGACCTCAAGGGAGCTGCCGGATATGGTCTCGACCATGCTCTTTATCGTGCCGACCATCTTGTTGAAGGACCTGGTGATGTTGCCGATTTCGTCCTCCGATTTGACAGGTATCGATATGTCAAGGTTGGCGCTGTCGACCTCCTTCACGCCACCGGTGAGCAGCCTGAGGGGATTAATCAGGATCCCGCGATAGAACAGCAGGAACCCGAACCTTATTATTATCAGCACCGCGAACACCATGATTATATACTTCACAACTGAAGGATGGATGTAGTCCCTGTATTCCCTGTATGTAAAGCCCACTTCATGCACCCTTCCGGCCGCCAGGTCCGCCTGCATGTAGGCCACATAGTGGACCAGGCCGTTTCCTGTTTTCCTGTAAAGCCTTGTCCCGGGCACGTCCATGGGGGTGAAATACTTCAGCACCTCTCCCTTGAGCCCGGCCTCCTCGGAACCGTCCTTCTGCAGGCGCTCGAGTATGGGCCCGTAAAAAATCTTCATCCTGCCGCTCCCCTTCGAAAGGAACGCGATGAGCGATTTCTTGAAATTATTGTCCGGCATCTGTCCTATCTTGGCTGAACCGTATGCCATATCGTTTTTGGCCGAATCGACGTATTCCAGCAGTTTTTTCCCGGGGTCCTTTTCATTTTCCGGGACCATCCCGGAATACGAGGTGATCAGCGCCCTGTAACCGGAAAAATATTCACCGGTCTTCGCCATTTCGGCTTCGAGCTTTTTCCCGAAATCGTTGCGGTCAAGCCGCCTGATCTTCTGCCAGAGGTACGCGTTTTCGAATTCCTGGCCCAGGCCGCCGAAATCGATCCCGGTGTCGCCGTATTTATTTTCAAACGCGGCCCTGTTCCTCTGGTAGACCGTGTAGTACTTCACGCCCCTGTCGGGCCTGTTGCTGTGGATAGTGAATTCCACGGATTTCCTGTGAACATCATCGAAGGCCTCGTCCTTTTCCTTAAGGGTATAGTAGCTCAGGATCTGGAGCAGGCCCAGGAAGGTAACCATGCTCACGCCGATCAGCTTGCCAAGGATAGAGATCCTGTCTGTTGTGTTGTTGAGGTAAACGATGAGATAAAGCATGAATCCGGCCACGTTGAAGAGCACCCATGAATTCTGGAACACGTCCCTGCTTACAAGGCCGTCCCTGCTCAGGGTATTTATGACCGCCGGGACCGTGGTCCCGGTCATGAATACAAAGATTAATAAAAGCAGGATGAATTTCCCCTTGCCCTTTGTTATGATGAAACGCCACATCGCAAGCATAAAGGCGACTATGATATACGATATTATTATAAGGCCTATGATCTTGCTGATCTCGTCCGCGTTGAAGTCCCAGTAATGGCCCCTGAACAGGAACACCTTTTCGGCTTTAAGCGTCTTGATGAAAAACACGATCGAGGCAATGATCGCCACGGAATAACTGCCGATTAAAAAACCCTTCGCGGCCCTGGGATTGCGCTCATCTGGAAAATAAAAATAAAATATGAAAAAATGCGTCTCGCTCAGCAATATCGTAAGGACGGTCAGCCACCTGTGGTAGGCCGCGAGCGGGTGGTATATGCTCGAGGATATAATGTATCCGAAATTGAATACGCCCATTAAGACGTATGAAATGCCGAGATGCATTGTTGCTTTTGATTTGTTTTTTACGGAAAGCAGGAAAAACCCCACCATCATAAAAAACACGAAGCCTATGAATGAGCCAACCGAAAACGAGTTTAATAAAAGCACCCTGTCCATATTGCCTGCCTGTCTACATATGTGATGAATATATTTTTATATACATATTTAAATTTTGCACAAGCACAATTAATAATTATACATATTTTCGAGCTATGCAAAATTAATAGTTAATTGGGAATTTTAAGATTATATATTCCAGTAAGTGCTGTAATATGTCGATATATTTTCTTTAATAAATATAAAAATCATTCAAATTTTTTATTATATGTAATATTATTAATTAAAAATAATATTAAAAATATAATTATAAGACTAAATTTAAAATAAAATTCAAAATTTACATATTTCTTCAGCTAATCGCCATCAATCAAGCAGGCTTTTCCCTCAATAGTAGAGTTGAAATTCAATTTTTATATCATTTTCTTCATTATAAACAATCCCTTCGGACCATCCTCAAATAAATCATTTTATTATGGACATAATTATGCGGGGGCGTTATCCGGTGGGCATGGATATGAAAATAAAGGAAGAGTTCCTTGACCGCTGGGAAAAATATTTCGGCATGGCGGAGCTGCCGGTAATCTTCTACTACGGAGACGACCGCGGAACCGCGGAAAAAATGAAGAAGTCCGAAGGGTGGAGCTGCCTGGTATGCGAGCTCGCACGCGTAAGGAAGGGCGCCTCCCTGTCGTACGGCGCGGACGCGCTGGGCTGCGGGGGAGCGAAAAGATACCTGGGCTATTCAGCCGAAGCGATGCCGGATTTCGATTACTTCCTCTCGTGCGGCATCCCCGGAAAACTGGAGGGGGAGCGGTATATCAGGACGCCTGAAATGGTGCGCGAGATAAGGGAAAGCCAGAAGCGCCTCCCTGCCGACGGCAGAAACATCGTGTTCAAGCGCTGGGACAAACTCGTCGAAACCGACGAACCCGACGCGGTCATATTCTTCGCCGCGCCGGACGTCCTGTCCGGGCTCTTCACCCTCGCGAACTTCGACCAGACCGAGCCCAACGGCACCTTCACCCCTTTCGGCGCGGGATGCGGCTCGATCATTTACTACCCGTACCTCGAAAAGGACTCGGCCAGGCCGCGCGCCGTAATAGGAATGTTCGACCCCTCGGCCCGTCCCTGCGTGCCGGCGAACGCGCTCACATTCTCCGTGCCGATGGCCAGGTTCGTCCAGATGATCGGATACATGGACGAATCGTTCCTGATTACAGACACCTGGAAAAAGGTGAGGAAAAGGATAGGCGGGGACTGACGGATAAAAAACCGCGGCAGCCGTCAACGCGGGCCTTCGATTATGATCCCTTTGATTTTTTTCCGGCACCCGGCGCAGGGCGCTCCGCTCTCGCCGTCGACCGTCCTTATCGTGCCCTTCGCGTCCTCCATCAGGCACCCCTTTACAGGGCAGTGGTCCAGGCCGAACGTGTGGCCGAGCTCGTGGTTCGCCACCTTTACCAGCCTGGCCAGGAAATGACCGCGCGGAACGTTCCCCCTTCCCAGCCGGAACGTCGATACAACGCACGCGCGGCCGCCCATAGTCCCGAGCCCGAATATCCCCCAGTCCGGTATGCTCCCCTTGGTCGTGGAAATGTCAGCGGACGTCAGCCCGATGATCTTATCGCAGCCGTCCAGGGACTCGAGGAAATCAAGCAGTTTTTCAGCGCGGTACCTTTTTGCCTTATCATAATAGGCCGGTCGCGGAAGAGGGAGCGGCGTGCGGACCTCCACCCGGACCCTGTACGCGGACAGGATGCCGTTCTTCACCGCGTCGAGCGCATCGGCATCCACCGGCCCGAGAGGCTGGACGGCGATTGAAATTTTATCGGACGCGCCGAGCCCGGTCCGGCTGATTGAAAATACCGCCGCAAGAAAAAGGCAGACCGGGATTATCATAAAGATTCCGGTTTTTTTATTCATGGCCATTTTCTAACATATCAATAACCCCTGGTCAAGATCAATACCGGCCGGAAGCGGAAAATTGTTCTTGAAATAAAACCTCTTTTCACGATCCTTCAATGCATGGAAAAACTGGCGCTTCGGCGCAGGTGAAACGCATGATAAAAGGAATCAGTCACATAACCTTCACGGTGAGGGACCTCGAAAAAACATCCGAAATGTTCAGGACGGTTTTCGGGGCGGAGGAAATATACTCGAGCGGGGACGACGCGCATTCCGTCTCCAGGGAAAAATTCCTCCTGGCGGGCGGTCTCTGGATCGCGCTGATGGAAGGGGGGCCGGCCGGGAAAAAACCTACGACCACGTGGCCTTCAGCATACCGGAATCCGAACTCGATGCGTGCATGGAAAAAATCCTCGGACTCGGGCTTGAAGTGAAGCCCGGCAGGAAACGCGTCCCCGGCGAGGGGAAGTCCCTGTACTTCTACGATTACGACAACCACCTGTTCGAACTGCACGCGGGCTCGCTCTCGAACAGGCTGGACGCCTACAAATCAAAAACAAAAAACGGAGGCGGAGATAAATGAAAAAGGCGATACTCTATTCTGGAGCGGCAATCAACCTGGCGCTTGCCGTGTTCCACATGCTCTTCTGGAAGCTATTGAACTGGGGCGAGGAGCTGCCGAAGCTTTCGATGTTAAATATCGGCGTCATACAGATCTTAAACGTGATAATCATCTTCACCATCCTCTATTTCGCCGTCATGTCGGTTGTAATGGCATGGATGGGGACGGACGGCATCTTCGCGAAATCGATAATCGTCTTCATCGCGGGCTTTTATTCGATAAGGCTTTTCCTTGGCTATCCGTTTTTCGGTTTCAATCCCGAGGAGCTTATAATCTGGGCGGTCTGCCTCGTCATCATCATCGCCTACATCTCCCTGCTTTTCATGCGGAAAAAAGGAAAGGGGGGAAACTGATGGACCATGTCATGAAACGGAAACTGGCGTTCATAAGGGCCTGCTGCTGGATCGGGGTCGCAGCGGATCTCGCGGCGTGCGTGCTGCTCGTTTCACCGAACGCAGCCAGGGCGGCGTTCGGCATCGGGGAATATATCCCGGAGGGGGGCTACATCTACGCGTCCAGGATCGGGGCATCGCTGATGCTCGGGTGGACGTTCCTGCTGGCCTGGACGGCGATGGACCCCGCGGGGAGAAGGTCCGTCCTGCTGCTGACCGTGTTCCCGGTTCTATCTTTACGCTTATATCCTGACCGGGAAAATCGGGCCGGGGAAAGACGCGGACTGAGCGGGGGAGCATGATAAAAACCGTCCATGAAAATCATCCGGCACGGACGAAACAATGACCGTCGGGATGAACACGGCCGCTTCCTACAGGAGGGGACTTCCGGGCGATTCCCGCAGGATAGCGGACCTCATGCGCCGGGCCAATTCCGACGCCATCTTCAGCCTGTCGGACCTGATAGAATCAGGGATGACCCAGGATGAAGTCATAGATAAAATGCTGCTATCAGGCATCGGCCACGCCAGGCCGGGAAACTCCATCATCGCGGAATCCAGCGGCAGGATCGCGGGCATGATTTTCATATTCCCCGCAGAGAGGCACGATTACTCGGTTTACGACCTGGACCCGCGATGGGAAAGGGCGTATGATTCCTTTTTCAACCCGTGGCTCGGAGGCGGTGATTCTTATTTCATCCACTCGTTCGCGGTGCTCCCCGAATTTCAAAAAATCGGTATCGGGAAGGAGCTCCTGTCGCTTTCAAAAAAGCGGGCCGCCCGGGAGGGCTATTCGAGAATCACCGTGGGGACGGGCGAAGGCAACAGCGCGTCACACGGGGCCTACGAATCCGCGGGATTCAGGGTCGTGGGGTCGGAGCTGCTGGTGGGGATGGACATACTGGAATGCGCGTTATGATTGATGCATGCATCAAAATCAGTTGTCCGCGATCCATGAAGACACGAGCGAATCGATTTTCTTCCTCGCGCGGTCGGTCCAGGCGTAGGCCCTCCCGGTAGATTTCTTGTCGCGCCTGTGCGGGTCGGAATCGTATTCCCTCCTGGCGTCATAGTCGGTTATAAAAACGGCGAACGCGAATTTCTTCCCGGACCTCGCGTTCAGGTATCCCGCAAGGCCGTCCGCGTAGTTGACGGACCCGGTCTTGGCCCATACCCTGAAGGCGGTTTCAGGCCTGGTCATGCGCTTCGCGAGCGAGCCCTTCCATCCCGAGACGGGGAGCAATGAAAAGAAGGACCTCCCGCCGTATTCCCTGCCGGATGCGTAGAGCATGATACCGAGCATCTGTTCCGGGGTGATCCTGTTTTCAACGGTGAGCCCCGACCCGTTGGCCAGCAGGAAGCCGCTCCAGTCTATCCCCCTGACCTGCTTTTTCAAATATCCGGAGATGGATCCCGCGGATTCCCTGAGGCCCCGGGCGCTCCCATTCGCCTTCGCCGAAGCCGCGAGGCAGAGCATCTCCGCCATCAGGTTGCTTGAATAGGTGAGCGTCAGGTCCGCCAGATCAAGGGCGGTCAGGCCCTCGTGGCGCGCCGCCTCCCTCGCGGCAAAGGGAACGGTGCCTGCCGACGGCGGACCGGTCTTTATGCCCCTGGCCGAGCAGAGGAGCTCGAAAAGCTGGGCGGTGAAAAGACCCGGCCTCTTGACCGGCAGACGCTCGCGGCCCCTGTCCTTCGCCTTGGGCGAGATCGTCCAGGCCTCTATGCCGTTCCTGTCGGCGTATTTAAAATTCAGGTCGTCCGGGAGCTCCTCCCGGGCCACCGATGCCGAGTTCATCGGAAGGCTGGGGACGAGAAAAAACTCGAGCCCTCCCTTCCCCTTCCTGTTCTCCCATTCGCCCATGATCGAGTTCACCTCGAATGAAAGGGCCGATATCCCGGCGTTGTAGGCCTCGTCGTCCTCCATGGATTTATCTATGACCCGGACCGGCACGAGCGCGCTTTCATCGTAATAGAATTTCCCCCTTATGCTTTTTATGCCGTCCGCGGCCAGGCCGTCCGCCAGCTCAGACAGGCCCGCCACGGTCAGGAAGGGGTCCCCCGATCCCTTCAGGTACAGGTCCCCGTCAAGGACCCCGCCGCTCGAAAACCCGGTTTTGTACAGCGCGGTCCTGAACCTGTGCCCGTGGCCGAGAATGTCCAGCGCCGCGACCGTCGTCGCCGCCTTGGTGACCGATGCCGGGATGAAGGAGGATTTCCTGTTGTGGCTCGCGACTACCCTGCGATCCCTCATGTCGTACAGGATGAAGCCGATCTGCTCCTGCCTGAAACCGCAGTCAGCAAAAACTGACGGGTCCGGCTTCGCGCCTTCGCCGATGGACAGGTCTACGCCCGACGGGCCGCACCCTGAAAAAATCTGTGATGTTAAAAAAATCGATATTATGAAAATCCCCTTACGGTTCATCAACTGGACCCCTGCCTTTCATACTTTATATGCCAGGTGCGCGGCGCTGTCTGTTTTAAAAACCGGGCCGTGAATTTATCAAGGACAATTTTACGTCAGGCGGGGGATTTTGAGCTTGCATTCCGCGTCGGCGAGTCTTAAAAAACGAGGGTGTGCCGGTTCATTTCAGCCGGCTTTTAAATTTAAAAAAGACTTAACCTATGACGGAGGACAGGGTATGAGAGGAGAGGTGCATGACGCGGGGAAAAAGATATCGGAGCATTTTCCTCATTTCGCGCGGTACTGGGACAGGGCCGCGGAATTCTTCACTTTTAGGAAATTCCCTGCGAAAAAAATCCTTCTCCGCGGCGGAGAAACCGCGGACAATCTCTACGCCGTTCTGAATGGATCCATACGCGCATACCTGATAAAGGAAGACGGCAGGGAAATAACCATGCAGTTCTTTTTCGAGGGGCAGATGGTCGCGTCGATGGAGAGCTTCTTCAGCCGATCGCCGGGCAGGGCCTGGCTGGAAACAATGGAAGAGACGGAGGCGGCCGTTATCAGCAGGGAAAACCTCGATAAAATCATGTCACTGGTGGACCCGACCAGGGAGGGAATGCTCTTATTCATGAAAAGCAGGCTTATTTATTACATGAATCTCCACAATTCATTCATCCTGGACCCGCCGGAAAAACGCTATATAAGGCTGGCCGAGGAGAACCCCGGGATCATCGAGAGGGTGCCCCAGCACTACATCGCTTCTTATCTCGGGATAACCCCGGTTTCACTCAGCAGGATAAGGGCCCGCATAAAAAAAAGCGCGATTAACAAAGGTTAACGACGCCTTTCCATAAAATCCCTATCATGTAAATAAAAATACCAGCAGCAGCGGCCTATGCCGGCAGCGGCAGGGTATTTTTATTCTTCGCAAAAAACTTTTTCGCAGAATAGACTTCGGCGCGAGCTCAGTCGAACGCCGTGGGATATTCAAACCGGCTCAGAATAAAAAAAGAGGGTTATTTACATGATGGAACAGGATAAAAAAAATACCGGGCTTAACCGCAGGAGCATGGCAAGTTTTCTTTTGTTGCTTTCATTCGCCGCCCTGCCAGTTTCAGGCCTTCTGCTTCACGCTGCGGAAAGGGGCGGGGATTTACAGACGCGCCACCTGTACATGACAATCCACAATTCGGCCGCGTTCATTTTCACGATTTCGGCATTTTTCCATGCCTGGAACAACCTGAAGGCCATCAGGTCTTACCTGCTGAAATACTGGAAAGAACTGGTCTTTGCGATCGGGATCGCTTCGGCAGCGGGCGCGTTCGCGTGCCTGCACGTCCTTGCGGCAGGCTGATCAAGGCACAATAAAAACGGAGGATAAAAATGAAAGTGGACAATCAGGTTTACGAGAAACTCGGACGATCATGGTGGGACGACGACGTGCCGATTTTTTCCACCATAAAGTTTTTCATCAACCCGGTGAGGTCCGGATACTTCAGGGGGATAATCGGGAGCATGATGGCCCCCGCAGGCATCCATGGCTCGATCCTGGACGTGGGTTGCGGCGGAGGGTTCCTCTCTGAGGAATTCGCAGGGATGGGACTCGCGGTCACGGGAATAGACCCTTCCGGCGAGTCGGTCGAAGCCGCGAAAAAACACGCGGCCGCGTCAGGCCTGGACATACTGTACGTGAAGGGAGCCGGAGAGGCCCTGCCCTTCGGCGACGGCTCGTTCGACTTCGCCTGCTGCTGCGACGTCCTCGAGCACGTGGACGACCCGGACAGGGTGGTTTCGGAAATATCGCGCGTGCTCAAACCCGGCGGGGTTTTTTTCTACGACACGATCAACAGGACTTTCATCAGCAGGATAATCACCATCAAGACAATGCAGGAATGGAAGTCCACGTCCTTCGCCGTGAAGGACGCCCATGTTTGGGAAAAATTCATCAGGCCGGATGAGCTTTTCAATATGATGAAAAGACACGGGCTGGAGAACATGGACCACAGGGGAATTTCTTCAGGCAGCAACCCTTTTTTGAATTACATGAACATTCGCAGGGCCAAAAGGGGAAGAATTTCGTACCGCGAGCTGGGGGAAAGGCTCCGCTTCAGGATAAGCGGCGACACAATGAACTCGTACATCGGTTACGCGGTGAAAAAATGACCGGGAGGGCTCAGGAGGCCAGGCTGTTCAGCCCGATGAAAAAATATATCGCGCCGACGATCAGGGACGAAAGGCGGCCGACGGCGCGGACCGCGGGAAGATACGACAGGTAGCCGAGAAATATGAAGGGGACCAGGAACACGGTCGTTGCCGCGAAAAACACCATAAAAAACGCCGCGCCGTTGAACGCGCTGCCCATGACGAAGACGTCCGCGGCGGCGATGAGGAACGGCGGACAGAGGTTCACGCCCATGAGTATCCCGGCCGCGAACGGCGCCCTGATCCTGCCCAGGTACGGCGATATCATCCTGCAGAACCGGAGCTGCGGGAATCCGGTCGTGAGCCCGTATATCACCATGAGCATGGCGAGCAGGAGCAGTGAAATTCCGGCAAGATTGCGGGTCAGGGCATTTCCCGCCAGCCCGCCGGTCCAGCCGGCCAGGGCCCCTATCAGGACGTACGCGAGAAACCTTCCGGCGGTAAAAAGAAGAAACGGCTTGACCTTCTCACTGTACGCGCTCCTTTCCTCGGAAAGCATGAACGGCGCCATCACGGGCGCGCACGTCCCCAGGCAGAAGATCCCGGTTGAAAGCCCCAGGAACAGTGCCCTGGGAAGGATTTCAATCATCAGCGTGATTCCGGCCTTTTGATTTTTATCTCCCCGTCCGCTTCAACAAACGTGCCTTCTTTTATGGGGATTTTTTTTCCGATCGTTTCGATTATACCGGACTTGAACATCATGTAAAAAACGGGAACGAGAAATACCAGGGTCAGAGCAAGAAGATACATGAATTTTACGCCGAGCCGTCTGAAAATACCTTTGATGTCAGCCATAATCCCCCCTATTTCAAAAGAAATGAGCCGTTGACGGCCAGATTGGTTATGCGGAGCAGTGAAGTGGAAACCATGCCGGATGACAGTACCCCTCCGAACAGCAGGGCGCCGAAAATGAAAAGCGTGTCCGGCCTGAATACCTCGCCGAAAAAACCTCCGCCTTTTTCACTGTTCCTTAGCGGGACCCCTATGAGCGAATACTGGATCGCTCCCCTGGGACACACATCCATGCATTTGCCGCACCGCGTGCATGAAATGCACGATTTCCCCTTAGATACCGCCTCCTCGGTTAACGAAAACGTCGGGCATTGCTGAACACAGGTATTGCATTTCGTGCATTTCTCCCCGTCTATTTTCACCCTGTACGGGTTGACCTGGCCGATTACGGCCTGGAAGGCTCCGAACGGGCAGAACAGCCCGCACTGCGTTCTCCTCTTCATCAGGAGCGGCAGCACCACCACCAGCCCAAGAAAGATCGAAACGAATATGCCGGTCTGTACCCACATGAGCCAGTTCGTTGGCTTGATGAATTCAGTGATCGCCTTGAACGGGCAGAACCACGTGCAGTAAACCGGCTCGAGCGCAATGAAGGCCCAGAGCACGATCACCAGCAGAAACGCATAAGGGAAAAACCTGAGCGTGTAGTTGAAATTCTTCGATGATACGATCTTTTTCGGGAGCAGTTTCGAAAAAAACTCGTCGACCCCTCCGTAAAAACAGCCCCAGCTGCACCAGCCCCTTCCGAGAAAAAGGGTGGCGCCAAGCCAGAGGTAGAGCATCGGGAAAAAGCCCATCTCTGAAAAAAGCTTTGTAGGAAAAATAAGAAAACCGTATACGACAGCCGGGATGGCGATCATCGGCAGCGTCAGGTGGCAGAGGGGCGCGCTCAGGCTGAGGATTTCTTCGCCGGATAAAAACATGCTCCCCCGGGTTTCGATGAGCATCGGGATGAAGCTCAGCGAGAAGCCAACGGCATATGTCGCAAAAAAAATGGACCTGTACTTCCCGACCATGCCCGTGCGGAAAATCAGGTACGTTATGACGGTAAGAAAAACCAGGTAGACTGCGCCGGCGGCCATCATCCTCGGATTGTCCCTGTTTCCGCCGAGGATCAGAAAGGCGAGCAGAAAAGCCATCAGCGCTGTCAGAAAAACCGAGGTTTTCCGCGAATGGCTGTTGATCAGTGTTTTTTCCGGCATGGGTCCCCTCCTTAAGCTCTGGAATGAATTTATCGTTCCGGTACCCGGCGGTCTGTCCGGCCGGGGCGGTTTATGCATCTTTTATTAATTGTATTATTTTATAATGACTGTGAATTTGATGTATCCAGTCATTTTTTGATTCAATAATGCTTAATTTTATTTTCTGAAAGATCTTTTAAATATTATCCGCCGGCCATGAATCTGAATCTATTATAGTGCAGGCAAATTTCTGTAAATAATAAATTGGATTATTAATAATTTTTTCAGTATATAAACGAAATTGAAAAAATATAACAGGGGTTGCTGAACGGAATTCATGCTGGAAAATATTTTTATTGAAGCTGATTTCGCGCGGACCGTATGTCTGAATTTATTATTATTTAATGATTGCGAGTATCTGCTTATGGAATTCACGGCCTTCAGAATTTTTTTTCCAGAAAAGGCACGTAAGCGGCGTCGATTTCAAGAAGATGCTTCGTGAACCAGGCTATGAGCTGTTTATGAATATCAAGGGCGAAGTAATAATCGCCTCCCCTCTTGTCGTATTCTATCACCAGGTCACTGTAAAGCTTTTTGAATTTTTTATGTTCCTCGCGGTGTTTGGAAATATCGGGATAATCCGCTTGGGTCATCAGTTTTTCTTCAGCGTCAAAATGCTCCATGACGTATGACCCCAGGAAATCCATCATTTTTTTCACCTCGTTCCTGCTGTTGCCGCCGTAAATTGATTTTTTCAGCTCGTCTATTCTTTTGATGAGCTCCTTGTGCTGGATGTCTATCTCTTCTATACCGGTACTGAGTTTTTCATCCCATATAGGAATCGCCACTTCCGCAGCCCCCAACATATTTTTTGAACATACACCAACGTGTACAGTTAATTAAATATAATAAATAACGGATGCAAATCAATAAAATCAGGGGCTCTGACCCCTTATCGGCTTAAAACATCGATGCCTGGTAAAACTGGATGCTCTGACCCCTTACTAACCGTGATATTTGACCTTGCATCCAATCATGAGGCAGGCGTCATCCGCCCCACATTTCCTTGAGTTTTTTCTGTATTTCCACACTCTTTCCCGCTTCAGCGGGCCTCTCGGCCCCTTCAGAACATGTCCCGGTAGAAGACCTGCTGACTGTAGCGAGGACCTCATCGTTGAAAAACCTCGAAAGCTGGGCGTAAACATGGTTGTCCGACAGCCCGGACGGCCTACTGTAGAAACGCTGGGGCCACAGGATATAGAGATGGTTCCTGGCCCTTGTCATTGCCACGTATGCAAGCCGGAGCTCCTCGTCGATCTCCTCCGAACTACCGGTTGAAAGATCCGAAGGCAGACAGCCGTCAGCGGCGTGTATCAGGTAGACCGCGTCCCACTCAAGGCCCTTGGCCGAATGTATGGTCGAGAGAATCAGGTAGTCCTCATCCCGTATCGGAGGGCCAGCCAGGTCTCCTGTGAAAACCGGCGGGTCGAGAACAAGCTCCGTAAGAAACTCCCTTCGGGAAGAGTATCCGGACGCCAGCCCCGCCAGATGGACGATGTCGTTTTCTCGTTCCCTGTGGTTGTCATATTTTTCCCTGAGGAGAGGCGCGTAGTATTCGTTTATCCTTTCAATTTCAATTCCCGGACCGACCGCGCATCCCGCGATCTGATCCAGCAGATCCGCGAGTTTTTTCAACTGCCCCGTAATTTCCTCCGCCCCGTTGAATGAAGCTAAGGAATTAACCCTGTAATTTTCCCTGATTAAATGCCTGATTGCTGCGGACGCGGTCGAAGGCCCCACTCCCCTTATAAGCTGCAGTATCCTGAACCACGCCCTTTCGTCCTTCGGATTTTCGAGGACCCTCAGAAAACCGACGAGGTCTTTTATATGGGCCGCCTCCAGGAAGCGAAGACCCCCGTACTTGACAAAAGGAATGTTTTTCCTGGATAGCGCAAGTTCCAGCGAAGCGGAATGAGAGGAGGCCCGGAAAAGAACCGCCTGGCTCCTGAGCGGAATTCCTTCCTCGTAGTGCCGGAGAACGCGCTCGATCACCGCCTCATCCTGCGCCCTTTCGTCCCTGCAGGTTACAAGCTCAGGCAAAGCACCGTCATCCCTCGTGCCGTACAGATTTTTCGTATATCTTTCCCCGGCCTGCGATATCAGGACGTTTGTGCAGGCGAGTATCCTGCCGGCGGACCGGTAATTGCACTCCAGCTTCATTATCACCGCACCGGGGAACCTGGCCGGAAAATCGAGCATATTTTTTACGGTGGCGGACCTGAAGCTGTATATGGACTGTGCGTCGTCGCCCACGACAGTGATGTTTTTATTGGTCCTGCGCAGCCTTTCGAGAATACCGGCCTGGATCGGGTTGGTGTCCTGGTATTCATCCACCAGTATCGCGTCGAATCTCCCCTCGATCTCTGCAGACGTCTCCTCATCTTCGAGAAGGTAATATAGATACAGAAGCAGGTCGTCGTAGTCGAGGACGTTCTGGCGGGTCTTCTCTTCGACGTAACGCCTGAAAAGCGCGTTCAACTCGTCCTTCCAGCGGAGGCACCAGGGATAATAACGCTTCAGCACACCTTCCAGCTCGTCATTGCCGTTAACACGCCTGGAATATATCGCGAGGCAGGTGGATTTCCTGGGGAACCTTGCCTCCTTTTTATCAAGTGAAAGCTCTTCGCGTAGAACGTCCAGCATGTCCTCGGCATCCCCCTGGTCCACGATGGTGAAATCTGGAAGGAGCCCGGCGGCCCGGGAATAAATCCTGAGGAGCCTGTTCGCTATCGAGTGGAACGTCCCTCCCCACACCGAACCGGCCGATTCCTTGCCGTAGACGGCCGAGTAGGCCCTGCGGAGCATCTCCTCTGATGCCTTCCGGGTAAAAGTGAGCAGTAAAATCCCTTCGGCTCTGACCCCGGTTGAGATGAGATGAGCCACCCGGTACGCCAGGGTCTTTGTTTTGCCGGTTCCCGCTCCGGCAACAATTAAAAGAGGGCCTCCGGAATGGGTTGCTGCAGCTTTCTGTTCATCATTAAGCCCTGAAAGCCAGTCGTATCCATTATTGGAAAACTTGCCGTTTCCCGGGGATTTAATAGCCTTTATTTCCACATCCACGCCGATAAGACTCTTCCTGATTTTTCGGATAATATGTCATATCGGATTAAAATAGTCAACAAATGTTTAGCCTTCATATGATTGAAAAACAATAAATTGAATCAGATAAAATCAATTTTGAAAAAAAATTTTCAACTTCGAGTCTGCACTCCCGGCTCTGACCCCGCTTGTTTGAATTATATTATTCATAAAATATAATCCGTTATATTATATCTAAATCCCTAATCACTTGAAATTTTCACAAGGCTTCCGCTGTTCGGAATCTCCAGCTTCATAGTAAACGGGAACCCGATAACAGATTTAAAATTAGCCACGCCCTCTACGCTCATCAGCTGAACGATCTCTACTGCCGGATCTGTAATCGAATCCCTCACGGTAAAAACAGCCGAATCACATCCAATAACCGCCACGGCGTCATATCCGGTTGATTTTTTAGACAGTTTATCCCTTAAGCTTCCAGGCCACAGGCACATCATGGCTTTCAACGCCGGCTTCCTGAATATTCCGGTCTTTATCCCCCTTCTCTCAAGAGACTTTCTCAAGCCTCCGATGTACTCTACGAAAAAATCCTTACGATTCCCAAACCTGAATGGTTCCATATACGGAACATTTTTTTTTACAGACATGCACATTTTCGGACAGACATCGCATGAAACAAAAAGCACGGATCCGCAGTTTTTAAATTTGTCATCAATATCCATTGGCTCTAAATACAGGGGCATAAATCCTCCTTTACATTTAAATAAATGTGTATATATATTTTTTATTTAATTTAAATATATCTTCGGGTCATTTCCATGTACTTAATGTAATCACTTCCATGGCAGTCGATTAAAAACTTTTCTTCCTTCAGAACAATCATGATGGAGGGTCAGAGCCCCAAGGCCAGCAGCAAAATTGAACGGATTAGGCGTATAAACGCATGAAGCAATGATAATTAAAATGAATCCGAGGTAAAGGGGGTCCCTGCTGATTCTGAATATTCCTCCCGTCTGGAGTTTCTTTATATCTCCTTCGGGAAGTCCGAAAATCAGATCATCGCCCAGTCCCTTCATCGCGGCCACGGCAATAAAGACGCCCGGGATAAAAAAAACCGGAGGCAGCCACGAAAAAGCTCCTTCATGCGCGTACCATTTCAGATCAGGCATCACAGCACCCAGGGGGATAAAAAGGCATGATGTGAAAGCAAGGACCTTGGCTGTTATGAAAGCGGCAGTATTTATCGGCGGACTGGCAATCACGTTTATCCCGCCCTTCGTCAGCCTGACAATAAATACCATGATCAACAATCCTAAAAGCAAAAGTCCGTAAAGCATAATACCGTCAACCATGTGAAATCTCCTTAATTTAATCCAACATGGATCCAATCACATATAATGACGAAATCATTGACTGAAAAGATACACCAGAATTATGATAATCGTCAAATGGAAGGTGGCATGAATAATAAAATCAAGCTTCAAAACCAAAAACCCCGCAATTTATGTTTATGATAATTTTTTTATTTAAGAAAATCCCATGACTGATTGATTTATGTTGATAATTTACCTTATAAATCTCCTTATGATAAGGACCACTCAGAGGTATTTATGGAATTCGTATTCAAGGATTATTATAAAATTCTGGAAATCAATGATAAGGCGGCCAGCCCGGATATAAAATCCGCTTTCAGACGGCTGGCCCTGATGACCCATCCCGACGCGAAAGGTAATGATAGAAGCTACGAAAAATTCATACTGATACGCGAGGCATATGACATACTCACCAGTCCTGTTAAAAAAAAGGAATATGACAGTCTTAGAAAGGCCTGGTATGACAGGGAAAAGCCATCGCATGTGGATTCAACTGAACATTTAAAAAAAGTATTCGAGGAATTCGACGTAGCAGAAAACTATTTCTACAGGGATGAATGGGAATTTTTCGTCGGCAATCCCGGGGAATATTTAAACCTTTTCGACAACACATTAAAGATGATTTCAGCTTCTTTATTCTCATTAATGAATGGGGTAATTGCAACACTCGCTGTTTTTTCTACTATAATCCTTGTTTCATGCATTATTATGATAGTGCTGACTCTCATCATTGTTTCATTTGCAACATCATCCCTGGCGTCAGTAGCCGTGATATTATTAACGATCAGGTTATACCGCCGGGTTATAACTTCGATTAAAAAGCTTCGTCAGTGTTTTATCGGAATAATGGCAGAACTTATAACCCGTCCGCTGAAAGGAATACCAAGACAGATAGGGGCGGCAATTATGAACCTGAATTATACATTTGCCTTTGCGGTTCTTTTATTTCCCATCTATGGATCGCTTGGATGGGCATACAGCCATGCCCTTGCAGCATTCGAGGGAACAGAAATAATGGATTACGGTAGAAATCTGCTGGTAATAATAATATCCACGAGTCTGGTTATTGTTTTTTCTCCCTCGCTGGTGCTGGTATTCGAGGTGATAAAGGAGGCGCTGATCAAATATC
>JALOTL010000009.1 GCA_025457915.1 Spirochaetota bacterium | reverse complement strand
TTTAACCGATACTCCTGACGGTTTTACAGGATTGATAGCGAACAGAATTTCGGAACAAACAGGAAAACCGGTAATTGTAACCACAGTTATCGGTGATGGCACAATGGTAAAAGGTTCCGGAAGAGTTTCATACGAATTTGATTTCTTATCTTATATTGTTCCACATTTTGATTATTTTGAAAGGGTGGGGGGGCATTCACAGGCATTCGGATTTACAATAAAACTGAAACAGCTTGACGAGATAATATTAAGAATCAACAATTCGATGAATGAAACAGTTATTCCTGAAAAAGATATCCAGATCGACATGGAAATAGATTTAAAAGCAATAAATCTTGAGTTTATAAATTCCCTCCGTTTGCTCGAGCCTTTCGGATCGGATAATGAAGAACCGGTTTTTTTATCAAAAAATATTGATATTACCTCCTTTTCAACTTTAAAAAGCGGAAAACATGGGAAATATCTATTTGAAAATAAAAACTCCATTTCCGGAATCGGATGGAACATGGGCTGTAAAATGGAAGAAATATATTTCAAAAAGAAGCCGATAAACATTGTCTACAGACTTGAAATGAATTTTTATCGTGGGATCAAAATGGCACAGATGATTATTTTAGACATCGAATTGCAGGATTGAATATTCAGAATTTTTTAGTATCGCTTCATATTCAATCAAAAATGATTATGTAAGATTTTAATATTTATATTGTATAAAGGAGAAAAGATACGAAAAAGGAATTTTACTTTTTATGACCGCTTTATTTCCGGCATCATTCACGATAATTGATTTAAATACTCAAAACAGCAGAAAGAAACGCTGTTAAAAAATTGGGTTAAAAATTACAGCGTTGCAAAAACAGACTCCATGAATTACCTTCAAACAAGTGAACTCAAAGATAAGCAATAAACAATCTACTAAATAAAAAAGAGCCTCATCCGGGGCTCTTTTAACAAGATATTGATTTAATTTTGTAACTGATTGTATATTTGACTAAGATTATGATATCACTCCTGATCTTCTTTTTTTTATTGATTTATTCCAGAAACAATGATTTCTACTCTATCTACTCTTCTGAAACCGAGATGAGTATCCATCACTTCCTTGTTTCCTATGCCCATATAGGAAATTCTCTGGGAATCGATTTTGTTTTTCAACAGGTATCCAGAAACTACTTTTGCCTTGTATTTTGAATAGTTTTTATAATCGAAATCCCTTGAATGACCGACGATTTTTATTTTGCATTCCGGGTATTCAATCAGTACTTTCACGATTTTGTTCAGAGCGCCGACTCCGTAATCGTTAAGCTTGAAATTGCTCTTGCGAAAAATATTTTTATCATACAGTTCGATTTTATATATTGGTCCTTTTTTGATGAGGTTGGCGCTGATGATAGAATTGTATTCCTTGAGATCAATTTTTTTAGGTTTAACGATTACCTCTTTATCCGGAACCTTTTTTTCCGGAACTGGCTCTTTTTTATCTACAGGCTTTGGTTCGGGTTTCTTTTCATCCTTAATCTCAGTCTTCAAATTATCGACAAGATTTCCGGAATAGTTTTCAATGTCTTTTAAATTGCATCCTTTTGTGATCAGGAGCTTTTTATACCTCAGCTGTTTCGCCTGTGCGAATATTTTAGCCGTTTCTGTTTTTAATAAGGAAATATTCCCGTAATAATACGCTTCAAGGTATTCCTTGTAATCGGTATATGCAGAGTTTTTATCAATCCTTTCCAGAATGCTTTTAGAATTCATAAGGTAGAGAAGGGCTTCCGTGTACACGTCATGGGGAATATATTGATTAAGCTCAGTATTTTCATTTATATCTTTAACTGCCTTTTCAGCATCGTTTATCATCTTTGCTGCTTCATTCTTTTTAATGTATATTGAATACCCGGGAATGCCTATAAACAAAATTAACGAAATAATAAGTATTCTTCTCATATAAACCATCCTTGTTTATTACCTGTTGTTCCTTTTGGCCTCATCATATTCGTTCTGGGCATTAAATAACTCTCTCCTTGCTTCGATCATTTTAAAATATTCATTCCCGGTTTTAATTTCATAAAATGCAAGATCAAACATCTTTTCACCAAGATATTTTTTGGTATTATTGATATGAAATTCAATTTTTGAAATTTCATATCCTGCATATTGAAAAACATTGTTTTTTTTCAATTCATCGATTTTTTTTTCAGCCATATCAATAAGGCCCTGGACTTCTTCTTTTGAATGGGTATCGGCCATTAATGTGCAGGTTATTGTAAATGTAAGGATTAAAATCAATAAAACAGTCAATTTATTCATTTATGCCCTCATCAAAGCGCAAAAATATTATTATAATTAAAGATCGGAAAAATTATTGTATTATGATAGTTATATACTGATAATTTAATGTAAAATCAAGAAATTTAATTACCTACCCGTGAAATTAATGTTTGACTAATATTGCGCGGGATAATATAATTTTATAATAAAAATTTATTCGTAATTTAGAGGATTTTTACAGATGAACATAGATATCAGAGAAGACGGTGAGAATGTGCAGATCACCGTTAATGGCGATATCGAAATGATGACCATTAAGACTTTTAAACAAAAGTTGTTTGAAGTCGGACAGAATGTGGATAAAGACATCGAGCTCGATCTGTCGAATGTAGATTATATTGATTCTTCCGGCGTCGGAGTATTGATTAGCCTGTTGAAACTTCAAAAGAAAAAGGGGAAATCCCTCAAGATATCCAAAGTAAGCACCAAGGTTTTGAACGTGCTCAAGCTCAGTTCTCTCTCAGATATATTCAATGTATAATTATCCATTGCGGCATGTCTAATTTAAGAATCGGAAACGGATTTGACGTACATCCATTTGCAAAGGGAAGGGATCTCATCCTGGGTGGCGAAAAAATCGATTCTCCCCTGGGTCTCCTTGGCCATTCTGACGCCGATGTTCTTATCCATGCAATAATTGACTCACTTTGCGGTGCATGCGGCTTTATGGATATAGGGTCTCTTTTTCCTGACAGCAATGAGAAATACAGGGACGTAGAAAGCATAATACTGCTGGAAAGAATCTACGAGATGATTAATTCCAGGCGGATCAGGATTGTGAATATAGATTCAGTTATTATATGCAATGAACCCAAAATTTCAACATATTCACTGAGAATGAAAAAAAACATATCAAAATCCATTGGAAATCTTGAATTGGATAGAATCGGCATAAAAGGTAAAACGACTGAGGGCCTGGGTTTTACAGGAAGGGGGGAAGGTATTGCCGTATATTCCGTATCCCTGATCGAAATGCCCCTATAAATTATGCCATCATAAATACAAGCCTATTTTCTTATGAGACATAATATATCTTATCGGAAGTTGAATATTTATGCTTATATTTTCGGTTATTGACGCTTTATCCCATTTTTATCTTGTGGAAGAAATCCCTTATAAGGGTCGTTAACCTCATCAATACAAGGGCGCTGATAATTGTATCCAATATATGCGGCAGCCTGACGCCCGTGTTGACGAATATGTTGAGAATTTCAACCTTATAGCAAAGAACCAGTGAAAGGATGAGAATTATCGCATCCCTTGCTCCCTGCAGGGCCCTGTTCTCAGTAAGGTCTTTAAGCGCAGCCATGGAAAAGACAGCCATTATTGAAGCTTCCAGGATTATGGCGATTATGAAGAGATTGAAAATATTCTGTATAAAAACTTCACCTTTCATGTTTATCTCCAGGATTCAGCATTCGTATCATTCATTAATTATGCATTATTCAAAAAAAAAATCAAGCCCATTTTTTGCGTTTGTCATTCCATTCTGCATTTTTAAACAGGTCTTTTTCAATTTTTTTTGCAAAATCCGTTTCATCCGAGTTCAATCCGACATAATCGAACTCAACTTCGAAGATACTGCCTAATTTATCTATCAGGAGATTTGAAAACTCGGAGATAAATCCGTATGACAGCGCATCTGGACCGAGCTGCTCCTCGATCGATGTGATCCTCTCCGATGCATCGGAAACGCCTTTATCTGAAATTTTTTCCCTGGATATCTTAAGCAAAGAAAACATGCGGGGCTTATCAACGGACAACAGCAGTGTGCCATGCTGCGATAGGACTCCCTCTCTTCTTGTCTGGGCATTTCCGGAAATTTTTTTTCCCTTAACTACAATGTCGTTTATCGGTGCGAATTCTGCATCTATCTTAAACTGCCGCAGCACAGAAACAATGGCCCCGCATATGATCCGGTATGAATCGATGATCGAAGCGCCGAATTTTTTATTATCGGCCGGGGCTGTTATGCTGTACGTAATTTCATTGTCGTGGTAAACGGATCCACCCCCTGTTATTCTTCTTATCACGTCGATCCCCATTTTTTCACAAAGCCGGAGATCTGTTTCCTCATCGCGGATCTGGAAATATCCTATTGTAATTGCAGGCGGTTTCCATGAATACAGGCGCAATACCGGGCTCCCTCCGTTTGAAACGGATTTAAGCAAAGCACAGTCAACCGCCATGTTCCAGGTTCCGCCAGCCGATGGATCCATAATGACCCGCCATTTGGGTTTCATCATTCAACCGTACGGATTATGGCCTCGGTGAGAGATTCAGAAGAAACACCGACAAGCTCAATCCCGTTTTTCATTATTGCAGAATTTACTCTTGATAATATTTCCTTGCTGTCCAGGGACGAATCCAGAAGAGATGATTCGATCGGATCAATTCCCTGTTCCGGGAGAATAAAAAAATCCCCGGTGATCATTATACCGAGGATATAAAATCCGTCGGTTTTCATATGGATTTTAATAAGCTTTTCCCGTGGAGGTTTATACTCATAGTATTTTTCAATCATTTAAATTCATCGCATCTCAGACGTTTCCGCAGCACGATAGGAGCTTCTCGTGAGTGGGGACGAAAAAACGCTATGGAAACCCATCCGCATTGCGGTTTCCCGTAATTCGTCAAATTCATCCGGAGTATAATATTTCCGCACATCGTAATTTTCTTTAGCGGATTTCAGGTACTGGCCTATGGTTAATATTTCACATCCAGCCGAAATTAAATCTTCCATGGTCCTGAGAATATCATCCATGTTTTCACCGAATCCTATCATCAATCCGCTCTTCGATTTTATCGGGCTATTCGACACGGTCTTCAGCAGCCTGATGGATTTTTCATAATCGCCCATGGGCCTGAGGGATGGAAAAAGATTCCTGGCAACCTCGATGTTGTGGTTTATCAAATACGGTGAAGATTCAATAATTTCAGCTATCGATTCATCCATGTTTTTTCCGAAATCAGGAACCAGCACCTCCACGCGGCATGCCGGGTTAATTATATTTATGGCATGAATTGTTGAAACAAAAACCGATGATCCGCCGTCCGAGAGGTCGTCCCTTGTAACTGAAGTGATGACCGCGTATTTTAAGCCGAGCTCCCCGATTGCTGAGGCAATTTTTTCAGGTTCATTTTTTTCAAGCGGCCCGGGAATACCCTTCTCGATGGAGCAGTATCGGCAATTTCTTGTACAAGTTTTGCCCATTATGAGAAAGGTGGCCGTCCCGCACCCGAAGCATTCCCCGATATTTGGGCATTTGGCTTCGATGCATACCGTGTTCAGGGATTTCTCTGCAAGAATCTTCTTTATGCGTGAACAGCCGGATCCGCCCGGTATGGTGATTTTCAACCAGGACGGCTTTCTTTGAATCACTCCTGCCATTTCAGTATCGGATTTCTCGCGGCCGCGACTGCGTCTACCCTTCTGACCGGAGTTGTATGCGGCGCGCCGAGAATAATTTCCGGGTTGTCCGACGCTTCCTTTTTTATTTTAATCATTGCGTCCACGAACTCGTCAAGGGAATCCTTCCCCTCTGTTTCTGTCGGTTCTATCATCATCGCGCCTGGTATCAGGAGCGGAAAGTAAACAGTCGGGGCGTGATAGCCGTAATCAAGAAGCCGTTTGGCCAGATCATTAGTTGTCACATGATTCGGAATGTCCTTATCGTTAAGAACGAATTCATGCATGCATGTTCTATTTATTGGAAGATTGAATTCCTTCATAAGTCTTGATCTCAGATAGTTCGCATTTAATACCGAAATTCTTGAAATATCCCTTATTCCTTCAGGACCGAGAGTGCGTATATATGCATAAGACTTCAGGGCAACAAGAAAGTTGCCGTAAAAAGAATGCACACGTCCTATGCTGTCCGGTCTGTTGTAATCAAGGGCATATTTCCCGCCTTCCTCCCTGACGAAAGGTACCGGCAGATATTTCACGAATTTCTCGACTACGCCGACCGGTCCGGACCCGGGCCCTCCTCCGCCATGCGGCGTGGAAAAAGTCTTGTGAAGGTTTATATGCATGATGTCGAAACCCATATCCTTCATTCTGGCGGTACCGATAACTGCGTTCAGATTGGCCCCGTCTGCATAAAAAACCGATCCATTGGCGTGAAGCATCTCTGATATCTTCAGGATGTTCCTGTCGAAAAGCCCCAGCGTATTCGGGCTTGTAAGCATCATGGCAGCGACAGAACCGTCTATCATTCCCGAGAGTTTGTCCAGATCCACGTCTCCTTCCTGATTTGAAGGCGCTTCAAGTATCTTGAATCCGCACATCGCTACGGATGCCGGATTTGTCCCATGTGCGGAATCCGGAATTATGATTTTATCCCGCTTTTCTCCGATCTCCTCGAAATATTTTTTTATGATCATGACGCCTGTGAGCTCTCCGTGCGATCCCGCTGCCGGGGCGAGTGAAAAAGCCGACATACCGGTAATCGCGGAAAGGTATACTGAAAGCTCATGAATAACCTGGAGTGCGCCCTGTGAAAGCGTGTCCCCGCACATTGGATGAAGTGCCGAGAATTGCATCAGGGATGAAATTTTTTCATTTATCCTGGGATTGTGCTTCATCGTACAGCTCCCGAGAGGATACATGGCCCTGTCCACGCCGAAATTGAGCGATGAAAGGTTTGTGTAGTGCCGTACGACGTCAACCTCGTTCACATCCGGGAGATCAACAGATGAATTCTTAAATTTATCCGGGATAACGTCATTGTCTTTAACTCCGAAATCAGGCACCCTGAATTTGTTTTTTCCCTTTCCGTGTTTTTCAAATATAAGTTTTGTCATTATTTCAACCCGATCATATGTGTTTGATGAAATTGTCAATATCGCTTTTTGAAGTCATCTCGGTCGCGCAAAAAAGAACGCAGTCTTTCAGTTCCTTGTAATGTCCTCCCAGGTAAAGTCCGGGAATATATCCGAGGTCCTTCAGCCAGTGATCAAGTTTGTCGGCGGTTTTGTGTCTCATGACTATTTCATTGAAGAAAGGCCTTTCAAAAACAGGCGTGAAGCCTTTTTCGGAAAGCCTTGCTTTCAGATAAGAGGCCATACGATGATTTAAATCCGCCAGTTCCCTTAATCGGGGTCCGACAATGCTCAAGTAAATAACCGATCTTAAAGCACAGAGGGCCTGGTTCGAACAGATGTTCGATGTGGCTCTTTCGCGTCTAATATGCTGCTCTCTTGTTTGCAGGGTCAGAACGTAGCACGTTTTTCCGTCAAGATCGGTTGTTTTACCCGTCAGCCTTCCAGGCATCATTCTCAAGAATTCCTTTTTTGCCGAAATGAATCCGAGAATCGGGCCGCCGAAACCCATAGGGTTCCCGAAAGCCTGGGCGTCCCCGCATACAATGTCGGCTCCTGAATTCCCTGGATTTTTCAGCAGCCCCAGGCTGACCGGTTCATTAACTGTAACAATAAGATTTGAATTATTGCCATGCGTTAAAGACGCGATTTCATCAATATCTTCGATCACCCCGAAAAAGTTAGGATTCTGGACCACGACGGCCGAAACATCGTTATCAAGTTTCTTTTTTAAGTCATCAGACGGGGAGGATCCATCTGAAAAATCAGCCTCAAGATATCCGATACCGGATGCCCAGCAGTAAGTTTTAAGTACGTCCCTGTAATGGGGATGTACGGTCCTGCTGATAAGAACCTTGTTTTTTTTATTCGCGCGGATTGACATTAATACCGATTCAGCCACGGAAGTGGCGCCGTCGTACATGCTGGCATTTGCAACATCCATTCCCGTAAGTTTGCAGATCATAGTCTGGAACTCGAAGATAACGGCGAGCGTCCCCTGGCTTACTTCCGGCTGGTATGGCGTATAGGCCGTGAAAAATTCAGATCTTGAGGAAAGATGATCCACTGCCGCTGGTATATAATGGTTATAAGATCCCGCTCCGATGAACGACGTATGAATCCGGTTTTTTTCAGCAAGATTCCCGATATGAAAAGAGAGTTCCTGCTCGGAAAGCGGAGATGGTAAATCCGGCTTTTTATCCGGACGGATGGATTTAGGAATATCGGCAAACAGATCATCTATCGAATCCACGCCGATTTCTCCGAGCATGATTTTTATTTCATCTTCAGTGATGCTGATGTAGCTCATTATCCATCTCCCCTAATCGCCGGCTTCAACATGAGAATTATAGGCGGAAGCGTCCATGAGATCATTCATTTCTCGCGGGTTTTTTATCTCTATTTTACAGATCCATCCTTCTCCATACGGGGATGTGTTGACAAGTTCCGGGGAATCTTCAAGGGTTTTATTTATTTCCAAAATCCTTCCTGAAACAGGGGAAAAAACATCAGAAACAGCTTTGACGGATTCTACAACGGCGATCTGTTCACCGGACTTTACTTCCGCATTAATTTCCGGGAGCTCAACGAATACAATATCCGTCAGCATTTCCTGTGCATGGTCTGTGATTCCGCAGCAGGCTATGAGATCAGTTTCCATGCGGACCCATTCATGGTCCTTGGTATATTTCAAATCATCAGGTATTAAGCTCATTATCTCCTCCGAATTTTTGGGTGACTAACGCGCCAAAGTTATAGTCTTCAATTTTTGTTTGCAAGAAATTTATTTTTGATATTGATAATTTAATAATGTGATGATTTGAAAGAATTTTGAGATGTTTTCATTCTTTCTCGGCAATTCGTTCACTTGATTCGGTTCTGAAGATTGATTCTGCAGGTATATATAAAAATCCTGTTCTTAAAATTAAAATTATATTTTGTTAATTTTGTATAGAAAAAATTATATATTTATTTATTTTAATTTTAATCAAATTTAGAATTATACCCTGTCATATGAAATTATGGTGACTTATATTGGTTGACTTAAATTACCAATAAACTATTTTTATTCCTTTGATTAAAATATTTTCGACAATGAATCGTTAAGGGTTTTGCAATGAATGAAACATACCTCTGGATCGGTTTTTCCATTCTCGTCCCTGCGCTTTTATTGCTAGACCTGCTGGTTTTTAACCGCAAGGCTCATGAAATACAAATAAAGGAAGCCCTGCTGTGGACAATGTTCTGGATCGGAATAGCCCTAACATTCAACCTCGTAATATTTTATTTTGACAGCAGGGAAGCGGCTGTTCTTTTCTTCACGGCCTACCTTATTGAAAAATCCCTGAGCATGGACAACCTCTTCGTCTTTCTTCTCATTTTTCAGTATTTCAAGGTCAATCCCAATTATCAGCACAAGGTATTGTTCTGGGGTATAATCGGAGCGTTATTTTTCCGCGGCCTTTTTATTTTCGCAGGCGTAACCCTGATTCAAAAATTCCACTGGATAATTTATATTTTCGGAGCATTCCTGATATTCACCGGTATAAAGATGTTGTTTCAGAAGGAAAAGGAAATACATCCCGAAAAAAATCCGGTGATAAAAATATTTAAAAAATTTTTAAAAGTACATCCGGACTACGAAGATGGAAAATTTTTCGTAAAAATCAAAGGCTATCTTTACGCGACACCTCTTTTCATCGTAATTTTATTCATCGAGACAACAGATATCATATTCGCCGTTGATTCAATTCCAGCGGTTCTTGCAATATCCCATGACCCGTTTATAGTGTACACATCAAATGTCATGGCCATACTGGGACTCAGGGCCCTGTATTTCGCTCTGGCAGGCATCATGCGGATTTTCCGATTTCTGAATTACGGCCTTTCGGTCATACTTGTTTTTGTGGGAATAAAAATGCTGATTTCTGAATTCATAAAGATACCGACTTCTATTGCTCTCGGATCAATTGCCGGGGTTCTTTTTATTTCCGTCCTTTTTTCAGTTTTGATCCCGGATCAAAAAAAATCATAAAAAAACTTGTCACTATTATCAAAAAATGAAATTTTCTTGACAATTTTAACGCTTCATGCTTTTTTAAAATAATTGTTAAATGGAAAAAAAATTCAATGCGTGTTTTTTGTAAAGGTTACTGTCCCATCTATCAAGTTGATCCGCTTTTATCGATTCTTCTTCTGAGTAGATATATCGAAAACAATCACGGTGAGGAACATCAGGAATAATAAAAAGGGAACTATACTTTATTAACCTGTCAAGGCGGGTTATAAAGATATTTTTTATTTTACGAGGTGATTCAAGATGTCAGTACAAATCTATGCAGGGAATCTTTCATACAAGATGACGGACGATTCTCTGCAAAAACTCTTCGAACAGCATGGACAGGTTGCGTCCGTTAAGATCATCAGGGACAGAGAAACCGGCAGATCGAAGGGATTCGGTTTTGTTGAAATGGCTGATGACAATGAAGCAGACAAAGCCATCCAGGGCCTGAACGGAACCGAAGTGGACGGCAGAAATATAAGGGTAAATCTGGCCAAGCCAAAAAAGGAATTCAAAAATGATTAGTCAATAGTTCTGTAATAAAATTTTTAAGGGATTTTACCCTATTACTGACAAGAGCGCGGTTCAGAAGAACGTCGTCAGCGACGATTTTTTTGAGAATTTGACCGCGCTCATTTGTTTTCAGATGTGAAAACTCCGAGTCTTTTTTTAAAAGATCCCTTATTTCCCTCAACGCCTCCAGTTTTTCTTCTATATCGCCAGGGATGGAATTTTCTATGTCCCTTCTGATTTTTGCCGACATCGAAGGAGACACGCCTCCCGAAGATACTGCGACAATCAGGTCGCCTTTTTTAAAACTCGAAGGAACAAAAAAACTGCAATTCCCAGGATCATCCACGGTATTTACGAGTATATTATTCTTTTGAGCTTCATTGAAAACCCGATTGTTGACAGCGGGATCGTCAGTCGCTGAAATGACCAGACTGGCGCCATCCAGATCACCGGCCTCATAGGATTTTTCAAGAAGGATCATTCCGCTTCCTTCGGCCATCCGGAATATGTTCGGATGGATGTGGGGGGATATCACAGTAACCCTGGCGCCGGCTTCATGGAGATCCATTATCTTCCTTAATGCAACCTCGCCTCCTCCAATAACGACAGCGGACCTTCCCTCCATGTTAACCATGACCGGATAAAGCTTCATGATCAATTGCCTTTAAATTCATTTAACATTTGTGAATTCCTCCGGCATAGGAAAAATTTCATTTTTTTCCTGAAGCAGGTTTCTTTTCAAATCATTTAAACCGATTTCTTGATCCGTTAGATAACACTGGGGATCCGGTGCCCAAGGATCATTATAAGTCCTGAACGCCCTGACCCGCATGGATCCGTTGCACATCCCCTTGTAAATGCAAAGCGAACAGCGGCCTTTGATGTAGTCCGGTTTATGCTTGAGCCCCTTCATCAGCGGATCGGTTTCATCAAGCCAGATGTCGGCGAAACTACGTTTTCGGATATTGCCGAATGTATAATCCTGCCAGAACTGGTCCGGGTGAACGTTGCCGGACTGGTCGATGCTTGCAATACCGATTCCGGTTGAATTTGCTCCTCCACCGTTCCATTCAAGGAGTTTTTTTATCGCTTCAGCCCTGTCTTTATCGGTATCTTTCTGTTTTAAATAAAGATATACGCCGTCGGTATGGTTGTCAACAGTCAATATATTGACGTCAATGCCGCTTTCAAAAAAGCCTGCCGTCCTTTCAAAAATAATTTCCATTGCATGCCTGGATTCGGCATGGGTCAGGTCTTCCTTAAAAAGATTGCCGCCGCGGCCTGAATATACAAGATGGTAAAAGCAGGCCCTGTTGATTTTTTCCTCCCTGATGAAATCGAATATTTTATGGAGATCGGTATAATTTCTTTTTGTAAGAGTGAGCCTTAATCCGACGCGCTGGCCAACGGCGATCAGGTGCTCGAAGCCTTTCATCGCCTTTGAAAAGGCCCCCTTCATGCCCCTGAACCTGTCATTCACTTCCTCCATCCCGTCAAGGCTTATGCCTACATAAACGACCCCGGAGTTTTTTATGTTCCGCGCGTTTTCCCTGTCTATCAATGTTCCGTTTGTTGAAATCACGGGCCTGATGTTTTTACCGGCGGAATGCTCGATCAGCCTGAAAAGGTCTTTTCGCGTTAAAGGCTCCCCGCCTGAGAAAAGCAATGAAGGGATGGAGAAATCGGCTAGATCGTTTATCATGGCCAACCCTTCATCAGTATCCAACTCATCCGCATATTTAATATTGGAAGAATCGGTATAACAATGAACGCATGAAAGGTTGCAGGTCCTTGTGGCCGTCCAGACAACTATCGGTCTTCGTTCTGCGGATGAGGCGTATTTCATCTCAATCGGCCTGTTGCCGTGACAGTCGGGGCCGGATTCGGTCCCGTATCTCAGTGCGTCGCCGGTCGACCGGCCGCCGCAGAGCAGTTTGCCTATATCAATCATTTAAATGCTTCCTTTTCCAATCAGATATTTCAGGTGAAAAATAAATTATTTTTTCTTTTTTAAATTCCCTCAGGGATTCAAGTACCATATATTCCTTTATACCCGATGCCGAGGCCAATCTCTCAACTACGTCCCTGAGATTTTTTTCCGACCGGGAGTGTATCATTGCAAAAACCGGATAATCCCACCTGCCCTTCACTGCGTCCCTTACATAAAGATGCGAAATTGACCTTTCCACCGCAAAATGTGACAGCATCTCCGGATCCATGGGATCCCCTGCCGGTTTCCATACCGTCATGGCATTGCTGTTGTAACCGATATTGGCGTGCCTCAGTACGGCAGAGTATCTCCTCATTACACCCTCTTCCATCAATTTAATCGCTGATTCAACGATTTCATCTTCAGTCAACTTAACGCCTGATCCTGTTATAAGCGTATTGAATGGGGCCTTTTCAACCGGAAGATCTCGCTGGAGAACGACTATCACGGATTTATCCTTTTCCGTAAAGGGCCTGAAGGATGCTGTCTTTACCGGAGAGGCGGCTTCATCTTCATGCCGTGAATCATCAATATCAAGTATCACTCCAATTTTAACCAGATGCCTTGTTTTCAATATCAGGATATCCAACGCGCCGGAAAAATTTCCCAGTATTTCCACATCACCCTCTATGGCGTGTTGGGCATCGGCTGCAATTGTAAACCATAAATTGTACCGGTTGTTCCTCAGGTAATTATGGCTGACGCCGGGATGGGAATTAATTGCTTCGGCTGCCGTAACTATCCTTTCAGCGGGAACCGCAAAGGCCGCGAGGGCACTGTCGTATCCCAGGCTGGAAGCATTGAATATTCCAGAAATGTTTCTTATTATCCCCCTTTTTTTAAGTCCGGAAACTGTTTCCATGACCACGTTCTCGCCTGTCTTTACAATCCCAGCGAGAACTGAGTATGGCCTTGGATGTAGAGGAAATTCCCGCTGTATGATTTCAAGGATAGCGCTTTCAATCACGGTGTTCGTCATCCGGCAACTGACCCCTCGGGAATATAAACACAGAACGGTTCTTCTGCCAGATAATCACCGGTGGCGTAATAGGCCCTTGCCCGGCACCCCCCGCAGAATCCCCTGTATTCGCAAATTCCGCATTTTCCGGTGAGAAGGTTGAAATCCCTGAGTTCGCTGAACATGGCTGATCCGTTCCAGATATCTGAAAATTTATTTTCCGTGACATTACCGGCAGATACCGGGAGGTATCCGCACGGCTGGACTTCACCCCTGTACGATATGAAGCATACTCCCGTTCCAGCGAGGCAGCCCCTTGTCATGGCGGACATCCCGTCTGTCTCTAATTGAAGTTTCCTGCCCTCCCCCTTCGCCCTCTGCCTGATTATCCTGTAATAATGCGGCGCGCAGGTCGCCTTTATCTCGATTGGAACTTTTTTAGACATTGAATAAAACCAGTTTAAAACCTCTTCATATTTTTCCTTCGTGATCATGTCAGATTCAGCGATTTCAACGCCGCAGCCGACCGGGACGAGCATGAAGACATGAAGGGCCTTTGCCCCTCTGGACAGCGCAAGATCCAGAATTCTATCTACATCCTGGACGTTTCTCTTCGTTATTGTCGTATTGAACTGGAATTCCACTTCGGATTCTTTGAGGTGCTCCGCTCCCTTCAATGCAAGGTTGAATGACCCCTGGATGCCCCTGAATGAATCGTGCACCGCGGGGCTGCTGCCGTCTATGGATATGCTTACCCTTGTAATCCCGGATTTCTTTATCCGCTCCGCAACCGAAGGGTCAATCATTGTGCCGTTTGTCGCAAGGGCTACCTTCAATCCGGCGGTAGATGCATGATGCGCGATTTCAAATATATCTTCCCGGTAAAGAGGCTCCCCGCCAGTAAGGACCATGATGGGTTTGGCAAAAGCCGCGATATTATTGATGATGGACTTGACCTCGTCAGTTCCAAGCTCTCCTTTAAAATCATCTTTCCATGCGTCCGCCCTGCAATGAGCGCAGGTAAGATTGCACCTTTTAGTAAGCTCCCAGAATATCAATCGAGGGGCGGATCCCTTCATTTTTTAAAAATTTCCTCGATTATCGTTTCGATGTCGCGGTGCGATCCGGATCTGTTTGCGTGGTATTTTTTAAGCGCCATTATCGGGTTGTGCAGTGTCTTTGCCATAATCTGTCTCGTCAGTTCATCGACAAGTGCGATGTCTTTTTCCGAAAGGTGCTTGAGTTTTCTCCTTTTGTATTTCTGGACCTCCGCACGCCTTACCTCGTCGAACTTGTCCTGGAGCTTGACGATAACCGGGATCATGTTCAAACCCTCGTACCATTCAAAAAAATCCGTTGCGTCGGAATTTATTATCTGTGTTGCGAGGTCTATCTCGTTGATCCGGTTGTTCAGGTTTTTATCGGCAATCCTTTCAAGATCGTCTATATTGTAAAGATGCACGCCACGAACGTTCACAGACTCGGGATCGATATTTCTCGGGACGGCAATATCAATGATTATGATAGGGTTAAAGCATCTCTTTTCCATTATACTCTGTATCTGGCTGGATTTCAAAATATAATCGGCGCAGGATATCGATGAGATTATAATATCCATTTCTACCACGGAATTTTCAAGCTCCTGAAGGGGAATTACATGCGCCTCCTTGTTGACTTCCTCTACGATCCTTTCAGCGTTATGCAGCGACCTGTTGGCCACCGTGATGTCTTTTATGCTGTTTTTGGTAAGGTATTTCAGTATGAGTTCCCCCATTTCACCGGCACCTATCATCAGGGCTCTTTTTTCGGACAGGCCTTTCAAGACATCCCTGGCCTGTTCCACGGCAATATAAGCGATCGATAACGGATTTTTAGAGATGCCGGTTTCCGTTTTTATTCTTTTCGAAGTGCTGAAGGCCTGGTGGAAAAGCCTGTTGAGGATGGTCCCGGTTTTTTTCAGGTCTACGGAAAGTCTGTACGCCTCCTTGATCTGTCCGAATATCTCGTTTTCTCCTATGACCATCGAATCAAGGGACGAGGTCACGGAAAATAAATGCATAACGGCGTCCCTGGAATATTTCTTATAGAGATATTTTTCAAATATATCTCTCCGGATGCCGGAGTATTCCTCCAGCATCGTCAAAAGCCGTTCGGTTGAATGCCTGTAATTCGTTGATGTGAAATATATGGAAACCCTGTTGCAGGTGGAGACATATACGATTTCTTCAATACCGGATTTGACTGCATGTTCAAGAAACTCTGGGATAATATCCTCGCTGAGATAAAATTTTTCCCTCACTTCTACAGGCGCGGTTTTATGATTGAGACCTATTAAAATTATTTCAGGTTTTTTTTCCTTGTGGGATTGCATTTTAATGTTCATTTCTTTAACGTCCCGGTCATCCGAGTATTTTTGCCATGGCCCCTGATAATGCGACGGCTGTTTTTTCAAGGTCCTCGTCTGTATGGACCGATGACAGAAATCCCACCTCAAAACCGGAAGGCGACAGATATATGCCGGAATCAAGCATCTCGGAGTGGTATTCCGAGAAAAGCTTCATATCGCATTCCTTTACCGACTTGAGCCTGGTTATGGTCTTCGAGTTTGTAAAAAATACGGCGAATATTGATTCAATCTGCTGAAGGAGAACCTCTCCCCTGTACATCTCGATGATGGGTCCGAGAAGGGTTTTTAGCTTGAGGGATTTCTCCGATAAGACCTTGTAGACGTTTGTTTCTTCAATTTTTTTCAATGTAGCAATGCCGGCAGACATCGCAAGCGGGTTTCCTGATAATGTGCCGGCCTGGTAGACCGGACCGTCAGGTGCAATTTTTTTCATAATATCTCTCGATGCCCCGTAGGCCCCGACCGGAAGTCCGCCGCCTATTATTTTTCCCAAAATCGTTATGTCTGAACTTATGCCGAAATATTCCTGCGCCCCTCCGGCCGCCAGCCTGAACCCGGTGATCACCTCGTCAAAAACAAGCAGAACGCCGTAGCGGTCGCAGAGAACCCTCGTCTTTTTGAGAAATCCCTTTTCCGGAAGTATCAGCCCGTAGTTGCACGGTACCGGTTCCATTATTACCGCAGCGATATCCGCTCCCTCGCTTATGAGGACCTGCTCGAGGCGGTCGGAATCGTTGAAGGGGACTACAAGCGTGTCTTTCACGTTGTCCGGGTTCACCCCGGCAGAATCCGGGATTCCAAAAGTGGCGATACCTGAACCTCCGGCGACAAGCAGGCTATCGGCGTGTCCGTGATAACATCCATCAAACTTGATTATCTTTTTTTTGCCGGTAAAGCCCCTGGCGAGCCGGATCGCGCTCATGGCAGCTTCGGTTCCGGAATTCACGAATCGTACGACATCAATCGATGGAAACCGCTGGATGACCATTTCAGCCAGTTCTACCTCGTACCTGTTGGGGGCGCCGAAGCTCGTTCCGGATCTGGCGGCATCGATGACTGCAAGCACGACATCGTCATCCGCATGTCCAAGTATGAGCGGGCCCCATGACATGCAGTAATCGATGAATTCGTTATCATCCTCATCGAAGATATGCGGCCCCGCGCCCTTTTTTATGAAAAGTGGTTCTCCACCGACGGATTTAAAAGCCCTGACCGGGGAGTTGACGCCGCCCGGCATCAGCTTGAGCGCCTTTTTATAAAGTGATCTTGATTTCCCGATGTTCATTAAAACCATCCATTCCGGTATATATCCCCGGTGTGATAGGATATTATCATGTCGGCCCCGGCCCGGAAAATAGATGTAATGATTTCCCTGACCAGCATTCTTTCATCGGCAATTCCCTTTAAAGACATCAGTTTCACCATCGAATATTCCCCGCTGACGTTATAGGCGCAGAGCGGAATTTCTATTGAGTCTTTTACACGGCATATGATATCAAGATATGAAAGCGCAGGTTTTACCATGACTATGTCCGCACCCTCCTCTATGTCAATGAAAACCTCCTTCAGAGCCTCCCTTGAATTTCTCGGATCCATCTGGTAGGTTTTCCTGTCGCCGAATTGCGGGACGCTCCCCGCCGCTTCCCTGAACGGACCGTAAAAGGCCGATGAATATTTGGCTGAATACGACATTATTGACGTATCCTGTAGGCCGTCAGAATCAAGCGCCGCTCTTATTGAAGAAACGCGCAAGTCCATCATGTCGGAAGGCGCTACCATATCGGCGCCGGATCTCGCGTGAGAAAGTGCCGTTCTTGTTATGAGTTCAACGGAGGGATCGTTCAGGATCCTGCCGTCCTTTACCACGCCGCAATGGCCGTGGCTTGTGTATTCGCAGAGGCACACGTCGGTTATTACAAATAATTCCGGGAATCTCCGTTTCAATGCCCTTAGGGATGTTTGTATGATGCCGTTCTCGCTGTAGGCGCCTGTTCCTTCATCGTCTTTTTTTTCAGGGATACCGAAAAGAATTATGCTTTTTATGCCCGCGTTCAGGTCTTTTTCAATATCCCTGAGGAGATTTTCCCTGCATACCCTTTCAATTCCAGGCATCGATGGAATTTCTTCACGTTTAGTTTTTCCCTCTGCAACGAAATGGGGCATTATCAGCTTGTTTTTTTCTATGAGTGTTTCGGAAACAAGTTCCCTTATCCTTTCCCCGTTTCTCAGCCTTCTCGGTCTAATCATAAGTATACCTTTTTCACAATATTGCCGGCATATGATTTTTTTACAAGTTTATTTCATAAGGATAAAAGTCTTAATCCCGGATAAATATCTGCTTGATTTATGGGGCATCGGCTTATTGTATTGAATTAGGGAACCTTAAATAATCAAATCAGGATGTTTCCCTGTGGGCATTTTCAATGTTTAAATTAGGGCGGTCACAAAAACCAGCTTATTCATATTAAAGCAACTTAAAAGCTGGTTTTTTCAATACTAACGCCCTATGGTAGGCACAAAAACTACAGTTTTTGTGATCACCCATTTGATTTTCTCAGTGGTATTATAATGAAAATCTGATTTATAAACGTGCCCATAATTGATTAATCTGCAACAACATACGGATGATAATGAATATAAAAATAGGCACAAGAGAAAGCAAACTGGCTCTCATACAGGCGGAATCCGTAAAAACCTCGCTGGAAAAAATATTTCCCCAAATCAAATTCAATATAGTAAAAATAAAAACAACCGGCGATAAAATTCTTGATTCGCCGCTTTTCCGGATAGGCGACAAGGGGCTTTTTACAAAGGAAATCGAAGATGCGCTTTTAAAGGGCGATATAGATATGGCTGTTCATTCAATGAAGGACATACCGACTATTCTTCCTCCGGGTTTGTTGATTTCCGCCGTCACAAAAAGACTTGATCCGAGGGATGTGCTTGTTTCTAAAAAAAAATCACGGCTCGATCAAATGGCTCCGGGTGACACTATAGCGACGAGCAGTCTCAGGAGGAAAGCCCAGCTGAAATCGTTGTATCCTCACCTCAATTTTATCGATATCAGGGGAAACCTGCAGACGCGCCTTCGTAAAATGAATGAGAGCCCGGATGTAGACGCTCTTGTCCTGGCAAGGGCCGGATTGACCCGTCTTGAAATGGAGGAACTTATTGCCCAAATTATACCCGAGGATATTCTTCTTCCCGCAGTTGGACAGGCTGCGCTTGCCATAGAATCAAGGGATTCGGATTCGAGAATTAACAATATGCTGGAAAAACTGAACGATCCGGTAACCAGCACAGAGATACGCTGCGAAAGGGCGTTTTTAGGAGAATTGGGCGGCGGCTGTCAGGTGCCTGTCGGCGCGCTGGCCAGAATCGATAAATGCGGATTAAAAATTTCAGGCCTTGTCGCGTCCCTTGACGGGAAGGTTATTTACAGGGACGCCATTGAAGGTGATGTAACGAAACCCGAAGAAACGGGACGACATCTGGCCGAAAAATTGCTGTCAATGGGTGCTTCGGTCATACTTGATGAGATTTATAACAATTCAAGACGGGGGAAATAAATGCCTGGCAGGGTATATATTGTTGGCGCCGGACCCGGCGATATAGGTCTTTTAACCTTAAGGGCAAAAGATCTTTTGGAAAAATCCGAGGTTGTTGTGTATGATAACCTCGTGAATAAAAAAATCATTTCCGATTACTGTCCTGGAAGCTGTGAAAAAATTTATGTCGGGAAGAGCGGCTCCCATCATACCATGGAACAGGATGAAATAAACAGGCTTTTAGTCAGAAAGGCCATGGAAGACAAAAATGTCGTGAGACTCAAAGGGGGGGACCCGTTTATTTTCGGTCGGGGTGGTGAAGAGGCCCTGTTTCTTGCAGATAACGGCATCGAATTTGAAATTGTAAACGGGATATCCTCCGCCTATTCAGTTCCGGCCTGTGCAGGCATACCGGTAACACACAGGGGCATGGCATCATCGGTTGCCTTCATCACGGGACATGAAGATCCTGAAAAAATGGAAACAGATATTCACTGGGACAAGATAGCTACCGGGATACAGACGCTTGTTTTTTTGATGGGAGTAAAAAATCTGCCTTTTATCATAGAAAAACTCGTTAAAAACGGAAGGAGTCCTTCCACCCCCGCAGCGGTCATACAAAACGGGTGCTCGCCTCTGCAGAAAACAGTTTGCGGCACCATGAGTGATATACATGAAAAGGCAGTAAAAGAAGGCATAATGCCCCCGTCGATAATAGTCATAGGAGAAGTTGCCTCCCTCAGGGACAGGATTAACTGGTTCGAAAAAAAACCCCTGATCGGCAAGACGATTATCGTTACCAGATCCAGGGAGCAGTCTTCCGATCTCAGCGGGAGACTTTCTGATTTCGGGGCCAATGTAATAGAAGTGCCTTCGATTAAAATCATGCCCGCGGATAATGACGCGGAAATTAAAAAAACCCTCTGCACGATTGGAACCTACGACTGGATAATTTTCACATCGGCTAACGGGGTCAGTCATTTTTTCGCCAGTCTTTTATCATCCGGTCTTGATGCGAGGGCGCTGTCGCGCGCGAAGATCTGCGCCATAGGAACTGCAACCTCTGGAAGGCTTTTTGATTACGGTATAAAACCGGATCTGGTCCCGCAAAAATTTACAACCGATGGCATATATTCCGGGCTGGCTGATATTGATGAGATCAGGAAAAAATCATTCCTGCTCGCAAGAGCGGATATTGCGCCTGAAGATCTGGCCGAAAGGCTCAGGTCGGAAGGCGCATCGGAAGTAAATGATCTTACGATCTACAGGACGACCAAGGAAAAAATTAACGATTCCGATCCGTCATTCAGCATCCTGAAAAACGGCAATTACGATCTTGTAACATTTACCAGTTCATCGACCGTAAAAAACTTTACCGAAATACTGTCCGGGATGGGGATTGAATCCTTCACCGGGATAAAATGCGCAACCATCGGTCCTGTTACTGAAAAGACCGCATCCGGTTTGGGATTCAACGTGGTTGTTTCATCGGAAGTTCATACAATCGAGAGGCTATCCGTGGATATAAAAAAATATTATTATGGCAGCGAGTGACCGGATTTATTAAATGCATCAATACAATACGAGGTCGTTTCTGTTTACAACTTCGTCGAAATACTTGCTCCCCAGGATACCCTTTATTTCGCCAGTACGCTTGCCCTTGATAAGCTCCAGTTCAGACCGGTTATAATTTATCGAACCCTTTCCGAATTTGTTGCCGGATTCATCTGACAGTTCAACGACATCCCCCATTTCAAAATGACCCGCGGCGGATTTGATGCCGGAAGCCAATAGCGATTTTTTTTTGATTCTGAGCGCTTCGACCGCACCGGCATCAAGAACAAGCAGGCCCCGGGGATTCCTCATGGAAATCCATCTTTTCTTTCCTTTGAGCTGTTTGTTTTTTCCTACGAAGATGGTCCCGATTTTATCACCGTTCATAATCCTGCCGAGGACGTTTTTAACGCCGGAATTTGCGATAACCATCATTTCCCCGAACCTTATTATGATATCGGCGGCTTTTATTTTGGTAAACATGCCGCCTGTTCCGTGACTGCTTCCCGATCCCCCGGCCCTTTTAACCACATCTTCCGTTATTTCATATATTTCCTCGACCGGTTCTGGATCATCCATCTCCCTGAAAAAACCGTCTATATCCGACAGAAGAATCAGAAGGTCAGCGTCTATTAGACATGCGACATGCGCGGAGAGCGTATCATTGTCGCCGAACTTGATTTCTTCAACCGCGACCGAATCGTTTTCATTCACTATGGGTATGACGCCCATTTCCATGAGGGTATCGAGGGTGTGTCTGGCGTTTACGAACCTTTTCCGATTTTTTACGTCATCTTCGGTTAAAAGTATCTGCCCGACTTTTATGCCTTTCTTATCAAAATGTTTTCTGTATTCATTGATGAGGATAACCTGACCCACTGAAGCCAGCGCCTGCTTTTCAGGTATGGTAATCGAATCTCTTTTTCTGCCGAGGGTCGTGGCGCCAGTAGCTATGGCTCCGGATGTCACGATGACCAGCCTGTATCCTTTTTTAATAAGACGGTCGACGTCATCTACAAAACCGGAAATCTTTTTTATTGATATTCCGTCTTTTTCGGTTATCGATGAAGTGCCGATTTTGACTACGATTTTTTTTACATGCTTCAGAAGGTTTTTACGAGGCATCCTGTTTCTCCATCATGCAGTCAATTGCGGCCAGAAGTTTATCCATGTTTGTCCCATTAATGGCCGAAATGGTCAGTACGTTTTTCTTTTTTAATTCTGATTTCCTTCTTTTTATTTCATCATCGCCGTCGATAAGATCAATCTTGTTAAGTACAATATAATGAGGTTTCTTTATCAACTCTTTATTGTATGTTTTAAGTTCATCCTTGAGAAGTTTATAATTAAATCCAAGATCATAGCCTGTAACATCTATAACGTAAATGATTGCCTTCACCCTTTCAATGTGCTGAAGAAAAGAGAGCCCCAGGCCATGTCCTTTATGCGCACCTTCAATTATGCCCGGTATATCTGCGATTGTATATATCCTGCCGTCATTCCTGTCAATAACCCCGAGATTGGGGATGAGGGTTGTAAATGGATAATCGGCAATTTTTGGCCTGGCATTGGTTATCCTTGAAAGAATTGTCGATTTGCCGGAATTCGGAAGACCTACAAGTCCAATGTCTGCGATAAGCTTTAAATTCAGGCGAAGGATTTTTTCCTCACCTGGCATGCCTGGTTGGGAAAACCTCGGCGTCTGGTTTGTTGAAGTCTTGAAAAAGGCGTTGCCCTTGCCTCCCCTGCCGCCTTCAGCCGCCATGAATCTGTCGTCTTCTTCTATGAGGTCGTAAATTATTTCGTCAGTTTCTTCATCAATAATCTGTGTTCCGGGAGGCACGAAAATTGTAAGATGCTTGCCGTCTCTTCCGTGCCTGTTCTCTCCCATTCCTGTCTGGCCGTTTTCAGCCCTGTATAACCTGTCCTTGAAAAGATGGGAAAGATTATAGTATCTCCTGTCGGAAACAATGTATACATCGCCACCACGGCCTCCGTCTCCACCGTCAGGCCCGCCCTTGGGGATATACTTTTCCCTTCTGAATGAAACAGAACCGCTTCCACCCTTTCCGGCGTGGATCCTTATAGTCATGGTATCGGTAAATTTGCTCATTTATTTGGTCTGCTTGATATATAAAACAAGAAATCGCGTAATAAGTACGCGATTTCAATCATTAAATTCATATTTTTATCAATGATTTACTTTACGGGATAAACCGAAACCTTCTTCCTGTTCTTATCGAGTCTTTCAAAAGTAACAACCCCGTCTATAAGGGCGAATAGGGTATCATCCCTGCCTTTCCCGACATTGTTCCCGGGATGAATCCTGGTTCCTCTCTGCCTTACTATGATGGTACCGCCCTTTATCACCTGGCCGCCGAATCTTTTTACACCAAGCCTTTTTGAATTTGAATCACGACCGTTTCTTGTTGAACCGCCGCCTTTTTTATGTGCCATAGCGCCCTCTGTACCTTAAGATATTACTTCGATTTCCAAATTTTCCGGATGCACCTTTTTAATTTCTTTTATGCCGATCATAAAGGAATTCACAAGGATCAGCAATGATTTTTTTTCATCCGTCTCCAATTTTCCTGTTTTAATTTGAGTTCTTAATAATCCGTCTTTCCGTAAAACCTTCTGCTTAATGCCACAAATCCTTGTTATTGAAACTACCATGGTCTGCGCCAGTGCTGATACCGCCGAACAGACTATATCTGTTCCATTTTTTGTTAACAGTGAATGCCCCTTTATTTGTATGATTAAATCCTTTTTTCCGTCTATGAAATCAGCCCTGTCATTGTCAAACACCGCGTTGTTAAACGAAACTGTAATCAATTATTATGCTGTCATCTCGCTGATCTTCAGCTGCGTATAATTCTGCCTGTGCCCCTTGGTCCGTGTATAATTTTTTCTTCTTCTGAATTTGATGCCGCGTACTTTTTTACCTTTTATGCTTCCGATAAGCTTTGCTGTTATCTTTATGTCTTTGAGATAGGGCTGGCCTATTCTTACATCTTCTCCATTGGCGAACATGAGTATTTTTTCAATTGTCATGTCGCCTTCAGATTTCAGAAGCTTGTCCACGTTGACAACCATGTCCTTCTCGACCTTGTATTGCTTGCCTGCTATTTCAACTATTGCGTACATTTTGTATTCCTCAATTTAAACTTGCTGCATCTGGGCCCACAAGGATTCGAACCTTGGACCCTCTGATTATGAGTCAGATGCTCTAACCGACTGAGCTATGGGCCCGATCAATTTGCCAATAAAACTAGAGAAGGAATTATGTCAAATAAAAAATATATATTTCAATCCCTGATGCTTAAATTTATTTTGTAAAAAATTTAAATTATCAATAGATGTTATCGCATATTTTATTTGGGGTGCTTTAAATCCGTTTATAATATGGTGACCATGTTTTTACCGCCGGCCTTTGACATATACATGGCTTTATCGGCCCTTTCAATCAGTGATTTTTTTTCTATGTCCATGGCCGGATCATACTGGCTCAACCCGATGGATATTGTCACCTTGAGCTGCTTGTCCTCGTATATTATACCGTCGTGTTCAATCGTATGACGGATCCTCTCTGCGACAATCAGGCCCAGGTTGATATCGGTTTTAGGAAGAATGACCGCGAATTCCTCCCCGCCATACCTGGCTGCTATATCGATCTGCCTGACGCAGTCTTTTATCTGTTTTGCGACATGGATCAAAACCGCGTCCCCCGCGGAATGTCCGTGTGTATCGTTGAATTTTTTAAAATTATCAACGTCAATCATGAGAAGAGTCAGGGGAATCCTGTTATTCCGGGCTCTTTCCATTTCCTCGATAATAATGGAATGGAAATAATGATGGCTCTTAAGCTTGGTCATCATGTCGGTTGTCGCCATCTCATAAAGAAAAGCGTTATGTATCGCTATGCCAGCCAGGGAGCCTATGTTCAGAAGGTATTCCTTTTCAGATTCGGTGAATCCCTTGCTGTTTATCCTGTCTCCGAGGATTATGATACCGTTGATAATTCCCTTGCTAACGAGAGGAACGACAAGGGTCGGGTCAAGGGCCTTCAATATCATCAATGAACCCTGATCATCGACATCATCTTCAAGCTCATCAAGAGGATAGCACTTGTAATTCTGCGCAAGGAAACGGATCAGAACTGAATCCGCCCGTATGTCATATTCGATAGAGTGATCAATTTCAAACCCCTTGTAGTTTCTATGGAGAGAATAATTTTCAAAACCGATTCCTTTTTTCAAAAAAATTCCGGCCTTAAGAAGCTGCATCTGTCCCATGCACGTCAGGAGTATGGAATCAATAAGCGTGTTGTATTCGAGGGTTGAATTCAGACCCTTGCTTATTTCAATAAGCTGCTTCAGGTCGTATATTTTTCTTTCGTATTGTTCAATCTCGACCGGTATTGTAAAACCGCCGTCATTATTATCGTTCATGACACGCCTTTTTCAAAAGACTGTATTGCTTCTCCAACATCTATTTTACCTTCATAAATCGCCTTGCCGATTATACATCCGATAAGACCGGCTTTTGAAAATTCCATGAGGCGGATCAAATCACCCGTGCCGGTAATGCCGCCTGATGCAATCAGCCTCAAACCCGGGTATTTTGAAAGTATGTTTTCAATGGCTGCGAAGTTCGGTCCGGTCATCATGCCATCGGTTGATATGTCGGTATATATTATTTCTTTTATCCCGAGATCGATGACTTTTCCGATCAGGTCAACGGCGTCAATTTCAGTTTTATTTCTCCATCCATGCGTTGCGGCCTTGGAATCCCTGGCGTCAATTCCTGCGATTATATTCCCGCGAAATTTTCTGATGATCCTGGAAATCCCGACGCCGATAATGCCCGTTCCCAGAATAATTCTTCCTATTCCCATGTCGAGATATCTTTCAATATCATCAGCTGTCCTTATTCCGCCCCCGATCTCCAGGTTGCAGGAAACAGAACGTGCAATCCTGTCCACGGTATCGTGATTTACCGGTCTGCCTTCGAACGCCCCGTCAAGATCAACAAGGTGTATCAGGGAAGCGCCTTGGGTTTCAAAGTCCCTGGCTATATCTACAGGCGCATCGGAATAAACCGTCTCCTTTTCCGGATCTCCCTGGAGGAGCCTGACGCAGTTCCCGTTTTTCAGGTCAATCGCCGGAATTATCTGCATGATGATTCTACAAAATTTCTGATGATCTTCAGGCCGGCATTGTGGCTTTTTTCAGGATGAAACTGGGTGGCTATCAAATCACCCTTCCCGACTATGCAGGGAAATCTAACCCCGTAATCCACCTCGCCAATAATCCATTTCCGATCTTCTATCTGGGGATAGTATGAATGTATAAAATAAAAATAACTGTTTGTTTTAATCCCGTCCATGTGCGCGGATTTAACAGAAATTTCGACGTTGTTCCAGCCCATATGCGGCACCTTGCGGTCCGCTCCCGTGAACCTCACGATGCTGCCCTGTATTATATCAAGACCGTCATGCATGCCAAACTCCTCGCTTGTCGAAAAAAGCAGCTGGAACCCGAGACATATTCCAAGAAACCGTCCGCCGCGTTTTATATAGGATTTGAGGGGTTCGATCCATCCCATTTTGATCAGGTTTTCCATGGCCATGCCGAAAGCGCCGTCCCCCGGCATTATCAGGGAATTTGAATCAAGAATCGATGATGGATCCCCGGAAACCCTTACATCGGCTGTATATTTTTCCACGGCCTTGACAACCGATCTGATGTTGCCCATACCATAGTCGATCACTGTGATCATTCGATCTTTCCCTTTGTCGAGAGAGGGGAACCCTCCAATGATCCGTCAAGTGAAACCGCCTTGAAAAGCGACATCCCCAGGGCCTTGAAAACAGTTTCATGCATGTGGTGCCTGTTTTCACCATAGAATACCTTGACGTGAAGGTTCATCCCTGAATTCATGGAGAAGGAGCGGAGGAATTCGCCGGTAAGCTCCTCGCTGTACTTTCCTATCGTACCATTCAGCTCCGGGCCGGAATATTTAAAAAAAGGCCTGCCCGACAGGTCCACCGCCACCAGGGCGAGCGAATCCTCCATCGGTATGATTGAATTTCCGAACCTGACAATCCCTGATTTATCGCCCAGGGCCTCCCTGAACGCCCTTCCCATCGATATGCCAATATCCTCGATTGAATGATGGTCGTCGATATCATTATCACCCGCGCATTTGAGATTCATCCAGAACCTTCCGTATTTGCACATGGTGGCCAGCATATGATCGAAAAATGGAACACCGCTTTCTATAACCGGATCCTTTATGCTGTCCAGTACCAGTTCCACAGTTATTTTAGTCTCCGAGGTCTGGCGTTTTATGCTGGCTTTTCTTTCCATATATTAATTACCCGCCCTTGCAGTTGAAACAAATATATACTTATTTAATAATCGGTCGGGCAAAGTCAAGTTATAAAAAGATTATTCAGCCGAGTCATCCTTGCCGAGAAAATAGAGGGATTTAATTTCATCCGTAGAAACTCTGCCCTTGTTGATAATCGACAGGGTGCCTTCGCTGATGTCAATAATGGTCGGTAGCGTGTGGGACTTGCAAAATTCATCAATTGTAACTATCAGGTCAACCTTTCCCATGAATAAATCGTTAATTTCCTTTTTCTTGTAGATCAGGCGGTTTTTATTTTTTTCCCTGCAGTAGATGGGAGAAAAAAGGAGAGGCATGTCGACAATCGTAATGATATCCTGGATATACTTGCTTTTTGGAATTCTGACCGGTATCACCCTTCCGGGAAAGTCCATGTCCTTGAGATACACAATGAGCTCACCGGGCCAGATTCTGTGAAGGAAGTCGAATTCAAGCTTGCTGATTACCGCTATGTCATCGATCATTTTAAATGATGATATAATCCTGACAATATTGGATTCCATTTCATCCGTAAGGGAAATCAACTCGTCTGTCGGCGTAGTGGCAAGACATATGATGCCGTATATCGAATCAAGCGGAATTAAAACCATTTTTCCTGATTTGATATGATCTGCTATTTCTTCGACCAGGTTCCAGTCAATGGAGCCGTCTTTTTTTAATTTTTTGATCGATATGTTTTTTGTATCAGAACCGAACATCGGAAACGCTCTGCACCTGTCTGATTGATTCATTCAGCTTCTTCATCTTGTGGCTTTTTTAAAAAAAATATTATCAGTACCATGGCTGAAATGGAAATCCACACGATTCTGAGCTGATTTATATCTATTTCATCTTCCCCGGATCGCATGTCTCCAGACCCGGTTTCGTTTGATTTTATCCCTTTAATAAATAAAATTTTCCAGGAACCGTCCGTGTATCCTGCATTGACTATGTCCTCAGGGGATTGTTCGCCCTTTTTCAGTTTTTCATGAATCTTCGTCAGCCGTTTATTTTCTGACTGAAGCTGATCAACCCTGTGTATTATTGATTTGCTGCTTTTCTCGAGCCTTATCCTCTCCAGCAATCCGCTTCCGCTGAATACCAGAAGATAGATGCCGGAGAGGAAAACCGCAAGAAATAGAAAAACAAGCCTGTGCATCCGCCTAGTCAATATTATAAAAAACCTCTCGTCCCATGAATACGGCGGTGGATCCCAGGGATTCCTCTATTCTCAAAAGCTGATTGTATTTGGCCAGTCTGTCGGTCCTGGATGCAGATCCGGTCTTGATCTGTCCGGCATTCATCGCCACAACCAGATCGGCTATTGTAGCGTCTTCCGTTTCACCCGAGCGGTGGGAAACCACCGCCGTATATCCGGCCCTTTTCGCCATTTCAATCGCCCTTATGGTCTCCGTAAGGGTACCTATCTGGTTGAGCTTGATGAGAATTGAATTCGCTATGCCGAGATTTATTCCTTTTTTGAGTCTCTCGGTATTGGTTACAAACAGGTCGTCGCCGACAATCTGTATCTTGCCGCCGAGCCTTTCGGTCATGATCTTCCACCCGTCCCAGTCGTCTTCAGCATGGCCGTCTTCGATCGATATTATCGGGTATTTCTTGATGAGGTTTTCATAAAAATCGACCATTTGCGCGCTATCGCGTTCGCTTCCGTCGCTTTTGGAAAACACGTATTTCTTTTTCTTGGAATCATAAAATTCGCTCGATGCTGGATCCAGAGCGATAAGAATGTCCTTACCGGGCTTGTAACCGGCTTTTTCTATGGCCTGTACTATGAGCTCGAGAGGTTCCTCGTTTGATTTCAGGGAGGGTGCGAAACCGCCTTCGTCCCCGACGCTGGTCGAATAGCCTTTTGCCTTCAACACGCTTTTCAAAGCATGGAACGTCTCGACCCCCATCCTCAGCGCCTCGCTGAACTTGTCTGCCCCTACCGGCATCACCATGAATTCCTGGAGATCCACGTTTGAATCAGCATGAGAGCCGCCGTTGATGATATTCATCATCGGCACCGGCAGTTCACAGGCGTTAGTCCCGCCGATGTATCTGTACAGGGGAAAATCGAGGGTGGTTGCCACTGCCTTCGCGCATGCAAGTGACACGGCCAGCATCGCATTCGCGCCCAGCTTCGCCTTGTTGGGTGTCCCGTCGAGATCGATTAATACACTGTCTATCTCGATCTGGTTCGCGGCATCCATCTCGATTATCGCGCCGGAAATAATGTTGTTAACATTTTCTACGGCCTTCAAAACGCCCTTCCCCAGGTATCTCGCCTTATCGTCGTCCCTTAATTCCACCGCCTCATGTTCTCCGGTCGATGCCCCGGAAGGTACCGCCGCCCTTCCTGTGAACCCGGAAGAAACCTCGACGTCAACCTCTATGGTCGGGTTCCCCCTTGAATCAAGAATCTCCCTCGCCCTTACATCGGTTATGATTGTCATATGAATACTCCTTTCAAGTACAGATTATTTTTTATCTTTGTCTTGTGAATTTTAATATTTATTTATGGGCACCTCTATAAATTAAATATTTCATTAAAAAAAACCACCGAAAAAATTTAATTTATTATTTAAAAAGTACACTCAGGGGAACTTCCTGATTTGATTATTAGAGGTTCCCTTGTTACAATCTGATCACAAAGTAATATTTATATCAAGCATAATTTCAGGGGAGCACTCAAGTTGCTTTTCGAACAACATCTGAACGGTTTATGCAAGCAATTCAAAAATAAAATAAAGGGCTATGCTCCATGCGCTCAGGAGGGAAAGAATCGCTATTATTTTAAGCCCGGTTCTGTTCCTGGTATATATGTAAGTATAAAAACCCTTCAACAGATTATTGGAGGCAGCGGCGAGGATTATGGCAAGCACCATTACCGAAATCGTCAATCCGTCGTTTTTTTGAATTACACTCAATATGAACGGGTCGACATCGGTTATACCCATAATTACCGAAAGGGCATATATACCGGTATTTCCGATTACGCCCTTAAGAAAATGGTTGCCGACGGTCACCGCGACGAATAGAATAGCGAAAAGCAGCGCGGCACCGAGATCGAGGGGATTGCTATAGGAGCTTTCAAGCTTGCCCTGCATTAAAGTATCTCGGTCCATCTTAACCTTCCGGGCATAAATGATTGAAGCTATTATAATTCCAGTCAAAGATGCGATCCCGAAGGGCGGAGCCAGTTTCAATATGATTTCACTGTTGAAGATAAGAACAAGAAGCAGGATCCTAAGGTACATGATGGAAGAGGCCATGATAATTCCGGCAAACCTTTTTCCGGCTTCATCTGTGCTTTCGGTTTCATTCTTTAACTGCCTGGCAAGCACAATGGTCGTTACAGTACTCGAGTAAGCGCCACCGAGTATTGAAAAAATCAGCAATCCTCCCCTTCCCTTTAAAAAAAGCTGAACGAGATAGCTTATATATGAAAACCCGTTTACAACCACAACAAGCAGCCATATCCTGAACGGATTGAGATTGGCCTGGGTATAGTTTTGGTCCGGGAATACCGGCAGAATCACAATTGAAAGCAGTAAAAATTTGATAAAGGTCGCGATTTCATGCGGCGGAATCCTCATGGCCAGGTTTTCAAGATAAACCCTGCTCTGAATCAGGAGAATCACAACTATGGTAACGGCCAGCGGTTCCCAGAGATCACCCCTCGCGGCCAGACCTCCGATTATATATGTTATCATCGCAGTAAGCTCGGAAATAATCCCGGTCTGGCCTTTATGGAGATGATAATGATAATATACCGCGAGTATGATCCCGATTAATACAAAGCCTGTAATGAATGGTATATAGAACGCATCGTCAACGATGAACAACAGAAAGCCGATCAGGGAGATTAAAGGATAAGTCCTGACCCCTCCGAATTTCGTAAGCTTGGTTCTCGAGCTGGATTCGCGGACAAGGCCTATCAGAAATCCCAGAATTATCACATATATTATACCGGAAGCGACCCCGGATACTGTTTGAATATATTCGAGCATGGCTGTTTTACACGATCCTCCTGGCATCGGCCCATAGCTTTTCGAGATTGTAATAATACCTGATTTCTTCTGTGAAAACATGAATGATTAATTCGCCGAAATCAAGTATTATCCATCCCGAATCGAGATCGGGTTTATTCAAAAGCCTGAGTCCCAGTCCGATAAATGCTTTCTGTAATTCCCTGGCCAGGGACCTGCAATGGATTTTCGAGTTACCGCTCGTTATGAGAAAGTAGTCAAGATACGAGTTCACTTCCCTCAGATCGAGCAGTATCGTATTAAAGGCCTTCTTTTCATCAAGGACTCTGACCCCTGCAAGACAGATTTTAATTATTTCTCCGCCGGAACCGTTTTCAATTAATGTCACTTTACCAGATCCTCTCCGATGATTAAAAGTGAGCTATAAAGAAGGGTATTATCTATGATATACGCAATCCGTTCTACACCGGTCAGCTCCGCAACCTTTTTGACCGCGAAATAATTGCCCTTTCTGCAGATAATTATTGATTTCTTCATTTTCCTGTACGGCGAGGTCCCGAATTCAACAACGTTAAGTCCTTCCTTGATCAGGTTGTTCCTGACCTTCCTTGCAAGACCGGGAACATCGGTCCCGTTTAGGATTTTAACCTTGATTGATGGATCGGTGTCCTTGTTCATAATGAGCGGCGTTAAAAATTCAGCCTCGTATATCTTATAGGTAATATCGTCTGTTATATAATAATTATTCTCAATGGCCCCGGGAAGCATAGTTGAAAAAAAATTACCGTTTTTATAGGCCAGATCGCCAAGGCTGTGGACCTCCTGGGGGAGAAGATTCGTTTTTATGGTTTTAAGTGATTCTGTTATAAATTCAATATTATTGAATTTTTTCAAATTATCTTTTTTATAATACAGGGTCAGGATGATGTCCTGGATCCTGTCATATTTCAGATAGACCGAGTTGTCTTCAACAGAGTTGATGTATTTCATGATTTTTTTGCCGTCGAAATAATTATAGCCGAAATGGACATCCTGCCAGCCCTTGAGCTGGTCAAGAACAAACAGGCTTATCCCACCGATAAGATCTACAACCCTCTCAACATTGACGGCATACAGCTCGCAGTAAAAAGGCACATTAAGCTTGAGGTCCTTGTAGAGGGTGTTTTTAATCTTGTCAAAATCTGACATTTCGATTTCTTCGATCCTGGCTATCCTGCTCCCGCTGGAATTAAGTCTTATCCTGTATGAAGGCGGAATGAGCGTCAGACCGATATTGTTATTTTCCGGATTGATGCTGAGGACCGCAAAAAACTTATGCCTTCCGTCCCTGTACTCGTTGTTTCCGGCCAGAAAGATATTGATTAATTTTTTGTCGTGCGCCAGCCTTTCCACGGAATTCCTTGTGGAAGAAATGTAGAAATGATGGATGATGATGACCCCGAGAATAATTACGGATGCCGATATTGCGAGAAAAGCCCTTTTTTTCAATTTGAATATAACCCCTTATCCTTTATATATTTCATGACCGGAGCCGGCGTCATAAACCTGATGCTTTTGCCATTCCGGACCCTTTCCCTCATCAGGCTTGAGCTGATGCCGATCATGGGATTATCCGCGAACTCGATTTGATTCGAAGCCTCCGGCAGAGAAAGATGATTCCTTTCGAATCCGGGACGGTTCATGACGATGACAGAAACCATTTTGAGGAGCTTTTCATATTCCCTCCACGTCCTGATTTCGTTGAAAGAATCCATCCCGATTATTAGATGAATGCCGTCCCCCGGAAACGATTCCAACAACTTTTCAACCGTGTAAATGGTGTATGAATCTCCGTCGCTATCCAGTTCGATCCTGGAAATTTCCAGTCCGTCCATGCCGTCGATCGACATCTTGAGCATATCGTACCTGTTTTCGGCCGATGTTCTGTCGGATAACTCTTTATGTACCGGGTACTTTGACGGAACAAACAGTATTTTATCAAGCATGAAATCATTTCTAATAATTTCCGCATTAATCAAGTGGCCCATGTGCACGGGATTGAATGTACCCCCGTATATGCCAAGCTTCACGGTTATCTTGTCTCCCCGTTGCCGTATATCACGTACTTGAGGCAGGTCAGGCCTTCCAGTCCCATGGCCCCCCTTGCGTGAAGTTTCTGTGTCGATATGCCCACTTCGGCCCCGAGTCCGAATTCTCCCCCGTCGTGAAATCTTGTTGATGAATTGACGAAAACAGCGGCCGAGTCCACTTCCCTCAGAAATCTCTCCGCGTTGACATAATTACGGGTTACTATTGCATCGGAATGCGCGGAGCCGTGCCTGGCTATGTGTTCCATGGCTTCATCTATTGAATCCACCAGTTTTACGGCAAGAATCATATTGAGGAATTCAGTATCCCAGTCATCATCATTCGCATCTTTCACCCTGCCCGGTAAAATGGCAGCGGTCCTGGGACACCCTCTTATCTCCACCTTCTGGTCGGCTATGGCATTCAGTAGAGCTTCTTTTTTATCGAATCCGCTGTGTATGAGAAGCGTCTCCATCGCATTGCATACGCCCGGTCTCTGGACCTTGGCATTGATCGATATTCCGGCCGCATCGTCGAAATCGGCGCTCTCGTCGATGAAAGTCATGCAGATGCCCTTGTCGTGCTTGATCACCGGAATCGTCGATTCCCTTGTGACCATATTGATAAGATCCTCGCCGCCCCTGGGGATTACTATATCAATATGAGAGTTCATCTTCAATAACTCTGCGACAAGATCCCTGTCGGTCCTGTCTATGAATGAAACGGCTTCGCCCGGTGCGCCGGATTCCAGCAGTGACTCATTAATGATCTTATGGAGAGCCCTGTTCGAATTTATGGCCTCCTTCCCTCCCCTGAGGATGGCGGAATTACCGGATTTCAGGCAGAGCGCGGCGATGTCTGTAGTTACATTGGGCCTGGATTCATATATTACGGCAATGACCCCGATGGGGACCCTCATTTGCCCGACCCTTATGCCGGAAGGCCTGATTTTCATGCATTCGATCCTTCCGATGGGATCCTCAAGCTCTGAAATCTCTTCGACTGATTTTGCGATCTGATCGATCCTATCGCGGTTAAGCAGGAGACGGTCCTTCATGGCGTCACTTAGGCCGGATTCATCCGCAGACTTGAGGTCCTTTGCATTTTCCGATATTATAAAATCATGCCTTTCCCTCATTTTTGCGGCTATCGCGAGGATGATATTATTTTTTTTTACAGTTGGATACCTGGCTATAATCCTTGAAGACCGCCTGGCCCCGTCGCAAATCTGTTTAATATAATCTGATGTCATGATAGGAGTCCTTTTTTTGATGTTACCAATTATTCTAACCTATTTCGTGATTCAGCAATTATTTTCAAGAATAAAAAATCTACTTCACGTTTTTGATCTTATTATTTTTTATGAATTCATCATATATCCCTTTGCCTTTTTTCCTCAAAGATGAAAGGATCTCCTTCCTGACCGCAGGTTCGCTGCTGCTGTATACCGAAGAATAAATCCTGATTGTTGCACCAAGGTCATCGGATTGTCCCATTATCCATATTATATTCCTTTTAATGAAATCGTGTTTTTCCTTCTGAAGCCTGTCATACAGAAAATCTGAGTTTATGATGTTGTTATCCAGCATCGAATAATAACCCGAGAGTCTTTCCAGCGGCTCATTGCTGTTGACAAGAGTGTAAGTACGGTAAACTTCAAACGCCGGTTTGAAAAGGATAAGCGGAAGCGTGCTGTTTTTTGTAATAATATTTACTATCAAATGCCTGCCGGTTATTTTACCCGTTAATAAACCGGCCAGGAAAACAACAGCAACTGGCAGAATAATGCGGATAAGAACTTCTTTTTTTGATTTAAACAGTTCAGTAAAAAATTTCATCGCCGATCGGTTATTAAGTTGATTAAATCCTTGAATTGAATCCTGAATTCGTTGCATATTCATGATTCGGCCACGGTGCACCTGCATGGTAAAAAGCGCCTGCCGCAAACCAAATCATTTTCTTGACAAATAACATGATTTTTTATTATTTTTTGTTTGCATAAATTATTTCATAAACAAAATTATGTTTGTTTGAGTTCGATTATCAAGATTATACCCGGGTATTTTTATCAAGTATAAAATGAGGGAGACATGGAATACGAACCGGTCATTGGATTAGAAGTGCATGTTCAGCTGAACACCGAATCGAAGATTTTTTGCGGGTGTTCGACTAAATTCGGTTCGGATTCCAATACGCAGACATGCCCGGTATGCCTGGGTCTGCCAGGGGTTCTACCGGTCCTTAACGAAGAAGTTCTGAAGAAGGGCATACTTGCCGGACTGGCCATCAACGCTAAAATTGCATCCTACAGCAAGTTTGACAGAAAAAATTACTTTTATCCAGACCTGCCAAAAGCTTACCAGATATCCCAGTATGACAAACCCATATGCGAGGACGGTTATATAGAGATCCCTGTAAAAAACGGGTTAAAAAAAATAGGCATCAAACGGCTTCATCTTGAGGAAGATGCCGGCAAGTCCATACATTCCGAGACGCCCGGGAATAACTTTTCCTTCGTGGACCTGAACAGGACCGGTGTTCCACTTGCTGAAATAGTCTCGGAACCCGAACTCGGTTCCGGGGACGAGGCATATGAATACCTGCAAAAAATAAAAACAATCATGAAGTATATAGACGTTTCCGACGTCAATATGGAAGAAGGAAGTCTTCGGTGCGACGTCAATGTATCCGTAAGGGAAAAAGGAGCCGTTAAATTCGGTGAAAAAGTTGAAATTAAAAATCTCAATTCCTTCAAGTCCGTCAGAGCCTCGATTAATTATGAAATCGAACGACAGATCCGCATGATTGAATCCGGCGAAAAGATTGTACAGGAAACACGGCTATGGGATGCTGATTCGAATGAAACCTACAGCATGCGATCCAAGGAAGACGCCCACGATTACAGATATTTTCCGGATCCGGATCTCGCGCCGATCATACTTGCTCCCGAATATATCGAAGAGATAAAAAAAACTCTGCCCGAGCTTCCGGATGCGAAACTCAGAAGATTCGTCGACGAGTATTCCCTTCCCGAATATGATTCTTCCGTGCTTACTTCTGTAAAGCAGCTGGCAGATTATTTCGAGGAAACCGTAAAGCTCGGCGCAAATCCAAAGAAAGCATCCAACTGGATCATGAGCGAACTCCTTGCCAGGATAACCAACCCGGAAGAAATAAAGTCCTTCCATGCGTCCCCCGGCATGCTTGCAAAACTGCTGGCACTGATTGAAGACGGGACCATAAGCGGAAAGATTGCCAAAACAGTTTTCGAGGAAATGACCGCTACAGGAAAAGGCCCAGAACAAATTATCGATGAAAAGGGCCTGAAGCAGGTCAGCGATACCGGTGAAATCGATTCCATGATAGATGCCGTACTCAAAAACAACCAGAAATCCGTTGATGATTTCAAAAACGGAAAGGAAAACGCGTTCAAATTTCTTGTTGGCCAGGTCATGAAGGAATCAAAGGGAAAAGCCAATCCGATACTGGTCAACGATCTGTTGTTAAAAAAAATTTCCGGATAAAAGGAGATCACGATGAACGCCATTACCTCCGTAAAGATACCCGGCGTAAAAAAAATGTACAGCGGTAAAGTAAGGGACCTGTACCGTGTCGACGACGGCCACATGCTGATCGTTTCCACCGACAGGGTATCCGCTTTTGATTTTGTCTTTCCGAACGGGATACCCGGCAAGGGGCGGATTTTAAACCAGGTTTCCAACCTCTGGTTTAAAAATATTAAATTCATCAAAAATCACATAGTAGAAACGGATTACAAAAATTTTCCAAAGCCTTTCTGCGATTTCCCGGAATTACTTGAAGGACGTTCGGTTCTTGTAAAAAAAACTACCCGGATTGATTTTGAATGCGTTGCAAGGGGATATATCATTGGAACCGGATGGAACGATTACAAGAAAACTGGTTCCATATGCGGGATAAAGCTTCGACCAGGCTTGATGATGGCCGAAAAGCTTGATGACCCGCTTTTTACCCCGGCAACCAAGGAAGACAAGGGACATGATATAAATGTATCGATAGATGTGATGAGAAACGCAATGGGAGAGGCGGTAGCTGATCACATCGGAGATACGACCTTGAGGATCTATGAATTCGCAAGGGATATCCTTGACAGGATAGGGATTATCCTTGCGGATACCAAGATTGAATTCGGTTTTTATAATAATGAAATCATTTTAATCGACGAAATCCTCACGCCGGACAGCTCGAGGTTCTGGGACAAGGATGCCTACAGGGTCGACGAATCACCCCTGAGCTTCGACAAACAGTTCATCAGGGATTATCTGAATACAACGACCTGGGATAAAAACTCGCCTCCCCCGCCTCTTCCAGATGAAATAGTCGATAAAACGCTTATCAAATATGAAGAGATCAGGGACAGGATTTCGTCTCTTTTTCAAAATTAATTTATGTGCTTGAATTAATACTTTAATTATCGGCCTTTACATTACGATAATAGAATTGGCGTTACATATCCAGTTACGGAGGCTCCATGGCATTACCCAATAAAAATCCGCTAGAACAATATAAAGAAACCCAGGTGGCTACCGCCAACCAGGGCAAGCTAATAGTAATGCTCTATGACGGAGCCATTAAATTTCTCAATATCGCGGCAGAAAATATGGATCCCAAAACCTACGATGCGGCTAATACCAACATCCTCAAGGCTCAGGATATAATAACAGAACTTCTTCTTTCATTGAATATGAAGGATGGCGGAGAAATTGCGAAAAACCTGTTCAGCCTTTACATGTATTTTAAAAAGTCACTTCTTGAAGCGAATATAAGCAAGGATCCGGAAAAAGTCAGACTTATAATAAAATTATTGAAAGATCTCAGGGATGCCTGGGATAAAATATCGGCCAGCGAATCGAAAACGGATAAAAACCCTATAACATCAAAAGGAAGCTTCAGTATTGAGGGATGATGTTGAATCGCTTCTGGTTTCGCTATCCCGGCTTCAAGAAAGAAAACTTCAGATTATACACAAACTTATCGCAAGCGATTCGGATAAATTATTTTCTTTAAAAGCGCAAAACACGGAAAAACTGCTGCCGGCGATCGAGGAAGACGGGCAATTCGTCTCCGAGATAGATGATATAGATTTTGACAGCTCGCAAATAATCGACAGGCTTGTTTATATTCTGGGTATTAAAAAAGAATTTATTTTTAAGCATCTGGCTGCGATCAATAAACCGCTGCCAAGCGGAATCATTACCGTAAGGCAGGAAATAAAAACGGCAGTAACTGAATACCTTGCCATGCATGAACAGCTTTTGAAACTCATGGAAGCAATATCCTCTGAAATTTCCAGGGATATCAACGAAATAAAAAAAATTGAGAACCTGGATATTAAAAAAATCATGGAAAAAATTGATCTATAGCTCCAAAATGTTTTTGGACTTGAGCAACTCTGCTCTTTTCTCCACCATCCTATCATAATCGAACCTGAATTTTTTTATCTTGTAATATTTCTTGAAGACCGTCTGATATTTTTTTGAATGAAAATATTTTCTCATCCGGTTTGAAATGTAAAAAATCTGTTCTGAAGGATCGTAAATGTGCGGCTTGTCCTTGTAAACATCGATAATCGTATTGGTTATCATTCCCCATGAAATATCCGACAACGGATATTTTTTCAGGTCGCGAAGGATGGCCCTCAAAACACCCTCATGCGCAGGATCAAAAAATTTGAATTTTTTAGAATACATGACGGCCCCATGCCCGTGATCCGGAATGTCGAGAAAACCATCCTTTATGACATCTTTCCCGACAGCATACATCATATCAAAACAGTATTTTAATGCACCAAGTCCTGGCGATTTTTGACCGGGAAGCTGCGGTCTCTCATGGGTGAAATTCCCTTTAGGATCCTGCGTGGATAGCCATTCAATAACGACCATGTCAAAAGTGATTACATCATTGTATTCTTCAAAGAATTTTTTGTCCGGAACAAATTTCGACTCGCTGAGCCTCAGGTCGAGAAGAAGATTGTCCGGTTTTACGTCACTGTAATAAACCTTCAGGTAATTAATCAACGACTCGTCTACTTCAATGGTGAGCTTAATGTCGGGAAAACCTTTATTATTTAAATGAGACACAAATCCGACCTTTTCCATGATTTCCATAATACCGGCCGGATCAAACTTGCCCAGGAACAGGTTTTCTTTTTTATTGTGAAGGAGCCCAAAACTGGAATCAGAATCAAGTTCCCCGATATACGAAAAAAGGGATCCGGATGATCTCGATTTTTTTTTCAATTATTCTCTCCATCTTTCTGAATTGTACACGAGCTTAATCTGTTTAAAAAAATGATTAAGATTCCTGTAATCTATCGAGGGCACGACCATCATTCTCACGAACTTATCATATCTTCTGACATTGATCAGGGCTGTCTTATACATGTCATTTAACTGTTCCCCGATAACAATAAGCCTTGCATTTGTTTTAATATATTCATTGAGGAGATTCCTTGGATCGGTAACTGACAATACATCCTCAGTCGGCAAAAAATCAGGTGAAAGGACGATGGATGAATCAGGCATTTTGGACACCAGCAGAGAGATAAGGTCGGCGTTCTTCTTGAATTTTTCAACATAATTGCTGTCCGTCTGCGACATGTCGACAAAAATAATTATCTTGGATTCGGAAAACCTGTAATAGAAAATGTGGCTCTTGTCGATTTCACGCTTGATAATATTCCACTTTCTGTAATCAAGCTCCTCATTGTGATGCAGATGGATTATTCTCTTGCCGGCTTTGAAATCAAGGCCATAAACATCTCCGATTATATAAATGAATCTTTTTCTCTTGGATTGCGATGATATCTCTTCCAGCTGTTCCAGATACCTGTCCATTTCAAAAAAAGTCAATTTCCCGCCGGGTCTCCGGTAATCTACGGGATACTCGTTGATGAGGCATTCATAAAGCATCGAATCGTACACTACCTCGATCTCTTCTATCCTGTTTTCAGCCAGAAGCCTGAGGTGGTCCGGGAGGATAATATCGTTGGGTAGAAAACAATTGCCGCGGACGACGATATCCTCGAAGTATTTTATCTCGATATTCTCCTGGTATTTATTGAAAAGAAACGCCAATTGATCAATTTTAAGTAGCATACTTTATCTTGTTTTTATTTAATCTAATGGTTAAATTTAACCTTTTACGGTTATGCTTTTAAGATACGCGTATATGAACCTGTCAATTCCGCCATCAAAAACAGCTTCTATGTTTCCTATTTCCTCGCTCGTCCTGTGATCTTTGACAAGGGTATACGGCTGGAACACATATGAACGAATCTGGTTGCCCCAGGAAATATCCTTCTTCTGCCCTAATTTTTCAAGCTGTTTTTCTTCCTGCTCTTTTCTCCTCATTTGATAAAGCCGCGACTTGAGCACCTTCAGCGCGAAGGCCTTGTTTTTATGTTGCGAACGTTCGTTCTGACATTGAACAACAATCCCAGTCGGTATGTGGGTTATCCTTACGGCTGAATCGGTTTTGTTTACATGCTGACCGCCGGCGCCGGATGATCTGTATGTATCTATCCTGATTTCAGTTTCTTTTATCTCGAGATCTATATCCTCCTCTACTTCAGGTATTACCTCGAGAGACGCGAATGATGTATGTCTTCTCTTGTTTGTATCAAAAGGAGAAATTCTTACCAGCCTGTGTACTCCCTTCTCTCCTTTCAGCATGCCGTAACAGTAATCGCCTTTTATAAGCATTGTCGCGGTTTTTATCCCCGCTTCCTCGCCTGGGCTATAATCGATGACTTCGATGGAATACCCCTTCTTTTCAGCCCATCTGTAATACATCCTGAAAAGCATACTGGCCCAATCCTGCGATTCTGTTCCGCCGGCCCCCGGATGTATTGTTATGAAGGAATTCCTGGAGTCGTCTTCCCCGGAAAGAAGCTCCAGAGTCTCGATATCGTCAAATCTTTTCATGAATTCACCCAGCTTGCCTCCGATTTCATTCAGAAGATCGATATCGTTTTCCGATGACGCCATATCGATCAGCTCGATAGACTCGCTGAGATCAGAGATGAGTCGATCCCAGGGATCAATTTTCTTTTTTAATTTGCTTATTTCCTGGTTGGTTTCTGCAAATTTTTCCTTATTCTGCCAGAAATCCTCTTTCTGAGTTTCGCCCTCTAGTATCTTTGCCCTCGTTTTCAGGCTTTCAATGTCCAGTGATTTATAAAGGTCTTTCGTCCTCGTCAACAGCGAAACCAGTTCCTTTTGTATATCCTTAAAGTCCCTGTCTTCCAATACACTTTACTCCTGTTTTATGATGACTATTTACTGAAAAATTCCCTTTTTAAGTGAATGGAAAAAATATTTTCCAATTCATCCGATGTCGAAATATCCAGATCAAAAACCGATTTCCAAACATCGGACGATTCCATGCAAAGATATATAAAAGGCTTTAAAGCATATGATCTTATTTTCTCAACCATTTTTTTATAAAAAAGAATTCTATCCCTTTTCAAATACCTGTATTTTCCGTCAGCTCCCGGGAACAGCTCCCCTGAAAAAAGATCGCTGCCGCTATATCTGTCCAAAACAATATCCTTGAATCCCTGTGAATATCTCAATACGCCCATGGATATCCATAAAATAACGGATGGATCTATTATTGAAAAAAGAAAATCCACAAGTTCAAGATATTCTTCGAGCGCACCGGGATAAACAATAATCGGATCGAAATGAAAAGCAAGATAAAAACCAGATGATGCCGCCTTCGAAGCCGCATTTATCCTGCTTTTTATCGAAGCACATCCTGACTCATATTTCAAGTAATTCCTTTCCGTATTCAGGCTCCATGCAAGAACCGTATTTGTTCTGTATTTTATACTCAATAAATGATTTATTTCGTCTGATTTTGTTTTAAGCTCCAGCAGTACATTTCTCCTGCCGGAAAAAATTTTCATTAAAAAACCGCTTATCCCGGTTATGCCGTCCATGAGAAGTGAATCGGTGAATTCACCTGTGCCAACGCGGTAGATCATATTATCATCAGTCAAATTCTGAGTAATCTCATTCCGGAGGCTTTCGAACTCTATGAACTGTGTTATTCCGTATGAGTTGAGATAAGAATTTAAAAAACAATATGAACAATCATACATGCAATTAAAGCGGGTATTAATCAGGCGGTAGTTGCAGCAGATCATATTCCGGGAACCCGGACATTTCTGGAACAATCTGCCTGGATATTTTTTTAATATAACCACCCTTTTTGATTCATAACCCGACATCTTCAGTGATACGGCAATTCCGGCGATTTCATCCTCGTTATTATAAGTAAAAAAAAGAGGCCCCTTGATCTTCAAAAAGCCGCTAACGATCATATTATCCGAATCGGCGGGATTATATATTACGGCATTCAGCGACTCCGGTAAAATCGGCTTCATCAATGTTGCATCCCGTTTAAATTTTCGATGTCTTAAATCTTCCAAACAATTAATTCTTGACTAATCGGATAACAGTATTTGATAATATTTCAGCAACAGGAGAGTAAAAATGGACTGTCTTTTTTGCAATATTATTTCCGGCAAAATACCATCAAAAAAAGTATTTGAAAACGAACACGTTTTCGCTTTCGAGGATATAAGCCCGCAATCACCGGTCCATATACTCGTCGTTCCAAAGCGGCATGTTGCCAATATCGACGAACTTGACGGCAGCAACAGCCGGATCATGGGTGATCTGTTTATTGCCGTAAAAGAGATATCCATGGCAATGGGACTGTCAGAAAATGGATACCGCATCATAATTAATAACGGCAAGGCCGCCGGCCAGGTGATCTGGCACCTGCACATACATATCCTGGGCGGTACAGGCGATCTCGGTCCGATGCTCTGCAGAAAATAATTAATTATTCTCCAGTACCCCCCTTTTTCGAAATGATCATCATGACCCTTTCAATAGAACGTTCACTGGCCTCATGTATTATAAAAACATACCTGTCGAATTTTATTCTCTCGCCCTTCTGCGGTATCTTACCGGTCAGATGCATAAGAAATCCGGAAAGGGTGCTGAAATTCTTTTTATAAATCTTCGCAGGAAAATTTTTCATGAAAAAATCAATATCAAGATTCCCGTGTAAGAGATATTTATCTCCGGAAAACTTCATGATGAGATCGTCCTTGAAATGGTCCCTGGTCTGTATTTCCCCGACAAGCTCCTCGGCTATATCTTCATGAGTCACCATTCCTATCACGGCTCCGTGTTCGTTTACAACGAAAACCAGGGGAACATTTTCATTGAGCATTTCCTGGTAGAGATCATATATGCTTTTTGTCGAAGGAACGTAAATAATCCTGTAGAGTACTTCTGTAATATTTTTAATGTTTTTATTTTTCAGAAGATCCCTGTAAAAAACATACCCGATGATGTTGTCCACCCTGCCCTGATAAACCGGTATCCTGGAGAACTTAGTATCTGCTATCAGCTTAATCAGTCCGTTCACGTTATGGTTAACTTCTATTGAAACTATGTCTATTGTCGGCGTCATTACCTCTGATGCCGTTATGCTTTTGAAAGAGAGTATTTCTGAAACGAAAACCTGATTGTCGCCCACAATTATGCCTGCTTCGCCTCCGAGCCTGAAGAGAATGTCTATTTCCTCCCTGGTCAGGGCAAGTGTATTGCTTTTTTCATCGAATTTCATCAGCTTTTTCAATAAGTTCGATACTAATAATGACGATTTCACAACTGGCTTCATAAGAAACATAAGGAATATCATGATACTGGATGTGCTTATCAGGAATTGACCGGCTTTCGCTCTCCCGAAAACCTTCGGAACGACTTCGCATACGATCAGAAAAATTATTGTCTGTACTACAGTTGTAAGAAGGATCTGGGTATCGCTGAAATTAAAGGTTTTTGCGGCAATAAAGGTTATGAAAGCAGTCGCGCCTATATTGGCAAGATTGTTGCCGATCAGTATCATGCCTATGGCGTCTTCTATGTTATTTAAGAGATATATGGCCTTTTCTGAATTTTTGCGGCCTTTTTTTAACAATGCATCGAGATTTATCTTACTGCATGAAACCAGCGAGGTTTCAATTGCGGAAAAAAATGATGAAAAAATCATCAGGACTGCTATCACCGCGATATAGATCAGGTTTTCTTTGTTAAAAAGTGTTTCCATTTGATTATTTTCTGTTTATCAGTTCGATTGATTCGATCCTGTTTTTCCTGATGTTCCTTATTCTGATTATATGGCTTTCGGTTGTTATAGTTTCACCCCGTTTGGGAATATGTCCGATTTGTTCGATAATAAAACCGCCGATCGTATCTGAATTGACGCTTTCCACGTTCTCTTCGAAATTATGGTTGAAATCTGATATCTGCATGTCACCGGGAAGAACGAAAACCTCGTCGCCGATCTTTCTGAATTCTGTTTTAATGTCGGATTCCCAGCGGTTGAATTTACTTCCCATTAACTCCGAAAGTATTGAATTTAAAGTCACGACGCCAGCCGTGCCGCCGTATTCATCCACTACTACGGCCATCTGAATGCCCTCGGCAAGAAAATCCTTAAGGAGGTCGTTAAGCTCCCTTGACGCAGGAAAAAATTTAATCTCGTTAATAAACCTGGTTATATTTCTGGATTTTTTCAAACCAAGATAATACGGCATGAGGTCCCTTGAATCGAGCATACCGACAACATGATCCAGGTCGCCCCTGTAAACAGGAGCCCTGATGATATTATTCTTCAGGAAAACAGATATGGCGTCTTTAATTGTCGAGTCAAACTGGATAAATATCGCCCTGTTCCGCGGGAACATAACATTGGAAGCCTCTTTTTTGGAAAACCTCATGACGTTTTTGATGAACTCGCTTTCCTGTTTTTCTATCACTCCGATTTCCTCTCCGATCGTGACGGCATTATCAAGCTCGTCCTCGGTTATGGACTTGTGAGACAGTTTCAAGCCGAAGCTTTTTTTTGTAAAATCCGTTATCAGCAGCAAAAAAAACCTGAGTGGATAAAAGAGGTGATGAAATATGTTTAGTAAAGGATAGAATCTTTTTGAGAGGTTCAGGTAATTATTTATGGATAATATTTTTGGTGAAATTTCGCAGAATATTATCAGAAATGGCGTCACGAGTGCTATCGAAATCAAATGACCGTATTCTCCGAATTTGACCAGCAGCATTTTAGTCATGATTGCGGAAATAATTAAATTAACGAAAAGATTCCCGATCAGGATTGTTATTAGAATTTTTTCGGGATGGTTCATTATGCCGAACAGACCCCTTTCCGCTTTTCTATTTGAAAGGGAAAACCTGTGGATGTCTGATTTTTTAAGGGAAAAAAGAGCGGTTTCAGATGCAGAGAAAAATGCGGATAGAAATAAAAAGGCCCCCACTATTATTATTTCAAGGTAATAGTTCTCCATCTTAATTCTGCGGAAAAAGATCTATTTCCTTAACCCTGAGCATTTTTGCGCATTTTTTTTTGAACTTATCATTGGGATTCTGAATGCCTTTTTCTATCTTTGAAAGATAAGAGGGAGAGCAGCCCATCATTTTCGCCAGTGAATTCTGTTTAATACCCTTGCTTTTTCTAATTTTCCATAATCCATTGAGGGGGATCGTGTTTTTAATATTCTCTTTTTCTTTTTTGCTCGGGAACAGGACATCGGGCATCACGTCGAGATATTTACAGCAGTTTTTTATGAAATTCCCGGTAGGCTCGATCAAACCCTTTTCAATCTTACAGAGATATGACGGTGATATATTAAGGGCGTGCGCCAGTTCATTTTGCTTGATCTTTTTTTTCCGCCTGATAAAATGAATGATATTGTTCACTCTGGGGCCGCCGTATTATTTGGGTTCCATATCGAGTTTAACAAAAAAATCATATGTCTTTTGAACGCTGTTCCCGAAAAAGTCAACCGCGGATATGTCGATCCTGTTCGCCCCTTCTTCGTATGTGATCCCTTCGACTTTATAATAGCCCTTTTCATCGAATAACTGCTCGTAATATTTTCTTCCGGAAATGAAGCCCTTTGATGTTGACGTTATCGTATTGAAATCCATGAAAAATATAATCTTTTCGTTCAATGATACCTTCAGCTTGGAAATGCCCAATTTTTCACCGCCGGATATCGAGTCGACAATTTTTATCAGAAGGGGATAATGCCGTGTGAGACGTATGTTGGAATCGTCTTTTAATATTACATATTTATCGCCGATTCTCAAAGCCATTTCAACGACTTCCGGGGATCTCTCATCCTCAATACTTGAAAGGACTGCGAGCGGATTGAACGAAAGCCCGGTATTCAAATCCAATAAAGTAAAATGAAGGTGTTTCGAAAATGAATGTCCGGTATTGCCGATTATACCCACAACATCGTCATCAGCAAAGCTTTTTTTATATTTCTGCCCGTCTTGAAGATGCATGTAAATGGAATAGACGCCCTTTTCATGTTTGATGATCTTATAATTTCCGCCGCCGGGATAATTATCAAGCGGGAAAATTGATTTATCCCAGAAGTAAAGCAGTTTTCCTCGCTTTACCGGACAGACTTTATCCCCGGAACTGATTACATCTATCCCGTCGTGAAAATGGTCCCACCTTGATTCAGCAAACGAAGAGGTAAGTCGCGGTTTTTCCACCGGCCACCTGAAAGAAGGCAGAATTATGATTGTAATAAGCATTGATATTAAAAACAGCCTGGGATGATTCATTTTAATACCCGATAAATTTATAATAATCAGTCTGTATTTTTTTTCTCGTCCGTAACGGAATCGGTTGAATCCTCTTCCTTTTTCTTATGCAGATCGCAATATTCTCCGGGCTCCGTCCCGGAAAAATAATACTGCTCCGCTGTCTCCGGGCACCCGCCATTTTTATCCGCCACCCTGCCGGATTCAGTGCAGATTGTTTCTTTTGTCAGTCCGGATGAAGGCACCCTGAAATCCCCGGGGGGATTGTCCCTGTATATTGCTGAAATGAATTCTGCCCATACAGGAGTCGCCAGTGAACTCCCCGACCTTCCGGCGCCGAGTGAAATCGAACCCTTCTTGTTCCCTATCCAGACCGCCGTTACAAGGTTCGAGGTATAGCCAAGGAACCATGCGTCGCTGTAGTTTGAACTTGTTCCGGTCTTTCCTGCAATAGGGAACCTGATTTTATATGACTTCGGAACGAAATGAGCAGTGCCGTTTTTTTCAAATACGCCCTTCATCATTGAAACCGTTACAGCGGTCGCAGCCGGATCCATGATCATGCCGAGGTCTTTTCTCCCATCTTCTGTTTTTTTCAATATTTCTTCTTCATAATTCCATACGATTTTTTCATTATAATCCTTCACCAGCCTGATACCGTATGGTATGATGAAAATCCCCCCGTTTGCGATTATTGAATGGAGGGTGCAATTTTCTAGCGGGGACATTTCATAAGCGCCGAGTGCCATTGAAAGTGTTTTACCGAATCTTTTTTCCAGGTCACCGCCAGTAAGGGAAAGGCCTTTTTTTAAAACTTCAAAAATTTTATCATAACCGGTTTTATCCAGGATCTGCACCGCGATGACATTGACTGATTTTGACAGCGCGAGCCTTGCCGGCATCTTTCCGGTATATTTCGCATCATAGTTTTGAGGAGAATATCCCCCCTTGAAGGTGATCCTCCTGTCATCAAATATCGTAGACGGAGTGATATCCCTGCTTTCTACAGCTGCGGCATAAACGACGGGTTTAAACGAAGAACCGGGCTGTCTGTAAATCTGTGAAACACAGTCCTGCTGGTTGGCGGAAGAAAATTCTGATCCGCCGACGTATGCGATAATTTCACCGGTCAAAGGATTCAACGATATAAGGGCCCCTTCTATGTTTTCAGACTTTTCCTTTTCTGATGATGAAATTTTGTCTGTTTTCGCCCTTTTTGACAGATTTATGTGATACGTTCTCTGGGCCTTGACCCCCTTCTTCAACGCTGCCAGTGCTATATCCTGCTTTTCGGCATCAATCGTAGTATAAACGCTGAGTCCGCCCCTCTTGACGACATCCTCCCCGAATTTATCAACAAGCAATTTTCTTACGCTTTCGTTGAAAAACGGCGACCTGTTTACCCTGTAGGAGCTGTATATGAAACTGCCTATGATGGAAGACGATGCATTCCCGTTTTTGTCGAAAACAACATCCCATTTTTTTAAGAATTTTTTATAATTGTATTCGGCTTTTTTTTCGGTTATGAAACCGGCATCACTGAGGGATTGGAGCACTCTCTTTGTTTTCCTGACGGAGTTATTCAGGTTAAAAATAGGAGAATATGTCTTGGGACTGGATATTGTAGCCACTATCATTGCGCACTCAACGTCATTGAGGTCCCTGACTGACGTGCCAAAAAACATTTTTGCCGCGGATTCCACCCCGTACGCACCGTTTCCGAAATAAATCAGGTTCAGGTACATGGAAAGTATGTCCTGCTTGTCGTATTTCTTTTCAATGTCCATGGCGCAGAATGTTTCGTATATTTTTCTTTTTATGCTCCTCTCCATGTCGGTGAACAAAACTTTGGCCAGCTGTTGGGTGATTGTGCTTCCACCCTGGACGACACCCAGGTGAAGGACATTCATAAAAAAGGCCCTGAGTATGCCCCTTGAGCTTATTCCCCTGTGCTTATAAAAATCCCTGTCTTCGCTCGCAATTACGCTCTTTATAATCCATTCCGGAATGAAGTCGTAAGGCACGATTTCCCTTTTCTGTTCGAAGAACTCGCCGATGATTTCGTTATTCCTGTCGTATATCCTGGTGGGAATGTCCACGACCTTCGCTGTGAGATCTACATCGCTGTAATTATAAGAATTTCCCTTTTTAAGGTCTTCGGTACGGTCGATAAGCATTTTATATTTAGCGAGTTTTTCGAGGGATTTATCCCTGTCGTTCTGCCAGCTGAAATATACGTGGACGACGTAAATAAAAAAAAGAACAGACAGCGCCAGGGGTATGTAGACAAATACTATCTTCTTGTGGTCTAATATCCAGCCGATGGTATCCAGTATGATCCGCTTTATTTTATCCATGTTATAATGCCGATTAATCTGACGAGTAATTCTTCATTCTTCCAGAAAGCTGTCCGCAGGCGCCAGAAATATCCTGGCCGAAGCTGTTTCTAACCGTTATCGGGACATTCATAATCTCCAGCATTCTTATGAAGCTGTCAATCTCTTCTTGCCCGGGAATTTCAAAATTATGCGAACCGGTATTAAGGGTGATCAGGTTTAGCTTTATCCTGGAATACCTGAATATATTCTTAAGCCTTTTTGCGTCATTTTCGGAGATGTTGTCTTTTCTCATGACATATTCAATGGTCAACCTGTTTCTTGACGCAGGAAATTTTTTTCCGAGCATGGATGCTATCCGCTGAAAGGGGAATTTTTTTTCAACCGGCATGTTCTTTATTCTTTTCTCGGGCTCGGTATCGTTGAGAGAAATAGCGAGGTTGTAAGGCCTTTTTTCATCAATGAATCTTTCAATCGCAGAGGTAATTCCGGAGGTGGAGATAGTGATTTTTCTGACCGATATATGGAACCCGAACGAATAATTCATGATATCGGCTGATTTCAGCACGTTTTCATAATTCATGAACGGCTCACCCATTCCCATGAAAACAACATTATTGTTTCTTACACACGTAAGCCGCCTCACCTGGCATAATTGCTCAAGGATCTCGGCCGTTTCGAGGTTCCTGTGAAAACCCTGCTTTGCCGTTTCACAAAATAAACATCCCATCGCGCATCCGGCCTGGCTTGAAATACATACGGTAAGCCTTCCGTCGTCCGATCCATCGTTTTTTATGAGAACGGATTCTATATAATGGCCGTCCATCGTTTTAAAAAGAAATTTTTCCGTTCCGTCTATCCCGGAAATAAGTCTTTCACTGAGGACAAGAGGCATGAGAATGAATTTTTCCTGAAGATTTCTTCTTAACTCTTTTGAAAAATCGGTCATCAGATCGAAAGAATCGATGTTTCTTTCATACATCCAGTTGAATAGTTGTCTGCTCCTGTATCTTTTTTCACCGATGGATAAAAAAAATTCCTCCAACTCGGCTACGGTATAATTTTTAATAAAATCTCTGCTCATTCCGGGAGAATGCGAGCGGCCGGTCAGTACGTTAATCACATCTTGAGTTCCTTTAATTCAAAAAGGGCCATTTTATTATCCGGATCCAGGTTTATGACTTTTTCAAAATTCTTCGCTGCCTCGGTACCGTCTCCCATTTTTTTATATGCCATTCCCTGGGCAAACAGGGCATTCACAAAATTTCCGTCAAGACTCAATGCCCTTTCGAAATTATGAATGGCATTCAAAAAATCCTCCATCTGATAATAAGAGGCCCCGACGATATAATATGCGTACTTGTTTCTCTGATCGTTATCGATGTATTCCTGCATGAATTTAAGTGCGGACGGGTAATTGTTTATCCTGAAATGATTCTTCCCCAGGTTATAGAGAATTTTCTGGTTATGGGCAAATTTCTGCAGGCCGTTCTCGAGAAGTCCTATGGCATCCTGATAATTATGAGTGTTGATCATCTTCTTTGAATTCTTAATTATATCAACCGCTTCGTCCCTGACGAGCTCTATGGTCATGATGGTAATGTCGTCAACAACAGGCGCATTACCTACAAAATTCTGCACGTCCTTGATTATGAAACTGGAAAACTCTTCAAGCGGAAGATGCCTGTTGGAAATGATTATTTCATCAAGCCTCGAGTTGGAATATTCCTTTCTTTCTTCGTTTATTGATTCTGGAATTCCGTCGGTGTAGAGTATGATCCTGTCGCCGTATTCAAGCCTTGTGGTTTTTTCTTCATAGGTGTCCCCCGCATCCTCAACAGCCCCGATGAAAAGCCCGTTTGTGTCAAGGTGCTCGATTTCAGCCCTTGCGGTCCTCAGCAGTATCGCCTTCTGATGGCTGGCATTGGAGTACGTGACATTGTATTCATCGTCGATCGCCAGCATGAAGCAGGTCATATAGTCCTGTGTCTTGATGTGGGAAAGTATGTTCTTGTTGACCTCCTGGAAAATCTTTTTGGGAGAATCGTATTTGCTTCCGGCGTTGCCGAACGTGATCTTTGCCATTGTTGTAACAAGGGCCGCCGGGATTCCGTGTCCGGAAACGTCGGCTATCATTATGCCAAGCTTATCGTCCTTCAGTTGCTGTACGTCGTAAAAGTCTCCGCCGATCTTCTCCATGGCAACGTACCTGACAGCAAACTTCAGTTCGTTCCAGTCGTTTATACGCGATGGAAGGATGCTCCGCTGTATTACGCTCGCCATGTCAAGCTGCTTCTGGATTTGGTCGTCCCTGCTTTTCAGATCCGTCAATGCGCTTTGAAGCTCATTCGTCCGCTGTTCCACCTTGTCTTCGAGATTCTTCCTGTATTCATCTATCTCCCAGGCCATTTCCATCATGGCAAATTCTATTGAAGCGAATTCCTTTTCAAGCGCGAGAACATGGAACCCGGCCCGGCCTCCTGATGCAATCTCCCTGGCTACCCTCCTGAGGTCCTCAAGTATCCTCAGTATCGACCTGGTCGTTACCTGCATGAGCAGGTACCCGGCAAAAATAGATATTACTATGTATGATAAAATTATCTCAATCTTCAAATCCCCGTAAAACCTGCTTCTTTCCATCAGCGCCGCGTATGTCAGCAGGGTGAGAACCAGCAGCATGACGAAAAACAAAAATTTTATCCTTATGCCGATCAGGATCTTCGGCCTGATCCTGATGTTCCTCCTGAGAAGCATGTTGTATATGTTGCTCCTTTCATTATTTGTAAGGAGCTCGGTTAGAAGGTAGGTAGACATTCCGTAGAGAATGGCCACGACTATACCGGATACGGTTATTACTTTGAAAATCATTTTTAATTCTTCGATTGTTATGGCGGAGATTATGCTGTATTCATAAAACGAAAAGCCGGCTATAATGAAAATTCCCAGCGCGACGTAAAGAGCCGACGTAACAAGGTTATGCATCGGCAGGTCGCAGATGTAGCCGTAAACCTCCTTGAGCTCAACGTCCTCGACATCAAAATCATTCTTGAAATAAGCATTGATTTTTTTGTGATGTCCGGAAAATGCCGGGATCTTTAAAGGAGTCAGAAGTCCGTACTGGATGAAATGACAAAAAGATGCTCCGAAAAACGCGACCTGAAGCCATTTGACCATGATCGAAATGATTTTATCATAGGAAAAAAGTATGAAGGACGTTCCGAGGAAATAAGCGAACATGGTCGCAAACCATGCGCCGAATATCGTGATGATTACTATGGCGAACGTATAGCTGATTTTTTTCGCTATAAAATAGAATAGTCTCATCTTTTCCTCATTTTTAATCCGTTTTTGACACTAATTGTGGTCAGCCTGCCTGTCAAGAATCTTAGCCTTCCTGACGCACCTGAATCCCGCCGTGTTGTCGCTGTACAGATCTGGAATGCCGCCAATCTGCCTTGAAGCCGCCCTGATTTTATCCCTTGGACTGTACCAGGCCCCTCCCCTGATTACTTTATATTGAGATCCGTATCTTTTGTCACTTCTTTTATTGCCGCTGTAAGCCCTGTACCAGCTGGATGTCCATTCGCCTGCATTGCCGGACATGTTTATTGCACCGTATGGAGATGATCCCTTTTCAAAGGATACGACCGGCAGCAATCCCTTGCCGTGTAAATAAAATTTCTTTTTAATTTCATTAGCAACGCCAATTGCCCAGAATTCCAGGCAATTGGCGTACTCGGGCCTGAAATCGTTTCCCCATGGATATGATATGGATTTTATCGAATCATCAAGAAGTCCCGGTCCCCTTGCGGCTTTTTCCCATTCCTGCTCCGTCGGCAGTCTCTTCCCTGTCCATTTTGCATAGGACAGCGCTTCATGATAAGTCACCATTACTGGAAGATCGGCATCATCCATTGAAAATTTTCCGTCCTTCCATGAGCGCGGAGATTTCGAATAAGTGGCATCAACAAATTTTTTATAATCTGAATTGGAAACCTCGTATCTGTCTATATAATACGAATCAAGATATACGAGATGCTCCGGGTATTCATCCTTTTCTCCCCTGTTTGATCCGAAAACGAATTTGCCCTGGACTATGAAAACCATCTCTCTCTGGTCGGGATCAGATATTATGCTTTTAAAATTGCTTATAACATTTTTCCTTTTCATGTCGGTATATTCTTTTTCATAAATATCCTTTGATTTCACAAGGCAGATATCAGCTCCGACTTTCAAAACACGCGAAAATTTCATATTCTTTAATTCATATTTAGCCACGGATCTGTACTTGTATTTACCGGATGTAAAATCCATCGTCTCCAGCAGTTCAACACCTCCTATGATTTCTTCTTTATGGAGTATGAGATAAGCCTGCTCTGAAGGTCGGTTTTTGAAAAGAACCGTTATGATATTGTCCTTTCTTCTGGATTCAATGTTTCCGTATATTTCATAATCCGACTTTTTTTCAGCGAATAATGAAAAGGATATCAGAATAATAAAAACGATCGATAACAGTAAACAAGAGCGCTTCATTTAGGTCCTCAGCTTGTAAATATCTTTTTATCCGGCCATCTTAATCCGACAAGCGGCCTGCCGTAGTAAACACCGGTGTCAATGCCAATAATATTCTTTTCCCCGTCATCGTAGATCAGGCTGTCGCGGCATATGTAAAAAGTCGGCGTATGTCCGAAAATAACCGTCTTGCTCCACCGTTTATTGCTTCTGAAAAATCTGTCCCTGATCCACAGGATCGCGTCCCAGTCCTGGGCTTCTATATTATTTATTTTCGGATCGAGACCGGCGTGAACTGCAATAAAATCATCCCCTTCAAAATACGGTAAAAGCGAATTAAAAAAATCGAGATGCCGGTCAGGTATACTAAAACTGCCGAAATTCTTTTTATAGCTGCTTATGGTGGCATCGCCTCCGTTGAACATGTATATACCGCCATCATCCTTGCCGAACAGGTATTTTAAAAGCATGTCCTCGTGATTTCCTTTTAAAAAAACCGTCCTGGTTTTTTTTGACAGGGATATTAAATAATCAACGACCTCGCTGGAAAATTTCCCCCTGTCTATATAATCTCCCAGGAACACTATAGTGTCGTTACCGGCCGCCTGGCACAATAGCTTGTCCATCAGAACGGTCAGTTTATCAAGGTATCCATGTATATCCCCGATAAAATAAAACACTGCATACCGCCCGGAAAATTTTTAAGGGGCAAAAAGAAATCAGGATCTTTCAATAATATCTATTATTGCGTCAATTTCAAACGGTTTTTTTATGCCGATAATATTTGATGGCAGGTTTTCCTTTACGATGGGATCCTCGGCGGCATAAATTATTATGACTTTTTTTAAACTAGCCGCATATTTCACGAATATCTCAACATCGGAATACTCTTTTTTTAAAAAGGAATAATCTACTATTACGGCCTTTATCGGCTCCTTGATCTCGACTAACCCGGCAAGGTCCATCTTTTTTATATCGTAACCAACGTCGATCATAAGCTCCCTTAACAGCATCTCCAGCATGATGTCCTGCACAAGCAGAATCAATTCCCCCCTTTTTTTTACCGGAGACTTAAGCGAAAAAAGGTTTTTCCTGACTTCTTCAACCGCCTTGAGAAACTTGATCGATGGGAAGGATATCCTTACTGAATAGCTTCTATCCCCGGCCGCACCGGAATTAACCATTGAGCCAATATTATTCAGATTGACGAGGGCCTGGCTTATACCTACCCCGATTTTATAATTTGAACTTTCCTGATATGCGAAAATGTCCTTTTGAATTTTGAATGTGCCCGGGAAATTGACTGAAAGGTTTTTAAATAGTAATTCAATGGACACATTTGCCTGTTCTTTTTTCAGTAAAATTTCATATTCGGATTCATCCTGCATGAATATGTAGAATGAAAAAAGAATCTGGTGCATTGATTCCCTTAAATACTTCTTCGATGTAAAGGCATGAAACTCATCTCCTGAAATTATCAGGATGATTTTTCTGAATTTATTTATCGAATTGAATTCATTGATTACTGAATCAAGCAGTCTTTTAAGATCGACTTCTTCGAATTTCTCTTTAAGTAATATTTCATTGTAATCGGTCTCATCGTACATTGAAGCGAGGCTCAATAATGAATAAATAACCTCCTTGAATTCATCCGGCACCTTTTTACCGAACCAGGAATCCGAACTTTTCACCAGCACGTCTATATTGGCGTGCAGCACGTTAAGCACCGCGAGCCTCTTGTGTTCGCTTTCTTCGCTGAGTCGTTTTAACGAACCCTTAACGATTTCTTCAATGTCGCTGATATCAAAAGACATTTTTAATCCTTTGCCTTGCTGACAACCCGGGGATGTAATTCAAGCACCGCTTTTATTCCATTGTGGATCCCCTCTGCTTCAAGGACTCCGTATATAATATTTTTATATATGGAAATGAATATATACGATCCAGAAAAATTTCTGTAAAATGTCTGGATGTCTTCGGCTTTTGTCATAATGTATGATGCACCGGATTTTCTCACGATTCTGTCATAAAGACCGGCCGCTTCGTAGGAGCTATGCAAATACATGTAAAATAATCTACCGGAGCGGACCCTTGAATCCTGCCTGAATGCAATCAGATCGGCCGATCCAGGAATTGTATCTATCCCGTCAGCATAGTATATAATGTTTCTCGCATCGTCGTTGAATAATTTAAAATGCTGCGGAATCAATTTGCTCTCGTTAGTGGATATATAACTTTCAACGACCTTGCGGAAAACCGAAAGATCGCCCGATGAGGCATCCTTCGTATTGTCTGACATGATTTTAACAAAACAGTCCCTGGCGCATAGATATAAACCGGTTTCAGCACTGAAGCTGAATTCTTCGTTAAGAAAAATCTTATTTGAAGCGGATTTTTCTATCGTGAAAAGACTGAATGCGCGGAGGGCGTCCGGGAGCCTGTATATCTCGAGATTGATCGATCCCTGTCCTGAAATGGAAGAGTACGACGCGTACGCGTATTCACGTATCCTGAAACGATCGTAATAGGGGCCGAGCTTTTTTAAATCCTCGCTTTTTTTAGCGTATACTTTTTCATTCTGCGCCCAACCCGGCACATCAGATTCTATCGGCAGGTATTCGGCAATTGAAGAAGGACCGAACTGAAACAGTGAACAGGCCGTCTGAGACGCCAAGTAAAACAAAATAATTATTACAGGCTTTATTCTTTTCATGATTGCATTATTTTTTCATGGATTTAGGATCTATCGCATCCTGAAGACCTTCGCCGACCAGATTGTAGGATGTTATTGTGATAAATATCGCAAATCCAGGTATGATTGTCAACCACCATGCGAAATCCATGAAATCCCTCGACTGGTTAAGCAGCTCGCCCCAGCTCGGGGTTGGCGGCTGCACGCCGAAACCCAGGAAGCTCAGGGACGACTCGATGAGAATAGTAGACGCGATCCCGAATGTCGCAGACACAAGCACCGGCGCCAGCGAGTTGGGAAGCATGTGTTTCAGGATGATCATCGCGTCATTGACGCCTATGGCCTTCGCCGCTGAAATATAATCCATTTCCCTGAGTCTCAGGAATTCTCCCCTTACTATCCTGGCTATTCCCGTCCATCCCGTAAGACCTATAACCACCATTACGCTCACAAGGCTGGGCCCCCAGAGAGCCAGAATAGTAAGGATCAGAAAAAAAGTCGGGAAACACAGCATCAGTTCAATCAGCCTGGAAATGATCAAATCTACAATCCCGCCGTAATAGCCGGCAGCCGCGCCCATCATTATGCCGATTGAAACATATATTGCCACTGCAATGAAGCCGATAAAAATTGAAACCCTGGCGCCGTATATCAGCCTTGCCGCAATGTCCCTCCCCTGCTCGTCGGTTCCGAGTATGTGCTTTGACGAGGGCGGAAGCACTATGGAATCCAGGTCGTATTCCGAATATGAATATTTTATCGGAGGGAATATCTTGAATCCATCATGCCCTGCCTTTCTTAAATCAATGCCATCGAGATCCCTGTGGGAATAAAAAATCGGGAAATAAATTTGATTTTCTTTTATATATACGTAAGGTTTATCGTTCGAAAGCAGCGGGGCGAGTATCGCGATGAAGAAAAGAAAAACAACAACGATGCCTGCGGCAACGGAAAGCCTGTTTTTTTTAAATTCACGCCAGACCCTGTACCAGTAACCTGATTTCATATTTTAGACTCCAGCCTGATTCTTGGATCGACCAGCGCGTACGCGAAATCCGCAATTAAAATACCCACAAGGGTCAGCAGGGCGGCTATTGATTCCACCGCCATTACAACCGGAATATCCCTTGAAAGAATCGCTTCGAAGGTCAGGAACCCCATCCCGGGTATTGAAAAAATTCTTTCCACGATAACGCTTCCGCCCAGCAGCCCCGGCAGAAGGGTGGCCATCAGGGTCACGAGGGGAACGAGCGAGTTCCTGAAAGCATGAACGATGACAATTCTTGCCTCGCTCAATCCCTTCGCCTTTGCCGTGGTTATATACTGCTGGTTGATTACTTCAAGCATGTTCGCCCTGGTGTATCTGGCCAGAAATGCGAAGCTTCCGTACGTCAGGGTAACGACCGGCAGTACAAGGTGCCAGCCCATATTTACAAGCTTTTTAAAAAAACCAGCATTTTCCATTCCTTCTGATATTATTCCGGCAAGGGGAAAGAGATTTAAAAACTCTTCTCCGCTTAGAAACATGACGAGGATAAGACCGACCCAGAAGGACGGAAGAGAATAGAGAATAAAAAGCAACAGGCTTGTTCCCCTGTCGAAGGTCGAATCCCTCCGGACGGACGAATAAATCCCAAGGGGTATGGATATTATATATACTATAAATATGGTAATGATATTGAGGGTGAGGGTAATGGGCAGGGCTTCGGAAATCCTGGATGAGACATCCCTCCCGTCTTTTCTGGATTTTCCGAAATCTAGCTTTACTAAATTAAACAGCCATTCAGCATATCCGACGACGATCGGCTTGTCAAGCCCGTAGAGTTTTCTCTCCTGGTCGAATATCGTCTTGCTGATACTGCCGGCTTTTATCTCTCCCTGCAGCCCGGCTTTCAGCGATGTATAATCGCCCGGTGCAAGCCTTATCATCAGATATGTTATCAGGGTTATACCGATGAAAGTCGGGATAATCAGCAGGATTCTTTTAGCCAGATATTTTTTCATTTTTTATCCCTGATCATCCATTCAAGGTAATTCAATCCCCTGAGATGAACCTTTACATTGGTGAACCTTTTATTTACCGCCACAAGGGATGGACTGCAGAATAAAAAAGTATATGGCTGTTCGTCATACAGGATTTCCCCGAAACGGTGGTATATCTTATTTCTCTTCCTGTCGTTGAATTCAACCCTTGCCTTTTCTATTATGCGATCGGCTTCACGGTTCTTGAAATTGCAGAAATTCGAACCCGCATCAACCTGGGAGGAATGCCATAGCTGATAGGGATCATCCGAATAACTCAGCAGCCATGAAAGCGTGATTGCTTCGAAGTTGCGTTTATGAAGCCTGTCCGCGAAAACGGCCCATTCATACCTGTTTATGTTCATTTCAATCCCGACCCTGGCAAGGTCTTCTTTCAATATGCTGGTAAGTCTTTCGGAAAACTTTTTTTCAGACGCAATGGTGAATGTGAATGAAAATTTTTTACCGTTCCTGTCGAGAATTCCATCTCCGTCGGTATCCCTCCACCCGGCCTCGCTCAAGAGCCTTTTCGCTTTTTCCGGATCATACTCGATGCTCTTTATGTCCGGATTGTAAGCCCTGCTGTAAATATAGAACGTGCCGGTCACAAGTTTTCCAAGTCCGAAAAGCAATTTTTCCCTGATCGCGTCCCTGTTGATGAGATGGGTCATGGCCTTCCTGACCCGCTTGTCCTTGAAATACTCTGTCCTTGAATTCCATCCTATCCAGCTATAGTTGGGAATATAGTATTCCAGCTTGTAAAAATTTTTGATGAAGCTTTCAGAATTGGTCTGCCGGACCCATTCTATCGGTCTTACAGACATCACGTCGAGCTCGCCCTTTTTCAGCATCTGCAGTGCGACGCTCGGTTCCGATACTATCTTGAATACCACATTGCGGATGTCCGGTTTTTTCCCCCTGTATCTGGGATTGGCTGAAAGAACTATCCTTTTGCCGGTGTCCCATCGTTTAAATATATATGCGCCTGTTCCCACCGGATGCCTGTTGTTTTTATGCGTATTAAAATCTGTCCCGTCATCAAAAATATGTTTCGGTATTATGGGCATGCTCCCGCAATAGTTCAACCCGAGAAAATACGGTTTCGTGTAGATAAATTCGACCGTGTACCTGTCTATTTTTCTCACGTCCCTGATGTCAATATAATATACCTTCAGGGGGGCGCAGGCCGTGGACGGGTCCTTGATGACCCTGTATGAATACACGACATCATCCGCGGTGAACTCGACGCCGTCGCTCCATAAAACGCCCTTTCTCAGGTAAAAAATGTACCTTAGTTTATCGTCCGAAATTTTCCATTTCACGGCAAGCTGGGGTACTATTTCAAGAGTGTCAAAATCCCTGTCGACAAGGGTTTCATAGATGTTCTCGTTTATGGTGGAGGTTATGGCCTCGCTTGATGTTATGGGATTAAGCGTTCCGGGGTCGGAGCTCAGGTGCATGTAAAGCGTGTACGGATCATTATCAGTAACGGACGCGGAACAGCCCAGAAAAAACATGGATGTTATGATCAATGATTTTATAAAATTCACGGAATATCCCTGGTGCATCAAGTTTAAAAAAACTATACGTTTTTATTAATTTTATCTATATGCCTGCCGTATTCATATGAAATCTGCAGTGCCCGAACGGCCTCTTCCGGCGATTCGAACAGCGGGATCTGCCTCTCCTTTCTGGTTGTTATTATCTTTTCAACGGAATTCGGAGTATATATCGCCGCAGGCTTTCCATATTTTTCACACATTTTCACAAGTTCATCCAGCGCATCAATGACGAAAGGCTGCCATATGCTCGGCACAGGAAGAAGTCCGTCGATTTCCGGTGCAGAAAGAAGTATATCAAAAATATCAATGTAAATCTGGGGCGAAATAGCCGGCCCGAGATCGATGGGGTTGGATACATTAAAAATCTGCCCGACACTGGAGAGCTTTACCTGGGTATCAGTGGAAAGTCTTGGTATGGACAGACCGGCCTCCACGAGAAGATCAGAGGTAATGCCGCCGAAAGCGCCGGAGTTTGTGAAAATGGCGATATTTCCCCCCTTCAGTATGGGCATCGACGTGAAAATTTTCGGCATGGAATGGAGTTCGCTGATGCTTTTCAACCTTATGATCCCGGATTGCCTGCAGGCGCTGTCGAAGATGACGTCATTACTGGCCATTCCCGCGGTGTGGGACATGGCCGCCCTCGCTCCCTCTGCGGTTTTGCCTACCTTGTATACCAGGACAGGTTTCCCGAGTTTTTTGACGGAATTGATAAACTTCCGCCCGTCATTAATGTTTTCAAGATACAACCCGATAACCTCGGTGCCGTCATCTTTAAAATATTCGATAAGGTCCGCCTCGTCTATGTCGGTTTTATTCCCTATGCTGACCATCTTGTTGATGTTGACGACCTCTTTCAAGAATGATTCCAAAATGACTACGCCGATACCGCCGCTCTGGATTATGTAGGAAATGGTTCCGGGTTTGTCGAGCAGCAAGCTCATCATTCCCATGGTTGCAGGACCGAATCCGTAAAAACAGCAGAACTTCGCGTGCGCGTTCAATACGCCGAGGCAGTTAGGCCCCATGATCCTGAGGCCGTATTCTCTCCTGTACCCGTCCATTTCTTCCTGCATTTTTGTCCCGGTATCTCCCGCTTCGGAAAATCCGGCGCTTTCAATGATGATGTTTTTAATTCCTTTCCTCCCGCAATCCCGGACAAATCCCGGGACGACCCCTGCCGGTGTGATGATCACTGCAAGCTCCGCTTGCCCCGGGATCTCTTCGACGGCATGAAAACCGTCGCAGCCGAACACGTTTTCCCCCTTCCTGTTTACTGCATATATCTGCCCCGAAAAATTTAGATATTCCTTTAAAAGCTTGCAGATGGTCGACCCGAGATTAAACGGCGAGTTCGATGCGCCTATGACAACGACTGATGATGGATTGAAAAACTGTTCCAACGATTTCATATAAAAATACCTGAGGGATTAATCTATCTCCATTATTTTCTTATTAATCGAATCGGCCATGAGGGCCAGCTGTTCCGCGGTGGTATTCAGATTTTCAATCGCAGAGGTATTCGATTGAAGCAGGGCATTTATATTCGATATCGAAAGCGCGATTTCGTTTATCGATTCGTCCTGCTTTTGAGTATCGCTGTTGATCTCTACGCTTTTTTTCTGAAGATCGTCCACCTTGATTTCTATGTCCCTGTTCAGGGAAGCAAGATTGTCGATGCTGCTGAAAATTTCTCCGTACTTCTCTTCGAGAAGGTTTACCGTTTCAATTATTTTCTGGATCAGGTTTATTATTACGAGGATGTTCTGTCCCCCCTCATCTGCGCCTTTTATATTCGTGCTGATGAGGTCGTTGATCTCCTTCAGACTGAACATGGATCTTTCAGAAAGTTTTCCTACCTCGTCGGCAACGACGGCAAATCCCTTGCCATGGTCTCCGGCCCTGGCGGCCTCGATCGCGGCGTTGAGAGCGAGCAGGTGTATCTTGTCGAAAAGATCATCCAGGATGTTCATGATGGATGAAAGCTTTGCTGAATTGTCTACAAGGGTTTTCGAATTGCTGTCAATGCCGGCGACGGCGTTTTCACCGCCGCGGGCGATTTCAAGAACCGATCTGAAGGCGCTGGACGCTTCAATCGAGGAGCTCTTGAGCGCTTCATTCTCGATCCATATCCTCTTTATGGAATCGATGAGGGACAGGAGCGATTGATACTGGTCCTGTATGTTTGAAGATGTTTTATTTATATTCGTTGTTACGTTCGTAGTGGAAAAATTGATCTCGTTGATCAGCCCGGCCTGGTTTTGAATATTTTTGGTAAAGCCGAGAATGGACGATGAGAGGTTCTCCGCGAAAGATGTCATTTTCTGCGCGCTCTCGCTTATTATCCCGTGCAGGCTCTTCATCAGGCCGAACTGGTTCTCGTTTTTCTGCTTCTCGTCATTTATTATCTTAATCGAGTTCTGGAAAACCGTAATCGACAGAAGTCCGATCCAGTATGCGAGTGTCATGGCTGCGATGCTGTCTATGAATCCTGTTTTAACAATCGCGGCTATCATTTCATTCTCATTGCCCCTGTGCAAAATGAAATAATATATATTACCGGCGACATATGAGATCATGATGAGAGTTGCGATGATTTTAGATGAAAAAACCGATGAAAACAGGATGGTAACGAACATGAAGTAGACCATGGTCACATAGGCCGTTTCAGGAGGTTTTCTTATAAAACCTACAAGAACCACTATGGAAGTGAATGCCACGAATACATTTGCCGCCGCCTGCATTTTCCCATATCTGAGAAGCATTAAAGTTATGAATGCGAAAATGCTCGCGGAGATTGCAGATTCCATGAAAGTCGCGAACCTTTCCTGTCCTACGAAGAAAAGGGATATTACGGCCCCGCCGTTGAGGATTATAATAACGGCCACAGCGAAAAAAAAGATAAGGCCTGCCTTTCTTCTGGTGAGATAGTCGCTGGATTCGTATCTTTTTAAAAAAAATCCTGAAAATCCTGTCATAGCAAGTACCTTGAATATTGATTTATTAAGAGGTCAATTAATTGTATTTGCAGGCCGTTATCTGTTCAGTCAAGTACTATTTGAACAGGTCGAGCTGATCTTCATCCGTCTTCCGTTTCTTTTTTTCAGTCCGCATGCCGGATTGAATAAGATCCCCGCACATTCTCCCGATAAACCTGCTGATCTCGAGCGTGAGACGCCTGTTTCTAATTGTCCTTCTGGATGCATATGTCAGGAAAAGGTTCATCTTTGCCCTGGTAATCCCGACATAAAAAAGCCTTTCCTCTTCAATTAATTCCTCGCCGGTTTTTTTAGCGTACAGCTCGAATGGAATGATACCGTCTTCGCACCCCGGTATAAAGACATTCGTGAACTCGAGCCCCTTTGATGCGTGCATGGTCATAAGCGATACGGCGCTTGACCTTTCCTCATAATCATCAATTCCCTGTCTTGTGGAACAGGACCTTATGAAACCGGGATAATCATTTCCGAATTTTTTTCCTGTATTTTCGAGCCTGTCGTAATCAACCGTGGTTATTTCATTCTTCAGCAAGTGTCTCATTATTTCAATGACAGAAGCACCATCATCCATCATTCTCCTTGCTCCGGTGACTGTTGTTTCAGGCGGCAAACAGTCTGCCTGCATCCTTAAGGACTCTGTCATGATCCTGACAGCCGTCCTGTAAGGCTCCCCGGAAAGAAAGCTCCTTCCGCCTATTACCTGATAGGATATACCGTGATTATTAAAGGCTTCGACAATCGGGTCGAACATGAAGGAGCCGCGGCAAAGAACGCAAAAATCAGAAAAATCCAGTGATCCGCCATGACCGTCTGTCATGCCGCTGTCCATGGAAAAACTCCTGACGCCTCCCATCATTGATTCTATCTTTGCTGCAATCCAGTCCGCCTCGCTTCTGTCCGAGCTCATCCCGATGATTTCCGCCTTTATGTCTGAAGGAAGCCCGGAAATTGTCTTATCTTTATTCAGGACCTGCCCCGCGATTTTCAGAAGCGGATCCGGGCACCTGTAGCTCTTCCCGAGCGTAACGACGAGGGGAGAGAAATTTTCGATAAAAAGATCGATATATTTCGGGTCCGATCCCCTGAAACCGTATATGGCCTGGTCCCGGTCTCCGATAGCGAACAATTTTGTCCGGCCGTTCCCCGAGAGAAGACGTATGAATTCAAACTGAACCGCGTTGATGTCCTGAAATTCGTCAATCAGGACCCAGCTGAATTTTCCCGCCATGCCCTCAAAAAGATCGGGATCATTCCCGAGCAATTTCACCGGTATGCTGACAAGATCCCCGAAATCGAATGCATTCATTTCGACAAGCGCTTCTTCGTATGTTTTAAGCATCGCCGGATCGCCGTGCGCATCACTGCCCTGTTTGAAAAGGTCCAGCCTCCTGGCAATGCTTTCAGGTTTCTCCTTTGACCTGAACAGCTTCCCGATCAAAGCGGTCCTGTCTTCATCGTCCAGTATGATAAAATTTTCTTTTCTGCCTGTCCTTGAAATATTTTTTTTAATAAAACCCAGCCCGAAGGAATGAAAAGTCGCCACTTCGAGATCACCCTTCATTCCCCGGTTTTTCAGCCTGTCACGGATTTCCTGGGCGGCCTTGTTGGAAAACGTAACAGCCAGAATACTTCCGGGACGGACTCCTTCATCGTCCGTCAGGTGCAGTATCTTCTCCACGAGCACCCTCGTCTTCCCTGACCCCGGACCGGCGATCACTATGCAGTTGCCGTCCTTGTATTCTACAGCGCTCAGCTGTTCTGCTGACAATTCAGGATTTCCAGTTGCGGGTTTACCGGCAGGTTTATCGGCATCCATACTGGCACCGCCCTTGCCTTCAATTCCAGTGGACATGATATCCAAGGCTTTTTTAAATTCATTTATATCGAACTTCACGGAAGATTCATTTAGACCGGGCGGCCTTTCTGAAAATTTCCCGCGCCCGAAAAGATCTCCGTCGGATGCGGTTCGAAGTTCGGAATCAAGAAAAACCTTTATCCTTCCGAATTCACCGTCATACCCCTCTTCGATGATTACATTCCCTTCCCTCAGCCTTTTTATTCCCTCTGAAAGCAATAATCCCGCCTTTTTCTCGATCTCGTCAATTGGAGCTTCAAGTTGAATATGGAATTCCGATCCGAGGGCGGATATAACCCTCATATACTCATTCTGCACGGATTTCGACTTAGTGCTCCCGTGGCCAAGGATCTCGGATATAAGATCGGGCATGGGCGTTATTGAGCTGTATCCCAACGCATTCTTGGATGATCCCGTCCCGGTCCTGTCTGCAAGCTCGGCTACCCTGTACATCACGCCCTTCGTTACGGGCCTGCCGCACGTCGTGCAGACGCCGTTGTGCCTGACGGTTTCGAGTGGATCCCATTTGACGCCGCATTTCCTGTGCCCGTCGTAATGATATTTTCCTTCCTGGGGATAGAACTCTATTGTTCCCGCCAGACCTCCGTCTCCTTTGAGCGACCCGTAAATGGCGTTATAATTCATTTCACAATCGAAAACGTTGGCCTCCCTTCCGAGCTTTTCAGGAGAATGCGCATCTGAATTGGAAATCAGCTTGAAGCGGTCCAGGATGCCGCAGGCCCGGTTCATAGGCGGATCGCTGGAAAGCCCGGTCTCGACTGCAAAAATTTCACCTGTGAGGTCGTCGAAGCATTCTTCAATGCTGTCGAATCCGGAATTGGAGCCGAGTACAGAAAACCATGGGGTCCAGATGTGGGCTGGGACAAGAAATGATTTCTGTGATGTCGTCAGGAGCATTTCAAGGAGAATCCTGGAATCAAGGCCAAGGATCGGCCTTCCGTCCGATCTTATATTTCCTATCCTGTCCAGCGATGACTGCATCTTCAGCGCGGATTCAAAATCCGGGAAGAAGCAGAGGTTGTGGACCTTTCTCACCCTGCCGTTTTTTTTATAGATGCTGCTGATCTCTCCGGTCAGCATGAAATGGACCTGTTCCGGGTAGTTGCCCCCGGCGAGCGAACGGGATTCTTTCAGCCTGTACTCTTTTTTCAGTAAATAAAGGCCGTTGCCTTCGGGCTCGAGCTTTTCTTTCAATTCATCGTACCAGCCGGGATGTATGCAATCGCCGGTACCGAGTACATTAATGCCCTTGATCCTTGCCCAGTATTCAAGATGCTCGGGCACAAGGTTCCTGCTTGTCGCCACTGAAAAATGGGAGTGTATATGGAAGTCTGCTATGAATTTCACTGGGTTTTCAATTTATATAATTTTAAAATATACCGGAAGGCTGTGATCAGAATCCATCGAACAAAATCATAATATTTTATATTGCCCGCTACTCCTGATTATGTCAATTCTAATATTACAATGATTATTCTTGACAATTATTCAAAGTAGGATAAAGCTACTTTTTTATTAACTTTATTCGGCAATGGTGCAGATGATGAAAAACGTGATAATAGTCGGCGCAACCGGTTTCGGCGGTCTGGGACTTATCGAAATATTGCTCAGGCATCCCGGGTTCAGGATAAAACAGATCATTGCCAGAAAGGACTCCGGCAGGACCATATCCGAGATTTTTCCCCACCTTGCCGGTTTTTGCGATATGAAAGTCTCTGCGCCGGAAGAAATCGATTATTCAGGCATAGACCTGGCGTTTTTTTCAACTCCGGACAGGGCCGGTATGACGATGATAAACGATTTCTATTATAAACATATCCCTGTAATTGATTTCAGCGGTGATTTCCGCTTTGGCAACATCGACGACTACGGAGTATATGCAAGGAACAAGGGAATAGATGAATTGCATCTCTCCCCGGAAGTTCTTGAAAGCGCGGTATACGGGCTTCCTGAAAAATTTTCAGAACGCATAAAAAAAGCGAAAGTGGTTGGAAACCCCGGATGCTTTGCCATCGGCATTATCCTGGGATTGCTCCCTGCCGTAGAGGCAGGCATAATAAACTGCGAAACCATCATTTGCGACGGGAAATCAGGCGTTTCCGGCGCAGGCAAAAATTCCGGCGAAGCCAACCTGTATCCCCAGCGCCATGAAAACATCAACACCTACAGGGAGGGAAGACATCAGCACCTTGTTGAAATCGAAAACGTGCTGAACGCGGCGGGAAATAAAAAACACGGCATCTTATTTGTTCCCCAGGTGATCCCTTTGAACAGGGGAATACTGTCAACTATCTACGCAGATCCCGAACCCGGATATGACACGAAAAAACTGCAGGAGCTTTACAGTGATTATTATAAAGGGAAACCATTCGTATTAATCAGCGGAAGGTCCCCAAACAGTTCCGATGTCAGGGGGTCCAACAGGTGTGAAATCATGCCTGCGGTAGATTCAAGAACTGGAAAAATGTTCATTGTTTCAGTGATAGACAACTTAATGAAGGGACAATCAGGCAATGCAGTCCAAAACGCCAACCTCATGTTCGGGTATGACGAAACGACGGCCCTGAAAATGCCGGGATTTTATCCATGAAGAATTTTCTTGACAAAGCGGGATCATTTAAAGCTATTAGGCAGAAATTTATTACACGGATTTTTGAATGTCTTTAATCATTAATAACGGTATTGTCGCCTCACCGGGCATAAAAATCGGCAAAGCCTACATTTACAAAGGCGATAAAATACCCATTCCCAGATATAAAATCAAGGACGAAGAAATTGTCTTCGAGCTTGACCGCTTCAACAAGGCGCTTGAAAGAACTAAAGAAGAAATTAAAAGCATCCAGGCCCAGATAGCCAAAAACCTTTCAAAGGAAATGTCCGACATATTTTCAAGCCACCTGATGGTTCTGGAGGACCCGATTATCGAGGAAAAATCCAGGAAAATCATCACGGAGGAAAAAAAGAACGCTGAATGGGTCATCAATGATATATCCATTGATCTGATAAACAGTCTTTCGACAATTGAGGATGATTATTTCCGTGAAAGAATTATTGACATCTCGGATATAAACAAAAGGGTCATATCCAATCTCCAGAAGAACAGAACCTACTCGATAACAGATATAAAAGAAGAAGTCATTGTTTTCGCCTCGGACCTCACTCCGTCCGAAACAGCCATAATGAATAAAAACCTTATCCTTGCTTTTGTAACCGACAAAGGGGGTAAAACCTCCCATACGGCCATAATGGCCAGGGCGCTTGAGATTCCCGCGATCGTGGGAACTTTAAATGCGTCGTCCCTTGTGAAAAACGACGACACGGTCATTATAGACGCGGTCCACGGACAGATTATCATCAATCCCACCGAAAACGAAATAACTGAATTCAGAAGATACCAGGAGGAGTTCGAACAGCTGGAGCTGGAGCTGGCAAAACTGACCAACCTTCCATCCCAAACGGTCGACAATCAGGAGGTTTTTATTTTCGGGAACATTGAAATCCCGGAAGAAGTGGAAATAATAAAAAACCATGGCGCACAGGGGATAGGGCTATTCAGATCTGAATTCCTATTCCTGGACAAATCCCTTCCCGATGAGGAAAGACAGTTCAATGAATACAGGAAAGTGGCGGAACATTTCAATCCCCTTCCGGTCACAATCAGGACTATTGACGTCGGCGGAGACAAGGTATATGCCTACACCAAGCAATACAAGGAAAGAAATCCCTTTCTCGGTTGCAGGGCGATAAGGTTCAGTCTTGAAAACGTGGACCTTTTCAAGATACAGCTCAGGGCCATCCTCAGGGCCAGTCATTACGGCAACATCAAGCTTATGTTCCCCATGATAACTACCCTTGAGGAATTTTTCAAATCAAAGGCCATAACCGAAAATATTATGGATGAATTGAGATCCAAAAACATACCTTTTAATGAAAACATCGAAATCGGCATTATGATCGAGGTCCCTTCCGCCGCCATAAACAGCGATATACTTGGAAGACACGTCGACTTTTTCTCCGTCGGTACGAACGATCTGGTGCAGTACATACTTGCAGTGGACAGGATAAGCGAAAAAATCGCCTATCTATACAACCCTCTCAACATAGCCGTCCTGCGGTCCCTGAAACAGATAGTGGACGCTTCGTTAAAAAATTCAGTGCCCCTTTCCATCTGCGGTGAAATAGCGGGAGAGCCACAGTATACAATGCTTCTCCTGGGCCTCGGCTTCAGGCAGCTGTCAATGAGTCCCACCTACATGAACCAGGTGAAAAAAATCATTCGATCGGTCAATATATCCGAATGCGAGGAAATGGTCAGGGAAATCATGGGAATGGAGCTTACAGAGGAAATCGAGGCCCTCGTAAGGATGAAATTCAAGGAAAAATACCAAGAGATAATGTAATGAAACTTTATAACGACCTTGCGGAATACTATTTTTCCATAGAAAACAATCACAGGAATATAAATGACGACATCTCCTTCATACTTAAAATTATACCATCCATAAAAGACTCGAAACTGCTCGATATAGGCTGCGGAACAGGAGAGCATCTTAAAGTCCTGAGCGGCAAGGGATTAACCTGCATCGGCATTGATTCAAGCCCCGAAATGCTGAGAATCGCTAAAATGCGGAATCCCGATAAAAAAATTTCCTTTATCAGGATGGATATGGCCTCTTTCGATTTTTACGAAGAATTCGACGTGGCACTTTCCATTTTCGGAACATTCAACTACGTTCTCGAAGATTCGGACGTGGACCGTGTTTTCTGGAACACGTGGAGGGCGCTGAAGAGCAATGGAACCGCGGTTTTTGAAATCTGGAATTCAATACCGATAGAAATCATCCACAAGAAAGATTTAAGCCACATATCAACGACAGCGTACGAGGATGTTAAAATCGACAGGGAGCGCGGATTCAGAATCCTGGAATATCCCAACAAGACCGTTGTAGAGGTCAATTACAACTATTTAATAAAAACAGGCTCCGGGCAGAAAACTGTACGCGACAGGCACGTGATGAGAACTTTTACCTATGATGAAATAAAAAAGTTTATAGAAGGAAATTCTTTCAGGATAATCAACGTGTTTTCCAGCTTCAAGAATGATCCCTACACCGAAAAATCCACGAGGATGGTAATACACTTCTCGAAGACTTAGACCTCTACATCTTGATGGCGTCTTTATCGTTTACCTGATCGCCTATTTCAATGCTCCAGTCGCCCATATGGCCCTTCCATCTTTCATAGAGGAACCTGGTTTTTTCATGGTCCTTGAAGAACTTGTCCGGATCCTGAAGCGCAAGGAAAATTACCTCTTCCATTTTTGAAACGGGGTGAAAAACCATCTGCTGCCTTACGTATTCCGGGATTTTCTCGAGGTCTTTCTCATTTTCTTCCGGTATTATTACATGCCGGATATCGGCCCTGTGGGCGGCAAGAATTTTTTCTTTCAGTCCGCCTATCGGCAGCACCTTGCCCCTCAGGGTTATTTCACCGGTCAACGCCACGTCGCACCTGACCGGGATATTGCTGAGCAGGGATGCGATTACAACGGCCATGGTTATTCCCGCCGAAGGTCCGTCCTTTGGAATCGCTCCCTCAGGAACATGAAGATGAATGTCGCTTTTCCGCAGGATATCATCCTCAATATTAAAAAACTGCTGGTTCGCGCGCACATAGGTATGCGCCGCGTGGGCCGATTCCTGCATCACCTCTCCGAGCTTGCCGGTGAGGGTCAGATTGCCCTTGCCCTTTATAAGCGATGCCTCGATGTTAAGTATATCGCCGCCGACCTCGGTCCAGGCCAATCCATTGGCCAGCCCGATTTCATTTTTCTGTTCCTTGACGCCGTATTTGAATTTTATGGGGCCAAGGAACCGGTGAAGAGCTTCTTCAGTTACGGTCTTTTTGAAGTCATTGCCGTTTCTTACTACTTCCCTGGCCACCTTCCTGCAAACCTTCGCAATAACGCGCTCAAGGTTCCTTACCCCGGCCTCCCTGGTATAGTGCCTTATCGTATAAAGTATCATATCATCAGGAAATTCAATATTTTCACGTCGCAGTCCGTTTTCAAGGATCTGTTTGTTAAGAAGAAATTTTACAGCAATATTGAGCTTTTCCGGTTCGGTATAACTCGATATCTCGATAATTTCCATCCTGTCAAGCAGGGGCAGCGGGATCTTGTGCTGCACGTTGGCAGTGGTAATGAACATAACATCGCTGAGATTATACGGAACTTCCATGTAATGATCGACGAATGAATTGTTCTGCTCGGGGTCAAGCACCTCAAGCAATGCGGACGAGGGATCCCCCCTGAAATCCATTGACATCTTGTCGACCTCGTCGAGGAGAATTACCGGATTGACCGTAGCGGCCTTTTTCATCATCTGTATAATTCTTCCGGGAAGAGCGCCCACGTAGGTCCTTCTATGGCCGCGTATCTCCGCTTCGTCCCTTACTCCGCCGAGAGACATCCTTACGAATTTTCTGCCAAGGGCCCTGGCAACGGATCTGCCGAGGGAGGTCTTGCCCACTCCCGGAGGACCGACGAAGCAAAGGATCGGGCCCTTGAGCTTCTTTGAAAGCTGCCTTACGGCTATATATTCAACGATTCTCTCCTTGACCTCTTCAAGTCCGTAATGGTCTTCGTTGAGAATATTCATTGAAAGCTCTATATCCTTGTTGTCCCTTGTCTTTTTATACCACGGCACGTCCCTGAGCCATTCTATATAGTTCCTGACCACGGCCGACTCGGCCGACATGGGCGGCATTTTCTCTAGCCGCTTGACCTCCTGAAGCGACTTGGTCCTGGCCTCCGTGCTCATCCTTGCCGTATCTATGGATTTTCTGAGTTCATCTATCTCGTCAACTTCTGCCTCGCCCTGCCCCAGTTCCTTTTTTATTACCTTCATCTGTTCGTTCAGGTAATATTCTTTCTGGGTCTTTTCCATATGTTTCCTGACCTGGCCCTGTATCTTCTTTTCAATATACATGACCTCGATTTCGCCGTTGATAAGCTCGATCAGCCTGCTGAGCCTGTCTACGGGACTTCCGATATCAAGAAGCGACTGCTTGTACTCGATTTTCATTTCGACATGGGACGATATTATATCCGCCAGCTGGGAAATATCTTCTATCCCCGCCGACGAGGTCAGGGCCTCCCGAGGAACTTTTTTATTGAGCTTGATGTATTTATCGAATGTGTCCAGAAGGTTCTGCTTTAAAGACTGGATATCGATGCCGGTCTCCACCGTCCTGTCGATATCCTTTATCTTGACCTCGTAATAATCCTTGTCGGAACCGAAGTCGGAGATATAACCCCTTGAAACACCCTCCACGAGGACCTTGATGGTTCCGTCAGGGAGCTTCAGAAGCTGCAGTATCTCCGCGACTGTACCGACGTCATAGAGGTCCTTCCTTTCCGGTACCGTTATCTGGGCATCCGTTTGAGTCGCGAGAACGATCAGCCTTTCGGTCTTCATGGCTTCGTCCAGCGCGTTTACCGACTTTTCCCTCCCGACAAAAAGCGGTATCACCATGTGGGGAAAAACCACCACGTCTCTGAGGGGCAGAAGAGGATATTTTTTATTGTAATCTATCTGCTTTTTCATATTTAAATCAGGCCGATTTCTCCTTGTCATTATATATGATTTTCGGACCCTGCTCGCCGTTCACCATTGCCTTGGTTATGACAACCTTGGTTATATTGCTCATCGACGGTACGTCATACATGAGGTCCAGCATCAGGCTTTCCAGAACGGCCCTCAGACCCCGCGCCCCGCACGATCTGCCGATAGCTATATCGGCTATCTCGGTTATCGCATCCTCGGTGAATTCCAGATCCACATCCTCGAAAGAGAAGATCTTTTTATACTGCTTGATGAACGCGTTTTTCGGTTCGATTAGTATCCTGACCAGCGCTTCCTTGTTGAGCTCGTCAAGCACTGCAAGTACAGGGATCCTGCCGACGAATTCCGGTATCATCCCGTATTTTATTAGATCCTCGGGGTGAAGGCTTCTTAAAATATTTTCATCGCTTATTTCCTTCTGGGACTTGATATCAGCCCCGAAGCCCATTGTTTTGTTCCCGAGCCGTTTCTGTATTATATTGTCCAGACCGACGAAGGCACCGCCAACGATAAACAATATGTTTCTTGTATCTATCGAGATGAATTCCTGGTGCGGGTGTTTTCTTCCGCCCTGCGGCGGCACGTTTGCAATCGTTCCCTCTATGATTTTTAAAAGCGCCTGCTGCACCCCTTCCCCGGAAACGTCTCTCGTGATAGAGGGATTGTCCGATTTCCTGGATATCTTGTCGATTTCATCGATGTATATTATGCCTATCTCCGCTTTTTTGACCTCGCCGTCGGCGTTCTGAATCAAGCGAAGGAGAATGTTTTCCACGTCCTCCCCCACATATCCCGCCTCGGTCAGGGTTGTTGCGTCAGCAATTGCGAACGGCACATGAAGGATTCTCGCCAGGGTCTGCGCCAGAAGGGTTTTCCCCGAACCAGTAGGTCCGACAAGAAGAATATTGCTCTTGTCGATCTCCACGTCATTCTTCTTTAAATTCTTATTGCTGAAAATTCTCTTGTAGTGGTTGTAGACGGCCACGGCGAGTATTTTCTTGGCTTCATCCTGCCCAATGACATATTCATTCAGGATTTCATTGATGTCTTTCGGTTTGGGAAGGTTTGAAAAATTCTCATCCAGGCCGCTTGCCGCATCGTCAGCAACTATCTCGTTGCAGAGATCTATGCATTCGTCGCAAATGTATACATCCGGTCCGGCTACTAGCTTTTTTACTATGTCCTGGCTTTTACCGCAAAATGAACAGTATAGTTTAGCTTTTTCTTCCTTGCCTTTTGACGCCATCTCGACTCCTTATTGTTTTCTTTCAATAACCTTGTCTAAGAGGCCGTACTTCATGGCCTCTTCAGCCGACATGAAATAATCCCTGTCGACGTCCTTTTCGATCCTTTCAACAGGCTGCTTAGTGTGGAAGGAATATATTTCATTCAATTTCTTTTTAATTTTTACGATTTCCCTTGCCTGGATCTCTATATCTGACGCCTGGCCCTGGAATCCCCCGGCAGGCTGATGGATCATTATTCTTGAATTCGGCAGAGCCGATCTTTTGCCAGCGGCCCCGGCCGCAAGAAGCAGTGATCCCATGGATGCCGCCTGTCCTATGCATATGGTAGCGACATCGGGTTTGATGTACTGCATGGTGTCGTAAATGGCAAGACCGGAAGTTACGATCCCGCCCGGTGAATTTATATAAAGAAATATGTCCTTATCCGGGTCCTCGGCTTCAAGAAAAAGGAGCTGGGCGATTACAAGGCTGGAAACATAATCATCTATGGCCTCGCCGAGAAAAACGATCCTGTCCTTTAAAAGCCTGGAGTATATGTCATATGCCCTTTCCCCCCGGCTGGACTGTTCAATAACTATAGGAACTAGACTCATCTAATCACACCCCTGAATTCTATTAAATTGTCTTCTGAAACTTTTACGAAGTTGTATATAATATTTTTCGGCATTAACGCTTCATTATAAACAATCAAATTAATCAAATGGCGTCAAACACCGTTTGATTTATAATTAATATACATTAATTTATGTATTATGTTACATTAGCAAACTAAAATATGGAATTAATAAAGAATTAATATTTTACAATTTTAAGAAAATGTATAAAATTTTTCTTCAATTAGCAATATGTTGACTGTTTCAACTCTTTATTAAAGGATTCGAATTCAATCCTCTTTTTTTAAAAACTCATCGAGGGTTACAGGCTTAAGCTTTTTGACTTTTGCATTGTCATAAATAAATTCCATGGCCGAATCGAGGAGCAGTTCGTACTCTATCCTTTCCCTGGAATTATTTTCCGTTATCAATTTATCAATCTCTTCAATGGACTTGGAGTTCCTCATGGCGATGTTTTGCAGCACTTCCCTGAATTTCTCCTCGGACGGTTTCAAATCCTCTTTCTTTGCTATCTCCTGAAGGGCCAGCGTCGTTTTAATCGACATGACCGCTTCCTCCCTGAGCTTATTCCTGAACTCTTCCTGATCCATTCCAAAAGCCTTGCAGAACTCCGTCAGGTTGTCGGAAACATAACCGACCCTCTCCTGGGTTTTCCTGAATATCACGGCCATTTCAGTCAGTATCATGGACTCGGGAATGTCGAAATTGCTGTTCTCAACGATATTTTTAAGAATCTGAGCTTTCGCGTCACCCATTGCCCTTTCGCTGACGAATTTTTCCAGGTATTCCCTGGTCTTTTTCCTGAAATCATCCATTGACTCATATTGAACTTTTTTTGCGAACTCATCGTTCAGTTCGGGAAGCTCAATCGTGCTTACATCCTCTATCTTTACCAGATATTTTACCTTCTGGCCGGACAACTCCTTGATGTAATAGCCCTTTGGATACCTGACTTCAATTTCCTTTTCCTCGCCAAGATTCATTCCGGCAAGGTGTTTATCAAGCGCCGACTCATCCTTGCTTTTCCCGACTACAATCGAATACTCCTTGAAGTCAACCTTGTCGATCTCGTTCTGCTGAACATCGTCGATCCTTTTTACCTTGATTTTGGCAAGATCACCGTTTTCAATTACAGGATCTATCTCCTTCTTGTGGACCTTGGAATCCCTTTCCCTTATCGATTCGATTTCATTATTTACATCTTCCTCGGAGATAACGCACGAGTTTTCATCCGCATGCAATTCCTTGTATTTACCGAGCTCTATGGACGGGGGTACTTCAAAAACCGCCTTGAATGAAAACGGCTCCCCCCTTGATATCCTGTCAAATTCATATTGGGGCTGTGCGATGGGGGTAAGCTGTTTTTCAGTAACGGCATCTACGAAGGCCCTTTTTAAGAGGTTTTCCGAAACCTCTTTATCGGCCAGTTCCTGATACCTTTTTTCTACAAGACCGAGAGGAGCCTTGCCTTTTCTGAATCCGTCTATGGTCGCGCCGGACTGGATTTTATTGAAAACCGATTTGTATTCCAACTCTACATTATCTAACGGTACATTTATCTGAAGCTCCATTCTGGAATTTTCCAGCTTCTTTGCATCTATGTTCAAAAGATTCACCCCTTCCATAAAATATTGCCATATATTTTGAACTAAGCATATACCAGTCAAACATTTTTTTATATAAATAAGGAAGATAAAAAACAAATACCGAGCAGAACAGGGAATGAGTTTTATGAATAATATTGATATATTTAAAATTTGATATAAAATACGAGAGCATTGCGACGTTTATCATGTAGATGGTGATAAAAAAAAGAGGTTATTTTTCAATAACCTCTTTTTTTGCCATGAGCGGGAAACGGGATTTGAACCCGCGACCTTCACCTTGGCAAGGTGACACTCTACCGCTGAGTTATTCCCGCTTAATTGCGAGCGAAGGGACTTGAACCCCCACGCCTTTCGGCACTAGATCCTAAGTCTAGCGTGTCTGCCAGTTCCACCACGCTCGCCCAAGACCAGGATCAATATGAAAATAGCTCATCAAAATACAAGCTTTTTTTCAGTTGTGGCAGCCCTTCATATTGCATTTGGAATTATTCTTCAATGATGCAAATTTTGCCTGATTCTTAAGATATTTCTGCCCTTTCAGTTTTTCAATTTTATTCGGGGCACCGTGACAATAGGTATTGCAATCATAATTAATATTGCCGCTGTTTTTTAACGCGGCATGGGCCGCCTTGATTTTCGGATTTGCATCAAGACCGGTATATGAAAATGCAAATATTCCAATAACGAATGCAAAAAGTAATTTTTTCATATGGGTACCTTTATATTATATAGTAAAATAATCCACACCAAACTCAAGGTCAAGAATATTTTTAAAATTATGTTTAAATGATTTTTAATTAATCGATATTTAGTATTTAAAGACAGTATTATTTGACCTGTCATCTTTAATAATAAGATTTATTAAGTGGGGCATTAAAAAATGTGGTTGATTTATCAAAAAAAATAATGGTTATACAGGCGTCATAATAGTAACATATTCTGTTTTATTTATTTTCACTCAACCGCATAATGAATTTAAAAATTTTATACGAAGACAACCACGTCATAGCAGTCGATAAAATAGCCGGCATGCTGACCCAGGGGGATTATACCGGAGATATTTCCTTATATGAATGCGTCAAGGAATACCTGAAAATAAAATACCGGAAGCCGGGGAATGTATTCCTCGGTATAGTACAGAGGCTCGACAAGCAGGTTTCAGGGGTATTGATGTTTGCAAGGACATCCAAGGCGGCAAGGATCCTTAACGGAGAGTTCCTTTCACGGAAAGTGACCAAGATTTATCTCGCAATAGTCCCCATGGAGGGTGAAACGCCCGGCAGGGACTGGCTCAGGCTCGAACAGAATATCCTGAGGAAAAGGGACGTATCCGAAATAAGCCCGGTTGAATCAGGCCGTACCAAAAAGGCTGCTCTTATCTGCAAAGAGATATTGTCCGTCAACGGATACAGGCTCCTAATGATCGGGCTATATACAGGCAGAAAACACCAGATACGCACGCAGCTTTCATCGATCGGCATTCCCGTAATCGGGGATACTAAATACGGATCAGGGGAAAAGGTTGAAGACGGAAGCATATGCCTTCATTCCTTTTATTTGAAAATCGCGCATCCGATTAAAAAAAACGACATCGAACTGGTATCACCACCTCCGGAAACGTTCAGTAAAAGAATAGCCCGGATTGATGATATAATGGAATTATTAATAAATAACGCCAGGGAAGCGCCCGGAAAGTCGTAATTATCATGGATTCCCTGACGGCAATTATTATTATTGACAATAATCATTTATAATAATTTATCGAATACCGTTGATACTCGACCGGTTTCTGTCATGCTGAGGCGAACATTCGTAGAAATTGATCTTGGAGCCGTAAGGCATAATCTGACCGCTATTAAAAAGGCGGCGGGTGAAAATGTCGGCATACTCCTCCCGGTTAAAGCTGACGCTTACGGTCATGGTATAATTGAAATATCAAGGTACGCCGAGGAATGCTGTCCCGTGGACATGCTCGGGGTCGCCTCTCTCGACGAGGGTATTGAATTAAGGAACGCCGGCATTGGCCTACCCATACTTGTGCTGGGACTGATAATCCCGAGTGAAAAGCAAATTGAAATCATTTTTGACTATGACCTGATCCAGACTGTCGCCTATCCGGACCTGGCTGAAAAAATCTCCGAAATTGCCGTCCGCAGGAACAGAGAGGCGCAGATCCAACTCAAAATCGACACCGGCATGGGAAGAATCGGCTGCATGCCGGAGGAAGCCCCGGGAATATATAAAAAAATAAGCGGCATGAAAAATATCTCCATCCAGGGCGTGTATTCACATTTCCCGGATGCCGACAATCCAGAATCCGAAATGACGCTGCGGCAAGTAGACAAATTTAAAGGCATAATTGATTCCATCGAGAACGAAGGCTGCAGGGTTGGGTTCAAGCACATATCCAACAGCGCCGGATTAATAAATTACCCGGCTTCAATTTTCAATATGATCCGGCCCGGGATAATGTCTTACGGCTATGCTGTTAACGGAAAAAAAAACAATCTGGATCTTATACCCTCAATGACGCTGAAAAGCTGCATTTTATTCATAAAGAGGATGAAAAAGGGTTCCACGGTCTCATACGGCATGACATATACTCTCGATAAAGACGCGAATATCGCCACGATACCGATAGGTTATGGAGACGGGTACAGCAGGTTCCTGTCCAATAAAGGCAGTGTGCTGATAGGAAAGAAATCTTATCCTGTCGCAGGCAGGGTTTGCATGGACCAGATAATGATCAATATCGGCGATGATGAATACGAAATCGGAGAAGAGGTGGTCCTCTTCGGAAAAGAAATAATAACTGCATCGACCATCGCCGGCTGGATCGGCACAATTCCATACGAAATCACCTGTGGAATTTCAAAGAGAGTGCCCAGGGTATACATCGCTTAATACTTGACTAAGGTATGTACAGTTTATATCTTCTCACTATAACGGACTTTTTCCAGTTTCCATAAAAGGGTTGTAACGATATGAACAAGGAAATCAAGCTTTATGATGCAGATTCGCTTGAATACTGCGGGTCGATTATTGTTAAAGGATCCGATTGGAGATACAGCGACGTCAACAATCCTCATCTGATAAAAACCACGGATGGGATGCCTTTAAAAACTGTTTTAATGAGTCTGATAAGCTTCAATCTCGTTTATGATATTATACCGGAAAACTGAAACCTGACAGGAAATGCAGATGCCGAACAATGATGATTTTGATTTCGAATCGATATTCGACGAGCAGCCGGTAAAAAAACCCGACTCCTTCGAGATGGATGACGCGTTTATCGACAAGGAACTCCCGTCCTTCGAGGAATTATCTCATGTCGAAAAGGCCCACGGGGAGAGCACACCGTCTTCAAAAAAAAGGAGCTCTGACGACTTCGAACCGGACATGGACGCAATCCTGCTTACGGCCCAATCTCCTATGATCAACGAGGCGATGAAATACCTGACCATGAAGGATTACACCCTGAAGGCGCTTCCTGTTTTTCACGAGGCGCTGAAGGGCATAGAGCTCTACATTAAAATACTGGAGCGGAACCCCCAGGGTTATTTCGCACTCGCTGAAACGATTGCGAATGACATAGACTGCAAGGAGGTGGAAAGAATATCCTTCAGCCTGTACAAAACGAGATTCAATGACGAACCGATTTCAGACAGCCAGAGGATCACGGCATTCGAACTCTTCAGGGAAAGGATCAGGATCGGCCTCAGCAAGTCGATGATCAACAAATGCATGGTGGACATGAAAAAATACTTCCTCATGTCCGGCATGCTCGACGATGACAAAATGTCTTCACTGATTGAAAATGACGACCAGGAACTCAAACAGTTTCTTTCCAGCCTGATACAAAACCTTAGAAATGCGATGCGCCTTATCAAAACTGGAAACATCGAGATCAATAAAAACATGAAAGGAAGGGACCTGAATAATTTCATGATAAAAGCCACCGAGCTTCTGTCCGGATACTATCATAAAAAAGGGAACACCGGCGCCGAGGTGCATTATAAAAAAATGAATGAAAATTATACGAAGTACTTCATCGTGAAATGATCAAAGGAGCGGCTCTACGGTATCGTATATAACCGTATCGGCAAGAAAAAGCCCCTCTTCGGTCAGCCTGATCCTGCACGCGCCGTCTTTATTTATAATTTCAACAAGGCCCCTTTCTTTCATTGCAACAAACCTTTCGAAACACTGGCCCGGCATGACATCACCGAGGCAGTCCTCCATTTCATTGAGAGAAATGCCGCCAACCAATCTGATAGACATCATTATGTATTCAGCCATCTCCTGTCCCGATGTCCTCTCATCAACTTCAAGCTCCGTCTTATCAGAATTAATGTAAAATTCAAGTGGCATATCGTTCCTGTATCTCCTGCCTCCGTAAAACGAATGCGATGACGGTCCAATGCCGATATACGGCCGGTGTTTCCAGTATTTCATATTGTGCCTGGAGAACTTGCCATCCAGACAGAAATTTGATATTTCATAATGACTGTATCCCTGTTTTTTCAGCAAGGAAATGGCCGTTTTGAATGCTTCCCTCTGAAACGAATCAAGTCCTGCAGTATCCAGCCTGACTGATAAAGGTGTTCCATCCTCGACGGTAAGCATATACGCCGATATATGGTCCGGCCTGAATCCGGTCAGGATCTCCAGCTCATCCGACAGCTCACGTTCATCCTGTCCGGGGATGCCGATTATAACGTCGATGCATCTTGAAATATCTCCATACCCGAAGAATTCTTCAAGGACCTGAGGGCTGCATACCCGGGACGCCCTGCCGATCGTCTTGTGATGACGGTCATTAATGCTCTGAACGCCGAGAACCATTCTGTTGATGCCTGCATCGGAAAAGCCTTCCAGCTTCTCTCTCCGCACGTCTTCCGGGTTGATTTCCAATGTAATCTCCGAACCGGGATGTATATCAATCGTGCTCTTTATCGCTTCAATTACGGCCGATGCATCTTCCGGCTCCATGATCGAAGGCGTACCCCCGCCGAAATATATGGTGTCTATCGAGCCGTCGGAAAATCCCGGCAGTCTTTCATGTATTTCGGAAACAAGCCTCTTCAGATATGCGCCAGTCAGGTCCACCGTAGATGATTCCGGCTCCAGTGGAATTGAAAAAAAATCACAGTAATCGCATTTTTTTCTGCAGAATGGAAAATGAAGATAAAGACCGTAATTCACTTCGTAAAGCCGAGGTCTATTGTGGATCCCTTTCGGGGAACGAAATCTCCATTGAGGCACTCGGCCAGCTGCCTTACAGACTCCGTGGTATTTGAAAACGATATAAGCATGTTCGCCGCAAGTCCTGATTTAACAAGGGGAAAAGGGTTGCCGGAAAACAGCACGACAAGGTCTGCGGCCCCGCCATCACAAACCTGTTTCATCCTTGCCACGGCCCGCAGGTCGTCAAACTCCGGGTAAAAATATAGCACGATATTTTTTTTCAGAGAGGTTTTAACACCCTGCAGTTGTTTCCGGGTGATGTTTTCATAATAGAGATTTGATTCGTCGAGATTGAGATTCTGGAAAAATACCCTGTCTCCAGATACGAATATCCTTGTCCGGCCCGAGGGACGTATAAGATTATCATCTCCGATGCAGGAGATGGATCTCCTCGACAGCTCCCGGTTCACCTTCTCGGATTCTGAGACTATGCGGTCCCCTCTTTCCCCGGGCAGGTACCCGGCAAGGGCGGCCGATCCGTTCTTCATTTCAATGATTCCGTATCTCAGTTTGCGGTCCAGGATCCTTTTAACCGACTCATCTATCCTGCTTTCCGGCAGTTCGCCGTTTTTCACCGCCTTTTTCAGCCTGTTTACGATCAAAGGAACATATTGGCCGTACGAACTGAGGAGTATAATATCGCCCCCTGCCTTCAATACGGACAGTGACGCTTCACCAAGATCGTATCTTTTTGAAATTGCGTCCATTTCCATGGCGTCCGTCATGACGATCCCGCTGAACTTCATATTCCCGCGCAAAACGCCGTTTATGAAAAAATCAGACATGGTCGCAGGCTCCCCGTTTTTTATTATCACGGGATAAGATATGTGAGCGGTCATGATCCCGCCGACGTTCTCATCGATAGCTTTCCTGAAGGGGAGCAGCTCGATCTTTTCAAGCCTGTCCATTCCGTACCCGATTACAGGCAGTGTCTTATGCGAGTCCTTGTTTGTGTCCCCGTGACCGGGAAAGTGCTTCCCGACCGCAATGCAGAGAGAATCCTGCAGACCCCGGATATACCCGGATCCGATTTCCGACACTATTCGGGGGTCCGAACCGATTGACCGGGTGTTGATTACCGGGTTTTCAGGATTGTTGTTCACGTCCAGAACCGGAGCAAGGTTAATGTTTACCCCTATCAGTCTCAACTGAATCCCGAGTATTCTTCCCCATTTATATGCAAGCTTCCTGTCAGCGGCGGAACCGGCGGCCATGCTGCCGGGAAACTGGGTGACGTCCTCTGTAATCCTTATGACCCTGCCGCCTTCCTGGTCAATGGACACAAAAAGAGGCACCCCGCAGCTTTTTATGGCATCATTCTGCATATCTGATATGTATCTTTTAAGGGTTTTTGAGTCAGCGACATTATATCCGAAAAGCAGCACCCCTCCCGGCCTGTATTTCATTATAAGGGAAGCGGTTTCAGGATTCATCCTGCTGCCTGGTACTGCAAACATCACTAACTGTCCGATTTTGGTATCCATGTCCATTTTTTTCATTATGGATATGATTTCTGAATCATAGTTCTTTTTACATCCGTAAAAAATGAAAATGGATATTAAAATTGATATAATTGAACATATTTTTTGCATCTTAGAATCCCTTATAAAACGTTTATTAGTATCATATCGTACAATTTTAAATTTATTATTTAAAACGAGGCCATTAATGAAACATTTAAGGCCAAATACAACCGATAATTATTATACAGGGTTTCATTTGTAAACAGCAATGTTTGAAACTATTAAATAAAAATAATTGCTTTTTTTATTAAAATCTATAATTTTTGTCATATAATGGCCGGCAATATACTAATGGGAAATGATGAAAGAGAAATAGGCTTCCTTGACAGCTATTCTGCTGATACATCCGTAGTCCCCACTGTAATCAGCAGGCTCATAACAGATCTCAGGAAAATCAGTTATCCCCAGAATGAAATAGATGAAATCGTGCTCTCAATGGACGAAGCCATAACGAATGCCGTCCAGGAGACGATGAAAAAAAACTGCCATCTCATACAGTCTAATCCGTGCCATGACACGAGGGACATCACAATCAGGTACACTATCACCCTGACTGAATTCAACGCCACCATCATCGACCACGGCAAGGGGCTGGACATATTCAATATATTCAGCAAGATTCCAAACTGCAACGCCGACGACTACCAGAGCCAGATAATAAGCTATGCTACCGAGTCGGAAAAAAGCAGAATAAAAATCAGGATAAACGGAGAGGAGGTTCCTCTTAGGGGAATAGGAGCCGGCCTTAAAATCATTCTTAATTTCATGGATTCAATAACGATAGATCTGATAGACAAGGAAAAAGTTTTATCCACTTTGGTTTCAGAACACACGGACGGCACCATCTTCAACATGAAGCGCATCAGGCGATATAAATGACTCATAACATCGTTAGAAACGCCTATGAAGATCCTGATTTCATGAAATCAAGGGAGGCGAGAACTCTCAGGATCATCAGTGAATATCTGGCGCCTGAAAAAAAATTCAAGGAAAACAACATACTCCATACCGTCGTCTTTTTCGGATCGGCAAGAATAAAGCCGGGTTCCGACGATAAATTTAAACTTTCGAAATATTATGACGCGGCCGAGGATTTCGCCTGCAGGCTTTCACTTCTCAGCACTGAAATAGAAAAGGAAACCGGCAACTGTTTTTACATCTGCACCGGCGGCGGTCCGGGCATCATGGAGGCGGCCAATAAGGGATCATCAAGGACGGGCAGCAAATCCATCGGCCTCAACATTCAACTTCCATATGAGCAATATCCCAACGACTACATTTCGCCGGAACTTAATTTTGAATTCCATTACTTTTTCATGAGAAAGCTGTGGTTTATCTACCACGCAAAGGCGATAATCGTTTTCCCCGGCGGATATGGGACCCTTGACGAATTGTTTGAAACCCTGACCCTCGTTCAGACGAGAAAGCTGGAAAAATTGAACATCCCCATACTCCTGTATGACAAAAGCTTCTGGGATGAAATCATAAACTTTCCGCGTCTTGTCGAATACGGCATGATATCAGAGGAAGACCTGAACCTTTTCTCATATTTTTCAAATTCCGACGAAGGCATATCTATTCTTAAACCGAAATTAAAGCTTATAATGGAAAACATACATAATTACCTCGAACTTAAATTCCCGATCTGAGGACATCATGAGATTAAAACCTTTATTAATAATACTCATTCTAACTTCCGCTTTATCACTGCGAGCGGATGTCGAATACATAAGGTATCACAATAAATCGTTTAATTATACAGTAATGATTCCCGCCGCATGGGAAAAGGCTAAAGCGGATTTTGAATACAAGCATGTGCTTTCATTAAAAAAAGGAAGACACACGGAAATCAGGATCACTGCCGTAAACAATGATTCAGAAGAAAAAATAAAATGGAAAAACTGGAAGGAATGGTACGTTAAGGACGTGGGCGGCGGCTTGAAAAAGATCATTGAATCCAAAGACGTGCAAATCGAAAAGTATATTACCGGGAAACTGCTCCTCTTCGAATATAATTATAAAGGAAATCTCGTGCTGGAAAGAATTTTGATATCCGATATAGACGATAACATGATCATAATTGAATGCAGATCGCCGATTTCAACTTATAAAAAGTACATCGAGGTTTTCAACACGGTCATGGGAAGTCTTAAAAAAACCGGGAAGGAATTAAATGAAAATGTCGATAAATGAAACCGCACTGCCCAGGGAGGGACTTGAACCCTCACGGACCAAAGGTCCAAGGGATTTTAAGTCCCTTGTGTCTACCAATTCCACCACCTGGGCTAAGAAATTAGGCGCCGAGCGGATTCGAACCGCTGCATAAAGGTTTTGCAGACCTCTCCCTTAGCCACTTGGGTACGGCGCCGGAATATCCTGCCTGTATATTTAGATTCCCCCTGTTGTCAACAATATTTACTCAAATGTTTTACAAGGACCTTAATGTTATTGAAACTGTTTATCCAGCCTTATTCAACAGCACAATAATTTTTTTTCAACTTCCCGAATGAATTTTATGGAAAAATAACGAAAAGTAAATTAATATTTTAATATATTCTTATAAACTGATATATTGATCCAATATTTTATCCTTAAGCGCAAATCTAACAATAAAGCGCTTGATATTAATCCCGCCCGTTTCATAATGTTGTCATTGAGTAAATATTTTTTGAAGGTTTATCAATTTAAATATAAACTTAACTTAAAAATATTGACATAATTATTCAATTTATTCAGAATAGCTCTCGGACTGGTTGTAATTTTCCCGAACTCATTGGGTATAAATACTTCAGAACCAACAGAGAGTTTAAATACTAATCTAACTACCAATTATAACAAGACTTAATCAGGAGGTTTTTATGGTTAGAAGGATTGAGAAAGTAGCCGTAATCGGCTCTGGCATCATGGGCGGGGGTATCGCTGCTCTCTGTGCCAGCGCTGGAATTCCTACGCTGCTATTGGACATTGTTCCCTTCGATCTTAAAGAAGAAGAAAAGAACAATCCTGCAGCTAGAAACAGGATAGTAAAGGCCGGATTGGACAACACGGTCAAGGCCAAACCTGGACTTTTCATGGACAAAAATTTTGACGTCAACCTTATCGAAATCGGAAACTTGACTGATGATTTCGACAAGCTTAAAGACTGCGACCTTATAGTCGAAGTCGTCGTCGAAAACCTCAAAATCAAGCAGGACCTTTTCGCGAGAATAGAAAAGATCCGCAAACCAAGCGCGATAATCTCCTCTAACACCTCGGGTCTTCCTCTTGCGAAAATGGCCGAGGGAAGGAGCGCTGATTTCAAAAAGCACTTCCTCATCACACACTTCTTTAACCCGGTTAGATATATGAAGCTCCTAGAGCTTGTTGCCGGGCCGGATACGGACAAGGAAGTTTGCGAATTCATATCCAACTGGGGAGAAAAAATCCTCGGGAAAGGAATAGTATGGGCCAAAGACACACCGAACTTTATCGGCAACAGGATTGGCGTAGCCATGATATGCGAGGCGGTTAAACTCCTCGAAAAATCAGATGTCTCCATCCCCACAATCGATGCGATATTCGGTTCGCCCATGGGAATTCCAAAGACCGGCGTTTTCGCCCTGACGGACCTTGTTGGTCTCGACACGGTCGGACACCTGTCTGAAAACTCATACGAGCTTCTGCCAAACGACGAATACAGGGAAGTCTACAAACTCCCGGCATTCGTAAAAGGCATGCTCGAAAAGAAAATGTTCGGAAACAAGACCAAGGACGCGGGCGGTTTCTATAAAACCACAATCGATCCCAAGACCTGGAAAAGAAACAAGATGGTTCTTGACATCAAGACCCTTGAGCACGTAGCTTACGATTCCAAGGCCCTTCCGGAATGCGTGGTCAAAGCAAAGGTTGCCAAGACCCTCGCGGAAAAACAGAAGGCCGTTCTTTTTGCCGGCGGCAAAGAATCCGATTTCGCATGGAAGCTTATCGCAAGACTTCTTACCTATACTGCGAACAGGATCCCCGAGATAGCTGACACGGTAGTCGGCGTTGACAACGCATTGAAATGGGGATATGCGTGGGAAACCGGTCCCTTTGAAATATGGGACAACATCGGCCTTAAAGATTCCGTCAAAAAGATGGAAGCCGATGGATTCGCCGTACCGGCCAACATCAAAAAGATGATCGATTCCGGTAACGACAAGTTCTACAAGGTTGAAAAGGGCAAGGAGATGTTCTATGACTTTGCCTCAAACAGCTACAAACCCGTTCCTCTAAAGAGCAGCATGATATTCCTTAAAACCCTCAGGGCTGACAACAAGGTCGTTAAGTCAAACGATGCCGCATCCCTGATCGACATTGGAGACGGAGTTTTCTGCATGGAATTTCATTCCAAAATGAACGCCGTCAACAAGGCCATGGTCGAATTCATGGGCGAGGCCAGGGAATATGTTGAAAAGAACGGTATCGGAATGGTCATAGGCAACCAGGCCCCGGGAATACCAGGCGCATTCTGCGCTGGCGGAGACCTCGGCTTCATGGGTGGCCTGGCCAAAGACGGCAAATTCTCAGAAATCGAGGCATTCATCGCGCTTGTTCACAAAAACGTGATGGGAACAAAATACGCCCCCTTCCCCGTCGTAGCGGCTCCTTATGGAATGACGCTGGGCGGCGGCGCGGAAGTCTGCCTTGCCGCTGACAAGATCGTTGCGCACTGCGAACTCTACATGGGTCTCGTTGAAATCGGCGCCGGTCTTCTTCCTGCGGGCGGCGGATGCACAAATCTCTGGAGGAAGTTCGTTGAAAGCGTGCCAGGACCTGTAAAAGTAACCGATATGGCCGCCTACTTCATTCCATGCTTCCAGAACATAGCGATGGCGAAAGTGTCCATGTCTGCGGCCGAGGCCAGGAAAAACGGCTTCCTCGGGCCTAAAGACAGAATCGTCTACAATAAAGACTTCCTGATCGGCGAAGCCAAGAAAGAAGTCCTCAAGATGGTCGACGATGGATACGTCCCACCCATCAAAACCAAAATACCCGTAATGGGCGGGGAGGCGATGGGTATGATCCATGCCGAGCTCTTCAACATGAAGAACGGCGGATACATCACCCCTCATATGGAATTCATCGCCAAGAGGATAGCTTATGTTCTCTCCGGCGGAGAAGCGAGATCGGGATTATCGGTATCTGAAGACTATATGCTCAAGCTTGAAAGGGAGGCTTTTGTCGACCTCTGGAAGACTGAAAACTCCCAGAAGATGGCAGCGCATATACTGACGACCGGCAAACCATTGATGATATAACTTAAAATAGGAGGAAAACTTATGAGAGATGTATATATCGTAAGTGCCGTTAGAACTCCTGGATGCAGAAGGGCAAGAGGCGCCTTTTCACAGACAAGGCCCGAGAACCTTCTGGTGCAGGCTCTTCATGGCGCTGTAGGAAGAATCAAACTGGATCCGGCTGCGATAGATGATCTTATGGTCGGATGCGCATTCCCAGAGGCCGAACAGGGTCTCAACATCGGAAGGGTCGCGGCTCAGATGGCCGGTTTCCCGGATTCCGTGAGCGGAGCAACCGTAAACAGGTTCTGCGCATCAGGATTGGAATCTATAGCAATCTCTTCATTGAAAGTTGCGAACGGCTGGTGCGATGTAGCAATGGCGGCCGGGCTCGAGTCCATGTCCATCGTTCCGATGGGAGGAAACATGCCGAGGCCTCACCCCGAATGGGCGAAGGAACACCCGGATGTATACGTGTCCATGGGAATCACGGCAGAAAACGTCGCCAAGAGATACAACGTAACCCGTCAGGACCAGGACGAGTTCGCTTACAATTCACATTTAAAAGCCGCAGAAGCACAGAAGAATAAACTCTTTACCGAGATTATTCCAACCAATGCGGATAAATATGAAGAACTCAAAGACGGCACGATAAAAAGAAGCACATTCGTGCAGGACTTTGATGACGGCGTAAGGGCCGACACAACTGTTGAAGGACTTGGGAAACTGAGACCTGCTTTCGCCGCAACAGGATCTGTAACCGCTGGAAACTCTTCACAGACAACCGATGGTGCAGCGGCATCCATTCTGATGAGCGAAGAAGCAGTAAAAAAATACGGCGTTAAGCCGCTGGTAAAATTCAAGCTTTACGCTGTCGCAGGCTGCAAGGCCGATGAAATGGGCGTTGGACCGGCTTATGCGGTTCCTAAGCTTCTAAAACTGGCCGGCCTTAAAGCTGAAGACATAGGCCTCTGGGAGCTCAATGAGGCTTTCGCATCACAGGCTATATACTGCGCAAGGCAGATAGGCATAGCCGATAAAAAATACTGGGCAGCGGACAGCAAGGAAAAAAGGATCAACATAAGCGGAGGAGCCATAGCACTCGGCCACCCGCTTGGATGCACGGGATCCAAACTTGCAGCAACCATGGTTGCCAACATGGTAAGACTTGGCGTCAAATACGGCGTTGAGTCCATGTGCATTGGCGGCGGCATGGGAGCGGCTGCCCTGTTTGAACTCTGCTAATTAGAACCTCTACGAAAAAAAGGCTGCCGTATGGCAGCCTTTTTTTTTGCAAAACCACCAGGATTTCGTTGAAAACATTATCATTTAATGACGATATTAATAAGGATCATCAAATATTAAGTGAAGCATTATATTGTTTAAAAATTGATTTCGTGTATGCAGGATAAATAAAATCCAATGGAGTATTTTATGCCGGCTTGTAATCAATCACATAAATGGAAAATCGAACAGATCGAGTCTTTCAAGAAGTATCTGGAGGCTTTTACGCCTGATTCAATGGAGTATAGACATATTAAATCCGGAATCGAACGGCTTGAAAAATATCTGTAACATGACGTCTGCCCCTCTGGTTTTCATTATATCCGACATTATCTAAAAAGATTTGACATTTATTTTTAACAGAAACAAATAAATTTAGTTATCCCCCTGCATTTTTTATATATTTTAAAACGACAAATTGAATATTAATAAATCATAATTCCGCTATTTGATAATGAAAAAAGAAGAAAACCCGTCATATGTTTCACTGAAGAAGAAAACCGGTTCCGATTCAGGCGGACGCAGAAAAAAAATCACGCCGAGAACCCTCTTTTTCATGAACGGATTTATTCTTGTGATTATGTTCGTTCTCTATCAATCAAAAGAGATCGAAACAGGATACGAATCTGCGGTACTTGAAAAAGATAAAATGCTTTACAGATTTTCAATGAGCAGGGATAAAAAATCAACAAAATACATTTTTTTTGTAAGCGTTAAATCCCAATCAGACAGACCTGAAAGGAAAGCATTTACCGGCTCCATATTCAATCTGAAAATTAAATGTTCGGGGAATGAAATAATCAACACGAATATCGGGGGTAATATAGAAACTATATATATTAAACCCGGTGAATACCGTTCATTCAATATGCTCATCGAACCAAGTCTATTCGATGAATTCGCTAAAAATCATGACGGGTTGCTCAAGCCGGAGATTCGTACCATTCTCCCTTTAAACAGGCCATACCTGCCGCTAAATGCGGAATTGAGGATCAACTTCAGGGAGAAGCCCGAGGATATTGTATTAAAATTCAGGCACGAGGTGCTTAAATGAAAACACGCCCCTCATGGGACTCGTATTTCATGAAAATCGCGGAGGATGTTTCAACGCGTTCAACTTGCATCAGAAGAAATGTCGGAGCGGTAATAGTTAAGGATAAAAGAATACTTACTACCGGATATAACGGCGCGCCAACAGGCATTTCCCATTGCACCGGGGAGACCTGTCTCAGGACGAAATACAATGTCCCTTCCGGCGAGCGGCACGAGCTCTGCAGGGGACTCCATGCCGAACAAAATGCCGTCATACAGGCCGCTTACTACGGCGTCTCGATAAACGGCGCATCCATCTACATCACGCATCAGCCCTGCTCCATCTGCACAAAAATGCTGATAAACAGCGGCATTGTTAAATTCATCTACAGGTCACCGTATAAAGACCCGCTTACCGAAGAACTGCTTGCAGAGACTGATATAGAAATGGTCGTATATGATGAAAAAAAACACTGATAAATGCATCGGCCCAGACGGATCTTTTTTCTTTTTCGAAATAACGCCGCTGTTGCTTCTATGCATTTTGATAATATTGACGTCATTCTTACACATTATTCCGGGTTTTTCGCAGGATGATCAGGAAAACGCCTTGATCTTTAAAAAAGCGGAATATTATTTTTTCCAGAATAAGCTCGAGATGGCCGAACTGATGCTCCAGGAATGCATAAAGAAAAACCCGGAAAACGGAAAGGCTTATTCCTATCTCGGCGACATTTTTTTAAAAAAGAAAAATTTCGACGGGGCTTTGAATGTCTTTAAAAAAGCAATAGATCTGAATACAGACCTGGCTGAAAACTATTTCAGGCTCGGCCAGGTCTACTATCATAAAAAAAATGCGGATGAATCAATAGACAACTTCAAAAGGTCGCTTGAACTCGACAGGAGCATTAATTTTTCATATTTCCACATGGGATTGACTTATCTCATGCTTAAACGGGACAAGGCCAGCACGATCAAATTCTGGGAAACCTATATTGGACTCGCACCCGAAGATCCTCAATACGATAAAATCAAAAGAGCGATTAATCTTTTAAGGGATCCGAATTTCGTTCTCCCCCCTCCTGGAAGCGAGGTTTCGATAGAAGAAGCCCTCCTCCTCGGGGGCGCGACGGCCGACAGACTGGACAGGACCGCAAAGGACAAGCAGGCCGGCAGTGAATCAAAAAAAACAAAACAAAAAATTGAAGAAATCTACACTGAAGACGATCTATGAGGAGGAGATGAATGGGATATTATACGGATAGAAAAAAGCCTGCCGCAGCAGCGGCAATAATTATAGCATTGCTCGTTGCAGCCGGCCTGTTTTTTGCATTGAAAAAAACAGGCGATGTTAAAGACCTGCGGTACGAACAGATCAGTGATTATGAAAAAATCCTCACGCATGAACCCGGTAATACGGATATCCTGGTTAAAATAGGCAGCCTGTACAAATCCATAGGCGAAATTGATAAAGCCATCGGATATTTAAAAAAGGCCCTGGAAATAGATCCTGAAAACTACGGCGCGCTCAATGAGCTCGGACATGCATACGCGTTGAAAGGAGATTACGACAGGGCCATAGATACATTTATCAAGGCCAAAAAGTTAAAACCCAAACACCCTGCCGCATATAACAAGCTGGGCAACGTTTATGACGATCAGCTTGAACAGTTGAAGGCTCTCAAGCAATACAGGGACGCACAGAAAATAGCCCCGAAAGACCAGGAGAGTTATAGGAATATTGCAAACCAGCATCTTAAAAAGGGGGATGCAGACGCGGCCCTCAAGGAGCTGAATAAAGGCATAAAAGCCAATCCAAAAGACGCTGAAGGTTATTACAATATCGGGAATCTCTACCTCTCCAGAAAGAAATACAACGACGCCAATAAAAATTTCAACAGGGCGATAGAACTTGATCCTAAAAAATCCAAATACCACAGGGGACAGGGCGAATCGCTCATCAAGCTCGGAAAGGAAGACGATGCCATAAATTCATTCAAGAACGCTCTTAAGGCCGACAAAACTGATTCTGCCGCCTCGGAAAGGCTTGGCGATATTTACATGAACAGGCGGGGTTACAAGGAAGCCGTCGACAGCTATAAGCATGCACTCTCATACAACAGCAGGGACAAAAACCTCAGGAAAAAATACAATGAAGCACTCAGGCTTTTAAAGGATGGGAATTCGTCAAAATCCGAAAAAAGCAATGACCGGATTTCAAGGGATGCCAGAGGAAAAAGTACTGGAGGATCAATAGATTCCGGCGCGGATTCCCTTTCCGATGCCAGGGAAGGCGCATCCACCAAGAAGGCGGACCCATCGGGCGGTAATTCGTCTAAGTGGAGAGAAATGGCCGACCAGTACAGGGAAAAAAAGGATTATGACAACGCGGTCAAGTATTACAGGAAGGCCGTTGAAGCTGATAATTCCGATGATCATTCGCACTACTGGATGGGAAGAATTTACCAGCATAACAACATGGTGGATGAAGCCAGGAAATCATATCAGAATTCGATAATTGCAAACCCCAACAACAGCGAATCCCATTACCGTCTGGGCCTGATTTACTATCTTGAAAAAAAATATGATCCTGCCGCAAAATGCTTCTCCAGGGCCATATCCATCAAGCCAAACTTTCCCAAGGCATTTTATTCACGCGGCCTCGCAAATTATAAAATGAAAAACATTTCCCAGGCGACAGGCGACCTGAAAAAATCAATAGAACAGGACCCCAAACTGGACAGGGCGTATTTCGACCTCGGGGTGATATATCTTGACGGAAAAAACTACCCGGAGGCTTTAAAATATTTTTCTAGGGACAGGGACCTGAGACCAAACAACGCCGATACGAACTTTAAGCTTGCAGAGACATATGATGAGATGAAGTCATATCCCAGCGCCATACAGTATTATAAAAAAACGCTCGAGCTTGATCCCCAGTATTACCAGTCATTTTTCAATCTGGGTCTGCTGAAATACAAGACCCGGCAGTACCAGGAGGCAATTGATTATTTCCAGAAAGCGGTACAGATAAAAGAAGGCGATCACCAGTCTTACTATCAAATGGGGAAGGCCTATGAGGCTTCAGGTAACGATGAAAAAGCTATAACAACCTATTCAAAAGCAATATCCCTGAATCCTTCATATACAAACGCCTATATTAACCTGGGTCAGTTATATTCTAAAAACAAGCTTTACGATAAGGCCATCCAGCTATATAAAAACGCAGTAACCAACAATCCAAAATCATTCGAAGCCCATTATAATCTCGCAAACGCCTACAGGGAAACAAAACTTTTCGAGGAAGCAATCGAGGAATACAAGACTGCGATAGGCATAGAGCCGCTGAATTCCCGCGCCTATTTTTTCATGGGCATGGCCTACAGAGACAAGGGCAATTACCAGGATGCCGTAAAATGCTTTGAAAAATCACTGCAGCTTGATAAAAATCTCTTTGACGCCCATGAAGAAATAGGGATGATATACTACAGGAAGCTGAAAAACAACGAGAAAGCGCTCCATGAATTTGAAGCACTTCTTTCAAAAAATCCCAATCATCCGAGAAGTGATAAGATAAAAGGGTATATTCGAATGATAAAAGGAAGCTGAAAAAGCAAATAATAATGAAACATAAATGCCTGCTTATAATTTTATTATTCCCGTTATTCATATCCGCATCATGCATATTCGGCAGCAGCGGAAGACAGATACAGGACTATAAGAGTGAAGGATTCCTTAACGATAATGTTTTCCAGATGATTCTTCAAATCAAGCCAGACGACAGCGCAAAAGGTCTGGTGCAAAAAAGGGAAAATGCGCAGGAAAAAGCAAAAAAAAGATTGCTTGGTTATTCCGTTGACTATATGATTTTGTACATAATAAACAGGGATTCCAAAAAGGCCAGGATAAATGATCCCAAGACGATCCCCAATTACAGAGAGTTAAAAAAGCTATTCAGAAAGACACTGAAAACCTATGTTAAAAATGGGTATATCGCTCAGGAATACTTCAGGGAAGACAAATCACTGATTGTAAGTTACAGGATTTACGGAGGAGATCTCAAGGCCGATCTTGAATCGCTTACCATGAATATGGGCAACATGATACAAAAAAAAATTGAGGCAAAACATGAACAAAAATAAATTGATAATGACCATCGCGTTCTTTTGTTTTACAGTGTCAATTTCTGCCTGCATATCCTGTTCAACAGAGAATAAGACAGACGGGAAAAACGCGGGGATAGACGGAAAAACCGGTAAACTCATAATAGATTCAAACGAGTTAAAGAAAAAATATCTCAGCGAGGGTTTCATTTCCGGCGACATCTTCAGGATAGTTATTATGGCCCCAAAAAATGATTCTACCAACAATCTGTCCGAGCTTGAGGAGAAGGCCAAAAAAAGGGCGAATTCAACTCTTCAGAATTATCTTGCCTCCGAGAATAAAACCATCAATCAGAATGTAAAAGCGGGCATTCTCGACCTTATCAACAACAACGGTACGTTCTCCCAAAAAGAAATGGAATGGGATAATAATAACATCTTTTATTTTGAAATTAACAAGGAAAATCTGAAGAAGCAGGTAAGAAATCTGGGGGCAAATTAATAATCAGATATCCGTATATATATATTGAGATAGATTTTTTATTATAAAAAAATCAATGCTCCTTCTGGCATTTTCATATATGCTGCTGAACATTATTCCAATGCCGTATTCATTATTTTTTAATTTATCCAGCCTGACCACCATGGCAAGGGCTTCTATGCTGCTCAATTCCTTATCCATATGATTCAGATCTATTATTACTTTAATTATTGATGATATTTCTATTCTCTTTTCATATTTGAAATATATCCCGCCCCTGCTGATGTTTACGACCTTCCCTATTAAATCGATTGCCGTAGAGTCATCACTTGCCGACTCGATTAGAGTATCGATAATTTTTATTGGCAGCTCTACATCCAGCCTGAAATGCTTTCTTTTATTGTCCATGCCGGATTTCTGAAATTTTTCTATAAGCCACCCGTCGAATTTATTATTAAACCATTCATCCATTGACTCATCTTCTCGGAATCCTTTATCAGCTCTGGATTTATGATATTTTTTTATTTCATTTTTTAAATCCCTTGAAAGCTTCTCATATTTGATTAAATTTTTCATATTTCAGTCTCCTGATCATACCGGTCATTTAACAAGGTTTCATTGAAAAAAATAAATAAATGAATAAAATGGAAAATAATTTCTTGAAATTTATCGATAAAGATAATAAATACTGTATTTCCAATATATATAATTTTGCATAGCTTCCGGGGATATCATTGAAAAACGGGTATAATAAATGAACCGACTTATCATTGCCGCTGTCTTCTTTTTTATCACATTAAGCTTTAACTACTCCATTGCCTCAGATCAAGAATTGCATAAAACCCAGTCAAATGCAATAAATAATATAATAAAAAATGAAAAAAATGAACAGGATCGTATTGCACTTTCAGAAATAATAAACTGCATTGACGCCACATATTCAGACCTGTACGACAACCTTAAAAACAATAAAAAACTGATAATATTCTTCGATCCGGCACACGGGAAGCTCCCGGACGGCAGATGGCAGGGAGGAGCGGCAACCAAACGGCAGAGTTGCACAGGAAAACCGGAAGAATATTATTCGATAATGCTATCAAGGGAATTATACAGACTTTTCATCAAAAACAAGCATATCGAAATCAGGACAACACCGGATTTCCTTTCTGTTTTAAAAGGTGAAAGTGATATTTATAATGATATCCCTTTTTCAACCACGGTGGCCCTTTCAAAAGAAGCAGGCGCGTTTATCATTATTTCTGAACACCTAAATAATGTATCGGTGATACATAAGGCGAGCGGAAGGGCCAATCTTACCGGGTTCCACATCACGCGAAATGAATGGGGACTTAAAATGCTGACATACGTCACCGGATCTTATTCAGGTTTCCTGACCCTTTATAACAAGCTCGATGCAAGCGGACTTTCGAGAAACTACGCGTTTAAACTGAAGGAATACCTCATGTCTCGGGGACTCAAGCCTAACAACTGGGATTTCGGTGCAGTTGGAGATTCACGTTTCAGCTATTTCGTTGATTTTCCCGTTTCAGTCATTTACGAATCCGGATTTATTTCAAACCCTGAAGAAGAAAAAAAATTAAGGGACCCGGAATATGTAAAAAAAATAGCTGAATCGCAATATGATTCACTTCTCGATGCCATAGCCGATACATTCGGCGTTGATATATCAGGATCAAGTGTAAAAAAACTGAATGATGAAAATCCAAAGGACAATATTGATTCATTAAAACTGGCCAGGATATCCGTATATTACCTTCGAAAGGGTTGCACCGATAAGGCCCTGAATGCCATCAGGGTCATGCAAAAAAATTATTCCTCGCCGAATCATGACGGTTATATAAAATATTTTTCAGAAATAAGGCCCCGACTTGAAAGATCAGAAATCTATTACAAAACTGCTGTAAAATTTAAAAATAAGAAGCAGAATAAAAAAGCCAGGTATTACTTCAGGCTTGCGAGAAAAAGCCTGAGTCATAACCCGGTGTTTTCCGCATATCATAAAAGATACTCGGTTGAACTTAAACAGAGGCCGGTTATTAACGATTCAAACGGATATAACGGTCATATTGAAAAAAGCCACGTATACATCAATACGGTAGTCAGGGCCCCCTTATCACTGCCGGTAATATTAACACTGGATGCAGGTCAGACCCTCGAGGATGCGGTACAGACGGCCCTTGAGCCAGATAAGACATCATTAAAAAAAATTACATCATCTCTTAAAAATGCAAAATTCGTAATTAAAAAAAGAATCCTGACCTATTCCAGCAAAAAGAAAAAAAAGATTGTAGTTCAGAAAAAAGAATATAAAAATGCCAGTTTCACCAGAGGAATATACCTTGTCACACTTAATAAAAATTTAACCGTAAAGAATGTCAGCAGGGTCACCAAGATACTTCTCAACCCGGGGAAATACCAAAACCAGCAGTACCTTAAAAATTCTTATTTTGCAAACGGAGAAAAAAATAAAGCCCTATAAAAACGGGCAAATTTCCGAAAAACCATATCGCTTCTTCGGCGACTACCTGTGGTCGAAATACGGGTGCAGGGTCCTCAAGCTGCCGATTAATGCCGGGTTCGGATGTCCCAATAGAAATATAAAACCTGGGAATACCGGATGCATATATTGTTCAGATGACGGTTCCGCTTCACCTTCAATCAAGGGTATTTCGGACATCAAGCTTCAGATGTCGGCTGCAAAAAATAATTTCGATCGTATCGATGTAAATACAAGGTTTATCGCATACTTCCAGGCTTTTACCAACACGAATGCTGCCGTTAAAATTCTAAAAGAAACGTACGACGCTGCCGTTCGATCAGAAAACGTGATCGGGCTGATGATCGGAACAAGACCTGATTGCCTTTCAGATGAAATATTAGACCTCATTTCCGGATACATGAAGGATCAATTTGAACTGTGGCTTGAAATCGGCATGCAATCCATGCATAATCCAAGCCTTGAATTTCTGAAAAGAGGCCATGATCATCGTTCCACGTTAGATTCTGTTAAGAGGGCCAGGATGAGGAACATTCCGGTATGCCTTCATATCATCCTCGGAATACCAGGGGAAACATGGAACGACATGATGGACACCGCCCTTGAAATTAACCGATTGGAAATACAGGGAATAAAATTCCACCATCTTCATGTCATACAAAATACGGCCCTCTCCGCAATTTATAAATCCGGGCATATCAAGCTCCTTACAATGGATGAATATGTTTCCACTTTATGCGATTTTATTGAACGGCTTTCTGAAAATATCATAATCCACAGGATTGCAGGAGACCGGAGCGCGGATTCACTTGTCGCGCCCTCATGGGGATTGCATAAAGGTACTGTAATCAAGGCGGTTAATGATGAATTTAAAAAACGCGGAACAAGGCAGGGATTTCTTTATAACGATCAATCCTTCTTTTTTTTTCCGGAATGAGGGTGATATTTTTCATAAATCTTTTTTAACCTTGATTTGGTGGTATGGGTATAAATCTGAGTCGTTGAAAGATTTTTATGGCCCAGCATCTCCTGCACGGCCCTGATGTCCGCTCCCTGGTCAAGCAGTTCAGTCGCAAAACTATGTCGCAGTGTATGAGGTGTTACTCCGGGATAACCGGCATCTTTCGCTCTCTTTGAAACTATGTTGAAAACCCCCCTTTCTGTAATCCTACCGCCCTTTGAATTGATGAAAAGAGGACCTGAAGGCCGCCCGTGGATTTTTGTCCTCTCAAAAAAATATTTTTTTAGGTGGAAAACCGCAGAACAGGTAAGAAATACGATCCTGTCTTCAGAGCCCTTGCCTGTAACCTTTAATCTCGAGTTTTCAAAATCACAATCGGAAACATCAGCAGAACATAACTCTGAAACCCTGCATCCTGTGGAATAAAAAGTTTCAAGCAATGCCCTGTCCCTGAAATCAATCAGGCCTTCAGGCGTAAAGTCGATTATGGCATTAATTTGTTCAAGATAAAGAAATTTCGGCAGCCTTGATTCTTTCTTGGGATAAATCAGCTTTTCCGAAGGATTGAATTTTATGGTATCCCTGTTGTATAGATATCTGAAAAAACTCTTGATGGAAGCGATTCTTCTTTCAATTGAGGATTTTTTCAAACCGGAATCATATGAGAATTCAATGAAGCTTATCAAGTCGGATTTACTTATGGAATCTATTAATACGTCATCATCCTCGATGACAGCATTGATTTCATAATTATAATTCTTGATGTCGTGGAAATCGCCTGTCAGAAATTTATAAAGCAGTATGAGATCTGTATTATATGAATTGACTGTCTTCATCGACGAATTCTTCTCGATCCTCAGGTAGTCCATGAATTCATCGATTTCAGAAATCATGACCGGGTCATTTTCTCATCAAGAAGGTCTATCTGATAACCGCAGCCCTCCTTGACGCAGTAATGGTTTTCACCCCTTCCCTTCAGCCTTTTAACAAGAAGGATGCTTCCGCACTTGGGACACGGGCTTTCGGAAGGATTGTCCCGCGTGAAAAAATCGCAGGAAGGATAATTTGAACATGCGAAAAAACTTCCCCTTCCCTTTTTCGAACTTCTTTTTATTATATTTCCGGTTCCGCATTTCGGACATATGCCCAGAGGTATAGGCTTCGAGTTTCTGCATTCCGGGAAACCCGAACATGCCAGGAAAAAACCATACTTGCCGAGTTTCTTGATCATCTTTTTCCCGCAGTTTTCGCAGACAAGATCAGTTTCTTCATCGAGAATATTTTTCATTTCTTCAATATTAATCTCTGCCTTGTCAACTTCAGTTTTAAAGGGATCATAGAACTCCCTTAACATGTTCAGAGTGTCTGATTTGGATTCCTCAATCAGATCCAGTTTTTCCTCCATCTTGACTGTAAAATCTATTGACAGGAGCGAACTGAAATGCTTGATCATGATATCGTTCACTATCTTCCCAAGCGTGGTTGGCACCAGCTGTTTGCCGGACCTCACGATATAATATCTTTTATTCAGCGTTGTTATTGTCGGAGCATAAGTTGAAGGTCTGCCTATGCCGGATTCCTCCAGAAATTTCACCAGCGACGCATCGTTGAATCTGGGCGGAGGAGTTGTAAAATGCTGCTCCGGTTTAAACTCGACAAGATTCAGTTGATCGCCGGATTTTAAATCCGGAACGGGGTGTTTTTCCGTTCTATCGCTCCTGTCGGCAGCGGTAAATCCATTGAAAAGCACCCTGCTGCCTGAGATCCTGAAGACGCACTCCCCGGCCCTGACCACTACCGAAGTCATTTCTGATATTTCAGGCGTCATCTGTGAAGAAACGAATTTTGACCATATCAATTCATACAGTTTGTATTGCTCCCTTGTCAGGTCCGCCTTCAGAGATTCAGGCGTCCTGCTGACATCGGTGGGCCTTATGGCTTCATGCGCATCCTGTGCCCCCTTCCTATTCTGATATTGATTCGGGAATTCCGGAAGATATTCGGCTCCGAATTCAGACGCGATATAATTTCTTACTGATGTTATAGCTGTCTCGGAAACCCTGGTGGAATCCGTTCTCATGTATGTAATGAGTCCCGTTGGTCCTTCTTCAGTGATTTCAATTCCTTCATAGAGCTGCTGGGCGACGATCATGGTTTTCTGAGATGTATAACCGAGCCTGTTGGCCGCATCCTGCTGGAGCTTGCTTGTAATGTATGGGGATGAAGGTCTCCGTTTCCTTTCCTGTTTTTTTACGTCTGAAACCGTGAACACCTTGTCTTTTAAATGATCGAGAACTTCATCCAGTTCCGCCCTGTTACTCAGCTTGATCTTTTGGCCCTTATATTCGTTCAGCGACGCCAGGAGTTTCCTGGTGTGATAAGCGAGTTCCGCGTCAAGGCTCCAGTATTCTTCTGGAATGAAAGCCTCAATTTCCTTTTCCCGTTCACATATCACCTTGAGAGCGACTGACTGGACCCTCCCGGCGGAAAGTCCTTTTTTGATTTTTTTCCATAAGATGGGACTTATGTAATAACCGACTATCCGGTCCAGTATCCTCCTTGCCTGCTGGGCGTTTACCAGATCCATGTTAATATTCCGCGGGTGCTTTATAGCCTCTTTTACTGCCGCCTCGGTTATTTCATTAAACTCTATTCTTTTTATATTGCTGTTCTTCTGAGCCAATGCGTTGGACAGATGCCATGAAATTGCCTCACCCTCTCTATCCGGGTCTGTTGCAAGCAGGACATTTAAAGTTTCAGACGCGAGCTTCTTAAGGGAATTCAGTATCTTTGCCTTCCCCCTTATCGTTATATATTCAGGCTTGAAATTATTTTCAATATCAATAGCCAGTCTTGATTTCGGCAGGTCGATGATATGGCCTACGGATGAAGAGATAATGTAATCGCTTCCGAGATATTTATTTATTGTTCTGGCCTTGGACGGAGATTCGACAATGACCAGTGTATTGTACTTGATCTTCTGTTTTTTCACTTTTAATCCCGCTTTAATTTAATTCAGTGTACAGCAGGGATTGTTTATCTTTTTTTGTCAAACAATTCTTTGACGTTTTTAGCAGGCTCCCAATGTACGATAAAAAAAAGGCCCGCAAGAAGAATAATTGACGTGAAAATGAATATTAGAATTCTCTCGGCGGAATAATAAACGTGGGCATCGTAATTCCTTTCAATACGGATTGCTCCGATAACCGGCTTTTTCTCAATATTTTTATGACAAAACCCGCATGATGAATCGCCGGTTACGGGCATCACGGCTCTGTATTTCATCGGTCCGATATCATGATGTATATCGTTTCCCTTGATGGCCAGAATATTTTTTATCATCAAATCAGCAGTTTCATTTTTTTTTCCTGGCGCGGTAATCAAATATCCGTCCCTGTTGTATACCGTGAGTTTCATGCCATGTTTTTTTTCCATGTCATCGAGAAATATCCATCCATATTCAGGTTTGCCCAGCGTTTTCACGGCGACAAATGAATCCTTGATTATGATGAATTCCCTGTCAAGTTCGTTGAAATAACCTGATTTATAGATCAAAAAAATATCGTCTGCATAAGGAGGGATATTGAAAATCTGTGAAATGGATATCAGTAATAAAAAGGATATCAATCCGATAAGTATATATTTAAATTTCATATCATCATATCCGGAAAATTATTTAAATATTCTATCGTCTTTTCATGAAACAGTCAAGAACTTAAAATTAAATCCCGTGCATTGCCTTCATCATTAACCATATTCCAATTATCATTCGAGATCAGTAAATCTAAACATAATCTGATTTTACAATTTTCTGCTGATCATATTTCCATTTCTGGATATCCTTCCCTGAAGTTCGAGCATCATGATTGATTTATTTACTTCACGAGCAGATAACCCTGAATTTCTAATGATCCAATCGACATCACCACCGGCCCCGGATAAAATCCTCATGATTTTTTCGTCATTATCATCGACCGAATTCTGGTCTTTTATTATATTATTATCCGCACTGTTACCTGCATCAGTAAAACAATTGTCTTTTTTTTGAATATTCTTGAAATTTACATTTAATTCTCTCAATATATCTTCAGTACTGGAAACAAGGCTCGCTCCGTTCTGTATCAAGCGATGACAGCCCGCAAAACCTTCATCGAATGAATGTCCGGGGCAAACGAAAAGGGCCCTGTTCTGTTCGATTGCGTATCTGCCTGTTATTAATGCGCCGCTTCTATCCCCGGCCTTGATAATAACAGTAGCAATGGAAAGGCCGCTGATTATTCTATTTCTTCTGATAAAGGTCCATTTCCCGTATATAACACCTGGAGGATATTCCGATACAAGGGATGATCCATGTGAGGATGAAATCCTGTGAAAAAGATCCATGTTCATGCGTGGATAGATAATATCTATCCCGTTTGCAAGCACGCCGACAGTGTCCCCATTCGAATCAAGAGCGCTTTCATGGGCCGTCCTGTCAATTCCGATAGCCATCCCGCTTGTTATTGTGAACCCGAAACCCGCCAGCTCTTCAGATATTTTAACGGCCACGGCCGCAGACCTTGCGTCTGAATTTCTTGTACCGACTACGGCAATCATGTCGGACTGAGGCAGGTCTCCTTTTACATATAGAACCGCAGGAGGCCTGTATATTTCCCTGAGAAAGGTCGGATAATCATCATCCCAAAGCGTTATTATTTTCACCCCTGAATTCACGCATTTTTCAATAATTATGCTGGCCGCAGCTTTCGGATCCCGCGGATAAATCCTGGCGATGAATTCCTGTGTAACAAAATCGTTGGAAGAATTAATTTTTTCGCAGACATCCACTGGATTTTTTAAGGTAAGATCGTCCCATTCACCCTTCATGGCATATGATGATACGATTGAGATTGTTACCGCGCAGATCAGCTTTTCATTCATTAAAATATTCCGCATCAACCGGATTCATATACTTTATTAACGAATGATTTCCGTATTAATAAAAAAAAGATGGGCCAGTCAAAAAAACCGGCCCATCTTTTATAATTTATGGCAACTTTTTGTTATTCTTTCAATGCGCCTGTAAATACCGGGCTTGAAGATTTAATAACAGCAGTTTCCTGGAAAAGAAGCGATTCTATCTGTCCGAAAAATTTCGGGAACTCATAACCGAGATAGAACTGAGCTGAGAGAACTCGGCCGGTGTAGTATGCTGCCTCGTAGTTGTCCTCGAGGAGCTTCTCCCTTTCCTCTCCCTTGAGGTCTCCCACCAGTTCCTTCATCTTCGGAATGGCTACCGTAAGCGACCACAGGTGGGCCCACGCAAGGGCCAGCCTGTGCATGGCCTGCTGCAGCGGCGTTGCTTCCATGAAAAGGTGCATGAATTTTCCGCCTGCCATCTGCGCCTTCATCATCTCGATTACCTCATCAAGCTTCTGGAGGCCTTTTTCGAACATTGTGATGTATTTTTCCTCGACGATTCCCTTTGCCCTGTCGGCAACCTCTTTGAATCTCTTCTTGAGTATGCTGTAATTGTACTGCTCCGGGTTCATCAGGATCTTCCTCATGGCGAGGTCCATGGACTGTATACCGTTTGTCCCCTCGTATATGGCCGTGATTTTAGAATCCCTCATCATCTGTTCAACGGGGTAATCCGCACAGAAACCGTAACCGCCGTAAACCTGGACGGCTTCGGATGTCACGAGAACTGAAGTGTCAGTATTTCCCGCTTTTGAAATCGGTATGAGGATTTCCACAATTCCCTGTGCCTCTTTTTTGATTTCGCCATCCCCGACTTCGGCCAGGTTGAGGTTGTGTGCAAGGTAATAAGAAAGCACCCTCATGCCCTCAACATGCGCCTTCATCCAGAGGAGCATCCTCTTGATGTCGGGATGGTTTATTATTGTAACGCTTTTCGCTTCGGGATTAAGCATCTGGGTGACGTGCACGCCCTGAAGCCTGTTTCTTGCGTATGTGACGGCATGGTGGTAGGCCGTGCTGGATATCGCGAGTCCCTGCATTCCTACGCCCAGCCTCGCTTCGTTCATCATCTGGAACATGATCTTCATGCCCTTCCTTTCTTCGCCGAGGAGATATCCAATGCACTTGCCCTCGTCGCCAAAACTCAACGAACAGGTGGCCGATCCCTTGATTCCCATCTTGTGCTCGATTCCAGAACACACCACGTCGTTGAATTCGCCTTTTGATCCGTCTTTCTTGACCAGGTATTTCGGCACTATAAAAATCGAAATGCCCTTCGTTCCGCCCGGATCGCCTTCTATTCTGGCCAATACGGGGTGTATCATGTTATCGTAATAGTCGTTGTCGCCGGAAGAGATGAATATCTTCTGGCCCTGGATTTTATATGTGCCGTCAGCCTGCTTGACAGCCTTGGTCTTGAGTGCGCCAACGTCTGAACCTGCATCCGGCTCAGTAAGGCACATGGTCCCGCCCCATTCACCTGATGTCATCTTGGGAAGGTATGTGTCCTTCAGTTCCTGCGTGCCGAAACTGTTGATGAGGAGCATCGCGCCGTGCGAGAGGCCCGGATACATCATTGCCGGGTAGCTTGCCGTGCAGAATATCTCGTTTGTGGCCATTCCCATGACGTGCGGCAATCCCATGCCTCCGATATCAGGGCTGTCTATGACTCCCATGAAACCCGCTTCATAAAAAGCGTTAAGCGGGGCTTTGTAAGCTTCGGGTATCATTACATTTTTTGTCTTGGGATCGTATTTGCATCCGGATTTGTCGCCTTCGACGCTTGCGGGATAAAGCTGTTCAACGGCTATCCTTTCTGCGAGATCAAGGAATTCATTGAAGGTGTCCTTGTCAAAATCAGAATAATGAGAATTGCTTTTTGCAAACTTGTCCAGTTCAATCAGTTCGAAAAGACAGAATCTCACGTCTCTGGTGTCTATACATGGGTTCAGAGCCATAAGAACCTCCTATTTAAATTTATTTTCGTTGCATTATCATAGCTGAATCTTAAAGTAAAAAATGAAAGCTAATTGTCAACGGAATTAATTTCATTTACCGAATTTATTTGTATATATAGAAAGAAAATTATTTTATTCTTTATTTCAAAATAACAGTTAAATTATTGATATCCTGATACAATTTTTATATTTTGTTATATAAATTTTGGATAACTGAATGCATAATTATAAATACTGGATTGCGCTTGATGCCGTAAAGGGCATAGGACCGGGTAATTTGAAGGAGATATACTCCACGCTTGAAAAATTAAGTCTTTCCATAACGGATCTCTTCGGTCTTGAACCATCTGAAATATCCGGTGAATTTCATTTCAGCGATAAAATAGTAAATGCCGTTTCCGAAGCCAAAAAGCTCATGGACAGGATCGAGGAGGATTACATATCAACGCTCGATTCCGGAATAAAAATAATTCCCTTTTTTTCATCCAGCTATCCCCGGAGGCTGACTGAAATTCTTGAAACCGGCATACCGCCGTTTCTTTATGTTTTCGGGAATGAATCCCTCCTTTCAGAAAAGGGAATCGCCGTTCTCGGCGACATGGATATCAGCGAAAAGGGAAAAATGATTACCTACATCGCGTCCAAGGAAGTTGCAAGGCACAAAATTCCCATTATCAGCGGTCTCGCTGCAGGCACGGACATGATCGCCCACAGGTCCTCGCTTGAAAACGGCGGTACTACAATAGCCTTCGTGCCGTACGGCATTTTCAGGTTAAAGGTTCCCTCGGCGCTTCAGGATGCATTTGACGCCGAAAGGACGGCCATAGTATCGATGTTCTATCCGAACGCGGAACCGACCAAATTCACGGCGCTCGCAAGAAACAGGACCGCGGCGGCGCTTTCATATGCGGTTTATATTGTCGAGGCTCCTCATGATGGCGGGATTTTCGAGGCGGCGAAATCAGCAAAAAATCTCGGGATACCGCTCTTTACCACAGAATATTCCGAATATCCAAAAAACGCAGGCGGAAACAAAAAAATCATTGATGAACTCGGCGGTTTCCCGGTAAGAGGTAAAAAGGAAGGAGATCTCATTGTGCCGAATATCGACAGGCTTGTGTCCTTTATTAAATTTTAAACAGAAAGACAAAATGAAAAAAGCCGCGGCCATTACCATCATATTATTAACGTTCCCCGCAATCCTCGCATTCTACATCAATCTCCCGCCATCGATGATGCAGTCCCAGGTTTTTGAGGTCAGATACGGTGAACCGCTGAAAAAAACATCCCGGAGACTGAAAAACCAGAACCTCATAACAAGCGAAAAGGCATTCCTTGCCATCGCGCATCTCACAAATAAAAAAAACATGAGGACTGGTAAATACGAACTGCACGCCGGCATGTCGATGCTTGGCGTACTCATCAAGCTGACCAGGGGCGACGTGCTCACTAAAAAAATCACGATCCCGGAAGGCTTCAACATCTACCAGATATCGGAGAGGCTGAATTCATCAGGGATCTCTTCGTCTGGAAGTTTCATTTATTACTGCTTCGATGAGGATTTCCTGAAAACATTGCGAATAAAATCAAATTCTTGCGAGGGATACCTCTTCCCCGACACATACGTTTTTCCCGAATCGAGCGATCCTAGGGACGTGATATCGGCCATGCATTCCAACTTGAGGAAGCATTTAAAGGAATCAGACATTGAGGAAGGCAATTCAAATCTCGGATTACACGGCATTCTTACCCTCGCCTCTCTCATTGAAAAGGAAGCAAAAAAACCCGTAGAGCGAAAATATATTTCATCCGTTTTCATAAACAGGCTCGCCGGCGGGATGAAGCTTGATTGTGATCCCACTATCAGGTACGCCCTGAAAAAATTCAGCGGCAGGATAGGATACAGGGATCTTGAATTCGATTCACCCTACAACACTTATCTTTATAAAAACCTCCCTCCTACGCCAATCTGTTCGCCCGGGATTGAATCGATAAAGGCCGCCCTTGAACCGGAAAAAACCGATTTCCTTTATTTCGTGGCGAGAAACGACGGCTCCCATTATTTTTCAAAAACGCTGAGGGAACACAACCGGGCCGTGGATTATTACCAGAAGGGCAAGAAAAAAAATGGATTCATCGACAGGCAGAAAATCTAGGCCCGAGATAGTATCTCCGGCCGGCAATCCCGAAAAACTGAAATTCGCAGTCCGGTATGGGGCCGATGCCGTATACTTCGGGGGCGACTTTCACAATCTCCGGGTCAGGGCAGACAATTTTTCAATTCAGGAAATCCGCGATGCAGTAAAATTCTGCCTTGAAAGCGGCGTGAGGACCGTGTTCCTGCTTAATTCATTTCTGCATGAAAATGATATTTCCGCCGCGAGGGAATATATTTCTCTCCTTGACGGCATCGGTTTTGACGCATTGATGGTTTCCGATCCAGGGATGATGATGCTTATCAGGGAAACAGGAACCAGTGCCGACCTTCATCTTTCCACGCAGATGTCGACCCTTAACCATCTCTCGATAAAATTCTGGAACAGCATCGGATTCAAGCGGATAGTCCTCGCGAGGGAGACAACACTGGATGAAATAAAAATGATCCGCGGCGAGACAGACGCTGAAATAGAAGTATTCGTACATGGAGCGCTCTGTATATCTTATTCCGGGAGATGCCTGATGAGCAGATATCTCTCGGGCAGGGACGCCAACATGGGCGACTGCTCGCATCCGTGCAGGTGGAAATATTCCCTTGTCGAAAAAAAAAGGCCGGGGAGCTATCTTGACTTGATCGAGCACGAGGACGGGACCGAGATAATTTCCTCGAAAGATCTCTGCCTTATAGAAAAAATAAGGCAATATTCGAAGGCAGGGGTCGACGCTTTTAAAATTGAGGGGAGGATGAAGTCCCTCTATTACACCGCCAATGTCACAAGGATTTACAGGCACGCATCCATGGCTGCGACGGACGGGGAATTCATGGACAACCTTCCCTTCTGGAAGGAAGAGCTCGACCTTGTAAGCCACAGGCCGTACACCGACGATCTATTCAACGAATTCGGAGAAATGGGATTCACCGGAACGCCATATATCAAAAGGTCCCAGTTCATGGGATATAAATCATCAATGGGAGCAGGCAGCAGTATAGAAATCATGGCCGCCAATCCGATAAGGATCGGCGACGAACTTGATGCAATTTATCCGATAAAAAACAAAATCATTGACGGCAGGTGCAGGGTTATGGAGATAATAGACAGGGACGGCGGATCCGTCAACATGGCAAGGCCGGCGGAAAATTATACCGTGGTTTTCGATGAACCGGTTGCTGACGATGCCATCTTCAGGAAAAGGCTCAGCTAAAAAGGAGAACCCGATGATCCAGAAACCTCCAGGAATCGATGACATATTTCCGGACAAAATCCCGCTGTGGAATTTAATCACCGGGTCGGCAAGGCAATCCTTCAGGCTTATGAATTACAGGGAAATAATAATTCCTGTCATGGAATATACCGATGTTTTCGCACGTGGAATCGGGAACGAGACTGACATAGTTTCGAAGGAGATGTTCACCTTCGAGGACAGGGGGGGAAGGAATCTTACCCTGAGGCCGGAAGGCACGGCCTCCGTAGTCCGCGCCTACGCGGAAAACGGTGAATACAACCGCCTCGCCCTATGCAAACTTTTTTATATCGGACCCATGTTCAGGGCCGAAAGGCCGCAGAAGGGAAGACTCAGGCAGTTCAACCAGTTCGGCGCGGAGCTTTTCGGCGACGGCAACCCTTATTACGATTACGAGGTCATTTCCATGATGGAGGACATCACGGACAGGCTCGGGATCCGCGACTATACCCTTATCATAAATTCCATAGGCTGTCCGGCATGCAGACCCGCATACATAGCCGATCTGAAAAAATATTTTTCCTCGAAGAGGGACCTGCTTTGCGATGACTGCAAGCGCAGGCTTGAAAAGAATCCCCTCAGGATCCTTGACTGCAAGAAGGAATCATGCTCGGCCCTTAAAAGCGGATCGCCGCCCATAACCGGATACATATGCGGTGAATGCGGTGACCATCATTCGAAACTGAAGGCGCATCTCGACTCCGGTGGAACAAAATACACCGAGGACCCCCTCCTGGTGCGCGGCCTCGATTACTATACAAGGACTACTTTCGAATTCGTGACGGAAAAGCTCGGGGGCCAGAATGCCTTTGCCGCAGGGGGAAGATACGACAACCTTGTGGAACAATTCGGCGGCAGGTCCACTCCCGCAGTGGGTTTTGCGGCCGGTATTGAAAGGATCATGCTTATGCTGGAAGGCGTCGTGACTGTTGACGATGGCGTCGACGTTTATCTTGTACACGTCGGCGGGGAGGCCCTGGAAAAAGCCGTGTCAGCCGCAAAACTCATCAGGAAAAACGGCTATTCAGCTGATCTCGATCCCAACGAAAGGAGTTTCAAGGCACAATTCAAAAGGGCCGACCGTGAAAAGGCAAAGGCATGCATAGTCATCGGCCAGGATGAAATCTCGTCGAACAATTTTACCGTCAAAAGACTTGATACAGGCGAACAGGTATCCATATCTGAATCCGCCCTGATTGAAACCATCGAAAAAATGGTTGCGCGATGACCCTCAAATGACAGGAGTTCCCGACATGGAAAAAAGACTGGCTGAATTATTCAAATCAGCCGGATATTCACTGAACACCCGCCAGATAGATTCATTCGCCGTATATTACGGCCTGCTTGAAAAATATAATGATGAATTCGACCTCACGAGACTTAAAAGATTCGAGGATATCGCCGAAAAGCATTTCATCGATTCCATGATGGTCACGAAGCTGACCGACATCACCGGCCCTCTGCTTGATATCGGCACAGGCGCGGGTTTTCCCGGGGTTCCGATAAAAATACTGATGCCGGGTCTGGATATGATCCTGAGCGAGCCGAAAAAAAAACGCGTTGAATTCCTGAAAATCCTCATCCGCGAGCTGGAGCTCGACGGCATCGAAATATATCCCCACATGATCACAGACAAATCGCATTTCAAAGTAAACTCGGTAATTACACGGGCATTCGAACCCATCAATGAAACACTCCGCAGGGTTGATCATTTTCTTCCGCGCGGTGGAACGGTTATTTTCATGAAAGGCCCCGAGGTTTCGCGCGAAATTGAAGATCTGGACCAGTATTCCAAAACCAACTTTGAATTCGAAGGCGATACGCGCTATGTCCTGCCCGGCACGTCATACGACAGGAGGCTCGTCTCGTTTAAAAAAATCACAGACTCCTATCTGTTCATGTATAGAATAATGCTGGATCCGCATGAAACGATCGGGGTCACGGTAACGTCAGCGGACAATAAAAGATATAAAAAAATCAAGGGGCTCCTGAGCCCGGACGGGATCAGGAAACAGGGGATGACTACGGTCCACGGTAAAAAAATGATCCAGGAACTTATCGACGAAGTGATAATTGATGCGGTCGAACTTATCATCTACGATGGATACGGCGAGTCGGACCCCGGTTTTGACGGCCGCATCAAAAAATTCGCCCGGGAGGGAAAGCTCCTGCTGCTGAAAAAAGCGCTTTACTCCGAGCTTGACGTATTCAATACCTCAGGGCCGCTGATGGTGATTAAAACCCCAGAGTTGCATGAATGGGACGGCAGTCTCGGGCGCGGCTGCAGCCTGATGGTGCCGTTCCAGGACCCGGAAAACGTAGGTTCCGTTATAAGATCAGCTGTAGGATTCGGGATTGATCGAATAATACTGCTCAGGGAAGCCGCCAATCCGTTCCATCCGAAATCGGTAAGGGCTTCTTCAGGCGCGGTTTTCAAGGCAGACATGGTAAAGGGTCCATCGATAATGGACCTCGAGAAATATTCTGGAGCGATAAATATCATACCGCTGGATAAAAACGGAACGGATATCTCCGTGGTGGATTTTCCGGAAAGCTTCGCGCTCCTGCCGGGAATAGAAGGTCCAGGGCTCCCGGAAAAATTCAGGAAAGCCGCCGCATCCATACCGGTAAATGAAAAAATCGAGTCCCTGAACACGGCGACAGCGGCTTCAATCGCGATGTATGTATGGTCAGGTCGCGGACCGAGGTAGAATGATGGAACCGAGAATAATCAACGAAAGCGATTACGCCCAGACAATAATGGTCGGGGAAAACGGCGTGATGGACCATGAATCGGACATTGAAAGCCACAGGCGGCTCTCCGCGAGGCTCAGGCTTGACGACAGGATCATGAACCTGCTAATCCCGGACGACTGCATACGCAAAAGAATCAGGTCGATGGCAAAGGATATCGGGCATGATTACGCGGGTTCACGGAAGCTCGACGCCATTGTCGTATTAACCGGCGCCATGTTTTTCGCATCCGACCTGTCAAGGGAGCTCTATACGTTCTTAAGCGCCGGTTTGGAGATCCACCTGATAAAAACCAGTGTCTACGACAGGACGATCAAAAGCAGCAGCGAGGAATACAGGACTGTAAGGCTTGACCTTGAACCGAAGGATATGAAAAACAGTGATGTCCTCCTGATAGAGGACATAGTGGACCAGGGTTTCACGCTGACATGGCTTGTAAATTACCTTGTAAATGAAAGAAAGGTCGGATCATTGAAAATATGCAGTCTCATCAACAAGGAGCTGAAAAATCCGTCAAGCCGCGTGAAGGAAATGAGGAACGGCATAAAGGTCAGCTATACCGGTTTTAACGTGAAGGACATCTGGGTGGCCGGTTACGGAATTGATGCGTCACAGGAATTGAGGAACCTCCCGTTTATTGTATCGATCAACGAAAAAACGTTCCGCTGACCCCTACTCCCCCTCAAATTCACACAGGGCAAACACCTTGTATCCTTCCTTTTCTATCTTCTTCCTCCCGCCGACATCAGGGAGATCTATTATGAAAGCCATTTCAACTATTTTACCGCCGAGCTTCTCGATGAGTTTCGCTCCTGCCATCGCCGTACCGCCCGTGGCAAGGAGATCGTCTATTAGAAGCACCCTGTCGCCCTTGTTAATCGAATCCCTGTGTATCTCTATCGTGTCCGATCCGTATTCAAGCTTGTACTCATAGGATTCGGTTTCTGCCGGGAGCTTGCCGGCCTTTCGTATCGGCACGAAACCCTTGCCGAGCTGATGGGCCACGGCTCCCCCGAGTATGAAGCCCCTTGCCTCGAGGCCTACGACTATATCAATGCCCTCGCCGGTATATCTCTGCACAAGTTCGTCCACGACTTTCCTGAAACCCTGCGCATCTTTCAGGAGAGTGGTGATGTCCCTGAACATTATCCCCTCCTTGGGAAAATGGGGAACGGTCCTTATCTTGGATTTTATGGCCATGCGGAATCTCCAATTTTATTGATGTAATATTCGTAAAGTTGTATATTTATACAGGATAAATCTTTACATGCATATCAGTATTAAATAAACAATGTTGTCAAATCAAATTCAAATTACCGGCGGACGTATCAGATGATGCTGTTAAGAGGCGGAAACATCCTTGATCTCAAGAATATGGTTGTTGCCAGGGCCGATGTGCTCGTTTCTGACGGCCTGATCACGGAAATCATAAACGACGGAAGCATACCGGACAAAGCTGAAATCGTCGATGTAAGCGGAAAATATGTTTCACCCGGTTTAATAGATTCCCATATCCACATCGAAAGCAGCATGTTGTCACCCGTTCAGTTTGCAAGGGAGAGCATCATTCACGGGACCACGTGCGTACTTGCGGATCCCCACGAAATCGTGAATGTGTTCGGAAGAAAGGCGATGGACGCATTCATCGATATATCGCGGAGGCTTCCGATAGACATTTACCTTGGGGTCCCGTCATGCGTTCCGGCCACGGATCTTGAAACTTCAGCCTCGGTTATTACTATTGAAGACATCATTCACTACATGAAAAACGACAGGGTATACGGGCTGGCGGAAATGATGGATTTCCAGGACATCATTCACGGCGCCGGGACCGCGAGAAAAAAAGTCGACGCGGTATATGATTTCGGCAAGATTGTCGACGGCCACTGCCCCGGCCTGCGGGGGGATGATCTTTCGTCGTATATATCCAACGACAGGTGCGACGGCATCGTCCGCATCATGAACGATCATGAGACATCCGATCCTGACGAGGCCATGGAAAAGCTGGAAAAGGGCCTGTTCCTGGCCATCAGGTACGGAAGCGCGGAAAAGGACCTGGACAAAATACTTCCCTCCATTGTCAAAAGAAGCGGGAAGCTTTCACGATGCATGCTTTGTTCAGACGATCTTTCTCCCCGTGAGCTTGAAAAATCAGGACACATGGACCGGACGGTCAAAAGGGCCAGGGATATTATCTCTGAAACGACCGGCTGCGGATTGGAAGAATCCACCCTGACCGCGGTCTCAATGGCGACAATAAACCCGGCGATTTATCTTGATAGATTTTTAAAATTTCACTCCCTGCCTCCTGTCGGCTTGATATTGCCGGGTTACAGGGCAAATATAGCCGTATTCAACAGCCTCAAGGACTTAACAACGGAACTTCTAGTCCATAACGGTGAAATGGCGGTAAAAAACGGCGCCCTGGCCCTTGAAATGCCAGAACATGATTTCTCTGAATTCTACTACAGCGTCAGGCTGCCGGGAAGAATATCACCTGATGCTTTCCGAATAAAAACTGCGGCAGATTCAAGCAGCGTCAGGGTGCGGGTAATGGAAATACTGCCAGAGACTATTTTAACAAAAATTTCTCTTGAAGACATGGCCCCGGATGGAGGCGTCATAAACGCATCTCCCGAAAAGGACCTTGCAAAAATCGCCGTTTTCGAGAGGCACAGGATGACCGGAGGGCATTTTGTGGGACTGGTAAAAGGGCTTGGACTTAAAAGGGGCGCAATAGCTTCCACCATAGCCCACGACAGCCATAACCTGATCGTTGTCGGTATGGACGACAGAAGCATGGCCAGGGCCGCGGATTATCTGATCGACCATGGCGGAGGGATCGCCGCTGTGGACTCTGACATGGTCATGTACCTGCCGCTTAAAATCGGGGGCCTGATGTCGACTTATAAAGCCGAGAAGGTCGCAAACACATACGACCTGCTCAAGGAGATGACGAAAAAAATGGGCGCGAGGATGGAAAATATTTTCATGACCGTCAGTTTTCTCGCGCTTCCCGTCATACCTGAGATAAGGATCACTGACAGGGGGCTCGTGGATGTTTTAAACGGCTCGTTTATCGGGATTTTTTCAACGTGAAAAATGTTAATTCAGAAGATTACTGCACATTTCCCTTAAGCTTGAAACCCTGCGTTGAAGCTTATCGAGATAATTGCTCCGGGGATTGGATGCATAAAGCTGCATGGTCCTTGCATGATATCTCCCGAGCGCCCGTTCGAGGCCTTCAATTATACCCTTCTCAAATTCAAAGTCCAGCGCATCCTGTATTATTTTATCCATGCCGCGTGCCAGACCGCTGAATTCCGGCATTTCCTCGAGCTCTTCAAGCAGGTCCCGGCATAAGAGCGCTATTGTTTTCTGCATGCCGGTCATTGTTTTAATTCATAAAAAATTCCATATTCAAACCACACAGTACAAATAATCATCGCAGTATATATATTTCAAATTTTTTATATGTATGATAAAAAAAAAGCGGCCTTACGGCCGCTTGAATAAAAAAGCTCGATATATCGAATGATCAAAAAAATACTAGAATTTGGCTTCGGCCTTGACATAGAAATTGTTTGCCGCTTTAGGATTCCTGTTATAGCCCGCGTATTTTGCCGACCATGGGTTCCATTTTGAGTTGAGGTTTGTCGCGTGCAGGTCATCCGTCTCAGTCGGCCATTTGGAGATGTTTTCGACAAACACCCCTGTCTGTTTCTGCCCTATCCTGTAATCTATGTTTTCATAGTAGCCGACTATCCTTACATTATTATTGAACTGCCATCCGAGCCCTATGGTCTTGACTATAGTTGTAGTGGTCTTCATCTTGTTCGCCACCATCGACGGGAGCTCTTTCCCGTAAACGAACCTGCCGACCAGGAGGACGGGCGCGTCAGGAACGATCGCCCCAAGGTTGAAATTCACCCATGAATCCGACAGGACGAAGTGTTTTTTATACTTTGGTGAAAACGCTGTAACAAGGTTGGGGTTCGTAATATCAAAACTGGCGGATCCCTGGGCCATGTTTCTCATAAAAGCAATGTTGGAACCCGCTTTTATCAAATCGTTATTGAATGCTACGCCTGCGCCCTGATACAGCCTGTAGGCAAGGTCGTAATACCTCACGCCTGATTTGGGCCAGGTGCTTTCCTGAAGGCTTTTATTGTCCGTGTCTTCAAGCCTTCCGAAAACATTAAGGTTTACCTCCTTGATCGGCGCAATCGTCAGAAGCATGGTGTGCGCCTTCCCCTTGTAGGTTTCGTTATTGTTGTTCTTATAGCCTTCGCCGTTTGTATACGAATACGAGGCCTTGACTAATTTAAAAAATTCGAGCGACATGCTTCCGCCGAAGTCGGCCGAGTTATCGAAAGAGTTACCGTTCAATACGGATTTGGCATTGTCTAAATAGTTCGTGCTGATCCATCTGTAATCGCTGACCTTGTCGACATATCCAATAACAGGAGTCTCGATGAGGCCCACTCTTAATACAGCGCCAACCGGCCCGAATTCCTTTTTGGCCTGGAGCCATGCATACTTCATGAATAACAGATTACTCTTGTCCGCGTTCCAGGTATTGATATCGGTCGTTACCCTTACGCTGAAAAGGTCGTTGATGTCCTTCTGCCAGGTAAGATAGACACGCTGCAGTCTGAAGGTATTGTTGGAAAGTCCCGATTGTTCATTTTTTGTGCCGCTGGTCGGAGCAATCAATGAATTCAAGGTATATGTTGAATTCTTCCAGACTTTAGGCACATCCCCCGATCCACCGTACTGATAGCCGGTAAAATTTACCCACTCCATGTAAATGGTTCCCGAAAGCCCGATATCGAGCTTTTTATCCTCTTTCTTGGTCTCTTCCGGCTTTTTGTCACCGTCTTTTGCAACCTGCGCGAAAGAAGCTGAAGCAATGAAGATTATTGCAAAGACCGTCATAAGCCAGCAAAATCCTTTTTTCATGTATAACCTCCGAAAATCTTTTTTTAAAGATAGGAAGAGATTTCTTAGCAAGCCACATCCAGCAATGAAAAAAACAATGAGACATGCAACTATTCATTCTTCATTTATCCAATCTTTACAAAAACTTAATTTTTTCATATAAAACTAATACCGCGGCAAACTTTTTGTAACAGGAAGGTTTCAGATAAGACAAATTCCTAATGGTATAAGATGGTTGACAGTAATCATCAAGGCTGTTACTTTTTATGAATTAATTAAAGGAGCCGGAATATGTCATCAAGAAAATTAATGGTTTTAATATTAGCTGCCGTTATTGCGATTTCCGGCACGGCATTGCTTGCCGGGGATTTCCTCGATGACGCCACGTCGCCTTCGCCGCTTAAAAACAAAAGCCATAATACGCCGGCTTACGAGCTCCAGAATTCCTACAATAAAATCTACAACCTGTACAAGGATTCCGTCGTTTTTATCAGCACTGAAAAAACGATCAACATGAAATACGGCCATCCATTCATGGAGGACCCTTTTTTCAGGGAATTCTTCGGTCCTGAACCCAATATGCCGAAATCCCAGAAATACAGGGGCCTCGGTACCGGATTCATCATTTCAAAAGACGGTTATATTTGCACCAACCATCATGTTGTCACTGAAAAAGACAGCATAACAGTAAAGGTGGCCCATAAAACATACAGCGCCAGGCTGATCGGCTCCGATCCCATGACCGATATCGCCCTGCTGAAGATCGAGGGCGGAAACAGCTTCACGCCGGTCCATTTCGGGGACTCCTCCAAAGTAAATATAGGCGACATTGTAATCGCCATTGGCAATCCCTTCGGACTGGATAAAACAATCACATCGGGAATCATCAGCGCGACCGGAAGAAGGATCGTGGATGATATGGGGAACACACATCTGCAGACCGATGCATCTATTAATCCCGGCAATTCTGGCGGGCCATTGATCAATCTCGACGGAGAGGTAATAGGCGTCAACAGGATGATTTATTCCCAGACAGGCGGCAATCTTGGCATCAGTTTTGCGATCCCGATAAATACCGCCAGGCAGACTCTTATCGACCTAAAGACATACGGAAAGGTAAAAAGGGGATTCATAGGAGTTCAATTATCGCCCCTTACACGAGAATTCGCGAAGGAATTGGGGCTTAAGACTCCCGAGGGGGCGCTGGTCGGGTCAATTGTTGAAAACGGGCCCGCGGCAAAAGCCGGCATAATAGTGAAGGACGTGATCCTTAAAATCGGAACCAAGAAAATCAAGGATTACAGGGACCTGATAAAACATGTGGGAAATTCAAAGACAGGGGAAACCCTCCAGGTCACTGTCTGGAGGAATAAAAAAGAGTTAAGCTTCAGTATCACCGTCCAGGAACGGCCTTAAAACAATCAGGTTTATTAATATAAAAAGGACGCCTCGGGCGTCCTTTTTTTCATTTCAGGCGGAATTATAATTCCGCCACGTTTTCATTCTCTACTTCTTCCGAGGAGGAATCTTCGTCAATGCCCTCCATGACACCCTTGTCCTTGTCATCCGGTTTTTTTTCCTCTTTTTTTAATTCATCCGGATTCACGTCATCCGTTTTCTTGATTTCCGGTTTCTCGGCTTCTTTCTTGTCATCCGTCTTCGGCTGTTTTTTACCACCCTTGTCCGGCTGTATATGTTCCTCGATGTCTTTTATGTATTCGTCGTCGATATCGTTTATGATCCTGTTCTGGATCTGGCCGAGAAGTTCTTTTGCGCTCATCTCCTTCCATCTTTTTGCCGCGGCTCCGTGCCTTCCGTTGGGATAATCGCTCAGATATTTCTGGAATTCCCTGGCTGCCAGGTCGTATTTTCCGGATAGATAATAAATATATCCCTTCTTGATCAATGCGTCCTGGTCTTTATGATGGAAGCCGTTTCCCAGAACAATGTTGTAATACTTTATCGCTTCATTGTATCTCTGGAGCTCGAAATAGCAGTCCGCCATCATGTAGATGGCGTTCTCCGCAAGGCAATAATCCGGGAATATCCTTACTATCCTGCTGAAATATGTTATGGCATCCCAGTACCTGCCTTTTACATAGCTGTCATACCCGCTTGAATAAACCTGCTTCAGATACGAGTGCTTGACGTCACGGGTGTATTCGCTGAAGCTGCCGAAGTATTTCAGGAAGTATTCATACAGATCGTATGCAGCGGACGAATATCCCATTCTCTTGAGTGTCCTGGCCTTTCCGAGAATCGCCTCTTCGTTGCTGCCGTTCTCATTGAGCGCTATATCAAACATCTTTTTGGATTTTGGGAGTTCATTATTCTTCAAAAATGCATGGCCGAGTTCCGTGTAGACCCTGCTGCGGAAATCCCTATCATTATTATAACTTAAAAGATTAAGAAGCCTCGCGGTGCCCTCTTCAGTATAATTTCTAAGAATCTGCAGGGCGGCCAGTCTGGCCCTGACCTCTCTCTGGAGCTTCGGGGACACCCTTTTTTTATTTTTGAGCAGGTAGAGATATTTAAGATAAGCAAGGCGGTTCAGTCCCAGTTTTTCATATCCCTGCGCGATATAATAATAAGCCAGAATTTCGGATTTTGTTCCAGGGTATTTGGCGATGAGCCTTGTAAAGATATTGATGGATGTATTTATCGAATCCCTGCCGCCCCTCTCAAGCGTCATTCTGCCTTCAGTGAGAAGGGTTTCCGCCTCTCTTTCAGGTTGAAAAAACTGAAAAAATACTGCAAGAGTAAGAACACCGGCAAGGATAAGGCCGCAACCTATAAATACGCCTTTTTTCACTAAATCCCCCGAAGGATAGGTAAATATATGAACTCAATAATTTATCGGCTCAAATACGTCTATTCTGAACCATAAAAGAATGCCGGGATCACCGGTCAACTTCATTCAATGCAATGTTTTGATATTCATGATAAAGCCTGTGGCAGAAATCGTCCCACCTGCGGCAAACCAGAATGGTTTTTTCATCCATGGTCAAAAGACTTTTATGGGACAACAGATCCTCCATTTCACTTCCCATGTCCCTGGTAATGGGATCTCCGGCCCCCCTGAGCACGGATGATATGAATTCCCCGGGCGGGTACCAGGCCGATGCCCGCTGAAAGTCCCTGTGCATCTGCGTTAAAAGGACGTTTCTCGGGCCCTCCCATAGCTCGTTTATGGCCGCGTCCCTGAAAAGACGCGGCAGGGATGAAAAATCCTCCATGACGCCATGACCGCCGAATACGGACATTGCATCCCTGAGCGCATCCGTGCAATCCCATGCCGCTGTGATTTTCTGGAGCATTATCAGTTCCCTGACGTCGAACCTTTTCCTTTTTAAATCCTTGGACTCATCAGTCTGGAGGCCGCCCTTGAGGCCCCCTTCAAGGGACAGGAAATCCCCGTACAATTTGAATCCGCCCGCGGTCGTCCTTCTGGCCCGCATCTGGATATCATCAACCTGGGCTTTCAGCATGGGAAAACGCCCGATCTGCAACCCGAAAGCGGACCTGAATTCGGAATATTTCTCCGCCTCCCTCGCGGCCCTTGTCATGCTTGCCGCCGCGGAAAGGCCGACCGTCAGCCTTGAATAGGTCAGTACGATTCCGACGACATTGGCGACACCGCGTTCCAGTGGGCCTGCCTGGTAGGCTACCGCACCATCCAGCGTTATTTCCGCCGTCGGCAGTTCGCTCGTCCCCATCTTCCATTTTATCCTGTCGATGGTATAACCGTTCCTTTTTTCACTCTCCCTGTCGCCCGGAAGCCATGAGGGAATTATGAACAGCCCCACCTCTTCCGAACCTGAAGGTTTGGCCGTGACAACCGCATAATCCGCATGGGCGGCGGAACAGAAAAATTTATTTCCGTAAAGCTTCCATGAATCCCCGTCCCTGACCGCTTCTATAAGATTCGCCGGCACGTCCGATCCGCCCTGGATCTCCGAAAGATACTGGGCGCCGATGCCAAAATCGCCATCTATCCCTTCCCTGCAGTGCTTGAGTATCATTTTTGTTTCAGGCCTGTCCGCAAATCTTTCCAGGATGGCGATCAATCCCTCAGTGCAGACCAGCGGACAGCTTACGCAGGCTTCACCGTTCTGGTATATCAAATACATCTTCAGGAGTCTCAGCCACGGGTTCGTAGCGGCTGAAAATATTCCTTCCGAAAAAATTTCCCTTTCCAGTATCCTGGTTTCCTCCGGCCTGACTATCCTGTCAATTCTGTGCCTGTGGCCGTCATAGTGCATCATATACGGCCGCTTCTCAGGCACCGATATGGCGTCTGACAGGTCCCGCCACTTGAAGGAAACCTTCTTTGAAAATTTTCTTGCTTCAGCGTCGACTGAATTAAATTCTTTCCCCGCGAAGCGTTTCAATACCCGCTGTAAGAACTCATCGTCCCCGTAATAGTCAAAACCCTTTCTCCAGTCAATGAACGCGTCGAAATTATAGGGATTATTTCTATCAGGATAAGACATTACTTTTCTCCACGATCTGATATGATATTATGGGCACCTCTATAAATCAGATTCTTCATTTTAAAACCACTGAGAAAATCTAATCTATACATTGAAAGTGCCCACAAGGGAATATCCTGATTTGATTATTAGATCCCGTTATTTAATACATGGAACCGGGCATGTCAATGTAAATATCACCCAATTATTGCAAATTACGGCACCAGTAAAAAATCAAAGCTCCGCTATTTTTTTTACCAGTCCTTATCAACTCCCGGGGAAGAATCAATCTCCGACAGATTTACATGCCAAATAAAGAAAATAATATCTTGAAAAGTCTTTGACAAGTGATAAAATATTTCTGAAAGTGTCAATAATTGTAATATTTGCGGGGCGTGGCGCAGTCAGGTAGCGCACATGACTGGGGGTCATGTGGTCGCTGGTTCAAATCCAGTCGCCCCGAATAAAAAAGCCGTTATTCCCCAACGGCTTTTTTCTTTTAACTTGCTTGACTTAATTATGCGTTATGAATTAATAATAAAACATGCCTGACAATAAGTTTAAATTCAGCTCCAGAAAAAATAAAGATTCCCTTGTTATCACGCTGGAAGGCCGTTTTGATTTCACAGCCTGGGCATCCAACAACAAACAACTCGAAAGCCTGTTGGCCGGCTCTGATAAAATATTAATTGATGCCTCCCGCCTCAATTACCTATCCTCCGGCGGGCTTGGATTCCTCATAAACATTTATCAGCATGCCAGCAAAACAGGCGGGAACGTAAAGATAGCCGGATTGAAACAATCCCTTTATGATATCCTTATAAAAACCGGGTATGATAAGCTTTTCGAATTCATCGACTCCATTGAATGACAAAATAGTATTCATTAATCCTGTAAAATTCATCTATTAATAATTCCTTTTACAAACCCAGCCTAATTGTAATTGCTATAAAACGTACTGCTGGTATCCATGTCCGCAAGATATTCATTAATCGATTAAATCCATGTCAAAGAAGAAAGATTTCATTTTTTTCATAATGGCCGTATCACTCTGCGCTTTTTCT
>JALOTL010000035.1 GCA_025457915.1 Spirochaetota bacterium | reverse complement strand
GTGCCCGTTTTGGCGAAAAACGGGGCGCGCATTGAAGTCGAGACAAAAGTGACCCGCGGGTGGTGGAACGACCGGGAAGTGCTTGTCGGGGTCACGAGGGACGTCACGGAGCGCAGGCGGATGGAGGACGCGCTCAGGGAATCGGAATCGAAATACCGTATGCTTTTTGAACAGGCCGCGGATGGGATCGCCATCATGTCCATAGATGAGGAGGGCCTGTCGGTCAACGAATCCTTCGCCAGGATGCACGGTTATGAAAAACCGGAGGATGTGGAGCACCTGCGTCTTTCGGATCTTGATACGCCGGCCACGGCCGGGCTGGCGCCGGGGCGGCTTAAGCGGATGCTGGACGGGGAAACAATGAATTTCGAGGTGGAGCATTATCACAGGGACGGCCGCTCCTTTCCGCTGAGCGTTTCCTGCAGGGTAGTGGATATCGGGGGGAGGAAATTTTTTATCGGGTTCCATCAGGACGTCACCGGGCGCAAGCGTGCGGAGGAATTGATCAGGCAGCAGTTGAAAGAGAAGGAGGTCCTTCTTAAAGAGGTCCATCACCGGATTAAAAACAACATAGCATCGATCGGCGCCATGCTGAGAATTCAGGCCGGTTCAACGGAAAACAGCGAGGCCAGGGAAATTCTTCAGGAGGCGGTCAGCCGTGTTGAAAGCGTCAGGGTCATCTATGAAAAACTGCTGCTGACCGATGATTATTCGTCGGCATCCGTTAAAAACTATCTAGAAGATCTAATATCGGCGATTGTAAGCATATTTCCGGAAAAAAACAAGATAACCGTGAAAAAGAAAATCGATGATTTCAGCCTGAATGTAAGGACCCTTTTCAACCTCGGAACCATTGTTAATGAGCTTTTAGTGAACTCCATGAAATACGCTTTTGGCAATAAAGATTCCGGAAGCATTGATATTGCTTTGACAAAAAAAGAAAATGTAATCACACTTTCCGTCAAAGATGACGGGTGCGGCCTTCCGGAAAAATATGATATCGATAAATCCGCCGGGTTCGGTTTTACGCTCGTCAGGATGCTTGCAAAACAACTGGATGCCGCATTAACAATTAAAAATGACAGCGGGACCGGGTGCGTTATCGTATTTAAGATTTGATAATCGCGAATACATCACATTGCGCCTGGAATTGAATCCGGCTTTGCAGTTTGATCCGCCATGACCTGTACGCGGAGGGGTTCGACCCGGTGCTTGCCGAAGAAGAGATGGGATCTGACGTCTCGAAGGACCGCCTGGTGAACCTTTACTCCCTGGAGCTGATGGTATCGGATTATATGTTCTTCATCCACCCCAACTGGTGGTGCCAGCCCCCGGCGATCATGAAAGGCTGCATAGACAGGGTCATCCGGCCTGCCTCCGCACCCGCTTTTTTCGCGGTGCGGAATTTTTTAAAAAAAATCAGTTAATGCTCCCGGCATATTGTTTTTGTTGACTATCTATAATATTATTAATGATAAGCCGCGCGTTAAATATCAGCGGTATGGTCAGGACTGCGGCATGAATGGTGCGGGAGATCATGGACAAAAATAAAAACCCTGTTTTTCTGGATGTCCCGGAGGGCACGCAGGAAAAATGGCAGAATATAATCGATATCATGGCCAGGATAATAAACGTGCCCGCCGGTCTCATTATGCGGATTGTCGACGGGGATATCAGGGTGTTTCTTTCAAGCAGGACGGAGAATAATCCTTACAAAACCGGCGCTGGAGAACATCTTGAAAATTCCGGGCTGTACTGCGAAACAGTACTGAAAACCAGTAAAATGCTTCTCGTCCCGAACGCCCTTTCCGACCCAGCGTGGCAAAATAATCCGGACGTTAAATTGAACATGGTGTCCTATCTGGGCTTCCCGATAAAACTGCCGGATGAAACGCCCTTCGGCACCATTTGCGTCCTGGACGACAGGAAAAATTCATATTCAGATTTGTATATAGATCTTGTGAAAAATTTCCACGATGTCATTGAGAAAGACCTTGAACTGCTTTACATGAACAATGTCCTGGGAGAGAAGAACAGGCAGTTGAGCGATTATATAACGGAGATTAAAACCCTGCGTGGGATCATCCCGATTTGCGCGAATTGCAAAAAAGTCAGGGACGGCAGGGGATACTGGAGCCAGCTGGAAGCGTATTTCGAAAAGCGTTCGGAAATCCATTTTACACACGGTCTCTGCGAGAAATGCGCTGAACTGCTTTATGGGGACCAGGAATGGTACGGCAAAAAGAAGGGGGGCGCCTGATTTTTTCAATGACTGCAGGAACATGGGCCCTGCCCGGATCAGCGTCAATACCCTGCCGCATGATAAAATACGCGCTGGAAAGAGATTTTTAAAGCCGTTATTGGGATATGATTTCTTATCCTTGATAATCCATACAAACAATTTTTCATTAGATTGTTGATAAATGGTAAATAGATTTATTTTGATCCTGGTCTCAATGATAAGGCATATTATTTGGAAGATAATTTAATTTTTTTAATTTAACATAAATTGTATAATGCCGGAAATTATAATCGACATACAGATTGTGTTTTAGAGAGGGCGCAAATAATATTAAAAATAAAAACCTTCATTGATCTGCTTGGGATCCGCGTGAAGAAACACCGATGAATTACGCGGAGGATTATCGGCTCTTTTTTCGAATCAAATGTGATGCCTTGTTATAGAGTTTATTTTATTTACGGATCCGGTTGGGAACCCTGCCCGGATCCCGTCATGATGATCTATTGTTTTAATTTCCCGGGGGCAATACCGGTTATAAAATGCAGGGACACGGGAATATCATAAATATAAGAGATCAAATAAATGGACCGGAAAGATTTAAAAAATTACATTGTTCCTTTTTTTTTCTTGATATATTTGCTGTTAGTGTAAAGTATTGCTGAATAACTCAGGCTTCAATGCATCGCTATTCGGCGGTACCCGCTTTATTGATATATGTTTTTTCGGGCTTGTTTTTTTAAATAAATATTCTTTTGGAGTGGTTCTATGGAATCTATTCAATTAACAATTAACGGGAAACAGTTGGCGGGACACAGGGGCCAGACTATTCTTGAGGTCGCAGGGGAGAATAACATCGATATACCACATCTGTGCTATCATCCCCGAATCAGCAAGACCGGCGCGTGCAGAATTTGCCTGGTGAGGGTCAATGGCACAATGCTGAAGACGGCCTGCACCGAGCCGGTAATAGCCGATATGGATGTGGTAACCGAGGATGCCGAGATCTCGCAGATCCGCACGGGTCTGCTGGAAATGCTTCTCTCGGAGGGCTGCCACAATTGCCTTTACTGCGAGTGGAACGGCGAATGCGAACTTCAAAGGCTATGCCAGAAGTATGATGTGCAGGAGCCCTCGGGCGTGTTCAAAAACCGCGAGCGTACAGTTGATACGGAGTCCAGCAACGGACTGCGAAGAAATGAAAACAGGTGCATACTCTGCGGCCGCTGCGTCAAAGCCTGCGGCGAAATACAGATGCAGGGCGTGTGGAACTTTACTGGCAGGGGGTCATCGACCACCCTGACATCGGACATGTTTGCGAAACTCGGCGATTCCTCCTGCGTCATGTGCGGTACCTGCGTACAGCTCTGCCCCACCGGCGCGCTTTCGTTCCAGACGGTCCTGGGCAGGGGCCAGGCCTGGGATTTAAAGAAAGAAACCAGTGTCTGCATATACTGCGGGGTCGGATGCCAGATCGATTTTTACACGAACAAGGAAGGGCAGCTCGTCAAGGCAATCGGCAACGAGAACGGCCCCAACGAAGGGCACCTCTGCGTCAAGGGCCGCTTCGGCTTCGATTTCGTGCAGAGCGACAAGCGTCTCACCAAACCGCTGATCAAGAAGAACGGGAAATTCGAGGAGGCAAGCTGGGACGAGGCGCTTGACCTGGTTTCATCGAAGTTGACGGAAATCAAGTCAAAGAGCGGCCCGGATTCCATCATGGCCTTTTCCTCTGCCAAGTGCACCAATGAGGAAAACTACCTGATGCAGAAATTCATGAGGGCGGTGATCGGGACCAACAATGTCGATCACTGTGCCCGGTTATGACACAGCTCCACAGTCGCCGGTCTGGCGGCCACACTCGGTTCAGGAGCAATGACAAATTCAATCAGGGAGATCCCCCTGTCTGAAGCGTTTTTAGTGATCGGGTCGAACACGACAGAAAACCACCCTGTCATCGGTTCAATGATCAAGAGGGAGGTCATCCGCAATAAAAAGAAGCTTGTCGTAGTTGATCCGAGAAGGATAGAGCTGGCGAAATACGCTGATGTTTTTCTGCAGATCAAACCGGGAACCAATATCGCCATCCTGAACGGACTTGCACACGTGATTCTCAAGGAAAAACTTTATAATGCGGAATATGTATCAGGCAGATGCGAGGGTTTTGAGGAACTAAAAAAGACCCTTGAAAAGTATACGCCTGAGCACGTGGCCGCCATCTGCGGTCTCGATGATCCATCTTTGATTGCGAAGGCCGCGAGGATACTGGCGGAAGCGAAGCCGATGGCCCTGTACTATTGTATGGGGATCACTCAGTTTAAATCCGGAGTCAACGGCGTAAAGTGCTGCGCCAATCTCCAGATGCTTCTCGGAAACATCGGGATAGCGGGGGGCGGGGTGAACCCGCTGCGCGGACAGAGCAACGTCCAGGGCGCCTGCGATATGGGAGCGCTCAACGCTGTATACCCTGCATACCAGCCGGTGGCAAGCGAGGACAACAAGGCGAAATTCAGGGAAGCATGGAAAACCGCCCTGGACCTGTCCGTGAAGCCGGGTCTGACGATCGTGGAGGCCCTGAACGGGGCCATTGCGGGCGACGTCAAGGCCCTCTACGTGCTGGGTGAAAATCCTGTAATGTCAGATCCCAACCAGCACCACGTAATCGAAGCGATGGAGAAGCTGGATTTCGTTGTGGTGCAGGATATCATGATGACCGAAACAGCGCAGTACGCTGACGTCGTGTTTCCCGGCTACGCCTTCCTGGAAAAGGAGGGGACGGTAAGCAATACGGAGCGGCGCGTTCAGCTCATGCACCGCGTGGTCGAGCCTGCGGGTGATTCGCGCGAGGACTGGTTGATACTGACGCAGCTCGCGAACAGGATGGGCGTGCCATGGGAATACGGATCGGCAAGAGAGATATTCGACGAGATTCGCAAAGTCACCCCGTCGTACGCGGGCATCACCTACGAGCGCCTGGAAAAAGAGTTGATACAGTGGCCGTGCCCCAACGAGGGCCATCCGGGGACGCAGTATCTGCACAGGGAAAAATTTTCCAGAGGACTCGGACTGATGAGCGCCATAGAATATACTCCACCTGCCGAGGATGTAGATCCGGAGTATCCTGTGATACTGACCACGGGCCGCATACTCGAGCATTTTCACACAGGCACCATGAGCAGAAATTCGCGTATTCTTGAAAAGACCGTAAACGAGAACTTTGTTGAAATTAATCCGAATGAAGCGAGTAATTACAACATCAAAGACGGAGAACTTGTGTCGGTCTCAACGCGCAGGGGGAGCATACGGATAAAGGCCCGGGTGACTGATCGCCCGAAGCCCAATGTGGCGTTCATTCCCTTCCATTTTGCCGAAGCTGCGGCCAACAAGCTGACGATAGACGCCCTCGATCCCACATGCAAGATCCCGGAGTATAAGGTCTGTGCGTGTAAAATCGAAAAGATCAACATGTAGGCTGGTGTAATAAAATGAAACATGAAGCCATAAGTAAAACGATTCAGAAATACGGGAATTCAACGGAGCACCTTATGCTGATCCTGCGCGATCTTGAAGTGCAGTCAGGCAAAAACATGCTGGATATCCAGACCTTGCGCGGAGTGGCGGAGGAGATGAATATCCCAGAAAGCGATGTCGCGGGCTTTGTCGGATTCTACACCATGTTCAATACTAAACCCCGCGCGAAATTCCTGATAAGGGTCTGTAAGTCGGGGCCATGTCATGTGATGGGTTCCACGACGATCTTTGACGCGATCCAGAAGCATCTTGGCATCGGGATCGGCGAGGGAACGAAGGACGGCATGTTTTTTCTTGAGAAATGCGAATGCCTCGGCGTCTGTTCCGTGGCGCCTGCCATGATGATCAACTACGACATCCATGGGAACCTTACCCCGAAAAGAATCGTATCGATACTGAATTCATATAAAAAGAAGAAACCCTCCCTGATGGAAGATTGCGGCAAGGAAGTTGAAGGGAAGACGTGCGTGATCAATGAGCCACGGCAGACGAAACGCCTTCTTGAAAATATCGGCGTGGTGGATCCGCTCAGGATTGATAGCTACATCGGCAAAGGTGGCTATGAGTCGCTGAAGAAGTCCCTGGCGATGGACCCGTCGAAGATAATCGACACAGTCAAGGATTCAGGGCTGCGGGGCCGCGGCGGGGCTGGCTTTCCGGCGGGAATGAAGTGGTCCTTCGTCGGCAAGGGGCCGGTCCAGAAATACGTCATCTGCAACGCAGACGAGGGGGAACCCGGCACATTCAAGGACCGGATCCTCATGGAGGAAAATCCCCATCTTCTCATCGAGGGTATGGCCATCTGTGGTTTTGCCATAGATGCGAGCCTGGGATATATATATGTCCGCGGCGAGTATCGGCGTTCTATTGAACGGCTCCAGGTCGCGATCGACCAGGCGCGGAAAAAAGGCATACTCGGGAAAAACATTTTAGGTTCCAAGTTCAGTTTTGACGTCATTATCAAGGAAGGCGGCGGGGCCTACGTCTGCGGCGAGGAAACGTCTCTTATCAATTCCATGGAAGGGAAGAGGGGATATCCCAGATTCAAGCCGCCGTTTCCCGGCGGGGCGGGCTTTAATAACCTTCCTTCCAACGTGAATAACGTTGAAACACTCATGTCCGTGCCGCTAATCATCGAAAAGGGAGCCGGCTGGTACAAGAGCGTGGGCCAGCCCAACTGTTCCGGCACCAAGCTGTACTGCCTTTCCGGAAAACTCAATCGCACGGGCATGGTGGAGCTTCCCATGGGAGCTACCCTCAAGGAAATAATCAATGTGTACGGAAAAGGCCTGCCGAAGGGCAGGAAGTTCAAGTTCGCACAGGTCGGCGGCAGCGCGGGCGGTATTCTTGGCAAGGACCTGATGGACCTGCCGCTTGATATCGACCAGCCCATGAAGCAGGGAGTCACTCTCGGGTCCGGCGTTGTTCTGGTATGCGATGAAGGGACCTGTTCCGTGGATTTCCTTCTGCAGATTCTGAGTTTTTTCGAGCACGAATCCTGCGGGCAGTGCGTCCCCTGCCGCGTGGGCACGGCGCACCTGCACCATCTCGCGAGGAAATTCGCCTCCCGGACCGCGGTGCCCGGTGACATCGACCTGATGGTCGAAAAGGCGACTGTCATGAAAAAGGCTTCACTGTGCGCCCTCGGCCAGTCGCCGATCATGCCCATCACCACGATGCTGAAATACTTCAGGAAGGAGTTTCTGCAACACTGTGATCCGAAACACAAATGTCCGCAATGCGACAGATCGCTGAGCCGGTATTATGCCGGCGGCGGGCATTGATGTTATAAATATTAATAACACTTATAATAATAGGTGATCTGAAAAAATTTGGAGGAAATATGAGCAACGAGAATTTAGAGAAGAAGCGGTGGCTGATAGCCATTGCAGCCATCGTCATGCAGTTGTGTCTCGGCACTGTATACGCATGGTCGGTTTTTAAAATCCCGCTCAAAGACGCACACGGCTGGGAAGAATTTCCGATTCAGCTTACATTCATGATCCTCATGGGCATAATCGGCCTCGCGGCCGCGTTCGGCGGAACTCTTGTTGACAAAAAGGGCCCCCGTTTTGTCGCCACGATAGGCGGCATACTGTTCGGTATCGGCACGCTTGTCGCCGGTCTGGGCGACCAGATGGGAAATATTTACGTGTTGTACCTCGGTTTCGGCGTAATAGCTGCGCTCGGAAACGGTTTTGGTTACGTTACGCCAATCGCGACGCTGATTCGCTGGTTCCCTGACAAGCGCGGCCTCGTGACCGGGCTTGCAGTCATGGGTTTCGGCGCGGGCGCCTTTTTCATGGGCCAGATCGCGCCTGCGATGATCAAGAGCTTCAAGGTCGTTGAGACAGTCGCAGGAGCAGCAGGAGCGGCAGGAACGGAAAAAGTAATTAGCTCCGGCGTGGCCATGACCTGGTATATCTGGGGCGCGATTTTCCTCGTCCTCGTAACGGGCGCAGCCCAGCTTTTCAAGAACCCGCCACAGGGATGGGTGCCAGCGGGCTTTACTCCGGCTAAAAGTACGGTGTCTGCGGCCGATTCATATCAGTTCGGCGAAGCTGTGAAAAAGCCTCAATGGTGGATGCTCTGGGCGATGCTTTTCCTCAATGTTTCCGCCGGGTTGGGCCTTATTTCCCAGCTCTCGCCTTTATCTCAGGATCTTTACAAGCCGCTGGTTGATGCATCGATCACCGGCGAAGAGCTCATTAAAAAACTTGCATGGGCAGGCGGGCTGGTTGTGGCCATTTCGGCAATATTCAACGGCCTCGGCAGGCTCTTCTGGGCTAAACTATCGGATAATATTGGGCGTAAGATGGTGTTCATGATCATGTTCGCCTCACAGGCCGTTCTTTACATCCTTGTGGGGAAAGGGCTTATCCCCAGTTACTGGGCCTTCATGATTACAGCATGCTACCTGCTCGCCTGCTACGGCGGCGGATTCGCCACCATGCCGGCCTTTGCGGCGGACTCTTTCGGTCCTGCCTATATCGGTAAAGTGTACGGTTTCATGCTCACGGCATGGAGCTGCGCCGGTATCGTAGGGCCGTTCGTGTTCGCGACATTCAAGGGCCAGGCGCTGTATATAGCGGCGGGTCTGCTCGTGGTCGGATTACTGATAGCCATTGTATACAAGGCACCGACGAGAAAAACTGCATGATTTAGGGCTATACACGCCAGGAGCCGGGAGTCCCGGCTCCTGGCGTTTTCCTTTCATCGCAAACGTGTTCGAATCATGTGAACCAAGGGAGACGGCATCATGGAAAATATTAATCTGGAGAACATCATAGATAAGGCGATTATGAGGGAAGAGGAGGCATTCGATTTTTATTCGAAGCTGGGAAAAACCGTTGCCGATCCGACGGCCAAAGATGCGTTAAAGTTTCTCGCTGATCAGGAGAAAGGGCACAAGGAATTTCTCGTATCATATAAAAGCGGAAAAACCGGCTCCGGCTCGCTAAGAATGACAGAGGTGATAGATTATAAAGTCGCCCAGCATCTCGACAATCCGGACATTGAAAAAGACCTCAACACGAAGGACGTATATCTTGTCGCCGCCCACAGGGAACTGAATTCATACAATTTTTACAAGGGACTGGCGGAAATTCAGCCCGCGGGCGAAGTGAAGGAAATGCTTTTTAAAATGGCCAACGAGGAACTGAAACACAAGGAAAAGGTTGAATACCTGTATACAAACACGGCATTCCTGCAGACTGAAGGGGGCTGATCGTTATTAAGACAGGCGTATCCCATTACTTTTTGGTATGAACTGCCTTTCCAGTATGTACTTGATGAATTTCGTTTCCCGCATCAAATGATATTTCCAGGTGATGCGGGCCATCTGCCCGATGCGGATATCCGATTAAAAAAGATAGGATTTTTCGGAACCGCGCCCTGTTTAAACTATTCGCGGCAGCAGCGTTGATTTGCCCTCGTTTTTCCCCTTTTCCTGCATGAAAATAAGCGGCGATGGCACCTGCACTGTGGCTATCATAATTTGTGAACCCTGTTCCTGATATGGGGGCGCCTGTTTTTTTCAATGAAGGCAGGTCCCGCCCCCCTGATTCATCAGCTGTTTTCCCACGACAGGTTCGAAAGTGTTTTAAGAAATTTCCTGTTCGTTTTTTTCCATTTCCTGTTTATGATCCTGGCGTATACGGAAATCCCCAGCGCAAGCCAGCGCCGCCTGAATATTTTTTTCACCATCTGCGGGAAGGAGTAGAATTTTTCATGGCTGTACGTCTGCGCTTTCTGCAGGGCGTACAGTGAAAACTGAAGCGGTTTGTACAGCACGTGGTGGGCGTCGTAAAGCGACCAGTCCCTGAAAACGATCCGTTCGCTGACGCTGTCGAAAAATTCCGATCCGGGAAACGGCGTCAGCAGGAGGAACTGCGCGGACGTCAGCTTCATCTTTTTCGCGAGCTTAACCGTGTGGCGCACCGATTCCCTGTTGTCCTGGTCGAAGCCGTGGACGAACATGCCGTGTATGTTTATTCCGAATGAATGGATGATTTCAACCGCCCTGACGATGTCCTCCACGGTCTGCTTCTTTTTCATCTCCTTGAGGCTCCCGGGATTGAACGACTCGAATCCGATGAAAAGCGTGTGGCACCCGCTTTCCTTCATCAGGGCCATGAGCTCCAGGTCGTTCACGATGTCCGCCCTGACCTGGGTGGACCATTTGAACTTGAAGCCCTCGGCAATCATCGATTTAAGGAGCTCTTTCGCCCGTTTTTTATTCGCGGCGAAATGGTCGTCGTAAAAGAAGATCATTTTCCCGGCATTTTTGTAGGACCGGAGCTCGGACAGTATATGTTCGTTGGAACGGTACCTGTATTTTTTGCCGAACATCCCGGTCACCGAGCAGAATGAGCAGTCGTAGGGGCATCCGCGCGAAGTCTGGACCGGTATGACCTTCAGGGGCTTCCTGTCTTTTATAAGCGAGAAGTCGATCGACGGGAACCTGTCGAGGTCCTGCTCGAACGATTGCTGGGGATTGTGCACGATTGAATGGGTGCTGTTATATGACAGGTTCGGCACCGCGGAAAAATCAGAATCCGTCTCCCATGCGTCGATGAACCGCATGAGCGAAGTCTCGCCTTCGCCCCGTACCACGTAATCGGCATGTTCGAGCGCCTCTTCCGGCAGAAAGGTCACGTGCGGCCCGCCCATTATGACCGGGATACCCATGTCCTTCACCCTGTCGGCGATTTCATAGGCATTGTTCGCGGTCGGCGTTATGGTGGATATTCCTATTATATCGGCCCCCTTGAAATCACCGTAATTTATTCCGTGGATGTCCTCGATGATGATTTCTGCGGTCCAGCCGCGGTCTCTCATCATCGTGGCGAGAATGAATATTCCGATGCGTGGCAATGCGAACTGGGTGAAGATGTGTTCGCCTGGCGCCTTGGGTTCGATGAATATAATTTTTTTCATTGCGTCTCCTTGTTGTCTGAAAAAATTTTCCCGCCTTTCCCGGAAACGGGAATAAATCGGGGCCATCAACCCCGCGGGTGCCATTAAATGGCAAATACTGAAATGGAAATATTATCACTTGAGAGTGTTTTCCCTGAAGCCGTATGGGATTAATCAACATCCGCATTCGGGAAAATTTATTGAGAATTGCGAACCGGAAAGGCTTGTGATCGATATGACGTCTGCAGGTTTTAATGCGGACCGTCTTCAAATTGAATGGAAAATGCCTTTACGGGGGGAAATCATATACCACGGGATGTTTTTGGATTTAAAAATGTACAAAAGGTTGAAAGATGTTTTTAATTATTTCTAAATTCACACATTAATAAACATACCGAGATACAATTTCGGAATCTTGTTCAAGATACTATTAAGCACGTGATTTATCAAATATTATTTAATTTTTTTAAAAAAAAGTCATTGGTATTTTTACGATAAAAAAGTCATTATTTTCTGTCGGATTCAAGGAAATGCATCATCTCAAGCCGCACGCTTAATCTTTCCATGTAATCTCTTGATGTTCCCTTGTGGCCGCTCATCTGCATCCGTGCACGTCGGGCATAATATCCGATAAAATCAGGAGTCAGGATTTCCCGCCGATCGGAATGCCGCAAAGGCCGCATGCGCCTGGACGCCCCCGGAGGAGTTGACAGCGAGGATGGCTCCGAAAAATTGCTACAGAGCGGATGCGATCGCGTCCCTGGTCCTGTCCATGAGTTCCTGGATGTTTTCGTCGCTGTATCCCGAGGTGCCGATCGGCCCATGTATTATCATGCGGGCCCTTCCCGGAAACAGGTCGATCGTCCCGGTCGGGAAGATCTCCCTTGTGCCGATGATGGTGACCGGGAGAACGGGCAGGCCGAGATCTAACGCCATCTTGAAGGCGCCCTTCTTGAATTCGCCCATCCCGCCGTCCCTGCTCCTTCTCCCCTCGGGGAAGAATATGACGGACGTGCCGTTCACGATCTTCTTTTTTGCGGCGTTAAGCGACGCCAGGGCCTTTTCGTGGTCCGAGCGGTCTATGAAGATATGGCCGACCTTTTCGCACCCTATCCCCAGCCCGGGGATTTTACGGAGCTCCTGCTTCAGGACCCACTTGAAGTCGACGCCCAGCCATCCGTAAAGCACGAAGATGTCGTACTGGCTCTGGTGGTTTGAAACGATGACGTACGACTGTTTTTTGTCGATGTTTTCCCTTCCGGTCACAGTAACGCATATCGGTGTCATGTACGCGTTCAGGCGCGACCAGAGCGCCCCGCCTATCAGGCTCGCTATGCGGGCGTTGACGAGAAACGCGAGTACGACCGCCACTCCTCCGAAAAAGAGAGTGGAAACCGTCAGGTACGGAATAAAGATGAGAAACTTGTACGGCTGGTAAAGTATCCATAGAAATTTTTTCATGAAGTCCCTCTATTTATTTATTTCTCGGCCGTCGGCCCGTAACAATTTTGAAAAGTATGAATACATAATAAAATGTCGTATTTGTCAATTAATAAACGGAAACAGCGGTACCAATAGATGTTTTATCTGATAAAGAAGGCACGGGAATGGAAACGTTGGATGGCTTTACATGACGCAAATACCCGTGCTCCTTCCCTGACGTTATGGTCCGGACGATGATAGACCTGCCGATGCCTGGGTTCTGCCAGTCGTCCCTCACCGCGACCGCCAGGTCGCGATTTTTTCCGGAGGGTCACAGACATACCGGCCCGCCTGAATTAATTTTTTAGGCAATCTTTTTTTGTTTGATAAAATCAGATTGAAGATATAGTTTTTGTGAAAAAGCGGGTGAAGCTGTACGGCTTGAAATTTATTTTAAGGGACAGTATATAATATGAAATTAAAGGTAATCGTAACCGGAGCCACCGGGATGGTCGGCGAGGGTGTTCTGCATGAATGTCTCCTGCATGAAGAAGTCGGGGAAGCGCTCGTTATCGGCAGAAGGCCCTGCGGGGTTGCCCACCCGAAATTAAAGGAGATCGTTCACGAAAATTTTTACGATTTCTCGCCGATAGCGGACCGGCTTGCCGGATACGACGCGTGCTTTTTCTGCCTCGGGAAATCGTCCGTTGGAATGAAGGAGGACGAATACCGCAGGCTCACTTACGACCTGACAATGCACGTCGCCGGCGCCCTCTGCGGGAGGAACCCCGGCATGGTTTTCTGCTACGTGTCAGGACTCGGCACGGACGGCACTGAAAAGGGTAAATTCATGTGGGCCAGGATAAAGGGCAAAACCGAAAATGACCTGATGAAAATGCCGTTTAAATGTGTGTATGCCTTCAGGCCGGGGTTCATGCGGCCCACGAAGGGGCTCAAGAACGCGCCGGTCTTTTACAGGGCCATGATGTTTCCGTATCCCCTGCTCAGGCTCCTTTTCCCTGCATACGTTTCCACCCTTGCGGAGCTCGGCTGCGCGATGATCAATTCGGCGCTGTACGGATATGATAAGCAGGTCCTGGAGGTGAGGGACATCGTCGCGCTGTCGAAAGGGAATCCCGGCCCTTCATCCGGCCGTTGAATGCCAGTTTGACGGGCATATTTGCTTTAAGGACATGGCCATATGGGCATCATGGAATTTATTATACTTTTTACATTCACTCTGTCAGTTTTCATGGCTGCGGGGCTGCTCGTCCGCCCGATGCATTACAGGAACGTCGTTTTTTCCCTGCTCGTTTTGTGTCTCGGGTTTCTTCACCTCTTTATTTTTTTGATCCACTCGCGGTATATTTATGAATATCCGCATTTTTTCCTTTTACAGCACCCGGTCATCTTGAGCTCCGGTCCCCTGGTATACTTTTACATCCTGAGTCTGACCGGTGAGAAAACAGCTTTCAGGGCATGGGACCTTGTCCATTTTTCCGGCGTGCCGGCGCTGGTCGTCCTTTTTTCCCCTTATTTGTTCACAACATCGGAAGAAAAAAGGGAGCTTGTTAAAAGCGTTCTCGCCGGCCCTTTTCATGTCGTCAGGCTGGCGGCCGTCGCCGTCATTGCAGTGGTGATGGTTTACGGGGCGGTATCTTCTTACAAGTTTTTGAAAAATTTAAACCTGCTAAACAGGGGACAGCAGAAAATCTGTTTCGCGGCGGTCCTGCTGATGGGCTGGCTGGTATTGGGCGCCGCCGGTTTCATCATCGCGGTCTCGATGGACGCGTGGATGATGCTTTATTATAATATCATGACTGGCATGATAATAACCTGTCTGTTTTTCCTTGACCAGCGGTATCCGTACCTGCTTCAATTCGCCACTGTCCCCCTTAAAAGGAAGCCGTATAAAAAATCGCATCTCGACAGGGTCGATCTTGAAGATCTAGACAGGCAGCTGGAAGTCCTCATGAGGGAGGAAAAGCTTTATTGCGATGAAGACCTGTCGCTTTCCAGGTTAAGCGGGGTCCTGGAAATCACCCCGCACCAGCTTTCCCAGTTTTTAAACGAGCACCACAATAAAAGCTTCAGCAGCTTCATAAACGAATACAGGCTCGCGGAAGCGAAAAGGCTTATCTCCGGCGAGGCCACGGGAAGCATACTGTCCATCGCCTTTGCCGTGGGATTCAATTCATATTCGGCCTTCCACAGGGCCTTCAAGAAGGAAACAGGGCAGTCCCCGGCAGACTTCCGTCAGAAAAGCCTGGTCAAATAGCCCCGACCGCACACAAAACCCGAACTGCCGGTTGTACTTTTATAATATTACAACTCGAAAATGTTGCCGTCTTATAAGGTTGTAAGACAGGACCGCTTTTTCATGCTAATTTATTGCCGTAACCGGGGATTGGTTTTCCCGGAGTCCTGGCGGTCAGCCGCCGGTTAAATCATGAAAACAGGAGTATTGATGTGAATTTATTGAAAAAGTATAATCCGCTGGAGGTAACGGCCATATCCCACACTCTTTTGCGCGTACTGTGCCTTCTCATCATCGAGTACGATTGCGCGAGGCTCGTGGAAAAATCATCCGGCACGCCGGCGGTCCTCGGCAACTACCTGCTCGCATCGGTTTTCGGCCTCGGCCTCGTGCTCATGCTCTTTCGTGTGAAATGGGGATACATGATAGGGATGTTCGCTGGTGCGGTCAATGTGGCGGTGAAGGTTGTAATAGGAATTACCGGGCATGAACACTATCCCTACTGGCCGATCGTCTGGATAACACAATCCCTCATGGTGGCATATTTCAGCTTTATGGCATATAAAAGCGTCAGGGGGGAGGATTGATCTATGACGGATAGAGATACAGGCGCAGCTTTAAAAGCTTCATCACCGAGAAAAGCATGGAACCTTTTTTACTCGGCCGGATCGTTGATCTTCAACCTGTTCAGTCCGTCCGTTGATGAAAAGCTCACCCGAAGCCGCAGGGAAATATGCGAAGGGTGCGCCCTTACCGATCCGGAGGACCGGAGGCTGTACAGGAAAATAAAGGGCGAGGCCTATGCCTGCGGGGTGCCGTTTTTCAAAAAAATGCTGCGCGATCCGAAGCGGGAGGGATGCGGATGCTATTTGAATTTGAAATGGAAGAAGAGGTTTACCGGTTGCCCGAACGGCCTGTGGTAGGTCCTGGACCGGGGCGCCAGGCCAGTATAATTTAATCATATTACAAACATGGAGTAAATATATGAATTTTTTAACTAAAACAAAAAGGATATACTTTTTTTATATGACCCTCGGCCTTTTGTCCCCCGCGATACTGGGCGTTTATTATTTTTACGGTATGGCCTGCGGAAATGCGGTCAGGGGAGAAACGGCCATTGCCGGGATTTCCGCAGTCCTTGGCTTCCTCTCGATAATGGAAAACAAAAGGGGCGGAAAACTGGTCGCGCACTGGGCCGCGTTTCTTTTCCCGGTGCCCGTGATCTTTTTCACCCCGGTCAACATGATAATTAAATGGGGACTGGAGGGGTTCCTGGAAATGCGGCTGGTCGCCTGCGTCACCATCGTCGGCCTTGCGGCCGCTCAGATAGCCATCGGCGCAAGGGCGCTTTTTCTGAATCGTGATGTTCAGTAAATTGTCAGTGGAGGTTTTATATGGAAAGAATTATAATAATGATATTGTTCGCGGTCCTGCTCCTTTCATTCATCATCCGCCTGGGAGTATTCAGGATGAACGGGAAAGGCACCGGGGGCCTTCCTTCGGTTAACGGGATGATGTTCCGCGCCGGTAAAATGACCATGGTCGCTTCGTGGATGCTCTTGATGCTTCACATTAACATCAGGGACATATCTGTCGTCGATAACGCATCGCCGGTGCGGTATGCCGCGATAGCATTGCTGTCGGCTGGAGTGCTTTTAAACATCTTGAGTTCGATCAACCTGGGTTTTTCATTCAGGATGGGGCTTCCCGCTGAGGACACGGTCCTTAAAACCGGCGGACTGTACGGCTTCAGCAGGAACCCGATGCTGCTTTCACTGTTTCTAGTTTCAATGGCCTCGGGCCTGTATACCATGAGTCCGCCGGTCTGGGTCCTGACGGCGGTCACGATTTTTATTCACCACAGGATAATCGTCTCGGAAGAGGAGTTTTTGAGCGGGAGGTTCGGAGAAGTTTGGGATGCTTACAGTAAAAATGTGAGGCGGTATCTGTGACGGATATACGGTGCCGGCCGGTCATTTTATTTCCTCATGTGCAGATTTAATTCCAGTTAATTTCAGTCCGATGATAAATACCGGTCACAGCTGATTTGAAGAAAATCTTCTCCGCCGGATTTCATATGAATTTATGCCCGGGGACCGGTATAATTTATAAATTATTAACGGTCCCCCCGCATGATAATCTGATTTTATATTAAATTGTATTGACTTTCATTTGAAATCGTTATAGGCCGGCTCCTATCGCAAAAATCATGAAAAAGAATACCGATAAAAACCTGATATATTATAATTGCGATTATTCAGCTGAAAGCAACAAGCTTCTGCTTGATGAAATCGATGCCCGCGAGCGCGCGGTCCTGGACCACATCAACCAGAAGGTGGCCGGCGGCATTTCACTTGATGAAATCCTGAATTTTTTTTTCAATGCGATCCAGCCGATCATGCCGTGTGACAGACTTGAAGCCGCCTTCCTCGAGGAGGACGGGAAGAGGCTCATTCTTCATTACGTAAAAACCAAATACAGGAAGCAGCATCTTTTAAACGGATACGCATCCGACATCATGGGGAGCCCCATAGAAAAGGTCCTGCATGGAAGAATGGTGAGCATCATCCGGGACATGGATGAATATTCATCGGATCATCCCACGAGCGATTCAGCAAGGCTGCTTCTGAATGAGAAGATTCTTTCGAGCATAACATGCCCGATTGTCGTCGAAGGCAGGCCCGTGGGACTTTTATTCTGCAGGTCGCGCAGGAGGGCGGCTTTCAATGAAAACCATGTGAAGCTGCTGGCCCTTCTTTCAGAAAGGCTGGGGCAGGCCATGGAAAAAGCGTTCCAGATAGAAACGCTCAACTCCGTGATCCAGAATTACATGGAGATGCTGAGCTTCGTCAGCCACGAGCTGAAAAGCCCTCTTTCGTCCATTATAACCCTTGCGAGGACCATCACCGCGGGATACTTCGGTCCCCTTTCCGGAAAACACACGGAAATGATAGACAGGATCATAAAAAAGGCCGAATACCTGTACAACCTGAGCGTCGAGTACCTGAACCTATCCAGGTTTGAAGGCGGGAAATACCATTTACACCCGCGGAGCATTGATTTTGTGACCGGAATAATAGACCCGGTGATCGAACTGGTAAAACCGCAGATCGAAGAAGCCCGCATGACGATCGATCCGGATTTTCCGGATGATGAACTGCCGATCACCTGCGATCCCGAGCTGATGAGGATAGTCATGGTCAACCTGTTGAGCAATGCGGTTAAGTACGGGAAAACGGGAGGGCGGATAAGGCTTGCCTTAAAACATAAAGGCAGACGGATCAGGGTCTCGGTCTGGAACGAGGGGACTGGATTTCCGAAGACAGAGAAAATCAACCTTTTTAAAAAGTTCTCCGTTCTGCATGCTCCAGGCCTGATAGAAAAAAAAGGCCATGGCGTGGGGCTCTATGTCTGCTGGAAGATAGTGCAGCTTCACGGCGGCGTCATATGGGCGGATTCGGAATTCAACAGCTGGGCTGAATTCACGTTCGAAATTCCGTACCACCATCTGCCAGAAAAAGCCGACGACGTTGCTGACGGATCAATCACCGGGAAATGATGACGGCTTCCCACGCGTCTGCGCGCCAAGTCAATCAGGAACGGCTTTCCATGGAATTGTACCAAATATAGAGCCGTTTTTTTTACGTATCCGGATTGACGTTTTGCGGTGTTGATTTAAATAATGAACGGTCCGCTCTTTTCGGATTCTTTTTCACTGAAAAAATTTCATAGGGAGCGGCAACATGAATAAAGAGGTATGGATACATGGGAAAAGAATTTATTATCAGGCATAAACCGGCCGTTGTAATCGCCGTGTCGGCAGCATGCTGCCTGCTGGCCGCGTCCGTACAAGCTACCATAGTCAAGACGAGCCTTACCGGCCTTCTCGGCAAGCTGACGCCCGTCCCGGCAAGCGCGCAGGACGCGTACGGCAAGTGCGTGAAAACCGGTGAGAGCCAGATCAAGGTCAAACCCGCCATTGAATCCATCGGCAAACAGATCGAGGATATGATGAAGGAGAGCGCGATTCCCTACGGCATGGAAAATTTAAAATCCATGAAGAACATGAAGAACGCCAAGGTGCCCAAGGGTGTGCCTACGGAGGACGAGTTCAACAACATGTCCCAGGAAGAGAAGATCGCCGCCGCCATGAAGATTTCCAAGGAGATGGGATACGGGCCGGGACTGCAGGACAGGCCCTCCGGGAAAAACACCGAGGCGTGGGGCAAATGCATCAAGCTCGCCAACGAGTTCACGTCGCTTGCGACCGACACCAGCCTGGCCACCAGGGTGGGAGAGGCCAGCCGCAGGGAGGAGGACGCCCACAAGAAGATCGATGAGGAAACCTCGGCGGCGTGCAATTCATGCCCGGTGCTTACCAGCGGAGAATCCTCCGCGCCCGACCCGAAATGCGTGAAGGCGAAGAAGCTGGCGGGAGCGGACAAACACATCGCGGCCGCGAACGCTTACCTGAAGCAATTGAAGGAGATACTGGCCTGGCATACCGGAAGGGTCAAGCCGCTGATCGTGCAGGCGGAACAGCTCCTT
>JALOTL010000001.1 GCA_025457915.1 Spirochaetota bacterium | reverse complement strand
CGACAGGATACACGCCTATGATGATAAAAACACGGAATGGGCCGCCATCCAGAGGGCATACGCCTACGGCATGATTTCCCATATAATATCAGATTCCATATTCCACCCCTATATTTTTTATTTTTCCGGCTTCCCTGACTCTTTCGATAAAAAACAGACAAGATACTACAGAGAGCAGAACCTTCTGTTCGAATACAGCATGGATTACTATTTTTTATACGTAGATCAAAACAGAGGGGACTTCAAGTTTTCAATCGAAGAGATGCTGCCGGTGAAAAAAAAGATGGGATTTTCGACGCTTTATCCGTCCCTGAGATCATTGCTGCTCGAGTCGCTTGAAATATCAAATCCCGGAATATATAAAGAATTAACCCTCATGGCAAAGAACCAGAACCCGGACGAAAAATATATTTCCGGGTTCAATTTAGTCGACCTTCTTCCTTTCTTTATAAAAACAGCTTACAGCATTAAATTCAGCAAGAATCCAAGACTTAGGGATTTTTTCCAGTGGATGAAAAGAAACAGGGTCCTCTTTTCCGATTTTATCATTCAATACCCGAACCCGAAAAGAATCAACAGGGACATACTCAATCATCACAGGGAAAAATGGCAGTATCCGGACGGAAAGGTCGGCCTTCACTATGAATCCGCGGACAGCCTGCTTGCGATATCATGCGAAAAAACCATAGAGATATGGGAAAAAATTGAACCGGTGGTTTTCGGTTTGAAGGGCGCTGATACTCAGAAGGATTTGTCAGTCAACCTCTATACGGGCAGCACCAAGTCGGGCTACTACGACATGAAAAACAAGAATCCCATCAAGATCCAGATCTGAACTTTCTTTTCTAAACGGCCTTATTAAGATTATTAATTATGGGCACCTCAATATATTAGATTTTTCATGATAAAAACGCTGAAAAAATCTAATGGCTGATCACAAAAACTATCGTTTTTGTGCCTACCATAGGGCGCTAGTGTTGAAAAAACCAGTTTTTGTTTGTTTTAAAATGAAAAAGCTGGTTTTTGTGACCGCCCTAATTTATACATTGAAAGTGCCCACAAGGAAGCATCCTGATTTGATTATTTGAGGTTCCCTTATTTCACCTTTTCAAGCATAAAATTAAAATGTTCCCTGGCCATGGTCCTCAGTTCGGATTCTGTCATGTTTTTCAAAAGGCCTGGTTTTGCGACCATCTCGTTTTTCCCCTGCCTTTCCGCCACGAACTTGATGAAATTAACCGCGGCAACCCTGTGCGGGTTGATTGAATTGTAGTTCAGATAGCTGTACAGTATCGAAAGGCCAAGGAAGGGATTATAGTAGATCGTGCCCGAAAGTGACAGCTCCTCTCCCGTCACCTGGTCAAAACAATTATATTTATTGTTCAGTACCTTGTGGGTAAGCTCATGTATTGCGAACATTTTCCATATCTCTTCCTTGATCGACTTCTTGTCCCTGAAAGACCGCTGGAGGCAGTATCTCATGTTTTCAGTGACCCTCGACCCCACAAAAAACATCGAATTGACGTTTTCGCCGTTTATTATTCTTTTAGCGATAATATAATCGTTGTTAACCTCATCCGGGTTGATGTATATCATGTTGAAATAAAACGTTGAATTACTGGTTGAGAATTCATCGTAGTAGATGAATGGCTGGATGTTGTAAATTTTTTCCCTGATTTCAAAAAGAGGGTGTTTGACGGTTACCTGGACTTTTTTTCCGAAAATGCAGTAATCCAGGATGATCCTGTCGCTGCCGGAATTCTTATCTTTTGAGAATCTTAATATGATATTGTATTTGACTAGGGCGTTTTCGATTTCAGCAAGATGTGAATCATTGTATTTCGTTGGTTCCAGGTAGACGGCAAGCATCTGCTGGGCTAATTTTCCCATGGGGCCATCCCTGAGGGTGTTGAGATATGATTTGTACGCCTTAATATGGAAGCCCTCGTCGCCGATGACCTTTAAAGGAATAGTATCCTTCTGTATGATGTTGACGAAATGCGGATTTTCATTAAAAAGAAGGACTATGTAGGCATAAAATTTCCCGTTGACCGTCTTTATGCTTTTCTGTTCGGGCTGATAGTCATACCAGTCATACGCCGATGCATCCTGTGCCGGCAAGGAGCCTGAATTCAAAGAGGCGGCAATAAAAAAACCCGCTGATATTATAAACACACTTTTTTTTAGTTTCATTTACTGTATGTCTTTTGTAAGGCGAAAATTCTCAATAAATATAACAAGACAAGAATGAAAAAATATTAAAAAAAACCCAATTATTAAATAATAATAATCAAAATGCATTTTTTTATCGAAAATAAAGTTAAGGAAGCATAAAAAACAAACATTAACGCTTCCTCAAACGTATCCAGTTTCCGCAGCACGGCGGTATATCATGGTTCACGGCCGGTGATAAACATGATGATGAAAAATCAAACAGACCCATCGCTATTCGAACCGCAGGGTAAAACCGTTTCCGGGACATCATCTGAGCGAAACGCCTCCGTAACCGAGGTCCATGAAATCAATCTGGATCCTTTCCTGATAGCGAGAGTGACAAAGTATATCCATAGTTTTACCGGAACAGCATCGAAAAAAATTGCCGGTAGAAAACTCATCTCCATAATAATGAAATCAGCCGGCCTGTAGATCTTATTATAAAAGATGAAGGACCAGCCCGCTTCGTAATTTAGGCTCAAACCATGTTGATTTTGGAGGCATGGTCTTTCCCGAGTCAGATACTTCAATCAGCTGTTCAATCGTTGTCGGATACATTGAAAAGGCAACGGCAAAGTCGCCGGAATTCACGAGCTTTTCCAGTTCGCCGGCACCCCTGATTCCGCCGATGAATTCTATCCGTTCATCCTTTCGGGGGTCTTTGATTCCCAGGATTGGATCAAGGAGTTTTTTCTGTAAAATCTGCACATCAAGGCCTTCGACGGGGTCTGATGATACATCGAATTTCGGGGCAAGTGTAAACCATTCACCATCGATGTACATTGAAAAGGAACGCACTGAATATGGCGTTTTCGGCCCGCTTTTAGAAATCGTAAAACTCAAGGCCACCTTTTCAAAAAACTCAATCTTTCCCATGCCGTTCAGATCCTGCACCGCCCTGTTATACGGCATGATCCTCAGCTGATCATGCGGGAATATGACGCCAAGAAACCAGTTGAACTCTTCGTTGCCGGTATAGCCCGGCGTTTTTTTTCTTCTCTCCGTCCCGACCCTCACCGCCGAAGCCGCCCTGTGATGACCGTCTGCTATGTAAAGCGTTGTATCGGAGAACGCCTTCACGAATTCATTTATTGTTTGATCATCGGTTATTACCCTGAATATGTGCCTGACTCCGTCATCCGTCGTAATATCATATTCCGGTTTTACTTCAAGAGTCCTTTCAAAAAGTCCCTTCTTTGTCCCATCCTCATGGAAAAAAAGAAATACCGGACCTGTATTCGCATTTAACTGGTCCAGATGGGCGGTCCTGTCCAGTTCCTTGTCCTCCCTGGTCAACTCGTGCTTTTTGATCCTGTCCTCAAGGTAATCATCGATGGAAACGCAGGCTACAAGACCGGTCTGAGTCCTGCCATCCATCACCTGGGAATAAAGATAAAATCTTGATTCTTCATCCTGGAACATGAATCCTTTTTTAATAAAAGAATCAAGGGTCTTTTTGCCGGATTTATAGACCGAGGCATCATGGACGTCCGTACCTTTAGGAAGATCGATTTCAGGTTTTGATATATGAAAAAAACTGTATTTGTTGCCCTTTGCGATCGATTTTGCCTCCACGGATGAAACCACATCATATGGCAATTCGCAGATCTTTGCCGCCAGATCCTTCGCCGGCCTCAGCCCCTTGAAGTTCCTGATCTTCGCCATTTCTTTCCTCTTCATATATTGATTAAGCAGAATAAACAATGACATGTTCAATTTTCACACCTTTTTTTCAAGAAATAAAAATCAGCCCGTGAGTCTTTTATCCGGTAATGGACTGAATTGCATCAAAAGAATCAATTGCAAAATTTATTGACACAAAACCTCGTTTTCCTGTACATAACATGAAAATTCCTATCTAAAAACAGCAGTAAAGGAGAGTTCACATGTCCAGGGTCTTTAATTTTTCAGCCGGCCCTTCCGCTTTACCCGAACAGGTTCTATCAAAGGCGGCATCCGAGCTCGTTGAATACAGAAACGCCGGCATGTCCGTCATGGAAATGAGCCACAGGTCCGGTGATTTCGACGAAATAATCAACAGGGCGGAAACACTGCTGAGGGAGTTGATGGGCATCCCGAAAAATTACCATGTTCTTTTCCTGCAGGGCGGCGCATCCAGCCAGTTTGCAATGGTCCCTCTGAACCTCTTTAAAACGCATAAATCGGCAGATTTCATACATACCGGTGAATGGACCAGGAGGGCGATAGCAGAAGCAAAAAAATACGGCACCGCCAACATTATCGCCTCCTCAGAGGACAAAAATTTCTCTTACATCCCAAAACCGGAAAAATCCTCTTTCAGCAAAAATGTTGACTACTTCCATATCTGCACGAACAACACGATTGAGGGAACCAGGTATACGTCCATTCCCGATACTGGAGACATACCGCTTATCGCTGACATGTCTTCAAACATTCTGTCTGAAGCGATGGACGTGGCCGGGTATGCTCTGATTTTTGCTGGGGCGCAAAAAAATATCGGTCCGGCTGGGCTTACAATAGTGATTATCAGGGATGATCTTGTCGGCCATGCCATGGAGATTACGCCGACCATGCTCAATTATAAAACACATTCCGACAACAAGTCCCTTTACAACACACCGCCTACCTTCGGCGTCTATATGGCCATGCTCGTTTTTGAATGGATAAAGGACCTCGGCGGAACAGCGGCAATGCAGAAAATAAATGAAAAAAAAGCCTCCCTTCTTTACGATTTTCTGGATGAATCGAAAATCTTCAAGGGAACCGCGGCAAGGGAAGACAGGTCCATCATGAATATTCCCTATACAACTGATTCCAGCGACCTCAATGAAAAATTCCTTAAGGAAGCCTCTAAAAACGGAATGGTAAATCTCAGGGGACACCGTTCGGTGGGAGGAATGAGGGCAAGCATATATAATCCGATGCCGGTTGAAGGAGTCGAAAAGCTCGTGTCTTTCATGAAAAAGTTCGAGACCGATAACAGCTAAAACCCGCCTTCTACCGATTTTTTCTTCTGAAATAAAAAAACCCCGTGGAAACTCCGGGGTTTTTATAAATGCCAGATTTTGGCCTCTTTACCTTCTGTATCCCTTGAGTTTATATAATTGCCTGAAAACCGGCTTCCCGTCCTTGTCAAAGACAAGAATGGCGACCTCGTTGAAATAAAAGAAATTTTTTCTGTATTTGCTTAGGTGCTCGCTCACGACAAGCAGCTTATCTGTCAGCCTGTAGGGTTTCTGGGTTGCAGGATCTATACCCGCTTTCGGATCCTTTGGAAATTTGATATATTTGAATTTATCCCTGCCCTGATAATCCTTTTTTATATTTCCCTGCTTGTCCTTATCGGGATATTTAAAATTTTCTATATTATTGGGAAAAGGCACAAAGGTCCTGATCCTTTCCTTCTCCGGTACGGGCCTTTCAAAGCTTGATTTAGTTTTCTCAATCTTTTCGTAGGAAGCTATTACGAAAATATAAAGGTCCTTGGGGTCGTCATTGAGGTTATCGAACATCATCTTAACCTCAAGGATATCCCCTTTACCCAACAGATCGACTTTTCTGCTGAATTCAATGTTTTTTATGGCAAATTCATCGCTGTACTGGGCCTGAACCGGAATAGAAGTGCTTATTTGGCTTTCGATTTTTTTTGGGGCATCCGATCCGGCCTTCTTGTCCGTGCTTTCCTGGGAAAAAATCATTATCGGAAGGGCCAGAATGGTTAATATCAAGAAATTCTTTTTCATATTCATAGGTATTCCCCGAAAGGTTATTCTATAATATTTTCGGCCGGTGATTATATTTTATTAAGTCTTTAATTACGGGCGCATATATAAATTAGTTTTTTCATAATAAATCCGCTGAAAAAAACTAATGGGTGATCACAAAAAAAACCGTTTTTGTTCCTACCATAGGGCGCTAGAAAAAAAACCAGCCTTTAATTAGTTTTAAAATGAAAAAGCTGGTTTTTGTAAACGCCCTGATTTAAACATTGAAAGTGCCCGCAAGGGAATATCCTGATTTGAATATTAGCGGTTCCCTTATATTACAGTATGATTCTTTCAATGCCCTTCGATTTTTTCGCCTCTTTAAGAAATTTCCTCTTCCAGCCCTGGCCGAACAACTCCTCTGCCAGATAGACGGAAAGGGCCTTCCCTGTCACAGACACCTTGTTGTTTATCCGGTTGAGGCCCTGGACGCAGCTGGGGCAGGTCGTAATTACCACGGCCTTTTCCTTTTTGCCCAGGTGCACGGCAATATTTTCTTTTTTCCTCTCCCTGAGGGAATTCGCTATGTCCGGTGTCGAAAGCGACAGGGTCCCGCCCTCCCCGCAGCAGTTGGGGATGGTAACGGGCCTGACGCCGAAAATCGCCTTAAATGTTTTTTCAACGCCTAAACGCTTGAGCGGAGAATGGCACGGATTATGATAGAGGATCCTTCCCTTCATGTCTGCCCTGTAGAGGTTTTCCCTGGCAATGAATTCATTGACATCGATTATGGACGAATTAGGGAATATATTCTCTATGCTGTATTTCTCCAGCATTTCGTAACAGGTGCCGCAGGACACAACGACGTCCTCAATTCCCATATATCTTATTATGGCCGCCATCCTGTGAAGAATGACCCTGTTTTCATTGCTCTTGGTCTCGGCCTGCTTCACCTTGCCGTTAGCCAGAAACGGGTAGCCGCAGCACAGATATTCCGGCGGTATCACCACCCTGATCCCCGCGTTATACAAAAGAGAGATTACCGAGATGCTGATTTCCGGGAAAAGCCTTTCAGATCCGCATCCCGGAAAATAAACCACGCTTTTGACGATAGGCTTGTTCGGGTCGTAAAACGAAAAAAACGTGTCCGTCCCCTTGAGCCCGAGGGCTTCGCGAATGCTTATGCTGCCTGATTTCGGGAGCTTGGCCTTCAACATGCTGTTTATCTTCGGAGCCACGAAACCGGTCAGCTTTGAAAAGGGTTTGTTCAGATAATAGCCGGTTCTTTGCGCCGTGTATGCCCCTTTTAGCAAGGCAAATCTGAAGATTTTGTTGATCAGATATCCCCTCCTCTTCAGATAAAAAAGGACGAGGTTCGTGACGAGCTTGAACTTGGTCCTCTTTCTTTCCACGAGAAGGTCCCTTATCGAAAGCGTTACGTCGCCGAAATCAATGCTTACGGGACATGGTGCCAGGCAATTATGGCACATGGTGCAATGGTCAGATATCTCCCTCAGCATTTTGAAATTTTTAAAGCTCAGGGTATTCTGCGTCTGGACCTCGTACAGGACCGCCTCTGTTATCAGGGACACCCCGAGAATTTTGTTTCTCGGGCTGTAAAACATGGTCCCGCTGGGATAATGGGTGTTGCAGACCTCCTTGCATTTACCGCACCTGATGCATGATGAAATCGATACGGTAAGATTGTTGAGGTCCGCGGCCTCGAGGATGAAGGCCTCCATTTCAAGCAGGTTGAGTGACGGCGTGTAAATCACGCTTTCCGGAAAATTTGACCTGAGCTTCCCCGGATTGAAAAGATCTTCAGGATCATACTCGTGCTTGTATTTCGCGTATTCATCAAGGATGTCCTGGCTGATGAACTTCAGCTTCGTTAGGCCTATTCCATGCTCCCCGGAAATTACGCCGCCGAGGTCAGTTGTCCTTTTCATTATTATTCCGGCGGTATCGTTTGCTTTTTGAAGCATCCTGTAATCATTTGAAAAAACCGGTATGTTCACATGGACATTGCCGTCACCGGCATGCATGTGGGTCGCTATTATTATTTTTTTGCTCTGAAGATCAGCAACGGTCTCGTTGAACCCGTTGATAATCTCGTCGTATCCATGGAAGGTCTGCCTGAAGCCGGTGACGATGTTGTTTTCTATGCTGACGTTGAGCACGTTGTCCCTTGAGAGCTGCAAAATGCTCCTGTCGTCGCTGATCCCGCCCGGGTCTTTTAAAATATTTCTTGCGGGCGCCTCGATATTATCCAGATAAAGCCTGTATGTTTCAGCGGCCTCGTCGAGTCTTGACAGGAAGCCGTTAACTTTACTGCTGAAAAACTGGTCATCCGGATTGCTTTTGCTTGCGATATATTTTTTTATTTCTTCGGCGATATCCAGGTTGTTTTCAAGCTCTCTCTGGAAATTCAGCTTTTCAATAAAATCAGCGAAATCCGGCAGGGATTCAATAGGTATGACCACGTCCTCATTCAATTTAAAGGCATTTGTATGCCGCGCGATCGCCCCCAGATTTTTCCTGTCCTTCCAGAACAGATCCCTGGTCTCCTCGTCTTTTGCCACGAAGGCCTCCAGGTTGTACTTCCTGATGGCATCGATGATTTTATCGCACGCGATGTCCAGCCCAGATTCATTGTTGCTTTCAATATCAACGAGCAGGATCGCCTTGGGAATATCGCTCCTGTCCGACTTGTTGCGGTAGTTTATGGCGATTACGTATTTTTCGTCAAAGTGTTCCAGCGCCGTCAGATGGACGTTCTTGTCGTCCTGAAAAAAATCCTTTATGTCTATTATGGCCTTGGATGCGTTGATCAGGTTGTTCCCGAAAAACTCCATGCATATGGTACGGACAAAATCGAAAGGCGTGTAGAGAACAAACCTTGCCGACACGATAAGTCCGTCTCCGCCCTCCTTCTGTATGCCGGGCACCCCGCCAAGGGCCTTGTTCGTGATGTCCTTCCCGATCCCTTTTTTCCTGATGTCGGTCCCCTTTATCGTTATGCTCTTCAGGAGGACGTCGTCCCTTCTTCTTCTCAATCTGTATATGTCGAAAGTTACGTCTTCATCGGGATTTATTTTACGGTATGGATGGTTCCTTCTCCTTACTTCTATAAGCTGACCCAGCGCGTTGACAATCCTGAAGGAATGGAGATTGTCTATGGCCGTACCCCACATTACGGCCTTTTTCCCGCCGCAATTTTCCGCTATGTTGCCCCCGATGGTCGAAGCCCATGCCGATGTGGGATCCGTGGCAAATATATAACCCCTCTCCTTGCAGTAATCGGTTACGCTTTCAGTTACGACCCCGGCCTCAACATCTATCAGCGGGATATTTATACCGCCGTCGTTGACGGTTTTAATGTCGCCAATTCCGCGCATTTTCTCGGTATTTATCACCATGGTGTTTTTTTCGACCGGAATTGCGCCGCCGGTCAATCCGGTACCACCGCCCCTGGGTATGATCTTCAGATTGAGTTTTTTCGCGGATCTGACCAGCCCGATGATTTCGGAAACGTTTTCCGGATATACAACGACCTCGGGGTATTCGACCCTCCAGTCGGTTGCGTCGGTGACGTGGGACACCTTGTGGAAGGCGGAAAAATGTATGTTCTTGCGGGAAAGAATCTGGCTCAGAACGGAAAATATTTTCTTCCTCTGTCTTTTTTCCTGGGAAAAATCCGCGAAAAACCGCCTGTCCTTGTCCCTGGCCTTTTCTATCAGCTTGAACACAATGGGATTGTCCGCATTCTTTTCTATCGCATCGATCCTTGCCCTGTGAAGCCGTTTCAGCTTGTTTCGCTTTTTTCTGTTTTCAAGAATGTCATTGAAGATGTACGGGTTCCTGTCGATTATGAATATATCCCCCAGAATTTCGAAAAAAAGCCTGGCGCTCCTGCCGGTCACCCTCTGGTTCCTCAGGCTGTCAAGGATGTCCCAGGTATCTTCATCGAAATACTTGAGGACTATCTCCTTATCGGAAAAGGAGGTGTAGTTATACGGTATCTCCCTGAATTTAAAATCTTTTTTCATGTACGGTTCTTTAAACCCCTTTCACTTATGACAGTCCGTCTTCCGGATTGTTAAAAAGATTTTCCTGGAGGTCTTCATCCTTATTTTCATATTTTAATCCCAGGTGGTCGTATGCCCTTCTCGTGGCCATTCTCCCTCTCGGGGTGCGCTTTAACAGTCCGATCTGCACCAGAAAAGGCTCATAATAGTCTTCAAGAGTGTCCACTTCCTCGCCTACGGATATGGCTATGGTTTTAATCCCGACCGGTCCTCCCTCGTATTTATCAATTATGGTATGAAGGATTTTCCTGTCCATCTCATCAAGTCCAATTTCATCTATATCAAGCTTTTCAAGTGAAAATTTCGTCATCTGGAGATCTATTCTGCTCATGCCCTTCACGGTTGTAAAATCGGTTATTCTTTTCAGCAGCCTGTTTACAATACGCGGGGTCCTTCTTGAACGGCGGGCGATTTCAAGGGCCGCATCGTCGTCGAGGCCTATGCCGAGTATCCTCGAGGACCTCCTGGCTATCCCTTTCAGATCATCTGTATCATAATAATCGAGGCGAAGGGGGATGCCGAACCTGTCCCTGAGGGCCGAGGTCAGAAGTCCGGTCCTCGTAGTCGCTCCGATAAGCGTGAAGGGGGAAAGGTTGAGTTTGATGGTTTTCGCGCCGATGCCCTGCCCGACCAATATGTCAATATGCCCGTCCTCCATTGCCGGATAAAGAATTTCCTCGATTGCCGGGGACAACCTGTGTATCTCGTCAACGAATAGAACATCGTTTTCTTCAAGCGAAGTCAAAATGGAGGCCAGATCGCCGGCCTTGTCGATGACTGGAGCGGAGGTCGCCTTTATGTTCACCTCGAGTTCATTCGCGATGATGAAAGCCAGGGTCGTCTTTCCGAGCCCGGGAGGCCCCGCGAGAAGGACGTGATCGAGAGGCTGCTTCCGCATCTTGGCCGATTGGATGAAAACAGCGAGGTTATCGGTTATTTTTTTCTGGCCGATGAATTCATTGAACCTGGACGGCCTTAAGCTTTTTTCCTGGTTTAAATCTTCATCTAGCTTATCATTACAGACCAATCTGAAGTCTTCCATCTGGAGCTATTTTTTTACTACCTCATATTTTTTTATGGCCCTTATAACGCTCTCTGCGTTTTTCGCCATTAATAGACCGGATCTCAATTCATCATTGCTCATGATCTTGGCTATGTTGGCAAGGGTCTTTATATGAAGGGTCAATTTGTTTTTCGGAACAACGAGCAGGATGGCGATCCTGACCGGGTTGCCGTCTATTGAATCAAAATCTATGCCCCAGTCGTTCAGAGACATGACCATGACAAGATCGTCAATCCTCGAGGAGGAGCAGTGGGGAATCGCGACACCGTTTCCAATTCCGGTGCTCATGGATTTTTCCCTCTCGATCAGCGCCTTGAATATTCCGCTTTTATCGGGAGCCTTGATATCATTATTCTGTATCGCCCTATCAAGCATTTCTTCAATAAGATCTCTGCTGGTTTTCGACAGGGGTTCGATTAATATATTGTTCTTTTTGAGGTTTTCAGATAAAAACATCATTTTTATAACCGCGAGCAATTAAAGGTTGGAATATCAATTCAACCGTCAAGATCTGTTAATAATAAAAACTTCATTAAAAAACACATGTACATTCCGTTAAAAGTCAATTAATATAAGCAATAGGCATTTTTAGTCAAGTCTATAATTATTGTCAAAAATTACTGCTGTTTTCTTAACTCGTTCCGCAGGCATTAAAAAAATTTTTGTTGACTGTAAATAAAACCGGGGGCTAAATCAAACAGGGAATTTCCTTTCATGACAGAAACTGGAAATTCCCTTCGGTGTGAAAATATTAAAAAAGGGGCCGCGCTTTTAATGTAAATTCAACTCCCTGTTTTGATGCACCCGAAAAAATTATTACTGGAGACCAATATGATAGAAATAGCCGACAAAGGAGAAGGGATATTCGTCGTAAAAATCGTCATGCAGGAAGTTCACACCCTTGATGTTCCGGATTTAAAAGAAAATCTTCAAAAAGCCATTATCGATAAAGGCATCAAAAAGATGGTCCTTGATCTTTCAGATGTAAAAATGATCACAAGTTCGGGAATAGGAATTTTTCTGAATATCAATCAGAACCTCAAATCCCAGCTCAGACTTGCATCGGCAAACGAAGAGGTTAAGAAAGTCCTGGACCTTACAAAAGTGACATCGGTCATCAAACTTATGAACTCGGTAGACGAAGCCATAAAGAGCCTGTAGCTCAGAAAAAGTTCCGGATCACGGGTTTATTTAAAGATTATTGTTTTTTGATTTGAATCGTTCGTCTGCTGCATCCATAAGATGCTTTCTTACTACGCGGAAAATCAACTAATCAGGCATAAGTTTGAAATTCTAAAAAATTTAATCGTCCGAAAAAGAGGAAGGCTTGCGGGTCGCTTTCCTTTTTTTGGCCTAAAAAAAAGGGTTCATTTTCTTTTCATAACCGATAGCCGTTGCCGGACCATGTCCGCACAGCACCTGGGTTTCATCCGGGAGAACAAACAGCTTCTCCTTTATTGCCGTTATCAGCTGGTCATAATTCCCCCCGGGAAGATCCGTCCTGCCGATGGACATATTGAAAAGCGCGTCGCCCGAAAATACAACTCCATCGGAGTAAAGCGAAATCGATCCCATGGAGTGCCCCGGCGTATGGAGAAGGGTGAAATTCAAACCGGCAAATTCGATATCCCCGGACAGCGGCAGATTTTTATCCGGCCTGGGGACTCCCGGATCCGGCACCCCGAACATCCTGGCCTGCGCGGGAATGGATTTTACTATTTCTTCTTCCAGGTCATTAAGATAAAATGGTATGTCGAATTTGTTTTTAATCTGCGATACCCCGGCGACATGGTCGATATGCCCGTGCGTGCATACGATCGCCTCCAGCGATATTTTTTCTTTCAGGATGAATTCGATCAGCTGTTCCATTTCGCTGCCCGGATCGAGTATGAACCCCCTGTTTCCGTTTTCATTTACTGCAAGATATGTATTAACCATGAAAGGTCCGTTTTCAAAAACAACCAGCTTCATTTACAGCTCCTGTTAAAAGATATTTAAAACTTTCTTGATTTATATATTGCTGTCAAATAATATTTCCTTTGAAAATTCTTCAAGCGTTCGTTTCAAAAACTTAAATACCGGCACCGGTTTGATGGATAAAAAAGCTGTCTTAGACATACGTGTTTCAACAAAATCATCCAAAAGCGGAATAATAATAAAGGACGCGGCGATAAGGGTTTTCCTGAACTCGCCCCCGGTGGATGGAAAGGCAAACGAAGAATGTATCGCCATTTTTTCCAAAAAGACAGGCGTGCCGAAATCGAGCATAACAATAATCAAGGGGCATAAAAGCAGGAACAAGACCATCCAGATAACGGGCATAACCCAGGATGATCTTTTATCGATACTGGATGTTTCATAAAAAATCGCATGTCGTTCAATCAATTTTTTTAAAATTCACCAGGGGATGCCATCATGACTCGAGGCGGATCATACAGCTATCCATTTTTCGTAAAAGGGGACTTTGACGGATTCATCGGATTGTTTATAGACAACCTGGTCAACCTTCTTTATATAACAGGTCTCTGCCTGTCGATAGGCATGCCTGCAGAACTGGTTTTCGGAAAGATACTGCCCGGCACTTCGCTTTCAGTTCTCGCAGGTAATTTATTTTATTCCTTCCAGGCAAGAAGGCTGGCGAAAAAGGAAAGGAGAAACGACGTTACGGCGCTCCCGTACGGAATAAATACGGTCAGCCTCCTGGCTTTTTTTTCCCTGATCATCGCTCCGGCTTATCTCCAGACCAAAGATGCGGATTTCGCATGGAAGCTGGGGGTAATCAGTTGTTTCATCAGCGGTTTTTTCGAGGCCATAGGTGCGTTTATCGGCGGCAGGATCAGGAAGCTGACCCCGAGGGCGGCACTGCTGTCCACGCTTGCCGGAATCGCCATTGTCTTCATTGCCATCGAGCAGACCATAAAAATATGGGACAGGCCCTTAATATCCTTCATACCGCTCGCATTCATAATGGTTGAATACTTTTCCAGGGTAAAACTTCCGTTCAGGATTCCCGCCGGGCTGTACGCCCTTGTAATCGGGTCGATAATGGCCTGGTCCATCGGGGCCATGGATAAAAACGCGCTGGTCAAATCAACCGAGACCCTTACTTTCTATTTTCCCGGATTCGTCCTGTTTGACCTGGTCAAAGGAATAGAACCGGGCCAGTTCCTGCCGTATCTTTCAGTATCAATACCGATGGGGCTCATGGCTTTTTTCGGCACCCTCCAGAACCTTGAATCAGCATCCGCCGCGGGCGATGAATACCCGGCCATGCCGGCCCTGGCGATGAACGGGATAGGGACCATCATCGGTTCCTTTTTCGGGTCCCCTTTCCCGACGACCGTTTACATAGGACACCCGGGATGGAAGGGCCTCGGAGCAAGATCCGGGTACTCGATAATAAACGGAACCGTAATCACTCTTATCTGCTTCACGGGGATGATGAGCGTCATCGTTTCCCTCATTCCGCTGGAGGCCGGGTATCCGATACTCCTCTGGATCGGCGTTATAATCACTGCCCAGGCCTTTCAGACTACCCCGAAGGAGCACGCCCCGGCGGTTGCTCTGGGACTCATGCCTGCCATCTCCGCCTGGGGCCTTTCGCTTTTAAGGCAATACATCAACAGCCGGGGTGGTTACTCGATCGCGCAGATGAATGAGCTGATATCCGGAGCGATGCCCCATCTTAAAGGAATATTCACCTTTTCCGAGGGAGCGCTTTTTTCCTCGATGTTCATCACCGCTGTGGCCGCATACCTGATCGAAAAAGACTTCCTGAAGGCTTTCTTCTGGACTATCCCGCTGATTGTCTGTTCATATTTCGGAATCATCCATTCATATGAAATCGGATTCGGGGTAACAGGACAGCTCCCGCTTGGCTATTCACTTTTTGCACTGGTGATTCTTCTGATCTATATCCATCAGAAATATATCATCAGGGCGAAAAACTGATTTTTATTTGACTGGCATCGCTTTTAAAGGCAGATTAATACAGTAAAGCCGAATCCAGGCGCCACGAACATGCTGACCGCGGAGTGATCATTGATGAAAAAAATATTTATTTTTATCGTTTTTGTCGGCTTCCTCGTCTGCAATTCAAAAAGCGGCCGTGAGGTCAAATCGGCATCCCTTGCAGGCACATGGTATCCATCCGATCCGGTGCGGCTTGAAAAAACCATCAGCTCCCTTTATAAAAAAACCATGCCCGTAAATTCATCCTGCTCGCCGTTGGTTCTCATCCTGCCCCATGCAGGCTACCAGTATTCCGGCCAGGTTGCGGCGAATGGATACGAGTCGGTTAAAAATAAAGCGCCCGACGTCATATTGATCATGGCCCCGTCGCACCGCGGCCGCATAAAGGGCTGCGCGCTTCATCCGGCTGAATTCTTCGAGACGCCGCTGGGCAGAATCAAAACGGCGAAAGACATCAACCCGTTGCTGCTGAAAAACAGCCTGTTCCGGACAGACGGAGGCGCGTTTGAAAACGAACACGCTATAGAAATACACCTTCCCCTGATCCAGGGACTCTATGAAAAAACCGCGCTGCGTAAAACCCCGGTCCTCCCGATACTGGTGGGAGACATCGGCCCGGCCGAATCTGAAAGCATCGCGCGAACCATTGCTGCAGCGCTGTCATCTTTCAAAAATCCCCTGCTGATCGTCAGCTCGGATTTCACACACTACGGGGAGAGATTCGGATTCACCCCGTTCGCCGGTCCAGATAAAGTCGTTCGTGAAAAAATAAAAAAACTCGATTTCGGCGCAATAGGATTCATCAAAAAGAAAGACCCTGAAGGTTTTTCAAAATACCTGGACAATACTGGCGCCACAATCTGCGGCAGAAATCCTATTTTGATCGCCGTTTCCCTTCCCATTAACGGGTTCAAGGCCGGCATAATAGACTACAACACATCCGGGAATATTACCGGGGATTTTAAAAACACTGTAAGCTATGCGGCAATTTTCATATGCGGGAAAATAGGAACCGCAGAGGCAGAGGCGCGCCCGAGGGATTTTTTAAGCAATTCGGACAAAAAATTTCTGCTCGGGATCGCGAGAAAAAATCTCGAAAGCAGGCTTTTCCGGAATAATCCCTACAACCCGGACAAATCACAGATCCCTGCATCCTGTAAGACCAGGGCGGGGGTCTTTGTGACAATAAAAAAAGCCGGAGAGCTAAGGGGCTGTATCGGTTATATCGAGGGACTGAAGCCGCTTTACAAGGCCGTGCTTGACAATTCATTCAACGCAGGATTCAGGGACCCGAGATTCAATCCCCTGGCAAAAAACGAATTCAGGGATTTGAAGCTCGAGATATCAGTGCTGACGCCCCCGGAACCGGTGAAATCCGTCGATGAAATCTCGATCGGCAGGGACGGATTAATTATTGAAAAAGGAATGCGCAAAGGTATTTTCCTTCCCCAAGTAGCGGTTGAATGGAACTGGGACCTTGACCAGTACCTGGCCAATCTCTGCAGAAAGGCGGGGCTAGCGGAGGGCGAATGGAAAAAGGGCGCCAGTTTATACAGGTTTGAAGCGATAGTTTTCAGCGAGGATAATAATGAATGAAAAAATGGACAGGAGAAAATTTCTGAAATACGGCGCGTCCGTACTTTCCCTGTTCATCTGTCCAGCCATTCATGACGGAAAATGCGGAAAATTACACGCCGGTCCCGGCGGCGATTATGCCTTCAGAGCTCTCCACTGGCAGAAGCTCGAAGGCGGCAGGGTCAGGTGCCTCCTTTGCCCGAACGAATGCGTTCTCAGGAACGGCGACAGGGGCCAGTGCAGGGCCAGGGAAAACCGCGGTGGAACGCTGTATTCGATCGTCTACTCAAGAATTGCGGCATTGAACGTGGACCCGGTCGAAAAAAAACCATTCTACCACTTCCTTCCCGGTTCCATGGCCATGTCGGTAGCGACGGCCGGATGCAACTTCTCATGTAAATTCTGCCAGAACTGGCAGCTTTCCCAATCAAATCCAGATGATGTTGACTCAGAAAAAATCCTGCCGGATTCCCTGGCGTCCAGGGCGGCCGCTTCCGGCTCCAGGGTCCTGGCCTTCACCTACAATGAGCCGATCATACAGGCCGAGTATGTAATAGACACGTCCAGGTCCGCAAAATCAAAGGGCATACGGCCCGTAATCGTGTCGAACGGATACATTCAGCAAAAAGCCGCTGCGGACCTCATAAAAAACCTCGACGCGGTGAGGATAGACCTCAAATCGTTTTCAGAAAAATTCTACAGCGACACGTGCAGCGGATCCCTTAAGCCCGTTCTCAATACACTGGAAGCTGTTTACAAAGGGAAAAAATGGCTGGAAATAATAGTACTGATAATTCCGACCATGAACGATTCCATGCAGGATATAAAAAAAATGTCCAGATGGATCAGGACGAACCTTTCACCTGACGTGCCCGTGCATTTTACGAGGTTCCGGTCCATGTACCTTATTAAAAACCTCCCGCCGACACCGGTGAGGACGCTTGAACTATGCAGGGAAACGGCATTGTCCGAGGGGCTGAATTACGCGTATGTCGGAAACGTACCCGGCCACGAGTTTGAAAATACGTTCTGTCACTCGTGCAAAAAAATGATCATAAAAAGAAGCGGCTACTTTCACATTGAAAACGGCGTAAAAAACGGAAGGTGCCCGCATTGCGGAAAAAAAATTCCAGGCGTATGGGCCTGAAATGAAAATCCCGGAACAACGGTTCAGCCGGAATGAAGTGCTGCTCTTCTCATTCTATGCAGGATTCGCTTCGGCCATATCCCAGGTAATAATAATACGCGAGCTCCTGAATGTTTTCCGCGGCAATGAACTTATTGTATCCATTATTTTTTTCTCATGGTTCCTGGGACTTTTTCTGGGAGCAAAAATAAACAGGGGAAAAACAGGCTGCCGGTCGGCATCCCTTCCATTTCTTCTTGCCGTTTTCCCGCTCCTGTTCCTGTCGTCGGTGATCCTGACCGGGCTTATCCCTTTTATTTTCCCCAGGATGCCAGGAACATATTATTCCCTGTCAGCGGAATTTTTGCTCGCCGGCGTCTTTACATTCCCGGTATCATATCTGGCCGGATATCTTTATCCGGCACTTGTTTTTCTGATATCACCTGCAGACGATATAGCATCCGGCGGCAGGATCTATTTCGTGGAATCAGCCGGTTCATTCGCAGGAGGATTGGCCTTTTCCTTTTTGATAATAAATTTCATGAATCCGCTGGAAACAGGTGCGGTTCTGCTTTTTTGCCCGTTTTTATATATAGCTTTAAAATCCGGGAAAAGGGCGCTGTTATTATTAATTCTTCCGCCGGTTATCCTGTTCCTGTGGTCCCCTTATTTAGAAAAAAATATTAACAGCCTGTCATGGAACAAAACAGGCGCCGGCACCCTTATCGAATCATGGAGGAGCAGGTACCAGACCATTTTCGTGGAATCCCAGCAGAATGAAATAATCAACATCTACGGCAACAGACTATACTATTATTCCCTCCCGGATGCGGGTGACATGCGCCAGGTCTTCCACCTGATACAGTCGCTCAGGACGAAAAAAGACGAAAAAATCCTTCTGCTGGGCGGCAGCCCCGGCTCGCTTCCGCTGAACCTCCTGAAAACCGGCGTCAGAGAAATCAGCTGCGTCGAACTTGACCCGGACCTTTGGAGGATAAGTGAAAAATACAGGGGAAGATTCTATCCCGTCCTGTCTAAATCAAGCGGCTTTAGAATTCATTATGAAGATGCAAGGGCGTTTCTTTCAAACAACGGGGAAAAGTTCGACATAATCCTGTGCTTTCCGCCGCATCCCGAAAACACCATGCTGAACAGGCTTTTTACCGCGGAATTTTATTCCCTCTGTAAAAGCAGGCTGAATGACGGCGGGTTCATGCTGACGTCGCTCAAGGGATTTGCAAATATAATGAACGCAGATCTTAAAAATTACATATCATCGATATTGAAAGCATACAAGCGCTCTTTCCCCTATACGATGAATACGACCGGAGACACGGTTTATCTGATTGGATCTGCGGACAGGGAATCTTTACCCCCTTCCCCTGAAGTTTTGATAGAAAGATACGCAAAGCGGTTTAAGACCCTGGATTTCAGAAACCTTGACGAGGGATTGATCCTGAACTATACACCGGATGAATTAAAAATGATGTTTGAAAAATCACAGCTGGATTATTTCCAGAAAAATATAACGGCAGGAATTCATATGGCGCAGGAAAATCTCGACCTGAACCCGAGGGCTTATTGGAATTACAACATGCTCCTGATGGAAGAAGAGGGGGGTATCGTATACCGGCTGCTGAGACTGTATTATCTTTTACCCCTGCTTGCGGCCGCAATCGTGATACCGGTATTTTTTCGTATATGGAATACATATGGAAGAAAAAAATTTTCCGTCGCGGTATCCATATTTACGGTAGGCTTCACCAGTATTTCATTCATGCTGCTGATGCTGATGCTTTACCAGACCTTTTTCGGAATAATGTTCTACAGGATATCCCTCATCAATGCGCTATTCATGTTCGGGCTTGCATCCGGGAGTTATTCTGCAAACAGGTTCAGGCTGTCATCTGTTCCAATGTTCGCTTTTCTGGTGCTGGGTTTACTTTCTGTTTTTTTATTCCTTGAATCAAGGGCTGAAACGATATTCTGGTTCCTTATTCTTTTTCTTTCAACTGTTTTCGGCGGCCTGTTTGCTTCACTGTATGCCTGCCTGGACCCGGAAGACCATCAGGATGCAGCATCCTTTTTATATTCGACCGATAATCTTGGCGCAATGATCGGTTCAATTTTGACGGCACTGTTCTTAATCCCGCATTTCGGCATCGGGCCTTCAATCGGAATAAATATCGCGTTGATCGTTTCGGCAATGATATATTTCAGAATATCCGCGCATTCCTGATCCCCTCATCTTTCAACCATGGCATGGAACCTGCCGGATAATTTCATGATTCGTATACTCCTCTTATAAATATCGCTCAATAACGATTCACTCAAGCCGTCTTCGATGTCTCCCTTGAATCTGCATTTTCCTTCATCTATGATGAAAATGTTTCTGAATGCTTCCGTGATCTCTTCCACGTGGTGCGTTACATATATCACTGAAGTCCTGCCGGCAGCCGCGATGCCGTCAATCAACGACAACACATCCTCCCTTGCCGCCAGGTCCAGTCCCTCGCACGGCTCATCGAGGATCAGTACTGATGGTTCATTGACCATCGACCTGGCTATCATGACCCTCTGTTTTTCTCCGTCAGACAGATTTGAAAAAGGATCGTTCTCCCTGTGCGGCGGCAAGGCGGACTCGATCAACGTCATGGATTTTTCCATCATAAATTTTTCCGGATCTTCATAAAGTCCTATTGAACCGTAATATCCGCTCGTAACGACATCTATGATTCTCTCCCCTGGTAAAAACATGTCCCTTACCTTACTTCCAACATGGCCAATACGTTTTCTGAAGTCCCTCAGATCATAAACCTCTTCGGAAAACCTCCTTCTGACTGATCCATTGCTGGGACTGATGTACCCGGAGATCATTTCCAAAAGCTTTGTTTTGCCGGAACCGTTTTTTCCGAAAAGCACCCAGCTCTCCCTCTCTCCTATGTTCCAGGATACATCATTGATGATTTTTTTACCGCCGGGGAAATAAAGGGACACGTTATCAAGTTCTATCATATGGACCAAATGAAAGTGGGATTAAATCAGGATAAAAAAAAAGCCGCCCGCTTTACGCGGACGGCTTTTTATCATTTTGCTATTTTTCCATCGCGTTGTAAACCAGCTCCGCCAGATCAAAAGACTGGAGGTTCTGGATGTCGAGCTCGTTGGCTCCGTCCGACAGCATTGTTAGACAGAAGGGACACGCGGTACCGATTTTGGTGGCCCCGCTTGCCTGGGCGTCCTTTGTTCTGAACTGGTTAACCCTTGAGCCCAGATGTTCCTCTATCCACATCCTCGCTCCTCCCGCGCCGCAGCAGAAGCTCTTGTCATGGTGCCTGCTCATCTCGACATAATCGGCCCCTGGTATCGCCTTGATGATGTCCCTCGGCTGGTTGTATATTTCGTTATACCTTCCAAGAAAACATGAATCATGATAGGTGATCTTCTCGCTCAGGGCCTCTTTCAGCTTGATCTTTCCGCTCGTTATAAGATCGGAAATTATCTCGGTGTGATGGTATACCTCGAAATTGTGCTCGAGAGGATTGCCGTCCATGTTCTTGCCGACCTTTGCAAACTTCTTGTATTCCTTCTTAAGCATGTTATATCCGTGCGGACAGGTCATGACGATTTTTTTGATCCCGTATGACTTGAAGGTCTCAAGGTTCTGAGTGGCAAGCGAATGGAAAAGATACTCGTTACCGCCCCTCATCGCCGAATCACCGCAGCATGCCTCTTCGCCTCCGAGGATGCCGACCTTCAGGCCGGCCTTCTTCATGATGTTCAGAAGCGCGATCCCGACCTTCTGGTTTCTCTTGTCATAGGATGCCGCGCATCCCACAAAGTAAACGTAATCCACCTCCGGATCCTCGGCCAGTGTCTTGACTCCGAGTTCCGCAGGCACCCACGCGCCCCTTTCGGCGAAAGCGAATCCGTACGGATTGTAGTTGTTTTCCATGTTCATGAAGGAAGTCTGGAGCTCGGGCGCCATGTCGCCTTCCATGAGAATTTTGTATCTCCTCATGTCTATCATCTTCGGGACATGCTCTATGTTGACCGGACAGGCCTCCATGCATGCCGCGCAGTTCGTACATGACCAGAACTCGTCGGACAGGACCGAACCGTCTATGAGAGGGGTTGACTCGACAGTGGCCGGATCTTCGGCAAGCATGAGCTTGGGAATCCTCTCGTCCATGTTGTCCTTGACGTCGTTGATTATCTTTTTCGGGGACAGGGGCTTCTCCGTCAGGTATGCCGGGCAGTTGTCCTGGCACCTTCCGCACCTTGTGCATGCATCCCCGTCCATGAGCTGTTTCCAGGTATACTGCTCGACGCTTGAAACGCCGAAGCTCTCGGCTGTCTCAAATTCGGCAGGATTTATTACCGGCAGCGCGTATTTCGTTGCAGGATTCTCATTATCAAGATTCATGTAGTAAACATTCAGAGAAGAAATGAGAATGTGCCCGATCTTGTCGGATGCCACGAGCCCAATAAAGGAAAAGGCGCCGATCATATGCACCCACCAGTTGACATAGTGCATCGACCTCAATGCCTCGGTATTGAAAATTGAAAAAGGTATGGCAAGGACGTATCCGAATGGAGACCATACCTCGAATTTAGGAAAGCCGGTGATGGCTATCCTCATGGCTTCGTTTGTGAACCCGCTGATGATTATAAGCGTGATGAGAATCAGCGCGAACGTATCTATCGGTTTGGTATCGAGCCTGCTCGGCTTTAAGACATACCTTCTGTATATCGCCATCCCCAATCCTATCAACACCACCATTCCGAACAGGTCTCCGAAAAGCGACCAGATCAGGTAAAAATTGCCGTGGATGAAATGATAGTGGAAAAAAAGACCGGTGAGGTCCTCCTGTACGACTATTATCATGGTAACGACAAACAGTACGACGAAACCGAAGAATATGCTGGCGTGCATAAGGCCCGCATAGCTTTCTCTCAGGATTTTAAATTGAAGTATAACATATTTGATTACGGCCAGTATCCTCTTTTCCGGATAATCGGTTCGAAGTTCGGGTTTGCCCTTTCTCCAAATCCTGATTCTTTTGACAACCGTGTAGATAAGATAAAAAACCGCCGCAAACATGAAGATGTAAATTCCCCATCTCATAAAACCGTGCGGCCCGCCGACATTGAAATAGAATTCCCTCGTCACGTCATTTGCAGGCACGCCGTATGATCCTGCAAGATTCATAGGAGTCCTCCTGTTTGATTGGATAAAAATATGCAGCAACAATAGCTAGTTGCCTACCTTTATCTAAGCCATGTTTATTAATGTCAACAAAATTACACTAAAATTCATTTTTCATCTCCAAATAATTATCCGCTGCCTCGTCATGATGAGATAATTGAACGATCATCGTTAAAAAAAATCCAATCACAATATTACCGCAAAAATCAGCAGAAATGCGGCCTGTTAACATAATAATTCAAACTCAATTTTTTCATTGACACAAGCAAGCAGTGAAACTATAGGCTCATTCAATTATCTTATCAAGAGTGACTGAGGGACTGGCCCATAGAAGTCACGGCAACCATTCTTTTTATGAAAAGGTGCCAATTCCAGCGGAATATGTCCGGGAGATGGGATAGCAGTTAGAGCCGCTGTCCCTCAGCGGTTTTTTATTTTATACTGGAAGAAATGGACGATATATTAATTAGCAATGATGACCACTGAAAACATAGGACCGGGACTGATTGAAGATTCAGTCGGGCTGGTGGAACCCGGGTACTATACCTTTGCGGAGCCTCCGGGGGATCTGCCTTTAAGGTGCGGAAAAAAAATCGGCCCGGTCACCATCGCCTTTGAAACCTACGGTTCCCTTAACGAGAAAAAAAACAATGCCGTTCTTATTACCCATGCGCTTTCAGGCACGGCGCACGCGGCGGGTTACCACAGCATACACGACAGGTACCCGGGCTGGTGGGATCTGTACATAGGTCCGGGCAAACCCTTCGATACGAACAGGTATTTCATCATCTGTTCGAACGTCATAGGCGGCTGCAACGGGTCCACCGGACCTTCTTCAAAAAACCCGGTTACCGGCCGGCCCTACGGTCTTGATTTTCCCATGATTACCATAGAAGACATGGTAAGGGCGCAATGGCACCTGATTAAACATCTCGGCATTGAAAAACTCCTTGCCGTTGCCGGCGGTTCCATGGGAGGCATGCAGGCGCTCAAATGGACGATAATTTATCCCGATATGGTCAATTCGGTCGTAGCGATAGCGACCTCGGCGTCCTTATCGGCTCAGGGGATAGCCCTGAACGAGGTCGGCAGACAGGCAATCATGAACGATCCCAATTGGAGCGGTGGGGACTATTATACCTCGAAACCGCCAGACGCCGGCCTTTCACTTGCAAGGATGATCGGACACATTACCTATCTCAGCGACAAGCACATGCATGAAAAATTCGGAAGGCAGTTCATGGATTCCGACCCCTCGGAATATGATTTTAAGACATCATTCATGGTCGAAACCTATCTTCACCAGCAGGGTATCAAGTTCGTGGACAGGTTCGATGCGAATTCATACCTCTATATTACAAGGGCGATAGACTTTTTCGACCTTAAAAAAGACTTCAACGGCAATCTCATCAACGCCTTTGAAAACGTTTCGGCCAATTTCCTTGTAATAAGCTTCACGTCCGACTGGCTTTACCCGAGCTCACAGTCGAGGGAAATCGTCCATGCGCTGCGGGTGAATGAAAAAAACGTCATCTATACCGACATAGAGACGGACCGCGGGCACGATGCGTTTCTCATTGAAAATCCGGCCCTGAAAAAAAATATAACCAATTTCCTCATGAGGGAATTTGAAAAGATTTCCAGCCAATGAACACCGATTACCAGATAGGATACGACCTGATTCTCAATGAAGTCCCTGCAGGATCGAGGGTCCTCGACCTCGGCTGCGGCGACGGGGCTCTCCTCGAGCGGCTCCAGAATCTCAAAAAGGTCAAGGGATTCGGCGTGGAAATATCGGAAGAAGGGGTGAGCAAATGCGTGGAGAAGGGGCTCTACTGCTACCAGGGCGACATAGACGACGGGCTGTCGGATTTCAAGCAGAACATCTATGACTTTATAATCCTCAACCAGACCCTGCAGAGCACTAAAAGGCCGGATTATGTTTTAAAAGAAATAATGAGGATATGCAGAACAGCGATAATAAGCTTTCCCAACTTCGGGCATTGCAAGACCAGGTTCCAGATCCTGTTCAGGGGCACCATGCCGAAAAACTCCCTGCTGCCGTATGAATGGTTCGAGTCGCCGAACATACACCACCTGACAATTAACGATTTCGAGGACCATTGCGAAAAAAACAGGTTCGCCGTAAAAAAAGAAATGCATTTTTCACTCAAAAAAGACGGCAGCTCGCGGATAATTAATTTCATGCCTAACATGATGGCTGAATACGGCCTGTTCGTCCTTGACGGGGAGAAATTTTCCGCGGAAAAAAATATCAGATAAAACCTCAACCGGCGGCGCTTCTTTTACAACCCCGGGCATGTTTCAACGCACAGGCCGCAGGCATCGCAAAAATCATACACAAATATCAGGTTCTCCGGACTGCAAGGCACCTGTATGGAAATGCAGTATTTGATGCACTTCGAACAGCTTGTATTCATCGGTTCGATAACCCCCCTGCCGGGACAGGTCTCAATGCATTTCATGCACTTTTTGCACTTAAAAAAATCAATTACCGGCAATTTTTCCGTCATTACGTTTTCATGTTTCACAAACGTCCTAAAAAATTTTCAGCCGAACAGCTGACGATATTAAATCATGCCTCTTGACATCCATGTTCATGCGCATGACAGGACTCGCCGGAATCATCAAGACTGCCGGCAAGCCATTGCTCGACAACGGTTTTCACGTTTCCTGAACAACCGCGCAAAACTTTAATACCCTGGCTTCCAAGCACGTTCACGGCTCCATCCCCCATGTTTCCCGCCAGCATTATACCGACCCCCATCTGAGACAGGGTGTGCACTATGTTCGATTTGCATCCGCACCCGGCGGGAGAAATCACCTTTTCCTCATTTATTATTTCCCTGTTCTCGTTGACCGTGAATACCGTAAAATATTCGCAGTGCCCGAAGTGGGCGTCAACATCGCCCTTGTTTGATGGTAATGCTATCTTCATGTCAATCCTCCTGAAAATTATAATTTAATTGGCTCGTTCAATCTTCGCGGACAGTTGCCCTCTTTAAATCTGTTTGCACAATCAGTCGATTTTCTGCATTTATCGCACCTTCTAAAAAACTGGTTTTCTATGGAAACATTCCCGCCTTCAATCCTCAATGATTTGCCATTGATCAGGGCATCCGCGATCTTTTTCCGCGCCGTCTCAATGATCCTGCCGAATGTCTGTCTGGATATGTCCATCCTTGCCGCGGCGTCCTCCTGGTAGAGGCCCGCGAAGTCAGCCAGCCTGACCGCTTCAAGTTCATCCAGCGACAGCACGACCTCCTCCCCCGGCCGGACAAGATTGCCCTCGGGCCGATACAATGTCGTATCCGGAAGCAATCCGACTTTTCTGCAGCATTTATGTCTCGGCATGGATATCTGTTTAATCTCCGGGTCTTATTCCCTGATGGCTGAAATTATATAAAAACAATCATTGTAAATACTGCCGACGACATTGATAAAACCAGCCGATGTAATCAGGTCAACAGCGTCCATAATATCAATCCGATCCTCAAGAGGCGGTCCTTTTTCCATCGGCTTTTCTGCCAGTCGATGACCGCCAGCCTGCCTCCCTGCATTAATACCCTCTTCGCCTCCAAGAGAAAGCGCACTTTATCTTCAACTTCATGAAGGACGGCACACAGAAGCGCATAATCATATAGATTGCCTTCGGTCTTGAAATCATATTCCCGGGACTGTATAACCTGTATATTTGCAACAGAGGATGATTTTACCCTGGATTCCAGAACCTTTATCATCTCCCCCGAATCATCAACAGCCGTTACCAGTCCTTCGTTCCCGACCATCCGGGCAGCCGGTATGGAAAAATATCCCGATCCTGCCCCTATATCAATCATCCGGTCGCCGGGCTTGAGACCTATAAGCTTCAATATTTCTTCCGGCGGGAGAATTTTTCTTCTTTCCGGGTCATCCAGTTTCCTGATGTTCGATGGATCGAATTTATGGGCCATGGTTTTTTTCACAAAAAAAATCAACTTTTTTCTAATAATGAATTGTCTATAAATCTCATATGAATTAAATTGGGCATATGCCCATATACTGTCAATAGAAAAAAATGTCGGATCAAAAAATAAAAAGCATCATACTCGACAGCATCGCCGATGGTGTATTCACAATAGACATGAATTTCAAAATCATGTCTATGAACAGGGCTGCCAGCGAGATTCTTGGGACTGTAGAGAAAGATGCACTGGGTAAAATGTGCTTCGAGATGTTCCATGCGAATATCTGCGAACACTCGTGCGCTCTTAAAGAAACAATGTTAACTGGCAGAAATATCATCAATAAAACGATATATATTGTAAATTCCAGAGGGGACCGCGTACCCATCAGCATCAGTACGGCGTTACTCAAAGATGAAAAAGGGGATATAATAGGCGGCGTTGAAACTTTTCGTGATTTGACCGTCATTGAAACTCTTCGAAAGGAAATAGAGTCAAACTACTCTTTTGAGGATATCATCAGTAAAAACAGGGAAATGCACGAACTCTTTCAGATATTACCCGACATCGCCGAAAGTGAAAGTTCTGTACTTATTGAAGGTCCCAGCGGTACCGGCAAGGAACTTGTCGCCCGCGCCATTCATTCTTTAAGCGCGAGGAAATTAAAACCGCTCGTAATCATCAACTGCGCCGCTGTTCCTGATAATCTGCTCGAATCCGAGCTATTCGGCTATAAAGCCGGGGCTTTTACCGACGCGAAAAAAGACAAGCCGGGTAAAATTTTCCTTGCGGAGGGTGGTTCCCTTTTCCTCGATGAAATAGGCGATTTGTCGCTGACGATCCAGGCGAAACTCCTCCGATTCTTACAAGAAAAAGAATACGAACCCCTGGGCGGCACCAGTATGTTAAAAGCCGATGTCCGCGTCATTGCCGCCACTAATAAGTTACTTGTAGAGGAAGTAAAAAAGGGAGCCTTCCGAGAAGACCTTTTTTATCGACTCGATGTGATAAACCTCAGAATACCTCCCCTTTCTGACCGCAGGGAAGACATACCGCTGTTGGTAAACCACTTTATAAAAAAGTACAACGCTCTCAAGGGGAAACATATCGAAGGTGTTTCCGATGATGTGTTGAACGTACTTATGGATTATAACTACCCGGGAAATATTCGTGAGCTGGAAAACATAATTGAGCATTCTTTTGTGTTGTGCCGCGAATCATATATTCAAAACGTGCATCTCCCGCGCCAGCTCAGAAGTGGCGGTCTTCCCATTGATTCAAAATTGACACTTGCCGATATGGAGCATATTTATATCACAAGGGCTCTGGAGAAGCACGAAGGAAACAGGACACAAGCAGCTCAGGATCTTGGCATCGACACCTCCACTCTCTGGAGAAAGATGAAAAAATATAATATTGATTATACCGCGTCATGAGTTTTGCAAAATGCAATGATAATTGTTTCATGCCATTGCATTTTGCAGTAGTTCTGTTTGCATTGAATGGTTTTATCCGTTAAATCCAAAGATCATTGTTAAAATTTTTAATTTATTTTTTCCTGCTGATGTGTAATTTATAAACTATATTTGCCTGTTTTTCATTTTTTCATCCCAGTCCCTCAAATCCTATGATTATTTTAAAATAATCACATCCTTCCCTCCTGTCTGGCACGGTCCTTGCAACTATGATAAGTATGAAAAACGAATTGGTCGCAATACCGGTATTTCAAGATCGCATATCCCCTCTTCTTGATGTCGCAAATAGATTCGTAATTTTCGAAATCGTGGACAATGAGATCAGTCAGAAGATGATCGTGAACGTCCATGCCGATTGTGAGCGGCTCAGGATTGAAAAACTAAAAGAACTCGGCGTTTCCGTGATAATCGGAAGCGCCGTGAGCGGCTTTGTTTCTCATGTTATATCTGAAATTGGAATGCGCCTCATTTCATGGGTAAATGGTGAGATCGACGATGTCATCGATCTCTACATCAAGGACGCACTCAATCCTTCAAATTCGGAAGCATCCGCATGCGGGCATGGAATGGGTCGAGGCAGGTGTACCGGAAAGAACCGCAGAAAACGGGTTTATAAAAATAAAATTAATGAGGAAAAGAATGAAAATAGCGATAACAAGTGACGGCCGGGACCTTTCATCATCAGTAGATGATCGTTTCGGACGTGCGAAAGGTTTCATCATTTATGACCTTGATTCCGAGGAATTTGATTTTATAGAAAATTCCCAGGGCCTTGATTCAATTCAAGGCGCCGGCATTCAGGCGGTAAAAACTGTGATAAATTCCGGCATAAAATCGCTCATTACCGGCAATGTAGGCACCAAAGCATATTCCGCTTTAGCAGCCGCTGATATTGATGTTTTTACCGGGGTAAAGGGAACAGTGAAGGATGCCATTGGAAAATATCAATCAGGCATATTGAAAAAGACATCAGGAGACAATTTAGAAGGTCATGGGCAATCTTAATATTACTGATCAATTATTCTTTTACTAATTTCATTGAATAAATTTTCCGGAGGTGCATCTCATGAATTTTTTTATCAGAACAATTTGGATCATTATCATCTTTCTCCTCATACCATTTGGAGTTTCAAATTCACAACAAGGCAAAGGAAGAATGGCGGGCATAAAGGAAGGAAATAATTTTAATCCAGCAACCGTTGTGACAATAAAAGCTGAAGTGACGGATATAATTAAAACCACTTTAAAAACAGGTCCTTTTTGCGGCATTCACCTCAGGGTTAAAACCGGGAACGATAATATCACGGTTCACCTTGGTCCAACCTGTTATATTGAAAAACAGGAAATTAAAATATATAAAAATGACAAAGTCGAAATAACCGGATCAAAAGTGAAACACAATGGAGAATATGTAATAATAGCCTCCGTCATAAAAAAGAACGGCAAGCTGCTTGTTTTACGAGATGAACTGGGGGTTCCCAAGTGGAGTGGTCAAAGAGCGACAGCACAATATTAAAACAAGATTATTTTAAGGAGTTAAAACAATGCCACGAAGAGATAAAACTGGTCCCATGGGTATGGGGTCAATGACTGGCCGAGGAGCCGGGTACTGCGGGAGGAATACTTCCACCGGATATGGTGATGCCGGAGAAGGCCGTTTCGGCGGGACAGGTTGCTGCGGCCGAAGACATGGTTTTCGCCACTGGTTCCAGGCAATCGGATTGCCAGGTTGGATGCGTTTCAGAACCATTGTTTCAAGCGGTTCGACAGGTAATATGAATGAGGAAGAGGTGAATCTTCTGAAAATTCAATCTGAATTTTTTACAAAAGCCCTGGAAGACGTCAAAGCACGTCTAATGAAAATCGAGACAAATGAGTGATTGATTCTATAAACCATAATATCTCCGCTGTTCTTCCTGGTATACTTGTCATCTGCCCGGAGGAACAGCATTAATTTCACGCACTTATATTACTAAGGAATGATTTCATGAAGACAAAAATAACCATAATTTGTGAAAACAGCGTACATGTTCCATTTCCCCTCATTGCCGAGCATGGTCTGTCAATTCTCATTGAAAATGAGGATACAACACTTTTCGATACCGGGCAGGGGTTTGGCATCGTCAACAATCTTAAAACCATGGGAAAGGATATAAACGCCATTCAGCGTGTAATCCTCAGCCACGGGCATTACGACCATACCGGCGGTCTGCTTGCTGTATTGCAGAACCGCCGAGATAAAACGCCAGTATTTCTTCATCCCGACGCCTTTAACGACAAACGTGCGCTTATGCCGACCGGAAACGACCAGATTGAAATTCCCATCGGCATGAGGGCGTCCAGGGAAGAATATGAAAAGGCCGGAGCCGTTTTTCAAGATGTCATAGGATTAACAAAAATCACCAAAACAATTTCAGCGATCACCGAAATAAAGCATCCACCAGAATGGAAATCATGGGACTTAAGACTGAAACAGAAGAAAAACAATGAATTACTCGACGACAAGTTTAGTGATGATCTCACTGTTATTGTAGAAACAGAATCAGGGCCCGTGGTACTATTGGGGTGTGCCCACGCAGGCATCATCGAAATATTGTATGATTCGTCGGAGCATCTCAGCCACCATATGATCCATGCGGTTATCGGAGGGACCCATCTGGAAAGCGCTCCGGATGTCTATATCGAACGTACAATAGATGCACTGAAATGGCACAGGGTAAATACAATTGCGGTATCACACTGCACGGGTTTTAAAACCGCCTGTCGTTTTGCTGCGGAATTTAAAAACAAGTTTGCGATCGCCTCAGTAGGTGCGATGTTCGAGTTTTAATGAGGAAATGGAATGAATATTGCAGTGGCTAGCGGTAAGGGCGGTACGGGGAAAACAACCGTATCTGTTTCCCTCGCATTGTATATGTCACTGGGCGGTTCAAGCATAGCCCTTCTCGACTGCGATGTCGAGGAGCCCAACGTCAATCTTTTCCTCAGGGCGCCTATTGCAAAAACAGAAAATTTTTCAGTGCTGATACCGTCGATTGACCATGTTTTATGCACGGGCTGCGGCGAGTGCGAACGAATATGCGCGTATAACGCCATCGCCATCATCAAGGGTGAACCGCTTGTTCTTGCTGACATGTGCCACTCATGCGGAGGGTGTTTTCACGTCTGCCCGGAAAAGGCGATAATCGAAATACCAAAGAAGATCGGAGTTATTGAAAGCGGTTCCGCACACGGTATAGACTTTGCAGGCGGCCGTCTCAACATCAGCGCGCACATGTCTCCGCCTCTCATCAAAGACATGAAAAAATTGCATCACGACGCCGATGTGCGAATCATCGACTGCCCGCCGGGAACATCATGTCCGGTCATCGAATCCGTAAGGGGGTGTGATTTCCTTGTGCTCGTAACCGAACCAACACCGTTCGGCCTGAATGACCTCCGCCTTGCCGTTAACATGGCGAAAGCGCTTTCTCTTCCTTTTGGAGTTGTCATCAATAGAGCTGGAATCGGGAATGATGATGTCGAAAAGTATTGCAAAAAAAATGACATTGAGATTCTCGCCCGTATATCAAACATCAAACGAATCGCCGAGGAATATTCCAGGGGAGATTGCTCATCATACATACTGGACAATTATTCGAATGAGTTTGATCGTATTGTAAACCATATCATGGAAAAAACAGCTGCGGACGTATCACTATGATAAAAGAACTTGTAGTAATCAGCGGAAAGGGCGGCACGGGTAAGACGAGCATCGCCGCTGCGTTCTCCTTTCTTGCGGTAAACAAAGTCATGGCTGATTGCGACGTCGATGCAGCGGATCTTCATCTTGTTTTGAATGATACAATAATCGAGTCAGGCGAGTTTATCGGCGGGAAAAAAGCATTAATTGATGCAGAAAGCTGCAATAGATGCGGGTTGTGCGTTTCCTACTGCCGTTTTAATGCCATACATGACTTATATAAAGTTGATGACCTCTCCTGTGAGGGTTGCGGGGTTTGTGCATTTTTTTGTCCCAGTAAATCCATTGAAATGAATGATCATATCTCCGGCAGATGGTACATATCAAAGACTCCATACGGTCCCCTGGTGCGAGCAAAGCTCGGCATCGCAGAGGGGAATTCGGGTAAGCTTGTGACGATTCTCAGGCAAAAGGCCCGGGAGATTGCCTACAAGAAAAGCCATAACCTTATTATTGTCGATGGTTCACCGGGTACAGGGTGCCCGGTTATTGCGACCATAACCGGAGCGACTCATGTGCTTATCGTCACCGAGCCGACGGTCGCGGGGATTCACGATCTCAATCGAATCCTTGAACTTACACGTCATTTCCGTGTTCAAACTTCCGTCTGCGTAAACAAAGCAGACATAAACTGCGAAAAAAAACATGAAATTAATGAATTATGCAGAACGAATGATGTTCAAATGCTTATGGAAATTCCGTATGACATCGATGTCATCCATGCCCAAATTGCGGGAAAAAGCGTGGTTGAGTATTCAAATGGCCCTGCTGCAGCTGCAATTACAAAATTATGGGAGGAGGTATCCGATGCAGTTTTCTGACTAATTTCTGAATCAATGAAAAAAGGCGGGTGAAATACCATATAGAATACTGAGAATGAATTTTAAGGAGAAAAAATTATGTTTAATAAAAAGGACAAAAATGGGACACTCTTTGAAGCAAATCCCATCGATACAGTCAAGGCAGTCAAAGACGCCGAGGAAAACCAGGCCCTTAAAGATAACATGTCCAGAATCGCTCATAAGATCGTCGTCCTCTCGGGTAAAGGCGGCGTAGGAAAGAGCACCGTGGCCGTAAACCTGGCGGTTTCCCTTGCCAGAAAAAAGTTTAAAACCGGGCTGCTGGATATAGATATTCACGGGCCGAGCGTCCCCAAACTCCTCGGGCTCGAGAATTCAAAATTATTCGGTACAGATGACGGCAAGATATTGCCGGTTGAATATGATGATTTTCTAAAAGTAATGTCGGTCGGATTTATGCTTTCCGAAACGGACGACGCCGTAATCTGGCGCGGTCCTTTAAAATACGGCATCATCAAACAGTTTTTAAAAGATGTTCTCTGGGGCAATCTGGATTATCTGATCGTCGATTCTCCTCCGGGTACCGGCGATGAACCGCTTTCCGTATGCCAGTTGATGGAAAAGCCAGAGGGAGCCGTGATAGTTACAACGCCACAGGATGTGGCACTTGTCGATGTGCGCAAATCAATCACTTTCTGCCGCCAGCTTAACATGCCGGTGATCGGCGTGATAGAAAACATGAGTGGTTTTATATGCCCGCATTGCGGAAACGAATCCCAAATCTTTAAAAGCGGCGGTGGCCGGAACATGGCGCTTGACATGAATGTTCCATTTCTCGGTTCAATCCCTATTGATATTGGAATTGTTGAAAAAAGCGATGCGGGGACTCCATTCTACAATGATGGGGCTGGCATCACAACGACTGCACAACGAGTTTTTTCGGATATTGCTGATTCATTGCAAAGCAAAAAAGGAAATTTTTGATGAATAATGGAGATTTTGAATGAGTAAGTCATCATTAAGATTATGCCATGACTACATGACTGAATACAATCCAACGGTTTATGAGGCAGTAAAAAAAATTAATTTTAAAAGTGCCGTTGGTAATGCAATAATTCGCTTTTTTGCGTTGTGGTCTATTTTTACCGGAGCTATTGTTCTCAACAGCTCCTGTCCATTTTGCGGCAGTTGCGGATGTCCGACCGGCATCGGTTCATCCGGTATAATTGCCGTTCTTCTTGCGCTTATTAAACAATACGGACGTTCAAGTGTTCACTTTATAGCGTATTTCTTCCATTCCCATTTAATCAACAACAGTGTTTTGAAAGTGCGCGAAAAAGATGCAAATATGACAAACATTAATGAAGCCACATTTCATATAATCTCAGTAATGAAAAAAACGGAGTTTAAAAAAAATATAAAAGGAGTGAAAAAATGATAATTGCAGTTCCCATTACCGGTTGCATTCTCAGCCAGCACTTCGGGCATTGTGAAAAATTTGCCATATTCCTTATTGATGAGAGTAAAAAAACAATTCTTTCCATTTCATATTTTGATTCTCCTTCTCATGAACCAGGTATGCTGCCGAGCTGGCTCGCCGGAAAGGGCGTAAAATGTGTAATCACCGGCGGCATGGGTTCACAGGCAATAAAAATTTTCAAAGAAAACGACATCAAAGTTGTGACCGGAGCCCTGGCAGGCAATCCAATTAATATTGTCGAGGATTTTCTTTGGGGGCAATTAAATGCAGGGTCAAACGTCTGCGATCATTAATACTGTTATGAATACGTACAGGCATAATACAAATTTCTATAATTCAGATCATCCAGCTATGCGCCTCTATATCCTGACGATTTTGGTGATATTAATGCAACGAAAAAAAAACGCCTTTTATCAAATTTGTTTTTACCGTTTAACAACTTGACCAAGGAGGCACCTTTATGATCGCCAAGTGTTTTATAATTGTTGGATTGATTTTTATTGGTGTTGAATCTGTCTCAAGCAATGATTCCGTCTTACAACCTTTACAAAATAAAAATGGGAAATGGGGTTACATAAACGATTCAGGCAGATGCATGATACCACCGATATTTGATGAAGCTTACAATTTCTGCGATAATCTTGCGCGGGTGAAAACATGCGGGAAATACGGCTATATAAATAAAAAAGGAAATTTTGTTGTCTCTGCACAGTTCGCAAACGCTCATGATTTCTCTTATTGTCTCGCGGCTGTCATGGTAACAGAAAAAGGAAGAAATCTATGGGGATACATAAATACTAATGGATGTTTTGTTATTTGTCCGCAATTCACTTCAGCCGGTGATTTTTCAGCCGGTCTGGCCAATGTTAAAATAAACGGAAATGAGTATCTGATAAACGACTGGGGAGAAGTTCGAAAAATAATAAAAGGCCATTGAAGAAATACAATGAAACCATTTACATCTTACACGAAAAAATTTTCATGCGCGGGTTTATTTCTCATTATTATATCGATCATGTTTTTTTATGTCCATCCTTCTTATGGCAAAGAAAAAAATTCATATCATGATTCTCGATCTTTTGCCCGCGCCAGGGTTATAAAAATAGAGCGCGTTAAACTCGATGATAAATCATCCGGCTCTGTAGAAATCAAGGTACATCTGTTGATTATTAACGGTGAACGAAAAGGAAAAAAACATATAGCCGTTTATCGAGGAGAGGATGATATGCCAAAAGATATATTTTACAATGAAGGCGACACTGTTTTTATCGGCATATCAAAAGCTGAAGGCGCCGATGATATCGAATATATCTCAATTTACGATGTGGATAATACCTATGGAATATTAATTTTGGGAGTATTGCTGTTCTCATCAATTATCCTGGTAGGCCGTCTCAGGGGTGTTTTTTCGATATTTTCGCTTATCGCGACAATTTTTCTCATATTCAGTATTCTTATACCGCTTACACTTAAAGGATACTCTCCATTGCCGATAGCAGTTGCAATTTCACTGTTCGCAATCTTTATTACCATACCGATTATTCTGGGATTTCAGAAAAAAACAATTGCCGCGGTGTTGGGCGCTTCTTCCGGCGTGATACTCGCCACAATACTCGCACTGTTTTCCGGATGGATGATGCATCTTTCCGGAATTGTAACCGATGAAATGATGACCGTATTTTACGCTTCAACTGTTGAAATTAATCTTCACGGTCTCGCACTTGCGGGTATCGTAATAGCGGCTCTCGGAGCAATAATGGACGTGTGCATTTCGATTTCATCGGCGACGGAAGAAATTTTTCGGGTCCACCCGGGCATCACAACCAAAGAAGCATTCAAATCCGTAATCACCGTAAGTTCCGACATGCTCGGTGCCACCGTCAATACCCTGCTTTTTGCTTATGTGGGCAGTGCTCTCCCCATGGTACTGCTTATTGCAATGCGCCTGGACCCGGGAATGCCATTTTGGCTTATTTTAAATTACAACCCGGTATTAAGCGAACTGATAAAATCGGCCATCGGCTGCATTGGAATGTTTCTTAGCATGCCGGCCACTGCATTTATCTGCATTGAACTTCATAACAGGAAAAGGGACATCAATTTAAATAACAACGTCTAAACAACCCAGATTCAATTAGCAAAATACATCCACGATTTATGCACAAAAATTGAAAATCTCTATCAACTGAATAAAGTCTTTATCCAAACCATAAATTTATTTTATTTCTTGCTTGCAAATACAAATAGATCCTGTATTTTATATGACCCCGTCGCCCGGGCCTGAATCGAAGCATTACCATTATTTAATTATTGAAATAATCAGTTGAAACGATTAACAGAAGATATGTCAAAAAAAATTAAAATCCTGTTCCTCTGTACCGGAAATTCATGCCGTAGCCAGATGGCAGAAGGCCTTGCAAGGCATTTAAAAGGAACGGAAATTGAACCGTTTTCCGCCGGCACCGAACCGCAAACGATCGACCCTCTCGCAGTGGAAGCGATGAATGAAATAGGAATCGACATATCCGGCCAGAGGGCGAAGCACGTGGATGAGATCATTGATACAGCTTTCGATATCGTCGTCACCCTGTGCGGAAACGCAAGAGAGACCTGCCCGGTATTCCCAGGCCCGGCAAGGATCATCCACAGGGGATTCGAAGATCCCCCGGCCCTTGGTACCGCCGCGAAAACAAGGGAAGAGGCGATGGCCCACTACAGGGAAGTAAGGGATGAAATAAAAAAATTCATAAACACGCTTCCCGGGTCACTGAATGCGGACCAGGATTTTATTATCAGGTAAGCAAAATGCCGGGGCGAAGCGAAAAAAAATTTTTCAGCTGGCTTTTCAGGAAAGAAACACCGTTTGTCTCCGATGAAATCCGCCAGCTTTATATCGAACTCTCATCGAAATGCAACCTCTCCTGTAAAACGTGCGCCAGAAATTCCATTGTCGGTCTGAAACCATCTGATTTTTCATTGGATAAGATGAAGCGTCTTCTGCCCATGATCGAAGGCCTTCCATTCCTCGAAAGGATCGTCATTCTCGGATTCGGCGAACCGCTGTGCAATCCCCGTGCGGGAGAATTACTGAAGCTTCTAAAGGGAACTGGAAAAAAAATTTTGCTTGTTACCAACGCGAGCTTCCTTGAAGAAAAAATATCAAGGCTGATAATAAATCTGGAGCTGGACAGCGTGTTCGTTTCATGGGATGACGATATCTCCGGCGGCGGAAAGGCCGTCAGGCGGGGATCCAGCGCATCCGCGTTCAAATCCAACCTGGAGCAATTAATACGCATGAAAAAAGCATCGGGCAGACCCTTTCCCGAGATAGGAATCGAGGTGGTGGCGACCAGGTCGAATTACAATCACATAAAGGATATAATTTCCTACGGCAGGTGGGCCGGTATTGACAGGTTCATAGTTACCAACATTTTCACCTATACCCGGGACATGAAGGACGAAATCCTTTACACTGTTTTTGACAGGCCGGAAATAGATTTAAAAAAAATGTTAAAAAAGGAAATCTCCGAAAACAGCCTGACTGTCGCATCACAGAAGGCGGATACGGATAGAAACTGCCCGTTTATAGAAAGGGGCACGGTCTTCATAACATCCGGCGGCGATATCTCGCCATGTCCCGAACTGGCCCATACGCATAATGCTTTCTATTTCGGATTATCAAGGACCCACTTGAAGCGGCATTACGGTAACATTAAAAAAGAAACCCTGGCTGAAATATGGAAAAAGGAAGATTTTAGAACCTTCCGGAATTCTTTTTTATATTTTGATTATCCTGATTGCTCAACCTGTGCCGACCCGGAAAGATGCCACCACAGAACCGTCGACATAAAAGACTGCTATTATAATTTGACCCCGTGCGGCGAATGCCTCTGGGCCAAAGGCATCGTTTTGTGTCCCTGACCGTCAACCCGTCTAAAACCCGGACCCGATAGCAGCGCCGGTCAACAATTAATAATATTGACAATTATCTTTTTCGTTATATTATAACGGAATCCGGAACGCCATGAAAACAATATCCGACTACACGGTAATTGAAAAAATCTCTGAAACGGGCAAGTCCATTATTTACCGGGCCCAGAAGGAGCGGGACAAAAAAAAATATATCATCAAGGTTCTGAAAAACGTTTACCCGTCGCCGTCTGAAACTGCGAGATTCAGGCAGGAATACGAAATCATAAAAAAACTGGATATGGACGGGATAGTCAAAACTTATGATATTATAAATTTCGAAAATAATTTCGCCATAATACTCGAGGACTTCAGCGGCATCTCCATGAAGAAATATATCCTCGAAAACAAGATGTCGCCGGGTACTTTCCTTGATTTTTCGATCATCATCGCAGGAATCATCGGCGAACTGCATGAAAAGGGCATCATTCACAAGGATATCAAACCCCACAATATCCTGATAAATCCAGACACAAAAAAATTAAAAATAACCGATTTCGGAATTGCATCCGAACTCACTCATTCAAGGGACGAAATCTACAATCCGGAAGTCATCACCGGAACCCTGGCCTATATGTCGCCGGAACAGACCGGAAGGATGAACAGGGCCATAGACTACAGGACCGACATCTATTCTCTCGGGATCACCTTTTATGAAATGCTGACCGGAAATGTACCCTTCATTTCAAAGGATCCCATGGAACTCATCCATTCACATATCGCCAGAAAACCGATTCCCCCCGGCGAAATCAACCCCGCCGTAACCGGTCAGCTCAATAACATCATCCTGAAGCTCCTCGCTAAAACGGCCGAAGAGAGGTATCAGAACAGCTACGGTCTCATGAAAGACCTGATAGTATGCAGGGACCAGCTGAGCAAAACCGGATCGATCGGAAATTTCGAACTTGCAAGTGAAGACATCTCCCTGAAATTCAACATACCGCAGATTCTCGTCGGAAGACAGAAAGAGATTGAAATACTGATCGAGGTTTTCAACAGGATAAGCGAGGGAAACAGCGAAATAGTTTTCGTTTCCGGGCCCCCGGGGGTCGGCAAGTCAGCCCTTATAAACGAGCTCCATAAATATGTAATAACAAAAAGGGCCTATTTCATAACAGGCAAATACGAGCAGTTCAGGAACGAAGTCCCATACAGTTCATTGATACAGGCCTTCCAGCAGCTGTCCCGGCATATACTCTCGGAAAGCAAGGAACAGATTTCAAAATGGAAAGAACTGCTTAACGTGGCGCTCGGCGCAAACGGGAAGATCATCACCGACGTCATCCCCGAAATTGAAATGATCATCGGCAAGCAGCCGCCCGTACTCGGGCTGGGACCGAACGAGACCCAGAACAGGTTCAATTTCATCTTCAAAAAATTCATCTCGGTTTTTTCCCAGCACGATCATCCGGTAGTGTTTTTTCTGGATGACCTCCAGTGGATAGACCCTGCGAGCCTCAACCTGATCAAGACCCTGGTCACCGACATGGAATTGAGGCATTTCATGCTTATCGGCTCCTTCAGGGACTCGGAGGTATACGCGGATCATCCATTGAACAGGTCTATCGAGGATATAAAAAAAAGCGGCATAAGGATGACCCCGATCCGCCTGAACCCTCTTGGTCCGGATGACATAAACAGGCTGATCCTCAATTTCCTGAAATGCGATGCCGCCACGTCCAGACCGCTGGCCGAAACGGTTTATAAAAAAACAAACGGCAACCCTTTTTTCATAAACCAGTTCCTGAAAGCGCTTTATGAAGGCGAGATACTTAAGCTTGTTCCCGGCAAGGGATGGATGTGGAACATAGAGGATATTGACATTATGCAGGTTACGGACAACGTCGTCAACCTGATGGCTGAAAAAATTTCCAAATTGCCGGAAAAGACCCAGGCCATACTCAAGCTCTGTTCCTGCATCGGAAACAGGTTCAAGCTCGAAACCCTTTCAATAATCACCGGTAAAACCGTAGATGAAACGCTTAACGATCTCAACACCGCGATGGAAGAAGGATTGATAAGCCTTACAAATAAATTCTACATGTTCCATCACGACCGGATACAGGAAGCGGCATACTCCCTCATCCCCGAGCGGGATAAAATAAACATGCATTATAAAATCGGGAACACCGTGCTCGACAATTGCGCCGAAAGCGATCTTGGCGACAACATATTCTATATAGTTAACCAGTTGAACCTGGGCCTGGAATTAATCGCTTCCGACAGTGAAAGGATGAAGATTGCCGGACTAAACCTGCTGGCAGGGAAAAAAGCGAAAGACTCAACGGCCTATTCCTCTGCGCGCAATTATCTTAAAGCCGCGGTTTCCCTGCTTGATTCGAAATCATGGTACTCTGAATACCGGACGACATTCGAAATACACAGGGAACTCATGGAATGCGAATATCTCAACGGAAATTTCGCCGATGCGGAAAAGCTCTTTATGATAATCCTGGATAATGCCAGGACGGATACTGAAAAGGCCTCCGTCTATAACATAATGGTGGTCCTTTACACTACAAAAGGAAAAATGCGTGAGGCAGTCGATCTCGGACTGAAAGGCCTGAAGATTCTGGGGATAAAGCTGTCCATGAAGCCTTCAAAGCTTTCCCTTCTCCTGGAAATCATAAAATCAAAAATTTATATAAAAAAAATCGGCATAAAAAACATCCCGGACATCCATGAATTAAATGATCCCTTAAAGCTCTCGATTACCGATTTGATAAACAGCGTGGGCACGCCCTCATACTACATAAGCCCGGATTTGTTCGCGTTTATTGTAACCAGGTTCGTGAATTTTTATTTAAAAAACGGCATCTCCAATTCCTCGGCCTTCGCTTTCATGGCATATGCCACCATTATCGGTTCAGCCCTCGGCGATTATAAATCAGGCCAGGAAATAGCCGAAGCCGCCCTCGCCCTGAACGACAGGTTTAAAAATAAAAAAATAATGTGCAAGGTTAATCACACTTATGCGTTTTTCATCCAGCACTGGAGAAACCATGCGAAAAATGACATCAAGTTCTCAAGAAAAGCCTATATGGAGGGCCTCGAATCAGGCGACATGATGTACGCAGGGCACAGCATTAACGTCTGGACAATGACAAGAACAATGACCGGGGACAATCTTGATGAAATTTTCAAGGAATACGGCGCCTATGCCGAATTCCAGAAAAAAACGAACGATCCTTTCATCATGAATAACTATGCCGATAACAACAGGCTGTTCCATGTTATGAAGGGGCTGACTGACGGCAAATCGACCATGAACGGCGGAAACTACAGCGAGGAAAAAAGGCTGTCAGACATAAGGAGCGGAGACAACCTGCTTGATCTGTTTTATCACCTTCTGTTGAAAATGAAAATCCTTTACATATTCGGCCAGTTTCATGACTGCCTTGTCATCGGAAAGGAACTTGAATCGATAGTAAACATTCCCATGGGAAACCTTCACGTGGCTGAATTTTATTTTTATTACTCTCTGGCCATAACGGCCTATCTGCCCACATTGTTCGATCATGAAAAAAGGGTGCAATGGAAAACGTTGGGGAAAAACCAGAAAAAAATGAAGAAATGGGCTGAAAACTGCCCGGATAATTTTCTTCACAAATATCTCATTATAGAATCTGAAAAAGCTTCTCTGCTTAATCAAAAGGAAAAGGCGATGAAGCTGTATCACGATTCCATCATTTCAGCCTCACAGAGCGGCTATACTCAAAACGAGGCCCTCGCAAACGAGCTTGCTTCAAAATATTACATGGGGCTTGGGTATGATGAAATTGCGAAAATTTATCTTTCCCGGGCCAGATACTGCTACACCAAATGGGGCGCAACAGCAAAGGTAAAGGATCTGGAGGAGCATCACCCCGGACTTCTTTACAGGCAAAAGAATTCCATGGACGACAGCTTTTCGACAGATTCAGGAACGTCGGAAGGGTCGTCGGACGTGCTTGACATATCGACAATAATGAAGGCTTCGCAGATCATTTCAAGTGAAATCGTTCTCGAAAAACTCCTCATGAATCTGATGATCATAGCGGTAGAAAATGCCGGCGCGGAAAAAGGGTTTCTGATCCTCGAGCAGGACGGGATGCTGTTAATAGAGGCCAATGCAGACATAAACAACGAAAAAATAAACCTGCTCCAATCGGTCCCTGTGGAAAACAGCGAAGACCTCTCATCCGCGATCGTTTATTATGTGGCCAGGACAAAGGAAAGCGTAATATTAAGCGACGCGTCAAACGACGGCATCTTTTCCGGGGACGAATATATCCGGAAAATGAAGCCAAAATCCATCCTGTGCGACCCGATAATAAACCAGGGGAAGCTTTCCGGAATCCTCTATCTTGAGAACAACCTGAGCACCGGCGTTTTTACACAGGAGAGACTGAAAATCCTGAGGGTCCTGTCCACTCAGGTCGCAATATCCATCGACAATGCCAGGCTTTATTCGAACCTCGAGGCAATGGTAAAAAAAAGAACCGCTGAGCTGGAGGAGGTAAGGGACCAGTTGTGGGGCGAGATGAAGCTGGCGAAAAAAATCCAGACGGTCCTTCTACCGGACAGGCCCACGATGAAGGGTTACGAAGTCATAGGGCACATGATTCCATCCGAAGAAGTCGGCGGAGATTATTACGACGTGATAAACACGGAATATTCCGACTGGGTTTTCATCGGCGACGTTTCCGGACACGGAGTATCGGCGGGGCTCGTGATGATGATGGTCCAGTCGACGATACAATCTATAATCAGGGAAAATCCGCTGATAAAACCCACCGGCCTGCTTAAAATAATAAACAAGGGCATAACCTACAATATTAAAAAGCTTGATGAAGATAAATTCATGACCATGACCGCACTGAACTTCTATGAAGACGGGAGGGTCGTACATTCGGGACTCCATCTGGATATCCTTGTCTACAGGAACGGCAGGGCCGAAGTGGAGGTCATTAAAACATCGGGCATGTGGCTGGGCGTGGTTGATGATTTGAGTAAATTCAACAGGGACGTTGAATTCCGTCTCTACAGCGGAGACGTAGTATTATTGTTTTCCGACGGATTGATAGAGGCCCGGGACAAAAACCTCAAGATGTTCGACATCGAGAACCTTATAAACGTGTTCTCCTTTTCAGCGAAAAACCGGATCGAGGAAATCAAAAATAATATTTTGAACGCCCTTTCAGATTATACCACCGACGACGACAAAACTATGATAATCATAAAGAAGCTTTGACGCCATCAAGTGCCGAATAGGCCCTTGCAAGATCATCCAGCGTATAAACCACCCTGCACTCGGGAAGCGATTTCAGGAACACCCTTCCGTAGGATTTATGCAGAATTCTTGAATCCAGAACGGCAACAATGCCCCTGTCGCTCCTGCTCCTTATCAGCCTGCCGAATCCCTGCCTGAATTTTATCACGGCTTCAGGCACCTGGTATGAAAGGAAAGGATTGCCCCCGGCCTCCCTGATCATTTCGATCCTGGCTTCGCAGGGCGGATAATTGGGCACAGCGAAAGGAAGCTTGACCATGATAACGCTCCTCAGCAAATCTCCCGGGAGGTCGATCCCCTGCCAGTACGACTGGGTCCCCATCAGGACCGAGTTTTCACCGTTTACGAACATGTCGAAGGCCTCTGACGCGGATGAAAGGTCCTGGGAGTATATTTCATGGTCGATCATGTCCCCGAGCAGTTCCCTAGTCTCTCCAAGCATTTTATATGAAGTAAAAAGCATGAGACAGTTGCCGTTCATCATCTTTATTATCTCAGAAGAAATCCCGGTTATCCTTTCCGTGTTCTGCGGATTTTCCTGCAATGCGGACGCGCCGTCAATATACAGCACCACCTGGTCCCTGAAGGAAAAAGTGGAATCTATTGAAATCGACCTGTAGGAATCGAGCCCGAGATTCGACGCGAAAAAAGAAAAATCCTTTTCAACAGTTATTGTCGCGGAGACGAAGGCGCAGGAATCATATGATGAATATACGGATTCCCTCATGGGCACCGATACGTCCACCGGCTGTCCCTTGAGAACCACGTCCCCCAGAATGTCGTTTTTGTCCCTCTCAATCCAGTAGACCCATCCCTCGCATGTCCTGTGGACGAAGGATCCGAGAGCTTCCTGGAACAAAAAAATCCTGCCTCTTATTATGTCGAATTCCATCCTCGCGTGCTCTTCGGCATCCCCGAGATCATCCACGCCGGCGAGTATCACCATCAGGTCCTTGACGAGGCCTACAATGGCAGTCCCGCGCCCGTCCGCATCCCTGATCCTTGTATAATAACTTTCCCCTCCGAGCCTGCTCCTGAGTCCCTCGAAAAATTTTCCGGATTCGGTGATGATTTTCCCGCAAAGTTTCTTCACCTGGCCGGCCTTTTGCGTTTCAGGTATCAAATCCGCAAGACCGCGCCGCTTCGATGATCCGGTCATGATCCTCATCAATTCCAGGAGGTCGAAGTAGCCTGCCGTAAAACCCATCTGTGAGGACGCGATTTCCCCGACGGAATGCGCCTCGTCGAAAACCGCAATGTCGCCGGCGGGGAGGTAGCTTCTGCCGGAGGCTATATTGGTAAAAAAAAGGTGGTGGTTCATTATTAGAACATCCGAATCAGCCCATTCCTTTCTCGCGAGCAGATACGGGCAGCGTCTCGAAAAAAAACATCTCTGGTGCCCGCAGGCATCGCTCTCCCTGCAGATTTCCCCCCAGACTCGTCCTGGGACCCTGACATCAAACCTTGTAAAAACCAAATCGGAATCAAAGCGTTCCTTGAGAATCCCCATGAAACCGGAGTCCTCAGCCCTGTATCTGCCCCTTGACATGAGCGCTTCAAACCTTCTGCGGCAGGGATAATTAGAGCTGCCGAGGCACAGGGAATGCCTGAAATCCCGGCAACCGGATTTTTTTAAAATACCCTCCACGATAGGAATGTCTTTCTCAACCAGTTGCTTCTGCAGGGCCTTTGTTTCTGTGGATATATGGACTTTTTTTTGATTGGCAACCGCATACTGAACAACCGGTATCAGGTATGCCAGGGTTTTTCCAATGCCGGTACCCGCTTCAACGATGCAATTTTTTAAATCCACCACGGAATCAAGCACGAATTCTGACATGCGGAGCTGATCATCCCTGAATTCAAATCCGGGAATAAAATCCTTCAGCCACCCTTCTTTTCCAAAAAATTCCTTCACCCTTGATATCCCTGAATTGCTATTCCTTAATTTCAACCGCTATAAGCGTTATATCATCGTTCGCGGAAATCTTCCTTCCGCCTCCCATGAAAACGGCAAGGTCCCCGAAGATAGCTTCTATTATTCCACTGATGCCCTTCCCGTTTTCCCGCAATACTATATCCTTGATTCTTGTTTCGCCGAATGCTTCTTCGTTTTCATTGAATTGATCGTACAGCCCGTCTGTGAAAAAAATAATCTTGTCTCCGCTCAAAAGATTCTTCCTGATGCTTGAATATGAAGAATCCTTTTTGATTCCGACCAGCCTCCCCGTATGGGGCAGTATCTCCAATGAATCGCCGCGAATGAACAGCTGGTCGGGATGTCCGGCTGAAACATACTCCAGGGTCCTGTCATTAAAATCGAGATCCGCCACCGCGCATGAAAAAAACACATTGAGAGAATTATACAGCTTGATGAAAGAACTGTTCAATTTTTCGATGAACGCGGCTGGTTTTTCGGTTTTCTTGAGTTTTTCATATTCGGCTTTTATTATCATCGTGACAAGCGCAGCCTGGATCCCGTGTCCCATGGCATCAGCGATGAATATCCTTAAATAATCATCCCTTATCCTGTCGATGCAATAAATATCCCCCCCGATATCGCTCATGGGAATATATTTCAGCAGAAATTCGACCCCGGGACGGTTATCAGGACCTTTCGGCATAATCTTATCCTGTATTCTTTTTGCAAGCAGGAGGTCCGCCTGTATTTGCTTGTAAACGAAATTGAGGCTGTCGTACGCTTTCTTGAGTTCTTCCGTCCTTTCCGTGATTTTTTTTTCAAGATCAGCCCTGATTTCGTTTATCTCAACCGCTGCTGAATTATAATTATTTGAAAAAATTACAAGCTCCCTGTCGGAAAAACTCGGGAAATAGAATCCCTGTCCCCCGGAGGCCAGTTCCCTGGTCGCCCTGTTGATTTTTTTCAGCGATATGTTGATCGTGTTCAGGGAAAGAAAAATCAGAAAACCTATTGCCGAAACGCTGAGAACAATGAAGGTAATGACCAGCACCATGGATTTCTCGCTGCTCCTTATCAGGACCATGAGTATGATCATGCTGACAAATACCAGGAGCAGGGTAAATATTGACTTGTACTTGATGCTGAAAAAATACCTGTTCCTGAAATCCCTGTTCCTGTTGAAAAGCTCCTCCTCGATGAGCTGCTTATAGGGCCCTGACAGGTATTCCGTAATATTGTAGGTAAAGTATCCTATTATGATGGCACCGAATGAGCCTCCAGTCGCGGTAAGTGCGGTATTTACCGGGCTTCCGCTCAAATAATACATCAGAAAGATAAGGACTACTACCACGAAATAAGCGTAAGCCACTGCCGTTATAAGGTTGATCATGGGAAGGTAAAGGATGGATTTGTACAGCTTGAGGAGTGTTGAACTGTCAGACCTTGAATCCCTGATGATATCGAAAACTCCCCGGTAGCTTTTGTTTATAAGCCTGAGGGATTTGGTAAATCCAGAAAGCCCCCAATTATGCAGCAGCCCGAAATGCACCAGGTGGGAAAGCACGGCACAAGCGGTCGCAAGAAGCTGTGTCACGATGATTATTATAAGATCGTCCGGTTTTATCGCGACCGTGGCAAATACGAAAAAAAATCCATAAAATGATGCTACCCAGGACCAGGATGTCGAAAAAATTGCAATCGCGGCACCGAAGGAAAGCCTGCCTGATAAATATATGAAAAATTTCTGTATCATGGTTGAAAAATATGCGTATGCTCATGTTTTTGTTCGAGAAAGTCAATAATGATTTTCAAGAACTCATTTCTTTAAACATTTTTTACATGGTCAAGGTTCTTGACATTTTTCAATCCAGTAATATAATGATTATATATCAGGCAATGACATGGCAACAACGGCATATTTATACGATAAAATATATCTCGAACACGATTCCGGTTTCGGCCATCCAGAAAGGGCGGAAAGATTGACCGCGATAAACGAAAAGCTGAAATCACAGGAATATTACGATTCATTGATAAAAATTCACCCCTCCATTCCAAATTACAGGCACATTGAAGCAATACACTCGAAGCACTACGTAACCAGGGTAGAGAAGGAAATTGAAAAAGGGGAAAGATACCTCGATTCCATGGATACTGTGGTCTGCCGCAAATCGTTTGAGGTCGCCCTGATGGCGGTTGGAGGCTCGCTCAATATGTGCGATGCCGTGATGTCCGGAAAGGCTTCCGCGGGTTTCTGCGCCGTAAGGCCTCCCGGGCACCATGCGGAATACGATTACGCTGCCGGGTTCTGTATATTCAACAACATCGCAATTTCCGCGAAATATCTGCAATCCGTTCATTCATTAAAAAAAATAGCGATAGTCGATTGGGACGTCCATCATGGAAACGGCACCCAGCATTCGTTCGAAAAGGACAGGAGCATCCTGTACATAAGCCTCCATCAATATCCCCATTACCCCGGAACGGGAGCATCCCACGAACAGGGAGCCGGCGACGGAAAAGGTTTCACCCTCAACATACCCATGGGTGCCGGCAGCGGAGATGACCAATACCTGGACGCATTCAGGAACAGGATAGTCCCGGAGCTGAACAGGTTTTCGCCGGAAATCGTTCTTATTTCAGCCGGTTTTGACGCGCATAAATCCGACCCCCTCTCGTCAATAAGGCTGACAACCGCATCTTTTCATCAATTTACAAAGATGCTTCACGATGTTGCGAAAACGCATTCAAAAGGAAGGATAATAGCTTTTCTTGAAGGCGGATATAATTTAAATACCCTCGCTGACAGCGTTGAAACGGTCGTAAGGGAATTCGTTGAAGGCTGATATGGACATCATAACCGTAAAAACCAAATACAGGGAAGAACTGGTGGATATTACACCGGAGGTAGCTAAAATTGTCAGATCAAAAAACGTATTGAGCGGGATGGCCGTTATTTACACGCCGCATACGACCGCAGCTGTCACGATCAATGAAAACGCCGATCCGGCCGTCAGGAAAGACATCATTGCCGGTCTCGCTTCACTCGGTCTTGATGAAATGAAATTCAGCCACCTCGAAGGAAACTCACCAGCGCACATTAAATCATCTCTCGTAGGCTGTTCGGAAACCGTCATCCTTGAAAATTCAAACATGCACCTGGGCACATGGCAGGGAATCTACCTTTGCGAATTCGACGGACCCAGGACAAGGGAGGTCTGGATTAAAATCATCAAATGACTCATTTGATTTCTATTCCTATCATGGAAAAATCGTCTTCGAAATGCCTGTCCCCCATGAATTTCATCAGCTCATCAATAACTCCAGAAACCAGATTATGGACGTTCCCGGACGATGCCCCAAGGACAAGATCCGGCAGCCGTTCGGAAAAAAATTCCTTCCCGGAATTCTCCGCCTCCAGAAGACCATCCGTAAAAAGAAACAGCCTGTCTCCAGGCTTCAGATCCGTTTCCTTTTCTTCGAAAACAGCATCTTCCATCACGCCGATAAGCCCTCCCCTGGACTTCAGTTCAATGATACCGCCGTCCCGGATCAGAAAAGGGTACACATGGGCTCCCCTGGCATAGTACATCTTTTTTTCTTTTATGTTGATCATGCAATAAAAAGCCGTCAGGAAATTACCGCCCATCTGGCCGATTATGCTCGCATTCACGAATTTAAGAAGATTACCGGGAGTAAGCCTGGTAACACCGGAGGCATCCAGAAGGGTCTTAAGCATGCTGGTTATCAATGCGGCCGGGACACCGTGCCCGGAAACGTCGCCGATGAAAACCCCCAGCAAATCGGATTCCCGGACTTTTAAAAAATCATAAAAATCCCCTCCAAGATGCGTCATTGGGCGGTAAGCCATGGCAATTTCCATCCCCGGCACAACCGGAGAAACAGAGGGTATAATATTTTTCTGGATCTTTTTTGCAAGCCTGAGCTCCAGTTCGATGATTTCATTTTTTCTGACCAGCTCCAGCCTTTCCCTTATATCATGACCGACAATCACGACCCCGATTTGTTCATTAAAATCATCCAGGATCAGGGAGGCCGACATGTTCACCGGCACGATAAGACCGGACCTGGTTCCCAGGTTCATCATCCTGTTAAAAACCGCATCCCGCCCGGCAAATTGCCATTCAAAGGCCGGCTCGCCTGCTGTTATGTTTTTGAAATCGCTTCCCACGAGTTCATTCATGTCATACCCGAGTATTTTTTCGACCTGGTTGTTGTACCTTATTATTTTTCCGGATGGATCCGTTAGAAAAAAAAGGTCCATCATATGCGCTACGATTTTTTCAGCGGCAAGGGTTGAGGTAACCGCCATCAGATTATACTTTATTATCGCGTACCACATTCCCGCAACCCCTAAAACGAACGAAACGTGCCCGATTACAGGGATGTTAAGTTTATAAACGACTGATGCAATGTTGAACAAGTAGGTAAAAAGCATTGGAAGAGCTATTGATATGATTATCAGCAGACACTGCTTTTTCTGCCTGTATGACATGGTTGACCTGTAATACCGCAGGGTGAAAACAAGAGACAGAGACAGGCACGCGAAGTTGTATGCGAGGTAGCACCAGAACCACGGCGAATCAACAGCCCCCCTTTCTATTATGCCGGAATCAGTCCATTCGAAACTCCCGGCATAAAGAACACCGGTAAAAGACCTGAATATAAACAGCAAACCCGGCAAATATATTGCAGGAAAGATAAAAAACCACCCGCGCTTGATTCTTTCAGTATAAACAATAATAAAATGAAGAAGAATTCCCGGAACCAGACACCAGCCTATCGATGAAAAGCGGTACCAGAAAAAAGCGGCCGCGGTTTTATCCGTCATGAAGATAAAAGTATAACCGAATGCCCAGACGCAAAACCCTGCATTCATGAGAAAAAAAAGCCGGTTGATCAGGAGCCTGGGGTTCAGTAACAGTACATAGAAGCCAAAATAAAGATACAGGATGGAGGTGGCGAAGGATATAAGAGAAAGGACAAACATGTTTTTTATTATATGTCAGAAATGTCAACAGTACAGGTAGATTCCCCCCTTAATAAAAAAAGTCAAATCAAATAAAGAATCACCTTCAGGTATTTTGATCCTGGTCGGTAATTAATCGAATTTAAACGACGGATATTCGTCCACCAGCCCGAACATAAAGGTCAGAATCCTGGCAAGGTATCTGAAGTATTTTACCATTAGATCAAAAAGCATCTGCGGCCATTTTGCAGTCGCAATTACCGAAACGATTCCTGCGAGATACACGAATGGAACCGCCATGGATGCAACCGACAGTATAAATAAATGAGGCAGCAGCGCGATGAATATCCCTATTCCTGTTAGCCTCAGAAAAGCCAGAAGTTTCGACGGCTTTGCAGGATTGTGGGTCGAAATCTGGAGCGGGTAATCAATATCATCCCTGCCTGCAAATCTCGGCATCTCCTCGACAATTCCTATCAGCGAGGAATATATGGACAGATAATACCTGAGGGTGTTTTCATGGACAAGATAAAAATCCTTAACCGCCGTGCCGGTAGCGAGTATGATGAGGTTGTTGAGAACCGTCAGTATCCCTGAAAGGATCGAATAAATGAAATACACTACAAAATGTGGAATAAGACCTAGAAAAAACAGGCCGAAGAATCTTAAGAATGCACCCGTTCTTGAAAACTTGAGGGTGTAATCAATCGAGAAAGTGAGGGACCCCTTGCCATGCCTTGCCGGGGATTTCTTTTCCCCGTCTTCTTCGAAATCATATACCTCATTCTCGTAAGAAGTGAGATCTATGACCTCGTCCTCAGGATAATCCTTTCCTTTTTGCTTTCTCGGGAGCTCATCTCTTTCCAGAATCACCATCTCGTCTTCAGGTGCGGATTTTCCCGCAAAAGCCGCTGTCCCGGCCGCAGCAGCACCAGCCAGCACGGCTCCACCGGCCAGCACCTCCGGCCGCGAAGCTATTCTGTCCTGGAGATTGTCCACATTGAGATCCGGATCGATCTCATCAATGGTTATTTTCAGATCATCGACATTATCAATTATTTCGCCTTCAATGTTATCGACATTGAGGCTTGGATCGATATCGTCTATGGTCAGCTTGATGTCTTCCTCTGGCTCCATACCGTGAGTCGAATGTGTCACGTTCGTAATTTCATCTGATGTCAATTCATCGAGAGTCAGGCCAGCGTCCTCAAGCGTCAGCTTCTCATCTTCATCGAGTATCTCGCCCTGCTTGATGTCGTCGGTCATTTCCAGGGGTATGTCGAGCGAATCCAGATCAAGAGTTATGTCATCCTCTTTAGCCTCGCCGCCCGCGGATTCGGCCCCGGTTACCGCCGTACCGGCATCCGGCATATCAAGGATTACCAGATCGTCCGACGTGGGCTTCTCCCCTTCGGAAAATCTGCTCTTGTCTTCATCGAGATCTATATCAAGTGAATCCAGGTCGATGGTGGTGCTGTCGTCCTCTTCGACGGTTTTATTAGGAAAAACCTCTTCCGTTCTGATATCCTCTGCCATGGTGGGCTTCCTGGGAGTTTCATCTTCAAGGGTTTCAAAAACTAATATGTCATCATCCTTCCCGTGCTCGGCTTCTATCAGTTCGGCTGACTCGTCAAAAGAGAAGTCATCGATTTTTTCCTGGCCCTTTTTCCCGTCACCGGGACGGGCCTCAATTTCAAGGGAATCAAGGTCATCGGTTATCTTGTCCAGTTCCTCGTCATCAAGAAGGCCGTCCACACCGTCCATGGTATCGCTTCTTTTGTTTTCCTTCCCTTTGGACGGGACGATGTCCTCGTCCATAATGAATTTATCTTCAGGGACAGTATCTTCTATGTCCAGATCATCCTTGAACGCCTTTTCATCAATATCGCCCTCCAGCTCATCCAGAACAGGCTTTTCTTTCTTCGGTTTTTCAAACTCAAAATCATCCAGACCCTCATCAAGCTTGAATTCGCCTTCATCTTTTTTAATTGACTCTTCATCGAAATCATCAAGAGGTAGCGAATCTCTTTTCCTCCCGCTTTCTTCCGGTTCGTTAAAAGTGGATTCCTGGCCAGGTTCTTCCCCGATCATTGCTGAAAAATCATCTTCAGGGACCGCCGTCCTTGTTTTTTCCGCGGCCTTTTTGCTAGCGATGGCTGAGACGGTCACTCTGTTATCAATGATGTTTTCGGTTGAGCATTTCGGACAGGTGAAAGCGAATTTTTTGTTTTCAACCTTTGAATCATCAACCGAATATGCGGCTTCGCAATTTGTGCATTTAACAATCATTTATCAGGCCTTCTCCTGTCTGCCCGGGTAGTATTTTTCATTGACATTATGCTGAATGATTATCGGCGATATGGGCAGGAAAAAAATCATGAACCATTTCATGTCCCTGCCGTTCAGCATTTCGGATTTCTGCATATATTTAAGATTTAAATAAATGCTCCAGATCCCAAGAGTGAAAACTGATAAAAGAATATTTATAACTGGATCGTCACCGAAAATCCTGCTTATCCTGGCAAGCCACCAGAAATAATATAATCCGGCGGTAAGAATGAATAGCAGAAAAAGTATTACGAGATTATTTTCGGGTATATATTCTTCCATATTAAAACCCCAACTATAGTCGGCCGTTAAATGTTTCCTATATAATAATAACGGAAAAATTGATCAAATATCTTACAATTTTTTCTTTTTTATATAGTTAAAAAAAACAGTAATGTTTTAGATTTATTTAAAATACTAAACTTTTCATTTTCTTCATTCCTTCCGCAGCATCTCCCGCTTTGTTATTTATGGGCACCTCTGTAAATTAGATTTATTATTACAAAACCACTGAAAAAATCTAATTTATATATTGAATTTGTCCATAAGGGAACATCCTGATTTGATTATTATAGGCTCCCTTTTTTCATAAGCAGTTGATAGTAACCGGTTTTTTTCATTGCGCAATTACAATAAATCATTCTTTAATTAAAAATAACAACTTTCTTCTATGTTATACTATTATTAATTTATTGCATTCCATGAAAAGCAAATATTTATCCTTTAATCCCATAAACTGGCTGCTTGAAAAATCAGATCCCTGTTCGAGATTTCTGACTCTCAGGGATCTGGTCGGCGACGGGAACCATCTGAAAGAATACGATACTCTTGCGACCGATGCCAGGATAAAAAAAATATACGGTCTTTCCGACAACTGGATACTCGGCAATAAAAAGCATTTCGACCTGTATTATCACGGATCAATGTGGTGCTTTTCAGAATCCGTGGCACTGGGGATGGACAGGCGCACTGATTTCATCGAAAAAACTGCGGAATTTATAATGGAAAGGGCACAGAATAAAGACGGGGGCTTCACGTTGAATTGGACTCCGCCAATTTCAACCGCGTGCAGGACCGGAGACATGCTGAAACACCTGATACTGTGCGGTTATGATGACGAAAGGATAAAAAAAGGGATAGAATGGATTCTGGAAAGACAGCGTCATGACGGAGGCTGGCTCCATTGTCCTCTATCCGGCGGATGTGATTATTTGAAACTGACGCTTTTTAATAAATCCGGGAAGGGGCTGCTCAGGGAAAAGAATAAAAACGTTAAAAGCTGCATTTACGCAACCCTCTCATGCGCATATGCCCTTCAATTATACAAGAAAAATAAACCCGGCTTCGACAGCAATGCTTTACCGGCCGCGGCGGAATTCTTTCTTTCCATGAAACTTTTCAAAGACAGCAAGGGCAATGCGATCAAGCCCAACCGTGGATGGAACAGGGATTTCAGACTGCTGGGCCTTCCATTGCTTTCACAATATGACATACTGAAGGGATTGATACTTATTGCAGGCGAGGGCATGATTTCGGATGAAAGGGCATCCGAGGCCTTCAATATCGTCATATCGAAGCAGAACCGGGACGGCACCTGGAACCTAGAAAATGCAGCGACCGGCATGATCCATGGAAATGAAAAAAGGCCTCCCCTGGGTAAAAAAAACAAGCTTGTGACGCTTGAGGTGATGAGGCTCTTCAAATACGCAGATTTATGAATTAATTATAAAATGCGTATCCGGCAGTCAATATCATACCGACGCAATGAAGCTTCGGTTTGCTCCTGATATTATAAAACATCTTCGTCTGGGGATTTGAAAACAGGAACCCCCTTCCGAATTTTATCATGTTCATCGTCCAGTCGAATCCGGCGGATAAAAAAAATCCGCCGCTGAAATAAAAAGCAAAGCAGACCTCGGTTCCGAAAGCAAGGCTTTTCACGCCTCTTTTCCTGCTCCCGTATAAATAATCGGTTTGTTTTAAAAAATCAATCTGGAACAGCTGGGCCGCTATCGGCGCGGCAATATATTTTCCGAAGGAATATCCGACAAGCGGTGATAATATTATATCCCAATTTTTTCTCGTCGTCAGATGAAGCGACGGGCCGATCAATCCTGAATAATCCCCGTAAAGCTTCTTGGTCCAGTTTTGAAAATTTGACCCGAAGCTTGTCCTCTGTATCACGGACGTCGCCTTCAACCTCAGCCTGACTCCAAGATGGTCAATCGGCATATACTCGAACATGATCCCGTAAGAAAAATACAGGTGGTCCACGAGAAGCTGTTTAGCCAGCCCAGTATTCCAGAAATTGTAATATGAACCCCTCAGGTATCTTTTTTCAGCCTTGATAACAGGACCAAGCGGGGCCCCCATTGAAAAATCAGCGCCGAGAAAAATCTGTCCTTCATGTGCTCCCTCCGGCGGCTTGTCCAGCTCGTCAAACTGGCTGGAAAACCCAGAAACGGCCGGGATCACGCATAGAATTATTATTAGGAATAGGGCCTTCATCAGTCCAGTTATTATAAATAAAACGGCTTATGTCAATTAAAATAGAAAAACGCAGACCGGCGGCCGCGGTCTAATAATACATCCCGGAAATAAAATTCTTGCCAGTATAAACGCACTGGTAAAGTATTGACCCGGTTGTATTATTTACAAAATACGGGGATTTATATGGATAAGTTCAAGGGCACCGATGATTATGTCATTTCACAGGAACTGAGGGACAATGTCAATGTCTCAATCGCGCTGGGCCGGCCTCTCCTGGTCAAGGGTGAACCGGGAACGGGGAAGACCCTTCTCGCCCATTCCATCGCGAAAGGCCTCGGAAAAAAATTTTTTATCTGGAATATAAAATCAACGACCAAGGCCAGGGAGGGGCTGTATGTTTACGATACGGTACAGAGGCTTAACGATGCGAGGTTCGGAGACAATGACGTTTCGGATATAAAACAGTATATAAAACTCGGTAAGCTCGGCGAGGCTTTTGCCGCCGAGGAGCAGGTTGTTCTTCTCATCGACGAGGTTGACAAAGCCGAGCTTGAATTCCCCAACGATCTTTTAAACGAACTGGACGAAATGAGTTTTTACATTCCTGAAACCGGAGTAACGGTAAAAGCCCAACACAGACCCATTGTTATAATTACATCCAACAGCGAAAAGGAACTGCCTGATCCGTTCCTGAGAAGATGCGTATTCCATTACATAGCCTTCCCGGAACAGGAACTCATGGAAGAAATAGTAATAGTCCATTTCCCGGACATTGAAAAGAAGCTTCTGCGAGAGTGCCTGAAAAAGTTTTACTGGATCAGGGAATTCGACATGCTGAGGAAAAAGCCATCCACCAGCGAGCTGGTCGACTGGATACAGGCCCTGAGGGCGGGCGGAGTTCCCGTAAAAAAAATCGAAAGCGAGATACCGTTTCTCGGCACCCTTCTTAAGAAAAAAGAGGATATCGACCTGGTCCAGAAATCAGGAAAGACCCATTATTCTTTCAATTCAAGCATGAGAAGCAGGGATGTTTATTAATTTTTTTTATTCCCTCAAATCATACGGCGTACCGGTATCCCTTCACGAGTGGATAACGCTTCACAGGGCTCTGGAAAAAAACCTTAATGACTGCAGTCTGACCAAATTTTACAATATCGCCAAATCAATACTGGTGAAGAACGAAATATTCTTCGACAAGTATGACATGGCCTTCCTGGACACATTCAAGGACATTGAAACCACGGACGAAATGCTTGATGAAATACTCAAGGGACTCAAAAAAGTAAAAGAACTTCATCTGAACGAAGAGGAAAAAAAACAGATAGAAGAGCTGAACCTCGATCAGATCCTGAAAAATTTCGAAGAGCAGTTGAAGCAGGGCCATTATAAAAATCATGTCGGCGGGAACAAGGCCATAGGCACCGGCGGAAGATCGACCCAGGGCGCATGGGGATATAATCCAGCAGGAATCAGGATAGGGCAGGGTGAATCGAGGCACAAGCGTGCCGTCCAGATAGCGGAAAAGCGGTCATTCAGAAATTATTCGAGCGACATCACCCTTGACACGCGCCAGATGAAGGTCGCCCTGTCGCATCTAAGATCCCTGCTTCCGATAGGATACGGGGAAAGACTCAATCTGGAAGAAACCATAGACAAGACCTGCAAGAATGCGGGCGAACTTGAGTTTGTATGGGAAAACAAGGAAAAAAAGGCTTCGAAGGTGATACTTTTGATGGATGTTGGCGGGTCCATGACGCCTTATTCCGAACTGGTCGAAAGGCTTTTCTCCGCGGCATCGTCCCAGATCAGCAAATTCAAGCATTATTATTTTCATAACTGCCTGTATCAGGATCTCTGGACCGACATGGAAAGAAACAAATCAGTATCCACGCTCGAGTTTCTTAAAAGTGAAGACAACGATTACAAGGTAATCCTCGTGGGCGACGCGGAAATGGCGCCCTCAGAGCTTACGTGGGCGAACGGCGCCATCGATTACTGGTATTATAACGACACCCCGGGAATTGTATGGTTTCAGAGGATCAAGGATAAATTCAAAAATTCCATCTGGCTCAACCCGCTGCCTTCAAAATCATGGAACTATGTCCAGACAATCAGGTCGATACGCAGCATTTTCCCCATGTTCGAACTCACCCTTGACGGTCTTGATGAAGGCGTAAAATACCTTGTCAATGGCAAGTGCTCGATTTATAACATCTAGCAATAACTTTTAATTTATGGCCAATTCAAGATGCATCCATTTTTGGCCAGACAAAACACGATTTTTGATAAATAATCCAATTACTTTTCTTCCCTTAAAAAAAATATAAATCCCCAATCGTCAAAAGGGAGCATTATCTATTTGTCGCAGGTTATCTTATTATGAAAAATAATTCATATACTGGCACGATCAGACACTTCGCGTTGAATTTTATAATCAGAACGGAGGGGATAAGTTATTTTGTAATCGTACCTATAATCGTATTTTATATCTGGTCGAATTTAAACCTAAAGGAAGACCAGGTTATGGTATTATTCCTCTCCGCGGCAGGAGCGGGATCCCTGTCCTTTATCACGACCCTCATAAATAACCTGATCGTAATATCGCCGATAGTTAAATATTTTAATAAACACATCCGGGGCGAAACAGTCGGCGACGAAGAATATAATTTTGCACTGAAAAGGTTCCTCCATCTCCCGTATATTCACAGCATAGGCGCCTTTTTCAGATGGATCATAGGGCTTGCGATGTTCATCTTCCCATTCGCATATTTTGCGAAACTGAGTGATCCGCAGATTTTAAATCTCTGGCTGATGGTTGTAATAAACGCCCCCCTGGGCACCGTACTTTATTTTCTACTTACCGAAATAATGACCCAGAAAATTTACGACCAGGGAATATTCATCAAGACACTGCCGAAAGAAATCAGCATCAGGCTTCACATGAAGCTTTTCCCCAAGGTCACCATATCAATAATGGCAATCATCATGCTTCCCTATCTCATCCTTCTGAGTTATTTCCTGATTTTTATTTCCGAAATGGCCGTGGATAAAACCCAGATTTATTTCAGGATCTCAGTATTCAGCGGGATAGGAATAATCGGGGCACTGATGGTTTCAAGCGTTCTCTCCAGGACCATTTCATCAAAGGTGAACAATATACGGGATTTCCTGGGCGGCATCGGGGAAGGTGATCTCGCAGCCTATGCAAAAAAAATCGTCGTGTCCGATGAATTATCTGAAATTAATATTTCAGTTTATGAGATGAAGGAAAATCTGAAAAAAATCGTCGAAACAATCTATAAAAGCTCATCCGAACTGAAAACAACAAGCGCCGATCTGAATTACGCCTCAACCGATCTTTCAGACATGTCAAGGGAACTGTCATCAATAATTGAAGAGACCAGCAGCGCCTATGAAGAAATGTCAACATCATTCGAAACAAATCTCCTGAACATCAAGGAACAGTTGAACAGCTCTGACAGCGTCAAGGAGGAAATCCTTGAAATAAACTCCCAAAGCGGCCAGATAACCAGGAGAATGGAAATGGTGGGCGAAAGTATTAATGAAGCGGTTTCCCATGTTTCGAGCGGAGAAAAAATCATGGGGGGCGCCGTTAAATCCATCGAGGACACGGCACGATACCTGCAGAACATAGAAGATACCATCAGCAGGATAAATGACGTTGCAGACCAGATAAACCTTCTTGCCCTGAATGCCGCAATCGAGGCGGCAAGGGCCGGCGAACACGGCAAGGGATTCGCGGTTGTCGCAGACGAGGTAAACAAGCTGGCCGACCAGACTACCGAACTTGCGAACAGCATCAGGACGACAATATCGGAACATTCGAAAAGAATCGCTGGCGAATTGAAATCCATCAGCGAAACAACTGAAATCTTCAGAATTGTCAGGGAGAAAATACTTGAAACCGAATCAGTTATTAAAGAAACCGGCAGATTTACAGATTCACTGAAAAAAATGAACGAGGAAATCAACGAAAGGATTTTCAAGCTCGGGGATATCGCGAACGGCATCTATACATCTTCACTTGAGCAGCAGAGCACGACCAACGAGCTTACAAAAGCAATAAATTCGATCAACGAGATATCCCTTCACACGACGGAAAACTCCGAGCTTGTAAAAAGCTATTCCAAAATCCTGGTCCAGTTTTCAGACGAGCTGAACGGCAATATCGGATCCTTCCAGATCAACAGCAAGCAAAAAGAGGATAAATAAAATACATACGCATCCTCTCCGTGCCTGACATGGATTATTGCGCCGTCCCTCCCAGGGATTTTTTTATGTCCAGTTTTGCCTGGGCCCTCTGCCTGTATTCAAGCGCGCTTTTATGGTCGGGATTGACCAGCAATACCTTGTTGAATTCATTAATGGCCGCCTCAAAATTCTCCTTGTCATATTGCTGGACGCCATTGTTATAATAGGCGCCGATATTCTTGCTGAGCTGCGCCTTGGATTTTTCAAGATAGGAAGCGGTATCCTTATACTGCGGATTTTTCTGGCTGATGGCAAGAAATTTTCCGTAGGCCGGCAGGGATTGACCCCTGTTATAGAGATCAACAGCCGCTTTATAATCCCTGCTCATATTGAGCATTGAGCTCGTTTTATCCATGAGTTCTTTTGCATCTTTATCCCATGGATTTATATTCAGGGCGGTTGCAAGCTGGCCCCTGGCCTTCTCGTAATTTCCGTCAGAGTAGAATTTTTCCCCTGCATTTCTGTAAGACCTGGATCTATCATTAAGCGCGCTTTCTATATTGCCCATTAAAGACGAAAGTTCACTGTCGCTTTTTATCTTTTTTGCATTCAGGCATGTATTGTATGCGTTTTTATATTGTTTTGCTTTATACTGGTTGCTTGCCTGGGCATATAATTTCTTGAACCTGCCGGTAAGATTGCTCCTGCACTCATCGATCTGGTCGTCTATGTCCTCATAATCCGGGTTCTGCTGCTTCGAAAGCAGAAAGGCGTCCAGCGCAGCCTCATATTGTTTGGCCTTTTTGAGTTTAATGCCTCTGGAATAATTCTCGTTGGCCCTCTGCTTGATATTCTGTTCCTTCCGCTTAAGATAAGACTCCGATCGCTTCAGGTAATCCTTGGATTTTTTATACTCAGGGTCAATGGAAACGACGGTATCGAACTTATCGTATGCCTCCTCGTATTTTTTCTGGTTGTAGAGGGTCACTCCCTCATTATAAGTCCTGTTTCTCTTCTCTTTCATGGATTTATAAATCATCGTGCAGCTTGAAAGAGTTAAGCAGCTTAATAAGATAATTGATATAAACGGAATTTTTTTCATGTTTATTCTCCGCGTTATTAAATATTTTTTGTCAAAATAAGTTTGTTCAAGTGTTCCTTGTAAGAATAATCAATGTTATCCATCAGGGTTCTTATGAAATATATCCCGAGCCCTCTTTTTTTTCCTGATTTAAAATGGTTTGATATATCGGGGAGGTCCGCCTTTCTTATGTCAAATTCTTTTCCGTAATTGCTTATGACCGTCTTGATTCTTTCTTTTAAAATTCTGCATTCTACTATTATTTCCCGGTCCTTGAAATCCGGGGATGAATGGTCTATGATATTGGCAAGGACCTCGTAAATGGACAGCTCGGTCCTGAGGATATTTTCTTCGCTCACACAGTTTTCTTTAAGAAAATCGGATATGATTATCCTTACGGAATCAAGCTCCTCCATCCTCTGATGAATTTTTATGACCAGGTTTTTTTTTCTTCTTGTCATCTTTCAAAATGCTTTTTCAGAAAGACTCTACCGCTTTTTCATCGTCCGGATATATTTTGAATAGATTTATAAATCCCAGGAGTTTGAATATCTTGGAAATTTTTTGATTCATGCAGGAGAGCCTGATCTCCCCGCCGCTTTTTGAGAGCTTCTCGTTGGCGCTGATCAGTATTCCCAGGCCCGCGCTTGCAATATAATCAAGCGCCTCCATGCTGCAAACGACCTTTTTCGCGCCTTTTTGTATCTCTCCCTGGATTTTCTGGTCAAACTTGGATGCGGTTTCGGCATCAAGGCTTCCCCCGATCCTTATCAGCGTAACGTCGCCGTGCTTCGATGAAGAGTATTGTAATATGCTCATAAAAACTCCTTATTTCTTCTTATATTTTGGCGGATAACCGGTTATATCCCTTATCTTTTGATAAAATGGAACCAACCTGTCATACATCTTCAGATAAATCTCTTCAAAGAGCTGGTTGTAAATGTCCCTGTTAGCTGGTATCGGTTCAAAAACCTCTCCCACCCTCGTCATTTCCCTGACGGCCTCCCTGAAGCCCGGATAAAGCTTCAGGCCCACAGCGGCGTCTATGGCAGCCCCCAGTGCGGAAGTCTCATAGGTATGCGGTTTCTCAGCGGTAAGATTGAAAACGTCCGCTGTGATCTGCATTGCCGCCCTGCTCTGAGAACCGCCTCCGGAAACCCTGATTTTTTCTATCTTCACGTTGTTTTTCTTTTCAGTCCTTATCATGCCTTCCCTTAACGCATAAGCAAGTCCCTCGATAATGGCCCTGTATATATGAGCCCTGGTATGAACGTCTCCAAAACCGATAATTGCCCCTTTGGCTTCGGGACCGGGTATTTTTACTCCCGGCGACCAGAACGGCTGCAGTGTGAGCCCCATTGAGCCCGGGGGTATATCCCTGATCATTTCGTCAAAAAGGGCCTCGGGGGCTATTTTTCTTTTTTTCGCAATTATCTCTTCCCTCAGTCCGAACTCCTGCTTGAACCAGCTTACCATCCAGTAGCCGCGTAATATCATAACCTCGGTGTTGTAAGCACCGGGCACGGCGCTGGGCCAGGGAGGGATAAAGGGGACTATTTCGATAAATTTAGAGTTGGTTGTTTCTATTGTAGCGGTTGTGCCGTAGCTGAGACAGGCAATTTCAGGAGTCAGGCAGCCCGATCCGAGAACCTCGCAGGCTTTATCGGCCGCGGCCGCGATTACCGGGAGTCGTTCCGGTATGCCCGTTTCCTTCGATGCAGTCTTCGTTATATAACCTAAAAGCTCCGAGGGTTTTGCGAGTTTGAAAAGCTTGGATTCTTCTATCGGGAACATCTTCCATTTAATATCTGATTTTTTCGCCCAGGCATGATTTTTAAAATCAAACGGCACGTATCCGGGCATGTTACCTGTTGAATCGATGAATTCGCCGGTCAGCTTGTAATTGAAGTATCCGGAAAGAAAAAGAAACTTGTGGGTTTTACTCCAGACCCCGGGCTGGTTCTGCTTGATCCAGTTTGCCTCGCATTCCCTGATTGAAAGGTGAGCGGCATCCAGCAGCCCGATGGCCTTCAACCCCAATCTTGTAGCGAAACCGGGCCATTCCCCAACCTCGGCTTTTCGCTGATCCAGCCAGACTATCGCCGGTCTCAAAGGTGTGCCGTTTTTATCGACATTGACCATCGTGTTTCTCTGGCTGGTCAACGTAACGCCCTTAATCGATTTAGCGTCGAATACCGTTTTCTTCATTAGCCGGCGGGAGGTATCACATAAAACCCTCCAGTAATAAGAAGGGTCCTGTTCGGCCCATCCGGGCTTTTCAGAATAATAAGGCTGAATCGGGGTTTTTACGATGTCCCTGATAATTCCCTTCAGGTCAACAATCGCAGCGCGTATCGACTGGGTCCCAGCATCTATTACAAATATGCAATCTTCGCTTTTCTTGGATCTTGCCGGCATTTATTCTACTCCAGATAGTATCCAATTTTCATTAATTCCCGGTGCGGATATCCATTAATCTGTTTGTATGCGGGTTATTTATTAAAAGACGCCGTAAATGGACCATTCCGATCAATGGGCCAGGGAATTGACTGCCTGGTCCTTATTGTCGAATAATTTTACAAAATCCGTGATTCCCACTATGTCCATGACCTTTTTCAAATGATCAGACATGCCGACGAATGTAATCATCCCTTTCTTTTCGTTGATATCCTGGATAATATTAATTAACGTGGCTATGCCGGAAGAATTGATATATTTCGTCTTTTCGAAGTTGATGATAATCGTCTTGTTTTCCGGAAACTTTTCCTTTATTTCTGAATAAAGCTTCTTGATGTCGGAGTCTGCATCAGATGTCATATCTCCTTCAATGCTTATCACGGGCAGACCGCTGATTATTTCGCTTGTGATTTTATGTTGGTATTTCATCATTTAATTAGCCGCTTCTAACTTATCATCCTGTAAAATATTTTCATTTATTTGTTAAATGTCAAGTTATTAATTCGAGATGCTGCGTAAAAACACACTTGTAATATAATAAGGGAACCTCTAATAATCAAATCAGAATTTTTCATTGTTGGCACTTTAAATATATAAATTAAATCTTTTCAGTAGTTTAATAAAAAACATATTTATTGAGGTGCCAAAAAATAATTGATCGGGTGGCCGTTTGAAAAAAGGATGCCTATTTCTTTTTTATTATTTTATTTAAATCCGAAAGGTGCTTTTTTATTTCATCCGCAAAGGGGGCGGCCTTCAATGCCGTTTGAAATAATTTCCCGGCTTTATCAAACTCGCCTTTTTTCATATATATGGCCCCCAGTGTATCAAGATAAGCGGGATTCTTCCTGTCGGATTCAACCGCGATTTTTGCGAACTTGAGACATTCATCCGGATCTCCCCCGGCGCCGAGCATAACATACGCAATTGAATTGTAGGCATTGTAATTTTTCTTGTCGAAATCAATTATCGATTTATAAACCTCCAGGGCTTTTCTGAATTCCCCGGTTTTTTCAAGGGAATACCCCTTCATATTGCAGGCCGTTAAATCCGCAGAGGAAATACCGAGGACATCGTCAATATGCTCCATGGCTTCCGCGTATTTTTTCATATTGATCAATGTATACGCCATCAGTTTTTTTACGGTCAGTTTGTCAACGAAGGACTGTGGAAGATTGACGACCCTGTTGAAGTATCCGACGGCCGTTTTGTACAGTCCCATTCTGCAATAGTTGATGCCCAGGTTGTACAGGATTTCCGGATTGTCCCTGTCGAGCATTTCCGCCGCCTTGAGATCCTCGACAGCTTCATTGTAATTTCTTACAAGATAAAACCTGAGCGCCGATTTGAGAAACTCTCCTATCCTTATGTTGAGTTCGCTTTCGGACATATCACCCTTAAATCATGTTCATCATGTGTTTTTTAAGCGCATCAAGGTTCGTGCAATCCAGCGCAAGTGGCGTTATTGATATGAAACCGTTCCTCAGTTCCGTAACGTCCGACCCGTGAATCTCCGGGGATATTATGGAGCCCTCCAGGTTAAGCTTCATTTCGGTCTTCGAAATTGCGGTCTTCCGGTAAGAGTCCATGTAAATCCTTTTCCCGATGAAAGTATATTTGACCCCCTTGATTTCATCCCCGGGAAGGTCCGGGTAATTAATATTATAAAAATACGCGTCCCTGGCAAAATCAGGAGCATTCTCGGAGAGAAACCCAAGGATGAATTCGGCTGCGTCAGCAAGGTATACTGAGGACTCCCTGTAACGGTCCATTGAAACAGCTATACCCGGTTTGCCGAAGATGCAGGCCGTTCTTGCCCCGGCGACCGTTCCGGAAAAAAAAATATCATCCCCCAGGTTAGGCCCGTGATTTATGCCTGATATCACAATGTCGGTTTCAGGTATTATATTCCCATGCAATCCTATATCCACGCAGTCGGCAGGGAGCCCGGATACGGAAAATTTTTTTTCAGTGATTTCTTTCAATATCAGCTCGTAATGCACGGATATCCCGTTCGAGCATGCGCTCTTTTCACTGTCCGGGGCAATTATATATACATCATGCCTGGAAGAAAGCACGTCATACAGAATATTTATTCCGTCGGCATTAATTCCATCGTCGTTGGTCAGCATTATTCTCATTTAACTGCCCTTTTTTACAATCGTTGTTGTCGTCCGGCCCGCTGCGAAAAATCAGCCGGCGAACTGCCATCGATTTGTAATCCTTTTTTCAATCAACCGGGGCTATATATTTCAGATACATCGCAGCCCAAGTCAACAAAATAATCAAACCATAAAATCCAGGATTTTTCGGATTAAATATTTATTGACTTTAATCTCTTCGGATGTATCATAATAGCCATCAAGATAACGGGATAACAATATGAAACTCAACATTAAATGGTTTTCAATATGCACCATGATAGTAGTTACCATTCCATCCATGATCATCTTCATCTGGTGCTCGATTAACGGCTTCGGCGCCGATGCGGTCAAACTCTTCGAATCCATACATCCGAGCGGCGGCCTGTCGATAATTGAAAACATGGATAAATCAACATCCTTCAAGCTTCTCGGGGCCCTTATTGACACGTTCTATTCCGCGATAGACGGTTTTATCGCGGGTTTCGCCTTTTCAGGTTTATACAACCTTTTCATATCGAAATTTGAAAAATAAAAAATTCCCGGCAGATTAAATGAAAAAGCGTCAGGTGCGACAGATAAGATTCGGAATCAGATTCAAGTTTACGCTGATTCTCATAGCGGCCATAACCTTCGTTACGGCCATAATATCCTTCGCCGTCTTCAACCAGAACGAAAATAAAATCAAGGCCGCAATGCTCCGAATGGCGGCCATTACCCTGAAGGGATCCTCGGAGAGCGTGGAGAACTACCTACAGTCATCAAACGCCCTGAAAACGGCAGAAACGAAAAAACTCACCGCCCAGCAGAAGACCGCCCTCATCAATTTAAAAAATGAATCGTATAAGTCGATGACAAAATATTTTCCATCCGTGATAGGCAAGGACCGGATCCTTGACATACCTTTCCTGATCGAAATAGACTGGACCGATATTAATGCCGGGTGGGACAGAAGCGACCAGGCCTTCTACTGGTACTTCGACAGGACCACCGGTCAGCTTTTCGCTGAAAAAGGCAGAAGGGGCAGAGACGATCCTCTGTTAAAGCCGTCGGTACTGTATCATTACATGAACAACCTGGATTTCACGAACCATCTTTTAATGACGGATATTCTCGGAAAAAAGGAATATGAATACCTCGTAAAAAATCTCGAAAGGGACTATATAATCGCCGGCATGCCTTTTTTTAAAAAAAAGGACAGTCTAAGCCTGTATGAATCCTATCAAAAGTTCTCAAAATCTTCAATCACATCCTCCCCAGTCAGGCTTATATATGTCGTGCGGTTGAAAAAATATATCCTGCAAAGCATTGACGGAAAAAACTACTCCCTCCAGGATTATATATCATTAAACAAGGTCAACCGTAAGGATTTTAAAAAGCAGTTCATCGAGAGAATTCTGGATAACGGTTTCGAACTCGATTATCTGATCAGGCCCGGGTCAATCGAAAAGGCCAGGATCATATATCCCTTCATGATCAATTCTTTCAATTCGTCCCATTTAAACGCCAGGCAGAAAACGGAGCTGTATAAGGAATTCACTGAAAACCTGACCGCAACCATGAATAAAAGCGGAAGCATGCAGATTTCCCTGTCTGAAATAAAAAACATCTGGGGAAAAATTGCCGTTAAATACGGGCTGTATCCGGCACGGGGAACTGACATCAGGACTTTCTGGAAATCATTCTATGATTATATTTCAAGAAACAAATTCGAGATCGATACCAGGTTTACCCTGGATCAACTCGCCTTCATTTCATACAAAAAAGACCTTGCGGGTATTCTCGGCATATTCCTCAGGAGGGATTATTTCTTTACTGAAATGGAGGCAAGCAGGCATGAAATTATCAATCTGATAATCAGCGTATTGATCAGGGCGCTGTTCATCGCTCTGTTCTTCCCGACCTTCCTGATCAGGTCAATATCAAATCTTGCAGATGTCGCACTTGAAATCGGCAAGGGAAACCTGGACAAAAAAATCGAAATCAAGGGTTCGGATGAACTTGGCAGGCTCGCAGATATATTCAACATAATGACGATCAACCTCAAAAAGGCCCAGGACCAGATGCTCGAAAAACAGAGAATGGAAAACGAGCTGAAAACGGCTCAGGAGATACAGGAGACGCTGCTGCCCAAGGAGTTCCCTAAAATGCCGAGGCTGGATTTCGCGGCTTATTATTCCGCCCAGACCGAATCGGGCGGTGATTATTACGACTTCATCCCCCTTGGCGGCAATTCAATCGGTTTAGCCATAGCGGACGTTTCAGGACACGGAGTGGGCTCCGGACTTGTCATGGCCATGACAAGGACCCTTCTCCACACATATTGCGACAAGACGAACAATCCGAAAAAAATAATGGAAATAATGAACGAGTACCTGAAAGAAAATACGGCAAGCAATTATTTCGTTACCATGTTTTACGGCGTTCTTGATCTGGATAATCTTTCACTGAAATACACAAGCGCGGGCCATAATCCGGCCCTGGTGATACGGAATAAAAAACTGATCGAGCTTACGGCGGGGGGGATAGCCCTGGGCGCGGTGTCCAACTCGGTTTTTTCCGGCCTCGCGGAAACGAGGGAAATCAAGCTCAACCCGGGAGATTACCTTATCCAGTACACTGACGGAGTGGATGAGGCAATGGATTCCTCGGACAATGAATACGGCCTGGAAAGATTCCACCAGGCGCTGATTACAGGATGCGGAAAAACACCTGAAACGATGATAAACGGCGTCGTAGATTCCCTGAACGATTTTACAGGCAAAATCCCCCAGCATGACGACATAACCCTGTTCGCGATCAGAATAAAATCATGATATAAACAGGCCGTTTCCCCTCCGGTATACAGCCCACAAAAAAGTTCATAATGCCGGAAAGTAATCCGATAATATTAATGGGAGAAGTGTTTTCATTTAAATCCGGACGATTTAACGGCATAAAATTCCATAATCAATAAAATGCTAAAAAAAACAATCATACAATTGACGCTGGCCATTCTGCTGCCCTTTGGCCCTGTTTTTTCACAGGAAAAGCCCGTTGCAGATTATGCGCCGCTTTACGAATCAGGGGAAAATAAAAAATCCCTTGAAATCATCGAAAAAAAATTAAGCGGTTTTTATTCAAAGAGGGTGGAAGATAAAAGAGTTCCAACCGGATTCATCACGACAAGGGACATAGTAAAGGAAATAGACCTCAGAGAGCTGTTCAGGAACAGAAAGGCCAGGGGCTTTTTCATCGAGGACAACAGCGAAATATTCAACCTCCACCTTTACGCGGGAAGGAACTACTATAAGCTGTCGAAATATGACATTTCTCTGAATCACTATATTCAATCCCTTCGATTCAAATTGATTGAATATAATAAAGATGATATTGTTTATTACGAGATATCACAAGTTTATAAAAAAACAAACCAGTTCAACGCTTACGTCAACTCGCTGGAAACAGCCTACACGCTCAACCCGGGCAAAAATGAATATTCACTGGAACTGGGAAAGGCCCTGTATAATACCTCACAGAAAAAAAAATCAGCATTCCATCTGGAACGGTACATAAAATCAGCCGATGATTTCCCGCCTGAAATTTATCTCATGCTGGGTAATCTCAACGAAGACCTGGGCAGGTACCTGGAAACTGAAAAATATTATGCGGAATATCTGAAAAAGAAACCGGAAGACGGACACATCCAGTTTGCCCTCGGCCATATTGCCTATCTGAGAACGGGAAATTATCAGCTGGCGGAAACCTGCCTTAACAGGGCCCTGCAGAGGCTTCCTGAAGCTGAAATCTTCCGCAGGTCAAAATCATACGAATACAAGGGCGACATGGCGATGAACAATCTGGAATTTGTCGAAGCGGCCTCATATTATCTGGAAACGATAAAATATCAGGAAATGATTGAATCCGACATAAAACAGAAAAGGGAAAAAATTGATGAATTAAAAAATAAAATAAATGCGCTTAAATCCTTTCTTCTGAAAGAACAGGATTTCGACAAATATGACGAATATGAAACTCTTTTAGAGGAACTCGGGAAAAGGGAAATAATTTTGAAACAGCGCCAGAATGAATTCAATAAGTTCAATTCAGGCAGAATAAGATGGAACATTGCCGATTCCTTTGAAAGAGTTGAAAAACTCGAAGAGGCCATGAAGTATTACAGGATGGCCATTTCCTTTGATTACAATTCCAACGACGCAAGGGAAAAGATCACAAAAATAATGTTGAAAATAAAACGGGGCTATTAAAAAATTGCCATCCATGCGTTTATTTTAAAATGAACCACATCAAGGAGAGAATGATATGTCTGGTCATTCCAAATGGGCAACAATAAGAAGAAAAAAAGGCGCTCTGGACGCGAAAAGAGGCGCCATATTCACGAAACTCATCAGGGAAATTACCGTGGCGGCAAAAATGGGCGGGGATGATATAAATGCCAATCCCAGGCTCAGGACCGCGATTCTGAAAGCCAAATCGAACAACATGCCGAATGATAACATTGACCGCGCGATAAAAAAGGGCACGGGATCGCTGGAAGGCGTTACTTATGAGGAAATAAGATACGAAGGATACGGTCCGGGCGGGGTCGCGGTATTGATCGACAGCCTTACCGAGAACAGGAACAGGACTACAGCGGAAATAAGATCGGCTTTCTCCAAAAACGGCGGCAGCCTCGGGGAAACAGGCTGCGTCGGATACCTCTTTTTGCGAAAGGGGATGATCATCATCGACGGAAGCCAGACTAATGAAGATCAGACAATGGAACTCCTGGTCGATTACGACATCGACGACATCAAGACCGAGGACGGCAATGTCGTGGTTACGACAACACCTGAAGGTTATAATGCGGTATATGACGTTCTGTCGGAGAAAAAATACAACCTGTTGTACAATGAAATCACTTTCATCCCCCAGACTACAGTGACCCTCGATGAAAAAAAAGCCTCCCAGTGCCTTCGAATGATAGAAACACTGGAAGACAACGATGATGTCCAGAATGTTTATTCCAACTATGACATATCGGACGATATAATGATGAAGATCAGCGAGGGTAAGTGACCATAATCGGTATCGACCCGGGCTATGCGATTCTAGGCTGGTCCGTCATCGATAACAACCTTCTTTTGATAGATTACGGTACGATTAACACGGGTCCGGACCTTGCCTTCGATGACAGACTTCTCGAAATCCACAAAGAACTGCTGAAAATCATTTCCAGGTACAGGCCGAATAGCGCAGCGATTGAAAAAATCTATTTTTCAAAAAACGCTAAAACGGCACTCGATGTGGCCAAGGCCATAGGCGTAATCAGGCTGACATTGACGCTATCCGGCCTTAAAATCGAAGAATACACCCCCGTTCAGGTCAAGCAGGCCATTACCGGATTCGGAAAGGCTTCCAAGGAACAGATGCAGGTGATGATAAAAAAAATATTCAAGCTTAAGGATATACCGCGGCCGGATGACGCGGCGGATGCCCTTGCCATAGCCGCATGCCATTCATTCCGTGCCGGCCGTAAATAATTCTCATTTCATTTTCTTCAATATCTCTTCTTCGATAAGCAGTTTTTCCGATATGGAAAGCGAGGAGGTGTTCAGAACCAGCATTTCGTCCTTTAGCGATAAAATTTCATCGGCCATACTGAAAAATTTCATCGGCGACTCGTCGCCCTCCCTTGCCGCTTTCAGGAGCCTGTTAATCAGGCCGACACCCTGCCTGCTTATGACGGCTATACCTTCGGTGGTCATATTGATGGTGTTTTTAATAAATGCGACGTCGCCTCTTGCCATCTTTCTTTCCCCGATTTTTCTTCCGAATATTTTTGAATAATATTCCAGACCGTCAGGTGAAACCAGCAGATAAAACCTGCCCAGCATATTGAATGCCATTATGATTAAGAATACAGCGCAAATGAAACCGAACAGGGCGTAAAGCACTGCATTCATTCCAGAAGAACCGATTTCTGACAGGAGAACAAAATTAAATATATGAAAAAAACCATATAATATCGCGGCCATTAACAAGTATTGAAGAATGCTATAATTGCTCTTCCAGATCAATGTTGTGAGATTGGCATTATCCATTTTCTTGAACCCCGCCCTGTTTTCAACAGGTATGGGAACCCCCCTGAATCCTGCATCTTTAACCTCTTTGATAAAGCTTTCAGCAGCAAGATCCAGACCCGTTATATCCTGCAGCCTTTTTCCGAAATCATAAGCCCTGTCCCTGTTCGAAAAGTTGGCCAGAGAAAGAGACGACCCGAACCTGTTCACAAGGCTGATATCAAAACTGACGCTTAATCTTTCCGACGGGCCCCCGGAAAGATTTTCCTGTATTGAAATGAGAGAATAATAGTTTATGGGAATTTTCAGCGGCACAATGGCCCTGTTTGACGATTCAAGAATGCTTATGGAACCCTGGCTTCTGTCGATTATTATCTTGTGGTATTCAGAGCTCATGAAAAAAAACAGCCCACCCGCGGTGAAGATCATGCCGAACCCAAGCAGAAGATTGTCGTAGGGATGCAGCCTCCCGAAAAAATAAATACCGGCCCCAAGCATCAGCATGCCGAATATGGCTACCAGCCAGAATGACATTCTTGAAGATGATATTTTAACGGAGTTATCCGCATATGATGCCTTGGTGCCCATTTTAACCGCCTTTTTTATTAATCATCTTCATTTAGCAGACAATATCAATTATTAAAATAAATTTTTTAAATTATTGAAAAAAACACATCTCCATAATAACCTATCAGGAGTCTAATACAATGCGACAGGGGTAATCAATGAAAATTGAATTCGTTGGCGGAGCAAAATCTGTGACAGGTTCGTCTTATATTATTAAAGATGACGATTTCACCATAATGGTTGACTGCGGAATGTTCCAGGGCAGCAAGGAGCTTAAGGAAAGAAATTCCCTGAACCTGATCTATAATCCGGGTAAAATTGATTCCCTGATACTGACCCATGCACATATAGACCATAGCGGCCTGATACCTAAATTAGTCAAAAACGGCTTCTATGGAAACATATACGCGACCCAGGCCACGGCAGACCTTTGCTCGATAATGCTCCCTGACAGTGCGCACATACAGGAAATGGATACGAAATGGATAAACAAAAAACGTAAAAAACTCGATCTTGAGCCGGTCGAACCTCTTTATACGGCAGATGACGCGGAAAAATCGTTGTCCAATTTCGTGCCGGTGAACTACGGCGACACCATACAGATCAATCCAAGGGTGCATATCAGGTTTCGGGACGCGGGGCACATACTCGGATCTTCATTCGTGGAGATGTGGATTGAAGAAGGGGATAAAAAAACCAAGGTTGTTTTTTCCGGAGACATCGGTCAAAAGGAATCAGCCATAATCAGGGATCCTGATATCGTGGAGGACGCGGATATTCTGCTGATTGAATCCACCTACGGCGACCGGCTGCATAAAAGCAAGGAAGACACCGAGACTGAATTCATCAGCATAATAAACGAAACCCACAAGGGGCCCGGCAACATAGTCATTCCGTCCTTTGCAATAGAAAGGACCCAGGAGATAATTTACCTCCTGTCGAAGCTTTTCAGAAGCGAAAAGATACCTGTCATCCCCGTCTATATCGATTCACCGCTCGCTATTTCAGCAACAGAAATATTCAAAAAGAACAGCGACTGTTTTGATGATGAAATAAAACAGATATTTTCATCAGGCGAAAGTCCTCTGGATTTTCCCAGCCTTCGTTTCGTAAGAACAACCGCTGATTCTAAAAAACTCAACGATGAGGCATCCGGCGCAATAATTATTTCAGCCAGCGGGATGTGCAACGCGGGAAGGATAAAATATCATTTGATGAACAATCTTTACAGGCCCGATTCAAGTGTCGTTTTCGTAGGGTACCAGGCGGAAGGAACACTCGGCAGAAGGCTTGTTGACGGCGCCAAACAGGTGAGGATTTACGGCGAGGATGTTATCGTGAATGCGAAAATCCATACCCTCGGTGGCTTCTCGGCCCATGCCGACAGAAATGGCCTGCTTGAATGGGCCGGAAAGATAAGCAATCCCAAGCTCAGGGTTTTCGTGATACATGGCGAAGGCGAAGCGTCGACAAGCCTTGCTGACGAGCTGCGGACAAGGTACGGGTTCACGACCCATGTGCCGGATTGGGGCGAAATAGTTGACCTTGAAACCATGAAGACTGAGGTGGCCAGTTACGCCGTTTCCGACACCTTCACATCCCTTGACAGGGACATAGAGAGCCTCGCGGAAATCATCAGCACTATAAACGAAAAGTACAAGCGCGCGAAAAACGAAAATAAAATAAAAAAAATCAAGCACCTGCAGGAAGACATTAATGACGCCAAGCAGATGCTCGCGATGATTATAGACGAGTTATGAACACATGAAACACATCAGGGGCCGCGCCGCGGCATTGATAACTTTCGTTTTATTGACGGGAGCTCCCTTAACAGGAGCTGACTATGTAATTGCCGTAATAGATTTCAGCAATGCCACGGGCGACGGATCATATGAATACCTGAAAATCGCCATCCCGGAAATTTTCGCAACCAATCTCGCACAATCCGCCGGGCTCACGGTGCTTGACCGTGACCGGATAAAGAAAACACTCAGGGAGCAGGGCCTGTCCATGACCGGTATAACGGAAAGCGACGCGTACAAAATCGGGAAACTCCTTTCGGCGCGCCAGATCCTGTCGGGTGCCATAATCAAGGCGGGATCGGAATTGAGGATAGATGTCAGGCTTGCCGATGTCGAAACAGGAAAAATCATTCTGGCTGATAAATTCAGGTGCGGAAACAAGGACGAAATAATAGATGCGATTGATTCGCTTTCAGAAAGAATTATCGGCCGGATGACAGGAAAAAAAATAATGATCGGAAAGGATATAGAGCCTGACACACCGGTTCCGGGCGGCGATCTTATAAGCGCTGAATTGACCCAGATTAACAAGTATTATCCGGAAGGCAGCAATGAACCATATTACCTGAGACTGGGTTTCCAGGCAAAGGAATACCGCGGAAAAAAAGCAAAAACACCGATCAATATTTCCGTGGTCCTCGACACAAGCCAGTCCATGTCCTACAGGGGCAAACTCGACTACGCAAAAAAGGCGCTGGAATATATAATCAGCGGCCTTGATAAAGATGACATTTTTTCTCTGGTTTTATATGACGATGAAGCCAGTGTGGCCATTCCCCCGACAAAGGCAAAGGAAAAAGATCCCCTGATAAAGCTTATACGCTCGATCAAACCGGGAGGCGGCACGAATCTGAGCGCCGGAATTTCCGCAGGTTACAAATTGATCGAAAAAAATTTCCGCCAGGACAGGATCAACAGGATACTCCTGCTTTCTGACGGCCTTGCCAACGCGGGAATTACCGAACCGGCGGAATTGTTGAAGTATATCAGGAACAGGACTGAAAAAAGCATTTCCATCTCCACCTTCGGACTGGGTGATTATTTTAATGAAAAGCTGATGACTGCAATTGCCGAATACGGCAGGGCGAATTATTATTACATTGACGATTCTGAAAGGATCCCGTTCATTTTTAAAAACGAACTGTCCGGCCTGATGACGGTTGTAGGCCAGAACGCATCAATAGAGATCAGTCCCGAATCAGGTTCATCCATATCTGATGTATTCGGTTATCCATGGAAAAGCACGGGATCCGGAAAAGCAGTGATAAACATCGGTGATATAGCATCTAGTGAAAAAAAATTCATACTGCTTAAGATTAAGCCCTCACTGCAGCCGAACGGCCCATCATGCATCCTTAAAGCGAGGTATATTTATACGGATGCGGTCGGGAGCAGGGGGAGGGTGACGATTGACAGGGAAGCAGGATTGATCTATACCCCTGATCTTTCCCTCGTTAAAAACGGAATAAACCCAGTAGTTATAAAAGACGTTGAAATGTATTCATCATCCGGCATAATGGAGGAATCCATAGACCTGGTCGACAGGGGTGATTTTAATAAAGCAAAATCGCAAATGGATGATAACCTGAAAAGGATAAAAGACATCCTTAAATCCATCAACTCGAAAGAAATGAAAAAACAGGCCATAAATATCATTGAATATAAAGCAAATATCGAGAATTACGAGAAACCGAATGGTCCAAAAGACAGGGAAACGTTTCTTGAAATGCAGAAAACGGGCAGGAACAATCAGTATCTCATAAGAAAAAGAAAATGAGCGGAAGGATAATGAAACGAACGGCTGATGAAAACCCTTCAAAAGGCTTTATCATCGATATGGATGGGGTCATAAATAAGGGAAAACAACTGATTCCAGGGGCAAAAAATTTCGTCGAAAAATTAAAAAACGGGTCTCACAAATTCCTGTTCCTGACCAATAATTCATATTACACGCCATCAGAGCTTAAAACAAGAATGGCGAGAATCGGAATAGACGTCGAAGACGATCACTTTTATACATCTTCCATGGCAACAGTGAGTTTTTTAAACTACCAGAAGGAAAACGCGTCGGCCTATGTAATCGGGGGCAACGGATTGCTGACGGAACTGACAAAAGCCGGCATAAAAATAACCAATGAAAAACCGGATTATGTGATTGTCGGAGAAACGGAACAATACGACTATATAAAAATCGTTGAGGCCGTGCACCTCATAAGGGAGGGCGCCAAATTTATCGCTACCAATCCCGACATCACGGGGCCGACGGAAAGGGGCCCGGTCCCGGCGTGCGGAGCGCTCGTGGCGCCCATAGAAAAGGTAACAAGGGTCACCCCTTACTTCATCGGAAAACCCAACCCGGCCATGATGTACTGGGCCAGAAAAAAACTGGGCCTTCACTCGGCGGATTGCTTCATGATCGGAGACAGGATGGATACGGATATAATCGGCGGACTTGAATCGGGTATGACATGCTGCCTGGTTCTTTCCGGGGTTACTTCTCTGAAGATGGCCGATAAATTCCCCTATCTGCCGGATTATATCTTCAACAACGTCGGGGAAATAGATCCTGATACAATACTCTCCAGAAGACAACGCGTCATGCAATAATATGAAGTCCCCTCCGGAATCAGTATGGGAATTAAATTATACTACAGCAACCTGATAGAAAACCTGTCGGACAAATTCATTTCTGAAATTTCAGCATTCGCCGATCCCTTTAATCCCCCCGTTGTGATAATACCAAATCCATATCTGAAAAAATGGCTGCAGTTGAAAATGTCCTTAAAAAACGGCATCTCGCCGAATATTAACTTTAATATTCTGGATGATGGCTTGTGGAAAATAATGGGCCTTTTGTTCGGGCCCGATGATTTGACCCTTTTAAAGGAGGATCGGCTCGCTCTTTTAATATATGCCCTGATAACCGGCGGGTCGAAAGAACTTCTGCCGCTCAACAGGTATCTCGTTCATAATGCCGCGGACGGCAAACCGAGCGCAAAAAAAGCCTGGCAGCTATCAGCAAGGTTATCCCGATATTTTCTTTCATATGAACTCTACCGCGAACCCATGACGGAATCCTGGTTATCGGGCGCCGGCATCTATGGCACTGAAATGGAAAAGGCCCAGTCATATTTATACCTTGAACTGTTCAAAGAAAAAGGATTGAGGGACAGGATCCTCCCGGGATCATACACTGTACCCCAGTTATGGAAAAAAAAATCCGGGATGGTCCGGGCCGGAAAAATCAAACCGGCAAACAGACGGCAGGTCCCTGAAATATTCTTTTTTGGAAAATCCCAGCTCTCTCCCTTTCATGTAAAGATGATATACGGCATTGGCGCGATTGCGAATCTTTCCATTTTCCAGATAAATCCATGCGCCGAGTTCTGGGAAGATGCAACCACGCCCGCGGAGGACAGATGGAAAAGATTAAGATCTACAGACGTAATATCCGGCGACGATGGCGATGATCTCGCTGAAGCTGAATTTGAAAACAAGCTGTTGAAGCTATGGGGGAAAACCGCAAGGGAAAACCTGAAACTCTTCAGCCTTCTTGAAGAAAAGGCGAGTGAAGAATATGAATTCATCTCTGAATGGTTATACGGAGATCAAAACCGCGAACCCTCAACCGTTCTTGAACACCTGCAGTCGCAAATCCTGTTCAGAAAATCCTTCATTGAAGGAAGCAGGGTAAATCAGGATAAAACCATACAGATAATATCCTGTCCCGACATATTCAGGGAGGTTGAAGGCGTTTATAACAGCATCCTCTGCAACCTGGAACACGATTCCGGACTGAATATGAACGAGATCGCGGTTATGACACCTGATATCGACAGGTATTCTTCAGTTATTAAATCCGTTTTTTCAAGGGAACCGCATATCATCGATTACAGCATAATCGATGCGACTGCCGGCAGGGAAAGCCTTTATGGAAAAGCCGTTATTTCGCTGCTGAACCTTGCTGCCGGCAATTTCTCGAGATCTGAAATCTTCGGTCTTTTCACGAACGCCTGCTTCCAGGAAAAATTCGGATTTACCGGAGAGGATGTAGAATATCTTCTGATTCTCACGGACTCGCTGAATATACATAACAGCTACAATTCAATTGAAAAGACGGCCGTTCCCTCCGACAGCAACACATGGCTCTTTGGACTGAGAAGGCTCAGGCTCGGACGGATAATGAATCCGCATGACTCTTCAAATACACTGAAGGACTACAAGGGAATACTGCCTTATCCTGATCCCTATTCGAATCCGGAACTTATCGGGAGGTTTTCATCGGCTATCGACCTCCTTCATGTAAAATTAACCGGGCTCAGGGACATCGAGCGAACATCCGGGGAATGGGCGGATATCAGCATGGAACTCCTGAATGAATTTCTGGCCGTACCCGCTGCGGCCCCGGGGGAAAAAGCAATAAGGGATTCCCTGATCGAAAAAATTGAGGCGATTAAAATACTGGATGCTGAAAACTCAAAAAAATCCATGAAAATGGAATTCATCGCGGATTACATCACGGACGGTATAGCCAGCCTGCCGGCCAACCATGCCGGATACCTTTTTTCCGGCATAAACATATCGGCAATGATACCAAAACGGCAGATTCCCTTTAAAATCATTTATCTGCTCGGGATGGAAGAAGGAATTTTTCCGGGTGAGCCTGATTATTCCACCCTTGACTTGAAAAACATCAGGAGAACCATCGGCGATATTACGAGAATCGATGCGGATAAATACATCTTCCTTGAGACTATTATTTCTACCAGGGAAAAGCTGTATATATCCTACGTTTCAAAAGACCTCAAAAGAGACAAGGATTTCTTTTTAAACTCCCCTGTCACCCAGTTGGCGGCTTACCTGAATGAGCATATTCTATCGGAAAACATCAAGCAGGTTGGACTGCCTGCAACAGGATACAGCATAAAGCATCTCGAGAAGGACCCCGGTGAATCCGATTATTCTGATTTCGTAATTATGAAAAACGGGTCCTCGATCGACCTTGTCAATTATTCAGTGGAGGAGCGGAAAATTCTGATCACGCTTCGCTCATTTCTGGATAACGCCCGCGGACCTGATGATGAGGAAATAAAAACAGATGAAGGCGAATCCCCGCTAAACCGATTTTTTCAGGGCAGGCTTAAAAAAAATGAAGCAAGAACCCCGGATAAAATAATCCGCCTGGGCATAAAAGACCTTTCCTTATTTCTTTATGACCCCGCAGTTTCATTTTTAAGATTTCACCTGGGCATTTTCGACCGGGTTCCGAAAGATCCCACAACTCAAGATGATGAGCCTTTTTTTTCAGGAAGGGGCGTATTTTACGGTATAGCATCAATGATATTTGATAAATTGACGGACGACGGTACTGATAAATTCAAACCCTCTCAAATAATTGACGAATACAGGAATTACAGCCTGTCTGGAGATACTCCAAGCGGTGAATTCCAAAAAACCGACATGAAAAAAATCGCATCTGAAATAAGAACTACTTTTTCAAGCAGCCGGATAAAAAATTTCATTGATGATAAAAAAGCCCTCTCTTTTTATAAAAATATCGGGTTCGGAAGCTCGGCAAATAACCCGGGGTTCCCGTCATATTATCAATCCACCGATATTCCTGTTAAAATAACCGGCGAAGAAAAAAAAATAGAAATCTCAGGATCTCTTCAGCATCTTTGGATTAATCCTGAAACAGGCGCCGGAGAAACGCTAGTTCTGCATCATTCTGACCGGCCGAGAATTCGAAGCCTGCTATCGCAGTATCTTTTCTTTCTGTCAATTCAGTCAGGAATAATTCCGGATCTTTCCGGTGTTTTCAATTCTAATAAATTCACCATCAATCTTGCCGGGAAAACCGGGATATGGTCGATTGATTTTGATATCTCCCCCGATACCGCCAGAAATACGCTGATCACGATAATTAAAGACTTACTGGAAACGGCATTCCCGGAAATGCTGCCTCTTGAATTAATCGCCTCGGAAAAAGAACTAAATCTATCGCTATATAAAAGCGGGGACAAGGAGGCTGACAGGATGAGGTTCGCGGAAACCCTGTCATCAATAATAGATGAAGAAACCGGCATGCTTTTCGCAAAATACAATCCGGCAAACCTTGTCAGGATAATCAATCCGGATGTCCACTGGGACGCACTCGACAGGGTTACAAGAAGATGCGGCATCATCCTGGAGTCGTTTTATAACGCGAGGAAAAACAAACCCGATGAAAGCTGAAATTCTTACCGATCTCCGGAAAATCGATCTGGATTCAAATCTTCTGATCGAAGCCTCTGCCGGTACTGGAAAGACCACAACTATCGAGAACCTTGTCCTGGATCTCCTGTTGAAAGGCAAAGTCAGCAGTCTTTCAGAGATATTAATAGTTACCTTCACCGAAAAAGCCACATCAGAACTGAAAGAGAAAATAAGGAAAAAAATATATGATTCGTTCACGGCCGGCAAATCGCAAATACTGCAGGAATCACTCGACAACTTCGATTCCGCACAAATATACACCATCCACGGATTCTGCAACAAGGTGCTGACAACCTATGCATTTGAAAACGCAGGCCACCTTCAAAGCGAGCTGGTTTTCGACAAGGAAATTTATTCCAGGCTTCTGCACGACCGGATGAGAAAAACCTGGCCTAGAATCTATGCCGGCATCCTTGATGAGCTACTGATACTGTCGGGTTATCCCCTGGGGATATCAAACGGTGAAAGCAATTGGGAAAATACCGTGATTGATATCGCGATGAAATACCGTTCCGCCGAGTTCGAGTCGATGCTTCCGCCTCCGGATCCGTATTTCCATCAAATAGTAAAAAAATATAATGAGGAAATAAATCAGCGTGCCGGGATTCTGAAAAAGCTATTCGGGGAACAAATAAACCGGCCGGAGGATCATGACATATATAAATTGCTTTCCGGTCTTCCATGCAGGCAAAAATCTACAATCATTAATCGCGTCGTTTTCCCCCTTTTGGAAATTCTAAGTTTGCCTGAAGTTACACTTTCAGGCTGCAAATCCTTCATTGATGGATTAGCAGGCGCGAAAACCACGGAAAACTTGCTCAAGGAAGGCTTCGAGCATCTGCTTGATGTAAAAAAAGGCGAAATAATCGATACTTTCCTGATGGGAAAACTGACTCCTATTATCGATTTTTTAAATTATCTCGGATCAATAGATTTTAAAAATCTTTCCATACAGCTTGCCGCAAACACGGCAATGGAATTAAAGAATGAAATAAGAATCCATAAGAACCTTCATGGAATGATAAGTTACGACGATATGATTCTCAATGTTTATAACGCCCTCCATGACGAATCATCCCCTCTTCCCGAAATAATCCAAAAAAAATACAGGTATGGAATAATTGACGAGTCGCAGGACACCGACCTTTATCAGTGGACCATTTTCAAGCGCATATTTCTTGAAGAAAAAAAGAACAGGCTCTTTCTGATCGGGGACCCAAAGCAGGCCATTTACGGATTCCGCGGGGCCGATGTTCATGCATATTACACAGCAAGGGACGAAATGATCAGCAGGTTCGGGGCAAGGTATTATACTCTCAATACAAACTACAGGTCCATCCCGGAACTGATTTCTTTTTTTAACGGCCTGTTCGGAAAAAAATGGTTTTCAGAAAAAGAGATAACATACACGGACAGCCGTCCGCCGGAAAAATCTGGCAGGCGGGCAGAATCACCGGATGACGGCGCTTGCTGCGTAAACCTCGGCAAATGCAACGGCACGCAGGCCAAATCAAGAATGGCGAAATTCATCACCGGGGAAATAACCAGGCATATTTCAGAACACAAACTGGATCAGCAGGATACGGCAGTCCTGATTAGAAAATGGCCGGACGCCCCGATCCTTGAAAGGGAATTCAAAAAGTGCGGCATTAAGTATTCATTTTATAAAAAAGAAGGCATATACCAGTCAATAGAAATGATGGAACTGATATACCTGGTTGACGCCATCCTGCATCCATATGACGCAACCCTGTTAAAAAAAGCCCTGCTGACAAAATTCTTTTCAGCAAAACCTGAACATCTTGTGGAATTCAAAATCCAGGATTTATCCCCGGAGCTTTCAACCCTCTTAGAAAAAATGCACGAGCAGGCGTCAAAAATGAACTGGCCGGTCCTTTTTCAGATGATAATTGAAAAAACATCGCTCCTCGACCAGATTAAGTCTCTAAACGGGGAAAAAACAATATCCATTGTTAAGCAGATATTACAGGACGTGTCAATCACGGCTTATAATAAAAAATTTGACCCGGTCGAATTTAAAAAGCACCTTGTCAATCTTTACAATAATATTTACCAAGGTGAAAATGAAGACCTGCAGAAAAATGATCCGGAAAATCCAGGCATTAGGATAATGACTATACACGCCAGCAAGGGGCTCCAGTTCTCAACGGTTTTTATTTTCGGAGGTTTTCCGAATATGACCCGGGACAGTTACTGGATATATCATGACAGTGGAAAGAGGGTCCTGGATTTAATGAAGGAAAAGTCCTCGGAAAGCATTTATCTAAATGAAGTATCGGCAGAAGACGACCGCTTGTATTATGTCGCATTGACAAGGGCAAAAAACCGGCTCTATCTGCCTGAATACACTCCAATGAAAATTTCAAAGGATGGAAATTTGATTATTGCCGCGGAAAAAATGCCCGCCTTGCTGCGTGAAATCGATCCGTCTCTTGTAACACGCATTAATTATGAAGCGCAAATGTCCGTAATCACGGACATTAAACCGGACAGACCTGAAATAAACATCAGGATTGAGCCGTCTTTAGCAGTACAAAAAAAATTCGATTTTATACGGCGAAAAATCACGGTTTCCTCCTTTACCAGCATGAAACACCAGCAGGTTCATTTATCCGAAATTGAAGGCGGCGTATTTGAATCGCCAAAATACGAACTTGACGAAAATTTCGTGTCAGGTATTGACGGTAGGCGGCATGATCAAGGCATCGATGAACCTTCACTTCCTCCCGGAACCGAAACAGGCCTTATGCTGCATGAAATATTAGATAAAATTGATTTCAGTGCGGTCATTTCCGCAAAAGCTCCGGGCGATCTCCTGGCTGAAAAATCAGTTTCATTTCAATTGATTGATTCAAGCATAACGAAATATTTTTTCAACATGTCAATTCAGCAAAAGAATCTGTGCCGTATGGAAACGGCAAAAATAATCTGGAACACGCTTCAAACTCCCATTGACGGAAGCAATCTGAAACTCGGTAATTTATCCAGCAAAATGCACGAGGTGGAATTCTTTTATAATCCAGGCGGTAGCGGTCCCGGAAAAGTCATAATACACGGATATCTTGATATGATATTCCAGGCATCCGGGAAATATTATTTTCTTGATTGGAAATCCAACAAGCTGGATGATTACGGCAGAAAAAGACTCGAAAAAAGCATTATCGAATCCGGATATGATCTTCAATATAAAATATACACCGTCGCGTTTTTAAAATGGCTTAAAACAGGCATATCCGATTTTAACTACGATATGTTCGGCGGCATTTATTACATATACCTGCGCGGAATGAATTCAACAAACAGCGGGGAAGGCATTTTTTTTTACAGACCTGCAGATGAAACCGAAATTATTGAATTCGAAAAAGAATTGAAACGTTCAGAACCCTGATTTTCAATAACTATTTAATTACTTGACCATATCATAGGTTTGTATATAGGATTGTTCATCCAGCCATAATGAGGTGATTGAAATTGAAAAAAATTATATTCATCATGGTTTTATTATTTTCCCTGATTATAGCCGGAGTGACCGGTTATTTTCTGTATGTTGAAAAAATGCTCATACGCCTGCCTGTCCTCGTTCAAAAGGACGCAAAAATTACTTTCGTAATCGGAGGGGTAACCTACAGGGAAACAAAAGAATCATCCTGGCAGCAGGCAATCGTAGGCTTTGTGTTGAAAAAAGGGTATGAAATTAAAACGGATAAAAATTCAATCGCGGATTTAAGATTCAACGACGGTTTCGCCATCAGAATATCGGAAAACAGCATTTTTAAAATCGACCACCTTACGGTGCGTAAAGTTCTGCTGAATGTTGAAAAAGGAGCCGTATATGGCAAATTTGAGAAGCTTAACAAGGAAAATGAAATAAATATAAAAACCCCGACGGCCTTTGCCGGAATTCGCGGAACGGAGCTCGGATTTGAAGTCGGAAGCAAGCCGAAAGACAAGCGCCTGTTAAAAGTAAAAAATCCGGCCGCCCAGGAAGAAGAGGATACACAAACGACCATATATTCCCTTTCCGGGATAACCGAAATATATAACCCGAAATTCGGGGATCAAAAAATACTTCTTTCCTTCCAGAACAAGCTCCTCGTTGCGGAAAACAACCCTCCTGCAAAACCGGAGAAACTCACCGAGGATGAAATAACAAAGGTCAGGACAATACTGAATTCAATTCATACCGAAGAAGTCCTCTTAATATCAACCAAAATAAGCTTCAAACTGGGAAGCGCAAAACTACTGACTTCATCATATCCTGAACTGGATAAAATCGTCGAGGTCCTTAAAGAGAAACGCGTAAGAGTCCGGATCGAAGGACATACCGATAGTATAGCCAACGATACAATCAACCAGGCGCTGTCAGTTGAAAGGGCAAAATCCATTAAAGATTACCTGATCGGTAAGCAGCTCGATCCCGACAGATTCGAGATAGCGGGATATGGATCCAGCAAACCCATCGCGAGCAATAAAACTGAAGACGGCAGGTCCCAGAACAGAAGAGTGGAATTCATCATAATCGAATGATCAGGACTTGAAGATCTCCTCTTCGCTTTTCCCGATTGATTGCATCATGATGATGCCGCTGACAACAAAGACCAGGCCTGAAACCGTGAAGATTGTAACGATAAAACCGGGGAGAGAAATCAACTGTATCAATATCGGCAGCGAAATATAAACCCCGCTGAAAATTGGCACAAGAATGGAAGCGCGGGCCTTCTTCATAAAAGCGAACTGCACGATCGTAAAGGCTGCGGTCGCAAATATAAAACTTATTAAAAACATGACCCATCCCTCAGGGGACGAGGGAATAAAACCGCCCTTAGTGCCGAGATTCTGTCCGACGCCCTTAAATACCGGATCAAGGCTCGCGGATCCTCCGGCAAGCATTCCAAAACCGATTCCTATGATGACATGATGTTTATCGTCATATGTCGCTATTATGAAAATTGTCGCCATTATCAAAAAAACAACAACGATGATACAAACTGTTTTTATATCAATATTTGACATGCTTAATTCGCCCCTGTAAATGCCGTCAATGCCAAGCAGAAAAGTACCGATGATTAAAACGCAGGCTCCGGCTACGTCCTTCCCTTTCAGCGGCTCCCCCAGAACCTTAACTGAATATACCAGGAGAACTATCAGCCCGATCCCGAACATTGAAGTAAAATACGACGCGGGCGCGAACATGTTTGCGGCCATGATCCAGACAGCCACGCTATTTGAAAGAAAAACACCGGTTAAATATATTATTACCTCTCTCGCTGTCAGATTTATGGATGGATATGAATTTTTTTTTAATATTTTCCTTTTTAAATAATGCAGAACTTCAATCCCATGCTTCTGCATTCCCTTTCCGAGATGGAATGATATTGTCCCTATGATGCCGAAAAGCATCGCTATGATTGAATCCTCAATAAGCATTATAATTGATGGCCCGGGGAGTTTTAATGAAGGGTATCATTGTTTTCTGGATAATAATGCCGTCTCGCCCATTCCAGCATGCGTTTTTCTTTAGTTGTAAGGGATCCCATGCCCTGCCTGGCGATTTTTTCCAGTAAATTATCTATTATTTTTTTTGCCTCTATCCTGGTATCAATCTGTTTCCGCTTTCGCTTTAAACGAAATTTTTTCAGAATGCGATCTATCGGCCCTTCGCTTTTTTTTATCGCCTTCTTCTCGGACGATTTTGAACCGGATATCCTGAGTTTGAAATATATGAAACCGGTAATCAACCCGCCCACATGTCCTATATGGCTGATATTGCTGCCACCGCCGGTGGCCGTGGTCAGTGTCCCGAAAAATTCCATGAGCCCGAATCCGATCAAGAGATATTTTATTTTAACCGGAAAAAGAAAATAAAGGAGGACCTCCCTGTTGGGCCACAGCAACCCGTATGCAAGAAGAAGGGCATAAACAGCTCCGGATGCTCCGATCGTTACCGGTGAAAATGAATATTTTACATAAAGAATATAGTTCATCAGCGCAATAAACAGTCCGGCGCCGGTCCCGGATATTAAATAATATCTCAAGAAAGCCCTGCTGCCCCAGAGATCCTCCAATTCTCCGGCAAACATATATAACGCCAGTAAATTGAAAAAAACATGGAGCCAGCCGCCGTGCAGGAACATGTAGGTGAATACTTGCCATAATTTAAATTCTTCTACAAGGCCCTTATAGCTGATCCCGAAAATCATCTCCATCATATTGGGCGCAAAAAGTCCGGAGATTTGCTGAATCAAAAAAATAACGCCGTTTGCGATCAGCAATTTCTTTACTACCGGGGTTATGGGCCTCCCAAAACCCAGATTTATATTCCTGCCATGCATTTATTTATACTTCTGGTTCCTTATCCTGTTGAACTCGCCGTTATTTTCAGTAAATAGATTGAAAAGCTCAGGATCAAATCTCGTAAATTCTTCCTTCATGATTTTTATCGATTTATCGTGCTTATACGCCTGTTTATAGGGCCTTTTTGATGTAAGGGCATCATAAACATCAGCAATTGCCACGATCCTTGCAGAGAGCGGTATTCCCGCTTCCTTCAGCCCGACCGGATATCCCTTACCATCCCATCTTTCATGATGACATAAAGTTATATCCATGGCCATCTTGAGAAATGAATTTTCGCCGAGGCTGCTTGAAGCCGATTTTAACGCTTCATACCCTATCGTCGTATGAGTCTTCATCACTTCATATTCTTCCTCGGTAAGAATGCCGCGCTTCAGCAATATGCCGTCAGAAATACCAACCTTCCCTATGTCGTGAAGGATTGATGAATCATAAAGATCCCGGAGGTATTGGTTCGTCAATTCACTGTGCTTTCCGACATACTTCAGCATTTGCGCCAGGAGTACGCTGTAATTCCGTATTCTTTCCAGATGGTCGCCAGTTTCAGTATCCCTCGCTTCGGCAAGTTTACTGAGGGCAAAAATCGTGGTTTTCTGGGTTTTCAATATTTCCTGTGCTCGCTGCTCGACCAGGTTTTCAAGATTTTTCGTATGCTTTTCGATTTTATTTAAGAGCTCACCCCTTTCTATGCTGAAAGCGATCTGCCCTACAATAGACTCGAGATAGGCGATATGTTCAAGATTGAAGGCATTTTCCTGCACTGAAGCAAAAAAAAGAAACCCCCGCATTTCATCGTTAAGAATTAATGGGAGCACAAGCGACGATCTCATCCCCTCTTCAAGAAGCAGTTTCGTGTTTTTTGAATCCGGATTTTTTTTGTAATATTCAGTGAGATCCGGGCAGTTGTATAATTTTTTATCGCTGATTACCTCTTTCAGTGACGATTCGTCAATGTTGATCGACGTGTCGACGTCAAGAAGGATTTCCCTGTCGGATGCAATAAGCTTGTTTATTATGCAATTCAATTCCCAGTCGATGCTGGCAAGCGCAAGCCTGTTAAAAGGCATTATTTTTTTCAGTATCACATTAAGCGTGTTGAATATCTCTTCGGTGCTCTTGCCTTTATTAAGCATCGATATGATTTCATTAATCTGGTTCAGCTGCTCGATGTACCTGTTCCTGTCATCATTCAGCCTTTTTCTTTCCAGGGCCCTTTCCAGCGAATGCTCGAGGATCGTGAAATCGGTTATCGGCTTGGTAAGGAAATCATAGGCTCCGGTCTTCAAAGCGACAATAATATCATCGTTTGTCCCATAACCGGTGAGGACGATCTTGGGTATATCGGGGTACTTTTCCGACATTATCTGGAGCAATTCCCTTCCGCCCATCGACGGCATCCTGAGGTCGGTCAATACAAGTTCATAATCGCCGGCATTAAGCTTCTCGAGAGCGTCGATTCCATTATCGGCTGTTTCAACAATGTAATTCTTTTCAAAAAGATACTTCGACAGGATCTTCCTGATCAGGGGCTCGTCATCAACTATGAGTATCTTGTTACTATATTCTTTAGTTGGTATGGAATCGTTCATGATCATGCTATAAATTATTAATATGGAATCTTTGGAAACGGCATTTAAAAAACCGTTTTATTATCGATCAAGTCAAGAATTTTATGGTTCATTAAACATTTAAAATTAAAGATAACTAAAACGGCGGATTAAATCCATATTAATATTGATGCCGGGTTTTCATTACTGCCAGATAAAGGAAGGAGGGTTCGATTAAAACTGATTATGATGGTTTTAATCGAAAATCTTAAACAGGCCGTTTTGATCCCCTGAAGATGAACAGGGTTCTGCCGATTTTGATCTCGTCCCAGTCATAAAGCGTTTTGGGCCTCAGCAGTTTTTTAGAGTTCAAATAAGTGCCGTTATCTGAAGCGAGATCGTAAATTCTGAATGTGTTTTTTTCATTTCTTATTTTGGCATGCTTGAAGGATACAAATTCATCCTCTATTACAATGCTGTTGTCCCTTCCCCTTCCGATTGTGATTTCATCCCAATAAATAGGATATTTCCTGCCCGTGCTCGGACCGCTTTTTTCTATCAGCCAGGCATTGGCATAGGTATATTCAGGATCGGATTCAGGTATGGGTTTTTCAGCAATTATCGTTTTTTCTTCATTCCCCAGACCATAATCAAGAGCCGGAGGAATGACCCTGTCCCGTTCAAGGATTCTTCCCTGAATCCTTTTCTGACTGAATATGAGGAATATCAATGCCAGTAAAATGGATGCCAATAAAACAACCACCATGGAATAAAAAATGATGCTTTTATCCAGGATCATCGACAGAATTCCGCCCTGCTTCTCGATGAAAACATCGGAGTAAAACCTGTCGCTGTTTTTTTCATTTCTGAAAACAATCTCTATGCCGTGGGTCTTTCCGTCCCTCCTCAGACCGGATTTATATGAAAGAACATAATGTCCGGACGCGGGGGAACCCGGTTCGCACAGTCCCGATAAATCCGCTTTTTGATTTATCCCCATAACCCTGCCGCCAGTTTCTCCGGCGATATCCCTGATCATTTTTATCATCCCGGATTTTCTGGGACCTACGATATTGATCGAGACGCCTTCATCGACGGCTGCACGGATCACATCCTTTTGTTCTTTCCTGCTTCCCTCATCCCTTCCATCGGTAAACAGAATAATATTTTTATTGCCCTTGTTCTCGTCTCCAAGATACCTGATCGATTCATAAACCGCATCATAAAGAACCGTCCTGTTGCCATGCCTTTTTATTTTATCGATCTTATCGATCAAATCGTCCTTGTTTGTCGAAAAGCCGCTCAATCTGTATGCCCGGTCATTGAATCTGAAGAGCGAAATTTTTCCTTTCGTCGAATTCTCAATTATTTCAGAGGCGGTCTTCTTTGCGGCGAAGAAAAAATTCTTCCTGACGCTCCTGCTTGAATCGATAACGATCACAAGATACTTCTCGCCGGACGACCTGCCTTCTAATTTATCGAGAAGGAGGCCGCCCGCCCTTTTGCCGTCCTCGGTAATAATAAAATTTCCGGCTGTTATATCGGGGATGGATTTATTGGCGGTCATATGTATCCTTATTTCAGGAAAACCTGAACCGACATCTACCCTTTTAAGCTGTAAAAGCGTGGATGATTTGGCGGGTATTATAAAAGCAAAGATCGCCATTACAAGCATGGCGGTGATAATATGTTTAATTTTACTCATTTATTAATTCTAAGGAAAGTTTTATGAATATTATTAAATCCTGCCGATCGGTTTGTCAAACATATCTTTTATTATATACGAGAATCAAATTTTAAGAAAAGATATTAATATCCCGAATATATTGATTATTTTCAATTTTCGATTGTTTAATAACTCTTGATTTATTTTTTCAAGTATATTGTATTCGGTTTCGAATTCGGTATGGTTTACAGCAGGTTTAAATTATATACTATACGGTTTTTCACGCCTTTTATTCAATTGAACGCCAGGGAGTTAATGTACATGTGCAATTATATACAAAATATACCTGAAAAAACAAAGTTCGCAATGATCATCAGACACGCTGAAAGAGAACCGATAAAACGAATGGTAAACGCGTTTGAAGCGCCTCTGACCGAAAAGGGAAAAGAGGATTCTTTTAATCTCGGTCAGCGTCTTTCAGGATTATCTCCTATAAAACTCTTTCACAGTCCGGCCCCCAGGTGCAGGGAAACCGCCGAAAAGGTCAGGGACGGCATCAATAACAAATCCGGCAAGGCGGAAAACTGCGGGGAAGCCTGGGATCTCGGCGCGCCATATATAACCGGCGACTGGAAAATTATCGCTGAAAAAGTCGAAAAAATCGGATATTCAAAATTCATCCGTCTATGGTTCGACAACAACTATGACGACGGTTTTTTAATGCCGATCGACAGGGCAGCGCATATTCAATTAATGGTAATGATTAACCAGCTGAAAAATGAACCGGTCTCAACCATTAATATCACTCACGATTGGAACATTATGCTTTTACGGGAATATTTCTTCGGGCTCAGGCATGAAGATATGGATATACCGGGTTTTCTGGACGGTGTTATTTCCTTTATTAAAGGCAACGAAATTCATTTGCTGTATGATAATGAAAGCCGGATTATAGATCTGGATACCTACAAAATATAGCGTTCTTATTCAGATCCGCAGTCCCTGTCCGTTCCCCTTAGCAGCCCTATCGCATGCGGAATTGCATCTTCGATGAATTCAAGATTCTCCCTGACGGCCTTCGGACTGCCGGGAAGATTTATTATCAGGCTCTTTTTTCTGATTCCTGAAACGGCCCTTGAAAGCATAGCGTGACTGGTAATATTCATGGACCTGCTCCTCATATGCTCGGCAAATCCCGGTGCCGGCTTATCGAGGACCTGTATCGTTGCTTCAGGGGTCACGTCCCTTTCGGCAAATCCGGTGCCGCCCGTTGTTAAAATCAGCTCGACTCCCGCATCTGAAAATTTAATCAGTTCAGCCTTTATTGCGTCCTTTTCATCCGGGACTATGGATTCCATAATGACGCTGTATTGTTTATTTTCCGCCCAGTATCTTATAGCCGGGCCTGATAGATCCTCTCTCAATTTGCGGAATGACCTGTCGCTGACTGTTATAATCCCGATTTTTATCATTAAGATCCCCTGCCCGACTGTATGTTTAAACTCCTTCAAAGATACAAATTTCTCAATAGATAGTTAAAATCAATCGATAAATAAAGTAAAGAAATTATTCCGCCAGGGCACCGGCTTACGCAGGGCCGATTTTCCCTGATGTATTTTCACACGGATATATGAATAAAAAAAGCGCCCATCAAGAGTATATTTCTCTTCACAAGAAATATATTGATTACAGGATCCGGCATATCCTGGAGAAAATCGGGATGGCAGTATTGCCTCAAAGAGACATAATACAGGAAGCCGTGTCCTTCCTCTGCGGTGAATTATCGCATAACAAACAACGCGCCAGCCTTCTTGATCCGATAAAAGAAGAGCTGACAGAATTGAAACGCCTGATACACACATGGGACATCACGATGAATGGCGATGTGGTAGGATATATCTACCAGGAGCTCCAGAATAAAAGCATAAAAAATTCCAAAGGACAGTATTTTACACCGCACTCTATCGTTGAATATCTATCACGGATGTCGCTCGATCATATAACCGGAGACGGAATCAAACTTCTCGACCCGGCTTGCGGATCAGGCCAGTTTCTGATAGCCCTATTTAAAAAAATTCTGCATAACAGGGGAGGCCGGTTAGAAAAAAAGGAAGCTTCCAAATTAATTATTAATTCTATTCATGGATACGACATCGACCCGGTTGCAGTTAAAATTGCCCGCTTCAATCTCATGAAAATATCCGGCTGCGGCCCTGAAGATATAAACATAGAACACCTTGATTTTCTGGACAGAAAAAATAAACGCGAACCGGGCCATCTGCACAAATTTGATCTCATCATCGGAAATCCGCCATGGTGCAGCAAGTTTTCCATTGAAGATAAGGAAACTTATAGAAAGCAATACACTTCCATCAATTCCGGCATCAATACCTTCACTCTTTTCATTGAGAGATCTTTTGATTTTATCAGTCCGGACGGGATCATTTCCTTCCTGATTCCGGAAGCATATTTGAATATCAAGGCCCACAGAACATCCCGTCAATTCGTTCTGAAAAATTCCGCCATCAAGGAAATCGCCGTGTGGGGGGAGAAATTCAGGGGCGTCTTTGCGCCGTCCATATCGCTTATAATAAAAAATGAACCCGACCCTGCAACAATTGAAAAATCCATTGCCGGCATTAAATTCAACACACCGAATTCAGATGACACGGAAACACTCATTCCGCAGGCCAGCTTTTTTAAGACCCATGAAAATATTTTCAATATAAACTATTCAAAAAAGGCCGTGAATATAATCAACCTCATTGAAAACCGGGATTGCATCTATTTAAAAAACAACGCCGACTTTTTCCTGGGTATTGTCACCGGCGATAATAAAAAGCATGTTTCGGAAAAACGGGACGCAGAACACCCTGATCCCATAATCATAGGCAGGGATTTAAAGGAATATTTCGTCAACTTCAGCTCTCATTATTTCAAATATGATCCATCCAGGCTTCAACAGGTTGCGCCCCAGCCAATGTATCTTAATAGAAACAAGATCCTTTATAAATTCATAGGAAGGAGACTCATTTTCGCGATTGACCGTTCAGGAATGTATTCCCTGAACAATGTAAACGGCTTTATTCCAAAATTTATCAATATGGGTATTGAATCCACGATATCAATACTAAATTCCTGGGTCATGCAGTACTTTTATGACAGGAATTTTTTTACAATCAAGGTACTGAGGGGCAACCTGGAAAAATTGCCGTTGAAGGTGATTCAGAAGGAAAACCAGAAGAAACTCCAATCCCTCACCGAACAGCTGATCGATGCCGAAGGGAACAGCGACATCCGTGAAAAAATCGAGGACATCATATTCTTTGAATATGGAATTAAAGACAAAGAGGCTTATATCATCAACCAGAGCTGTAAAAGCCAGTGCCAGATAATCAAGTAACAGGAGAAAAGGCCGATTGATGACTAATATACCCGGAACGAGCCTGCTATTTTGATGAACCGGGAGGAAAAACGATATACATGTCTATCTGATCGTCGACATTATCGTCGACTATCGCTATTCCGGTTTTTTGATATAAATAAATCCTGCTGTCCCCCCTGGTAATGGTCTTCAACCCGCTGTTCCCGTAATGAAGAATGAAATATTCCACTCCCCTTGAAAGGTCAACTGAATCTATAGTGATTCTCTTCCTGAGCCCGATTATTGATGAAACCGCCCTGTCTTTAAAAAGGATCATCACCCTTCCCTCGAAATAATGCATTTCATCGAAATCCAACCTGAAATCGGATTCGACCCTGAAAATTTCCTTGAATAAATCGGTCGTCTTTGCCGACTTCGAGACGCGGCACTTCTCTCCCCTGTAGCTCTTTATGACATCGGAGATATTATCACCGAGAACAACCCTTTCAGCGCCCATACCCGGCACTATCAGGCCGGCATCAGCCTTTATCCTTTCAAGCAGTTTTGTATCAGGCCCCTCCTGCCCGATAATAACCGCCATGATGATAAACAAAACTTTCTTCATCTTTTTTATTTCTTTTTCGTGTATTTTGAGGAATCCCTTTTAATAATAGCGTACCTTCGCGGATACATTGTCCCGGTTTCGGAAATTTTCTTAAAAACCGTGCCGCTATCATCTAAACCCGCATCTTTATGCGCCACTCCTGGCAAATGATGAAGTCCGAGGGCCGACAGATGCTGCATGATTTCCGCGCATTTATCAGCAGAATCACCGGAAGAATAGACATATACCATCCCACCCGGCTTGCAAAAAGGCGCACCCAGCTCCACCGAGATATAAAGACTGCCGAATGCCCGCATAAAGACAAAATCAAACGATTCCCTGCAGTCTCCGTCTCTTCCGATATCCTCCGCCCTGCCGCATACTGCAGTGACCGACCGCAATCCAAGCTCATCAGCTGCATTATTGATAAAACCGATTTTTTTAGCATTTGAATCCAGAAGGAATCCCCTGAATTCCGGGAAAAATATGGCGAGAGGGATGCCGGGTATGCCCGCTCCGGTACCTATATCGATAAATGATGTTCCACGTGGAACATTAAGACGCAAAAAGGGTTCAAGGCTCCCGAGAACAAGCGTTTTTAATATTTCGTCAGCGTTCTTCAATCCGGTTATATTGAATCCCTCGTGCCTGTAAATCATATTGCTGTATTTTAACAGGAGTCTGCATTTATCGTCTTCCGGGCGCACCCCGAATTTTTCGCACCATACCTTCAATACTTCATGTTCCACGTGGAACACCGCCTTCTCTTTTTTTAGATTCAATGTGCACAATCATTATGGAAACAACCGAAGGGTCAACGCCTGATATCCTCATGGCCTGGCCTATGGTCCCTGGCTTTACCTTGAGTAATTTATCCCTGGCTTCGATTTTTATGCCTGAAAGGGACATGTAATCAATATCTTCAGGGATCTCCATGTTTTCAAGCTTTTCCATGCGGCCGATCTGCTCCAGGTCTCTTCTGATGTATCCTTCATACTTGATTTCCATTTCAACAATCGGCGCCATTGCATCATCTATCGCTTCATCAATCACCGGCAGGAGGCTATGAATTCTTATTCCGGGCCTTTTAAGGAGTTTATCAGCAGGTATCCTGTCATTGATTTTAATAGACTGGTCGATCCTGGAAAAATCAGCGTATAATTCACCGTCTATCAAAATATTTATTTTCTTGAACCTGTCTATGAATGAATCTATTTTTGAATATTTCTCCTTCATTTTTTTATACTGTTTTTCATCAATGAGACGGTTTTCATGTCCGTATTTCATGAGGCGCCTGTCCGCATTATCCTGGCGCAGCAAAAGCCGGTGTTCAGCCCTTGAAGTGAACATCCTGTAAGGCTCAAGCGTGCCCTTTGTCACAAGATCATCGATCAGCACCCCTATGTAAGCCTCCGACCTCTTAAGGATCATTGGGGAGTCACCTGAAATTTTCCTGCACGCGTTAATTGCCGCAATAAGCCCCTGGGCGGCGGCCTCCTCGTATCCGGAAGTGCCGTTAATCTGTCCGGCGAAATAGAGTCCGTTTATCCTTTTCGTTTCAAGGGTGGTCTTCAATTCCGTGGGAGGCACGAAATCATATTCAACGGCATAGGCGGGTCTCATCACCTTCACCTCTTCGAGACCACTTACCGTCCTTATCATTTCAAGCTGGATGTCTTCCGGAAGCGAACTGGAAAAACCATTAACATAATATTCGTTCGTTTCATATCCCTCGGGCTCTAAAAAAAGCTGGTGCCTGGATTTATCAGCGAACCTGACCACCTTGTCTTCTATGGACGGACAATATCTCGGCCCGACCCCCTTGATTGCCCCGCCATAAAGAGGCGACCTGTGCAGGTTGCTTTTTATAATTGCGTGTGTTTTTTCGCTCGTGTATGTGATCCAGCATGGCACCTGCAGCCTGTCGATTCTTTCTGTCGAAAAGGAGAAAGGGATGGGTTTGTCATCCGGATTCTGTATCTCGCATTTTCCGAAATCAATGGATCCGCCGTTTATCCTCGGCGGCGTGCCGGTTTTAAGACGGAACACGGGAAAGCCGATTGATCTCAGGGAGTCGGAAAGGCCTTCTGAGGAAAAATCGCCGAGCCTTCCGCATTTTTCCTGGTATTCCCCGATGTGTATGAGTCCCTTCAGGAAAGTTCCGGTGCAGATGATGACAGCCCGGGCATGGTGTTCCTGTCCCCTGACCGTTTTTACACCGGTCACCGAGATGCCGTCATTAATAATTTTTTCAGCGATGTCCTGAATTATATGGAGGCCGTCCTGTCTTTCCAGTTTATGCTTCATGTAAAGCTGATACTGCTTTTTGTCAGCCTGCGCCCTGGGCGCCCATACCGCCGGGCCCTTGCTCTTATTGAGCATTTTAAAATGTATGCCCGTCGCATCAATGGCCCTTCCCATCTCGCCGCCGATTGAATCGATTTCCTTTACCAGGTGTCCTTTCGCAAGGCCTCCTATTGCGGGATTGCAGCTCATCTGCGCTATGGTATCGAGATTGCCCGTCAGAAGCAGTGTATTGAATCCCATTCTTGCGGATGCCAGAGAAGCCTCAACTCCGGCATGGCCCGCGCCTACGACAATTATGTCAAAAGTTCTAATCATTTATTTATTATATATTGGCGGTTTCACCCGCAGTATCACAGATTTTTTACACACTATTATAGCGCATCACAATTATTATTTATGTCCTCTCATTACCCCATTTATTAATTGACAATTCAAGTCAAATAATTAATAAAGGCTGACTTGTATTTAAGCCTGAAGGAGCATGAATGTCCAAACCGGTAATCATCCAAAGCGACAACACCATTCTTCTTGAAGTTAATAATTCTGACTTCGAAAACGCCAGAGATTCCATTTCACCATTCTCCGAACTTGAAAAAAGCCCGGAGCACATCCATACATACAGGATCACCCCCCTTTCACTATGGAATGCGGCCGCATCGGGAATGAACTATAAGACAATTTTAGAAAAACTGAAAAACTTCTCCAGGTATGACATCCCCGAAATCGTTCTGACTACTGTTAAAGAGCAGATGCAGAGGTACGGCCTTCTGAAGCTCATTATGAAGGATGGAGAACTTCTTCTGACATCGGAAGACGCGATCCTTTTAAATGAAATAGCGAATAATAAAAAAGTAGACCAGTTTGTCGACCAGAGGATTAACGATCACCTGATAAGAATAAAAAAGAACTACAGGGGCCATATCAAGCAGGCGCTGATAAAGATAGGCTTCCCGGTACAGGATCTCGCGGGTTACGAGGACGGCGATCCGTGCAAAATTGAAATGCGTCTCAAAACGGCACACGAAAGGGATTTTTCGATCAGGGACTATCAAAACAGTTCAATAAATTCGTTTTATAAAGGCGGCGGCCCTGAAGGCGGAAGCGGGATAATCGTCCTGCCCTGCGGCGCCGGAAAGACAATCGTAGGCATAGGGATCATGAGCCTGCTCAGTACTGAAACGCTCATACTCGTTACAAACACGATTGCCCTTCGTCAGTGGAAAGAGGAGCTCCTGGATAAAACATATCTTACGACGGAGCAGATAGGTGAATTCTCCGGTGAAAAAAAAGAAATCATGCCAATAACCATCGCCACTTACAACATCCTGACCTATAGAAAAAACAAAAACGGTCCATTCCAGCATTTTGAAATCTTTAATACTAAAAATTGGGGCCTTATTATCTATGATGAAGTTCACCTGCTTCCCGCCCCAGTTTTCAGAATGACCTCCGAAATCCAGTCCAAAAGAAGACTGGGCCTGACCGCCACCCTTATCAGGGAGGACGGGATGGAGACGGACGTTTTCAGCCTGATAGGACCGAAAAAATTCGACATGCCGTGGAAGATCCTTGAAAAATCCAACTGGATAGCAGAAGCGCTTTGCACGGAGATTAGAACCGAAATACCGGATGAAATACGGCTCAAATATTCCCTCGCCAAAGACAGGGAAAAGTTCAGGATCGCTTCGGAAAACTGGAAAAAAATAGACTTCGTAAAAAAGATAATGGAGCACCATTCCGATTCAAATATTCTGATAATCGGGCAGTACATTTCCCAGCTCGAGGATCTCTCAAAGATGTTCAAGCTTCCCTTGATTACGGGCAGCACCCCGATATCTGAAAGGGAGGAAATGTATAAAAATTTCAGGGAGGAAAAAATCAAGATCCTGGTTGTTTCCAAGGTCGCCAATTTTTCCATAGACCTGCCGGACGCCAATGTCGCCATCCAGATTTCAGGAACTTTCGGATCCAGGCAGGAAGAGGCCCAGAGGCTGGGACGCATACTCAGACCGAAAAAGGGCGAAAACCGAGCATACTTTTACACGATAATTACGTCGAATACCGTAGAGGAAAAATTCGCACACAACAGACAGCTTTTTCTTACCGAGCAGGGATATTCATACATAATACTCAACGAGGTGATGTTTAAGGAAAGATTCGGTTTATGAAAAAGGTGTTACCCGCCTCAGTGCTATTATTCATTTTATCTGCCGCCACGGCGTTTCCTTCCGATTTCCAGGTGCTTCTCATGACGGAAAGGAAAGGCGTTCTAGTTTCAGGAAAAGGCTGGATCTGGAGCGGCTTCAACTCCGGTCTACCGGATAACATATTTCCTCTAAGGATTTATACCGGTCCCTGGTCTTCAAAAAATTCCAGTCCGGACCTCTATCTTGCGACATGGGGTTCCGGGATCTTCAAGCTCCTTCAGGACGGCACTTGGAAAAATATCAGCTCCGGAGATTTCAGGGCCAGAAGCACGGCGCCGGGATCTGAGCAATACAGAAAAATATCCGCTTTTGCTGCAGATCAAAATGATTCGAAAAATATCGTTGTTGCCACGAAGCACACCCTGTACAGGTCAAAAAACGGCGGCGAATCATGGGAAAGGGTGGCGGCACAGGGATTGAAGGCCAGGGACTATATAACATCACTTGCCGTTTCCGGGAACGAAATACTGGTAGGCACCTCTTTCAATGGAATTTATTCCGTCAACTCCGGGACACTTATAAAAAAAAGCAATGGTCTCCCCAGAGAGCCTTATTCAGACGGGCTGTATTTTACTGAAGAAATAACCTGCCTGAACTTTTCCGGGAAGAATAAAAATATAATATATTCCGGCGCAGGATTCGGCGGCGGTCTTTTCGTATCGGAAAACGGGGGCTCGAGCTGGAACAATGTAATCACATCCAAACTCCCGGAAAGATTCGCGTCGCTGAATGATGTAAAGTTTTTTAACGGCTCGATATATATCACCCTGGATGACCAGGTTTTTAAAAAAAACAGCGAATCAGATAAATGGTCGCCTTTAAATTTTGATCAGTTCCTTAAAAGCCTTCCGGAAAGCAGCAGTCCCACCGGCGCCCTTATAATCGATAAAACCGGCAAGATCCCGCCACTTTTCATTACCATTAACGGATTCCGTAAAAACAATAAAATTAATTCTTCCGGCGGCAGACGTGCTTTGTATTCCAGCATCCCTTCAATCAGAAGGGACCTGGAAAATCATATATTCACTATAAAAAAATGCGGACTTAACTCCATAGTAATCGACATGAAAGATGATTTCGGAAATATTTATTACCCTACGAAAATCCAGACAGCCTTAGATATAGGATCTGCGGTTAAACCAGTGAAGATCTCGGAAATTCTGAAAAGGCTCAAACAAAATAAAATATACGCTATCGCCAGGATAGTCGTTTTCAAAGATGAGAAGCTTTTCAGGGGTTACAATTATAAATACGCGATAAAAAGCGGCCAGTCCGGCGAACCATGGAGGGGCACAAAGCAAGAATTCTGGGTCGATCCGCATTCTGATTTTGTGCATAAATACAATATCGAAATAGCGAAGGAGCTTGAAGGCTACGGGTTCGATGAGATACAATTCGATTACATCCGTTTTCCGTCAGACGGGCCCATACATCTTTGCTCCTTTCCTTCCAGAAGCGACAGGGACACATACAAATCCGAGGTCATCTGCGCTTTTTTAAGAAAAGCCAAGCGGACTCTGAAAATTCCCGTATCAGTCGACATCTACGGATTCAATTCATGGTATCACTTCGGAAATTGGATCGGACAGGACATGGATGAAATTTCAAGGATAGTCGACGCGATCTGCCCGATGGTTTATCCTTCCCATTTCGGGGGCAGATTCTACAGATCGCTCGGCAGGGAGATACATCCCTACAGGATTGTCCTGGACGGAGGATTCAGGTCGGTCAAGATGATTGACAATAGCGCATTCATCAGGCCCTATCTGCAGGCATTCAACATGATGTCGCCCACATGGGGCCCCGGCTACATACAGAACCAGGTCAGGGGCGCATCTGAAAGCGGATGCAGCGGATTCACGTTCTGGAACGCCAAGGGGGATTATAAAATCGTCGAAAAGGCTCTGGGAAAATAATTTATTTCCCTGATAAAATCACCACGCCGTTCCAGTCTTCAGGCGGGGATTCTTTTATAAATTTCCTGCATCTGTTAATATATATTCCTATCAGCCTGTCGTTCTGGTTTATCCTGTAAAGATTTTTCAATATTTTCAAGGCCTCCCTGAAATTCCTGTTCTTATAGTTGACTATCGCCATGAGAAGCTCGGACCTCGTTTTCTCCTTGAAATCCCTCATCTCTTCCCGGTCCGAATTGAATACCTCGTAAATTACGACAGGTTCGGATTTTCCCTTTACAACGACCGAATCCACCTCCCTGATAAGATACCTGTCGGGATCTTCAAGGCTTTGCTTTGTCCAGCCTGATATCAGTATACCGAGCTTATAATAAGCCGTAAGGCTTTCAAGACGCGATGACAGATTCACCGTGTTTCCTATTACGGTCGTATCCAGCCGGTTTTCGCTCCCCACGGTTCCGAGCATCAATGGTCCGCTGTTTATGCCGATTCCGATTTCAACAGGCTGCGGCCTTGTGCTGTTGAATTTCTCCAGCTCCCTTCTCATTTCTATCGCGGCATCCACCGCCCCGTTCGATGAAGGCAGGCCCTTTTCCCCCTGGGTGAAAAGGGCCATTATGGCGTCACCAATGTACTTATCCACGAAACCGCCGTATTTCTTGATCGCCGGTTCCATGAAATTCAGGAACCCGTTAATGAAATTAAAATTTTCGCTCGGCTGCATTTTTTCCGACAGTGCCGTGAAGGACCTTATGTCTGAAAAAAGCACGCTCATGTCGAGCTGGGTGGAATCTCCGAGGGATATATCCATCAGGGATTTTCTTCCAAGAAGATCCAGAAAATTGACCGGAACAAACCTGTAAAAAGCATCCCTCTGCTTTTCTAGAGTAACGTTGAGTTCTTCTGTTTCCTTCTGCATCCTTAAGAACCGGTTGAGCATAAAAAAAGCAAGCATGTAGGAAGATATCAAAAAACCGATATTGAACAACCTCAGGCTTATTCCGGCTACAATGGAACCCGCGATATCCCAGAAGGCGGTTATTATGAGGATACCGATCGCAAGCGTGAATCCTATGGAGTCCCTTCTTTTCAGCCTTATCTCCTTCACCAGCTCTATGGAAACAATCATGATCATGAAGACAGCCAGGATATGCCAGGTCCTTAATATGACCATGTGGTATTTATATGGCGCCGCCAGAATAAATATTGTAAGAAGCATGCTTGCCGATAGCGTTATGACGGATCTTATTGAAATTCTTGTTTCAGGCTCAAAATAATAATGCAGGAGAAGGACCAGTAACGGCATCATATTGATTATACAGATATATTCAATCATGTACGTGATATTGGAATTCCTGAAAAGATCGAATATATAATCAGTTCGGGTAAAGAAAAAAAGCGCGGCCAGGAGAGAAAAAAGCCCGAAAAAAAGGTTATAAAGCTCGCTCCTGCGTTTGAGATAAAATACGATATAAAATATGCCTATGAAAACAAGTAGACCGTTTACGTGAAATTTAAAGATATCGATGTTTTTCCATTTAAGGCTTCTCATCAGATCTATACTGTAGTTGTATCTATGAAAAAAGCCGGTAAAATTATTGGACAGTAATTTCGGAAGCGGTCTTTCTCCTATGAAATGGACGACAATTATATTCTTTCCTTCCTGTAGATAATCCGCATTGATCGGCTCGAGAAGGCCTCTGACGGTTCTGTTTACGTAGATCCTGCCGTTTTCAGAAATATTTAGTTCACGCTTAATAATATGACCGTTAATATATATTTCCCAGTTTTCACCGATACCGGAAAGATAAATGCCCGCCGGTTCAATTAATTTCTGCGGATCCGAATTGATTTCAAATTGCGCCATCGCGGAAAAATGCTGCGTTTCATCTTTATAATCCTTAAAAAGAAACGATGGCAGAATCGGAAATTTATCAATCTTTATAACACCGGGGACATTTTTTTTAAATCCCTCATTATCGCATTCTTCAAATCCGGTTTTTACATGCCAGGTGAGATTTGCGAGGTTGATCGAATTGAAGCTTTTCTTTTCAGCGGTATCATGATCCCCGGCGCACCCCGATAAAATTACCGCGGCGGCCAGGGATGCTAAAATAAAACCATGAATTCTAATCTTCATCGCCGATTATTACAGCGAAATCCGTAACGATGTCGTGTTCAGACACATCCAGCAGTTTTACCCCGACCGTGGCCCTGCCCTGCTGGGAAACGTCCTTCGAGAGAAGCCTGATGGTCATGCCGCTTTTTGCAGATATTATTATCTCGTCATCCAGTCCGACGGACCTGACGCCGATGGCATTCCCGTTTTTATCCATGACCTTGAGATAGGTCATTCCCTTGCCGCCGCGTCCCTTGCCGCTGAAATTCTGGTAGGCTATCCTTTTCCCGAAGCCCTTTTCGGTTATTACGAAGAGACTGGTATTCTTTTTAACTATATCCATTCCTATCACAATATCGTTCTTTCCGATGCGCATGCCTATGATGCCCGCAGCTGACCTTCCCATTGATCTCATTTTAGAGAGGTTGGTTCTCAATAGAAGTCCGTCCCTTGTTGCGATTACTATGTCGTCATTCTTCTCGATGACCTTAACATCAACGAGTTCATCATCTTTTTTAAGGTTAAGGGCGATTATCCCTCCTTTTTTTGCGTTTCCAAAAACATTCAGATCTGCTTTTTTCAGGATGCCGTGCAACGTTACCATGCATAGATAGGCCTCTTTCTCGAAATCGTTGATTGAACAGATCGCGGTGATGAGTTCCTCGGATGAAAGGTTGATCATTCCCTTCAATGATTTGCCCCTGCTGGTTTTGGACGCCATCGGTATTTCATAGGCCTTAATCGCGAATATTTTACCCTTGTTGGAAAACAGGAAAAGGGTATCATGAGTGGAGGATATTATCATCATCTTGATGAAATCCTCCCGTTTTGAACTCATGCCGATGACTCCCTTCCCGCCCCTTCTTTGCTTCTTGAAGGTATCGACCGGGAGTCTTCTGATGAATCCGTCGTTTGTTATGGATATGACCATGTCCTCTTCGGCTATGAGGTCTTCGACGTCAAAATCCGTGGATGTTTCTCCACCTGCCACGATTTCAGTTCTCCTGGGATCACCGTATTTCTGTTTTATTTCAAGCAGCTCGTCCTTTATGATGCCGTAAATCCTTGCTTCGCTTTTCAAAATGGCCTTGAGGTCCTCGATGAGTTTAAGCAGGGCCTTGAGCTCTTCCACGATCTTTTTCACTTCGAGACTCGTCAGTCTTTGCAGTCTCATTTCAAGAATGGCCCTGGCCTGTAACACGCTGAACTTGAACCTCGATATCAGGCGTTTTTCTGCCTCATCAACAGTCTGGGACGATCTTATGATTTTTATGACCTCGTCTATGTTGTCCAGGGCTATCTTCAATCCCTGGAGGATATGGGCCCTCTCCTGCGCCTTTTTAAGATCGAACTGGGTCCTTCTCGTTACTACATTTTTTCTATGAAGAATATAGTTTGATATTATTCCTTTCAGGTCCAGGATCTTCGGCACATTGTCAACAAGAGCCAGGAGTATGACGCCGAACGAAGTCTGCAGTGCGGAATGCTTGTAAAGCTGGTTGATTATAACATTTGTAACGGCGTCTTTTCTCAAGCCTATCACAATCCTCATTCCTGATTTATCTGATTCATCCCTGATTTCGGATATTCCCTCGATTTCCTTGTTATTGACCAGATCGGCTATCCTTGTGATCAGCGAGGCCTTGTTCACCTGGTATGGAATTTCAGTTATTATTATTCTTTCCCTGCCCTTCTTGTCTTCCTCGACATCAAGTTTACCCCTTACAATGACGCTTCCCCTTCCAGTGGAATACGCTTTAGATATCCCCTCCGAGCCCATTATCATGGCCCCCGTGGGGAAATCCGGTCCTTTCACGAATTTTATCAGCTGCTTTACGGTGATATTTGAATTGTCTATCATCGCGACAGTCGCATCGATCACTTCGTTGAGATTATGGGGCGGTATCTTGGTTGCCATGCCGACAGCGATGCCGTCAGATCCGTTTACCAGAAGATTCGGAAAGGCGGACGGAAGCACCTGCGGCTCCCTTCTCGTCTCGTCAAAATTCGGATTAAAATCAACGGTTTCCTTGTCAATATCCTTGAGTAGCTCTTCGGCCAGCTTGTCGAGCTTGGCCTCGGTGTATCTATAGGCCGCCGGAGGGTCGCCGTCTATCGATCCGAAGTTTCCCTGCCCGTCGATAATCGGCATCCTCATTGAAAAGTCCTGGGCCATTCTGACCATGGTATCATATACCGCAACGTCGCCATGCGGATGATAGTTACCTATAACTTCCCCGACTATTTTTGCAGACTTAACGTACGGCCTGTCGCTTCTCCAGGCCCTCTCGTTCATTGCATGAAGGATGCGCCTGTGGACCGGTTTTAAACCGTCCCTTACATCCGGCAGCGCCCTGCCTACGATTACGCTCATCGCGTAATCAAGGTAGGACCTCCGCATCTGGTCTTCTATCTCGGCATCGAGTACATTTTCGTTTATTTCGTTTCTTCCCTGATCCTTCTTTGACGTCACTTCACCACCCCGTTTATCTACAATGAAAATAAGTTATATTTATAAATAAAGTCTGAATTACAAATCAAGGTTCCGCACATTCTTCGCGTTTTCCTCGATGAACTTTCTCCTCGGTTCTACCGCATCCCCCATGAGCATTGAAAAAACCTTCTCGGCTTCAACCTCGTCGTCCATTCTTACCTGCAGTACGGTCCTTTTTGCCGGGTCCATGGTAGTATCCCAGAGCTGCTCGGGATTCATTTCTCCAAGGCCTTTGTACCTCTGAATTGTTATTTTCGATGAATCCATCTTTTTCAGCAGCTTGTCCCTATCATCATCAGTGAATGCATAAACGGATTCCTTCCCGGATTTTATATTATACAGGGGCGGCTGGGCGATGTACAGGTATCCGTTTCTTATCAGTTCCGGCATATACCTGAAAAAAAACGTAAGAAGAAGGGTGCGGATATGGGAGCCGTCAACGTCCGCGTCGGTCATTATAATAATTCTATTGTATCTCGCCCTTGATATATCGAACTCATCCTCTCCGATACCGGTGCCTATGGCCGTTATGATCGTCTTGATTTCCTCGTTTGACAAAATCTTGTCAAGCCTCGACTTCTCAACGTTTAGAATTTTTCCCTTTAACGGGAGTATCGCCTGAAATCTCCTGTCCCGCCCCTGTTTTGCAGAACCGCCGGCGGAATCCCCCTCGACCAGGTACAATTCGCAGCTCGCCGGATCCGTTTCAGTACAATCCGCCAGCTTGCCGGGAAGAGCATCGTTTTCAAGCGCGCTTTTTCGCCTGGTGAGGTCCCTGGCCTTTTTCGCGGCTATCCTGGCCTGCGCGCTCAGCATGCATTTTTCTACAATTCGTTTCCCATCCTGGGGGTTTTCCTCGAAATAAAATCCAAGGCTTTCGTTTGTTATGGATTCGACTATCCCCTTCACTTCGCCGTTTCCGAGCTTCATCTTTGTCTGCCCCTCAAATTGGGGATTGGGTATTTTAACGTTGACTATGGCGACAAGCCCCTCCCTGACGTCGTCACCTGAAAGCTGTGTTATATTCTTGTCGGCTTTCTGCTTTTTTAAAAAATCATTTATCACCCTCGTCAGGGCGGATTTGAATCCTATAAGATGGGTTCCACCCTCCTTGGTGTTGATATTATTGGCATAGGTAAAAACCGTTTCATTGTAGGAATCGATATATTGAATGGCAACCTCGACATCGACCTTGTCTTTCGTCGCATGAAAATATATCGGCTTTTTTATTATCGATGTTTTATTTTCGTTAAGATGCTGAACGAAAGAAACCACGCCCCCCCTGAACTGGAAGACATGTTCCTTGCCTGCATCCCTTTCATCCCGTAACGTTATTTTTACGCCTGCATTTAAAAATGCAAGCTCGCGAAGACGCTTTGAAAGCGTGTCAAAATTGTATTCGGTCGTATCAAAAATATCGTCGTCCGGCCAGAAAACCACCCTGGTTCCATTTTTATTGGTTTCGCCAGCGGATTTAACCTTATGTTCAGGTACGCCTCTTTTATAAGTCTGAATGTATTTTTTACCGTTTCTGAACACCTCCACCAGCATTTTCTTGGAGAGCGCATTAACAACCGAAACGCCGACGCCGTGCAGGCCTCCGGATACTTTATAAGCATCATTATCGAATTTTCCGCCTGCATGAAGCTTTGTGAGTACGATTTCAAGAGCCGAGATTTTGTAAGTCGGATGGGGATCAACAGGGATTCCTCTCCCGTTATCCACAACCTCGACTGAGCTGTCCTTGTGAATTGTAACTATGATATTGTCGCAATAACCGGCAAGCGATTCGTCAATGGAGTTGTCTACAATTTCATAAACAAGATGGTGCAGACCGTACGCATCGGTGGATCCGATATACATCGCAGGTCTTTTTCTAACCGCCTCCAAGCCTTCCAGAACCTGGATTTTATCGGCATCATATCCTTTACTCATTATCTCTTCTCCAGATGTAGTCTTTTTTTATAGAGGTTCTTTTTATTACCGTAAAAGGGCTGACCATGCTCGTGGTTATGTTGTTGTTTGCATCAACTGCCACGGATTTGCATTTTTCATTCAAGTTATCGAGAATCCATGAATTTTCTTTCGACATTTTAAGCGTTTCGGAGTTGAATATCCCGATTATTTTCTTATCAGAGATTATTTTCCTGTTTCCAAGATGTATAAACATCTATCATTAACTCCAGACAATTTTTTTTATCTCGATTTTGATGTTTTTAATTCCCAGAATTATAAAATCATCATTCAGCTTTTTTATAATAGAGTCTTTCATCATGATGATTTCATTGCCGTATATTGAATGGTCCACGGCAATGAAAAGCATATCGTTAAAAATCCTGTCAGGCCTGCTATGTGTCGATATTATGTCTCCAACAATATCACTCCATATATCACGAAATGCCTCTATTGTAAATGATTTTTCAAGACCCGCAGCTTTTAAAATGTCAGGAAGAACTTTATCGAAGCTTGCCGTCCTGTTATACCTCTTGTCTTTTGACCTGAATTTCATTGTCTTTTAATAATCCCGCCGGGTTCAACAAAAAAATTTCTGTGATTATTGAAATTAATCAATCCGGTAAAATTTGAATTCACCATTGTAAATATTATCTGGTTTCCCTTGTTGAGAAATTCAATCATGTTTCCCCTTCTTTTTTCATCCAGCTCAGAAAAAATATCGTCAATAAGGAGAATGCTTTTTTGCCCCGTATCCTCTTCGATAATTTCATTTTCAGATATTTTGAGGGAAATCGAAGCTATTCGTTTCTGGCCCTGGGAAGCAAAATGATTGAAAATCCTTCCGTTTTCATTCATGATAAGATATTCGTCCCGCTGGGGGCCCTGGCCTGTCGTTCCCCTGTAAATATCGGACCTTCTGGCCCTGAAGAGCCTGTTGAAAATATAATCTCGGTCCGCGGATTCGATTGAAGGCTCATATTTAATATACGGATGGCCGGTCCCGGTCATTATTTTTTTGTAAGATTCTGTGAAAACTGAAGCGTATCTTTCAATGAAAGCTTTTCTTTTTCCGATTATGACGGAGGCCTTTTCTGTAAAAAGACCGTCCCAGACATCAAGTTGTCCGTCATCGGATTTTTTTTTCTCCCTGATGTTTCTCAGAATGCTGTTTCTGTTGGCCAGCACCTTTTTAAAATCCAGAAGCGTTGCTATATAACCAGAATCTATCTTAGATATGGCGCTGTCTATGAATCTCCTCCTGGCTTCCGGCGGCCCGTAAATGATGCTTATGTCCGAGGGTGAAAAAAAAACCGTAAGTAATTTACCGTAGTATTCTGAAGAATTGGAAACCTCCCTGCCGTCTATTTTGATTTTCTTTTTAAGGCCGTCATTCTGATATAGGCAGCCTACCTCGAATTTTTTATTTTCGCATTCGCCTGCCTGAAGGGAACAATAATATCCGGATTCCCCCCATTTGATTATTTCCGAATCCGGCGTGTTTCTGAAAGATCGGATGTTGGATAGAATGGATATGGCTTCAATGATGTTCGTTTTACCGGTCCCGTTTTCACCAATAAAAAAATTTACAGCATTGGTGAATTCAATCTCCTGGCTGCCGTAGTTTCTGAAATTTTTTAGAGAGAGCTCTTTTACGTGCATATTAATTAAAAAGCCGGCCGGAGAAAATCAAACGCACTAGGACGATTTTATCTGTATTGGCATTATCACAGAGATATAATTCGAATCGTCTTCGGGCAATATGGTCACGGGGCTCATCTGTCCTGTTATTCCGCATTTCATGTTCGCAGTATCAATTTCTTTCAATGAATCTATGAGAAACTGCGCATTGATTCCAATGGATATCTTTTCGGCCTTTTCAGAATCAATCGGAATTTCCTCTTCGGCCTTTCCCAGTTCGGGGGTATTTGCTTCGATAAGAATTTTGTCTTTGCTGAAATTCAGGACGATTTTATTGGATGGTTCCCGTGTAAAAATCATCGCCCTCCTGACCGAGCCGAGAAATTTTTTTGTGTCGACTAGAGCTTCAAATATGGTGTCATGCGGAATAACCTGCCTGTAATTCGGAAACTGGCCGTCGACTATTCTGGATATGATTTCAGTATTTCCTATTCTGAAGAAGCACTGGTTCTTCTGCAGTGTAAACTTGCATTTTCCTGTCGACTCAAGGAGCCTGTAAATCTCATTCATTGTTTTCAGCGGGATGATGATTCCATCGCCTATATCGATATTTTTTTCAAAGGACCTTGTTATTATGGCAAGCCTTCTTGAATCAGTGGCGACTATGGATATTTTCCCCTGGTTGTCCGAGCTGAAGAAGAGGCCGTTGAATACGGGCTTTATGGTATCATACGATGCCGCGTATATCACTTTCCGGATCATTTCCTTAAGCAGATGCTGCTCTATTTCTATGGAGTTCTCGTCAACGAAAGCAGGCACTTCCGGATATTCTTCAGATGATGAACCGATTATAGTGTAGTGCCCTTTTACATCCTTCGATTTTGTTTTAAGGTCGATCAGGAAGGAATCATTGATATCTATGACCAGCTCGTCATCAGGAAGCTCCTTCAGGATGCTGGAAAGTTTTTTTCCGTTCGCGGTAAATGAAAGACTTGAGTCAGAAACTGCATCGATTTTCGTTCTGATTGCGATTTCATTGTCGGTTGAAATAATTTCTATCTGGCTTTTTGAGATATTAAAAAGGCAGTTGGATAAAACCGTGTTTATGTTTTTAGAAACGATAGAATCAGCAATATTCACCGATCTTAATAAAGATTCTTTATCCACGTTTATCTGCATTTGCTACCTCTTTTATAATTATATAATAAAATTAATTAATATATGGTTGTAGTAGTAGAGCGACATTTATGTTGATAACCGTATAACTCCTGATAATACCAGCAGTTGCATTTTATCACTTTGTTGATAAAATAAAACTGCTGGTATATTTCATGTTCATTTATTAAAATAAATGTTTAAAAAATATTATTGTTCATTATTCTGTAAGTTTCAACCTTAATTATCTACGAAAATCAACTCTTATCCACAGGATATTAACTCTTTAATTCAACGATAAAGTCTTCAATTATTTCAGAAAGATCGGGATCTTTTTTCATGTCTTCCTCAATTTTACTGATGGCGTTTAATACGGTGGAATGGTCCCTGTCGCCGAATTCTTTTCCTATGTCGATTGTCGTCATCCCGGTCAGCTGCCTGGCAAGATACATTGCGATGAAACGAGGCTGTATGATCCTGCTGTGTCTGCTTTTCGATACAAGCTCCTCGATGGAAACCCCGTTTTTATCGGCCACCTTTACCATGATGTCGCCGATGGTGACTTTTTTGTTCGTATCGTCGTTGAAAAGATCCTTGAGATGGTTTTTTGCGTGATTGATTGATATGGGTTCATTATAGAGACTGGCGACCATGTTCAACCTGGTAAGTGAAGCCTCCAGGGCCCTGATGTTGGATTTGATCCTTTTTGCAATGTAGTAAAAAACATCATCAGGCAATTGCAGATTGAGTTTTTCCGCTTTATTTCTCAATATGGCTTCCCTTGTTTCGAGATTCGGCGGCTGAATATCCGTTATCATCCCCCATTCGAATCGCGTCTTGAGCCTTTCAGCCAGGGTCGAGAGCTCTTTCGGGGGCCTGTCGCTGGAAATCACGATCTGTTTTTTGTTGTCATAAAGAGTATTAAAAGTATGAAAAAATTCGTTTTGTGTTTCCTCTTTTTTTTCAATAAACTGGATGTCGTCTATCAACAGGATGTCCACATCCCTGTACTTGATTTTAAAGCTATCGGTTGTATTGGTCCTGATGGAAGATATGAATTCATTTATGAACTGTTCGCTTGGAACATAAAGAACTTTAAGATAAGGTTTTTCACTTATCACGTAATGTCCTATGGCCTGCATCAAATGGGTTTTTCCCAGGCCGGCCCCTCCATAGATAAAAAGAGGATTGATCTGGGTTCCCGGGCTGCGGGATACGGAATGCGCAGCGGCGTGGGCCAGCTGATTGTTGGGGCCTACGACAAAATTGCTGAAGATGTAGTTGGGATTCAGTAAAGATTCCATGTTTTTAAAGCCGTTTCTTAATGATTCACTGTTCGTTTTAATATTGCCGTTGGGCTCATCTGATGCTTTTTTATCCGGGGAAAAACCATTTGATGCGATGAATTCGCACTCATAATTCAGCCCGGTGAGATTTTTCAGCACCGAATTTATCTGGCCGGAATACTGGTCGGAAATATGACGCCTGGCCACGTCGTCCATGACGCGGATTTTTATTATATTTCCGGTAATGGACAAAGGCTCGGTGTCCTTCAGCCACATGTTGAAGGACTGCTTATTGATCTTCGATTCCAGCGAATTAAGAACATTGCTCCAGAGAACCTTAGGCACATCAACCCCTTATTTTATCCACAGATGTTGATAACTTTGTGAATACACTTTTGTTCAGTGTTTTTAATTTTATAAAATAAATCGTGTTTTTATATATTTTTATAAAAAATGAAAAACAAAAAGAATAAACAATTTGGCTTTTTAAAAAAAACGATGATATGAGCCAGGATGGTTTTTCTGTAATTAATTTAATATTTTTTGGCAAGAAATTAATTATTAAAAAAAAATGTGCGGAAAAAAAGTTATTAATTCTTAATAAATTATGGATAACCTGTTGATAATTGAAATTAATTGTTGATAAGGCTGTTAATATTGTTCATAACATCTTGATTAGATTTTGAAAACCTTAAATGGAGGGATTTCAGAATTACTTTAAAAACTGGTGAACATTAACCTGTCCTGAAAATATTGGAAAAATAAAAAAACGGGATATTGATAAAAATGCTGCTTTTACCGGTGCTTTTATATTATCTCCTGGAGAGTTCGTCAACTTTGCGCCTGAATTCAGGATTCTTAGGATCCCGCTCTAATGCTTTTCTGTACCATTCTAGAGCCGAGGCGTTGTCGTTGAGTTTTGTACGGTATATATTGCCGAGCTCGCCGGCCGGATATGCATAGTCTTTGTGGTTATTGTAAGCGGTTGTAAGAAAACGGATGGCTTCGTCGTATTTGCCGATTCGGCCGTAGCATAATCCGGTGTTGGCAAGGGAATATTTATTATTGGGATCGAATTTCAATGCGGTTTTATAATTATCAATGGCCTCCTGGTATTCTCCTTTGCCAAGATAATAGTATCCGATCTCGCTCCATGCGAACCCGTAATCCGGTTTTACCAACACAGCCTTCTTGAAATATTTTATCGCTTCATCATGCTGATTCAATCGCCTGTATCCTATGCCGAGATTGACAAGACCCAGTGGGTAATTCGGGTATTTGTCAACGATTGTTTTATACATATCAAGAGCTCTGGCATACTGCTTTTGCTGATCGTAAATGACGCCTATGTTCATGTACGCTGTTTTATATTCCGGGTCAAGCTCGATGGCCTTTCGAAAGGCTTTTTCAGCCTGGATATACTTTTTTTGTGAAGTATATATTATTCCCAGATTATTGTATGCATCCACAAGAAACGGGTTGAATTTCAGCGACTTGTTGAGATATATTTCCTCCTTTGAATCATCATATCCGTATATCCTGCTTAAGAGAAAATATCCTTCACCGTTGTTGGGATTTATCTCAAGGACCCTTTTTGTGGCATCCTCGCATTTTTTCCATTTCCCGCTGACCCTGGATTCGTCTACGTTCTGATAATACTTTGCGATCGAGAGGTGCGCTTCGTCAAGATTCGGCGTAATTTCAAGCGCCCTGGTGCTGTACTTGAATGATTTTTCCATCAGGGATTCATTGCTTTCGTTGGAATAATTTTTCAGGTGCCAGTACTTGCTGGCATAGGCCTTTCCGAGGCCGGCATACGCAAGGCTGTATTGTTTGTCGATATCCACGGCTTTTTCGAACATCTCAATCGCCATATCATAATTGGTTTGATAATAAAACTGCTGTCCTTTTGAAAAAAATTCGTAAGCAGTCAGGTTTTTCGTGTAGTTTTCATTTATCCTGTCTTTTATCTGCTTGTTTATTTCAATTTTACTTTCATCTATTATTTTGAGGGCTATATCGTCTTCAAGATTGAAAATGTTGTCAAGCAATCCCGTGGATTGCACCTGCTTCAATACCCTGTGGCTCTCGACCTCTACGATTTTTGCCGATATGCGTATCTGGTTTCCGAATGACTGGAAGTTGCCGACAACAAGGACATCGGCATTAAGCGCCTTCCCGGCCTTTTTTGCCGTCTTTTCGTCTATCAGTCCTGATTGCCCGAGCTGGATTTCCTTCATCACCTTGTCAACATTGGTTCTGTCTATTACTATATATTCTTTAACGTTCCTGAGTTTGAGCGATATGGATTCGGCGATTCCTATCTCAAGCCAGGTAAGATTGGGGGTATTGCTGAGATTTTTAAAGGCGGTGACGCCGATTATTTTTTCAGCGGACAGATTTACGGATGCGATAAATATGAAGAATAAAGCAAACAAAACTTTTTTCATCTTGGCAACCTTGTTAAATTGTATATGTATTCACATAATATTGTTATAAAAGCCATCTAATCAAGCGTTTTTTACTATGGAACCCATTGGAGAAAAACTATATTCCCGTGATGACGTCGTAAGAACCTACAGGCAGGTTTATGATCTCCTTGTGACAAAGCATATAATCAATACTTATTCCACGAACAAAGATGACGTAAGGGATATCGCACTTAAGGACCTGGATTTAAGGGGTGTCGACAAGATCCTGGACCTGGGCTGCGGGTATGGTTTTTTTATCGAAAAGCTGAAAAAAAGACTGTCCCCTGCCGCTTGTTTTACCGGGATAGACATAGTTGAAAACAACAGGGATGTGTATATAAATTCCGTTGCCAGCACCGGTTATAAGGGTCAATTCATCAATGACGACATTTCCTGTATAAGCAGTCTGGAAAGTTCCGCGTATAATCTTATTATAGCAAGTTATTCTTTATATTTTTTCCCCTGGGCAATTAAAGAAATTTCAAGGATTCTAATGGATGGCGGTATATTCGTATCTGTAACCCACAGCAGGCACGCGCTTTCGGAGGCAACGGATTTTCTTCCCAGGTGCATGAAAAAGATCGGGATCAATCCGCCGGGCGAAATCGCATTGAATAAGCTTTTTGAACAATTTTCACTGGAAAACGGCGAGAAAATGCTGGCGCCGTATTTTAAAAAGGTAGATAAGATATTGTATCAAAATGAAATGGTGTTTTCTGTTGAAAACATCGAGGATTGCATTTATTATCTTGAGAAAAAACGGCACCTTATCTATAAAGAAGTGATGGAAAGATACCCCAAAAGGGTTGTTGACCTTGAATCGTGTCTGGCGCAGAGCATTTACCATTATGCAAAAAAAAACAACGGGATATCGCTTAACAAGGATGACGCTGTATTCAGGTGCTACAAATGAACTCATGAAAAAACAGGGTTAAATAAATAATGAAGAAAAAAAAAGAGTATTGCTGCTTCTGCGGAAGCAGAATTGACAGGAGCGATATTGACGGTAAAATCCGCGATTTCTGCCCTTCCTGCCGTGCGGTTTTTTATGAGAATCCTCTTCCGGTTGCAAGCAGCATCGTGGTAAATGAAAACCGAGAAATTCTTCTTGTTAAGAGGAAAAAGGACCCTTACAAGGACATGTGGTGCCTTCCGATAGGATTTGCCGAGGCCGATGAAGAGGTAAAGGATGCCGCGTTGCGTGAGCTCGAAGAGGAGGCCGGCGTAAAGGGCGAGGTATTAAGAATTATTGATGTGGATACCGTCGATAATTATTTTTACGGGAGCCTCGCCATCGTGACTTATGAGGTGAAGATGATCGGCGGTGCAGTGCGTCCCGGGGACGATGCCGTTGAAGCGGATTTTTTTCCAATCCTTGAAATACCGCAGCTCGCATGGACATCCAACGAAAAAGCCATCAGGATATATATTGATCTAAATAAGGACATCTGGTCCATGTATGATTCATTCAGGAGGCTTTTCCCGGAAATAAAATCCCTTGATGAAATATCACTCCGGGCCAAGGGGAAGAGGACGTTTCTTTCAGATGTCCTCGTCAAGCTTATCGATTCGGATATTGAAAGCATCAACGGCAAGCTGTGCGCCGAGATATCCAGCGCGGTACCCGGCCTGAAGTCAAAAATGGATATAATTTTAGACGCGAACAAAAAAGTTCTGCGGAGCATACAATACTGGCTGAACAGGAAAAGCGATACCCTGGGCATCGAGGAGTTTGTGACAACCGGAAAGGAATTCAGGGAGTCCGGTCTTCCATTACCGGATATAATAACAGTTATGGCCCTGAGCAGAAAATCTTTATGGCTGCATCTCGTAGAGGGTAGAATATTTACATCGCCGCTCGAGATATATTCCACCCTTGAGATTAACAACCGGATAATATTTTTTTATGATAAAATAAATTATTTCATCACCCTTGGCTATTCTGAATGATTTTTTATGGATTAATTTTCAGCTTCCGGTTTTAAAAATGATATTCATCAAAACCGGTAACCATATATGAAACTCGTTGTAAGGGGCGGCAGCATACCGGCAGGGTACGGCGTGAAATCATCCTATGTCGACATTCTGGCGGATTATTTCAGGCCTTCTGGCATAGAGGTAATCAACCGCTCAAGACACAGGGAAACCTCGTTTGACGGCATATGGTCTTTTGATGACGACATCACGCCTTTCCATCCGGATATACTTGCGATTCATTTCGGAGTGGACGATGCGTACAGGCCGGTTTACAGGTCGGAATTCAAAGAAAACCTCGTGCAGATGGTCAGGCTCGCGAGAAATCTTTTCGAATCAAGGATAATTTTGTTGACCTCGCATCCGTTCGAGAACCAATATGATTGCGAGATGATGAACATTTACTACAGGACCATAAGAGAGGTGTCGGTGGATCTTGATTGCGAACTCATTCCTTCGCATACCTACTGGATGGGATATCTTTATGATAGAAACGAAAAACTTGCGGACTACCTGCAGGAGGACGACAGGTATCCGAATGAAAAGGGCCATAAAATATTTGCAGAGGCATTTATCAACAGGATTGAAAAATTTTTAAAATAGGATCCAGAGGTGAAAACATGTCGGTGTTGATCAAGGATATTAAGAAGAACAACAATGAAATCATAAGGATTGAGGTTTCGGAATTCAAGGGCAGGGAATTAATAAACATAAGGGTATGGTTTCAGTCTATCCTCCCGGGAGGCGATGTAGAGTACAAGCCGACCCAGAAGGGCGTAACCCTTAATATTGCTGAATTTGCCGAGCTGAAGGATGGGATAGACAAGCTGGCGAATTATCTGTCAGACAAGGAGGCCGGATCGGCACCGGGCCAGCCCTGATTACTATATAGTTTATTGTCTTGACATTTCCGGGTTATGATTTATTTTTTTGAGTAAGGGTCGGGTTCATTTTTTTCGGAGGAATTAATGGGTTTAATCGGTATAGTACTTCTTGTGGCAGCCATATCCCTTGCGGGTTTCATTATACTTGATACGAAACTCGGTTCGCCTCCACGTCCTAAAACCATCATTGTACTGGTGTGCATAATGGTTATCGGGATCGGCCTTATTGTGTCTGATTATAAAATACCGCCGACCGTACAGAAAGTCGAATTGACCACAAGCGATATGGAGATCGAGATAGATAAAAAGACCGCCAAGCTTTTAAACAAGCCCATCAAGCTGAAAATTATCAGGGACGTTTATCCCTGGTATTCAATATTCAACAGGAACCGCATTAAACTCACCATAAGCAGTGATTGACGGAATCGCATCACATATTTTCAAGTTCGATTATCCCGTCTTTATAAAGTGCTATTATATTCTTCATACAGGCCCTCTTTGCCTTTCCTATCTGGATCTCGTCATGGATAATGTTCGGATTAACGGTTCCTTTAAGCACATCCTCGATTAAATATCCGGCCCGGCGGGGTATATTATTTATTATACGCTGATTTGTTTTTAAGGTGGCTCCTTTCATTGCTGTTGAAAGGATAAACCATCCCGTTTCAAGGAGAAGATATTTAATATCGGAGCCGTTTTTAATCCTCGATACCAGGCAATCAAAGCTTTTTTCATTAACATTGACCCTTCCGGCCCTGATTTTCCTGTAATTATGAATTAATTCAACCTGTGAATTCAGGTATGAATCGCCGGGTTTATTTTTTTTCAGAGACAGGATGCCGTTGATTTTTTTTTCTGATATATATTTCCGGAAGATGCACTCGTACCTCCCGTCCAGGGATATTAAGTCCGAGATCGCTTTTTCTTCTGTAACGGAAAGCACGTTATACAGCAGGTTCCAGTTTATCATTTCATCCAGCCAGCTATCGAAGCCCCTTGAAAAAAGCAGCACTGCATTTCGCGATTGATCTACTGCCACCTGGATTTTTTTCAGAAGCGAGGAATAAGAAAAATCCGCAATTCTGCACAGATGATATATTGATTCCTCGACAGAATAAATTCCTTCCTCCACGTCCCTGGATGTTATTTTCATCGACGCCGAGTTTTTTTTAAAATTTATGATGTCCCTGATGTTGTTTTCAGATAATGATTTTTTTATTTTAAGGGAATGCTCCGGATAGGCAAGAAGGATCAAATGCATTTGATATGTTGACAGCAGGTTTTCCTTCAACAGGTTGTTGACTAAAAACGACAGTTCGATCCGGTCGAGTGTTGAAAGAAGAGAATCAAGTTCCGGCATCATCCATGATGGATCCATGAAATATTTCAATATCAGTTCATCAATTTTTTCGGGTTCGGTGTCTGAATTGATTTGGTTTGAAAAAAACCTCAGGAAATCGTTTGAGAGAATGATCATCAAGGAGATGGGATCATTGCGGTCCCCGGTGTTTATAAAAATCGTCCCGCATCGCTTGAAGTCTGCCGTACTAATTGATGAAAACTCGGCGGTCAGTTTTTTTTTCAAAATAATGTTTAAAATCCCGGGGAGATTGGATGTAATTGCAGAGGCCAGATCGTTTAAGAGAGGGGATTTTTGCAGGTCGTGATATTCAAGCGCTATATATAGCTGGATTCTTTTCAATGCGCTTTTCAGGGTAATCTGATATATGCTGGCGGGAGCTGGTTCGGAAAAAACAAGAGGGGATATTGCGATGTTTTGCGTTTTAAAAAACCGGTTTAATTTTTCATCGGAATTGAATGAAATTATGCTGAAGAGCAATCTGGATGAAAGATTGAAAATCATTTTTAAAATTCGATGTAAAGAAAGGCAAGGTCGTCTTTTCTGTCTTCCAGCGAAGTGAACGATTTCAGTTCCTTAAGGAGCAAATCACAGAATTGTTCGCCGTCTGTATCCATATGGTCGATCATGAACCTCGCCAGTCGCTTTTCACCGAATTCGTCATTCGCATGATTTTTCAGCTCTGTGATTCCATCGGTATAGAGAAGAAACCGGTCGCCTTTTTCGACTTTTACGGTCTTATTTTCATAGAACTGGCTGTCGGATATTCCTATAAAAAATCCTTTAGTGTCCAGCGCGAGGACTTTGTTCATCGAGCTTTTCAGGTAAAGTCCCCTTGTGTGCCCTGCATTGGAGTATTGAAGCTCCCTTGTCTTATGATCGTATATCGCATAAAAGGAAGTTATATACTGCGTGTCGAGAAGAAGGCCTTTCATTTTGTTGTTTACTGTGGCCAGCAGCTCCCTTGATGAACTGCTTCTGGTGGAATAAATGCTGAAGAGCATTTTTGACATGGCCATCACAAGGGCCGCAGGGATTCCATGGCCGGTAACATCCGCGATGAGAAAACCTATTTTTTCATTGGGAAGAATATAGCAGTCGAAATAATCCCCACCTATATCTTCGATAGGCAGATACCTTCCGCAAACGGTCGGATATTTTATAGCTGAAAATTCTTTCGGGATGATGAACTCCTGAACCCTCTTGGCGACCTCGAGTTCTTTTTTTATCAGTTCATTTTTTTCATAGAGCTCGGAGTTTGCACTTTTTAACCTGAGAAGGGATAGAACCCTCGCCACCAGCTCTTTTTCATTGAGAGGTTTAAGTAGAAAATCATCCGCCCCGATTTGAAGGCCCTTGATTTTTGAATTAAGATCATCCGAGCCGGTCATTAAAATAACAGGTATGAAGTTGTTTTCATTTACAACTTCCTTGAACTTGGCGAGGAAACCAAACCCGTCCAGGTTCGGCATTATGATGTCAACAAGTACGAGGTCGTATTTGTTTTTTTTTAATGCGGAAAGGCCCTCAAGACCGTCCCTGGCTTCGTCGACATTCATGTTCAACTGCGAGAGGACTTTTTTAATTATGGCCCTGTTGAGCTTGCTGTCGTCTATAGCCAGGATGTTCCAGGTCGTGTTGAATAAATCGGAGTTCATAGGAATTTATATATTTTTATTATTTTTATTCATGAAAAATATTTTTGAAAACATGCAAATCATAATATTTTATCAGGATCTGCCCATGAAGCGTCCTTGCGGACGTAATGGTTAAAAAGCAGAGGTTTATGCAATAATTATCCGGCATATCCTGATTTTATTGTATTAATTAAAAATAAAATTGTAATATAATTGAATTTTATGCAAGGAATAAATTAATACTTTCCATGAATACATCTTTTTACTTCTTGTCATAATTCAGTATTTGTAAATGAAAATTCTTTTTATACAGCTCCCCCTGACTGTTCATTCATGCGGGTATATTGCCGGAAATGTCGAATACGCCTCCGCCGTAATCAGCGGCAATCTGCATGCCAGGTTCGGAAAAAAACATGAATATGAATCCCTTCCGTTTATTCTATCATCCTTCGCGTCTGATTCTGTAATTCTGAAATATTTGGAAAATGTCCGGCCGGATATTATTGCATTTACTTCCTATCTCTGGAACATTGAGAGAAGCCTTGAAATAGCCGAGAAAATAAAATCATTAAACAGTGAGATTAAAATCATATTCGGGGGGCCTGAAATAAACTCCGGATCAGCAGCCCTGCAAAAAAAAAGGGGGTATATAGATTCATTCGTTACAGGCGAGGGTGAATGGTTTTTCGGCAGGTACCTGAGCGGATTGGACCTTGCGAGATATACGAAGCGTTTGAGGGGAAATCATATAATAGTTCAGCCTGAAGACGAACTTGTGCCCCCCGGCCGGATCTTTGATCCTCTTTCGGGAAAGAGATTGAGTCCGATGCTCGACGGTTCGGTTTTTATAGAACTGGCCAGGGGATGTCCATACAGGTGCGCATATTGCCTTTATTCAAAAAATTATAAAATAATCAGGGAGATGCCCTTCAAGGTTCTCACTGATGCCGTCACATTGGAGGGCGTAAAAGAGATATACATACTTTCCCCTGCTTTCAACTGCACAAGCGGATTTACGGACAGGCTCAAGACGCTTGCCGGGGTGAATAAAGGCGTTGCGCTTCATTCCGAGATGAGGGCCGCGGGAATTGATGCATCCACCGCCGGTTTGTTGTTTGATGCAGGATTCAGAAGCATGGAGGTCGGGCTCCAGACGATGAATGCCGGACCCCTGAAGGAAATCGGACGCAACACTGATCCGGAGGAGGAGCTTAAGGGAATACTGCTTCTCAAGGAAAAAGGGCTGGATCTTAAAATCGGCATAATCCCGGGTCTTCCCGGAGATACCCATGATGGTTTTATTAAAACCATAGACAGGCTTATCGCTCTTGGATTGGGAGAGAATATCGAACTCTATCCGCTGATGCTGCTGCCTGGAACGTCGCTCAGGGAAAGAGCCGTGGCGGAAGGAATTGAATTCCAGCATAAGCCGCCTTATTATTACCTGGGTGGATGGGGCATGTCTTTTAATGAAATGGTCGATATAACAAGATATTTTGAAGACGCAACGGGTTTTTCCCACGATGAAGATATTCTCCCGGATTTCTCATCATCTGAAAGCGGCGGTTATTGCAAGGGGGTTAGATTCAACGGTGACGATCCGGCGGAATGGGACGGTCGCAGGTACGAAAATATTATTGATACGAATGTGTTTAGTTTTCATATATATTTTAAACATGCCCCGTCCGCAACCAGGGGGCTGCGGTCTCTGCTCCGGCATCTTAATGACGGCGGGCTTTTCAATATCATATTTTATACAGAAGAAGCCATAAATGAAAAATTGATCGGCGAAATTTTAATTCAAACCGAAAAGGAAAATCTTACGAGAAGACTGAATGTTTTCGGACGCTGGCCGGACGGTTTATCCGTGAGGATATACCATGTATATGAAAATCCTGCGATAAGCGATATTACGGATGAATATGCCTTTATCAAGCCTATATACATGATTACGGAAACGAATTTAAGTTCGCTGAAAGTTCTGGATGCGGAAAAGTCTTATCTTGTGGCTGCCGGCCTTTTCGGGAAGAGCAGGGAAAAAATAATTAAAAGCGGGATCGGTCCGGAATCCATAGCCTTTGAAGACGAGGATGAAAGCTTTGAATTTTACCGGGAAAAGGAATATGAATACATTAAATATCCCTTTTCCTTCCGCATAGAGGACTACAGGCCTATTTGACCGTTAAGCTCCCTGAGCGCTTCAACCGCCGCGTCTGCATAATGCATGTCCGGTAATTTTTTATAGGCGTAATTTATTGCGCTTGAAGAGTTGATCCTGTGAATTCTGATATCCCCGTGCGTTTTAAGTATCCTTACTGTTTCTTCAACGCTTCCGCCCTGCGATCCCACCCCTGGAATAAGCAGCGGAACCTCCCTGCCGGATGAATGGAATATCCCGGATATTTTTAAAAGCTGATCGGGAAACGTCGCTCCAACCACGGAACCTATTCCCGGCTTATGCCAGTCCAGTATTTTTTTTGCGACATGGATATAAAGGGGTTCCCCGCCTGTCATAACGTCCTGAATGTCAGAAGAGCTTTTATTGGATGTCTTGGTCAGGATGTAGCATCCCCTGTCCGGATAAGCGTCCAGGAAGGGTGAAATAGAATCATAACCCATATATGGGGAAAGAGTCACGGAATCGGCCTTGAAAAACTCATATGCCTCCTTCGAATATGCTTTTGCCGTGGTGCCTATATCTCCCCTCTTGACGTCGAGTATAACCGGGATGCCTTCCGACTTGTATATTGAAATCAATTTTGAAAGAGCGTCAATACCTTCAAGCCCGTACTGTGCGTAGAAGGCGTAATTGGGTTTGACCGCTCCCGGGTAGACCTGTCGCTTCGTCATCCTGTCGAGTATCGCTTCATAAAACGAGTAGATTTTTTGACCGGTCGTTCCGGATTCAGGGATGTCTTCAACAACCGGGTCCATTCCCATGCAGACGATGCTTGAAAATTTTTCCGAGGATTTTTTTAGAAGTTCTATATAGTTCATCAGAACACCCTTATAAATAAATTGTATATATTAAGAATTGCCGTTTGAGATACGGCTCATTTAATGCTTTCTATAAAAGCGAGATAGATCTGATAGTTTTCCTTGTCGAACATCACGAAATAAACGTCAAGAGGATAATCGTTTTTCTCCATGAATTCAAGGGCCGTGGTGACTGCGACCTCGCAGGCCTCCTTTTTGGGATATCCGTAAATGCCAGTAGAGATCCCGGGGAAGGAGATTGATTTGATGTTGTTTTTTTTTGCAAGGAGAAGGCTGTTCATGTATGAGTTTTTCAGGATTTCCTTTTCCCCGCTGTTGCCGTAACGGTAAATGGGCCCCGGAGTGTGTATCACATATTTCGCCTTGAGCCCGTGACCGCCTGTGATTCTCGCCTCGCCGTGGCCGCATCCCCCGAGTTTCCTGCACTCTTCGAGCAATCCCGGTCCGGCGGCCCCGTGTATGGCTCCGTCAACTCCGCCGCCGCCCATAAGGCTGGGATTCGCAGCATTGACTATGGCGTCGGTCTCCTCTTTTGTTATGTCACCCTGCTTGACGTACAGGTGCTTAATGTATTGCCTGTTGATTTTCATGGCTGTCCCTGCATCATTACATAATGTCTATCACGATAATCGTAATGTCATCTTCGAAGGAATTTTCAACGCCGATCCATTCCTTGATTCTGATCATCAGGCAGCTGATGAAATCAGCTGCTTTCATGTTAGAATGATGGAGAATCAAATCCTTGAAAATTGAATCGCCAAGCATTTTTTTTTCTTTATTACAGGCTTCAGTTATTCCATCCGTATAAAGAATTATTCTGTCGCCGGAGTCAATGTTGATGTCGGCCAGGTCGTATCGAACCTGGCTGAACCAGCCCATGATCATTCCGTGGGGTTTCAGCTCGATCAGGGTGTTTTGCTTTCGTTTGAATATAATAAGCGGAAGATGTCCGGCGCTTGCATGGTAGAGTTTTTTCTTTTCAAGGTCTATGTATACATAGCCGGCCGTTAAAAACTGGTTTTCCGTGTTTCCCATCAGTATCTGGTTCATCTCGAGAAGGAACCTGTCCGGCCGGTCGGCGAGGCTTTTCTGCATGCAGAAGATTATTTTCACCATGGAGGCTATAAGCGCCGACGGTATACCGTGACCGGAGACATCCGTAATAAGGGCCGAGATTCTTTTATCGTCAATCACATGAAAGTCGTAAAAATCCCCTCCTATGCTTTCCATGGGCATGTACATTGCCTGGATATCGAAATTTGAAAGTCTCGGCAGTTCCTTCGGGATCGTTGATTGCTGTATTTTTTTCGCAAGATCGAGTTCCTGTTCGATTGATAAAAGTTTCTGACTTTCCTTTATCGCGTCCTTCAGCGTGATCAGCGTCTTTACCCTCGCCAGGAGCTCGCGCTTGTCAAACGGCTTGGACAGGTAGTCATTGGCTCCGGCCTCCAGTCCTGTAATCATGTCCGCTATCTGGGTCTTCGCTGTGAGCATAATTATCGGTAGGTCGAACAGGGAATATTTTTCCCTTAGGATTCTCGCGACTTCGTATCCGGATATTCTCGGCATCATGATGTCAAGGATGATGAGGTCGGGGACGAGTCCCTCCTCGATTTTATTAAGAGCCTCATGTCCGCTCAGTGATTTGATCACGCTGTAGTTATGCAGGGTGAGATGGTTTTCCAGCACCTGCAGGTTGATGGGATCGTCATCGACGATTAATATCGTGGAAATTTCTTTTTTTTCCATATCGTATATATTGCCGAGCCCTGTGATATCCAGGCCGTGAGACGGCCGCTCTTCCTCGGTTTTTTTAACTTCCAGCATGCTGATTTTCAATTTATCATTTCCTGACGAATCCAGGAGGATTTCAGTTGCTTCGATATTATCATTTTTCATGGGAAGTGTAAAAGTGAACCTGGACCCCTTTCCCGGTTTGGAGTCTACATTTATGGTCCCTCCGTGAAGCTCGATGAGATTTTTTGTTATGGAAAGACCCAGTCCGGTTCCGCCGTAAATTCTTGAAATGGATCCGTCCGCCTGAGTGAACGGCATGAAGATTTCATCAAGCTTGTCTTCCGGGATCCCGATTCCCGTGTCGGTAATGTGAATAGACACGTACTCTTTTTCCCTGTGTTTTATTAGTTCCGAAGAGACCTCTATCTGGCCGGATTCTGTGAATTTTATGGCGTTGCCGATCAGATTAAAAAGAACCTGCTGCAACCTGTTTTCGTCCACGGATATAACCGGAAGATCGCCCTGGACGGAATTCACGAGTTTTATGTTTTTTGTCATCGTGAGGGGCCTGGAGAGTTCAAGCGTGATTTCGACAAGAGACCAGAGATCGGTTGATTTAAGATTGAGCTCCAGATCGTTGTTGTTGATTTTGGAAAAGTCAAGGATATCGTTGACGAGGCTGGAAAGCCTTTTTCCGCTTGATATGATCATCTTGAGATTTTGTACGGCCTTATCCGGGAGGGCGCCGCCGGCTCCGTCAAGGAGTGATTCAGCGATGCCTATAATTCCGTTTAACGGCGTTTTCAGCTCATGGGACGTATTGGCAAGAAATTCGTCCTTAAGTTTATCGGCCTTCTCAAGGTTTAATATGGCGTTCTGCTGAGCCTCGTTTCTTTCCATTGCCATCAGGTTTATCCTGTCGCCGATGCCCAGTGCGAGAATGAAGAACTGTATCACCGATCCCACCTGGATGGCGTAAGTAGTGAACAGGTTTGTGGGGATTATTGCTATGACCTTGAGCGCGTAAATCATAGCTCCGATGAGTATCACTGACCAGGCGAAAAGGAAATATTTTGCCGGCCTGTATTTTTTTAAGAATATTATGACTCCTGTCGCAAGAATGCTTGAAACGGTAACCAGGGAAAGCACTACCTGGATCTGTATGGAAATATCATACCTCAGGAAAAAATTCACCGGGATCGTAATTCCAAGCAGTATTTTGAGGCCCATGAGAAATTTATCAATTTTTGGAGTATATTTATGAGTGTTAAGGAATGTCTGTGAAAAAAGAACTGTTGCTATAAGAGTTATGGAAATTGAAAAGGGGATGTAATGATTATATTTTTCAAGAAAAACCGGAGTGAAATATTCGAAAAAGATGCCGTTCTGCGTAAGCTGAAAAAAGCCGTATGAGATAATAAAAAAAATGTAATTTATGAAGGTAATCTCCCTGAGCTGGATGAAAAGCAAAAGGGTGAACAGAAACATGACGAATATTATTCCGAAATAGATACCGAGAACATATTGCTCTACATGGTCTTTTTCCTGGAATGTTTTTGACGACCAGAGCGTCAGGGGAATGTCCATCCGGTCTTCGTTTTTTAATCTCAAGTAAAAATAAGTGATTTTATTTTTTGACAGGTCGAGATTGAAAACGAAATTCCTGTGAAGCACATCCCTCTGCGAGAAGGGATGACTGTAGCCGGTGGTATATCGTAAGAAACTGCCGTTTTTTTTGGGAGTATAAAGTTCGATCTCGTCCATCAGGGGATATTGAAATTCAAGCAGCCAGTTTTCCGAACATCGGTTTCCGCAATCAATGCTGAATTTTATCCAGTAAGCGGAAGAGGTAAAACCGAAACTCGGAATTTCAATACCGCTTTTGATGAAAGACGATGCATATTCAGGCAACTTTATATCATCGATTGTAAGTTTTCCATTTACGTCCTCGAGGATCTCGATGTGTTTGCCCAGGGGATAAAAATCATTTTGTTCAAGTACCAGCGGTTCAAGAGAATAAGCGTTCAGTGACGCGGATATGAGTACGGCGAATGTTATTAAAGCTTTCATTATTTTCCGAAAGGCTATTTAATATTCAGAATTACCAGGCTGCCGGTGCTGTTCCGGCTGTATGTAATTGTCATTTCCCTTCCGACGAGTTTTTCAAGCCTGTCGAGATATTGATTCATTTCTTTTTTTAATAGCGCGCGGTTTTGATTTTTTTCATAAAAATCTCTGATGAATAATATTTCTTTATTATCAGAATCGACCGTAAATACCATGACCTGGGCGAGATCATTCGGGGCCACCTGCATTATTTTAACTCTGGCGGATCCGGTTTTTTCCTGCTTGCGGTATTCTGAACAAGAGAAGGGTATAATTGGTAAAATGATAAAAATAATTGGCATTGTGATTCTTCGAATGTTCATAAATATATTTCTATATGGTCATCCGACAAGGTCAATTCATATTGCTGTTTTTATATAAATATTTCTCCGATTCCATCAGGGACAGATAGAACCCGAGTGGGTCGTCAATTTCGCTGAATTCCTTTCCGAAGCTTTTTCCTGACAGGGAAGGAATTTCGATAACATTCAGCCCCAAATAGGAAGCCTGTATCCATATCTGGATATGGATACCTGTTGTGAATTCGGTGAGATTCATCTCTTTTATTGATTCCATCCGGTAAGCTCTTATACCGGAAAACGGATCAGTGATGTCCATATCGGTGATGTCCCTCAATGATGAAGACAGGGATGAAGTCATCTCAACAATTTCTCCCGGGATTGAAGTATGGTTGTAGTTTTCGAGGATCCTGCTGCAGTTCACGATATCGAATCCGTATTCCATGTTGCCGAGCATCATTGAAATATCGCTGATGAATTCCAGGTTGTCTGGATCGATAGTTACAACTGTTTCATAATCATAACAGCAAGCATATTCCAGGCCGGAAATTAAAGAACCGCCATAACCGAGCGGCAATTCATGTTTTATATATCTTATCCAGTGGATTTCTTTGATAAATTCGTATGATGAATCCACCGAGCCGTCGTCTACAACCAGAATATCCGCTCCGGGTATTTCTTTGAGATCAAGAAGGTTCTGCTTCAGGAATTCGAGATTGTCTTTTACGGGGAGGATGATTATAATTTTATTTGTTGCTTCCATGCGATAATAAAAACAACTTCAAATCAATTAATCAATCATTTATTCATGAAAAATAATAATTATCTTGCCTGTTTGGGTAAAACGGAAGGTAATTTTTTATCATATGGTTTTTTATAATTGATAATAATATTAAAATATTTCAGAATGTTTTTATCCTGTTAAAGAATGAAGGAGAGGTTGAAATGATTATAAAAAAAGCCGGCAAAGCAATCACCCTGTTTGTTATGATGCTTTTATTGTTTGTCGTTGCCTGCAAGAAAAGCGAACAGCCCCCCGAGCCCGAGGCGGAAAAAGCCGCACAGGTGGCATCGGAAGAAAGCAGGGCTCCTGGACAGCCTGAGGGAGCGATTGGCCGTAGAGCTGATAAATCGGCGGACATCAAGGATGGAATAAAGGAGCATTTCGTCGTTCCATTTGATAAGTCAAAGGACAGGCTGCTCGAGTACAAGATAAGCCTCACTTATGATACGAAAAATCTGCATGAATCGAGATTGAGCCTACTCGCGTTGACTGCTAAATACGGGTTCGTGAAGTCCAGCAGTACAAACGCCGAGGGAAGAAACCCTTCCGTGAGCGCTAATATTTTCATCAAGACTGAATCGCTTTACGAGGCATTGAAGGATTTCGATTCCATCGGAAAACTTGTAGGTGAACAGATTTCCGTGGTGGATCACACCGAAGAAATGGCGCTTTCGGAACGAAAGATTAAAAGGGAACAGCTGAGGGGCGCCAGAAGGAATGCCGCCGCTGGGCAGGTTGCGGCAGCTGCAAAAAACTGGAAGGATATAGAAGATTCAATCGAGAGGAGTGAAAACCAGCTGGATAGCGCGGAACATGAAAAATGGAAAATTAAAGACAAAATTTCATGGGCCGAGATCAATCTGTATTTGAAGGGTCCTGTCGGAAAGGATTCGATCAGCGTGCCAAAATTCTTCAACGCTCTGGTTGGCATTGTAAATACAATATTGTATTTGCTTTATATAATGGTATGGATGCTGCCTTTCCTGGCAATTATCGGCGTGGCATGGTATTACAGGGCAAAGCTAAAGGATCTTCTTAGAAGGGGAAAGAAATGAGACGGTTCAAAACCTTTGTTGTTTTGTTTCAGTTGATTGCAGTTTCGTTTTCATTTGCCGAAAATACAGAAGCTGAAAAAATAAAATATCTCCTGGATGAAATTGAAAAATCCGGAGCCGTTTTCATAAGAAACAACGGCATGTACCCCTCGACAGAGGCAAGGAGGCACCTTGAACTGAAGATGAAAAATGCAGGCGGCAGGATTAAAACCGCCAGCCAGTTTATCGAACATGTAGCTTCAAAATCTTCCTTTTCAGGCGAAGCATATTTCATCAGGATGAAGAACGGCCGGGAATACAAGGTTGCAGACTGGCTTCGTGAAAAGCTTGCCGATTATGAGAAATTGCAATCCAGGTTGGATATTAAGAAATGAGTATTTTTGAAATAATCATGCTGTTGTGTTTCGGTGCCGCATGGCCGTTTTCCATCTACAGGTCATACAGGTCAGAGTCCGTGAAAGGCAAGAGCCTGGTGTTTTTAATTATTGTTTTTATAGGTTATATCTCCGGGATAATCCACAAGATAATCAATAATTACGATGCTGTAGTTTATCTTTACGGTTTAAATTCATTGATGGTCCTTGCCGACTCGTTGTTGTTCATCAGAAATTCCACGAGGGAAAAAACGGCCATGAGACTGCAATCATCGGAGTAGATCCATGAAAATACTGATAATTAATTATGAGCACCCGCCCCTCGGCGGCGGCGGTGGGGTCTGCACAAAGAATCTCGCTGCAGCCCTGGTAAAAAAAGGCCACCTTGTGCACATACTCACCACAGGGGCGAAATTTCTTCCTAAAGAATCAATCGAGGACGGGGTATCGGTCTTCAGGGTTCCAGTATTGTTCAGGAAGGATCTTAAAACCGCGAGCAATCTTTCCATGTTCACGTTTCCTTTGTCGAGCATTCCCAGGGGCTTGAAGCTCTGTCTCAGAAACAGGTACGACATCATCAACACGCATTTTTATGCTCCGTCGGGTCCGACCGGCCTGGTGCTTTCCCTGCTGACCGGGATACCGAATGTTCTGTATATTCATGGTGCAGACGTATACGATCCAACCAGGATGAATAAGACGCCGGCGGGGACCGGAGCGTTGAGCTTTCTTTTACGGTTGAGCGCGAAAATACAGAATATTTTTACAAAGGCCATATCCTGCCAGTCGACGAACACGCGGGATAATATCAAAAAATACACCAGGACCGTCAGGGAGGTAACCGTAATCCCCCTGCCGTTTGAAAGACCGTTCCATCCAGGCGCGACAAGAAAAGATCTCGGGCTGAAAAAAGGCGTGTACTATCTTTTATCGGCCGGGAGGGTCGTCAGGAGGAAGGGGTACGATTACCTTATTGAGGCCATGAAAAAGCTTGACCCGAAAATTAATCTGATAATTCTCGGGGACGGTCCCGAGCTCCCCCATCTGAAAAAACTGGCCGAAATTTACGGCATGGAGGGAAGGATCATTTTTCTTGGATACGTTGAAAAAGAAGAGGATAAATTCAAATACTATAATGCCGCTGATCTTTATGTTCTGTCTTCCGTGCATGAAGGAATGGGGATTGTTTTGCAGGAGGCCATGGAATTCGGGTTGCCGATCGTCGCCACCGATCATGGAGGACAGGTCGATCTGGTCAAAGACGGCTTCAACGGCCTCCTTGTCCCTCCAGGGGATCCTGAAATGCTTGCTGCCGCCATTAAAAGGATTTACGGGGATAAGAAAATGGGCATGTCTTTCGGTAAAAGAAATCTTGAATTGATCAAGCGATATTATTCAATGAGTATCGCCGATGAATTTTTGGATTTTTTTAAAATCCACGCAAAGAAAAGAAAACGGCCGTAATTTTTTTTTCAATGCATTATGTGTATATTATTAATTACCCGGATATATTTTACATTTTTGGATAGATTGTGACATTATGATTACTTATAGATCAGATTTTGAAGAAAACCTAAGGGACCAGAACATATTGATCGTCGATGACGATGAGGCCATTTTAAAAATTATATCAAAAATACTCAAGGCATCAAATCCGAATTATTACATACAAACGTCAAAATGTGTGGCAGAAACAATTGAACTGGTAAAAAAAACCTATTGGGATACCATACTGCTCGATTTGAGCATCCCGTTTAACGAAAATGAGGCGCCTGATACGAAAAACGGATTATATGTCATGGATATTCTCGCCACTGAATTGAAACTCAACACGCCGATTATCGCGATTACAGGCCACAATGACGATGATCTTTCTGACAGGCTGCTTGACAAGGGCGCATATTATTTTTTGAACAAGCCGTTAAGAGCAAAGTCCCTGTCCGCGATAGTTAAAAACGCCACGAAATTCCAGATGTCAGGCTTCGACGGATTGACGGGCCTTCTTAACAGAAGAACCTTCGAGGAAAGGCTTAAAACTGAATTTGAACGCGTCATTAGAAAAAATTCGATTGTTGAGGGGTCCCACCTTTCGATAATTTTTTTTGATGGAGATAATTTTAAAGAAATTAATGATAAATTCAACCATCTTATCGGCGACCAGTTTTTGAAGAAAATCAGCAGTTCCTTCGTTGACGATTCCCTTTACAGATTTTTGGACGGAAACCCGCAGGCTACGAATTATATCATCAGGCCGTATGACATCGCGGCAAGGTTCGGCGGTGATGAGTTCACGATATTTTTGCCAGAAACCGATCACAAAAACGCTTTAGTGGTGGCCAGGCGAATAAAAAAAATGCTCAAAGAATATGATATTGCTGAAATAATCGGGGATAGCTCTCAAGTAGACTTCAAAGGAATTTCCCTGTCGATCGGCATTGCCACATATCCGTTTCCCAATAAAGTCATAGATCATATCGAGTTAATCAGTTGCGCAGATCATGCCATGTATGCATCGAAGGAAAAAAGAATCGGAGAAATATTCGGATATGATGCAGAAGGCAAAATTCTTAAGCTGGACTGATGTTTTTTTTAATCTAAATAAATAATATTTTATTTTTTTTTTGTCTTTTACTCATAAAAGATGATACTTATATATTGAACCTGTACAAACAAATGATTTAACAGAAAAAATTTCTATACCAATTATAGAGTTTTATAAAAGATATGAAAATTGATAATGAAAATTATTCGATCGAATATCTCGATAACTGCAACAAGGTTATTTTTCGGGGCATTCTGCGTCACCAGTCTATCGAGGAATACGATGAAATTTCAAATTTTTTAAACAGGTATGCCAAGAATTCCGAGGAGTATCTGATAATTGATATATCCAATCTCTCGTATATCAACAGTTCAGCTATTGCTTCTCTTTGTCTTTTTTTTATTAAAATCAGGAATACCGGGATAAAATTTAAGATACTGGCATTGAAATTCGTACCATGGCAGAATGATTTGTTATCAAATCTACAGCATATAAATGAAAATATTGAGATTGAATATATAATTCAGCATTGAATAGTAAAAAGGACGGTATGATTTATTAATCATACCGTCCCTCCGGTATGTCAGCTGAGGATTTTTTTAATCATCTTGATGACTACGTCAATATCATCCTTGCTTGCATTATCAAGGAGTTTCTTAAAAATAACCAGTTCATCGCCGTAGCTTTCCGGGGTGGTTTCTACGAATTTATCCGCAACGCCATAGAGAAGCCAGTCAAGTGAAATCTTATGTTTAATTGATATGCTTCGCAGGAATTTAAAGGATGGATTTTGAGATCCGCATTCAACTTTCGCAACATATCTTCGATCTATTCCTGAAGTTTCGCCGAATTCTCTCTGGGTCATTTTCAGATCTTTCCTTACCTGTTTCAGCCTCAACCTGATCTGCTTGAAAAAACCCGCCTCCTTTTCGTCATTGAGAATATCTTGAGAAAGAATCTCATGATTCTTGTATCTCTCAGAGTATTTATTTTTTGTTGCTTCAATATTGGAATTCATATTACCTCTTTGTGTATCCTAATAGTGTTATTAACTCAATTTAAATAAAAAAATTCTTGCAGTCAATATTTTTTGACAAAAAATTATTATTAATGCATTTTTTGCCGTTTAATAATATTAATCAACATGGTTGAATAGCAGATTTGAGTTTAATGAATTTTATTGTCAGTCTTGATTCCCGTTTTTGATTGTCAAACGAGTGGAAATGTTTAAGTATTAAGAATGTTCAGATTTCAAACGATTCTTTGTAATTTTTTCTCAGCAATGATAAAAGGAAATAATTTCCATATTTCAAAAAGTATCCATAAAATATAAAATATAATTAAAGTGACTGATGAAAGATAAATCAAATAAAACATATTTTGAAGGGGCTCTGTCTAAAATACTTCGCCATGCGGAAAAAACCGGAACGGAAAAGGTTTCAGTCGTCGAATCATGCGGCAGATTTTTATCATCCGATATTATTGCGGACATCAATATACCTTTATTTGACAATTCCGCCATGGACGGTTATGCGGTCAAGCATGACGATCTGAAAAATGCCTCGCGGGACTTTCCCGTAAAATTAATCGTTATCGATGAGATAAAGGCGGGGGATGATTTTTCAAAATTTAAATTAAAGGCGGGATGCGCGATAAGGATAATGACCGGTGCCGGAATCCCCTCCGGGGCCGATTCGGTTATCCAGGTCGAGGATACTTTTGAATCAGAAGGAAACGTTTTCGTTTCCAGAAGCGTAAGCAGGCATGAGAATGTCAGGTTTGCCGGCGAGGATATACAGTCGGGCAAAAAAGTGCTTCCGATGGGATGCAGGATCGGATCCGCCGAGCTTGGACTGCTCGTATCGATTGGACTCAGAAACGTCGAGGTCCACAGGCGACCGCTGGTTAAGATATTGTCTACCGGCGATGAAATCGCTGATATGGAAGATGCTTTAAAACCGGGTATGATAAGAAACAGCAATGCGTATACATTGATGTCGGAGGTTTCGAAGTACGGAGCTGTTCATGATTATCTTGGGATAGCGAGGGACAACAGGGATGAAATTAGAAATAAAATAATCGACGGGTTGACTGGAGACATTATAATAACAAGCGGCGGCGTATCGATGGGCGAATATGATTTTGTAAGGGAGGCCCTTGTCGAAGCCGGGTTCAGCATCATTATAGAAAATATAATGATGAAACCCGGAAAGCCTCTTGTTTTCGGCGTGAAAAAAAACATTCTGTTTTTCGGTCTTCCCGGCAATCCGGTTTCAACAATGATATCCTTTCTGGAATTCGTAAGGCCGGCGATTTTAAAAATGATGGGCGCTTTTAGAATCAATAAGCCCGTTATGAAGGCCGTTCTCGCTGACCCTGTACCAAAAAAGCCCGGAAGAAGGCATTTTATCAGGGCCGTTTTTTTTATAAAAAACGGTGCCCTGCATGTCACTACTACCGGTCCCCAGGGGTCCGGCATATTGAAGTCAATGAGCGACGCGAACTGCCTTATTATTCTGCCGGAGGAAGCGGGGGATATCGAAGAAGGTTCTGAGGTTGACATACAGTTGATAAAGCACGAGGAAATTTGATGGATAGACCCAGGGGTGTCGTCCTGTATTCTGGAGGACTCGACAGCCTTCTTGCGGCAAGGGTGCTTAAGGACCAGGGTTTGGAGATAATAGGATTCAACTGCATTCTTCCTTTTGTAAAACCTGATATAGATCCGAAAACCCTGCGCATTTCTCTGCTGGCCGGGCAGATTTCACTGGATGTAGAATATTTTAGATGCGGCAAGGATTATCTCGATATACTTAGAAAGCCAAGATACGGATACGGAAAGCACATCAACCCCTGCATTGACTGTAAAATATATTTTATAAGAAAAGCCGCTGAGTTTATGAAATCCATCGGCGCTGAATTCGTGGCCACCGGCGAGGTAGTGGGACAAAGGCCGATGTCGCAACTGAAAAATACGCTCAACCTTATTGAAAAGGAATCCGGGATCAAGGGCAGGCTTCTGAGGCCTCTGTCCGCCAGGCTGTTGAAGCCCACGATCCCAGAAATGGAAGGTGTTGTAAACCGGGAGATGCTGTTGGACTTCAGCGGCAGATCCAGAAAAAGACAGATGGAACTTGCCGGTAAATACGGCATCAATGAATTCTCCTCCCCGGCCGGGGGGTGCCTTCTCACCGACCGCTATATTGCGGAAAGGGTCAGGGACCTTTTCATGCATCATGAGGAAATCAGTATATCTGATATATATCTTTTAACCATTGGAAGGCATTTCAGATTAAGCGATAACGCGAAGATAATCGTAACAAGAAACGGACTGGAACATGACGAGATGGTTAAATACAGGGATTTTTCCGATCTTTTTTTTGTTCCGGATTTCAAGGGGCCTTCGGTTTTTGTGAAGGGATTATTACGCGATGAAGAATTGGCTCTTGTATGCAGAATTATCAACAGGTACGGCAGGCCTGAATCGGGCGAAAGTGCTATTACGGTCACGGATAGTTCCGGCGTGTCAAGAAAGCTTATTTATCACGGGCAGGCGCTTGAAGAAGAACTGGATAAAATGAGAATTTGATTAAGGAGCCGCATGATGTTTAAAAAAACCGTATCTTTTATTGTTTCAGGACGTGGATCAAATTTCCAGACGGTTGCCGAAAAAATAAAAAGCGGCTATATAAAAGCAAATCTCGGGATCGTAATATCAGACAAGGCGGAAGCCAGGGCCCTTACGATTGCCGGGGATTTCGGGATGGATTCTTATTTCATTAACCCCCGTGATTTTCCGGGAAGAGAGGCCCACGAATCCGAGATGATCAGACTTCTGGAAAAATATAAAACGGATCTTGTTGTCGCAGCCGGATATATGAGGATTTTAACGGCATTTTTCATCAGGAAATACAGAAACCGAATTATAAATATTCATCCGGCTTTGTTGCCGTCTTTTCCTGGGGTGCACAGTCAACAGCAGGCGCTTGATTACGGCGTAAAAATAACCGGCTGCACGACTCATTTTATCGATGAAGGTACGGACACGGGGCCTATCATCATACAGTCGCCGATAAGCGTTATGGATGATGACGGCATAGAGAGTCTTTCATCAAGAATTCTAAAAGAGGAGCACAGGATTCTGCCCGAGTCCGTTAAGCTTTTTTGTGAAGGCAGATTAAGGATTAACGGCAGAAAGGTTTATATCGATAAATGATTTTAAAACGAACCGGCGAAAAGGATTTTTTAAACTGTTATCTTTCGAATTTGCTTTTTAAACCTTTATCCCTGATCTGATAATAGATCTTTATGCCGCCGTCAGTATTGGTTTTTTCCAGCACCTTTCCGGTTTTCAACGGGTTTTCGAATTCCGTTTCTATCTTTGAAATATCTGTATATACGCTCCCTTTTCTGACCCGTATATTTACAATGTCTTTCAATATTTTATGCTTGGCGTTATTTACGGCAGCCGCTTCATTGCTGCCGGTCGCGGCTACGATATAAGTGTCAGGGTCTTCCCAGCCGATTTTCAGAGAAGAGCTGTCATTGACTGATAAAGGTTTTTTTATGTCTGTGTCGTTTTTCTGGGTAGTGGTTTTATCATTGGATGAGCAGGAAAGAAAGGCTAACAATAAAAGGGCGGTGGCTTTTTTCATATCGGCACTCCTTATGCAATTAATTCGAGTCTTATTTTTTGATATTTTAATATTGTATGATAAAGATTCTAGCATTTTTTAAGATATAAAATTGGACCAAAATACTTGAATTAAATAGTTGACTTTTTTGTTTTATGTCAAATGATATTTTTTAATTTCACCCTGGAGGAGATATAAAGTGATTATAGAGATAATTCTCGTTTTTATTTTTTATCTTTTGCTTGTTATCGCAGGATCCTATTATGTTGATCTGTTTCTTACAAAGGATGAATTTACAAAAGAGGAACTTAAAAGCATATTGCCGTACTTGCTTAATTATTGGAATAGTATCATTAAAAAGTATACGATGACAACCTTTTTCACAATTTTAGGCGTGTCGTCAATAATTGGCATTTTAATTCCCATGATAATATATAACTGGCTGGGCAATTCTTCAATGTTTTTTGCTTTGGTATTTTTTATGCTTCCTATGGCAAAAAGGCATTTTGAACAATCTCAGGTTAATACCTCTGAAAGCCTGGCGGATTCGGCAATCAATATATTCGTAAGATACAGCGAAATAATAGTTATAGGTTTCGGCGCCGGGAACGGAAGTGCGCTTATTTATAACTTCCGGCCGATGGAAGATATTCATTTTTTATGGTTTTTTGTTAATATTGTTCTGGTTACCATAATGCTTGGAATGGCCGTCAGAAAGGCAATGGAATAAATATTTCATAAATCCCTCCGGCGAACGGAAAAATCAAAACCCGCAGTATTATGTAAAATTTTAAAAAAAGGTAATTTTATATTGACTAAGCGGTGTTATATTATTAATATTTTATGACTGTGCCGGGAATGATAGTTAAATTCAACAAATGATGAAAAATTTATATTTAGTTTCTTTTATCATTGTATTGCCTATTTTCATGTCCTGCAGCGATAAAGCTGTCAACTCTTCGGTTAAATCGACAGAGAAAACCGGTTGGGTTGACGAAGATACATTCCGCATAGCTGCAGACGGCGAGGAGTTGTTCGGCAACGATGATTCCAGGAAAGAGGCCGGAGCTCTTGATGCAGCCAGAAGAAACGCACAGTTTAAAATAAAGCAAAAATTCATAAATACCCTTTCTATGTCAGAGGTACTTGATTTGTATGAAAAGGGCAGGGTGGTTTCAAAGCAATATAATGCGGCTGAAAAAAAGATGAACATTATTTATGAAGTAAAAAGACCGGGATTGAAAAGGCTTTCTAATTAAACAACAATACAGGAATAAAAGAGAGCGATCTCTTTTAATATACATGCTCTGAAAAACCGGGCAGAAGAAAAAAAAAGGAGGATTATATATGAAAAAAACTTTTATTGTGATGATGGCCCTTGTGCTGGGATTGGGGCTGGCTATTGTATCTTGCAGCAGCCAAAAAATCGGTATTATGAAAGGCCAGTCCTATAAAACGGGCCAGTGGATTGATGAAGATACTTATGCTCTGTCAGCAAGGGGAGCTTATCCCAAAGAGGATGAAGACAATCCGATAGTAAGGGAAGAAAGCGCTCTTAAAGCTGCCCAGCTTAAGGCCATGTACGAAATACTCGGCAAATTCACTGGTGCCAAGATACAGGGCGCTGCAGGGATGAAAGATTTCAGGCTTGCCGGTATTGCTGTTTCCGAAGAAATCGAGGGAACCATCAAAGGCGGATCAGTTGAAGAATCCAAATGCGATGACAACGGCTGCGAAGTAATCTATGTAGTCCATGCGAAAGGCCTTAAAAAGATGGTTGAATCCACAAAAATGAAAGGCGGAGTAAAATAAAAGAACTGCTCATATAATAAAAAAGGCACCTTTACAGGTGCCTTTTTTATTTATTATTATGATTGCTAGTCCCGGCAGCGTCCTACTCTCCCACACAGTGGCCCGTGCAGTACCATCGGCGATGAGAGGCTTAACTTCTGTGTTCGGAATGGGAACAGGTGTGGCCCTCTCTCTATAACCACCAGGACTTGCCATTAAAAACGGCATTAATTTTTTGTCAATTATTTTTATATAATTTTTTTTAAAAAAAGAAATTCTAATTAGTAATTAATTCAATGCCCGTTTCAATATTTGCCTTTTTATTCAAAGGTTTGGGGTGCTTTCTTTTTTTAAGTTTTTTATTCTCTTTTTTTTCTCTCGTTTTGTCCTCAATTGAATCATTAAGACTTTTTTTCGCCGGCGTCATATCCTTTGAACATGACATGGTGCAGCTTTTAAAATATAACAGAACTGCACCGACGAATAAAAAAATGATTATGATAATGAAAAATAACCTTTTTTTCTTTGAGACGGATTCAATTTGTTTATGAGGATTGCTGCTTCCGGACAATCGACTGGGGTATCCATTGTGTTTTTTCATGCTATGTTTACCATATCAATTAATTGTATTGTTTTTTTTCTTTGCCCTGAACAACAGGTCTATGGCTTTATCCGTATCGCCTTTCAATAGATGGCACAGGCTCAGTGAAATCAAACTTTCGCCGTCAACGGAATCCTTGTTTTGAAGATTTTCAATTTTTTCATTTATTGTTCCGTATTTGTCATTATAAGCCTCTACGGGTACTGACTTTACGAATTCATCAAAAAACTTGTAACCATCTGAAATCTTTGACAGCTTTTTAAATTCTTCGGCTGACTCCTTCATCTTCCCTGCTTTCAGAAGGATATTCGATTTCAATTCCTGTATTTTTATGTTGCCGGATTCTTTTAACAGGATGTGATCGAGGAGAGAGATTGATTCCTTGAATCTTCTCTGAGTGTAGTATATAATCGCAAGAGCGGTGGTTGCCACCCTGTTGTCAGGTTCGGATTTCAACACCTTCTGGAAATTTATTTCCGCGGCCTTTATGTTTTTAAGTCTGCTGTAGCTCAATCCCATGATAAGGGTTGAAGGGATGAACCCCTGGTTAATATTTCTGGATTTCTCGAGATTTATTACCGCCTTTTTGTATTCTCCCAGTTTATAAAAAACACAGCCTATGTTAAAGTATACAATGTAATCCTTTTCAAGGGAAAGGGCTTTTTCAAAGTATCTTAATGATTCTTCCAGCCGGTTCATCCTTGAATAAAGGGATCCAAGATTAATATATACATCCCTGTATTTCCTGTCTTCCCTGAGTATGGAAAGATATTCATTAAGCGCTGTAAGATATTCACCGCTTTTTTCCAATTCGACGGCAATGTTGAATCTTTTTATTAAAGCTTCTTTATTCATGCAATATTTTACCGGCCGTTTTATTGATCTTTTTTATACATGAGATTAAATGTATAAACTATCATCCAAGAATAAATCGGATAAATCATCAATTTAAATAATAGTTTTAAAGCTCGATTTATATTAATATGACATAAAATAATATTTTCTTCAAGCATAAATATATTCGAAGTCTTGACAAGAATAAGCAATTGAGGATCATAGCAATTATTAATATATGATTGAGATAAAAATCAAAATTGAACCCGGGGCTAGACTCCCGGAATACCAGAGCAAGGGTGCGTCGGGAGCGGATCTTTTTGCGCATCTGAATAAGCCCGTGATAATAGAACGCGGGGAAACCGTTCTGGTTCCAACCGGGTTGTATATTGAGCTGCCGGAAGGATTCGAGGCCCAGATAAGGCCGAGAAGCGGACTCGCACTGAAACACGGGATCACCCTTTTAAATTCGCCAGGAACCATAGATTCAGATTACAGGGGCGAGATAAAAATCATCGTCACCAATCTCGGAAAGGAAGACTTTATTGTGGCCAACCACATGAGGATCGCCCAGATAATTTTTTCGCGGGTGGAAAAAGCTGATTTTTTACCATCTGCTGATCTCAATAATACTGAAAGAAATAATGGAGGTTTTGGCCATTCGGGCCATTAATATGAAAAAGAAAAAAGACAACAAAATAAGAATCATACCTTTAGGCGGACTTGGCGCAATAGGTAAAAACATGACGCTTTTTGAATACAACAATGACATCATCATTGTGGATTGCGGAATCATGTTTCCAAACGATGAAATGCCTGGAGTTGATTTTATAATCCCGGACTTCACTTATGTCAGGGAGAACAAATCTAAAATAAAGGGGATTATAATAACCCACGGTCATGAAGACCATATTGGCGCCATCCCCTATCTCCTTAAAGAGATTGATGCGCCGATCTACGCGACAAAATTGACAATAGGGTTGATCCAGAGCAGACTTGTTGAAAAGCCGCCGAAAAAGACGCCGCGTTTTATAGAAATTGCCCCAAGGGTAATCACGGCAATAGGCGGGTTCCTCATAGAATACATCAATGTAAATCACTCGATAATCGGAGGAGTGGGCCTGGCGATTCAAACGGCAGTCGGCACCATAATTCATACCGGTGATTTTAAAATAGATTTTTCCCCCGTGGACGGCCAGGTCACCGACATGTACCGTTTTGCCGATTACGGCGAGAAGGGGGTGCTTCTTTTGATGTCTGACAGCACCAATTCCACCAGGGAGGGTTTTACCAGATCCGAATCTGTCCTGGAGGATAAGCTGATTGAAATATTTTCCTCTTCAAAGGGAAGGATCATTGTCGCGACATTCGCTTCAAACATACACAGGATCCAGCAGGTGCTTGATGTCGCCCAGAGATACAACAGGAAGGTGGTGATTTCTGGCCTTACCATGCAGAAGAACGTCGAGATTGCGACTGACCTCGGCTATCTTACCTATAAAAGCGGTCTCATCATAGAAATACAGGAAGCCGGGAAAATGCCGGACAAAAAGCTTGTCATCATATGCACCGGAACACAGGGAGAGCCTTTATCCGCTCTATCGAGGATGTCGACGGGAAACCACAAGCATTTCTCTACAAGGAAGGGGGATACCGTGGTGATAACGGCGTCCGTTATACCGGGGAACGAGAGGATGGTGACGAACGTGGTGAATTCCCTCATGAAACTCGGAGCGGAGGTGTATTACGATCAGGATGACGACATACACGTTTCAGGGCATGGATCGTCAAAGGAACTCAAGCTCATGATTTCAATCACAAGGCCCAGGTATTTCATGCCGATACACGGCGAGTACAGGCACCTGTACGCACATTCCAAAATCGCTCAGTCCCTCGGGATAGACCCGTCCCGCATAATACTTGCGGATAACGGTGACATTCTTGATCTGACCCAAAACTCGTTTTCTAAAAGCGGTTCCATCAACCTGTCGCAGATATATGTTGACGGAATAGACATGGGCGACATCGAGAGCAGCGTGATCAAGGAAAGGAACGTCATGTCGTCTGACGGGCTATTGATCATCGTCATAGTCATTTCGGAGGGGATGCTGATAAGGACGCCGGATATATTTACAAAAGGTTTTATCGACAGCAGGAACGCGAAGATGCTGGAATTGCTGAAGAATGAATCTGAAAACAAGGTTAAGAACATGCTCAGGGAAGGAAAGAAACTGGATGAAATAAAGGCGGTTCTTGTGAAATCCATGAAGAATTTCGTATTCAAGGTCACCAAGAGAAACCCGCTGATAGACGTGGACATACTGGAGGTCTGACTTTGGCTGATTTATACATTGTTTTAATTGTCCTGGGAGTCGTTCAGGGACTTGCGGAGTTCCTGCCCGTATCTTCTTCAGGTCACCTTGCAATTCTCGAACAGATTGCATATTTTAAAAATGTGCTCGGTTCTTTCGAGAAGAATATCAACCTGTTTATCAATGTCGCCCTGCATATGGCCACATTAGCCGCGGTGATGATTTATCTGAGGAAGGAGATTATCCGGATTGTAACGGGAGTGTTTTCAGGCTTATTGAAAAGGGACTTCAAAACACCGGAAATGAAGGCGGCAGGATATATCATAATAGCATCATTGCCGGCAGGGTTGATTGGCATTATATTTCACGATTTGATTGAACAAACTTTTTCTTCAGATATAGTTGTTTTCATTCTGCTTATTATCAACGGAATCATATTGATATTCGCTAATAAAATGACCTTGAAAGACCGAAAATTATATGAGACAGGCGCGCTCAGGTCATTATTCATCGGTTTTTTTCAGGCTGTGGCCATACTCCCTGGAATTTCCAGGTCGGGAATGACCATAACCGGGGGGCTTGCAAATGGACTGAAGCCGGAGGAAGCCTTCAGGTTTTCGTTCCTAATGGCCATACCGGTCATTCTGGGGGCGGGTATTTTAGAAGGCGTAAAGGCCGTCAGGTCAGGGCTGCCGGGAGAAATTGCATTCCCGGTGCTTATTTCCATGACACTCGCATTTGCATTCGGTCTGCTGGCCCTTTGGATACTTGACAGGATGATGCAGAGAATACGACTTTATATTTTCGGCATCTACACCGTTTTACTGGGAACAATGGGGACGGTCATGTATCTGATGAAATAACCTGGATGAGGATTTCGCCTGTAACGCGTTTTTCAAGGAGTGATTTGTGTTCAGGGATAGAAGATATCAGGAAATCCTCGGGATAATACTGGTCATCACTTCAGTTCTTCTGCTGTTGTCCATTTCCAGTTATGATATATATGATTATGCGAGGATGACTGCGCGTCATCCGGTATCCAACCTCGTGGGCATTGCCGGAGTATGGATTGGTCATGGCTTAAGAACAGCATTCGGATTGTCATCATTCATCCTGCCTCTGATTTTCCTCATATCGGGCTGGTCGGTAATAAAACGCGGGGATTTTATAGAAATTATTGAAAGGCTCTCCTCTCTTTTATTCCTGTGCATCACGACATCCATGATATTTACTCTTGCCAGGAACGTCATACCGCAGTATTCAGGGGGCTTGCTCGGCCAGCATCTTCTCAATTTTCTGCGAAGTACTACCGGGAGCGCCGGATCAATTCTAATTGTTTTTATGCTGAATCTGATCGGGCTCGTCCTGGTCGGGGTTTTTTCAATAACAGCGATCGTCAATGGCGACCACGGATTGCGGGATTTTTTTGAAAAAGCGGTTGACGTCATTCTCAGGGCGGCAGGCAAAAAAAGACGGATCGATGTGATTGAAGAAGATTCGATATTGAAAAAGAGCCGCATGCCCTGGATTACAAAAAAGAGGATAGTTGTTTATGAAGAGGATATCCCGATCAACAACATACCGGAAGCTTGCGAGCGGATGGAACTGTCCTATTATCCTCCTTCAACGGACCTAGTTCCAGTTGGAGACAGGTCCGGTTCGTTAAAATGCGAAGTGATCGGGCCCAACCAGGATCTGCCGAAGGGTATCCCGTGCATAACTGAAGCAGAAAATGCAATTGAAGAAGATTTTGAAGATGAGGATTTTGTTTCTGCCGAAGGACCTGTGGAAATGAAAATATACCCGGGTGAGGAAATGGAATACGCTGCTGAACGCTTGAAAATTACCGGTAAAAATTTTCCGGATGAGCTGGGCAGCCAGGAGGTCATTCCTTCGATTGAAGACAGGATTTACGACGAGATAAGGATAAACAAGGATTATATAATACCTACGACTTTCCTCAATTCAGCGAAACCGGTCGACGCGGAAAACTGGAAGAGCGAGGTCAAAAAAAATTCCCTTCTCCTGGTGAACACCCTTGCGGATTTCTGCATAGAATCCAAGGTTGTAAACGTCAACAGGGGGCCGGTAATAACACTTTATGAATTGCAGATCGCGCCAGGCATCAAAGTCAATAAAATAGTCAGCCTTTCTGACGATATCGCCATGGCGCTCGCGGCATCCAGGGTCAGGATAGTCGCCCCTATACCGGGGAAGTCGGCGATAGGCATTGAAATCCCCAACACCGAAAGAGAGGAAGTGACGCTCGGCGATATAGTAAAGTCCGGTGAGTATTCCAAGAAATCAGGCAGCCTGAAGGTGGCCCTCGGAAAGGACATCCTGGGCAATCCGGTTATGCTTGATCTGAAGAAACTCCCCCACCTGCTTATCGCCGGGGCGACCGGTTCGGGAAAATCAGTCTGCGTCAACGTAATACTGACCAGCCTGCTTTACAACTACGACCCGAATTACGTGAGATTCATCCTAGTTGATCCGAAAATGGTGGAGCTGCAGCTTTATAACGGGCTTCCGCATCTTCTGACTCCCGTGATAACAGAACCCTATCTGGCGCCGATGGTGCTGAAATGGGCGACTTATGAAATGGAGAGAAGATACAGGCTGCTGTCGGAAATAAGCTCGAGGGATATCGAGAAATACAATGATAAGATAGAACATAATGCGTACGATCTCGAGAAGCTTCCATTTATAGTTATCATAATAGATGAACTTGCCGATTTGATGATGGTTGCATCAAAGGAGATCGAGGGATACATCACCAGGATATCCCAGAAGGCGAGGGCGGTTGGGATCCACATGGTGCTGGCTACGCAGCGGCCTTCCGTGGATATTATCACAGGAATAATAAAGGCGAATTTCCCGGCCAGAATTGCGTTCCAGGTCCCGCAAAAAACAGATTCCAGGACCATAATAGACCAGAACGGGGCTGAAAAACTTCTGGGCAAGGGCGATATGCTTTACCAGTCCCCGGTCAGCTCCTATCCAATACGGGTGCAGGGCGCTTTCATCTCTGAAGAGGAGATTTTAAATATCGTCACCCATCTTAAGAAGATGGGTTCCCCGAATTATATAGATATTGAAAAGACCCTCTTCGATGCCGAGGCGGAGAGAGAGCTGGATGGCGAAGGAGAGGATGAGCTGTTCGTGGAGGCCCTCAAAATCGTTGAGGAAACTAGGAAGGCCTCCGCTTCCTACCTGCAGAGAAGGTTGAGCATAGGTTATAACAGGGCTGCGCGAATGATCGAACTTATGGAAGTAAGGGGATATGTAGGCCCGCAGCAGGGCAGCAAACCAAGGGAAGTTCTCATTTAACCGCAAAAACTTCAATTGTATCCGAATACACCGCCATTTTTGAATAGATGCGATATACACGGGAGAATAAACCGAAAAAAGGGGATTCTTTATCCATCACCCTTTCCGGATGAAAACCGGACGGGTAAATGTAAATTTTTCTAAAACCCGCCTTTTTCAATGCGATCCTAACACCTTTAGGGGAGAAATCAATTCTGTGGTCGACCGGGTGGGTTTGAATCCATTCATCCTGGCGCAGCCTGAAAAGAGGGCCGTGTATGGACACGGTTGAAAAAGCAAATACGCCGCCGTCATTTAAGGCATTGAAGATCTTTAATAATACTGCCATGGGATTTTCGCAATGCTCGATAAAGAGCCAGGCGGTGATAATATCAAAATCCAATCCCGGATCCTGCTTATCGAAAGGTCCCTTGAGTACGTTTATACCGAATTCCCTTTTGCAGTAATCGGATACAAAATCAGATATTTCCACGCCTACCAGGTTCTGTATTCCCGCATCAAGTGCGCATTTCAAAAAGAACCCGGCAGCCGAACCGATGTCCATCAGTTTAAGCCTGCCGGGAACTGTCCCTGAAGGCATGAGGGAGATTATTTTTTCCAGGCGTTTTTTTGACAGAGAGTATATGCTATTGAAGTCTTCAAAATATGTTTTCCCGTACTGATTCCTGTAATCATCAAGGAAATATGAATCGGAATATGATATCTTTCGGTAGGATGCGTTGAATGCGATCTCGCATGAATTACATAAAAATAAATTCCCGCCGGTCTTTCCGAGAGGATTATCGCAGACCGGACATGACGGGGCCTTTTCGGCCATTACGGCTTCTTTTTCTTGGCTGGTTCAACTATCACGGGAAGGCCCTTGATCTTCGCGTTTTCGAAAGAGTGAAGGACCAATTCCGCGTTCTGCTCCGGGACCTCGAAGAAAGAATAGGTGGAATGAACGTCTATTTTCCCTATGAGCTTTCCGTCAATGCCGGATTTTTTTACAATTTCCCGGATAAGGTCGCCGGTGGATACGTGCTGATTTTTCCCGATATTGATGAATAATCTCGCTCTTCCGTTTTTGATGTCTTCAAAAACCACTTTGCCCTTGCTTTTTTCGGGTTTGGATATGGTTTTCTGGGTCAATTCCATCTTGGAAATGTCCCCCAGGTATTCCTTGAGAGCCGCGGCCGCAATTCTTTTGGCGCCGTTGAAAAGAGGCAGTTTTTTCTTCAGAATTTTTACCAGTTCTTCATAACTTTCAAGTTCTTCGTTCAGTGCTACGTCAAGAATCTTTTCAAGCTTTTTTTCCGGATTCATAAAGGTCCTCGTAAATGGTTTTCTTATTATCAAAATTCAAAATATGCTTTTAAAACACGGCGTACAGAATCTGAATTATGTAAAAAAAGATCAAGTAAATTTCTTTTTGATTTTTTTCTATAAATGCTGACAACCCTGCGTCTGAAATATTATTTCAGAACACCGGTCTTCCCAATCAGAAGAATTCATCAGATAAAATTTCTGATCAATAGCCGTCTTGTATGAAAAATGCAATAACCCAAAATCAATCCTTGCATCTATATCCGACATTTCTAACCGTTTCAATTATTGAATTGAAATCGTCACCCAGCTTTCCCCTGAGCCTTCGTATATGGACATCAACCGTTCTTGTTCCACCTATATACTCCATGCCCCATATCCTGTTGAGAAGTTCTTTCCGGGAGAAAACCGTTCCCCTGTTTTCAACCAGAAGCCTTATAAGCTCAAATTCCTTGAAGGTCAGCTCCATTTTCTGGTTATTCAGATATATCTTGTATTCGGTTAGATTTATCTTTAAATTTCCAATTTGAAGTATCGTATTTCCGGTATCCTTATCAAGCATTATTCTGTCGATTCTCGTCCGGAGCTCTTCTTTTCTGAACGGGTATATAATGAAATCATTAATGAACCAGTCGGATTTTATCTCAGGGACCAGGTTCAGCTTTATTATCAGCAGGGCCGGTATTTCATTTATTTTTTTTCGGATTTTTGAAAGGAAAAACTGGATCTGGTCTGTTGATTCGAAGATTTCGCAGTCTATCGCGAAAACGGCATGATTCTCTTTTTTAATTGAATCGACAGTTCTGTAATGGGTGACTTCTGAATTGGGCAGATTGATTGAAAAGTCATCGATTAATTCACCGCTGTTGGTAAGAAGTCCTATTGTCCTTTTCATTGTGATTATGCCTTAATTTTATCAAGATTATAAAAATAAAAAAAATTATTTCAAGTTTTTTCTTGTTTAAAAAACAATGTTATTTCAAAAATCAGTCTTAAATGGTGGATTTATCCGAAGACAAGATTATTTATGGTCAGTAATTCACTTTAAAATTCTGCATATGCCGTGTTTATTTCACACAAGAGGTTCAGAAATGGTTTAGACCGGATTAATGCATAAAAAAAATAAAAGTGTATTTATTCCTATGATTGATTTGCATTAAAATATTCTTGCATATTTGTTAGTTTTTTATTGATTTGAGCAGGATAAGGGAACCTCTATAAATAGTATTTTTGCCGATTTTTAATAAATATCCATGTTTAAATCGGCATTCACAACCTTCTGTTGCTCGATGTTCCCTTGTGGCCGCTTCTTTACAATCATGTAGTCGCGGCATTAGTGTTTCCGTGCACATCAGGCATAATATCTGATAAAATCAGGAGTTTTAATTCATAATACCAGCGAAACTCCTGATTTTTAGAGGTAGCCATAAAAGAAATGAAAAAAAAGTTAAAAAAACATTTCGTGTTTCCGCTCGGCCTCTCTCTTACCCAGAAGCTGACCCTTTACTTTATCCTTTTTGGAATTATTATAGGTTATGTCACTTGTGTTTTTTTGCTATGCGATCAATCCATGATCTTTTTTTTACAACATATAACAACATAAAGGAAAATTTTTTCAAACTGAAAGAATTCAAAGAAGGAGATCATATTTCCAGGCTCGTGGGCAAAAAGAATACTAATTCCGCAAGCGCCATAAGGTTCATGGAAAGCCTTTCAATGAATAATTTTTCCGGGATAAGGCTGTATTAACGTAATGCAGGGAGCAAGGAATGGAGAAGATGGATTCTTGATGACGCTGATTATTTCAGGGACGCGGGCATATCGACTGAAGATCACGAAGGCCCTGAAAAAGCGAGCAGATACAGGGTATATTCCCCGGATAAATTTTTTCTTGGTACTGAAGGCAGGATCCGGATTTTCATGGATGTAACAAGATCAATCGACAGAAACAGGCATGCAATTACATTTGAGGCGGACAGGCCAAACAGGAATGTTATGGACAGGAACAAGGCCGTTGCCTTCATGATTGATGAAAAGGGACAAATGTTCGATCCGGCTATCGTGGATGTTTTTATTGGTTTACATGAAGAGGTTTTTTAGCATGCCGGGATTCAGGATCGTTTCAAGTTTCAAAACTTCTGATGACCAGGAAAGGGCCGCCAGGGAGCTGGCCGACGGCATCAGGGGCGATCTGAAGTTCCAGTGCCTTCTTGGAGTTACCGGTTCCGGTAAAACATTCACCATGGCGAAAATCATCGAAGCGGTGCAGAAGCCAACGCTCGTATTGACCCACAACAAGACCCTTGCCGCACAGCTTTACAGGGAGTTCAAGGAATTTTTTCCGGATAACGCTGTCGAGTATTTCGTTTCATATTACGATTATTACCAGCCTGAGGCTTACGTTGTATCATCAGACCTGTATATTGAAAAAGACGCTTCGATCAACGATGAGATTGACAGGCTCAGACTTAAGGCTACTTCATCGATTGTCGAGAGGAAAGACGTCATTGTTGTTTCGTCCGTTTCCTGCATTTACGGCCTCGGGACGCCGGAGGATTTTGAGAAATCCCATATCAGTCTTCGTACGGGCGGGGAAATGGACAGGGATGATTTTCTCAGAAGGCTGGTCTCGATATATTACGAAAGAAATGACATCGCATTCGAAAGGGGGATTTTTCGTGTAAGGGGGGATTCTGTCGAGGTATACCCCGCTTATCTGAGAGACGAGGCCTACAGGGTCGAGTTTTCCGGAGAAGAGATCGCAGCCATAAGCAGAATAAACCCGATCAGCGGAACGACAATTGATAAAACCGAGAATCTGCATATCTACCCGGCGAAGCATTTTGTGTCTTCCATGGATGAAATGAATTTAACTGTAAGCCTTATACAGGATGAGCTTGCATCCAGGCTGGATGAGCTTAAAAGAAGAGGCAAACTTGTAGAGGCGCAGCGGCTTGAAAGCAGAACAAGATATGACATGGAAATGCTCCTCGAGATGGGGTATTGCAGCGGGATAGAAAATTATTCCAGGATAATTGCAAGGAGAAATAAAGGGGAGCGGCCTGCCTGTCTTCTCGATTACTTCAAGGGCGATTATCTTATGTTCATGGATGAATCCCATGTAACCGTGCCCCAGGTAAGGGGAATGTACGAGGGGGACAAGTCAAGAAAGGAAAACCTTGTCGAGTACGGATTCAGGCTGCCGTCTGCTCTTGATAACAGGCCGCTTAAATTCAATGAATTTGAAAATATCATCGACAGTGCCGTTTTTGTTTCAGCAACTCCCGCGGAATACGAGATGCAGAAATCCGGAAGGATTGTGGAGCAGGTGATCAGGCCCACCGGGCTTATTGATCCCGAGATCGAGGTCCGTCCGGCGAAAAATCAGGTTGATGATCTGATAGGGGAGATCAACAGAAGGACGGAGCTGAACGAAAGAACGCTTGTAACCACTCTTACAAAAAAAATGGCCGAGGAGCTGGCGCGTTACTTTGAAAACGCTGGCATAAGGGCAAGGTATCTTCATTCAGAGATAGAAACAATAGAAAGGGTGGAAATAATCAGGGACCTGCGCAAGGGGGAGTTCGACTGCCTTATCGGCATAAATCTGTTGAGGGAGGGGCTCGATATACCGGAGGTGTCCCTGGTGGCGATACTCGATGCGGACAAGGAGGGCTTCCTCCGTTCGGAAAGATCCCTCATCCAGACGTCCGGTAGGGCCGCCAGGAACCTTAACGGGAAGGTCATAATGTATGCTGATACCGTTACCCGCTCGATGGACATGGCCATCAGGGAAACCGAGAGGAGGAGAAAGATACAGGAGGAATTCAATACGGTCCACGGCATAAAACCCGAGTCCATTAAAAAGGAAATCGTAGATATCATTGAAAGGGAATACAGGAATGAAAACGCTTACACGGATTTTGTCGCAGATTATTCATCGCAATACAGAAAAGGCAGTCTGAAGGACATGATCAAACTCCGCGACAGGCTCAAGTCCGATATGATTGAAGCGGCGGACGGTCTTGAGTTCGAAAGGGCGGCGACCCTGAGGGACCAGATGATCGATATCGACAAAAGAATCGATGTTTTAAAGAAGGTCAAAGATGATAAAGGGAATAGATAAAAAGCGCGTCAGAAAGCTGATATTGATGGCGCTCAAAGAGGATATCGGTCCGGGCGATATAACGTCAAAGGCCATATTCGGGAAAAGCGATATCTCCAGGGCGGTCATTAAATCAAAGGACAATGGGGTCCTGTGCGGTATAGAAATGGTTTTATACGTCTACTCATTGATAGACAGAAGGGTATCGGTGTCTGCGATACCGCACGACGGGGATAAAATACGGGAAGGGACGATCGTCTGCGAGATGACCGGACCGACAATAAGCCTTCTTTCCGGGGAGAGGACCGTTTTGAATTTCATCCAGAGGATGTCAGGAATTGCGACCAGGACATCGAATATCGTTTCAATTCTCGGGGTTCCCCGCATTAAAATTCTGGATACAAGAAAAACGCTCCCCGGGTTCAGATATCTCGATAAGTATTCCGTGAAAACAGGCGGCGGTTCGAACCACAGAATGGGATTGTACGACATGATGCTCATTAAAGACAACCACATCAAGGCCGCGGGCGGCGTCGGCGCTTCAATAGAGAGAGTCAGAAAAAAACACGGGGATAAGTATAAAATTGAAGTTGAAGCCAAGACCCTTGACCAGGTTCTGGAGGCCGTCGATTCCGGGGTGGACATTATAATGCTGGACAACATGGATATGGAAACGATGAGCAAGGCGACGGGTATAATTTCAAAAAGGGCGCTGATAGAGGTATCAGGCAACGTTGACGAGGAGAGGATTAAGGAGTTATCTGTTCTGGAAATTGATTATATATCTATAGGTGCGCTCACACATTCAGTCAGGGCTTTTGATTTTTCAATGGAATTCCTGTAATTATTTTTTTTTGTCGGTCATGCTGCGGTGGAATTCGCATAGCCTGTAGAGTTTCCCGGTGCGGGAATTTTTATTTGTCACTTTTTTCCCGCATCTTATACAGATTCCAAGTTCCCTTCTTTTTTTATAAAGTCGCATGTATCTTTCGTTCACCGGGGAATTATATCTGCTTATCTGGATCCTGAAGCCCCTGTAAAGATAGCTTCCAATTACGGAATCAGATTCGATTTCAACATCGTCAAATATTTTTTTCAAAGCAGTTTTATTAATTTTTTTTAATTCCATGCTTTTCTCCAGTTCTCAAATTAACCGCCCGATGCATCCTGAGTTTTCCGTCAATAACTGCAGTCATCAGCTTTTTTTGGGGAGATATCTCAGAGGGTTTTCGGGCTTTCCTTCAATATCTATCTGGAAGTGCAGGGTGTTGTTCATGCAATCAATCCTGCCGATCATCCTTCCTGCGGGAATCTGTTCTCCTTCGGTAACTGATACCCTTTCAAGATTTGAATATACAGTGGCAAACCTGTCACCGTGCTTCACGACCACGTATTTGCCGAAGCCGCGCATTTCTCCGATTTTTTCAACTTTTCCAGATGCCGATGAAACGACTGATGAACCGGGATTGGCAGTTATTATTATGCCTATCGGATTTACGCCGTTTCCTCCGTCCCTTTTAAATTCGATGATTTTTTTTAAGGGCCACTGGAATCTAGGATTGATGCCTTTTTTACTTGCTTCAGTTTCATACTTGTCAGCGCGGGATTCAGATGCGGCAATTATATGTTTTTTCTGTTTGCCGGGTATCCGTATTTTCATTCCTTTTTTGATTGATCCGGGATCACTTATATTATTGGCGTCGATTATTTCATCAACCGGCATTTTATACTTTTTTGATAAGCTATAAAGAGTGTCCCCTTCCCTGATTATATGGATCCTGCAGGTTTTACCTGTTTGTTCATGCAGGGGTTGGGTTTTTTTCTGTGTCTTTTTTGAAGACGGGCGCGCATGTGTTTCCATTGTAAAACACGCCGTTATGACAGCCAGAAAAAACAATGTTATTACTTTTTTGTTCAAGGTTATTCCAGGATCCAGAATTTAGTCCATAACTATCCCTATTCTACATTTCGGTTTCGGTGGCTTTATTCTTTAGCATTAATTTTTTTTTTAGGGGTTAAGCCGTCAAATAATGGCGTTTTTAAAAGATAGACGGCGACGGAGGCTGACGGAATTACTTAAATCATGATGAAGCTGCGGTAGTAGTAAGTTTGCCGTGCTTGATATTTTTTAATGAAAGGAGGTTGTCGGCTATTGTCTGGATCACGCCGGCTTTACCTCTGAGTATCAGTACTTCCATGCAGTTATGCTCATCCATGTGTATGTGCGTCGATGATATGATGACGGTATAATGATGGTGCTGTATATCGTTGAGCTTGTCGGATATTTCCCTAACCTCGTGGCTGTAGATGAACGTCAGGGTCCCGATAACTTCCGCTTCTGCGTCAGCAAGGTCGTCTGTTTCAAGAAGGTCGCGTATGAGATCTCTTACAGCTTCCGATCGGTTCACATACCCCTTGCCGGCAATAACTGAATCGAACTTTTTCAGAAGCCTTTCTTCAATTGAAACACCGAACCGGATAATATTCATCGTCAACCTCGCGGTTAATTGTATTAAAGGAATCTACGATTATTAAATTCCATGGGAGCATGTGAATGCCTTTATAAACAGCACCGGGAATTTTGGTTTAAAACAATTTGACGCTTGTTTCAATTGCACCCGTAAATTATTATTAAAACTTCCCTTAAAGTAATCAAGAAATTAATTTATTTTATCTTTCAAGTATCCGGTGTTATGCTGTGAAATAAGAGACATAAACGGAAATTATGCAAGCGTGGATGATAATGAAAAAGGCTTGTTATTTTAATATTATTTTCTAAAATGACTTTTTGCTTAGTTAAAAAATGAGGTGTTGCGATGAGTTGCGTGGTTGCAATTGGCGCCCAATGGGGTGATGAAGGCAAGGCCAAGATGATAGATTATTTCACGCCCGGGAGTGATATAATCGTAAGATATCAGGGGGGTGCCAATGCGGGCCACACTGTCGTCGTAAAAGATAAAAAATATGTTTTTCACCTGATACCATCCGGCATATTGCACAAGGGCAAAATATGCATCATAGGCAACGGAGTGGTTCTCGACCCGGACCAATTGTCAAAGGAAGTGGATTCACTCAAGGACGAAAGACTGGATGTTAAAAGCAGGCTGCTGATATCGGATTCAGCCCATCTCATTCTTCCTTATCACAAGGCAATGGATGAAGCGCTGGAGGAATTCAGGTCCAATAAAATCGGCACGACAAACCGCGGTATCGGACCCTGCTATTCGGACAAGTGCATGAGAATAGGCATAAGGGCCGGGGATGTAATGAACATGGACCTGCTCAGGGAAAAACTCGACTTCAGCCTGAAGATAAAGAACCTCCAGCTTGAAAAAATACACGGTAAACCGACCTTTAAATTCGATGACATAATGGATATCATTGAAAGATTCAAAGATAATTTCGGAGACATGATTAAAAATACCCAGGGTTACCTGCACAATGCCGTCAGGGATGGTAAAAAAATATTGCTGGAGGGGGCACAGGGATACGCACTGGACATCGACCATGGCACCTATCCCTATGTTACTTCGTCCAACCCGACCATAGGAGGAGCCCTGCTCGGAACGGGACTGAATTCTTTTAATGTCACGGAGGTTGTCGGGATCACCAAGGCTTATATAACCAGGGTTGGAGAGGGACCTTTTCCAACCGAGGACAAGGGCGAGGAAGGTGAACGGCTCAGATTGAACGGAAGGGAGTTCGGGGCCACGACAGGCAGACCGAGAAGGTGCGGATGGTTCGATGTGGAACTATTAAAACAATCCTGCTCCATCAATGGGATCACGAGTATCGCTCTTACAAAGCTTGATATCCTGCAGGGTTTCGAAAAAATCAAGGTAAGCACAGGTTATAAAATTGACGGGAAGAAAGTCGCTTACTTTCCATCATCCATATTGAACAGGGTCGAGCCTGTTTATGAAGAACTGGAGGGATGGGACGAGGATGTTACGAAATGCAGGAAATTTTCTGATCTCCCGAAAAATGCCAGGAAGTATGTTAATTTTCTGGAAAAAAGCATAGGCGTAAAAATCAAGATTCTTTCAGTCGGACCGTCAAGAGAAAATACTTTTGAAAAAAAGGGATGATTTTTTTATTGACAGTCATGGGTCATTTAAGTATCTGGTGGATGCTTTAATTAGTGTTGCTCCTGTTTGGTTTTTTATAAATACGGAAGCAGTACTGTTCCTTTAACGCCTTGTGGTATTTTCAGTTGCGAATTAGATTTTTTTTGATTCAAGCAACGTACAAACAATCAAGGCACTAGAGTCGCTAGCTCAGTCGGTAGAGCAACTGCCTTTTAAGCAGTGGGTCCGGGGTTCAATTCCCCGGCGACTCATTGTATATTTTGTCCCCTTCGTCTAGTGGTCTAGGACACCGGGTTTTCATCCCGGCAACAGGGGTTCGATTCCCCTAGGGGATGCATCAAAAAAAGCGGCTTCCGGGCTGCTTTTTTTATGGAAGCCGGGCCGGGTGCTATTTTATTACAATTGTTTTTCCGTCGAAAGAAATTATTTTACTTACTGCTTCCCGCGGAATAACAACCTGGATCCGGGCGTCTTCCGGAGTGAACAATATATATTTACTGGCTATCCTGTTGATTTTTCCTTTTATATTGCTTCCATCTGCCAGATATATCGTATCCGGGCTGGTATTGCCGTTTTCCTTAATGGGCGCCGTTTCTTTTACATCTGAATGAATTATCCTGTCTATGTCCTTTTTTAAAACAGTAACAATAATATCCTTTCCTTCCGGGAGGTATTTTACATACTCGCTTGTCTGTTCCGTAATTTTTCCGGTGCAAACCCTGCTGTCCTTGAAAAAAATTTCATCGCAAAGACATATTTGATGCACAAGTATAATTAATGGAACGAAAAGAATTTTATTATACAGTTTCATTTCAATGGCCGTGCTTATTATTGTCAGTAAACAGTATTTATTTAAACAAGTAAATCAAAAAGACGAACATTAAATAATATTATTAAAATACAGTTGAATGCTTGACTCATATATTATAATATAAATATAATTATAACAAATTTCAATATAGTCGGGTATAATGAGAAGCTTATCACGAAACGATCCCTGCTGGTGCGGCAGCGGCAAGAAATATAAAAAGTGTCATATGGAAAACGACCTGGAGGCAGGTAAAAAGAAAGATGAAAGCCTGATACCGCCTCCCGGGGTCATAATAAAAACGGAAGACCAGATCAGCGGGATCAGGAAAAGCTGCAGGCTGGTAAAAGAGACCCTGGATATGGTGGGTGAACGGATAAGGGCCGGGATTTCGACGAATGAAATAAACGGATGGGTCCATGATCTTATCATATCCCGTGGCGCCGTTCCGGCCCCGCTAAATTATAATGGATTTCCTAAAAGCGTTTGCACGTCCTTGAATAATGTCATCTGCCACGGCATACCGGATGATACCGTTTTAAAGGAAGGGGATATAATCAATGTCGATGTAACGTGCATAGTAGACGGATATTTCGGTGATTCCGGAAGGATGTTCATGATAGGCACTCCGTCCGGCGAAGCGGAAAAATTAGTCAGGGTCGCCAGGGAATGCCTTTACCTGGGAATCGAGAAGGTTAAACCTTACGGCAATCTCGGTGAAATCGGCTACGCAATAGAACAGCACGCCAGAAAAAACGGCTTCAGCGTAGTGAGGGATTACGGCGGACACGGCATAGGATTGAAGTTTCATGAGGAACCGCATATACACCACTACGGCAGCAGGAACAGGGGATATGTAATGGTTCCGAACATGGTATTCACGATAGAACCGATGATAAACGCTGGCAGGTATGAGACCCGGCTCCTGGCCGACGGGTGGACCGCGGTGACGATAGATGATTCGCTTTCCGCACAGTGGGAACACACCATCAGGGTGACTGATGCAGGCGCGGAAATATTGACGGAGTAATCATGGAAGAATTCAAATCAATAAAACCCGAAGACATACGGGAAAACGTTTTCAAGCTTATCGGCACCGATTGGATGCTGATAACATCAGGGACCATCGATTCCTTCAATACCATGACGGCGTCATGGGGCGGATTGGGAGTCCTCTGGCATAAAAACGTATGCTACATATTCGTCAGGCCACAGAGATATACATATGAATTTCTCCAGGAGCATATGAATTTCACGCTGTGTTTTTTTTCTGATAAATATAAAAACGTCCTGAATTTTTGCGGCACTAAATCCGGCCGGGAAGTCAATAAAATTGAAAAAACCGGGATATCGCCCCGGGAGACTGAAAGCGGCTCGGTTTATTTCGACGAAGCCAGGCTTGTTATCGAGTGCAGGAAAATATACTATCAGGACATAGACCACAGGAATTTCCTGGACGCAAGGATTGACGAAAACTACCCGGGAGGCGATTATCACAGGATGTATATCGGTGAGATAATATCCGCCATGGAAAAATAAGCTTTTAAGCAAAAGGAAAAATATGGATTAAGATCCAGTGTATTGCACGGCAATGTGATCCGGCCTCATAAAGTGGAAGAACCTAAAATAAATAATCAAAACGGAACAATTTCATACCGGCAGGAGCTGGGTCTTCTTGAATCAGTTTCTATAGTTATCGGGAAGATCATTGGATCCGGGATTTTCAGGACCCCCGGGCCCATCATGGCGCTGACTATGTGCACTTCGCTATTCGGGCTCGTATGGCTGATTGGCGGGGCCGTAGCCCTTCTCGGCGCCATGTGCTATGCCGAGCTTGTCTCAATGATGCCGAAATCTGGCGGCCCGTACGTATATCTCAAGGAGGCCTATCATCCCATATGGGCTTTTCTCCGGGGATGGGCGATGTTTTTCGTATCCGAAACGGCCGCCATTTCAGCCGTGGCCCTCGTTTTTTCCGAATATCTGAGTGCCCTCATGGGCCTAATATTCAATACGGTCATCCCCAAATACATGGTAATTATTATTGCGCTTGCAGCAATCTGGGTTCTTACAGCAATCAACTGTTTCGGAATACACTTGAGCGGAATAGTACAGAACGTCTTCAGTTTTTTGAAGATTATCGCCATCGGGAGCATAATCGGAGTATCCTTCGTTTCGGGCGGCAGGGTATCGCATTTTACGGATAGCTTCTGGCCAGCTTCGTTCGGATGGGAGACCCTTTTCGCCTTCGGGGCGGCACTCAGGTACTCGTTTTTCGCATTCAGCGGATGGGAAGGCGCGAGCTATCTTGCCGATGAGGTAAAGAACCCGGACAGGAACCTTCCGCTTTCGATGCTGCTGGGAATCTGCGGGGTGCTGCTGCTTTATTTCGGTGCGAATGCCGCGTATATTTACCAGCTGCCCGTGGATGCCGTAAAATCTTCAAAATGGGTAGCTACGGACGCGATGAAGGCGGCAATCGGGGGCGCAGGGGGCATTCTTATATCCTTCGCGGTCATGCTCAACACCTTCGGTAACGTGGGGACGCAGATTCTGACGAAGGCAAGGGGATGGCAGGTTATGGCCGCAGACGGCCTTTTTTTCGGCATCCTGGCCCCGATCAGCAAAAGATACAACACACCCAACAATTCGCTTATAGGCCAGGCCATCTGGGCGTCCGTGCTGCTGGTGTTTGCCGGGATAGCAAAAAATTCATATGAAGCGATAATAGATTTTTTCGCGGCAAACGGGGCGATATTCAACATCATGACTTTCTATTCAATATACATCCTGAGGAAAAAATATCCGGACCTTCCGCGGCCTTACAGGGCGTGGCTGTATCCTTACAGCATGATACTGATCATAGCAGTCTATGCTCTATACCTTGTGGTGACCCTGATAACGGCATTAGAATATTCAATAATCGGGATTCTCCTTACATCATCCGGTCTCGTTTATTATTATTTCAAGATACGGAAAAAGCCTTCATCTGCATGATTTAAAGGATTTCGGAGCGCATTCATGGTGATAATAGAACTCGGGGAATTGAAATTAAGGGCTGAAATTTTTGACGGTCCGGTATCGAAGAGGTTCCTGGAAAAACTGCCTTGCGAGATAAAAATTACCAGGTGGGGAGAAGAGCTGTACGGACCGATACAGGCAGACCTCGGTGAACACAATCCCGTACCGGATATACCGCCAGGGGGCATCGCCTATTCGAGAAAAGGCGGATACGTATGTATTTTTTTCGGACAGACCCCGGCATGGCCGGTGGACCATATCGGGAACATACTGGACGGGGAATGGAAACTCCTTTCACGGGCCGCGATCCCGGAAACCATCTTAATAAAAAAGGCGTGATGCCGGCGCAGCGTCAATAAAGCAAGGGCAAAAGCGCCTTTCTTTTCGACGGATAATCAGGAAATTTTTCCCTGTACCATGCATGGTTCGAAACGGCCCTGGGCGCGAGGTTCGCGACAGTCCATATGAAGAAAAAAAGCCCTGCAAAGGACCAGGTTGCGATTGCCCATCCCAGCCATTCCAGCATCTCCCCGAAATAATTGGGACAGGAAATATACTCGTACAGCCATCCGCCGGGAATTTTATATCCGGATTCATCAGGTTTTCTCAGGCGCCTTAGAATAAAATCCGCCTTTTTGTTGATATAAAATCCAATCACGAATATCAGCATGCCAGCGATGAACCTTGGATCATAAATCCATTCTGAAGAATAGGCCGAATCGGGGGAAAGGCTGAAAAGCCAGCGGCCCTGGATATAGGTATTTACGATATTGAAAAAAACAGCGGAGAACATTATTGACACGGGCATTTTCGTGTTGCTTCTGATCTGGAATGGATAGATAAAAGACCTGTGAAGATAATGGATCTGCCAGACGATCAATAGGGCGGCAAGGGTGACTGTCGTGGTCCTGGTGCCGATTATGAAGTAAAGGAACATCATGAGCGAAGCCGGCGATTCCATTATAAGCCAGCCCAGCCTGCTGTTTATCATGGGGCCCCATCCGGATTTCGTATGACGGCCGTAAGGGGCCGTTATGAAGAAAAGGGATATGAATATGATCAGAGCCACGAAAACGAAGACTTTCAGAATGATGTCATAGAAAAAAAATTCGCCCATTAAGCCACCAGCCCGCTAATATTTAAATTTGGATAATAGAAAGATCGCAGGGAGGCCGGTGTCAATAAATAAATAACAATCCGGTGTTTCGTAAGTAAAAAACATTAAATGATGGATCAATATTTTTTGAAAAACGTTTATGATCAGTTATTTTTGTTGCTTCCATAAACGAAGTGAATTGATTGTTGAAATAATTATGCGGATGAATTTTTTGTTTGAACCGGGAGCGTTTTTTAATTATATTAATCATTTTTCAAGCAGCATCATTATTATTATGAAATTATCATCATGGTGAATGAAATGTATAAAAGTCTATTTATTGCGCTGTCCGCAATTATCCTCCTGCTCTCTTGCGGAAAGAAATATGACGAGTTCAGGGCCGTGCCCGTACCGGGAAATCTTGAAATTGTACCGGGCAGGGAATATATACTTGCGTTGAAGATTGAGATTCCATCCGGACAGCATATATACGGAAACCCGAAAGGTCCGGGAACGGGCAAACCGACTGTTTTATCCTACTCAAGGGATGACAGGTTTTATTTCAGGGAGCCGCAGTACCTTCCGGCAAAAAAATATACCGCCTCGGGTGATAAGGATTTCGTCTGGATATATGAACATGAAACTTATATGTTCCTTCCTTTTTCAGCTAAAAAAGATACGGCTCCCGGCGAATATATCCTCAAACTTTCGCTGGATAGTCTTCTTTGCATGACCGGTACCTGCGTTCCGAAATTTCAGGAATTTTCCTATCCGGTGAGAGTGGTGCGATCCGGAGGAACTGCTTCCGTGGATGCTTCTGTTCTTGATAAATTTAATGATTCTAAACCTTCAGAACCTGTGGCAATCATTAAAACGCCCGTTGACCAGGGCAACAGGGACGGTTTAGAGGCCATAGAATTTCAGCCGGTCTACATGGAGGGCCAGGTCACCGGGCTGGCGCAAGCCATAATTTTCGGGTTTTTGGCCGGATTTATACTTAATTTCATGCCCTGCGTTCTGCCGGTGGTCAGTCTCAAGGTCATGGGATTCGTAAAGCAGGCCGAAAAAAACAGAAGCGATTCCTTCAAAATGGGGATTTTATTTTCCGCCGGGATCATGACGAGTTTTTTCACTCTTGCGGTGCTGGCGGCTTATTTCGGATATTCATGGGGCGGTCTTTTTCAGAGAACGGGATTTCTTATAGCCATGATAGCGCTTGTATTCGCCCTCGCGATGTCGATGTTTGATCTATTCATTGTCAACGTGCCTTCATTCCTGGGGAGGCACGGCCTGGAATCTGAGAACCCGTACCTTGATTCATACTTTAAGGGGTTGCTGGCGACGCTTCTCGCGACTCCCTGCAGCGGCCCGTTTCTCGGAGGCACCCTGGCATGGACGCTCTCACGGCCGCCTGCCGTAATATTTACGGTATTCATAAGCATAGGTGTCGGGATGGCGATTCCCTATATAATACTGAGTGCAGATAAAAGGCTGATCAGGTTCATCCCCAGGCCGGGGAACTGGATGAAAAATCTTGAGAGGGTAATGGGCTTCCTGCTGATTTTTACTGCCATATATCTTATCGGCATACTTGAAACGGCTTACATTCTGCCGACCATGACTTTTTTGGGGATTTTTGCAGCGGGCCTGTGGCAGTACGGGATATTCGGCGCAATAGATCAGACTGCGCTGAAGAGGATTATTTCTTCATCGGTTCTTGTTCTTTTGATAATCGGCGGTTATTATCTGTCTTTCAATTATCTTTATGTGGAATCCAGGCAGGAGTTCAAAAAAAATTTGTTTTCCGCGGATAGATTGCTCGCCAACAGGGAAACGGGAAGGATTACGGTAGTTGATTTTACCGCCGACTGGTGCCCCAACTGCAGGTATGTGGAAAAAACCGCTCTGTTTACAAAGAATGTATCGGAAGCAATGAACAAAAAAAATATCGATTTCATTGTGGCGGATCTCACGAAAAAAAATCCGCAGGCCGAGGTGCTGCTCGCGAAGCTCGGGTCAAAATCAATTCCTTTCCTTGCGATTTTCCCTTCCGGCGGTTCGTTTGCCAATCCTGTCTGCCTGAGGGACATTTATTCTGAAGCGGACGTGATTTCGGCGATCGAAAAAACCAGGTGATGCATTCCTTCCAAATTTTTGAAAAATGAACAACCCATGATGAAATTATTTATTTCAGGGCCCTGTAGGCTATGTCTTTTCTGAAATAAGCTCCGTCAAATTTTATCTTTTCAATTTCTGAATATACCCTGTCCCTTGCCGATTTCAGGCTGTTTCCGACGGCCGTAACATTAAGGACCCTGCCGCCTGACGTGATTATTTTGCCGTCCGTGTTTTCAGTTCCAGCGTGGAAAACAGTAATGTCCCCGGCGACCTGATCAAGCCCGGTTATCTCCTTTCCCTTTTCATAGCTCCCGGGATATCCCCGCGAGGCCATAACCACTGTTATCGCGTGGGAATTTTTAAATGAGATATCCGTCTTTGACAGGTTGCCGTCAACGGAGGCCCGGAAGAGATCCCCGAGTTTTCCTTCAAGAAGGGGAAGTATTACCTGGGTTTCCGGATCGCCGAAACGCGCGTTGAATTCAAGAACATTGATTTTGCCGTCCCTGATCATGAGGCCCGCGTAAAGAATTCCCCTGAATCGCGCGCCCTCTTTTTTCATTCCGTTTATCGTTGGGACAAGTACCTCCCTTTTCACCTTTTCCATTAATGCCCCGGTTAATACCGGCGCCGGAGAGTAAGCGCCCATGCCGCCTGTGTTCGGGCCCGCATCCCCGTCAAATATCCTTTTATGATCCTGCGCGGCTATGAGGGGTATGACGGTTTCTCCGTCCGAAATTCCGAGGACCGAGACTTCCTCGCCTTCAAGGTATTCTTCTATGAACACACGGGAATCGTCCTTTACGTTTGACCGGATGAATTCAACCGCTTCATTTTTGTCAGACGGAACCGCAACGCCCTTTCCCGCGGCCAGGCCGTCAAGCTTGATCACTATAGGATATGAGGAAACGGTTTCGATGAATTCCAGGACTTTTATTCTGCCGGTAAAATCCCAGTGGTTTGCCGTAGGGACCCCGTATTTTTTCATTATTGATTTAGCGAACAGCTTGCTGCCTTCTAGCATGGCTGCTTTACCTGATGGTCCGAAGGCCTTTATCCCGGACGCCTCAAGGTGGTCGACAAGACCTCCGACCAGGGGGGCTTCAGGTCCGACTATAACCATGTCCATGCCTTTTTCCCTGCAGAATGCTTCTATTTTTTTGAATTCGTTCGGCTGTATATCTGCGCGGTACCGCCGGTCTATGCCGCCGTTTCCCGGGGCGACAAAAACTTCATCCGCGCTGCCGTCAGAAATGAGCCTCCATGCTATGCAGTGTTCCCTGCCGCCTGATCCAATAATGAGATATTTCATACTTCCTCCAGACATTGAAATGCGGAATAAGAAATAATTAAATATTCAAATAAAATCAACTTTGTTTTAAAAAATCAGTTGTCGTATAAAAAAAAATCAGAATAAAGGATATTATTAAGTGTCACAAAACAATGTTTTATTTGTTTCAATAAATATAAATATACCGGACTGATCCTGTATAATAGAATCAACAGAAAAGGACAAATGAAAAATTTCAGGGGATTGTTATCGATCGCCTTTATTCTTGTGTTTTTTTCCTGTTCCAGTTATGAGGAGATAAAAAGGGCCAGGGAAATGCCAATCAAAAAAATAAATCCCGCGGTGAAGCCCGATGGAAAATACAGGGGCGCCTTCACATACGGTGGTTTTACTTACGAGGTCGAAGTGGTCCTTAAAGGCGGTGTGATCAGGGACATACTTGTATTGAAAAACAGGGACACTGAATATGCAAGGCTGGCGGAGGGGGTGACCGGCAGAATCAGGAAATCCAATTCCCTCGACGTGGATGCAGTGACAGGCGCGACCACTACCAGCAAGGCGCTCATGAAGGCGGTTGAAAACGCCCTGGATGCAGGTCCGGCGAACCGCTGACTGTAAATAAAAAGATTGATTATAACAAGCTCTATTTTAAGAATTTGATTTTATAACGCAATTCCATGAAAGCTGTTATCACGTACGGGCAGCATGCGGTAATGGCCTATGCGAATGGAAGACCCTTGAAGGAACCGGTATCAATCCATGAGAGTTGTTTATGCCGAAAGGCAAAATTTTATAAAAATTGCACCAGTATACGGCTGTGTTATGATGTTTCTTGCCGCAATGCTCGTGTTTGTAACGGGGACGCCTTCATTTGCGCAAAAAAAGGGATACATTCTCGAGGGAAGGATATACAACAGCGCGACAAAAAAAGCTCTTGATTTTGCCACGGTCAACGTTCTTGAGGCCGGAAAAAGAACCAAGACGGACGCCGGCGGTTATTACAGGATAAACATTCCGGAAGCCGGAGATTATACCGTGATAATTCAATCCGAGGACATGAAGACCCTCAAAACCACCCTCACCATCAACAAGAATCTTAATCGTGATTTCAGCCTCAACCCGGTGTTATCCAGAAAGGGGGAGGTTACCGTTATCGGGAACAGGGATCTGCAGAAAGTATCAAGGATTACCATGGATAAAAAGGAGATAAAAGAGGTCCCTGCGTCCTTCAACGATTCGGTAAGCGCGCTGACTTCACTGCCGGGAATCATGAGAATGGGCGGAGACCTTTTCGGCCCGCTTGTAATCCGCGGCGGCGATTTTCTCGGGGTTTATTATTCAATAGATGAGATACCGGTCTACAGCCCGCTTCATTTCGGCGGGCTTCATTCAATTGTCAACAGCAACCTTATCAGCGAGGTTGATGTTTATTCATCCGCCTTCCCGGCACAGTTCGGGTCCGCAACATCCGCCGTAGTCAATATCAATACTACGGACAATGTGAAAGAATTCAGCGGTTATACGGACATATCGCTTTTATCGGCATCTTTATTGATGCAGACCCCCATTCTAAAGGACGGCAACGGATCGGTGGTGTTTGATATCCCTTCAAAAAGGGAGATCGGCAAATACACAAATGCAGGTTATGTAATTTTTTCCGGAAGACGGGCCTACTGGGATGTTTTTCTGGTGCCCATGATGAAGTCTTTTGGCCAGAGAGTGGATGCAGTCCCGAATTATTATGATTATCAGTTAAAGGCCAAATACGCTTTCAACAGCCATCATTCGCTGACAGTGCTGCTGTTCGGAGCAAAGGATTACCTGACCTTTGTCGACAGAAATTACGAGCAGGAATTCAGGGACGGGGTGGACCCCTTGATGTTAGGCGTAAGGCTCAATTACAACAAGCAGTGCCACAGCCAGGGCCTGTCTTATATCTATCAGCCGTCCGAAAGTTTTTATAATAAGATTACCGCGTTCAGCTCTCTGACAAGAAGCGTGCAGAGCCTTGACGCGCCGATGGCGACAAACTTGGCCCTGCAGGGACTCAGCGTGGATTCAAGACCGGACATATTCGGCGCCAAGGAAAGATTCAGATGGGAAATTATGAAAAACCATTTTGAAATCAGGGGCGGGGCCGAAGGCACCGCGTACCTGTACAAGGTAAAAGGTAAATCCCTGGCCCTTATGACAAGCCAGGGAAATAAAGGGCTGACCATTGATATTAATGATCCGAAGCTGATGCAGTCTTTTTATCTCAACAGTAAAATCATCAACTACACGGCCGGGGGATACCTTGAAACTAAAATATCCTACGCGGGTTTTACACTCGTGCCGGGATGCAGGACGGATTATCTCAACAGGAGCGGAGAGGCGACATGGGACCCGAGGGGAATGATCAGCTATGAGTTCCCTACAAAGACAACGATTTCACTGGCAGGCGGCAAATATAGCGATCTTTTCCAGACGAATCCATTTCTGTTCGATCTTTACCCCAATATCTGTAAAATCGGCAAAAAGCTGAAGAGCGAAAAGGCCATTCACAGGGTCGCCGGAATCGAGCAGGCTTATAAGAGCTTCACCGTCAAGGTGGAAGGGTTTTACAATAATTTTTACGACATGCCTGAATTGTATTACCACTATGAACTTGACGGCAAACCCCTTGAAGGTTTGAATACGGGAAAGCTGAAAAGCTACGGCTTTGAATTCATGATGAAAATAGATAAAAAAGAAGACGAGAACGGTTTTTTCGGCTGGGCGAGCTATACTTATAATCAGTCCAAATTCAAATCCGGGCTCCCGCCATTCAAGCCCATTTCAATATACGACATCATATACCAGCAGAATAATCCGGGATACGTTTACGATCCCGTAAACAAGACAGCCAATCCGTATGAAAACCAGATCGGCGATGTGTGGGGAAGGGCCTGGCACAATTACGATTTCAGCATGAACCACTGCTTCAAGTTGATTGCGGGCTACCAGATTGAAGCCCATACCATCACGGCAAAATTCATGCTATACACTCCGCAGCCTTACACGCCGATAGTTTTCTACAGCCCCGTGGACTGGTGGAACCAGTATTCTACCGGGAATTATCCGAGGTTCACGCCCGTATACGGCAAACCCAATTCAAAACAGCTTCCGCTGTACCACAGGCTCGACCTGAGGTACAGCAGAAAGACGAACTACAGCTGGGGCTACCTGACCTGGTATGTCGAAATAATCAATGCGCTGAACTACAGGCGATATCGTCAGAACTGGAAATCCTACGCTCCATTTGTCCCAGGGCGCAATCCTTCGATCAAGCGATCGAAGAACACCCTTGCGATATTTCCGAATTTCGGTGTTGAAGTTAAATTTTAATCATACAAGGAGTTGATGATGAAAAAAATCAGAATCGCGATAATCCCGGCAATATTAGCGGCAGCGTTGCTTACTTCATGCATAACGGCACCTGTCTGCATGACGTCCTCCAATACGCCCATAGCAGGTAAAAAAATCACAGAGAACCTGGGTAAAACCTCCGGGAGCAGCAGCGCTACCGTCATTCTCGGGCTTGTCATGATAGACAAGCCGGATATTGATGAGGCAATAAAAGAGGCGCTTAAGAACAAGGAGGGAAGCACCGCGCTTATCAATGTGAAGTGCTATGAAACGACAAAATGGTTCATTCTTTTCACCATAAACTCCGTTACCGTTGAGGGAGAGGCTGTCATACTTGCGGAAGTGAAAGAAAAAGAGAAGGAAAAGAAAAAATGACAGGGAAAACAATCATAACAGCGGCTTTGTTTTTCACGGTCTGCCTGTCGGGTTGTATCAGCTTCGGAGAGCATTACAGGGGGCTTGAACCGAACGCCAGGGTCATGGAGAGCGATGATTACGAGGTGCTCGGACCGGCGGAAGGGCAGAGCAGCAGCTTCAGGCTGATCGGCCTGTTTCCGGTCACGCCGATAACCAGTTTTGACAAGGCTATTGACGAAGCCATAAGCGACAAGGGCGGCGACAATCTCATAAATGTTAAATACTCGATAAAAAAAGATTACTGGGTTGTTGGCATGATCGAGGTTCTGCATGTTAAGGGAATCGTGATCAGGTACAGGAGATAGAACGGCAGTACATGCCTCTTTCACCTGCGACTTCCTGTTTTTATTAATCTTTCCACGCCGGGATCCCGGCCGCACGCAATCGGATTCACTCCGAAATTTCAGCATGCATTTGATTATCCAAATCCTGAAAAACTATTGAAAAAAACGGTACAGGCAATTTATCTAGTTGCAGAAACCGGACATCTCTGGTATTTACCTGTTTGTAATTTTAATATTGAATGCTGCGGACAAAAAGGACCTATGATGGAAAGATTTATTGAAAAGAAGATCGAGGGCGAGTTTGATGTGTTGATAATCGGTGGCGGGATCACGGGCGCCGCTGTGGCATATGATGCCGCGAGCAGGGGTTTCAGCGTGGCGCTGGTGGAAAAATCTGATTTCGGAGGCGCGACATCGTCCGCAACGTCCAAACTGATACATGGCGGGCTGAGATACCTTGTGAACCTGGAGCTTGGTCTTGTAAGGGAATCACTCAGGGAGCGCAAGACGCTTGAAAATATCGCCCCTAATTTCGTTTACCCGATAGCCAACATGGTAGTTACGAACAGGAAAAACCTGAAGAACAATAAGTGGATCATCAAGATGGGGATGATCCTTTATGATATCCTGTCTTATGATAAAAAATTCACATGGGATAAAAGCAAGAAAATACCCCTGCACAGTTCCATATCCGCGAAAAAGGTGATGAGCGTCGAGCCGAACGTCAAGAGAGAGAACCTCAGCGGCGCAGCGGTTTATTACGACTGCATCAGCATTTTTCCGGAAAGGCTCACTCTGGCCTTTATAAAATCCGCGGTTAAATACGGAGCCAGGGTTGCAAACTATGCAAAGGTCGAGGGGTTCCTGACGGAAGGCGGGAAGGTTAAAGGGATCAGGGTTAGGGACCTTCTAAAAGACAAAACGGTCGAAATTTCAGGCAGGCTGACGATAAACTGCGGCGGACCGTGGGCTGATATAGTCCTGGGTCTTGCGAGAAGGGTGTCTGAAGATCAGAAAATCAGGAGATCTGAAGGAATACATATAATAACAAAAAAGCTCATCAACGAGCATATAGTCACATCAATGACTCCGGCAGGTAAACATTTTTTTTTGATCCCATGGAGAGGGCACTCGCTCATCGGGACTACCGATAAGGAGTACATCGGCAGCCCTGATGAATGGAGTGTCACCAGGGAAAGCATAGAGGAACTTATCGACGACGTCAACAGCTCATTCGGCAACAAGGAACTTTTAAATTATAAGGACGTCAAGTTTGCTTACGGGGGTCTGAGGCCCCTGGTCGAAGATCAGACCGAGGACGTATATGAATCCTCCAGGAAATATGAAATTTACGATAATTCAACCGAGGGCTTTGATGGACTGATCACCGTAGAGGGCGGAAAATATACAACAAGCAGGAACCTTGCGGAAAAAGTAATAAACATGGCGGCCAGGAAGCTGGGCAGGAAGACCGGCAGAACCTTGACGGATAAAGAATATCTCAGCGGAAGTGAAATCAAAGACATGGATGGATTTCTGGAAAAAATGAAGAGGGACAATCCTGATTTCAGCGAAAAGACCGTAGAGTATCTTTCAAAAAACTACGGGACTGAAGCCCAGGCGGTGATCGATATCGCAAGGGGGGACAAGGAATATTCCATGGTCGTCAATGAGGACGGTGAGATTCTGGCTCAGGTCGCTTACGCTGCGAGAAATGAGATGGCCAGGACCCTGCGGGACATGCTTTTCAGGAGGACCGGGATCGGCACCCTCGGAAATTCTGGAGATAAAATATTGAAGAAGGTCGCATCCACGGCGGCCAGGGAATTGAAATGGACTTCAGCCAGAACGATCAGGGAGGTCGCTTCAGCAAAAGAGGCCTTTATCATTCCTGCCGGTTCAGGGCAGAAAAACAAGGGAAAAAAAAATGAAAAGTGAATTCTTTCCGGACTGGACGGAACAGCCGCCAGGTGAAAAATCATACAGGTCCATTTTTAAATGGGGGGCGATGGACAGTTTCAAGCATCCTAACGTACGCCTTTTCAAAATGATGAAAGAAAAGTTCCGCCTGACAGATTCGGATTTTCTGAAAAAGCGCATGGAGGGAAACGAAACCGTTTTGTGCAGGAAGAAATCCAGGATTCCCAGGCGGCATATTGACCGGATCTGCTCCATCGTCGGCCGTGAAAACACAGCTGTGGACGATTACTCCAGGGTCAGGTATTCATACGGAAAAACCATTGAAGAAGCGATGGAACTCAGGAAAGGGGTGCCGGGCAACGTTGCCGACCTGGTGGTACACCCGAGGAACAAGGACGATATAAAAAAATTAGTGAAATACTGCGGCGAAAACAGGATCCCCGTCTGCGTATACGGTGGAGGATCCTCGGTCACGCTCGGGCTGTCTCCTTCGAAGGGGGGCATTATGCTCGTCATGGGGACCCACATGAATAAAATCATTTCGCTGAACGAGCGGAATCAAACAGTCACAGTTCAGCCCGGCATGATGGGCCCGGGATTCGAAGACGCTCTGAACAACGCACCTGAAAGATTAGGCGCCAATAGACGCTATACCTGCGGACACTTTCCCCAGTCCTTCGAATACTCGTCTGTGGGAGGCTGGGTGGTTACACTGGGCTCAGGGCAGACTTCTTCTTATTACGGCGACGCATACGATCTTGTCGTAAGCCAGGAATACGTAACCCCTGCGGCCACGTTTAAAACGCTGGAGTATCCCGCCACTGCAACCGGACCGAAGCTCAACGACATAATGAAGGGCAGCGAGGGTTCCTTCGGGGTCCTCGTTGAGGTCACGATGAAGATATTCAGACACATGCCTGAAAACAGGAGGAGCTTCGCCTTTGTCTTCCCCTCCTGGGAGGCAACGGTTGACGCCGCAAGGGAAATATCCCAGGGGGAATTCGGAAGCCCGTCTGTATTCCGGATGTCCGATCCTGAAGAGACCGACATCGCCCTGAAGCTTTACGGAATCGAGGGAACTATAATAGACAGTCTGATTTCATTGAAAGGCTACAAGCCCATGGAACGGTGCCTTTTTCTGGGACAGTCCGAGGGCGAGAAAAATTTTACTGCCAATGTAAAGAAACAGGTAAAAAAAATCTGCAAAAAGCACGGGGCAATGTATATAACCGGCCTCCCCGTGAAAAACTGGGAGCACGGGCGGTTTACGGACCCGTACATGAGGGAAGATCTCCAGGACTTCGGGATAGTGATAGATACGCTTGAATCAGGAGTGACATGGGACGGGCTGATGAAGCTGCACGAAGGGGTTAGAAAATACATAAAATCCAGGCCGGACATTGTCTGCATGACCCACGGGTCGCATTTTTATCCCCAGGGCACAAACCTGTATTTCATTTTTATATTTAAAACGGACAGTATAAAAGAATACAGAAAATTCCAGAGGGGCGTGATTGCGGCCATATCGAAAAACGGGGGCTCGTTAAGCCACCACCACGGGGTCGGGAAAATGATAGCCCCATTTCTGGAGGATCATATCGGCAGCGCCCAGATGGACGTGCTGCGCGCTTTAAAGAGGCACTTCGACCCGAAAAACATTATGAACCCTGGCGGCCAGCTCGGCCTTGATCTTCCGCGGAAGAGGAAGAAATAGCCTTATGAAGAGGATCAATCAATCGATAGTGCCCCGTCATTATTCAGACCTGAGGCTTGACAGCTATCTCGCAAAGAGGTTCTGCTACCTGAGCAGGGAGAAGTGGAAGGAGGAAATCCTTCTGGGGAAGGTGCTTCAGAACGGGGAAAAGGTTTTGAAGCACGACAGGAGAATCAAGGAAGGGGACCTGATTGAATATGACGGCGTTGACATTATCGAGCCCGAGATAGACAGGAACTATTCCATCCTCTACGAGGACGCTCATATCCTGGCGGTCGACAAGCCGGGAAATATTCCGGTCCATCCTGTAGGGAGGTTCTTCAACCATACCCTCCTCGTGATTTTACAGAATGACCTGAATATAAAACTCTACACCCTCCACAGGCTGGACAGGGAGACATCCGGCGTGATACTCTTCGCCAAGGATTTTGAGACTGCATCGGCAATCCAGAAGAACTTCAAGAAGGTCAGAAAAAAATACATGGCCATAGTTTCCGGGATAATGAAAAATGACGGTTTTACCATAGATATGCCGATGGGCCCGGCAACGAATTCAGAGATAAAAAGCAAGATGGCCTGTTACAGTGGGGCGGAGCTTGCAGCCGTAACCCATCTGAAAAAAATTAAAATATTCGGTAGCCATACGCTTGTCGAGGCCGCTCCCGTGACGGGCAGGCAGCATCAGATAAGGGCTCATCTCAGCCATGTCGGTCTGCCGGTACTGGGAGACAAGCTGTACGGACCAGACGAGAAACTTTACCTGGATTTCATAAGGAAGGGGAATACGGAGGACATTATAAAAAGAGCCGGATTCTTCAGGACCGCGCTACATTCGAAGTCGATAATCTTCATGCACCCCGCTCTCAGCAGGGAAATTGAAATTGAATCTCCTCTGCCTGAATGTTTCATTGAATACATCAGTAACGGCGGCGAATGATGGCAGAACCGTTGATCCCGCTAAAAGCGAAGCTTTTCATGGGTGTTATATGCGGATCAGACGAAATGCTCGTGCAGGCGGAAGAGGTTTTTAAGAAAAAATTCGGTGATATCGATTTTCAGACGAAAAAAATTCATTTTTCACACACCGATTATTACAGTGACCTCGGTAAAAATCTTTTCAAGGTCTTCTATTCTTTTAAAAAGCTGATTAGAAGAGAGGATATTGCAAAAATTAAACTTTTCACCAATCTCATGGAAAATAAGATTTCCGGTAAAAAAGGGAGGAAGATAAATATTGATCCCGGTTATCTTACCCTCTCCAATGTTTTTCTGGCGACCTGCAAGGATTATTTTCACAGGGTGTACCTGGGGATGGGGGTATACCTGGAGAATGAATACAAGTATGTAGCGAGAAATTTTCAACCCTGGGACTGGACATATCCCGACTACAGGCAGCACGAATATCTGCATTTTTTTTATCAGATAAGAAAGATTTATCAGGACCAGATAAAAGGCTAAACATCCAGCACGAAAGAGCAGGACCAGCCCCCGTTTATCCTTTTAACTTCAAGCCTGTGCATGGTAACAGCCTTGACGTCCACCCTGAACATGTGTTTTTGTTTATTAATTTTTTCGCCTGATAGTTCGGCTGAAAGGGCAAACGGCCGGTCCCTGCTGGTAAATGAAATGGAGGCAGGGAGAAGGATTGTTCCATCAGCGTCTTTTCTGTATACAAGCTCTCCGAGAAAATCGTAAAGTAGAATGTCCATTTCATCTCCATGTAAATCAATCCTGATGGTTTCTTTTTCTTCGATAGAATCCGGGTTCTCGAGCATGACGGAAAACAGGGCATATGCTGCCGCGCTGAAAAGGTCTTCCAGCGTTTTTTCATTTATCCTGATAAAAACGTCCGCCATTGTTGCGTTTTTATCGATTTTATAACTGTATCGTTTCATTATACCGTTATACCATTAAGAAGGATATCTGTTTTTAAGGTTTATCCTTTTATGTTTCCTATCGGAATAAGTTTTGCTATCGGCCTGCTCAATCCCGCCGCTTCGGAACACTGCACAACCCGATCGACGTTTTTATAGGCGGCGCCGGATTCCTCTGCAAGCCCGGACATGGAGGATGTCTGCACGTATATACCTTTACCCATCATCTTTTTTTGAAGCTCTATACCCCTGAATATTTTTTTTGCCTGGCTTCGGGACATCACTCTTCCGCTTCCATGGACAGTGGAATAAAATGTCTTTGAACTGCCTTCCGCCGCCGCCATCAGATAAGACCCGGTCTCCATGCTTCCTCCTATGAGTACAGGCTGGCCTACTTCCCTGTATGCTTCAGGCACGCCCTTCATTTCGGCCGTGAATGACCTGGTGGCGCCTTTCCTGTGCACAAGGAGTTTCATTTTTTTCCCGTCTATCTGATGTGTTTCGATCTTAGCAGTGTTATGGCAGACGTCATATACGAGGTTCATTCCGAGTTCATCAGGGCTTTTTTTCAATATATCGCTGAATACCTCCCTTGCCGCGTGCATGATGAGCTGCCTGTTCATGAAGGCAAAATTAATCGCGCAGTTCATGGCTTTGAAATAGTCCTGGCCGTCTTTTGAATTAAACGGCGCGCAGGCAAGCTCCCTGTCCGGCAGGTTGATGTGGTATCTGCCCTGCATTGCAGTCACGAATCTCCTGAGGTATTCAGACGCAATCTCGTGGCCGTATCCCCTGCTGCCGGTATGGATCATTATCATGACCTGTCCGTCCCTGAAGATGCCGAATTTTTCCGCAGCTGCCGGGTCGAATATGTTTTCCTTCCTTACCACCTGGATCTCTAGATAATGGTTGCCGGATCCGAGGCTCCCCGCCTGTCCCCTGCCGCGTTCTTTTGCGCGTGGAGAAACGGCTGACGGATCGGCGTCTTTCATCCTCCCTTTTTCTTCGATATACTCAAGGTCTCTTGCGGTTCCGTAGCCTTTTTCGACTGCCCATTCCGCGCCGCCGATTACTGCATCGTCAAGAGCCGGGGACGTGAGCGAGAGTATCCCTCCCTTTCCAACACCGGAATTGATCCTCGTGAACATCGTGTCCACTAGTCTTTTAACATTGTTTTTTATTTCATCGAATACCAGGTTCGTGGCAATCAGCCGGACGCCGCAATTTATGTCGAAACCGATTCCGCCCGGTGAAATTACCCCTGTTTCCGGGTCGATCGCAGCCACGCCGCCTATGGGGAAACCGTAGCCCGAATGCCCGTCTGGCATGCAAAGGGCGTATTTTACAATACCCGGCAGCATTGCGACATTGGACAGTTGTTCAAAAACAGCGCTGTCCATGCCGTCCATAAGATCTTCTCCGGCGTATATGCGCGCCGGTACCCTCATTCCTGGCTTATAGCTTTTTGGAATTTCGAATAGATAATCCGATATTTTTTTCAGCTGATGCAGCATTGAAATTATACCACGGGATCAGTTTGTTGAATTTAATGGAATAGTTAAAATATAATCAATATAAAACCGGCGTGCAAGATGGAAATAATTTTATATCATTCGCAGGCCGCGCTTTGATGTGAATTAGAATCCGGGGATCAGGATCCCGTTTGAAGGAGTGTCTTCTGCAGGCTTTCGATATTTGAGCTCAGTTTGTCTGTAAGCTGGAGAAGGGTATTTGACATGTCGCTCAGGTTTATATAAAAAACCTCAATCTGCCGCAACATGTCCTGGGACTCGCTGATGTCGGTGATTGCCTTATCGGTTGTTTCCGCAATGGTGTCCGTAAAGTTAAGGAAATTTTCAAAATGGGATATAAGGGTCTGCACGTCGTCATCCTGGGATTTGATGAATTTTTCCAGGACGAGAAGGAACTGCCTGTTGTCCTCTAGAAAGGTTATGATGTCCCTGAGCGCCTGCGACGTCTCCTGTATCTGGAAAGAAGCCTCGCCGATCCTGTTTACGGACATCCTGATTATTTCGCCGATCTCTTTCGCTGAAGATATGCTTATGTCGGCCAGCTTGGATATCTCATCGGCGACGACAGCGAAACCCTTTCCATGCTCACCCGCGCGGGCTGATTCGATGGACGCGTTTAGCGAAAGAAGGTTTGTTTTATCTGCAATGTCGTTTATGGTGTTCGATATCTCCGCAATCCTCGAAGACTCGTCCTTTAGTTTTTCGATTACGCCCCTCGCGTTCTGCAGTTTTTTGTCGCATTCATCTGAAAGGCTTTTGATTTTCGTGGCGTCCTGGCTCGCGGTCCTTCCCGAATCGGCTGTCTGGTTAAGTTCCTCCCTGAGGCTCTGCGTAAGGGTCGTGCTCTGCGTGTTCATGTCCAGCTGCTTCTTGGTTTCGGTTTTCAGCTTCTCGATGGATTCTATGAGCTGGCGGCTTTTTTCATTGCTGCTCTGGAAGCTTGCCGATTGCTCGGAGACCGTGGTATGTATGTTCTGTGAAAATCCGCCGAAAACCTCGGAAGCCTCAACGACATAATTTGAAAGCCTTTTCGCCTCGGCGACTATGCTCGCTATCTTGTCCCTTTCCTTCTGCAGATCAACTTTCTGGCTGTCGATTTGCCTGGAGGTCTGCCAGTTTTTATATCTCATCCTGTCGAGCACGTATACGAAAAGAAAAACGAAGAGCGATGTGGCCATGAGGTCGTTCAGTTTGTACTGGTCACGGATGGTGGTAAATTCCATGCCTTTATAAAAACCGACTGAAAAAAATATAGTGAGTGAGACCGCGATAATTCCCCATAATATGGATTTTCTGACCGGAGCAACTACCGGTATGACGAGAACGAATAGATAGCCGCCCATGTAAACGGGATCGGCCTTTGATAATCCGGTCAGGAAACCGGTTGCGCATTCAAGATAAAGACCAAGGATGGAAATGAGCCACATGCTTTTTCTTTTAAATAAAGGAATGAATTGAAGAACAAGCAGTATTGCTGAAATTATAGTAAGGCCATACCTGCAATAAATGATCAACGGCTCATCCGGATAAAGCTTGGTGTCGACATTGATGTAATTCAGCCAGACAAAAACGCAGATCAGGGATGCGGGAAGGATGATTCTGCCGGATTGATAATGAAGCTCGTCGGTGTAGTTGTCCGGGTAAAAATCCCTTTCAGGAAAAAATATCTTTTTTAAGAATTTTAACATGTTTTATGTCAGCCGGGCTGTAATGATTGATTGATGACATTAAAACCTGAATTTGTAAATCAAAATTTAAGGTTTAATGTGTAAAAAGAAAATCATGCTGTTTTATTAAATATATTGCTGTTTTCTGGGGTATTTGTTAATGAATTATGGCGTCTTAAGAGTTTTAATGAGAATGCTGATTTCAGCCAGGTAATCGTCCATTCCGTAATAAAATATCGTGTTGTGATCGGCGTTCGGTATTTTCAGAAAACGCTTACTTTTTGCCGGGGATGATTCAAACAGGGCTTTCCCGTCCGAAAATGGAATAATATGATCGTACTCGGCATGGATAACGAGAGAGGGCCCGTTAAATTTTTTTATTTTTTCAGTGTTGTTAAAAAAGCTATCGTTGTTAATCCCAAGGCTTTTTGGATCAATTCCAAGCGTTTTCAGCAGAAAAAGCGCGTTTGCGAAACCGCTTTCGATTATAAGTCCATCTATCTGATCATGCTCTCCGGCAGCCAGTTCCAGGGCTGAAGCGCTGCCCAGAGATCTGCCCATGACAACCATAGGACCGGTATGCCCGTTTTGCCTGAGCCATTTTAATGCGAATGAAAATATTTTATGGCTGTCTTCAAGCATGCCGGAAACCGTCGGCCGTCCTGTTGATCTTCCATAGCCCCTGTAATCCACGGGAAGGAAATTCGCGCCCAGCTTGATAAAAAACGGCGCGAGGTCGTCGTAATCCTGGACTATTTCACCGTTCCCGTGAAAAAACAATATTACTGGTTTGTCTTTGCCCGCGCTGTAAAATCGTCCGCCTATTGATACCCCGTCTTCAACTGGAATAGTGAGATCGGTAAATTCATTTTTCGAGGAAAATCCCGGTTGTTCGGGACGCGGATGGAAAAGGATCTGAAGAATCAGGGGATTGTCGAACTGTGTAAGTTTTTTCTCGTTTTTCATTTTATCCACTCCGGCGAAGGACGATCGATTGGAATCTGATGAAGTTTGAAAAAAAAAAGGACAGCGCGGTAAAAGGTAACAGGACCGATATAACTATGATTATTTTTTTTATTCTATCGGGCCTTTTCATTAAACAGGATCACTTCAATTTTATATACATTCTTCGTATTTTAGGGTATTCATCCGATTTATTTTTAGAATATATACTGTACCTGTTTTTGCCGAGGTATTTCGCTTCATACAGGGCATCATCCGCTTCCTTCTGAAGGTTTTTGAAGCTTTTTTCAATTTTCTGGTCGATGATGGTTTTCGAATTTTTAAAGTTATAAGAAAAATAGGAAATGCCCGCACTCATAGTCACGGCGAGTTTTTCTTTTTTATAGGACACATGGGTTTTTTTTAATTTTTTATATATCTTTTCGACGTATACAGCGGCTCCGTCCATATCTGTCCCGGGAAGAATCACGTCAAATTCTTCGCCGCCGAAGCGGATCACGTAATCTGTGGGCCGCGAGTTGAGTTTCAGAATATTGGCGACTGCGATCAGGACCTTGTCGCCTACCTCGTGTCCGTATTTATTGTTGAAAATTGAAAAATCGTCTATATCGAAGCGGACCAGGGAGACGAAATAATTCATGTTGTGCATGCCATAATATATCCGAAGGGCGGTTTTAAGTATGTTCGTCAGATAATCTTTTTTGAACTTAAGGATATTTGTTTTTTCATCAATATTTATGTTTTTTTCGAGAAGCCTGTACTTGTCGAAAAGCGAAAAATAATCGAGTTCCGACTGCCGGATAAACTCGACAATTTCGTCCGTTATTGCGTCTTGCTCAAGAAGGTGCGTAAGAAGGTTAATGTTCCTGAACTGAAATGGATTTAATTCTTTCTTCATCTCATGGGGTTAAACTTGTAAATTATTGAAAGTTTGTAGAATTGATGGATATTTTCAAGCCATATTTATGGATGATATGAAAATTTTATAAGTTGGTATTTCGCTTTCCGGAGTATTCAAGATACATTTCTTCCATTTTCCTCAGGGAATTTTCAAATTTGAATTCCCTGGACAGGGCGAGATATTTTTCCCGGTATATGGCCAGATTGTTTTTATTATCTATCCAGTAATCTATTTTTTCCGCGAGGTCTTTAACATCATTATGCCTGAAGAGAAATTTCCGGTTAATGGCGAATTGTCCAGCAGCGCTGGCGGGAGCGTCGGAAATCAGTGCAGGTAGTCCGCAGCCTATGGCTTCGAGAACCGACATGCTTTCGAGCTCCACCTCGGATGGATGAACATAAAGATCTGCCGTGTTGTACAGCCTGATCAATTCATCAAAAGGAACAAAATCGAAAACCGGCTTATTTGGGAGCGATTTACCCATTTGTATCAGTGCGTTTTTTCTTGGACCGTCTCCGGTTGCGATTAATTGTATGCTTTTCCTGTGTTTTGATTTCAATATCGCTTTTATCAGCACGTCGTGTCTTTTGTCTTTGGCCATTCTGCCGACTGTGAGTATCACGAATTTATCGTCATATTCAGGGTCCCGGCGTGTGTTTATCGGACTGAAATGATGGGGAATGCCGTTGGAAACCACAAACGAGGGCGATTTGAGGCCGTATTTTTTAAGTTTGTTTTCAGCAAATCTGCTCGGGCATATGACTGCATCAGTATTGTTATAAATATACTTTACAAACATTTTGTAAAGGAATTTCACAATAAATTTTGATCGTATTCCTATGTTATAGAGGATGTTTTCAGGCTGTACGTGAAAGCCGGAAACAACGGGAATGCCTGCCTTTTTTGCCAGCATGATGGATTTATAGCCGAGAAAAAAAGGAAACTGCACATGAACCAGGTCTTTGTTTTTAAAGGTCTCCGTTAAAATTTTATCATTGGGCCTGCCGAAAGTGAATTTCATCCTGACCATTATGTTTTTTACCAGAGGAAGATAAAAGTTAGGAACAGACACCTTTCCTTCCCTTGCGTCTCCGGTTGAAACGATGGTTATATTATGGTTTTTCCCTATATGATCTGCAAATCTTTTAAGGGAAATCGCGCCTCCGTTTTTTGTATCGTCGTATACGTCTATTACCATGGCAATGTTGAGTTTTTTTTCAGAGTGCATATCAGTACCCTTTTATTGAATGACATACCGTTTCGTTCAAACGTCAAATTATCACCAGCCCGATGCATGACAAGCATTTAATAAAAAAATAAATATAGTAGTTTATGTCAATCGTTGATGATTAGTTCCCAGTTTATCATGATCGAATGCGTGGCTGGATCATATGGGTATTTCAAAGATTTAATGAGTTCTGAATTTTTTTTATTGCAATATGAAACGGTAAAGATTTAATAATTTTTCAACCCGGGAAAGAGGTGGAACCATGGCGATAGCAACTGGGATCAGGCAATCAATGGAAAGGTCCTCCTGGATAAGGAAGATGTTCGAGGAGGGAACAAGGCTTAAATCTGTTCACGGAGAGCAAAACGTGTTTGATTTCAGTCTCGGCAATCCGGACGTTGAGCCGCCTGAAGAATTTTTTATGAAACTTAAGGACCTGGCCGCAGGCAGAAAGCCCGGGATCCACGGCTACATGCCGAACGCCGGTTATGACGAGGTAAGAAAGGCTATCGCCGAGGGACTGGAAAAAAAACACGGTACAAAAATAGGAGGCGGCAATATAATCATGACATGCGGGGCGGCGGGAGGGCTTAACGTCGTCCTGAAAACCATTCTCGATCCGGGCGACGAGGTAATAGTACCGAAACCATATTTTGTCGAGTATGGTTTTTATGTCGGGAATCATAATGGCAAACTGGTTCCGGTGAAGACTAACGATGATTTTTCGTTGAACATTGATAATATAAAAAAAGCGGTCACTGAAAAAACGAAAGCCGTCCTGATCAATTCTCCCAACAATCCGACAGGGAGGGTCTATGCCGGCGAAGAGGTTGGCGCACTCGCCGGACTGCTTAGGAACTATAAATCCGCCGGGAGGACCATATATCTCATATCCGACGAGCCATACAGGGAGATAGTTTATAATAAAATCAGCGTCCCGTGGCTTTTTGATTTTTACAGCGAATGTTTCGTGGTTACATCGTATTCGAAGTCTCTTTCCGTACCAGGGGAGAGGATCGGATACATAGCTCTGAATCCCTCCTGCGAAGATGCTGAGAGCATTATCGCGGGGATGATTCTTTGCAACAGGATAATAGGATTCGTCAACGCGCCCGCATTTCTTCAGCGTATAGTGTCGTTTTTGGGCGATGTAAGGGTCGATGTAGGTCCGTACGAAAAAAGAAGAAACATGCTGATGGAAGGGCTGGGATCTGCCGGATATGAGTTCGCCAGACCTGATGGAGCTTTTTATCTTTTCTGCAGGGCCCCTGGCGGCGACGATATCAGGTTCGTACAGCATCTTCAGAAGTACAACATACTGGTTGTACCCGGCGCGGGATTTGACGGCCCCGGACATTTCAGGATAGCCTATTGCGTGCCGGAAGATGTAATAAAAAGATCCATCCAGAAATTCAAGGAGGGACTGGATTCCTATTCCTGAGATTTTTCCTTGATTCTCGAAAGATTGTCCCTTATAGTCTTATTTTCAGGGTCAGCATCTGAAGCCCTTTTAAAGTAAGCGGCGGCATCCTTGGTTTTTCCTGTTTTTTCCAGAGACATTCCGTAATTATTCAATATTTCAGCCGAATCAGGCTTTAAGGCGAGCGCTACTGAAAATGCCGTATTTGCCTGGCTGTATTTTTTCAGGTTCATCAGTACAATCCCGAGCGAGTTATAAGACACATAGAGTTCCGGATTCATCGAATTCGCCTTTTCGAAGAGTTCCTTTGCTCTCCAGTAGTTCTGGTTTTTCAATGAAATTTTACCGGAGATATAGTACAGAAAGGCCGATTCTTCAATTTTCAATCCGGCACGGACCGTTTTTTCCGCTTCCCCGTATTTTTTCATATCCATCTGGCAAAGCGCAAGGCTGATATAGGGATCGATTTTTTTTGTTTCGATTTCCATGCATTTTGAAAAATGGTCGGCCGCGTTTTTCAGGCTGCCAAGCTTCCAGTGGTTATACCCGGCCAGCATCCTCAGCTTGTAATTCGGAGATCCGCGTTTAAGGTCTTCGCCGCTTACCAGATCTTCGGCTATTATTTTCAGGGATTCCTGGTATTTTTTTTCCGTAAAGAGCTTGAGCGCCTCGTCATATGAAGCGCAGTAAGCCGCTGCGGAAGATAACAGGAATATTATTACGGCAATTTTTTTCATCGGGTCCTCTTCGATTTGGCGGGACGCTCATGACGAGCGCCCCGCCATTAATATACATGTTACTTTTTCTTTTTAACTGTTTTTTTTACTGATTTTTTTGCTACCGTTTTTTTCGGCGCAGGCTTCTTTTTTGCCGCTGCTTTTTTTGCGGGTGCCTTTTTTACAGCCGCCTTTTTCGGTTTGGCTTTTTTTGGAGCAGGCTTGGTCTTTTTAACCCTGGCCGGTTTTACGGCCCCGGATTTTTCCTGGCCGTGCCTTATTGCGGCCTGTGCCGCGGCCAGCCTCGCTATAGGGACCCTGAACGGCGAACAGCTTACGTAATTGAGACCGACCATATGGCAGAATTCAACAGAGCTCGGATCCCCGCCGTGTTCACCGCATATTCCTACCTTCAGGTCGGGACGTCTTTCCCTTCCTTTTTGAACGGCCATCCTGATTAGTTGTCCAACACCGTCCCTGTCGAGTACTCTGAAAGGATCGTGCGGAAGTATTTTTTTCTCTATATACTCCGGAAGAAACGATCCGGAATCATCCCTGCTGTAGCCGAATGTCATCTGGGTAAGGTCGTTGGTGCCGAAAGAAAAGAATTCAGCCTCTCCCGCGATCTCGTCCGCGGTGAGGGCCGCCCTCGGGATTTCGATCATGGTGCCTACCTTGTAATCAACCTTTATCCCATGTTCTTTCATCACCTTTTCAGCCGTTTCGACTATGATGTCCTTCTGCATCTTGAGTTCTTTGACAGTTCCGACAAGGGGAACCATTACTTCTGGTTTGGCATCGACGCCCCTTTTCTTGAGAATGCATGCGGCTTCGAAAACGGCCCTGGACTGCATTTCGGTTATCTCCGGATAGGTTACGCCGAGCCTGCATCCCCTGTGTCCCAGCATGGGGTTGAATTCATGAAGCGAGGCCACCTTGGCCTTGACCTGTTCGAGGGATATCCCCATTTCCTGGGCCATCTCCATCTGGTTTGCGTCTTCGTGTGGGACAAATTCGTGAAGGGGCGGGTCCAGCAGCCGTATGGTAACGCCGTATCCCTGCATTGCCTCGAGGATCCCTGTGAAATCATCTCTCTGCATCGGGAGAAGCTTGGCAAGCGCCCTTTTCCTTCCGTCAAGGGTATCGGCGAGTATCATCTCCCTCACGGCTTTGATCCTGTCGCCCTCGAAGAACATATGCTCCGTTCTGCAGAGGCCTATACCCTGTGCGCCGAAATCCCTCGCGACCCTGGCATCGTACGGCGTGTCCGCGTTGGTCCTGACGCCGAGTTTTTTTACTTCATCCGCCCATTGCATTATGATCCCGAAAGTGCCTGAGAGTTTAGCCTCGATGGTTTTGACCTCTCCTAGCATGACATCGCCGGTTGAACCGTCCAGTGATATGTAATCACCTTCTTTAATTACATTGCCTTTCACCCTGATTTCCTTGGTGGAATAATTTATTTCCAGCTCTCCGCAGCCGGAAACGCAGCATTTACCCATTCCGCGCGCCACGACAGCTGCGTGTGACGTCATGCCTCCCCTCTGTGTGAGAATACCCTGCGCGGCGTTCATTCCCTTCAGATCTTCAGGAGAGGTCTCTATCCTGACCAGCACAACCCTTTCTCCCCTTTTGTTCCATTCTTCCGCTTCATCCGCATGGAACACGACTTTTCCGGTCGCCGCGCCTGGCGAGGCCGGCAGTCCTTTTGCGATTTTATTTTTGGGTGCCTTTGGGTCGAAAGTGGGATGGAGAAGCTGATCGAGAGCCGCAGGATCAATTCTCAGCAGGGCCTTTTTTTTGTCGATCAATCCTTCCTTGACCATGTCAACGGCTATCCTCACTGCCGCGGCCGCGGTCCTTTTACCGTTCCTGGTCTGCAGCATCCACAGTTTCCTGTTCTGGATGGTGAATTCGATGTCCTGCATGTCGGTATAGTGCTTTTCGAGCTTTGAATAAACATTCACCAGGTCGTTATAGGCTTCCGGCATACATTCCTCGAGAGACGGGAATTTACCTTTTCTTTCCGCTTCGGGTACGGCATTATCGCCGGCCCATCTTTGCGAGCCTTCGACTGTGACTTGCTGCGGTGTTCTGATCCCTGCCACCACGTCTTCACCCTGTGCGTTAATCAGGTATTCGCCGTAGAATATTTTCTCCCCGGTGGCCGGATCTCTTGTGAATGCTACACCGGTCGCGCAGTCGCTGCCCATGTTGCCGAATACCATGGCCTGTACGTTGACGGCCGTGCCCCAGCTGTCGTCGATCCCGTTCATCTTTCTGTATAGAACCGCCCTTTCCGTATTCCAGGATTCAAAGACTGCCCCTATGGCGCCCCAGAGCTGCTCCCATGGATCTGTAGGGAAATTCCTGTTGAGCCTTCTGTATATGATGTCCTTGTATCTTTTAACCAGCTCCTTGAGGTCCGCCACGGTCAGGTCAAGGTCGGATTTTATTCCCTTTTCCCTTTTAAGGCCGTCCATGATCTCCTCGAACGGGTCGTGGTCTTCCTTGTTTACCGGTTTGAGTCCCATGACCACATCGCCGTACATGTTGACGAACCTTCTGTATGAATCCCATCCGAAACGCTCATTACCGGTTTTTTTTATCAGTCCGTTGATGGTTTCATCGTTGAGGCCCAGGTTGAGGACTGTATCCATCATGCCGGGCATGGAAACCCTGGCGCCGGACCTTACTGACAGGAGAAGGGGATTCCCCACATCGCCGAAAACCGCGCCCATCGCTTTTTCCGCCTTTTTAAGGGCGGTTTTCACTTCGTCCTGAAGTCCCTTCGGCAGCTGTTTCCCGCTTTTATAGTATTCGATGCAAACCTCGGCGGTAATGGTAAAACCGGCGGGAACCGGTATTCCCAGGCCCGCCATTTCGGCGAGATTCGCGCCTTTTCCGCCGAGGAGATTCTTCATTTCTGCCTTGCCCTCGTTTATTCCCTTTCCAAACGTGTAAACCCTTTTTGCCATATAAAATTCTCCTCTTGATTTTTTCGGGTGCCTTACGCAATAAGGCCTTATTTGGAGATTCCCGATTTCTTTAAATTTTCGGGACGCTGCTTCCCGACCGTTGTATATTCTACAGATATCGTGCTTGTATTGTAAAGTTTTTTTCTGAATGGCGTTCAGCAATTAATCATGGGATTAAATATTGATTTCTTCCGTTGAATCATTGATCCGGTTCAGGATATCCTGAAAAAAGGATACAGGTCCGGCTGCGGTTAGTGTTGAGGCGCCGTGTTTTACGAAAGCATCCCCTGGACGGCTTATCCCGGTGCCGGTAAAGAAGCTCATGAACAGCCCTTTTAACAGGGTAAACGCCGCAAAGCGGGGGATCAAAGGGTGTATTTTTTGATTTCCCTGAGAAGGCAGGCGTCGATGTTTTCACAATTTCTGCAGTACTGGTCATCCTGGTCGAAATCAGCGTCTATGCACATCCCATCGACATCGCCGGACATTATCTGCTTATATTTAAGGTACTGGTATTCATCATCCGTAATTGAAGACGGACCCTGAATTTTAACTTTTTCCAGGATAGATATCAGGGAAATAGCTGAGCCGGAGGATTTGAAGCGATCTTCCGGCACTTTTCCTGAAAGCTCCTTCTCAAGCCTGGACTTTATGATTTTGGATTTGAATTTAATTCCGCTTTTTCTCGTAAACAGGAAATATATTATGCCGGTAAGAAGTCCGCCCAGATGACCCACATGGGAGACCGGGCTCTGGCCCCCCGATGAAATGAGCGAATAAAGCTCTATCGCGCCGTAAACCACTACCAGGTATTTCGCCTTCATCGGGATGAAGAAGAAAATAAGTATTTCCGCGTCGGGATAAAGCATGCCGAAAGCGAGAAGGAGCCCGAATACGGCGCCTGACGCTCCTATGGTTGGAATATTATATGATCCCTCGCCGAGCATCAGGTTTATCGTAAAAATGCATATTCCCGCGCCGACTCCCGTGACAAAATAATAAATCAGGAACCTCTTCGATCCCCATACCTCTTCTACGGGCATACCGAAGATCAGCAGGGCGTACATGTTGAGAAAAAGGTGAAGAAATCCGCCGTGGAGAAACATGTATGTGAAAATCTGCCAGATGAAGAGTTTTTCAATAACCAGCGCGGGCGTGAGGCCCAGGTAGAAGGTCATGAACGGCGCGCTGTTTTTTACAAGAATGTCTCCCCTCGAGATCGTATAGAAGACCTGGTAGTATTCGAGCAGCATCTGTATGAAAAAAACTATTACGTTGAGTATGATAAGCTTGATGACCCAGCTTTTAAAATATGATTCCTGGCCGTTCATAATTCAGTGTCCCCTTGATCGTTTAAAAAACAGTGGATTTGAGTCCGTTACAACTTATTAATATTCAACCGGTGAAGTAAACAATATTTTAATCATCGCCCTGTTGAATTTGAATTGAGGCAGTGATTGAACATTGATGAAAACACGGGAAATTATTTTTTTCCGGTATGCAGAATTTGTTTGTAATATATACGATTGGACCGGTCTTGAGAATTATTACTATATTATTTGATGAAAAAACCTGATGTCAGGTAATACCCGGGAAATGAAAATGAAGGCTCAATTTTTAATAATATCGCATGATCTTATTATTGGGTTTTTGAAATTTCATTGAACTCGACTGATTCTTAAATCAATATTTTTCAATTCTTCAGGTATCTATACTTTGAATATAATTAAAAAATGATATTACTATTTTAGTGCATGTGTTTTTTTATTATTCTCTTCATTTCAATTAATTCTTGAATTTATATGACATGATGTAAGGATTGGATAAGATGAACATTGAATATGATTATTGATAGAAAAAATATTATATACTTTTTAAATCAGAATGATCATATTGATCTTTCCCGTCATATAATTACCCCCTTTAATCCTGATACAAACTTCACTCTTTTCAAAAACATTTTTTTCAGGAGGCATCCAGATGGCTTTTACAATGTATGATGAAACCACAATCCCTGGGATTTTCAGAAACAGCGTCGAAAAATACGGCGACAACGTGCTGTTCATGAATCGCGAGGGTTCTTCATGGAAGGAAATGACCTACAGGGCCGTGAAGGAATGCGTTGACGCGCTTGCTTCATACATGATCGGAGACGGGATAAAACCCGGCGACAGGATCGCCATTTATTCAAACAACCGGCCCGAGTGGGGTATCGCGGACCTGGCATCGCTTTCCGCCGGTGCGGCTGACGTCACGATCTATCCGACCAACTCGGCACAGGAGGCTTCGTACATAATAAACGATTCAGGCTCCAGGTACTGCCTGTGCGCGGGGAAATTTCAGGCAGACAACCTGCTCAAGGAAAAGGCGGGACTTGAATCCCTGAAAAAGATTATAGTTTTTGATGACCTTGAGTATTCCGATCCGATGGTTGTGAAATTCAAGGATGTGATCGCCGATGGATCCAGGAGCCTCAAGGAGGCTGAAATAGACTGCAGAATCAGGAGCCTGAAGCAGGGCGATCTCATGACCCTGATTTATACATCCGGAACCACCGGGAACCCGAAGGGGGTCATGCTCACGCACGGGAACATGGTCAGCAACGCCAAGCAGTTTCTCGAGCACCACCCCCTGGATTTCGAACCGCTGGTGGCGGTTTCGATACTGCCCCTTTCCCATTCGCTGGAAAGGACAGTCGGCTTGAATTCCCTGATATTCAGGGGCGCCACCGTGGCCTATGCTAAAGGCACCGAAACATTGATTGAAGACCTGCAGAGCGTCAGGCCGACGGCCTGCATATATGTCCCGAGGGTCCTTGAAAAGATTTATGAAGGCGTGATGAGCAAGCTCAAGGACGCCCCTTCAGGTAAAAAAGCCCTGTTCGGCTGGGCGGTCGGGGTCGGCAGAAAATCAGTTCCCTATATCTGCAGGAACGATAGAATTCCATTTCCACTCGGAATGAAATACAGGATCGCAGAGAAGATCATTTTTTCAAAGTTGAGGGACGCTCTTGGCCTCGGCAGGATAAAGGTGATCGGGATCGGCGGCGCGCCGCTTTCCGACGAGATTTATGAATTTTTTATCGCAATCGGGGTCGAGGTCCATCTCGGCTACGGGCTGACAGAAACATCGCCGATCACGCACCTGAATACCTTCAGTACAATCAAAAGGATAAAGATAGGGAGCTGCGGTCCCGCCCTTCCCCGGACCGAGCACAGGATAGCTGACGACGGAGAGATTCTTATCCGCGGTCCGCAGGTGATGAAGGGATATTACAACCGTCCCGGGGATACCGCCGAGGTCCTTTCGAAGGAGGGATGGTTCAGCACCGGTGACATAGGGATTGTTGACGCGGACGGCTACCTGAAAATAACCGACCGCAAGAAAGACCTGATAATCACCGCCGGGGGTAAAAATGTCGCTCCGCAGGTGATCGAGGGGATGTTCCTCAACCATCCGATGATCGAGCAGATGGCGATCATAGGGGACCAGAAAAAATTCCTGGTGGCGCTGCTGGTTCCCAGCTTCCCGGAACTTCAGAGATGGGCACGGGATAACGGCATATCGGAAACGGACCCGGTAAAGCTCGTTAATATGCCGGAGGTCATAAAAAAATACGGCGAAGTGGTTGATGAATTGAACAGACCGCTGGGCCGTGTGGAGCAGATCAAGAAGTTCACGCTTCTTTCCAGCCAGTTCACCCAGGAGACCGGGGAACTCACTCCCACCCTTAAAGTAAAAAGAAAGGCCGTACTGACGAAATACTGCGATCTCATCGAAGGTATGTACGCCGAGGATTGATCCGCCGGTTTAAATCGCGGTTTTGCCGTAAAGCGGACATAGTTCGGACGATGCAGGCATGAAATTCCTGCATATGTCCGGCCTGGTCCCGTATATCCCGCAGTAATGGCCTGAATCGCCGGCGCGGAGGAAGGAGCATGTTTCCAGCCTCCTTCCCCTAGAATCAATTATTCTGTCTCCCGCCCAGATCCTTTCCGAATTCTCTATCGACTGAAGTATGTCGAGCCTGTTTTCTCCGGTCCATCTTTTCATGTCGCCGTCCGTGACGTACGCTATCATGTCCGAGCGGCAGCAATTACCGCACCTGGCGCATTCACGCGACGGGATCGTTGCACGGCCAAGATCGGGATTCATTTTATTTCGAGATACTTGGTAGAGTCGTATTCGATATTGAGGTCAGGCTCATATCCGCCGTGGGAAGCGGAGATGATAAAAAGGAATTTTGGGTTGCCCTTGTCGGATTTAAAGCCCTTGACCGTGTCCACCGCGGTTTTCTGGAAATCGAGATCCAGCCCGAACAGGTACCTGTAGCACAGCTGGTAGGAAAAAGGCTGCGACGTCTTGTAGAGCCCGGTGTGCTTGACGCCCAGTTCGAGGGCGATGTTGGACTGAACAGCTGCGGCATGAGTGTACGGGGCCCAGGTGTCCCAGCCATGGGGCTGTCCGCCGATTATCGCCTCGGCGCTTGTCGGAAACGCCATTCCGGTAATGCAGTCGTAGTCGTACATGAGGAGCATGGAATGATGCGAGATGGCCCTTATTCTTTTTGTGACGTCTTTCTTCAGGTTGGAAAAAATGTTTTTTTCGTGATCCTTTTTCACGGATTCGAAAATTGCCGCGCCCTCGATGAGCTGCCCGTCGTGATACCTTATTTTTGCGAGTATGCCGAAATCGCCGAGTTCGTGCTCGGGGTCCTCCGCGAGTATGTTAAGCATGCTGGCCGTACGGATTGTTCCGCCCGGTATCTGTATGGTGCGCTGATTGAGTATATCCGACAGTTCCTTTAAAAGGGATTTGGTGATGATCGGCTCGTACCAGCTGTCAGGATAGTGTTCCTTAACATTGGAGTAGATTGCGTCCTCCATGTCCGAGCTGAGGGTCTTCATTGTGTTTTTACCCGTCGAGGTGATGTTTCTGATTATTCTCATGATTTTTCTTTTTTTTAGGAGTGTCCTGATGTTATTAAACCGGAATCATCAGTAAGTAACCGGCTTTGTCAGGATATTGATTATTAAGGTATAATAAATTAAATTCAGGCCATGACAAGTATTTTTTTTGAGAGCGGCAGCGGATGAGGATAAAAATCGTCCGGTATTAACAAAAAAATTGGTAAAATCGGATTTAACGGCTTTTCGTAACCGAAATGATGAAAAGTAAACCGATTGAATCAGGCTGTTTGTTATTCGTTGAAAAGCCAGGTGGACAGATATCTTTCCCCGGTATCCGGTAGAAGAACCACTATGGTCTTTCCTTTTGATTCCGTCCGTTCCCCGATCTGAAGGGCGGTCCACATTGCCGCTCCGCCGGAGATACCAGTTAATATTCCTTCTTCTTTCGCGAGCCTCCCAGCCATGGTCCCGGCATCGGCATGCGAAGCCCTGATTACTTCGTCAATCAGCTTTCTGTCGAGGATCTCAGGTATAAATCCCGCGCCTATACCCTGTATCTTGTGCTGTCCCGGTTCGCCGCCTGAAAGGACCGGTGAATCCTCCGGCTCTACTGCAACGATCTTTACGGAAGATTTTTGTTTTTTTAAATACCTGCCGACGCCTGTAATGGTGCCGCCCGTTCCGACTCCGGCAACGAATATATCGACGGATCCCTCCGTGTCTTTCCAGATCTCCGGGCCCGTTGTGGCTTCATGCACGGAGGGGTTGGCGGGATTTTTGAACTGCTGGGGCATGAAGCTGTCAGGGATGCTTTTAAGGAGCTCCTCCGCTTTTTTTATCGCCCCGGTCATTCCGGATTTTCCCTCCGTAAGGACAAGCTCGGCCCCGAGAATTTTCAGCAGCTGACGTCTTTCAATGCTCATCGTATCCGGCATCGTCAGGATAAGCCTGTAGCCCTTTGCCGCGCAGGCAAAGGCCAGTGCTATCCCGGTGTTTCCGCTTGTCGGTTCGATAAGAACAGCGCCTTTTTTTATTTTGCCCTCTTTTTCCGCGGCTTCAATCATGGCGATTCCAATCCTGTCCTTAACGCTGGAGAGGGGATTAAAGGATTCCAGTTTGGCGAGTATCACTGCCCTGCTGTTTTTTGACAGCCTGTTTATCCGTACAAGGGGAGTGTTCCCTATGGTTCCCGTTATGGTGTCGTATATTTTTGGCATTGCCTTCTCCTTCATCAAGCGGATTTATTCAGGGCCTGTTCGATATCGGCTATGATATCGTCGATGTGTTCTATGCCTACAGACAGCCTGATGAAATCCGGGGTTACTCCGGTAGCGATCTGTTCATCGGGCGTAAGCTGCTGATGGGTTGTGCTTGCCGGATGAATGGCAAGCGTTTTTGCGTCGCCTATGTTGGCAAGATGCGATATCAGTTCGAGAGAATCTATGAATTTTTTCCCGGCTTCGATTCCGCCCTTTATTTCAAATCCTACAATGGCCCCGGTCCCGTTCCTGAAATATTTACATGCCCTGTCGTAGTCCGGGCTTGATTTTAATCCCGGATATATTACCTTTTTTACCATCGGATGTTTTTGGAGGAATTCCGCCGTCGCAAGGGCGTTCTCTGAATGCCTGGGCATCCTCAGGTGGAGGGTCTCGATTCCCTGGAGGATGAGAAAGGAGTTGAATGGAGATATCGCAGCGCCCAGGTCTCTCAGCAGTGAAACCCTTGCCTTGGTTATGTACGCGATATTTCCCATCGGCGCGAGCGCCTGGATGAAATTAAGTCCATGGTAGCTGGGATCCGGTTCGGATATGAGGGGAAACCTGCCGTTTCCCCAGTTGAATTTTCCAGAATCCACGATCAATCCGCCCAGGGATGTTCCATGTCCGCCCAGAAATTTCGTGGCGGAATACACCGCTATATCCACCCCGAAATCGAACGGCCTGAGCAGGTAGGGCGATACGGTATTATCCAGGATGAACGGGATGCATTTTTTATGGGCTATATCTGATATGATCTCAAGGTCTGCGACGTCAAGCTTGGGGTTTCCTATTGATTCTGCGTATACCGCCTTGGTTTTTTCGTTTATTGCGCCGCGTATGGCGTCAAAATCGTTGGATTTTACGAACCTTACGGTGATTCCCATCTTTTTTAGTGTATAATGAAAAAGAGTGTATGTTCCCCCGTAAAGGTTGTCGGCGGAAACGACTTCATCTCCCGCCTGCGCGATATTTAAAATCGACAGGGCTATGGCGGACTGGCCGCTTGAAAGGGCAAGCGCGCCGATCCCGCCGTCCAGAAGAGCGGCCCTCTTTTCAAAGACGTCCGTCGTGGGATTCATCAGCCTTGTATAAATATTGCCGAATTCCTTCAGACCGAAAAGATTCGCGGCATGCTCCATGTTTTTAAATTGATAAGACGTGGTCTGGTATATGGGAACGGCCCTTGACCCGGTCGATGGATCCGGATCCTGCCCTCCATGAAGGGCGATGCTTTCAATTTTTAATTTTTTATCAATTTTACTCATAGGGATACCTTGAATAATTAATTTAGGCCGTTAATGAATTACTATCATTTCTATCAAATTAGTAGTAATTTAACCGCAATGTGTTTTTTTGTCAATATTATTTTCAAAAAATTAACAGATAGTATTAGCTGGCGGGAATTATCGAATACGAACGAAAAAATAATGCATGAATAATGATTATTTTAAAAATATATTTTCAAGGCTTCGTACAATCAATTTAAACAATCATTCAAGAGAAATCCATGCAACCTATCAAGGTTTTCCTGTATCCTGTCATTTATTTTTGATGGATCGGCCGATTCGGATATACTGGAAGCGACGAGCCCTGAAATAATTTTTTTTGAATCAGGTTTAATTCCCGGATAGATACCAAGGTTTTCAAGACCAAGTTCCGGTTTAACTGCATCTGACAGGCTCGAGTGATACCCGGTGGGATTAATCGTAGCAAGGCGGCAGCCTGAAAGATGACCCTCGAAAAGGGTGATGCCGAAATGGCATATAAGCAGCCTGGACGATAGGAGGATTTCGGCATGGTTTTTATTTAAAGGCATGGTTGATCCGTTTTTTAATATCACGTGGCCTCTATGAGATATAATCGCAACATTCATTCCGTCAGGCAGAATTTTAAGTATCGAATCCGGGTTTTCAATAATGTCGTGAGGAAGATAAAACGAAACATCCATGGATTTATGAATTTTTTCCTTCCCCATCATTTTTATCTCGCGGGTGATATTGTACCCGTAAATGAACATATTGTAAGAGGGCTGCCCCATGCCGCTTCCTGGAGGATTCGGCAGCAGGGTGAGATTGAAGTCCGCTGATTTTCTTCCGGGACCGGAATCATCGACAGCGAGAACCGGCGCGTATTTTTTCAGCGACTCGATTTCGCCGGTTTCCGAGTCCCTCATGTCTCTTATTATCAGGTCCGTTCCCGGAAGGATTTTTCCGGAAAAGAACTGCAACGCGTCCCCGGGGAACAATTCAGGCCGATTCTCGCTTACTATCGATGCATGAAATCCGCGGCTGTTCAGGTATGAGGCCAGGTTTGCCATTCTCTGAAGGTGGCCGTTTCCCAGGCCGTCTCCCCATCCCGTTATTATTGATATTTTTTTTCTAGTCATTGCCGGAGGAATGCGTCATGGGGCGCTGTATTACTTGTGAATTTATTGAAACTAATTCCCGGTGTTTTTCAAGAAATTCGACCGCATCTTCAAGGCGGAAGGGAGCGCCCCTGTACAACTCTTCATAAACCGCCCTGGCCAGAGCGTAGTCCTCTGCCGTATCGACCGTCAGTCTCAGGTTTTCTATCGGGCACCTGAATCCGGAATCATTTTTGACGATTTTAAATTTTTCAGGATGCTCCTTGATGTAGGGCGTTACGTGTTCCCTCTGGTGGGGCATGCTGGATTCGACATACGTTGTTTCCAGGGCCCGCATGCTGACTACCTCCACGGCAGTGCCAAGGGGAAGGCCCGACAGCGAACACAGGTCCGCCGATTCGGAAAGCGCTGTTCTCAGGGTAAGAGAAGCGTAATGGGGATCGGTAAATGGGTTATCGCCGGTAATCCTCATGATGTAGTCTCCCCCGAATTTTCTGCCGGCCAGGACGAATCTCTCAAGGACATCGTCAAGCGGGCCCGCAAAAGCTTCTGCGCCGGATCGTTTTGCCAGTTCCAGGAGAGCTTCGTCTATCTTTTCCGTGCTAGTGGCAAGAACCACCAGGTCAATCCCGTCAACCCGTTTTGCCCTTTCGATCACATGCCATGTGAGGGATTTTCCGGCGAGTTCAACGCCGGCCTTTCCGGGAAGCCTGGATGACCCCATCCTGGACTGGATGACTGCAAGGATTTTCGGGTTTTTACTGTCGCGGGACACGGCGTCCTTCAATAATTAAACGTGTACCATTCATCGCAAGACATGCAATCGGGGTTTGCCGGGTATTTTTTTCTGTAGTCGCTGATAAAGTCGTCAATTCTGCGGTCCCAGATTTCCTTAAGGCTCTCGGTTTTCAAATCGCCTTTCTGATTTACGCAGTCAACGTCCTGCTTGCAGAACGCAACTCTGCCGTCTGATAAAATATAGGCGTCTCTCTGGAGGTGCCAGCATGGTATCCTGTCAAGGGGAGAGAGGTCCGAGTATCGCCTGTCCGGTATCCTGCCCAGGCAGGTGCTCTGTTTCTGAAGAATGATCTGGATCTTGAGGGGTTCCCAGAAATCGTAGTATTTGTCGAGATATGGTTCGGTTTCGTTAATCTTCATGATCTGGATGAATACCGTATCCTTATCTACGACCGCGTCGTACAGTCCCATGGCGTTTTTGTAAACGGTTTCAAAATGATCCCCTCGGTGAAGGGCCCTGTATGTTTCTGAATCATGGGCGTTCATGTTGAATATTGTTTTTATCCTGGGATCGGCTTTCCCCTTTATGAACGCGGCGTATCCTGAATCAGCGTAAAGTCCGTTGGTTTCTATGAACAGGGATTTAAGAAGCGTGTCGGAAAGTATTGATTCAAGCGCCTCGTAAAAACCTGTGTGCATCATCGGCTCTCCCGAGCCGCCGAGGCACAGGGAATAGGGAAGGCCGAAATCCGTCATGCCGGCGATTATTTTATTTAACATCCCGATATCCATGTCTCCATGGACTTTTTTCAGGGTATTTCTGTAGCAGAATACGCAGTCAAGATCGCAGCGCCCGGTCAGTTCCAACTCCAGGTAGGACGGTCCCGTATAGAGCACCTGGGGATTGGAATCGATTATATCTTTGATTTCAGAATAAGATGGTACTCGGCCATGGCGGTCGATTATGCGTTCCATAATCATTCTGTCCCTGGCGATCCCCGACCTGAAGGAGATCCTTTTATCCCTTATGTCCGGATCCTTATAGAAAAGTTCAACATCAAACTGGTTGATGTTTGATCTGATGACCTGCCCGAGGGGAAGAACCCTGTCCTTGATTTCCGGGAGCGCTTCGATGAGTTCCCTGGAAAAAATCTCGCATGTTACGCCTTCAGGAAGATTTTCAGAGTAGGTGAATTCCGACATGTATTTTAAATGAAGATCAAGCATTTCGGTTATCACGGTAGGATCCGTGAAGGGCGAGTCCGCGAATATCTTTACCAGATGGTCGGATCCCGTGGCGGAGAAAACGCTTTTCCAGGATTCAATTTCGTTGTCCTGTTTTCTCTGGATTGTTTTTTCCCTTCCAGAAAGCCTGCCAGAATAATTTTCCGGGATTGAAAAATAAATATCATTGATGCCGTTTATTTTGAGGGATTCTGTCAATTTGTCGGGCAGAAATTCCGTTTTGAATATCAGTGACTCGTCAGTTGTTGCGCCGTCGACGTATAGGAGGATGTCGGTTTTCAAATCAGGCTCCGCCTTTTACGTAGTCCTTCATGTATATTTGTATGTCGGATTCGTTCTTTTTTTTCTGGACCCATTTCTGGAACTGGGTGAAGATCTTTTCGTTGTAAAGCTTGAACATTATAAGCCTTTCAACCTTGTCGAAAGTAACCGGTCTTTTTCCAAGATACTTGACTACGTGATAACCGAGTCCGGATTTGAATACTTCCGATACTTCACCCGGCTTTCTCATCCTGTCGACATATCCGGCGAAGTAAGGGTCAAGCTCGACCATGAGGCTCCATCCCATATCTCCGCCCTTCTGGGCTGTATCCATGTCATGGGAATTGAGGGCCGCGAGTTTTTCGAATTGCTCCCCGGCCATTATCCTGCTCCTGATTTCAACGAGCTTCTGGTTGGCCTCCTTTTCCTTGGTAAGGGAATTGTTGACCGGCCTGATGAGGATGTGTTTCAGGTTGATTTCATAGCCCAGCTTGTTTTTATTCAGTTTATACCATTTTTTGCATTCTTCCTGGGACGGTGGCGTTACGCCGATTGCTATGGACATGACCTGTTCCCGCCTCATCTGTATTCTTATTTCCTCGAAGAAATCATCGAAAGCGATTTTTTGCGTCGATTCAATGAAGCTGATGAACCTGTGGATATAAGGATCGAGGCTTACATCCTCTGAAATGTTTTTATCCTTGCGGATTTTTTCAAGTCTTGCCGCGAGCTTTGGAAGCATTTCGTCGAGTTCCTCGGCATTTTTAATCTTTGTGATAAAAAAATCCTTCATCATCCTTTTCATATAATCTACGACCCTGGCGTCGCTTATAACGATTGCTTCATCGGACGCGGCTTCATACACCAGGGCGTCTTCGATGAACTTATCAAGGACCCTGCTTTTTTCGAAAGGTATCTTTTTCTGCGGTATGTTTTTGCTTTTCTGAAGATACGACAGTTTGTTGTTTACTTCGCTTTCGATTATGCACTGGCTGTTGACGACTGCTATTACCTGGTCATAAATCTCCCAGGTATAGGCAGGTGAAAGAGTCAGAATGAGAATTAATGACAGAGCGGCACGCCGTATTTTTTTCATTATATTATCCATTTATTATCAGCTTTTCTATCGTTGTCCCGTTTCGCCCGAAAAACATGTCCTTGAGCCTCTGGAGGGTATCGGTGATGTCAGAGGCATACAGTTCGATTTTCCCCTTATAGTCACCGCTTGTTTTATTTTCAAGGTTTTTTTCCCTGAGTATGTCTTTTACTTCAAGGGCGATTTCTATCCCGGTATCGATAAGCTCCATGTCCGGGTAGACGCTGCTGATCGCCATTTTGAGCATCGGGAAATGCGTGCACCCCAGTATCAGCGTCCTGACGCCTTCATCGTAAAGTCCCTGGATATATTCCCTCGAGGCCAGACGGGCTATTTCATTGTCGGTCATGCCCTCCTCGGTCAGTGAAACGAACAGCGTGGCGTGCTGCTGGTGAACCTTTATTCCGGGCCTGATGGAATGAATGGCCCTGACATAAGAGCCGCTGCTTACGGTCGCCCTCGTTCCAATAACGCCTATCGAGTTCCCCTTCAGCCTGTTGCAGGCGGCCCTTGCTCCCGCATCGATTACGCCTATTACAGGGATGCTGAATTCAGAACGGAGGGTGTCCAGTGCCGCGGCGGAAGAGGTGTTGCATGCTATGACGATCATCTTGACTTTTCTGGAATAGAGATATGCAGCTATTTCCTTTGAATACCTTATAATTGTCTCCCTGGACCTTGTCCCGTAGGGGAACCTTGCCGTGTCGCCGAAGTAAATTATGCTTTCCGAGGGAAGAATATCGTGTATGGCCTTGCAGACGGTAAGGCCTCCGATGCCGGAATCGAATATTCCTATGGGCTTATCCATCATTTCTCGCCTTGCGTTTGAAAAGCATGTACTCTATGCCGTCCACCATCGCCTGCCACGATGCCTCGATGATATTCGTAGATACGCCCACCGTTCCCCAGTGATCTGTGTTGTTTTTCTGGTCCACCAGGACCCTTACCATGGCGCCGGTTCCGCCCTTTTCGTTGAGGACCCTTACCTTGTAGTCGGAGAGGTGCATCTCTTTAATTTCCGGATAGAATTTTTCGAGGGCTTTCCTCAGGGCGTTGTCGAGCGCCGCGACCGGTCCGTTTCCGTTCGCTGCGGTGTGTTCAATCCTGCCGTCAACTTCGACCTTTATGGTGGCCTCGCAGTAAAGCTCCTCGGTTTCGCTCATCTCTGTTATGACCCTGAAGCCCTTGAGGTTGAAAAACGGGACATATTCCCCGGTAGCCTCCCTGATTAGCAGTTCGAAAGAACCCTCCGCTGCCTCGAACTGAAAGCCCTGGTCCTCAAGCATTTTAATTTTTTTCAAAATATCTTTCGGCAGCACGACGCTGTCTTTCAGGTCTATGCCGAGTTCCTTTGCCTTGAATTCTATATTGCTTTTACCGGAGAGCTCGGATATAAGCACCTTCCTGCGGTTGCCTACCATTTCAGGGGATATGTGTTCGTAGCTTCTCGTATCCTTCTGCATGGCCGATACGTGAATACCGCCTTTATGCGCGAAGGAGTTGTCCCCTACATAAGGCGCCCTTTCATTGTGCGAAAGATTGGCTGTTTCGCTTACGTACCTGCTTATCTCGGTTAAATGTCCCAGGGAATCAGCGGCGCTGCAGGAATAACCCATCTTGAGCGCCAGGTTCGGTATGATGGTGATAAGGTTGCAGTTGCCGCATCTCTCGCCGTACCCGTTGATCGTTCCCTGCACTGAGACCGCCCCCGCAAGGACGGAGGCCATTGAATTTGCCTCCGCAGTGCCGGCGTCGTTGTGAAAATGAACGCCTACCGGTGTCTTTATTTTTTTAACGACGGCATCTGTTATTGACTGGGCATCATGGGGAAGGGTGCCTCCGTTGGTATCGCAGAGAACGATCATATCCGCACCAGCTCCGATCGCGCTTTCAAGCGTTTTAAGGGCATATTCCCGGTTGTTTTTGTACGCATCGAAAAAATGCTCGGCGTCAAGAAAGACCTCGAAGCCGCTGTCCTTGAGGTATGAAACCGTTTCCCGGATTAGAACGAGGTTATCATCGAGACCGATATCGAGCGCGGTTGTAACGTGGAAATCCCATGTCTTGGCGACTACGGTGATGACGTCCGCGCCGGAATCCACGAGCGACCGTATGAATGGATCCTCCCTGATCCCGGTATTCGGTCTTTTCGTTGAACCGAAGGCCGCAATCCTGGAATTGGCGAGGTCGGCTTTTTTTATTTCCTTGAAGAATAAATCGTCTTTGGGATTTGATCCGGGCCATCCGCCTTCGATATAATCCACCCTCAGCCTGTCGAGTGCCCTGGCTATGCCGATCTTGTCAGCCAGGGAAAAAGAGATCCCGACGGTCTGGGCTCCGTCTCTGAGGGTCGTGTCGTAGATTGTTATTCGCCTGGCGCTCATTATATCATTCCAGATTTATTTTACCGTTCCGGGGGAGCGTCGATGAATCGTACCCCTGGAGACGCACCGGCTGATTCCACTGCGGATATCGGAATTTATCAGCATGTTTGAATACATCGATCTATTGCAAGAAATTTTTTACGCGTCCGAGAGGGGGAACGGCTTGGCTGCAGGACGGCTTTCCGGATGGACGTTATTCGCAGTAGACCTCGATTCCCTTTCCTTCAGATTTGCACCTGGTTTTTCCTGAATACTTTTTTTTCTCGCCGTCGCATACGTCCTGCCAGTACTGGTATGGATTGACGAGCTTCATTTTATCCAGTTCCTTTTCGGTGCATTTGACACCTGAACTGTACGGCATTTCCACCCAGGTTCCCGTGCAGGAAATGATAAAAATATTCAAGAGGAATGCGGCTTTTATAATTTTCATGGTGTTTTTCCAGGGTTTTATTATCCATCATTTCTTATAATTTGACAAGTGATTTTTATTCAGGAAGCAATTTTAGGTGAGTTTAATGCTTTAATCTTGACAGCCATTAACCTGGAGGCATAATCAAATTTTAAACATGAAAAACGGGCGGGAAAAGCAGGTTTATTTTTAGAAAAACCTGTCACGCCCCTCGATTGAAAGGAGCGCCCGGATGAAGCTTGCCATTGACGGGATAACCCTCAGCCCTGATCAGAATGAAGAAAGCATAGAAAAGATATTAAGGGACAGATACGGACTTGATTTTCAATTCAGGTGGAAAATAATCAGAAAGTCCCTGGACGCCAGGAACAAGTCTAAAATAGTATTCAGGTACAGGATCCTTGCCGATTTGCCCGATGATGTTTCGGAAAGCCTTTTAAAGAGCAGACCTGAAATTAAAACCTATCACGAAAACGGATTCACGGCCTCCCAGCGGCTGAAGGGCGAAAAAATATGCATCGCCGGAAGCGGACCGGCCGGCCTTTTCTGCGCCTTGAGGCTCATTGAATACGGCGCCGATGTTGATATCTTCGAAAGGGGAAAGGCCGTGGATGAAAGGGTTGATGACATACAGCGGCTGGAGGCAGCGGGCGACCTTGACGCAGAGAGCAATGTACTTTTCGGTGAAGGAGGGGCGGGAACCTATTCAGACGGAAAACTCATGACAAGGACCTCGAGACCCGAAACGGCCTGGTTTTACGGGAAGCTTTATGATTTAGGCGTGAGCGATGAAGTACTGTACGATGCCAGGCCGCATATAGGGACCGACAGGCTCAGGGGCCTTGTAAGATCCATAAGAAAAACCATTCTGGATTCAGGATCGCGTATTCATTTCAGCGAAAGGGTACAGGATATCCTGATCGTCGACGGGGCCGTGAAGGGCATCGTCACGTCAAGGGGCAGAGAGGTCGGCTGTTCGGTTTTCGTCCTTGCTACAGGGCATTCAGCGAGAGACATGTATGGTCTTCTCAGGAAAAAAGCGGTTGTCATGGAAAAGAAGGGGTTTGCGGTCGGATTGAGGATAGAGCACCCGAAGGAGCTTATAAATTCGATACAATACGGCAGGTCGAAATTTGCGCCTGTCCTGCCGCCGGCGGATTACAGGCTCGCTTACAACAATAAAAAATCCGGCGTCGGTATTTACAGTTTCTGCATGTGCCCGGGAGGGAAGGTTATAAATTCCTCCTCGGAAAAAAACATGCTTTGCACCAACGGCATGAGCTATTCAACAAGGGACGGTGCTTTTTCAAATTCAGCCATAGTGGCAACGGTTGAACCCGGGGTTTTCAACGACGACGCGCTTTCGGGGATCGAGTTTCAGAGGAAAATCGAAGACATGGCGTTCAGGGCCGGAGGGGGAGGATTTTTCGCACCGGCCCAGACGCTGAAGGCATTCATGAAGGATACGGTCGATTCCGCCCTTCCCGAAGTCTCGTATCTTCCCGGCGTAACGCCTTCAGCCGCGGCGGAATATCTTCCTGCATGGATCATCGATGAAATCAAGTCCGCCATGAAGTATTTCGAGAGGCGGATGAAGGGCTTCGCTTTTCCGGAAGCCGTGCTTATCGGGGCTGAAACGAGGACCTCGTCGCCGGTGAGGATACTGAGGGACGATTCTTTTCAATCCGTATCGGTCGGCGGCCTGTACCCGGCCGGGGAAGGATCCGGTTATTCCGGCGGAATAGTCAGCTCCGCCGTTGACGGCATCAGGATAGCTGATGCCATAGCCCTGCGTCCCGGGTCGGGAATAGTTGCGGCGGCTGAACGTATCGGCAAATCGGGCCTGCCGGCAGAAATAACTTGACTTTGGGGGGAGATGCCGGTCGCATTACGACTGGATGAAATAAATCCCGGAAAGCTGCATATGACTGATCAGATAACCGACATAGTAAAAAATAAAAAGGCCAGGTTCGAATATGAAATCCTGGACACCTTCGAGGCGGGAATTGTTCTGCACGGGACGGAAGTGAAGTCAATCCGGCAGAAAAAGGTGAGCATCCAGGAGGCCTACGCGAGGATAAAAAACGGCGAGGCCTATATAGTCGGGATGAACATCAGCGTTTATGAAATGGGAAACAGGTTCAATCATGAGCCGACGCGGGAGAGGAAGCTCCTTCTGCACGGTCACGAGATAAAAAGACTTACAGGCAAGCTGCAGGAAAAAGGCCTCACGCTTGTTCCGCTCTCGCTTTATTTCAAAAACGGAAAGGTCAAGATTCTCCTTGGACTTGGAAAGGGCAAGGCCATGTACGATAAAAGAAAGACCATTCAGAAGAGGGATGCGGACAGGGAGATACAGAGAGAAATGAAGAATTATAAATGATAAAATCCTTGACAGGGGATGTCTCTGGCAATTTTTATTTATCATCAAATCAAAAGACCATTAATGGGTAATAAACCGGAGGAAAGATGTCGGAAGAAGTAAAAAACGAACAGCAGCCGCAGGCCGAGACCCAGGCCCCGGCAGGACCAAAAAAAAATAAAAAGGTCAACAGGCTTGTGGCGAGCGAAATTGGCTCGAAGATAGAAGAGTTTGAAAAAAGCGGTATGATCCATTCCAGGTATTATATGCACCTGGTTGAAAGAAAGAAACAGCTCGGCGCCTGATTACTGCCTGCAGAGTATCAGGTACTCGTACTTGAAGATATCTTCAATGAATTGCCTGATCGTCTCATGCTCATCCTTTTGCGAGTTCGATGTAAGGATAAAATTCATCCTTCCGTCATAAATGAATTCAATAAAATCGCTGAACAGGCCCCTTTTTATAACGTACGAATAGCTCTCCGCAACACTGACCATGTGCGAGAATTTTACCGTATATTCATCATGCCCGTTCAGGGAAATTTTTTCGGGATTTCCGGATGGCTTGATTTTTATCCTGTCCGCTATCCAGCCAGGGGCTTCGGATTCGCAGCTATGCTCGCCCAGGTAAATATATTTGATGCCGGACCGGCAAAGCTTTTCAACTGCGAGAACCGCACCCGTATTGAAATTAACCGCGTCGCCTTCCGGGAGCTTAAGGCCGTATTTGTTAATAAGTCTTTTCGTTTCGTCAAGTCGAGCGCCGCAATCTTCCGTCGCTGTACTGCCGCCGCGAAGCATTTCCCGGTCCAGGCCGCAGGCGCAGGGAAAATCCCCCAGGTTTTCATTTAGAATGGCGGCATCGAAACCGGAGAGAAAATCTCCGACGGTTTCGAAAAAATCCATGTTTATAAATGAAGCCGAATCCTTTCCCAGCGTTTCCCTCTGCCTTTCGATCAGATAAGGGGAAATATCAAGAAGTGTGGCTTTGAGATGCGGATACAACCGTAAAAGGTCCCTTGAAATGTATCCGTATCCCCCGCCGATTTCTATGAAAGAACCGAGTTTATTAAAAGGTATATATCGGTTCAGAAAGCCTATAAGGTTCGAGCCGAAGCTGGATTTTGTCTTCAGAACATTCCTGCAGGGTGAATCTTCCGGTTCCAGCATATTGCACACCGTGACTTCCCATCCCAGCGTCTCCAGGCAGTTAATATGGTACAGGCTCGTGTCGTTGATTTTGAATGGCATGATTTTATAACAACCATAAAATATAACCTGCAGCCGCGGCCCCCGCGAGGATAAATGAAGCCGCGATTTTCAGGATGGTCCTTTTTTGAGACGACGGAAGGATCCAGAAATTCTGCAGGTCGTATTTGATTTTATACAGGAAGCTGATGGCAGAAGGAAAGATTTTTTCACGGCCTTTCTTTTTTTTTTTCCGGTTTTATGTCGAATTCCGAGTCCCTGTACAATGAAGGGTCGTCAGGGTCGGCCGTGAAAGAGGCGCCGCACCTGCATTTTATTCTGAGTTTTCCCTTATCGATGGGGAATCGCAGCATGCTTTCACACGAGGGGCATTTTTTTATCAGGTGCACGATATTATTTAAGGTTTTTTATTTCATTTAAAATTTCTGGTACTTCGGAGTACAGGGTGACTATGTCCTGGTCCGACAGTTTAACCTTGCCCATCGCGAACCTGCTGTATTCCTGATAGAGGCCGTCGCTGCCTATCCCGACCCCGGCCATCAGGCATAGGGCGTTTGAAATATGCACGATGGAAACCTCGAGCGCATGTTCCGCAGGCGCGAGTTCGGGTTCCAGATAATACTTTACTATGGATTTCAGAACCGGCGGAAAGTTCCATTTTGCAAGTATCCTCTCGCCCACCTCCTGGTGGTCATATCCCATGATTTCCCGCTCCGCCATGTAAAAAGGGATTTTTTTCGTTTCAACGGCATTCAGTATCTCCTTGAACAAGCTCTGGACATAGATCGCGAGGACAACCTTCCCGACGTTGTGAATCAGTCCTCCGGTGAAGACCACGTCCGAAATGTCCTTTCTCTTTATTAAGAGCGAGATTCTTCTTGAAGCCGTGGCTACCGCAAGCCCGTGTTCCCAGAGGGCGCCTTTTTCCAGGTCATACCCGATGACCTCTTTCTCAAGGATGGGCTTGGCGGTTACCAGGAGAACGATGTTTTTTACCTCTTTGAGGCCGAGGGTCACAATGGCCCTGTCGATCGATGTTATCTCTTTGCCCTTGCTGAAGAACGCGGAATTGCTCAGCTTGAGCAGGTTGGTCGTGATGGACTGGTTTTTTGATATCTCATCCGCTACCTTTTTAAATGAAACCTCCGGATCATTGACCATATTAATGATCTTGCTTGTTACCTCCGGAATCGAGGGCAGCTCATTCAGATTGTTTATTACTGATTCTATTTTCTGCTTGATGTCCATCATCCGCCGGCTCCGGATTTTTAAATCTTATAATAATATTTTTCCTGGCCCATGGTCTTGACCCTCATGCGGCCGTCTTCCAGGAAAAAGTCTATAACCCTTCCGGAGTTGCCGCCGGTATCTTCCGCTACGATCGGTATCCCGAGTCTGGAGAGCACGTTTTTAACCATTTCGACATTTTTATCTCCTATCTGGCCAAGCATCGTATTGGCGCCGAATTTGAACATCGACGCTCCCCCGGCGATTTTTGCGGAGAGAAACTCTTTTCTCGCTCCTTCGCCGATCAGCTGTTTAACCAGCATCGGAACGGCCGTATCAGCGAATTTTTCAGGCCTGGTTGAATCCGACAGATTGGATGGGAGCAGAATGTGGGCCATGCCGCCGATTTTTTTCATCCTGTCGTATATGCATACGCCGACGCAGCTGCCCAGGATCGTCCTCAGGATGCCGGGGCTTGATGCGGTTTTAATCTGTGCAACGCCTATGTTGGTCAGAAGATTCGTCATAGAAAATTATTAATATTGTAGTTAAACAATATAATATCGCGTAAGCTTCTTTGTCAAGGCTAATAGAACATTGCAGTACGGCCGTACTTGAATAAAGCCCGGGAATAATGTGCAGCAATTCCTGCCTTGAAGATGATTTACGTCTCTTTAAAATTTCTTGACCCGTCCGTGTTTTAATAATATTATTCATAGAAAAATTCATCATGGTGCGCGAATTGGACGCTGTCAGCAAGATTCAGAAAATCCTGGATTCAATATCTCCCCGGGAAAAAAATAAAACGGGCGATATATATCTTAATATCATACAAAATGAATTCATTAAAATTGACGGAAGAATCGACATCCCGAAGATTTCGGTAAACGAGCTCGATTACCGGTCATCTGCCGGCATAGTCGAAAAAATGTCCCCATTTATCCCTGAATTCCTTTTCAAATCAAAACTGCTTGAGCGAAGGATCCCCCCGTCTGACCAGCATTTTTTTCAGTTCATTAAATCCGTCAGAGGAAGGGCCTTGGAATTTACGCACATGTTTAAAATAGATATAAAGTTCGGAGGCGATTCTTCAACCATAATAGAAAAGGGAGGTACCGAATTTTATCCTTCATATTTTACCGACAGAATTTATTTTAAATCACGGTTGATACCCGGTACCGTTACGCAGCATCCAGGCAGGAGCGAGCTCAACACTTTAAGGCTGATGGACGCGAACAGGGTTGATTCGGAGGGTTTTTTTTATTCATTCGCCGTATTCGAAGACATTAAGGCCCGCGAAACATCTAAAAAACTGTCCGATTTTCTGGGAAGCGACATGTTTAAAATTTCCACGGACATCTATCCCTTCGTGGTTTATGATTATTTCACCGGATGTCTGAATATACCCTGTCCCTCATATGATCAGATTGAGGAAGCCGTATCCGTTTTTGAGCCGGCTTTCCTCTATATTTATTCATTTTATAAAAACGTGGATGGGATTCTTGGTCCAGGTTCTATCGGGGAGATTTTTTCTGATGAGCTTGAATACACGGACCAGGGTCTTGTATTAACGCCATCATATAGAGAGCGACTGAGAAAATATTTCAGCCGGTATGCGCTGTACCAGGACGATGATCTGGCGCTGAAGGGCTGGCGGAGGTTTATCATTGATGAGGCGTAAGTTTATTTTTGTCATAATCATATTAATTACCGGCTGCTCAGACAGGACAGAAGTTAAATCATTCGAAACCGGATCAAGCCTTGATGAAGACGGCGTTGTATTGGAAAAAAAGACCGATTTTTCTTTTAAATTAACGAACGGGAACAACAGGTTCAAGGATGTTTTCAACAGCATATACTTTTCCGGCGACACGGTATGCTTCAGCCTTGAAATAAACCGCCGGGTTGAACGAAGCTGTATCAGGGTGTGGTTCGCCGCTTCCGGAGGAAAGAAAATTCCCGCCGAGAGGATCGATATAAATAATATTTCAGTCTGCCTGATGAACCATGGATCCCGCATCAGCGGTTTTTCGCTTCTGGGAAGCCTTCTTGAATTCTTTCATGGCGCCATCCTTGCGAAAAGATTCAATCCGGAACCGGTGTCCGGAGATATTCCTTTTACGGTAATCGCCGAGATATCCGACGGTAAAGAAAAAACCATTTTGAAAAAAAACGGGGTAATAAGAATCGGATTTACAAACCGGGAATGAGCCGTTCCGTTATTCGGAGAAAAGCCCGGGGACTTTTTCCTTCAGCTGTACCGCTTTTTCAAAAACCTGGCCGGCGTCTGCAATATAAACGCGCGACCCGTATTTAAGCAGCGCCTTCCCGTTGACTTTTCCAAACAGCTGATAGCCGAAGGGGATAATGATTTTTTTCCCCTCGTAATTGCATGACCACAGGCCCCTGGTGTTTTCGAACAGGCAACAGCCGCCGTAAAGTTCGATGTCTGAAAGATCATTGAACCTGGACACCACGGTTTTTGTCCTGGCAGAGGTGTCCATCTTGACCAGCTCCCATGCGGCGGTCCCACCGGCGATATAATACAGATATTTTCCCTGGAGAAGCATTTTTGATGATGACGCCGGGATGTTTTTTATCGGCGCGGATTTCGAATCCGTATCGATCACGCTCAGGTTATACGATCCGGCCGAACCTGCAAGCAGGCAGATTTTTTTTTCTGACCGCGTCAATTTGACCGAGTAGTATTTTGGATAGGGAGCCGGAAAATCATTTTTCAAGTACAGATCCTTTTTGCCGGACGCCAGATCAACGGAGTACAGCCTTGCACCCGAGTAATAGATTACCGTGTCCCCGGCTATCAGCATGGATCTTATCGGCGTTTTATCGTTTTCGGCCTCTATTTCTTTTTTGATGCTCCTGTTCAAATCGTTTATCATCAGGAAGCGGCCTGAATTTTCAGCGAACACGCCATTTTCATACTCAAACGCTGAAGAGTCTATGTTGTCCATTACAAGTTTTTTCTTTTCGGGATAAACAACGCTCATGTTCGTGTCGGACCTGTAGTAGAGGATCCTTTCATTGGAAATCAGCCCGTCTGATGAAAATCCGACTTCGCTTACAGCGTTGATGAAGGCGCCGGAAATTTTTTCCGCGGCTGATTTGTCGCCCGCGGCGTATTTTTCCGCAAGGGACTGCAGCTTTTTTTCCGGGTTGCCGCATGAGGTGATAACGCAAGTGATTGCGAGAAGGGAGAAGAATCTCATCGATGGCATTGGGGAACCTATTTTCTTTTTCTGGCCTGAATTTTTTCTACGATTTTATTAACGTATTCAGAATCGTAAATGTCGATCAATTTTGACTGGGCGCTCGACTTTGCCCTGATGCTGAACCTGGAAGAGGTTATATAGATGCCGTTTTTGCATTTTTCATCGGCCATCCTTTTATCGAATTCTATTATCTGCCCCTCGGTTATTTCCCTGGTGGTCCTGTTGAAATAAATCAGTATGGGCGGATCGTTTATCCTCTTGATATTGTAGGCCTTGTATTGGAATTCATTGGCGTTGACTTTTTCTTTTGATATGATGTTGAAATTAAGGTTTGAGATGAGCTCCACTATCAGCGGCTGAAGCTCCTCGATTGAAGACTGGAAAAGGGTCATCAGGTTGCTGTTGCTCAGGATGTCCTTGTAGGATTCCAGCTTCATTTTTGTGCTCCTGAATCCCGGGTTATCAAGGAATATTTTTTCCCAGTGATGGACCGCTTCCTTTATCTTGTTTTCAAGCTCGTAGCATTCCGCGAGAAGGTAGCGGTATGCATAGGATTCCTCGGTTTTTTCCTTGAGACCGCCGAGTCCCTGTTCAAGCAGCGAAATTGCATCATCGTATTGTTCCCTGTCGTAAAATATTTCTCCAAGGGCAAAGAGGCTTTTCGTCAGGTATTTCTTGCTTTTCCTTGAATTGTCAAACATGGAAGTCGCGCTATCATAGTCCTTTTTCATTTTATAGATTATTCCAAGGTGGTACTCTATTTCAGAATGGTCCCCTTCCTGCTTCATTGCAGTGAGAAGGTATTCCTCGGCTTTTTCGTAGTCCGAAATATTAAAACATGATATGCCCAGCGGAGTATAGCAGTCGACCTTTCCGGAATCGAGCAGAATGACCTTCGTAAGATGCTCTTTTGCTTTTTTATATTCCTTTTTTTTATATAACGCGTGGCCGAGCCTGTAGTTCGCGTTCAGGTCATCGGGGTTGAATGTGAGAATGATCCTGTATTCCTCGATCTCCTTCTGGTAATTCTGGGTATCGTTGTAAAGCTGCGCAAGGAAATTATGGATCTCAAGCTCGTTGATGTACTTTGCAAAATTTTGAAGCGCCAGGACCCCGTTGAACTCTGAAATGGCATGAAGGAACTGTCCCCGGTTCATGAGGATTTTCGCCCTGAGATAGCAGGCGGGGACATAATCCTTTTTCCTGTCCAGAATTTTTTTGACTATTTCGCCGGCTTTCGTAATGTCCCCGGCGTCGAAATATTCCTCGGCTTTTTTTATCTGAGAGGGCAGCGATAGAGACTTAATAAAAAACAGGAATATCAGAAGAAAGACGGTAAGAATGATTATTAACAAATAATTCATAAGCTTTCTGTTTTTACTTTAATTATGGAAAAAGGCAAATGAAACTTTTCCGCAAATAAATCCGAATCCATGCAGGAGACAGCCTATCCGGTTTCTCCTATAGAGTCAGAAGCTTGTCGCCAAGTCAAGAATATATTATATGTAAACATCGTTTATAAATCATAAACATCTTAAATTATATTCAGCAGCTGTTTTTACCGGTTGCAATCCCGGAGGATTATGGATCCATTTTTATGCAGGGGTCACTTATGTACCCCATGTAAAATAATTCGGTCCGATTCAATTCATTATTGACAAATAAATAAACGAAGGTCTGATAAAGATTCTCAAAAAAGGGGGAATCGATGGCTTTAGTCGGTATAATTCTGGGCAGCGACTCGGATCTTCCAAAAATACAGGATTGTTTCGGCATTCTCGAGGATTTCGGGGTGGATTTCGAGATAATAGTATCTTCCGCTCACAGGTCGCCTGATGCGACAAGGGAATGGGCCTCGACTGCCAGGGACAGGGGGATCAGGTTAATAATCGCAGCGGCAGGCGGAGCTGCCCATCTTCCGGGCGTTGTGGCGGCGCATACCACCCTTCCCGTAATCGGCATACCGATCGAAACGCAGGTGGCGGGAGGGCTTGATTCCATACTGTCGATCATCCAGATGCCGTCCGGCGTGCCGGTTGCAGCAATGCCTGCTGGAAAATCCGGCGGCTCGAACGCGGCGCTTTTTGCCCTGGAAATACTTTCGCTGGCAGATCCGTCCATTGAAAAGAAACTCTCGGATTTCAGGAAGAATGTTTCGGAAAAGATCAAATCAAGAAACCAGAAGCTCAATGCATCCGGATACAAGCAATACATCAAGGATCTGGAAAAACAGAAATGATACGGCACGAGATTGAAATTCCGAAGGAAAGGGTGTTCATCCTTGACTTCGGCTCCCAGTATACACAGCTGATTGCCCGAAGGATCAGGGAACTGAAGGTCTATGCAGAAATAATCCCTTATCATTATTCCATAGATGAAATAAAAAAAGGAAAACCCGCGGCCCTGGTTCTTTCGGGAGGTCCCTCTTCGCTTTATGAACAGGGGGCGCCGAGGATATCCCGGGAGATATTTGAACTTGGATTGCCGGTGCTGGGAATCTGCTACGGGATGTATCTCGTGGTCGACGCCTTCAGGGGAAAGAGCGAGGGCGCCTCATCAAAGGAATACGGAAGGGCGTTCATCGACATCAAGGGGTCCTCGCCCCTCTTCAAGGGGCTTTCCAGCAGGGAGCAGGTATGGATGAGCCACGGCGACAAGGTGATCCATGCCCCGGAGGGTTTCGACGTCATAGCCTCTTCAAACAATTCCGAAATCGCCTCTGTCCAGGATATCAACAGAAAGATTTTCGGCGTACAGTTCCATCCGGAGGTGTACCACACCAGGAACGGGATGAAGATGCTTAAAAATTTTCTCTTCGAGATATGCGGGATAGAAGCCACGTGGAACATGAAGTCCTTCATTAAAACCGAGATAGAATCGATCAGGCGGCAGGTCGGGGAGGGTACGGTGCTTCTGGGCCTGTCGGGCGGGGTCGATTCTTCGGTGACGGCCGTTTTGCTTCAGAAGGCGATCGGCGACAGGCTTTATTGCGTTTTTGTCAACAACGGCGTTTTAAGAAAGGACGAACACGTAAAGGTCATTGAACGGTTTAAAAAGCACCTGGATCTCAATCTCATTTACGCTGACTCTGCGAAACGGTTTATTTCAAAACTTAAAGGGGTGGAAAATCCCGAGCAGAAGAGAAAGATAATCGGAAGGGAGTTCATCAGCGTATTCATGGAGGAAGCGAAAAAGATAGGAAAATTCGATTTTCTCGCGCAGGGTACGCTCTATCCCGATGTCATCGAATCCGTTTCGACCAAGGGCCCTTCCGATACGATAAAGAGCCATCATAACAGGGTTCCAGAGGTCCTGAAGCTTATAAAATCCGGAAAGGTGATCGAGCCGCTGAAGGAGCTTTTCAAGGACGAGGTAAGGGAGGTCGGAAAGGCACTCGGCCTTCCGGATGAGCTTGTATACAGGCAGCCCTTCCCGGGCCCGGGTCTCGCAATCAGGATAATCGGCGAGGTGACCTCTGAGAGGATACGTATTCTCCAGGAGGCGGATGACATACTGATCGAGGAAATTAAAAAGGCCGGGTTGTACGATAAGCTGTGGCAGATATTCGCCGTTTTCCTGCCGGTAAAATCTGTAGGAGTCATGGGTGACAAACGGACATATGAAAACGTCATCGCCATCAGGGGCGTTACTTCTGTTGACGCGATGACTGCGGACTGGGCATATCTTCCCGAGGATCTCCTCAGGAAAATATCAAACAGGATCATAAACGAAGTCAAGGGAATCAACAGGGTGGTTTACGACATATCCTCCAAACCGCCCAGCACTATTGAATGGGAATAGCAGGGACCTCAAGCTCAAGCAGTTTACGCTTAATATCCACGCCGCCGGTATAGTCGCCGATGGAACCGTCTGATTTAATCACCCTGTGACATGGAATGAAAACTGGAAAAGGATTTTTGGCCATTGTATTCCCGATGAACCTGCTTCCGCCAGGAAACCCGGATTTTTTTGACAGGTCATTATAGGAGACCGTTTTACCTGCAGGTACTTTCAGCAGGGCTGAATATACCCTGATCTCGTTGGATGTGAAAGAGAGAAGGTCGAAAACCAGCTCAATATCAAATCCTTCGTTTCCGCAAAGAAAGGAGCAGTGGAGACACCCGTTTCCGGCGGCCCGTATTTTTTTTATTTCTATTTTCGGCCGCGGGCTGAAATAGATGTCCAGGTATTTCCTTGCCTGATTCAATATCATGACGGATCCAGCATGTTTATTTTCAGAAGCTTTTTTCCCGGTTTCCTCTTCGAAAAATACAGCTTTCAGAGAGGCGTCATCCCCGACGAGTTTTATCAGGCCGACAGGCGAATTGTAGCTTTCAGCCGAACATCCTTCATTGATGAATTGATCGATGTTTTTATATTTATGCATTGCAGCTGATAATGTTCTGCGCGGTGAGCATGTCAAGCCTCATCTGGCCTGCGAGCTCGTCGGCCGAGCCGAATTTTTTTTCGTCGCGTATCCTGGCCAGGAACTCCACGGTGATCTCCCTGTCGTAGAGGTCCCCGTTGAATTCGAATACATTGACCTCCAGGCTCCTTTCCTGTCCGGAGAAGGTGGGGTTTTTTCCGATGTTCATCATGCCCCCGTATCTCGAACGATCGTCGAGGATGACGATGACCGCGTATACCCCGTCCCGCGGCAATATTTTATCCGGGCTGTCTGCCTGTATGTTAGCGGTCGGAAAGCCGAGGTTCCTTCCCCTTCCGACTCCCTTTACGACAGTGCCCTTGATGGAGTAATTTCTGCCCATGAGTTCGGCCGCCGTGGCCATGTCGCCTTTTTCTATCTCGCTCCGCAGCCATGTCGAGGAGACGGGCCTGGATTCAAATAATTCCTCTTCAACACGGGTTATGCCGATCCCGGTCCTGGCCGCGATCCGGCTCAGGAAATCCAGGTTTCCCTCCCTGTTTTTTCCGAAGGCGTGGTCGTATCCTATCACCAGGTCCTTGATGTCGAGCCTGGTGAGAAGAACATCATTGTAGAAATCATAGGCGGTCATGTCCGCCATTTCGCGCGTAAAGTGAAGGAGTATGATGTTGGTTATTCCAAGCCTGAATATCGCGTTCACCTTTTCTTCGGTGGTGGTCAATATTTTAATATTAATTTCGGGGGACAGTATTTTTCTCGGGTGGGCGGAAAAGGTAATCACAAGGGGGTCGCCTGATTTTTTTTTGGCGATGTCCAGCATCGTAGAAAAAATTTTTATGTGGCCCAGGTGCACACCGTCGAAATTTCCGATGGTAACAACCGGATTTTTAAATAAATTCTTGTTGTCCGGTATATTATGGTATATTTTCATTATCTGTCCGGGGGGATTTTTTTATCAAATCTTCCCCATATATGATTTAATTCAAGTATAAATTTTTTCCCGGATGGAATCATGACGGCAAACGGGTATGATATTTTATTAACGGGCGACGGGAGCATGACTCTCAGTTGCCTGGAATACGGCGAGGCGATGCATTCGGTATCCGGCGCCTACGAGGAAGCCGTTCTCAAGCATGTTTTTCCCTCAGGAATACTGAATTCCGGCGGATTGACGCATTCGGTGCTTGATGTCGGTTTCGGCCTCGGATACAACTCGCTTGCCCTGGCGTATGAATACTTCAAACGGAAAGAAGGCCGCCTGGAGATAACGGCCCTGGAGAAAGACAGGGGATACGCGGAGTATCTGAATTCAATCAGCTTCAGCGACGGGCGTGATGAATGGAGCGGGATAATAAAAAAAGCCTTTGAAACAGGCCGATTCATCAGCGACAGGATTGACATCGAGATAATTTTCGGGGACGCCAGGAAATACCTGCTTGAATATCGCGGGAAAAAATTCAACGCGGTATTCCATGATCCGTTTTCACCCGCGAAAAATCCGGAGCTCTGGACGATGGATTTTTTTTCGCGTCTTTTTCACACGATGGAGGATGACGCGGTCCTGACGACATATTCCAGCGCCATCCAGGCGCGGGCTGCCATGATTGAAGCGGGCTTCAATCTCTGGAAGGGCCCTTCAGTAGGAGGCAAGAGGGAAGGCACACTGGCCTCAAAGGGGAGGTCATTGCATGGATATGAAATGATAGACAGTCTGTCAATTACCGGGGATAAAAGGGCTGTGCCATACAGGGATCCCTTTCTGTCGGACGACAGGGGAACTATCATTACAGGAAGGTCGGTGGAAATAGCAAAAAGGAAGGGATTATAAAAGGTCATTAAGCTCGTCCAGTACGGACTCGCTCTCGGTTTCAGTTTTTGTTTCATTCTGTGGAATATCTGCCGGCGGTTTTTGATCCGGTTCAGAAAATTCAATGCTTCCCGAAAGGTCTCCGCCGCTCTGAAGCCTGTACGACAGGGCGGCGGCGAAATTGAAAGCGAACAGGAAGGCCTCGTATATTTTTCTGCCGTTGATTTTTTTGTCTCCCTCTATGTGTACGTCGAATTCAAGGATATCCTGCGGATTCGCGATGATTTTCTGGACTCCATCCATGTCGTCAATGAGGACTTTTAGCTCAGCGGTCAGTCTGTCCATGTAACCCTTAACGGAGCCTCTCGCGTTTCTGCCGGAGATGAGCCTGTTTTTTTCAACGGCCTCAAGCCTCTTGGTATAATCCATATACTGGGTATTATCAGCCGGTCTCTCCCTTCTGAATTTTTCATAGCTTTCAAGCTCTTCGGAATAAGCCCTCAACGTTTCTGACGGTTTTCTCATTTCGTCATAGAGGTCCTGGAGCCTTATCCTGTAATCCGACTTTCCCTGGGCCCCGAAATCGACATTGTATTTTATTTTATTCGTCGTCAGGATAACGGAGTATTCCTTGTCGAATTCGTTGAAGAGAAGGAAGGTTATCAGGACCTTGTCATTGAGTCCTACAAATTCGAAAAGCTTTGATTTATCGTATTCCCTTCTCATTTTTTCCAGGTCGAGCTTGTGCATCATCGACAGGCCGATTCTTATCGGCAGGGGGATCTCGCCGGAATTATCTTCGGCTATTTTAGCAGCATCGTCTTTGGCAAGCTCCTCCTCGCGGTCGATGAGCGCCTGGCCCGCTCTTCTTCTCCCGGGTTTTTCAGATTCCGGTATTGAAAGGGCCCTGATGATATTGTCGAAATCATATGGATAATAAAATTTTCCGTTATAAATGCAGAACAGGAGGTGCAGTCTGGGATAGAGCTTCCTGAAGATGATATAAAAATTATTCCTGGCCTTTCTTCTCAGGGAGGATTCTGAAGCGGTTTCCTTATCCGACTTTGAATAGATGCTTATAGCGAAATTAATTCCGTCATAAAGGGTGTTTTCAAATTGCACAAGGACGACAAGCTTTTTATATAATGATACTATTTCATCCTTGAGTTCGATAGTCCTTTTCGGGACATTTCTGTAAAATAAAAAATGCTCCAATATGTGGTCCGTATTCATTTTATCGTAGAGGTTCCCGGCCTTTTCTATCAATTCATAATATATGGGCTTAATTTTATCAAGCCGGTCAATTATCTTGTATCCGTTCATGAGGTTTTTCTTGAACAGTTCGAGATAAAGCATCTGCACCTCGAGAAGCGAAGGGACGTATAGATTATTGAAGGTCTCGAAAAACTTTACGTTGAAGGATTTTCCGCCCCAATCTGTTATTCGATAGAATTTCAGCTTCAGCTTAAGCTTGAAAATTTCAAAAAAAGATTCCGATGGAACGTAAGCCGGCTTCAGCGTTTTTGGCTGCTGGCTGGTCTTCTGGGCTTCAGCGTTCTTTTTGCCGGACTTTTCCCTCCTGTTAAATTCTTCCAGTCTCTTTTTTTTGTCCCGTGACTTTTTATTCTTGTCGATGGCGTCCATTCTTCTCATCTGCTTTTCATCGAGAACCTTGCCGCCGGCCTTAAGAAATTTATCGAGCAGTTCTTTTTTTAACCTGTCGTCCAGATTGGTAATCTTGAGGTTGTCTTTTGTTTTATCCAGTTTTCCCATGACAGCTATCGGATGTTATTTTTTATCGATCCTTTTCCAATCAAGCAAATCTATTATCAGGCATAGCGCCAATAATATAAGAAAAAAACCAAAGTGTTTCAAGCAGGGTTTATATTTATTTATAAATTCCACAGACACGGTTCAAGGTTGAATTTTTTTTCAGTAAAACAAAATACGCAAGCATTAATTTGGGGCGGCGGTCATTTTATTCTCATGCCGGGCGGGCGGCCTCAATTATTTCCCGATGCAAAACCTGCTGAAGATGGAGTCCAGTATTTCGTCAGGGGTGATTTCCCCTGTTATGTCGCCCAGGGTGTTGAGGAGGGCCTGGATTTCAAAGGCGGTAATTTCATCCGGTTCCCCGTCCCCGAGCAGCGTTTCAATTTTAGATATGCCGTCCCTGGATTTTTCCAGGAGAGTTATGATCCTCGTATCTGCGATGAATGAATTTTCATGGCCTACAAATTCGGCTTTCAGGATATTCGCAATGGCCGCCTCAAGCTCTTCAAGGCCGGCGCCTGTTTTCGCGGAAAACGCTATCGCATTCCGGCCGAGCTCCGCGATTATCCCCCTGACCCTTGATTCATCCGTCAGGTCGGTTTTATTTATAATGAAAACACTTTGCTTCCCGGATATTATCTTTATCAGGTCCGAGTCGTAGCCCTCGATCCCCGTCGTCGAATCCAGCACCATGAGAACGATTGCCGCCGAATTTATTTTTTTTCTGCTCAGCCCCACGCCTATTTTTTCAATATCATCGGAGGGTTTCGCAATGCCCGCTGTGTCGAGCAGATTCACATGGAAGCCCGCGATCTGGATCGGCTCCCGTATGACGTCCCTCGTCGTCCCGGGGATATCCGATACAATCGCCCTTTCCTGGTTAAGGATCAGGTTGAGGATGCTGGATTTTCCCACGTTCGGCTTGCCTGTTATGGTGATGTCTATACCATGGGAAAGTTTTTCACCGATCCTGCATTTTTTAAGAAGGGATGTAAGCATGCCTTTGATTTCGACGGCTGCTTTTACGGCATCGGAGCGGTTAATGAATTCTAAGTCCTGGTCGGAAAAATCAATGCAGGCCTCGATATCGGATTTGAACAGCAGAAGCCTGTCCCGGATGTCGCCGACGGCCTTTTTCATGGACCCATGCATCTGGCTGATCGCGGTGTGGATCTCCCATTCACTCCTGGCGGTTATGATATGGTTGATCGCCTCCGCCTCCGTCAGATCTATTTTTCCCGAAAGGAAAGCCCTTTTGCTGAATTCCCCGGGTTCCGCCATCCTGATGCCGATACCGCACAGCAGGTTCAGTATGCCGCGCACTATGATCTGGTTTCCGTGGCAGAAAATTTCCGCCATCTCTTCGCCGGTAAAGCTTCCCGGCGCAGGATAATAAACCAGTATCACGTCATCCAGTATTGAATCGCGATCAATGATGGACCCGTAGCATGCCGATCTCGGGAGGATTTTTTCCGGTCTGGTGAAGATTCTATTCACGGTCCCGAGCGTATCGGGACCGCTTATCCTGATTATGGCGAGCGTCGAGTTGATGGGCGGAGTCGCCGGGGCGCATATCGTATCCTCCAGCATGAACGCCCTTTAATTCTTGGGCAGGATGGTTACCTTTCTGTAGATTCCCTGTCCCTCGCTTTTAGTTGTGACCCTCGAATCGTTCTGGAGGGTAAGATGGATAAGCCTTCTCTCGAAGGGATTCATGGGCTCAAGCGTCCAGGGCTTGCCTGTTTTTATGACCTTGTATGCTATTTCTCTTGAAAGCTTTTTCAGCGCCTTTTCCCTTTTCGCCCTGTATGATTCGATATCGAGGATGATTTTTTTCTCGCTGCCGGTGTTATGGTTGATGATAAGATTGACTATGAACTGCAGGGCTTCAAGGGTTTTTCCTTTTCGCCCAATGATCAGGCCGGAATTTTTACTGCTTTCAAGCTCTATGTAGACCTTGGCTTCCCCTTCCTTTACATCAACGACAGTGCCTTCAATTTCCATTTTTTTCAATATCTCAAGGATCAGCTCCCTTGTCCTGCTACCTATGTCTTCCGTATCCGTGTTATAGTATATTCTAACCTTGGCTGGCCTGGAAACGCCGAAACCGAAAATGCCGCTTTTTCCCTGGTCCAGTATTTCAACATTAACTTTCGAGGCATCCCTAAGTCCGAGCTCAGCAAGCGCTTTTTTCGTCGCGTCATCGGCCGTTCTTCCTTCAACTTCAATAACTTTCATCATGCGCCTCCCTTTTTTATTTAATTATGATTTGTGAATATTTATGATGTGGCTTCCTTCTGCTTGGCCCTCTTGTTGATATACAACTGATGCATTATCTGGAAAACGTTCTGCAGGGCCCAGTAAAGAACGAGGCCCGACGGCATGTTCCAGAATATGAATATGAACACCAGGGGCATGGTATAGAGCATCATTTTCTGCTGCTGTGTCCCGGTATCGACCGTGGAGAGCTTTTGCTGCAGAAAGGTCGTCGCCGTCATTAACAATGGAAGGATATTTAGATTGTATCCGAACATCCTTGCGACCGTGTCAGGCATGGAAAGGTCTTTCATCCAGAATATGAACGGGGCGTTCCAGAGGTCTATTGAATTGATCAATGCGCTGTAAAGGGCGAAAAAGAAGGGCATTTGCAGAAGCATCGGAAAGCAGCCGCCCATAGGGTTGACCTTGTTTTCCTTGTAGACCTTCATCATTTCCCTCTGGAGTACCTCGGGCTTGTCCTTGTATTTTTCTTTAATTGCGTTCAGCTTCGGCGTGAGCTGCTGCATTTTTTTCATCGATTCATTCGATTTCATCGTAAGCGGCATGAAAATGATTTTTGTTATGAGGGAGAAGATCACCAGCGACCATCCGAGGTTCCCGATCAGTTTGTTTATATGGAGCAGGCACCACATCAGCACAAACCTGATGGGCTCAATCCATTTGCTTACATCAGACGCATCGACGATCGATTTGTCCACGGCCGCGAGCATATCCTTGTTCTTTTCGCCTATATATACCCTGAAAGGTTTTTTTACTTCCTGGTTCGGCTTGAGCAATCCGATTTCGACCTTCATGCCTGTCCTCAGCCCGGTGCCTTCCCTGTTGTCGTGGATGGCCTCGGTTCCGGTAAAACCCTGCGGGATCATGATGATCAGGAAATACCTGCTCATGATTCCGCTCCATTCTATCTTGCCGGCTTCCCTTTTTATCGGTCCATATTTCGAAAAGAATCCCTCTCCTTTTTCACTTTGCTTGTAGCTGCCATCCAGAGAGAATATGCTCGTGAGCCTGTTGTAGGTATTGGTGTAATCAAGCTCGGGCCCGAGCATGTCTGCCGGGGAGATGATCACCGGTTTTCTGCCGAGCGGTATTTCCCTGTTTCCGAGGTTCCTGAAGACATAACTCAGCCTGATGTCATGGCCCTTTTTATTAAACTCGTATATTTTCGACAGCTCAACCGGGATAGCGTCGACGTTCACCCTCGTGGAAAATTTAACCGTCAGGGGCCCGGTCTGCGCCATGGTCCAGACAGCGTCTTCAAGCCCGTTTCCCTTCATGAAATCGTCTTCATTGAAGCTGACGGGAAAATCAAACTCGGGCCTCGTCTTGCTGCCGTTTTTGTTAACAACAAGCTGTATGTTCCTTTCCCTGTATACCATGCTTTTTATGGATCCGCCCTTGCTGGAGAGGGTGATATCGTAAATATCGGTCAGTATTTTAAGCTCGGTCTCTTTTGCTCCAGCGACCCGGGCGATTTTTACCGCCGCTTCAGGTCCGGCTTTATCAACTCTGGGTTTTTCCTTGCTTTCAGCCTCCTTTGTTGCCTGGGCCTCGGGCTGTTTTTTTACTTCCTGCTCGGGCTTGAATATAATAAACCAGCCAAGCCATATCAACGCGGTTAAAACGATAGCGATAAGGGTCCTTTTTTCCATTTTATATTCCTTAATTATAAAAGTAAATAACTGCAAAGACTTGTGATTATTGGGAAAAATCAATAAAAGCAGGTTTCACAAATAATTGAAAACAAAGCTTTTATTGCAGAGACCGGAACAAACGCTTGATGGGGATCTTTTAAAGGGTGAATTTCTCTGGAACTGGATCGAATCCGCCTTCACTCAGCGGATTGCATTTTAAAATCCTGCTTATTGTCAGCACCGTGCCTTTAATCGGGCCGTGCCTTCGCAGGGCTTCTATTGAATAATTTGAACAGGAGGGATAAAACCTGCATGATGCAGGAAACAACGGTGATATTAAGTACTGATATATTCTTATGAAAACCACCAGGATGAATGTGATGATTTTAATAAGACTGTTTGTAATTTTCAAAAAGAGGCTCATTGAATAATTCCCGCTTTTTTGAAAAGCGTTTTGATGATTTTTTTCTGTTTTTCGAAATTCGCCTCTTTTATATCTTCATTTAAACTGATAATGATGCAAAACCCTTTATTCATTTCCTTTAATAATTCAAAACAAACTGCCCTTGTTTTCCTTTTGGCCCTGTTTCTTTCACACGCATTGCCGAATTTCCTGTTTATCGATATACCAATTTTTATTGCTTCTGTTATTAAATATGACTTATTGCCGCTTTCCCCAGGTTTCGCATTTTCACTGCATCTCAGGAAGTAAACCCTTATCCCTTTTTCCTGTAATCTCGATCCCCTGTTATAGACTTCTTTAAATAAACTCCTTCCTTTTAATGAATAAATTCTCTTCAAATCAATACTATTGACTCATTGCTGAATATTACTTGGGCCTTCGTTTTTCGTCAGAGACGGTCAGTTTGTGCCTGCCCTTTCTCCTTCTCCTTTTCAAAATTTCCCTGCCTTCGGGAGTACTCATCCTTTCCATGAAGCCATGGGTTCTATTTTTTTTGATAACACTTGGCTGGTATGTTCTTTTCATTGCGGTTCACCTCTATATAAAAAACAAATTTTTCATTTTGTACAGAATTATCGGCACCTCTATAAATCAGATTTTTCATTCTAAAACCGCTGAAAAAATCTTATCTATATATTGAAAGCGCCCGCAAGGGAACATCCCGATTTGATTATTGGAGGTTCCCTGTATAAAATCATCACTTCGAAGAAGTGACTATGTGAAATTGACAGTTTTTTTAAATTAAATCCTGATTTCAAGGATTTTTTAATGGGATTAAAAAAATTAATAAAAATATACCAGTTTCTAATGTGACATAAAATTTGAATTGACATATTATTTCCATTGTTTATCTTTTATTCTTAATGGGAAATCCCTGTGAACATATTACCGGTAAATACCGGCTGGTAGATGGACAGACATAGCCCGAAAAAACAAATATCTCGAAGGTTGTCCGGATCCGGCTTATTTTAGCAGGGATCATCAGGATTATAATAGCAACTGAATAGTTATTCCATCGCTGGAGTTATGGAAATGATACTTAATATAGCGACCGTATTCGTATGTCTGGCGCTTCTTATTGTCTTCAGGAAGCTGGACAAGTCAAATATGAGGATGGCCAAGCTCAGAAGATATTCGTCAAGGATGTTTGACGAGTTCAAGAAGATGGCCGAGGATGAAAACAGAAAATTCAGGGACGCCACCATCGAGATGGACATCCTCATTAAAAAATCCAATGCCCTTACGGGGAATCTGACAAGCTCCCTCAAGGAAATTGAAAACAGGCTCCAGGGGCTTAATATCGAGAAAACAAACCTCAAGAAAATCGAAGAGGACCTCAAGGTGCTGGCTCTTGCCGCCAAGGACGTCAACAAGCAGATTGAATTCATCTCGGGAGCGAGGCAGGAATTCACCGGTCTTTCCAACAGGATGGCCTCCCTGACCGAGACCGCAGCGAACTTGAAGAAGGAAAGCGCGAATATAATACACGACTTCAACAACAGGTCAAGGGAGAGCTACCAGGAGCTTTCCGAAGACATGAGGGGAAGGGTTGACGCATCCGCGGAATTGATAATGGACACTCTTAAGACCAGGGTTGATTCCGTCGTGAAATCCCTTGACGGGGTATCGGCGCTGAATTCCCAGATCGACATACTGAAGTCTACGGTCGCGGAAATGGAGGGCAGGGTATTCGCGGATATAAAGGAAAAGACAGTGGCGGTTAAGGATGACCTCGAGAAATGGATCGAGGAGGACCTGGAAAACATCGGCTCCAGGGTCGACGTCATCAAGTCATCGGTTGCCGGCATGGAGTCCAATGTTTTTTCCGACATCAAGAACAGGGCCGAGTTCGTCAGGAACGAGCTTGAATTCAATATCCAGAATCTCTATTCCAAGCTTGAGGGCGTGGAGAAAAACATCGACGAATCCAAGAGCAAGCTCATCAAGTCTTTCCAGGAAGAGGCGGAAAGCATCAGGACCGACATGGACAACCTCAGCATCCACGCGATATCGAAGAAGGATGAAATCATCAAGGCCACGAGAAAAGAGGCCGAGGACATGATGAAGAGGGTCGAGGACTTCGAGGAAAAGTTCAACGAACTTGAGAACAGGATAATAACCACCGCAGAGGAAAAGATGGAGCACCTTGACTCGGAGTACAGTTCGATAGAGGCGAGGTTTGAAAGCTTCAACGAGAGGTTCAACAGCTACGAAAGAGAGATAGGCGGAAGCATAGACGATCAGATGGAAAGGGTGAAGCGCGAGTTCACATCTATGGAACAGAGGCTTTCAGATATCAAAAACGAGATCATGGACTACGAGGAGCGCAGCAAGGTATTCTCCAAGACCGACGAAATGGTGCAGAAGGTGGAATCGTCCATCATGAACCTGAACAGGATGCTGGATGAATCCAGGGACGAAGCCAAGAACATTGAAAAGTTCTTCGACGAAGTCGAGCAGATCAAGGAGATAAGGAAAACCCTGGAGAGGGAGATAAAGACATACCAGGCCAAGAAGGAAAGGATGATCGAGATTGAATCCGAATTAAAGAACCTTATGGAGCTGAGGGACCTCGTGGAAACAAAGACCGAGAGCCTGTACGAGAATTCATCCAAGATCGACCTGATCAATTCGAGGATAGACGCCATGACCGAATCCTATTCGGACCTCCAGGCGAGTATAGACGAGCTTCATGAATACGAGGGTATGATCTCGAAGAACCTCGAATCGGTCGGCAAGTCGGATATCATCATCCAGGCGATCGACGGCAAGGTCAAGGCCTTCCAGAAAGTCATGGAGAGGTCCGAGAAGAGGGTGGAAAAGCTCACGCAGAACCTCCATGAGGTCGAGGAGAACACGCTCATATTGAAGACCCGGGAAAGCGAGATACAGGAAGTCAAGGACAAGTTCAACGAGCTTGACGGCCTTTCAAGCCATATCGAGAAGAGGATCGACCAGATAAACGCCATGTTCGGCAGGGTGGAATCCCTGAGGAAGGACATAGACGACACGGACAGCAGGCTCCAGGTGATGTTCGACGAAACCGATAAGAAGATGAAGCAGTTCGCCGATTTTCTTCAGGCCGTTGACGGCAACAGCCCCATTACAAGGCAGGTAAAGGAAGGATTGCCGTTAAACAAGAATATAAACCCCAATGTCATAAAGACGGTAAGGGAGCTGTCGACCAAGGGCTGGTCTTCGGACGAAATTTCCAGAAAGCTTTTGATAGATGAAAGCTCGATAAGGTTTATTATTAATACATCATCATTATAAATCAGGCTACTGGGTTTCCTTCATTTTACTCTGGATCTGCTTGATTATCTCGTCGTCAGTCAGCTTTTTCCTGAGGACGATCCTGTATCGGATTTCCATCTTGTTCGGAATAACGACCTTTTTGGGGAAGTCGAAATTCCATCTCTGGACATCGTCTGTTATGAGCTTTTGAAGCTCCATCAGCCTGAAGAGCTGTTTGGGCCTTATCTTCATTATCCTGCCGGGCAGGTCCGGATAGAGATCAACGGAAAAAACCCCTTCAAAGGCCTCGTTCATGATATCGAATTTTCTTATTTCATCGCATATGTATTTGTCACCGCCCGGATCTTCCTGCCTTTTTATCGTTTCCGCGTTGTTTACCTGGGAAACTATGTAACTTTCGGATGTGATCAATATCTTGAATACCTCCGCCGGGTTATCCTTCTGCCTTAAGAATTTTTCATTATCGGCCCTGAGTTGCTTCTCCGGATCTGTCTTAAATATTGCGCAGGACGGCAATAAAAAAACCGCCGCCGCCATTAATGCCACTGTCATGATTTTTTTCATCCAAATCCACCTTCATCCACTGATTTGCAAAATATAACAACCGATCATCAACAAATCAAGAAAATTTTAATACGGATCCTGCCGCATTTTTGTTGCGGGTTGAAATATCGGGGGAATAATGACTTTTTGCGGAGTAAAAAACTTGAAATCATCATTAATCTGATTTCATATGAAATAGAGGTGCTTCAATGAGCTTTTTCATACTGGTCCTTATAGCTGTCCTGCTTTTCATTTCTCTCTTAAAATACAGGAGGATTTATTCAGTCGCGCTTTCCGCGGGCGGCATCCTTGGAACGACGACGGCGGTTTTGATGTTCGGGCTGTGGTTTTACACCCGGACAAATTCAATTGTTTTTTTCAACGACGAGATACCGGAAAGGGGGTTTCTCCACATGATCGCCGTCTGGTATGCGGTTGATGCCGGGTGCATCGCCATAATCATTAGGAATTTCCTGGAATACAGAAAGGTAAACAGGAAGTAATGACTCCCGTGGGCATGGACCTTAAAGTATTTTAACGGGAACCGGGATGAAGGTAAGCAGGAGGACGGCCATTCCCGTCCACCCGAGGATCTTTTCCGGAAGCGAAAGATCCTCGCCCTCGGGCACGGGCGGATGCGCTATCATCAGAAACGCCAGCGTCATTACCACCCAGACTATCCATCCGTACCAGAAAAAAGACAAAATGATGAGCCCGAGAAAAGCGGACCATCCGAAAAGACGCTGTTTTTTACCGATTAGCGCGTAGAGTATATGTCCGCCGTCAAGCTGGCCTATGGGCATTAGATTGAGGCTGGTTATGAGAAATCCTATCCAGCCAGCCCACGCGTATGGAGAAAGAAAGATGTCCTTGCCGGCTGGGATGCTTCCGTGAACCAGATTCACGATGGCCGCAAACAGGAGCGAGTCTCCGAAAATCGGGACAACCTCGTCGCCGAGAGGAACGGGGATGGGTTTTATATCGGAAAGGAATACGCCTGCGATAACCGCCGCAAGGCTGACAACGAACCCCGGGATGGGGCCCATCACGCCGACGTAGAGAAGGGCCCTCCTGTCCGGTATCGGGGTCCTTGTTTTTATAACCGCGCCCATGGTTCCGATGAGCGACGGGAAGGGTATGAAGTACGGAAGGCTTGCCCTTATGCCGAAACGCCTGGCCGCGAAATAGTGGCCGAACTCGTGGGAAAGGAGTATGGCCATCAACGTGAGCGAATAGGGCAGGCCGTTGACGACGTAATCAAAAACGTTCTCGCCGCCCGTGCTTCCGGCGACTGTCGTGGTCCCGAGGGTTATGAGGAAAAGAATGACGTTTACCGCGGGCCTTTCCCTGAAGGCGGCGCGGTCACCCGGGATTTTGAAAAACGGCGGCCTGGGAACGTTCCCGGTATTGAGCCTGTCGAGATATTTATCGAACCTTTCCTTGAGATTCATAGAGACGCTTTTAAAAACACCCGAGCTGGCAGGATTTAATCTTGATTTTCAGCCTGTTGAGTTCTTTTCCAACCTGTGCGGGGCTTATTTCAAGCACCCTGGATATTTCCAGGGCGTCCCTGCAGGATATCTTCTTGTCCTCACCCGTTTTTTTCATGATCATATCTATCAAGGCTTCCATGGGCTTCTCCATAACATTGAAATATTTGTAATGTAAAAAATTATTCCGATCCGGCAAGCTTTCTGTAAAGATCGAGCTTCCTGGAAATATAGGTCATGCTGTAATCGTTGTTCCATGATTCCTGCGATTTGACAAGGCCGGAATACAGTTCCGCGATCTGGGACGATATTTTTTTCAGCTCCAGGTTTTTAGATTTTATGTTGTTGATGTTTGATATGAACAGCTTTTTAAGGTAGAGCGAAACGAACCTGGTTCCGTCCGGGGAGAAATAAACGTCTTCACCCTCTATCCCCGTATTGAAAAGCCTGCCGTTTCTGACGTCATAGATATTAATCACCTGGTCCCTGAGGGCCGAGATTATTCTCGGGTGCATGGAATAGGTTATATTCGTATTAAGTGAATTATTCAGTATGGTCTTTTCGGTCCTGCTTTTGATATCGAAAAGCCTGACCGAGTAGTTTCCTATTCCGCCCTTCCTGTATATCACCTGCGTGTTCGTCAGCCAGAAAATTTCCGACGATGAACTGATGCCTTTCAGGTTTATGATCCCGGCTTCGGAAAGGATTTTCGATGAATAGGACCCACCGCTTCCGCTCATGATGAAGAAGTTTTTCTTGTTCGGGGAAAGGTAGGCCAGGACCGGGTTGTCACCCCTCGACAGGTCGGCGTAGGAGCTTTTTTTGACGATGACGCTTTTGGATCCGGACTCCGGATAGAATTCCATCAGGCCGTCCCTTGCTTCCGTTATTATTGAATTACCCTCGGGAGAAATCGAAAAGTCCATGAAGGGGTTCCTGGAATCGATATAGGTCGTCCTGCCGCTCCGGATGTTGACCTGGCAGGTCTTTCCTTCGGGGACGTCCTGCTTCATGTCGATAGTCTTGAGGAAGAGATATCCGCCCCCGGCGCTTTTTTTTGCCGAGGTGACGACTCCCCTGATCCTGGAAACCTCCCTCGTCGAGGATGACTTTCTGTTGTGGATATATATTATATTGATCGAAGGGTATTCCCTTACGTATATGATTTCAAATCCGTCAACCCAGTCGGCGAAGACCACGTCCCTGTCTATGAACCGGGAGCCGACGGCTTCGTACGCGCCAAGCTTTTTTTCGAGCAGGGGGATGTAGGAAGGGGATGATGTTTTGATGTATATCTTGTCCAGGTTGATGTCCCTGGAATATGATTCAGAAATGAAGACGGAGAACATGAGTAAGATGAATAATATTTTTTTCATTGGATAACCGGGTTATATCATAGATTTCTGCCCTGCTGGTGCAGGGCAGAAATCATAAAATGCGCAAATGTACTGTCTGTCGCTTATTTTTTTTCTTTGGGGCTCGTTCTTTCGGCGCCTTCTTTTTTCTCAGGAGGGGTCTTTTCCTTGAGCTGGGGAATGACGAACTTCTGTCCCGGGAATATCAGGTCAGGGTCCTTGATCTGTTCCTTGTTGGCCATATAGATAACCGGCCAGAGTCTCGCGTTTTTATACACCTTGTGCGCGATTTTCCACAGGCAGTCCTTGTTCTTTTTATGATACTGGACCACGTACACGGTTTTCGGCCCCCTGTCGGAATCGGAGTCCAGTTTTTTCAGATCGTCCTTTTCGCCCGCGATTCCGATTGAATTCAGGACGGATTCCGCGTCCCCGGATTTTTTCAGCGATTCATCGTAAGAATCCCTGTCGAAAAGCTTCTTGCTGTCGCCGAGCAGGGCCGCCGCGTTGTCTATCTTGTCTTTGTATTTTTCCGCGGTTTCGCCTTTCCTGGCCTTATCGAGCTGCTTTTCAACCGAGGATATCTTCCTGGAGGCGATCGCCTTCATGCTGTTCTGCCTGGCGATTTTAAGCGATGTCTCCGCGTCGCCGACCTTCTTCCCGGCCTCCTCCGTTTTTCCCTGCTCGAGCAGGGTGTCGGCTTCGTTAAGGGTCGATACGACGACGTCGATATCGTCGTTCGCCGCTTCCGAACCCCTCTGTTTTTTCAGCGTATCGGCTTCCTTCCTGAGGGAGGCGATCCTGTCCTTGAGGCCGGTTTTATAGTACTTCATCTTCGCGTTCTTTAAATTGGTCGAGGCCTCTTCCATGGCGGCCCCGGCCGACTTGATGTTTTTCGCGTCGAGGTTTTTATACGCGGCATCGATGTTCGTCTTCGCGAGGTTCAGGTCGGCCTTTGCCGGTTCGGGAAGCTGTTTTGCGGCCAGGTCGGCCCTCTCCGCGTCGAGTTTTTTGATCTCGTCCTTCATCGCGGGTATTTTCGCCTGGGCGATATTCTTCGCAGCGTTCCCGGAGTCTATGGCCGATTTTGATTTCTCGTAGGATTCGAGATATTTCTTTTCGGTATTCAGGCCCTCCGCTTCCTTGATGGCGCCGTCGGCGTTCTGGTATTCAGTCGGGGCGAAGTTTTTGGCGTTGAGGTTGCCGGCCTCTTCGAACACCTTTTTCGCCTCGGTGAGCGCATCGCCGGCCAGGAGGGGCATGGTTTTTTCAATCGCCGCGTTGGCGAGGCTCAGCGCTTTTTCGGCCTCTTCCTTTGATTTCGCGTCATCCTCCTTCTCGAGCATGCTGTGCGAATTGTTCAGGCTCTGGACCGCCTGCGTGAGCGTGTCGGGATCGTACTTGTCCGCCTTGACCTGGTAGGCCTTCCTGATCGCGATCCTCGCCGCGATCATTTCCTTGATGGGCACCTCGAGCCGGCAGGATATAAAAATTGAAAGAATGATTACAAGTGCAAGGGCACCCTTTTTTTTCATGTTTATCCTCACAGATTTTAAAATATAAAAAAGATAAGCTCTCCTTCAGACACCGTCAAAAGGAGGGCCCGTTTGCCTGATCAATCTACTTGGCGATTTTTGAAACGTTCAATACCGCCCTGTTTACAAAGTTTTCCTTGATTTCGATCTTGAATCCGAGCTTTTCGGATTTCGACATGAGTTCATCGAGGAAGGCGTTTGTTTTCCCCGCGAAATAAACCTCGACCTTCGCCGCGTTTCCCATCTGCCCCTTGAGGGCCACGTCCTTGACCCCCCTTATCCTCTGGGCTATCTGGTTTCTGAATTTCATCATTCCCGTATAATCAAGGCCCATGACCGTGAGGTTGATCTGCCTTTTTGTTGCTGCCTCGACGAATTTATCGATGATCTGGTTGATGAAATTGCCGGTATCGAATTTCTGGGTCGTGCTGTTGTTAACGCCGAGCATCTCCCTCCTCTCGAGGGCCTTCTGTATCGCAAGCCTCGACGCGTTCTCGATATTGATGAAGTTGCCGATGCCAGGGCTGTTCGGAGTTACCGTCGAAAGAGTGACGCCGGTATACACGTCAATGGCCTTCAGATCGATGGAGGCCGCGATCGACTTCATCTGCGTGTTGCCCGCGTTGTACTCCTGGAGGATTTTTTTCATCTGTGCCGTCTGGTTGACAAGTTTTGCCTTTCCCACGATGAGTATGTCGGCTCCGACGTCGTTGAGGAGGAGCTGGAGCATGTCGTTGCTGATGTTGCCGTACATGGCGTTGGTCATGTTCCTTCTCTCGGTCTGCATGAGCTGCTGGGTCCTTTCGGCATCGACGAACTTGAATCCCGCCTGACCCATTATCTTCTGTATGTTCACCTCGGTAATAGTGAAGCCGGGCTCGTTTTTTTTGCCGGCTATCGTTTCATCTATGAGTACCATGAATCTCGGCTTGCCGTATCTTTCAAGGGCGTCCTTGATGGCGTCCGATACGACGGCCGGGTCCACCGTGCCCTCGATCGTTATCGAGTACAGGTTGCCGGTAGAGCCTTCTTCGATTACCTCCTCGTTCTTAACAAGGCCGTATGATTTAGACTCTATCACGTTCGACACGAGCCTGAAATTTTCAACTATGCTGTTTCCGGAAACCGTTGAGCCCAGGACCTTTTCCACGAGTTTGTTTCTCGCGTCATCCAGGGCCCTGTCCCTCGCGAGGGCCAGGTCATCGTCGAATATGGTCGCCTTGCCTATTGCCCTGCCCTTCTTCGGAGCTTCTCCTATCGTTTTTTTTCCGTCGCCGGATTTATCCGCACCCTTCTGGCTGCTGCAGGAAAAAAGGCCGCCAGCTATGATAAGGGTGAAAGCAAGAACCAGGCCTTTTTTTATCATGATGAGCTCCTTTATATTTTTTATTTTCATGAACAATTATATCATTTTGATCCAAATTAAGTCAAATTGTTTTAATAATATTTAAAACAATTTCCCTGTAAAATATAACATCATACGATGAAAAAATCGTGACGGGCCGTCACGAAAATATCAATAAATAACCATTATTATGTCCCATGTTTTTTATATTTCCCTGTTAAGTGGACCTCTAATGATCGAATCAGGATATTCCCTTGCGGGCACTTTCATTGGTTTTATTATAATGAAAAATCCAATTTATAAATGTGCTCATAAAACAGTTTTTTCTTTAATAGCAAAAAATAAATATTTTTTATTGACAGAAAAATGGGTCTATATAATTTAAACCTCTGCTTTTACGTTGTCAATCGGTGATTTATGTTATTATACAGTATTATTTTTACGAGGATAGTTAAATGAGCGATGTTCAGAAGACATATTCGATGAAGGCGGGAGAAATCGATAAAAAGTGGTTTCTCGTCGATGCCCAGGACGCGGTGCTGGGAAGGCTGGCGTCGGAAATCGCGGTCATACTCAGGGGAAAGAACAAACCAGGATTCACCCCTCATCTCGACATGGGCGACCATGTAATAGTGATCAATGCCGAGAAGGTCATGCTTACGGGCAATAAATCCGAAGACAAAGACTATTTTTCCCATTCACATTATCCCGGCGGAATTAAATTCACGAACATCAAGAAAATAATGAAAGAAAAGCCGGAATTCGTAATTTCCCACGCGGTAAAGGGAATGCTTCCCAAGACCAAGCTCGGAAGGCAGCAGTTCAATAACCTGAAAATATACGCCGGCAGCGAACATCCCCACAAGGCGCAGATGCCGGAAGTGATCAAACTGGGACAAAAATAACAGGAGATATATATGGCTGACAGCTATTACGCAACAGGCAGAAGGAAGACATCGGTAGCCAGGGTGTGGATAAAGCCGGGCTCCGGGAAAATAGTGATCAACAAGCAGCCGATCAATGATTATTTCAGAAGGCAGACTCTCGAACTGATAGTGAGACAGCCTCTCGAGCATATCGGGCAGCTGGAAAATTTTGACGTGATGGCGACCGTCTGCGGCGGGGGATGGTCCGGACAGGCCGGCGCGGTCAAGATGGGGATCGCCAGGTGCCTCGTTTCCGCGGACGAGAGGAACAAGAAGAAGCTGAGAGAGGGGGGATTCCTTACCAGGGATTCAAGACAGGTCGAGAGAAAGAAATACGGACAGAAAAAAGCAAGGAAGAGATTCCAGTTCTCAAAACGATAAAAAACGGACTATTTTGTCTGATAAAAAGGATGCCGGCAGGCATCCTTTTTTATTCTGAGCAGGATCGGGTAATATACATCTTTGCTGTGGATGAGATTATTCATGAAGAACAAAAATACCCTGCAGGTGCGGCAAGAACATGGAAATGCTATGCATGTATTTTTATTCTAAGCAGGGTTTTCCGGGAAATGAAATGGCGACTATAACTGAAATAAGGTATCTGCAAAACCACGTAATGCTGGAAATCAGCAACGGTGAAAAGATCAATATTCCGGTCGAATCGGCGGGAATATTGAAGCTTGCAAGGGGCGCGGAAATCGGCGCGGATGAGTACGGGCTTTTAAAGGACGAATCGGAAAGATATTCATGCTGGCGCAAGTCCCTTGATTACCTGTCTGTAAGGGCCAGGTCGAATACGGAGATGGAACGGTATTTAAAAAGAAAGGGTTATTCAGGCGAAATTATCAACCAGACCATAAACAGGCTTTCCGGGCACGGTTATCTGAACGATCATGAATTCGCGTCCGCCTACGTCAGGGGAAGGATGAAAAGAAAGGCCGTTGGAAGGGATTACCTGATGAGGGAGCTGATAAAGAAGGGCGTTAAGAAGGAAGTGGCCGACGGCGCTATCAGGGACGCGGGTGCTGACAGACCCGACGAGCAGAGGATCTATGAACTGGCGAAAAAGAAATATGATTCCATCAGGGAAAAACCCAACCCCGGGTCAAAGCTTTATTATTACCTGAGGCAGAGGGGTTTTTCCATGAGGGACATAAAACCCGTCGTGAAAAGGCTCCTGAAAGAGGGAGGGGCGGACCCGGATGAAGCGGACGGCCTGGAAGGGTCCGACGAGTAGGTCCGCGTGAAAATATCTTGAAAATTATCAGCACAGTTAAAAAATATCTCCAATAAACATTCGAGGTGCCTTATGAAGGTGATGGATCTCAGGGAATCATTCATAGATTTTTTCAGGGAGAGGGGACATACGATAGTTCCATCGAGCCCCCTTCTGCCGAAAAACGATCCGACCCTTCTGTTTACTACGGCCGGAATGGTCCAGTTTAAGCCGATGTTCGCGGGCACGGTGCCCCTTGATTATAACAGGGCCGCGTCGGTCCAGAAATGCCTGAGGACCAGCGATCTTGAAAACGTCGGCAAGACGAAGCGGCACCTTACGTTTTTCGAAATGCTCGGTAATTTTTCATTCGGCGACTATTTTAAAGAGGACGCGATAAAATTCGCATGGGATTATTCGACGAACACGATAAAATTTCCAAAGGAAAAAATTTGGGTCTCCATATACGAGGACGACGACGAGGCCTTCAGGATATGGAACGAAAGGATAGGGGTAGCCGGCGATAAAATCACGAGGCTAGGCAAGAAGGACAACTTCTGGGGCCCCGCGGGGGACTCCGGCGCGTGCGGGCCGTGCTCCGAGCTCTATATCGACAGGGGCGAAAAATACGGCTGCGGCAAGCCTGACTGCAGGCCCGGATGCGACTGCGAGAGGTTCCTGGAATACTGGAACCTCGTATTCAACCAGTTCTACCAGGACGCGACCGGGAAACTGGCCCCCCTTCCGAAGACCGGCATAGATACCGGCATGGGACTCGAGAGACTGGCCACTCTGGTCCAGAACGTCGACTCGGTTTTCGAAACGGACGAGCTCGGCGGGCTGGTAAAGTTTGTGAGCGGCGAATCCGGAAAAAAATACGATGGGGAAAACAGGGTCCCGATCAATATAATCGTGGAGCATTCGAGAGCCCTTATCTTCGCCATGTCGGACGGCATATATCCGTCAAACGACGGCAGGGGATACGTATTGAGGAGGATCCTGAGGCGCGCGCTCCGTTACTGCAGACAGCTCGGGATAGAGAAGCCCTTCATTTACAGAGTGGTCGATCCCATCGTTTCACTGATGGGAGGCTATTATCCCGAGATAAAAACGTCCGCCAAAAACGTAAGGAGCGTGATCGAGGCCGAGGAGAAAAGGTTCCTCGAGACGATAGGAAACGGCATGAACAGGCTCGATGAATTGATGCGCTCGTTGAAGGAAAAGGGCGGGAAAAGCATATCCGGCGCGGACGCGTTCGTCCTCTACGACACGTTCGGGTTCCCCGTCGAGATGACGGTCGAGATCGCATCGGAGAACGGGCTCGTGGTCGATGTCGGGTCATATGAAAAGGAAATGGAAAGTCAGAGGGAGAGGGGCAAGCAGAGCTGGAAGGGCGCTGCGGACATGGAGAAGGCGTACGAAGAGCTGGCGAAGGGGGCGGGCGATACCGCTTTCACGGGATATGAATCCGAGAGGGCCGAATCCGCGATCGTCACGATGCATAACGGAAGCAGGGTCACCGATGTCCTGGACGAAGGCGAGTCCGGGCTGATCGTCCTGAAGGAGACATGCTTCTACGGCGAGGCGGGGGGGCAGGCCGGCGACAGGGGATTCCTGATTTCCGGTTCGGGTTCGCGTTTTGCCGTGGAGGACACGAAAAAAATAAACAGGACGATCATTCATTCCGGGAAGGTCCTGAACGGGGTATTCAAAAAGGGCGACTCCATAAAGGCTGAAATAGACCCCGTGCACAGAAACCTCATCAGGGCGAACCACACCGCGACCCACCTGCTGCAGGCCGCACTGCGGTCCGTGCTCGGGACCCATGTCAAGCAGTCCGGCTCGCAGGTATCGTCGGAGAGGCTCAGGTTCGATTTTTCGCACTTCAATTCCATGAGACCCGACGAGATAGAAAGAGTCGAGTCGATTGTCAACGCCAAGATCTGGGAAAACATTACTGTGGACACTGAGATAATGGACCTTAAAAAAGCGGTTTCGTCAGGCGCCATGGCCGTTTTTGACGAGAAATACGAGGACAGGGTCAGGGTCGTGAAGGTTGACGACTTCAGCAGGGAACTCTGCGGCGGGACCCATGTGGGCAGTACCGGCGAAATAGGGGTCTTCAAGATCATAAAGGAATCGTCCCCTGGCGCAGGACTGAGGAGGATAGAGGCGGTCACTCTGAAAGGGATCATCGACAGGTATAATTCGCATGACCGGATCATCGAACAGCTGACCGGCATCCTTAACGTTTCCGAGAACATGCTCGTCAAAAGGGCCGACGACCTTACTAACCAGGTCCGCAGTCTTGAAAAGGAAATGGAAAAGATAAAGAGGGACAGGACAGAGACGGGAATTGATGAAATCCTGAAAGACTCCCTGGACGTCAATGGGATCAAAATCGTAAAAATGAAGTTTACCGGAACGGGCACTGATGATCTGAGGAGCATATCGGACTCGGTAAGGTCGAAAGAACAGGCCAGCGTGGTGATTTTCGGGTCAGATGCGGACGGCAAGGCATTGCTGCTTTTCGCAGCCACCGGCAAGGCGGTCGGCGCCGGCGTGGATTGCGGGAAATTGATAAAGAATGTTTCCGGGATCGTCGGGGGCGGCGGCGGGGGCCGAAAGGACATGGCCCAGGCCGGCGGCAAGGACCCTTCAAAGCTGGAAGAGGCGCTCGGCGAAGCGGTTAAACTGGCGCGCGGCATGATAGGGGGCTGATTTTATTGGATCGGCGGAACGGTGTTGTTCAGCGACACCATCAATATCGCCCTGTCGTCCTCAGAGGGAAGGATCCCGCAGAAATTTTCAACGTCCTTCATCAGTATATCCACGAATTTCCTGGTTGGGAGGCTGTATTTTTCCTTTAAAAAATTCACCACCCTCTTCAGGTCGTACAGCTCCCCGTTTTCATTTTTGGCCTCGATTATCCCGTCGGTGAAAAGAAGAAGCTTATCCCCCTTTTCGAGATAGATGGAATCAGTCTGGTATTCCGGTTCATCCAGTATCCCTATCAGGGTGGCGTTCGACGGGAGGAGGTCCACCGTGCTGGTTTTAGTATGGTAAAGCAGGGCAGGCTGGTGGCCCGCGTTCGTATACTGGAACTCGGATGTTTCAAGGTCAATTATGCCGTAAAATGCCGTAAGGTAATAATACAGGTCTCCGACGAATTCATTGATTTCTTTATGGACCCTCAGGCAGACCTCTCCGGGTTTTATGGTCCACTCAGTGTGCGAATTAAAGAAAATTTTGGCCATGGTCGTGATAAGGGCCGCCGGGACCCCGTGGCCTGAAACGTCCGCTATCAGGAATCCGTACCTGTTCCTGCCGACCCTGATGATATCGAAAAAATCGCCGCCTATCCTTTCCATCGGGGAGTAGTTGAACCCGAAATCAAGCTCCTTGATCCGCTGGAGGAGCTCGTAGCTGGGGATCAGGCTCATCTGCACCCTCTGTGCCATTTCAAGTTCGTTCATGAGCCTTGCGTTTTTATCGTCGAGCTCCTTGTTGAGCTTTTCGATTTCGTTTTTCTGCGCCTTGAGTATCTCGGTGTTCACAATGTCCTTGAAGCTGTCCACAATGTAGTTCGACAGCCTGGAAGAGGCGGTAAGCTCGTTGAAGAACTTCAATATATACAGGTTGAAATTAATGGCCTGCTGGGTGAATTTATGCGGTTCATTTGAAAGCAGGAACCCGTTTTTTTTCCATATCCCGGCCTCCTTCTGGTAAAAGAAGTCCGCGTTGAAATAGATATGTATCGTGTTGTTGAATTTTACGTTATAAATTGAATTGAAGTATCCGTTGAGGCTGTCGTAGATGCTGTCCAGGAAATTGGCTTCTCCGGCCACGGCTATGCTGGCTATGTTCCTTTTTTTGAAAAAATCCCTGAAATCCTCCGAGATGAGCTTCTGGAACGGGATAAGCTCGACATTGTAAGGCGATATTTCTTTAATCCTGTCGAAAAGATCGGAGTATTCTGAAATCCTCTCCTGCAAGATAAATAAATAGAAATCTTTCATTCGGCGCTATTTCTTTTTTTAATTACAATCTCAATATAAATAATAATATAAACGAAAGCATTATATCAAGATTAAAATATTTTAATATTAAATTTTTGGTATTATATGTGCAATTTGGCGCATTATCCGTGATTAATCGTCTAGGAATATACCTCCCTCATGCCCTGGTATGCAAGGTTGATTATAAACTGGTCAAGCAGGATTACTGCCGTCATGGCTTCGGCGACCGGCCAGACCCTTGATACGATGGTCGGGTCGCGCCTCGTCACGGCGGCAAGCTCCGCGTCGGTCATGGAGACCTTGTCTATGGTTTTTTGCGGTTTGGCTATGGTCGGGGTCGGTTTGATGGCAAGGCGGACGACGATATCCTGGCCGGTAGTCAGGCCGCCTGTTATGCCGCCGCTGTTATTGCCCGTGAAAGCGACTTTGTTGTTTTTCATGTACATCTGGTCGTTGCATTCGCTTCCAGTCATGTCCTTCACTTTCAATCCTGCGCCGATCTCGACGGATTTCACCGTGCCGATGCTCATGAGACGCCCCAGCTCGCCGTCCAGCTTGCTGAAAACGGGTTCGCCGATGCCGGCAGGAACTCCCCGCGCGACCACCTCGACCACCCCGCCGCTTGAATCCCCGGCGTCCCTTATCGCGATTATCTTATCGTACATCGCCCTTGCGCTTTCAAGGTGGGGACAGTTCAGAACCGGGTGAAGGCCTTTTTCCTCGAGGGACTTCATCTCCTTTTCGGTGAGGGGATTTCTTTTTATGTCGGGAACCATTTTCTCGATCCCGGCCAGGACCGACATTTTTTCAAGAAACCTCATCCCCGGCTTGATCCTCTTTTCTTTATAAACGAGCGTATGAACCGGGTCGTTGTCCCTCCTGAACTCCTTGAACATTTTTACCCTGGCCGCGATCTCGGCCGGGTCCATTTCCGGCATGCTGATGCCTGCGGCTTCCTTTACATACGAGAATATGCTGATGCCGTGGTCGGACAGTATTTTTTTCGCGATGGCCCCTGCGGCCACTATGGTCGATGTATATCTCCCGCTGAAAATGCCGGCGCCGATAGAATCGTCCCACTGCCCGTATTTCTGATAGGACGCGTAAGAAGCATGGCCCGGTCGTGGGGTCCTGTTCGTGACCCTGTACTGTTCAATATGCTCGAAGTGCCTGTCAAGGTTCGGGATGAGAATCACTAGGGGCGTTCCGTTTGTGTACCCTTCGTTATTGAAACCGGTCATGGTGTCGGCTGAATTTACGCCGGAATACACAACCGGTATATCTGGTTCACGCCTGGGCGATGAAAGTTCGCCCTGGCCGGGCTTTCTCTGGAGCAGGTCGAAATATATTTTTTCTTCATCAATGTGGATTCCTGAAGGCACGCCCTGTATATGAGTGGCAAGGCCCTCCTGATAAGATCCTCCGGCAACGGTTATCTGAAAGATTTTGCCCAAAGTGCATCCTGTCATATGCGGCTCCTTTAAAAAAGATGTAGATTGAACTCATAATTTACCTGGCGGGATAAAGTCAAGTTTTTAAACGTGGAAACAATGCCAGCTACATTTTCCTGATGAGGATTTTTGCGTAGAGGAAATCTTCGGCAGTCGTGATTTTAATATTGGCCGGGTCCCCGGAGACCATCCTGATTTTATAACCTGCGTTGAGAACCAGGGCTACATCATCGGTGGCCGTCTTTAAGCCGGATGACGCGATCCCGTGGGCTTTTTTTATTATTTCATGCCTGAAGGCCTGGGGGGTCTGGGCCCTGAATAATTTTTCCCTTTGCGGTATGGATTTTACATCCAGGCCGCTGATCTCCGCGACCGTATCGGTCAACGGGATGTATGCTGCGGATGCGCCGTAAATTTTTGCCGCGTTCAGGGTTTCAATAATGAGCCGGCGGCTGACGAAGGGCCTGGCAGCGTCATGAAAAATCAGAATATCGTCATCGCGGAATTCCATGGATTTTACGGCGTTCAGAGATGATTCCTGGCGTGTCGGCCCGCCGGGAATTATGATAAATGATTTTCTGGTTTTTTTTCTTTTAATACGTTTTTCAATCCACGGAATGAAATCCTTATGCGATACGATTATTATCTTATTAATTTCTTTAATGCGGTCAAATGCGTCTATTGACCAGAGAATTACCGGTTTTTTTGAAAGATTCACGAATTGCTTGGGAACCGCCGACCCCGCCCTCAGGCCGCTGCCCCCGGCAAGAATAACAGCGTAATTTTTACCCATTTCCATGCATCCGGTTTATATTAATAATTCTTTTCATGAAACAGATTCCAGGTGAGGATATCATCCAGGCAATAAAGGATGGGATCAGGTCAGGTTTTGTAAACAAATTAATTGACCGGTTTTATAAGGGCTGGAAATAAATTGATATGCAAATTTTATCATTGATTAAATAAATACTGGACAAATAGTGGGTTTTTCAATAAGGATAATTTCCGGAAAAAACGGCGCGGTCAGGCCGGACTGACGTAATTTTTTGAATAAATGAATTTATAGAACGATATGCTTTTTACAACAAAGGCCTTTTTTATTTTTTTCCCGATAACAGTGCTCCTTTATTTCCTCGCCCCGAGGAAGTTCAAACCCTTTTTTCTTCTTGCAGCGAGTTACTTCTTTTACATGTTTGCCGATATCAAGCTGATCGGGTTCCTTCTTTTCGCGACGGCCGCGAGCTATGTGTTCGGTATCCTTATCGGGTCGGCAAAAAGTCCCGGAAGGAAAAAGGCATACCTTGTCGCGGGCATAACGATTGTCTTATCGGTGCTTTTAGTATTTAAATATTTGAATTTCTTCGCGGATTCGATAGCTTCGATTTCGGTGATTCTGGGATTTGACGTAAAGGCCGCGAGATTCAGTCTCATCCTGCCGATCGGTATATCGTTTTACACATTCATGTCGCTTGGATACCTGATAGACGTTTACAGGGACAAGATCGGCCCTGAAAGAAATATCATAACCTACGCTCTTTTCGTGGCGTTCTTCCCCCAGCTTCTTGCCGGACCGATCGGCAGGGCCGGCAGCCTTATTCCGCAATTTCACGGTAAGGGGGAATTCGATTACCAGCGGCTGATGGGGGGCGTGAAGCTCATGGCGTTCGGGATTTTCAAGAAGGCCGTAATCGCGGACAGGGCGGCGATACTGGTCAGTTCGGTCTTCGACAATCCTCATGGATATACCGGCCTTTCCATGATAGTCGCCGTTGTTCTTTTTGCCATCCAGCTCTATTGTGATTTTTCAGGCTATTCGGACACTGCGATAGGAGCGGCGAAAATCCTGGGCATAGACCTGATGAACAATTTCGACACGCCATTTTATTCCAGGTCAGTCAGGGAATTCTGGCGGAGATGGCACATCTCCCTTACCACCTGGTTCAGGGATTACCTCTATATACCGCTCGGGGGAAACAGGACATCGAAATTTCGGCACTATGTGAATATTTTTCTGACATATTTTCTGAGCGGACTCTGGCACGGAGCGAACTGGACCTTTGCCATCTGGGGCGCGCTCAACGGATTCTATTACATATTTTCACAGATTTTTTCAGGAGCCAGGGACAGGGCCGCGTCTTTAATAAAAATAGACAGGCTCCCGAGGCTCAGGGGCCTTGCGCAGGTTGTGATGGTTTTTCTGCTGATAGATTTCAGTTTCATATTTTTCAGGGCCAACAAGGTCCAGGACGCTTTCCATATAATCATGAACCTTGCCACAGGGGTGACAACCCAGGTGAGAACACCGTCGATTGTTCTGAATCTCGGCCTTAACGGATTTGAAATGTCGGTCCTGGTGCTGTCGATAATAATGATGGAGATGATCCATCTTTACATGAAAAACAGCGGCTTCAAGAAATTCATAGACGGGTTGTTTGCGCCGTTACGCTGGATCATGAGCTATGTCTTCATCATGTGGATATTGTTTTTTTCAGTCAGGATTTCGAAGGGATTCATTTACTTTCAATTTTAAAACCGGAATAATATGACCAGAGCGATAAAAATTATAATCTTTATTCTTGCAGTGCTGGCCGGCCTCATGGCCTTCAACATCATACTCGATAAATATTCGGTCCTGCGGAACGACCTGAAGAGAATAAACAGCGACTGCTATTACATCACGAACCTAAATTTCAATTATTTTAAAATAGAACACCTTCTGGAAAACCGGGAAAAGTATGATTCGCTTCTTTTCGGCACGTCGCGGGTCTTTTATCTGGATGTCGCGAAGATTCCAGGATACAGGTTTTATAATTTTTCAACGCCCCTTACGTTCCCGAGGATCTGGCGCGAGGATTTGCAGTTTTTATTGTCAAAGGGGATTAAGCTGAAAAACGTGATGATCGTCATTGACGAGGTTTCATTCAGGCTGACCCAGAAGGCGCACAGCAGAAAGTTTGAGTTCAGGAGATATCCCTACGGGTACCCGGATAAGCTGTTTTATTATCTCAGGTTCCTTCTTGCCATTCCCGAAACTGAAGACGTCCAGCATTTTTTCGGATATGGCCACCTGGACAGAAGGTTCAGGCTGTTTGACTATGGTCTTTATGTTCCTTATTATATGGAGGACAAAATAATTGCCGATCCGGAGGGTCATGTAAAGTCGGATTTTTTCAAGCAGCCCACAATCATGGGAGAAAATGTTCTGAAGATTGATGAATGCGTTGATGATATTTATGAGATGAAAAAGATATGCAGTAAAAACGGGATTAAATTCACCGTTATAATAACCCCCGTAAATAAAATCACCTATCTTTACTGGAACATGGATGAATTCAACCAGTTCAAGAAAAGACTGGCGGGTGCTACGGATTATTATGACTTCAGCGGGCTAAACAGCATCACCACGAACAATATATATTATTATGAAACGTCGCATTATCGAAACATGGTCGGGGATATGATGCTGGCAAGGATTTTTAATTTGAAATCAATCAACGTGCCTGCCGATTTCGGATTTTATGTCACCGCGGACAACATCGATGCCCATATACGAAAACTCAAGGGACAGGTTAAAAATTGAATCCCTTCATCGGTGTAGCGTATTTTTTTAAGTCAATAGTTTTCAGCTGCTGATTGAGGACAGTCATCCGATAATCAATATTTTTCGGGGTGACAAAGAACCCGAAATCATCCGGAATTACAAGTCCCTGTATCTTCACGCCGTAGATTCTGCTGATTATCATATTCCCTACAACCGGCCTGTAGTGGGGGGTGTCGTAAAAATAAAAATTGTTTTTTGAAATTGAGTCTATGCCGCTGAAATCCCAGTAATCCGCCAGGCCTACAAGGCGTTTTTTGAATTTGTTGAACTGATCGACGCCGTTCCCTATGTAATTGACCGGATGCTCCGGATTTATGAATATCTTGAGATCGATGTTGTTTTTTTTGCACAACTCGATTATTTCGGAAATGTCCTTCAGGGCTATGTCTTCATTGTGGCCTTCCGCTACCCATGCGAACTTGTACCTGAATTCATTCGGGTCGACATTCGGGTTTTTCAAAAAATCGGCATCAAGCTTGACGGCAATAACCCTGCCCGTATTGTAATGATCAAAGAATTGAGTATCGCTCGAATGTATGTCTATCCATCTTTTAGGCTTAAGAAAAAGGTATCCCAGGTAGAACTCGAGCTTGTCATAAAGACCCTCGGGGTACGGCTTCCAGAGGGGCGTCCCCCAGTGGTCCGTCGGACCCACCTTGTAGCAGAGCATGTCGATTCCCAGGAGAATGTTTTTTATCGTGACGCCTTCTTTCAGCATCAGTTTAATATCAACCAGGTGGTCCCTGGGAACGCCCCTGGAATAGGACATGTTGTACCACTTGCCGTAAGGGATATGCGACATGTCCATGTACCCGACTTTCGAAGAACCGAAGATATATGAATCATACCTTGTTTTGTTTTTCAGCAGGTGGTCTATCTTGATATAGTGCTGGTTCGGTGAAATTTTATGGCCCGTGAGGTCCTTGCTGAATATAACATACCTGTCGATTATAATATTATAAGCGGCAAGCGGTCCGAAGCAAATGACCACCAGAAGGAAAGATTTCGCAAAGAATTTAAGAAGCTGTTTCATCTTTGTACCTAGAATTTAAAATAGACGAATTGCTTTTCGCCGAAAACGCCGAGAAATAAAATCAGGTTTATCAGGAGAATGTATACGGCCCATCTTACGGCCGCGGGCTTTGTGCTGAGCATTTTGAATACGTCGCCGCGCGTTTCAATGATATGGTAAAGTTCCAGTATCAGGATGGATATGATCATGTAATTGAACTCTGTCTTGCTGAAGCCGGCCCTGAAATTTTTCGTGCTGAAATCAAGCACATGCGTCAGAACGTACCATGCGTCATTCACGCTCTTCACTACAAAGAAAACGCCGGCAAAAATAAACAAATGGAAGGTGATGAATATCCTGAACATGATTTTTGATTTATCGACGAACCATGTCATCGCGTTTTCCTTTATTAGTTTCATGATGGAGATTGTGATGAAATATGATCCGATAAAAACAACCAGGAATTTATACACGGTAAAGTCGCCGGTAGCGCTGAGTCCTATCTCGTGCGAAAAAACCGCCGTCAATACCGGTATGAGACCCGCTGCAAAAAGGAGGGGCACGGGAGAATTTTTTATCGCTCCGAAAATATTCTCCCTGGCCTTTGTCTTGATGTTGTTAATGAAAGCTCCAATGACAGAAAATAAACCGTTCAACACGGCCCATACGACAAAGGTCCATTCAGCGCCGTGCCAGAGTCCGCTCAGGAAAAATATCAGCAGAATGTTGAATGCAAACCTCGGTTTGGCTATCCTGTTGCCGCCCAGCGGAATGTAGAGATAGTCCCTCAGCCAGCTTATCAGTGATATGTGCCATCTCTGCCAGAATTCAGGCATGGACTTGGAATGGAAAGGCCTCCTGAAGTTTTCCATGAGGTCGTATCCCATCACCTTCGCCGCCCCGATGGCTATGTCCGAATATCCGGAAAAATCACAGAATACCTGGAATGCGGTAAAATATAGCGCAATTAAGAATACTATTCCTTCATTTGACTGCGGATTTCCCAGGACCTTGATCGAATACGTGATGAGCCTGTCGGCAATAACGAGTTTTTTAAAGAAACCCCAGGCCATGAGTTTAAGGCCGTATGTCACCCTGTCGTAATCGAAATCAAATTTTTTTCTGAACTGGGGGATCAGGTTCGGCGCCCTTTCTATGGGACCGCATAAAATGGTGGGGAAAAAGCCGGCAAACAGGGCCACCATCCCGAAGTTCCTTTCCGCCGGTATTTTACCCCTGTAAACGTCAAAGGTATAGGAAAGGGCCTGCATCGTGTAAAATGATATCCCCACCGGAAGAAGCATTTCAAGGTACGGCGTGGTAAGGTTCAGGCTTATGACCGAGAAGAGGTCATTCATGTTTTTGCTGAAAAAATTGAAGTATTTAAAAGTAAACAGCAATCCCAGGTTGATTAACAGGCTTATCACCACGAGGAACTTTTTTATTGGCTGTGATCTGTTTTCCATTAAAAGAGCAGTCACATAGATGGTAACGGTCGTCACGAAAAGCAGGAGTCCGTATATCGGTTTCCAGCTCATGTAAAAATAATAGCTGGCGATAAGAAGAAGAATATATCTCCATTTATATGGAAGGAGAAAATAGATAAGGATAACGGTCGGAAAAAAAAGCAAAAATTTCAGGGAGGTAAAAATCATCAAAATACCTCGATTATGGAATTAAATTCTCTCAGGAGACATAAAAAAGGATTATGGGTGTCTCTATAAATTAGATTTTTCATTATAAAAACCGCTGAAAAATATCATTTACACATTGAAAGCACCCGCAAGGGAATATTCTGATTTGATTATTAGAAGTTCCCTTATATATGAAAAAGTAATAAATTTAATAAATAACGGAACTTAATTTTTCAATGATTATTTTCAAGTTTTTTTTATAAGCAAGCATTATTAAATATGATTGAAAAAAAAATTAAAAAAGCTATTATGTATTTTCTTTTTTATTCATGAATTCATGAAGGGGCGAAATCAAATTGAAGAAGAAAATCAGGGAAATCATCAAATGGTTCATATACCTGTTCAGGTTAAATGGATTTTTCTTTAAAAGAGATTTTTATTCAATAAAATATCTTAAAGGGCGCGGTCTCGAAATAGGCGCCCTCAACAGGCCGCTTTTCGTTAAAAAAAATGTGAGCGTTGATTATGTTGATAAGATAACCAGGGAGGAGGCGCTCAGGTATTTCAAGGACGACAACATCAGCATAAACGTCGAACCGACCATTATCGACGACGGATTCGTCCTGGGGAAGGTTGATGACCGTTCGTATGATTTTCTGATTGCGAACCATGTACTTGAGCATTCATCGAATTTTTTCCAGACCATTGTAAACTGGTCCAGGGTCCTGAAAATAGGAGGGGTTCTTTACCTGGTCGTCCCCATAGCCGACATGTGCTTCGACCGGGGGAGAAAAATAACAGGCCTTGAGCATTTCATCGACGACTACGGCCTGGTTAAAAACGGCAACACGAAAGAATTCAAGATCCGAAACAGGGACCACTGGCGCGAGATGTTCACGATATCTGAACCCAACAACAGGATACAGAAGGGCCTAGAACCGATAACTTATCCGGCAGGGCTCCTGGAAAAATTAATCGATGAAAAAGTGGAAAGCGACGAGGACACGCATTTCCATACTTTTTCAAACGATTCATTCAGGAGGGCCGTTGAATATTTTATTTCTGAAATAGACAGGGGATTCGAAATCGCGGCGTATGACCGGAACAAAGATGAGCTGATCTGCATCCTGCGTAAAACACGGTATGACGGCCGCAATGGATGACTGAAGCGCGATGAAAAATAATAGAAAAAGAATATGCGGGGCCGTAACGATTTTCAACCCTCCCTGCGATGTTCATGAGAACATGCTTACGTATCTAAAACAGATAAAAAAACTGTATGTGGTGGATAATACCGACGGCGGGTCCGATAAAAAAATATTAAAGAAAATCAAATCACTGCGGAAAGTTGAAATAATTTCGAATGGCGAAAATCTGGGTATAGCCGCGGCAATGAACATCGCCTGCGGAAGGGCCGTTAAAGAAGGATATGATTTCGTCCTGACCATGGACCATGACAGCAGGGCGCCGGAAAACATGGTGGGCGACCTTTTCAGGTTCACTTCAGAAAAAGGATATGATATCTCCGGCGTCGGGATAATCGGCCCGTTTCCATATGACAGGGCGAACCCCTCGGTGCCGGAAGCTGACGTGGAGGAAACCGTTTACGTGCTGACCTCGGGAAGCGTCATGAATATGAAGGCCTACGTCGAAACGGGAGGTTTTTGCGAAAAATTATTCATCGACAGGGTGGACGATGAATACTGTCTCCGCCTGAAGAAAATGGGATACAGGGTGCTGAGGGTCAACAGGGTTCTTCTCGACCACAATCTCGGGGACATTACCGAACACAGCCTTTTCGGAAGGAAACAGATCGTCACCAACCATTCGGTCTACAGAAGGTATTACATCACGAGAAACCTTTTTTTTGTTTCTAAAAAATACGGGAAGCTTTTCCCGGGTTACGCCAGGGAGCAGAGACGGACATTTTTGTTTGATACCGCCAAGCTGCTGCTTTTTGAAAACGAAAAATTCAGCAAGATAAAATCAATCCTGACGGGCTTTCTGGATTACAAAAAGGGCAGGTTCGGGAAATTCGAGTCGATACACGGGTTGACAAAGACCGTTTGATATATGACGGGATTGAATTTCCAGGTTTTTAAAAGTGAGAGATGGGAACCTCTAATAATCAAATCAGGATGTTCCCATGTGGGTGCTTTCAATGTATAAATTAGTTTTTCCAGCGGTTTTATAATGAAAAATCTAATTTATAGATGTGCCCATAATTAATAATTGAATTATAACCGGCATGTATTATTCATAGACATTTCAAAGATATTGATATGGAGCTGATATGAAAGGAATAATATTAGCAGGCGGTTCAGGTACAAGATTATACCCTCTCACCATGGTGGTTTGCAAACAGCTGCTGCCGGTTTTTGACAAACCGACAATTTACTACCCTCTTTCGACTCTCATGCTTGCGGGCATCAGGGACATACTCATCATATCAACGCCCGAGGATACCCCGCGCATACAATTACTTCTCGGGGACGGTAAACAGCTCGGCATAAATCTTCACTACAAGGTGCAGGAGGTCCCCAGGGGGCTTGCCGACGCGTTTCTGGTCGGGGAGGATTTTATCGGGAGCGATTCCGTCTGCATGATTCTCGGGGACAATATTTTCTACGGTCACGGACTTACAGATATGCTCCAGGAGGCGTCGTCGCAGAAAGGCGGGGCGACGGTTTTCGGGTATTACGTCAATGATCCTGAGAGATACGGCGTAGTCGAATTCGATCACAAGGGCAATGTAATATCGCTCGAGGAGAAACCAAAGGCGCCTAAATCAAACTACGCGGTCGTAGGCCTTTACTTTTACGACACCAATGTGGTCAATATCGCCAGGTCGCTGAAGCCGTCGCCGAGGGGCGAAATTGAAATCACCGACCTTAACAGGGTTTATCTTGAAAAGGGAAACCTGAGGGTGAAATTGATGGGCCGCGGATTCGCTTGGCTCGATACGGGAACGCACGACTCAATGCATGAGGCCGGATCTTTCGTGAAGGCGATCGAGGAAAGACAGGGATTGAAAATAGCCTGCATTGAAGAGATAGCTTATAAAATGAAATTCATAAATGCCGAACAGCTTAGAAAACTTGCCGGGCCTTTGATGAAATCCGGTTACGGCGAATATCTTATCAAGGTTCTGGAGCTGGAGGGATAAGATGCCTTTCACGTCTAAAAATCTGGAGATTAAAGACGTCATTCTAATCGAGCCCCGGGTTTTTCCCGACGGAAGGGGCTTTTTTCTGGAGAGCTATAAAAGCAGTGATTTCAAAAAAATCGGCATCCCGGAACCTTTCGTGCAGGACAACCATTCACTGTCCGTAAAAGGGGTTTTACGGGGGCTGCATTATCAGCTGCCGCCGAAGGCCCAGGGCAAACTCGTAAGGGTCATCAAGGGGGCGGTGATTGACGTTGCCGTCGATATCAGGAAAAACTCCCCCACCTTCAAGAAATGGGTCGCCGAGGAGCTCTCGGAGGAAAATCACAGGATGCTTTATATCCCCCCCGGGTTCGCGCACGGGTTCGCGGCCCTGACGGACGATGTCCATCTCCTCTATAAATGCACCGAGGAATACTCCCCGGAATGCGACAGGGGGATCAGATGGGACGATCCGGAAATCTCCGTCGATTGGAAAATAGGCAAACCGATAGTCTCCGAGAAGGACGAGGTTCTTCCATTGCTTAAAAATGCAGAGGTTTTCCCATGATCTGGCTTATTGGAAACAGGGGCATGCTCGGTACCGATATCGAAAACGGACTGATAGACAACTATATTGATTTTATAGCAACCGACAAGGAAATCGACATTGCCGACGATGACGCCCTCAGGAAATATATCAAGGACTACTACATAGACTGGATAATCAACTGCTCCGCCTATACCGCAGTGGACAAGGCCGAAGATGAAAGGGACCTCGCGTTCAAGGTTAACGCGGAGGGCGTTTTGAATATCGCGCGGATTGCAAAGGAAAAAAACGCATCCCTGATCCATATATCCACGGATTATGTTTTTTCAGGCGAAAAGGACGGCGAATACAAGGAAAAGGACGCTGCCGGGCCGAAAAGCGTTTACGGATTGAGCAAGCTGCAGGGAGAGAAGAACGTAATGGACATGCTTGACAGGTATTACATCTTCCGCGTTTCATGGCTCTTCGGCGTGCACGGAAATAATTTCGTATATACCATGCTCAGGCTCTTCAAGGAAAGGGACGAACTGAAAGTCGTTTCAGATCAGTACGGCAGCCCGACGTATTCCAGGGACCTTGCGGATCTTATAATCAGCATCGTAAAGAACAATGTGAAGAATTTCGGCCTTTACCATTTCACAAACGAGGGCAGGACGAACTGGCATGAATTCGCCGCCGCGATATATTCAAGGGCGAAAAAAAACAGGCTGACCGAGAGGGAAGTCGCCATCCTTCCGATAACGACCGCGGAGTATCCGACACGCGCCGAGAGGCCGAAAAATTCTTATCTTTCCAAGGACAAGGTGAAGAAAAAACTCGGGATAAAGATCCGCAGCTGGCAGGACGCGCTCGACGACTTCTTTAAAAAAATGAGAAACAACAGATAGGAGGACTTCATTGAGAACCCTGAAAAACCTCATGGTGACCGGCGGGGCCGGGTTCATCGGTTCGAACTTCATACATTACCTGCTCAACGGCACCGATTTCAATGGAAGGATAATTAATGCCGACAAACTTACATACGCCGGAAATCCGGACAACCTGTCCGATGTCGAGGACAAATTCGGGGGGAGCAGGTATTTTTTCGAAAAGGCCGACATCGGGGATTACGGGCGCATTAAAAATATCTTCGAGAAATATGATATTGATACCGTTATACATTTCGCGGCCGAGTCCCACGTCGACCGGTCGATCTTCGGGCCGAAGGAATTCATAGAGACGAATATAATGGGCACGTTCAATCTGCTCGAGGTGGCCAGGGAGACATGGGTCGGGAAGGAGGGGACGCATTTTCACCACGTCAGCACGGACGAGGTATACGGTTCGCTCGGTGAAACCGGCTTTTTTTTCGAAAACACCCCCTATGATCCGAGGAGCCCTTACTCCGCTTCAAAGGCGTCTTCTGACCACCTGGTGCTCGCCTATTTCCACACCTACGGGCTTTCAGTGACCCTGTCGAACTGCAGCAACAATTACGGTCCCTACCAGTTTCCGGAGAAGCTGATCCCCCTCATGATCATGAACATGAAGGAGGAAAAGTCCCTGCCCGTCTACGGCGACGGAAGATACATAAGGGACTGGCTGTATGTGGATGACCACAATTCCGGGGTCTGGGCCATCCTCAATAAAGGGAAAACGGGCGAAACCTACAATATCGGCGGGGAGAACGAATGGGAGAACATCAAGCTCCTCAACGTGCTCTGCGAAAAGATGGCGGCATTGACAGGAAAGGACAAGGAGCATTATAAAAAACTGATAACATACGTGAAAGACCGTCCCGGCCATGACAGGCGCTACGCCATCAATTGCGACAGGATAAAAATGGAGCTTGGATGGAAGCAGACCTATGATTTCGACCGCGGGCTTGATAAAACGATAAAATGGTACCTGGAAAACGAGAAATGGATAGCCAGGCTCAGGAGCGGGGAATATAAGAACTGGATCGAGAAAAACTACGAAAAAAGACAGTAAAACTAAGACGCCGCTGGTGTCTGTCGCGCTGGCCACTTATAACGGCGAAAGGTTTTTACGGTGCCAGCTGGATTCAGTTTATTCACAGACGCATAAAAACCTGGAGGTCGTGGTCTGCGACGACGGCTCTTCAGACGGCACCATAAATATATTAAACAGCTATAAAAAAAATCACGGCCTGAGGCTGTACAGGAACGAGAAAAACCTCGGATTCGTGCAGAATTTCGCAAAGGCCGTGTCCCTCTGCAGGGGTGAATTCATCGCCCTTTGCGACCAGGACGACATCTGGTTCCCTGAAAAAATCGAGATCCTGCTGTCTGAAATCGGAAACCATTCCCTCATCTGTTCGGATGCCGAGCTTGTGGATGAAAGCGGCAATGTTATATCCCGATCCCTTCTTGGTGGTTCAGGCCATTATGCGGAAACGGACGACCAGTTCAGGTTCTTCGTGTTCAGAAACTATGTGACCGGCTGCACGACCATGTTCAGGAGGGATGTCGCGGACAAGGGTCTGCCGGTCCCGAAGGGAGCGATGTACCATGACTGGTGGTTCGCGACCGTCGCGTCCACGATGGACGGCGTCAAATGCCTTGACATGGTGCTGACCAGGTACCGGCAGCACCCGGCAAACGATACCGGGGCGAGCGTCAGGCTCGGTCTTGCCGGGAAGTTCAGGGAATCGAAGGAGAAAAAATCCGCTTCGTTCAAAAGGGAAATTGAGGCCTGCGCATCGTTCCTCGGGTCCGGGGTCTTCAACGAGCGCGAGAAATCGGTCATCAGGGACAGGCTCCTGTTTTACGGCGATCTTAATGAAAGCGCCATCCACTTTTCTGCATTCAGGATTGCGTTCAGGCACAGAAACTACCTTCTTGCCGGCAGGAGCATTTTTTTCAAACTGGCATTCCTGCTGGGTTCCCTTGTAAAATGAACCGGATATTTCAATGAGGATCGATTAAGGAAACATATGAAGCCGAAGGTTTACATAATACTGCTCAATTTCAATTCATGGAAGGACCCGGTCGACTGTCTTGAAAGCATCGGGAAGAACGGTTATGATAATTACCAGGCGGTGATAGTAGACAACTGTTCTACAAACGACTCCGTTGAAAGGATCCTTGAAAGCCTGAAACTGCGGAAGCTGGACGTGATATACTATGAAAGGGCTGATTCCGAAAATGCAGCCTTGGTGAAAATAAGGGAAAAAAAATCCAGGAAGACCGGAAGAAACCAGCCCGTGATTTTGATACATTCCGATGTGAATAACGGGTTTTCGGCGGGCAACAATATCGGAATGAGATACGGAATTGCCAGGGGGGACTCGGAGCATTTCTGGATCCTCAACAGCGACACGTTGATTTTCAGGGACACGCTCGGATTGATGGTGGAACTCGCGCAAAGGGACCCTTCAAGCGGAATTATTGGATCAAAGCTGCTTTTCTATCATGAGCCGGAGCGGATACAAACCCTCGGCAATGACAATGTGGGCTGGAAGGGGATTGGAAACGGCAGTTATGACGGTATGCCGGATTCTGAACGGCTGAACGGCGTACTTGAAATGAAATCCATTATCGGTGCGTCGATGCTGGTCAAAAGGGCCCTGATCGATGACATCGGGATGATGGATGAAAATTATTTCATGTACCACGAGGAAAGCGACTGGTGCGCGAGGGCCATGAAGGCCGGGTACAGGCTGCTTGTCGAGTGCAGGAGCAGGATACTCCACAAGGAGGGCGGCAGCACCGGAAGGATAAGGACCGTAAAATCGTTCATGGGCAGGAGGGTCAGCAGGACGACCATTTCGGATTTCCTGATCTGGGGTTATTATTCGCTTAGAAACGAGATTTACTTCGTGAAGAAAAACCATCGTTCGAAGTATCCCCTGTATTGCCTGGCCGTTCTCCCGAAAAAGTTTTTCATCAAAACAGCTTCCATATTCCTGTTCAACGACGACCGCAAGGCGTCCAGGCTGTATCTCATGTTCAGGGGCCTCCTGGACGGGCTGTTCGGAAGGATGGGCAAAACAATAGATCCGGCAGAATGGCGAAGAAGATTCAGTTAGGATTTCGCAATCCCGGATTCTATTCCGTCGAGAATCTTTTTCAATACCATCGTCGTTTTTTTCCACGAATACCCGGCCGCGTTTTTATATCCCAGTTTTATCATCCGGTTCCTGTACCTTGAGTCGGTCGCCATTTTAAGCATGGCCCCGGCTATCTCGTCCACATTGTAAGGATCGACTATCGCCGCGCCTTCCCCGGCGACCTCCGGGCAGCTCGTTACGCTGCTGGTGATGACCGGGCATCCGCATGCCTGGGCCTCCAGTATAGGCAGTCCGAATCCTTCATATATCGAGGGATAGAGATAGCAGTCCGCCAGGTTATACATCGCGGCCAGTTCTTCGTCGCTTATGAATCCGAGCCTGATGATCCTTTCGGAAAGGCCGTTTTCCTCTATCAGCCTGAATATCTCCTCGTCCCTCCATGAGTCCCCGGCCGTGAAATATATTCTGTGGCCGGTCATGTCCTTGATTTTAATGAAGGCCTGTATCACGTTTTTCATGTTTTTACGGGGACTTAACGACCCGGCATAAAAAAAGAACGGAAACCGGAGGCCGTATTTTTTTGATACGCGGTCAAGGTACGCGGCATTTTTTATTTTTCTGAAGCTCTTTTCAATCCCCAGGAGAATGACGCGAATTCTATCCGGGGGAATGTTCAATAGTTCCGTCATCCTCTTTGCGGTATACTCGGATATGGACAGATTGATGTATGACAGCTTTCCCGCTACGGGTATCATGATTTTGTGATGGAGATTGTCGAAGAACTTGAATTCCCTGAACCCGAGCTTTTCAAAATATACGATGTCGTTGAAGAACGGAATTTTTTTTCCGGTTACCAGCGGTGAGAAGGTGTTTTTCGGAAAGATTGAAACATCGATTTTGTATTTTCTCGTAAAATATGGAATAATGAAATAGTCGAATATGATTTTTGATTTTGTTTTGAAAATAATGACGTTGAAGTTCCCGGGCATTTCAAAGTCGAAATCCACCCTGTCATACAGCAGTATATAGTACTTGTTGCGGAGATCGGTCCTGGCAAGCTCCTTCAGTATATTATAGGTATACCGCGCAGGCCCGCCTTTTCTTTCATTAAGCACCCGCGCGTTTATTGCAATTTTCATTTATAATCCCGGACTCCATGAAGTGTTGTAAGATTTACAGGATCATATTTTTTAAAACAGAAAGTCAAGGAATTCAAGGAGTTTTTGCATTGAAATATACATGTCCGGCCCGCGTTAAATTGGAATTTCGGCCTGGCATATGCCGCATGGTCTGATGTATTTATTAATTCAAAGAAATAATTGGAGGCCATATCCATAGGTTAATACGGATTCATGGTTCTGCCGGTTAACAATTCTGAAAATTGTATATACAGGCTCTCATAGTTGTTGACATTTCACAAAAAAATATTAATATAATTTGCATTAATATCATGCCATTTTAGTCTGTGGATCAATTATCATGGGTAAAATGACATATTGCTGCGATCATATCTGATTGATTGAATTGCCAAATAACTGACTTTGGGAGTGTTTTATGGGAAAGAACGCCTTTATTACCGGTATAACAGGACAGGATGGCGCCTATCTGGCGCAGTTTCTTCTTAACAAAGGTTACAAGGTATACGGCGGATACAGAAGGACAAGTTCCCCGAATTTCTGGAGACTTGAAGAGCTTGGCGTTTTCAAGGATGTCGAGCTCCTGGAGGTGGACATCCTCGACACGGGGAACCTTATCAGGACATTCGACAGGTATAAGCCTGAAGAGGTATACAATCTGGCTGCTCAGAGTTTCGTAGCGGTTTCCTTCGAGAAGCCGGTTTTAACGGGTGAAATAACGGCAATAGGGGTAACAAGGATGCTTGAGGCCGTGAGGATAGTCAATCCCGGGATAAAGTTCTATCAGGCTTCCAGTTCGGAGATGTTCGGAAAGGTGCAGGAAGTTCCGCAGACCGAGAAAACGCCTTTTTATCCGAGAAGCCCTTATGCCGCCGCCAAGCTCTACGGCCACTGGATAACGGTGAATTACAGGGAGTCCTTTAACATTTTCGGATGTTCCGGCATACTGTTCAATCATGAATCGCCGTTGAGGGGAATCGAGTTCGTGACCAGAAAAATCAGCGACGCCGTTGCGAGGATACATTACGGGAAACAGGAATTTTTTGAAATAGGGAGCATGGACGCGAAAAGGGACTGGGGATTCGCCAAGGAATTTGTTGAGGCCCAGTGGATGATGCTCCAGCAGCCGGCGCCGGAAGATTACGTTGTGGCCACGGGAGAGGCGCATTCGGTAAGGGAATTCATCGAGCACTCGTTTGAATATATCGGGAAAAAAATCGTGTGGAAGGGCAAGGGCCCCGAGGAAATCGGTTCGGATTCTAAAACAGGCAAACCTCTCGTCAAGGTCAATCCGAAGTTTTTCCGGCCCGCGGAAGTCGAGCTTCTGCTAGGCGATTTCACGAAGGCCAGGACCAGGCTGGGCTGGGAGCCCAGGGTCAAGTTCAAGGAACTCGTTGAAATAATGATCAAGAGGGATCTCGATAGATTAAAATAATATCGATTCTATCTGACTGATGCGTGTACTGATTACTGGAATAAACGGATTCGTTGGTAGGATCCTGAAAGACAATCTTGCCGGACAGGGGAAGGAGGTCTTCGGGATCGACCTTTCATGCGCCGGCGAAAATAATTTTTCCCTGGATATAACCGATCTTGCCGCAGTAAACGACTGCCTTCACCGGGTCAGGCCTGACTTTATCGTACATCTTTCCGCGATCTCCAGGGTTGATTTCGACAACGTGGGGACCCTGTATTCTACAAATGTCAGCGGAACCATGAACCTGCTGTACGGGGCCGCCAGACTCGACAGGCAGCCGAAATTTCTTATGGTCAGCTCGTCCCAGGTTTACGGCATAGTCCCGGAAAAGGAGCAGCCCATTACGGAAAACACCGGGATCAGGCCGGTCAATCATTACGGGGCAAGCAAGGCCGCGGCTGAAAACATATGTCACGCCTTCAACAGGGAATACGGCATTCCTGTAGTCATCGCGAGGCCCTTCAACCATATCGGGAGGGGCCAGTCGCTGAATTTTGTGGTTCCTAAAATTATCTGCGCTTTCCGTGACGGCAAAAAGGAGCTGGAACTGGGGAATGTGAACGTGCTGAGGGATTTTTTGGATGTCAGGGACGTCATTGACGCCTATAACCGCATAATGGAAAATTTTCAATCAGGCGAGGTTTTCAACATATCAAGCGGAAGGGGAATAAAGGTCATTGATATAATAAAGATTCTTGAAAATCAAACCTGCAGGGATATGAAAATCATAACGAAAAATGATCTTTTAAGAAAAAACGACATCACCTGCTCGATCGGGGATTATTCGAAAATAAGAAAAAGCCTGGGCTGGGAGCCCGTGCACCCGATCGAGGATACGATAAAATGGATTATTGATGAAGCTGTTTAGTCTGTCCGCAGTCTCTTTAACAAAGGAATATGAAGGCCGTCCCGTTTTTTCAGGTATGAAACTCGATGTCTCGACCGGGGACTCGCTCGCCATTACCGGTAAGAACGGTTCCGGCAAGACCACCCTCATTAAAATACTTGCAGGAATCATGCTCCCCTCCTCGGGATCGATTGAATTCCGATATGGTCAGGATGTAATTGAAGCTGAAACGGCCGCCAGGCTGTCCGGCTTTACCGCGCCCTACATGAACCTGTACGACGACCTTGACGGGATGGAAAACCTCTGCTTCGCGTCAGCGACCGGCAGGATAGGCCCGGAAACGGAGGAGCTTGCCGACAGGTTCGGGCTCACCGTGCATCTCGGCAAGAGGGTGGGACATTATTCCTCCGGAATGAAGCAGCGCCTGAAATTCATAGCCGCGGTCATGAACGATCCTCCCGCACTGTTTCTCGACGAGCCGGAAACCAATCTCGACGCGGACGGCAAAAAGGCGGTTTTTTCATATATTAAATCGGTGTCGAAGAGGATGCTCGTTGTCATAGCCACCAACGACATCCATGTGAAGCAATTATGCAAAAGGAGCATTCTGCTTGGCGGGTGAGATATTCAGGAACCTGCTGAAGGATTTCCGGGTTGAACTCAGGTCGAGATTCGCCGTGAATCTTTCCATTTCCTTCGCGGGCACGATGACCGTTTCCATAGGAATAGTCACCTCGGGCGTTCCCCTTTCGCCGCAGATAATATCGTTATTGCTGTGGATGATATTTTTTTTCAGCGCCATGAACGGACTTTCCCATATATTCGTGCGCGAGGTCGACCAGGGGACCTTCATGTTCATGAACAATAAAATCGGGACGGATGCCGTATACCTGTCTAAGCTCATATATAACGCGGTTTTCTTCGCAGTCATACAGGTTTTCATAACGCCGGTTTTTATTTTTTTCCTGCAGGTGGAGGTAAAGTGCGCGGCGGTATTCATCGCGACCGTCTTTTCCGGGGGCCTTGCTATATCCGCGACCTCAACATTCCTCGCCGCGATGGTCTCGCGGGCCGGGGGCAGGGGGTCCCTGTTCACGATAATGTCTTTCCCGATTCTTATCCCGGTTTTATGGGCCGCGATCAACGGCACGATCAGATCATTGGAAAACCGGGCCGCCTGCGGACTGGGCAACCCGTTTTTTTTACTTGCTTTTTCGGGAATGATCGCCGCTTTATCTTTTTTACTTTTCAGGCACGTGTGGATTGAAGAATGATCAATATCTTCAGAATCGTATACATCCTCATGCCCCTTACCGTGGTCCTGGCGTTCCAGTGGGCACCTGGGGCCGAGATACTCGGCGACACCAGCAGGATCATTTATTTCCACGTACCGGCCGCCTGGGCCTCCGTGCTGTCGTTTCTTGTGGCCGGGACAGCCTCCATCGGGTATCTGTTCGACGATAAAAAGAAAAGGGCCCGGCTCGCGGATGTTTCGCATAATTCATGCATTATCGGCATGGTGCTTATCGTCCTGACTACGGTGACCGGTTCCATATGGGCAAAGATGAGCTGGGGCAGCTTCTGGAACTGGGATCCCAGGGAGACATCGATAGTTTTCCTTTTGCTTGTTTATTCCGCTTACTTCAGCCTCAGGAGCGCTCTGGGCAGGAAAGAGCGGGGTTCAAGGATTTCGTCCGCCTACCTGGTGCTGGCCATGTTTACCGTACCCTTCTTCGTTTTCATGGTGCCCAGGATTTATCCTTCGCTTCACCCCGCTCCGCTGATCAATCCGGAAAAGAAGCTTTTCCTTGACGATAAAATGAGGATCACACTGGCCTTTTCCCTGGTATCATTCACCCTTCTGTATTTTTATATCCTGTCCCTGATGAACAGGATATCCGCCATAGAGGCAAGGATGGTAATTAACCGAAATGAAAAATAGATTAACAGGTCTTGTTTTTGCCACCTTATTGCTGATGAACTGTATTCCGTCCGCGCACCTTTTCGGAAAAGCTACGGCCGCCGTTGAAAGCAAAAAAACTGAAAACGGCGAAGCAAAAGACGCTGAAAATCCAGAAGGGGTGCTGTGGATTGTCATGATAGTAGTGCTGATCATCTGGGCGGGACTCGCGGGACTGCTTGTAAGGATCGATATGAAAACAAGAAAGATTGAAAAAAGGCTAGATGCGCAATGAGGGTCAGGAACGTCATTATTTTTACGGCCGCCCTGGCGCTGATGATAGCAGCCTTTTTCGCGATGAGCGACAACCTGTTTTCCCCTTACGTGTCATTCCGGGAGGCAAGAAACAGCGGCAGGCACGTCCAGATAATAGGGAGCCTGAAAAAGAATTACCCTGTAAGGCAGACCGCTGAAGGCTACGGGTTTCTTGTCTTCGAAGGCGCGGAAGACATGAAGGTATATCACGGGGGATCAAAACCCGCAAACTTCGAACACTCAGACAGGATCGTCCTGATCGGTAAATACGACAGGGAGAAGGATATTTTCCTGGCCGACAAGGTCCTGCTGAAATGCCCTTCAAAATACCAGAAAAAGGAAAAAAGATGAACCCCGGATCGATTTTAATAAAGACCGCGTTTATAGTTTCATTATTCACATTGATGTTCTGCATTAAAAGGGAAAAGGGCACGGACAGGGGCCTGATGGAGAAATTTTTTTATGCTTCGGGCCTGTTGATATTCGCCGCCTGTGCCGTTCTGCTCGAGGCTTTTTTGTCCCACAGGTATTATTATTCATACGTTTATGAAAACTCGTCGAACGGGCTTCCTGTTCCATATCTCGTGGCGGCTTTCTGGGCCGGTAAGGAAGGCAGCTTTCTGCTCTGGATTCTTTTTCTGAATGTCATGGGCGTAATCGCGTCAAAGAGGGCAGGGAATGACGGCATCACTATGTCCGTGATAGTAATGACGCAGTCCTTCCTGCTTTTCGTGGTCGCAGTCGAGAGCCCCTTCTCCCATGTCTGGGCTAAAAGGCCGGACATGTTCCTCCCCGGAGATATGCCGGCGGACGGGCTTGGAATGAACACCCTGCTCATCAATCCGTGGATGGTTATCCATCCTCCGGTTCTATTCGCTGGTTATGCCTCCGCGACAATTCCGTTCGCCTTCGCCGTATCCGCGCTGATCAGGAATACCGTCAGCGAATGGATAGAAAAGGCCGGGCCCTGGATAATGTTCAGCATGGTCACGCTCGGCGCCGGGATTTTCCTCGGCGGATACTGGGCTTATATTGTACTCGGCTGGGGAGGGTACTGGGGCTGGGACCCGGTCGAGAACTCATCCCTCATACCCTGGCTGGTTGTCCTGGCCCTTGTGCACGGGGTTGTCCTTCAGAGGAGGAGGGGGGAGCTGGTCAGGACCAATATCGGCCTTTCTTTTGTTTATCTGATCCTTGTCTTTTACAGCACGTTCCTCACGAGGAGCGGTGTGCTTTCGAATTTTTCAGTTCATTCATTCAGCGAGTCCGCGATTTCAAAATATCTCGTGTCCTTCATATTGTTTTACCTGGCGATCTCGGTTTTTCTTTTTGTAAAAAACAGAAAAAAAATGGAATCCAGGCCGCTGGAAGGCCAGTGGTCATGGGACATGTTATGCGTGTATGGAATTGCGGTGATACTGGCATATTCCGGGCTGGTGCTGTTCGGGACGTCCATGCCCATCATTTCAGGGCTTTTTGCCGTAAATCCCGTCGCCGTTACTGAAAGCTTCTACAACAGCGCTTCGATTCCGATCGCGCTTGTAATCCCGGTACTCATAGCCGCGTCATTGAATGCCATGGTTTTAAAGAAACCGTTTTCAAAAAAGGACGCGGTTTTTGCCGTGCTGGCCGCCGCGGTTTCATTTGCCCATAATGCACCGCACACGTCCAATCCCGTACCGTACGCCCTTTCCGCAGCGTCCCTGTTTATTATCGCCGGATCGATATACGACCTGGCAAAAATCAGGGCGGCGTCGCTGTTTCCGTCCAGGCTTTCACATGTTGGACTGGCAGTTCTAATACTCGGGATCTCGAGCTCCGGATACCATTCCACTTCGGAAAAGGTTGAACTGGTCCAGGGGGTAAAGAAGGAATCGGGCGGGATGTCAGTGACCTTCAATGGGATGGCCGGCAGCGGAAAGACATATCTGGTATTCGACAGGTCACGGTCCGGCATTAATAGCGAAATAAGGACCCCGTATTACACTGACGTCAAGATGAAATCCCTTTACAGGGAGCCTTATATCGAGGCCGGCCTGCTGAGCGACCTGTACATCAGCCCCCTGGGCTACAGCTCCGGAACGGACATGTTTGACGGGATAGAAATGACGAAAGGCGAAGCGAGAACGGCAGGCGATCTGAAAATAGAATTCATTAAATTTAATTTCACGGGTATGGCCACCAGCCGGCCTGTCATATTCGCGGAACTGCGAATAAACGGCGCGGCAGTTTCGCCGGGCATAAAGATTACGGACGAGGGAGAGCGGAACATAGACGCGGTCATCGGGGGCACGGGGAGAAAGGTCTCGCTTGTGGAAATCAATGCAAACAGCAGGAAGATTATTCTGAGCATCGACCCGGACCTGAAGAAAAAGGTTCCGCAAAGCGCCGTGATAGAGATATCCAGGAAAAGGCTCATGTGGCTTGTCTGGCTGGGTTCAATAATGATAGCCGCAGGAGGCGCGGCGGCATTTATCAGGACCCTGAAAAGGGCCGGATCATAGACTGTCCTTTTCGCCGAGGGCCCTGATTTCATCCAGCAGCGAGCAGATCTCATTTTCAAGAACGGCAAACGCCTCATCCGCCAGATCAAGGGAGTTGCTCCTCCCTATCTCTTCAAGCATCCTTGCCGCGTTGCAGGCCCTTTCGGCGGAAAAGTTTGACACCGCGCCCTTCAGGGTATGCGCGGCTTTAACCAGCTTGGGACAGTCCCCGTCGCTGATCGATCGGCGCAGCAAATCAAGCAGGGCGTGATGGTCATCCATAAATATTTTGGAAAGATCCCTGAAAAGTTTTATGTCTCCTTCCAGCCTGTTTTTCAGCTCGCCACGGTTTATTACGCTTCCTTCAGTCATTGGATAAATCATTTAAAATATAATAAAAACATCGTCGTAAGTCGATTTAATAAAATACTCCCCGTTGATCAATTCCGCTTTTTCCAGAAGAATCCCGATTATTTCGCCTTTTCTGTTTTGGTCCAGGCCGATGTGGCGGGAGAAATAATCAGCTTCCGATGAAGGGTCTTTGAACCTTGTGAACCTTTCCGTACGGAATCTTTTTGACGTGAAGGGTATACCTTTTTTTTCCAGTATATTCGTTATGACGGCGTTAAATTTAACCTCGGGCCTGGCGGCGCATAGTTTTTTCCTGACGGCATCGCTCAGAGACGGGCCTGAATCGTCCGACCGCACGGCCACTATGGATTTAAAGGAGCAACCTGCCATCTTTTGTACGGCAGATGAAGGATCCACCATGGGATAAATGGAATGCATGCAGATCAGACCGTCAAACCTGCCGCAGCGGTAATCCTCCCATGAGGAGTGGATTATTTTTAATGATCCGTCGGTACGGGGACTCATTTTGCTTTCCATGATCCTGATCATCTCCCTGGAAGGCTCTATTGCGGTGACATGGAAACCGGCCTCCGAAAGGGGAAGCGCGAAAAGTCCGCTGCCGGCCCCGACATCAGCTATGGATGAACCCGCGTCGAACTCGGCGATAACGGCGTCGAGGAGAAGGCCGGGATATCCCTCCGAGGACAGTCTCCCGTCATAATCCTGCGCGAAAGTTTTTTCGTTGAACCTCATCAGACGACCTGTATCCGGAGATGATTTACCGTTTCGACGATAATACCAGGGAAAAGACCGGTCCCGCCGGTATGACCGGCAGAAAGCAATGCATGACAGGATACCTTTAAAACGGCCGCAGTCAAACAAATTCCGATTTTTTTATTGACTGCATTCCGTGTGCGATGGATTATTTTTTAATCCCGAAGCCTTAATCGTAAATATTATTGGTCCGCCGCAGGGATTTTTCCGTTAACCGGAAGGCCGTTCCGGATAAAGATTTTAAAAAACTCGATAATAAAAAAACATGATAAAAAGGGTCTCGATAAATTTCCGCCCGAATGACGATGACATTAAAAAGCTTCTCGTAAAAGTGGTCGATTTTTTAAAGTCAAAGAATGTCGAAGTCCTTCTGCCGGAAAGCGATTATAGCGGTGAAGACGTCCTGGGGAGGTGTGCGGCTGCAAATGAAGATTTCATCGGCACGCCGGACCTGGTCGTCGTCATCGGCGGAGACGGCACCTTTCTCAGGACGGCAAGGATGTTCGTGGACGCGGGAAGGCCCATATTCGGGATAAACAGGGGAAGGCTAGGATTCCTGACCGAATTCAATCCGGAAGAATGCTTCAAGTATCTCGGCGAGACCATAAACGGCAACTACACTTCCGCCGACAGGAACGTCATGGAGGTGGCCAGGGTCAGGAACCGCAGGACTGTAGAGAGGATGTATTTCATAAATGATTCTGTCATATCCAAAGGGGCGTTTTCAAGGGCCATTGGCATCGAGCTGGAGATAAACGGCAGTCATTTCACAACCTACAACGGGGACGGGCTCATCATTTCGACGCCCACCGGATCAACGGCCTATTCTCTCTCGGCAGGCGGGCCGATCATAGTGCCGTCCGCGGCCGACATCTACCTCATCACCCCGATCTGTCCCCATACCCTCGCGAACAGGCCCATCGTCATTCAGTCCGATTCAGTCCTGAAGGCGAGAATCGTATCAGACGCCAAAAATTTATTATTGACAATTGACGGTCAGGAGGCTATCCAAATAGACGGAGATGACGAGATAATCTTCAGCCAGACCGACAAAAAAATCAAGCTCATCACCCACCCCGAAAAAAATTTCTACGAGATACTCAGGGAAAAGCTGGGCTGGGGATGATATGAAGGAACGGAACGATGCTTCTTAAGCTCTCGATAAAAAATTTCGTGATAATCGAGGACCTTGAAATCGGATTCGGCCAGGGGCTCAACATACTCACCGGCGAGACCGGTGCGGGCAAGTCCATACTCATAGACGCCCTTTCGGCGGTAATGGGCGAGAGGATGACCACTGACATGATAAGGACCGGTTTCGAGAAGGCATCGCTCGAGGGCGTCTTCGATATCTCCAATCTGCCCGAGGTCAGGCGCATACTGGATGATTCTGGGATAGATGTCGACAATGACACGCTTGTCCTGAGACGGGAGCTTTATTCCAGCGGTAAAGGCAGGTCCTTCGCGAATTCCGTCCAGATCCCCATCTCCAAAATGAAGGAGATATCCGACTATCTCGTCGATATACACGGCCAGAACGAACACCAGAACATAGCCAGGACTTCAAGGCACAGGGAAATGCTCGACGGATTCGGCGGCCACCAGCCGGATGTTGAAAGGATCAGGGCCATCCACGAGAGGCTGGCCGATATTAAAAACCGCCTTGCCTCCTTCGAGATCGACGAAAGGGAAAAGGCCAGGAGGATCGAGTACAATACGTTCGCGATCAGGGAGATAGAGTCGGCGAAGCTCGCGCCGGGCGAGGAGGACGAGCTGAGGACCGAGTCCGGAATTCTGGCCAATGCCGAGAAGCTTTTCAGGGAAATCAATTCTGCCGTCGGCCTCCTTCAGGGGGAAGGGGGCGCCCTCCAGAGGATGAAAAAAGCCGAACAGGGACTGGCCAGGGTATCGGAGTACGATCCTGAAATTTCCGGTATCCTGGATTCCATCAAGGAATCCCTCTATTCCCTTGAGGACGCGGCGGGCTTCCTTAAGAATTACGAGAGGCGGATAAACTACTCTCCCGAGAGGGTTAACCAGGTTGAGGAGAGGCTTTCCCTCATTTCCAGCCTGAAAAAGAAGTACGGGGACGGCATCCAGGAAATCCTCGCCTACGCGGAAAAAGCCGGGAGGGAGCTCGAGGCCATTTCATCGGGAGACGAACAAAAAGAGAAGTTGAACGAAGACTTCAGGAAGACGGTGGCCGAGGCTAAAAAATATGCGCTGGAACTTTCTGAAAAAAGAAAAAACGCAGCGAAAAAACTCGAGGACCTGGTGATGAAGGAGCTGGGCGATCTGGGCATGGGCGGCACGGTATTCAAGGTCTCAATAACCAGGGAGACCAGTCCGGACGGCGAAATAGAAAGCGACAGCAGGAAATACATTTTATATCCCCACGGGATCGACAAGATAGAGTTTCTCCTTTCCGCGAACAAGGGCGAGGAATTGAGGCAGCTGTCAAGGGTGGCGTCCGGCGGCGAAATGTCCAGGATCATGCTCGCGATCAAAAATGTTATCATGGCGAGGGACATCGTCGAGAGCCTCATCTTCGACGAGGTCGACGCCGGGATAGGCGGAAAGGTTGCCGAGATTGTCGGCAGGAAGCTCAAGTCGCTTTCAAAGAACAGGCAGGTTCTCGTAATCACGCACCTCCCACAGATTGCGGCCATGTCCGACAACCATTACTCGGTCAGGAAAGGCAGGATCGGCGAAAGAATCACGACCGCGGTACAGAAGCTGAACGACAGGGAAAAGGTCAGGGAGGTGGCCAGGATGCTCGCAGGCGAAAAAATCACCGACCTTTCAGTAAGGCACGCCGAGGAGATGATACAGCTCGCCGGTAAAAATTGATGTCCCGCAGTAAATCGATAGACCTGTCCGGAGAATTGACCGGCGTTATAAATGAAATATGCAGGTTCTCGCCTTCGTTCGGGCATATCGACCATGAAAGGATAGCCGTCTGCATAGCCTCGAACAGGAGCGGCGGCCGCGGCGCGACTTACGGCAAGCTGGTCCCGATGAGGTTCAGGCAGGGATCGCAGGTGGTCAGGCACAGCGGGCGGCATTATTCGATGCCGGAAATCCTGAAGGGGGAACTGCCGCTTCTTTACCTCATTTATTTCTACATGCCCAAATTTTTCGACCTTCCGGCCAGGGAAAAAATCAGGGTGATATTTCACGAACTGTACCACATAAGCCCCGACTTCGATGGAGACATAAGACGCATGGGCCGCGTCAAGGTGGCCCACGGACATTCAAGGAAGAGCTTCGATTCGTCTTTTTCAGGCGAAATGGAGGCCTTTCTGGGACACATCTCAGCCGGCCCGCTGATGGATTTTCTTGAAATGAATTCCTCCCGCATATATTCCGGCTTCGAAAGGATCGTCGGTCTGCGCATGAAGACCCCCCGTCCCGTCCCGGTCGACTGAGCGGGTTTAAAAAAATATTGACAAATAAACCGGCCTTCTGTTACGATTCTACATATAGAAACATTTTTACCGGATGTGCCGCCATGTACAAACTCAAAGAAATCGCCGGGGCGCTGGCCCTGGTCGAGGATGAAAAGATTATCGAGGATTTTCTCAAGAGCCTGCTCACGAATAACGAGATAAGCGAGATTTCATCGAGGTGGGAGCTGGTAAAGCTGCTCAACAAGGGAATCAGCCAGAGGAAGATTTCAGAGGCGCTCGGGCTCAGCCTGTGCAAGATAACAAGGGGATCCAGGGAGCTCAGGAAAAAAAATTCTTCGTTCCGGCACATGATAGAGATCGAGGCGTCCCGAAGGAAAAATAACCGATGAAGGAAAACAAATATAAAGGAGATATATATGATTAAAGTATTTTTAAACGAAGACGAGATCCCGAAGAAGTGGTACAACCTCGCGGCCGATCTCCCGACCCCGATGCTTCCGCCGCTCGGGCCGGACGGCAAACCGGTATCGCCCGACATGCTGGCGCCCGTTTTCCCGATGAACCTGATTGAGCAGGAAGTCAGCCAGGAGAGATGGATCGACATACCTGAAGGCATACTTGAACTTTTATACCGATGGCGGCCGTCCCCGCTGCAAAGGGCGGTCAACCTGGAAAAAGCCCTGGGCACGCCGGCAAGGATATATTTTAAGAACGAGTCCCTTTCTCCCGCCGGAAGCCACAAGCCGAACACGGCCGTAGCCCAGGCATGGTACAACAAGGAGTTCGGGATAAAGAAGCTCGTTACCGAAACCGGTGCGGGACAGTGGGGCAGCGCGCTTTCTTTCGCCTGCGCGCTTCTCGGACTTGAGTGCAAGGTCTACATGGTAAGAATCAGCTTCGACCAGAAACCTTTCAGGAAGGTAATGATGGAGACCTGGGGTGCGAAATGCATACCGAGCCCCAGCCCGGAGACAAAGGCCGGAAGAGACGTGCTTGAAAAAAATCCGGATACGCCCGGAAGCCTCGGCATAGCGATAAGCGAGGCCATTGAAGAAGCCGTTACCGACGAAACCGGAAAGACCAGGTATTCGCTCGGAAGCGTGCTCAATCATGTCATGCTGCACCAGACCATCATCGGCCTGGAGGCCAAGAAGCAGCTGCAGAAGTTCGGCGAGAAGAAGGTCGATGTCGTTATAGGGTGCGCGGGCGGCGGGAGCAATTTCGCCGGTCTGTCGTTTCCGTTCATGGCGGACAAGATCAACGGGGAGAAGATTGAAATAATACCGGTGGAGCCGGCATCCTGCCCGACCCTTACGAAGGCTCCTTTTGTATACGACCATGGCGACATAGCCAGGATGACGCCCCTTTTGCCGATGTATTCCCTGGGCCACAGTTTTGTTCCGTCCCCGATTCATGCCGGGGGGCTGAGATATCACGGAATGTCACCGCTGGTTTCGCAGGCAGTGGTCGAAGGTCTGGCCACGCCGCTTGCCATCAACCAGCTCGAGTGTTATTCCGCCGCGATGCTGTTTGCCAAAACGGAGGGTATAATAGTAGCCCCGGAGACCAGCCACGCAGTGGCAGCGGCCATCCGCAAGGCCAGGGAAGCGAAGGAGGAAGGGAAGGCCAGGGTAATAATATTCAACCTCAGCGGTCATGGCCTGATGGACCTTTATGGATATGACGCCTACATGCAGGGCAAGCTGAAGGATTACGAGATGTCAAAGGATGAAGTTCATGACTCCCTTGCTGAAATCAAGGGGTATCCCAAGGCGGAAATGAGAAAAACCGGGAAATGGTGATGAACAAGACGGGCCGTCTCCAGATCCCCTGATTGGTTTTGAGACGGTCCGTTTTATTTAAAATTTCATGGAAAATTTTGACGATATTGATATATACTGCAAATCTCTCGGTCACAGGCTTAATTTCAAGTATTGCCGGACCATGAAAAACGGCCTGCCATGCCATGGACTGCCGGACTGCTGGTTTGAAAGGATCCCGGTTATGGACTTTCTGGAAAAAAATTACACTGCTGATGAAATTGAAAAGTCCCTCGCACCTCCCGTGAATAAAATCACTTCAATCATCGACCTTATTGAAAAAGCCAGGAAAAATTCAGGCGGATAAGGACAATCGCCGCGGCAAGATGATTTTTTACATGTTTCAATAATGATATTATAGCGCTCATTAATGCCGGATATGAGCGTCCGTTTTCGGGTTGACCGAAATAAAGGGCTTGATTATTTATTTTTATAATAAAAAAAGGCCATATCTTTAAAATCATTTTATGACTGGTATTATGAAAGCGGACTATAAGAGATATCTTAAAATACTGGCTGGTGCGGCATTTTTCCTGTCGGTTTTCTACCTGGTTTATTCATTCGCATTTGAAATCTGGAACAACGAAGAGGAACTCCCCCTTATTTATAAATTGATGGGACTGGCGTCTTATCCCGGGGATTATTTCATAGATTATCACACGAGTAATTACAGCCAGGTAACTCCGTATATATTTATCATAGCAGGCATCGGCAGGCTTCTCGGCCTGAACGGCATAGAGTACCTTTATTTCGCCCTGCATCTCATCACTATACTGTTCATGTATCTCGGCCTCAGGAAAATCCATAATCTCACCTCCGGCGCCGGTGAGTCCGCGTCTGCGATCATTCTCGTCCTGATGATGCTGTTCGTCAAGTTCGTCAATCCCATTCCCAGCGCCAGATGGCTTTTTATAAATTTTCTTGATCCGGAGCTGGTCACCTTTCCCTTTATTTTTTTCAGCATCGCATTCTACGTTGACGGTAAACACCGGGCTTCGGCCGCGCTTATGACCGCGGCAACCATATTCCATCCGCTGTACACGCTTCCGCTTCTTTTCCCTGTAATGGCGGGCCTGGCGTTTGATTATTACAGGGAAAAAATTGTATTGAAAAGCGCGGTCTTCAACGCCGGCCTGTATCTAGCGGCTGTCATGCCCTATACTTTTTATGTCTGGCTGAAAAGCAGGCTGCATGAATTCACGATTCTAGACCCCTCTGTAATATCCGAATTCATAAGGGCGCCGGAACATCATGTAATCCCGACATTGTCCAGCCTGGACACAAGGACGGTTTTTTTCTATGTATTCTGCCTCCTGTCTACGGGGATTACCCTGGTATTGATGAGAAATGGCGGCAGGTTGCCTTCATCGGGAATCGGCCGGCTGAATAATTTTTTCAAAAAATTCCATGGCATGATTTTCGCTGAACGGCCCTCGGCAATGAAAAACGAAGATGAAGATAAAAAATTAGAACGACTTCTTTTTTACGATATCTGCCTCATCCTTTTCCTGGTCGGGTCTTCGATTGTTTCTGGATTCGTCAGGATTCCGATACTCGTTCAGCTGACGCCGTACAGGATCAGCGTGATAATAATACCGCTCTCATGGATCGCGATGACATCATCCATCCTGATAAAAATAAGGCCCGCCAACCATGTATTCAGACCCGCTGCGAATGCGGCCTCAGCAGTAATGCTTGCGGTTATAATTGCCTGGGTTCTGGGTTCATTGCCCAGGACATGGCTGGTGCCGTATAACTTTTCCTCGAAATACCCGATAGAAAACGAGATTTTTTCCTGGATAAATAAAAATACCCGGGAATCGGACATGTTCATCAACTATACCGGCCTCGACGTGAGGACCTATACCAGGCGGCCCGTTTACTTTAATTTCAAGACATATCACCTGACTTCCGATTCGCAGATAGAATGGTATAAAAGATACCTTGTTCAGTACGATGTTCCCCGGGAGCTCAACCGGGAAAACTATCCGGCCGTAAAGAATTATATCAACGGCAGGCACGAAATAGATCTGTCCGGGGTTATAGAAATGTCCGGATATCCCGTCAAAATGGTTCTGGTAAAAAAGTATGATGAGAAAAATATTATAGATTTCACGGGATTCGTGCCGGTTTTCGACGACGGATTGTATATTATATATAAAAAGAAAGGATCAGGGGAGAGATAATTTTGTCAGTCAGAAGGATAATTAAAATTTTCGCGGCTGTTTTGGGATCCATAATTGCCTTCATGGTCATACTGGAGGCTATACTCTTTATATGCGATAAAATCACGGTCTGCCCTTTCCTTTTCGATAAGCGCTATAACCTGTACAGAAGCAAACCGGGGTCCCTTGATTACGATTTTAAAATAAATTCCCAGGGCTTCAAGGATGCCGAGTTTGTTGAAAAAAAGGCGCCCGGTACTTACAGGATCGTCGCTGTTGGCGATTCAAACGCATTCGGGACGGTCCCGTACAAGTATAACTTCCTGACGATACTGGGCGGACTTCTAAAAAAGAAGGCCGGGAATTGCGAGCTTTATAATCTCGGCACTCCCTGCATAGGCCCGCATGACTATCTTTCCCTTATTGTCCATGAAGGGATTAAATACGATCCGGACCTGGTTCTTGTCTGCCTTACCATAGAGGACGACCTGAGCAGCAGGAAATGGTATACCATGATCAGGACGGCGTCCCTTTTTAAATCCCTGTATGATGCGTTGAAGGGATATGAAGGCGTTGTAGTCCATGGACCCCGGATTTACAACGACAGCGAGCCGGCTTTTACCGGACCCGGCTTTATAGCTTATACCACGTCAAAAAGCGATGTTTTTCACAAAAACAATCCCAGGATAAAAAAGAAGTTTGATGACACGTTTTATTATCTCGAAAGGATGGGCGAGGTGTGCGCTAAAAAAAATATTGAGCTCGCCGTCGTTTTTTTAACCGCTGAGATCCAGGTCAATGAAGAGCTTCAAAAATCGGTGTTGAAGGGCTTCGGGACCGGGAGGGGAGATTATGATTTTTTACAGCCGGACAGAATTTTTGGAGAAGGGCTGAGCAAACGCGGTATAAAGCACATAAATATTTATCCGGATTTTTCAAGGGCCGCCGATGGGGGCGCAAGGCTTTTTATTCCAAGAAACGTTCACTACAATATAGCGGGAAACAGGCTGGCCGCGGAGGCCATTTCAAGGGAGCTTTCTGGCATAATCAAAAAACATAATCACCGCTGACAGGACCTGAATAATCAAGGACCTCCACCCTTTCGATTCTCCCGTAGAAAGTATAATTGTACGGATTGGTTTTAAGAAATTGTATGAATTCTTTTATCAATTCATCGTCATCAGTCGAAAGTATTACCCTCACAGTGCCGTCATGCATGTTTGATGCCGAACCGCCGAGCCCCATTTTCCTTGCGTACTGGCTGCAATAGTTCCTGCAAAATACTCCCTGGACCCGTCCGCCGATGATCAGTTTTTTCGCCATGCCGTGAATCCTCCCTGCCGATATAGTAAGCGCCCCGGCCCGCATATTTCAATTACTAATTGACAGAGGCTTTTTATTTTAATATAACTAAAACCGTAAATTCGAAAGGATGGTGGGGAGCCATTAATTTCTATACGGATTTTTTTTCGGCCGGCGCCATAATACCGGTATTCTTCCACATGATGCTGGCCGTTTTTTTCCTGAAAATATCCGGCAAGACACGCTCGACATTTCATATCGGCATGGCCTTTTTATACCAGGTCTTTTTCAACCTCGCGTATTTCATTGCAGGCAGTTTTTATCATCCCTGTGCCGCCTATCACAGGTGGCTCACCGTTGGAGTGATAATGATCAGCGAAGCGCATTACAACATGTGTCTTTATTACATTGATGAAAAATCCGATGCATTCAAGGGGAAAATTCTGCTTGCCGCCCAGTACCTTGTCTCGATCGCCGTTTTCCTGATTTTCGCGTCAAAAACAGCTTCCGCGGACAAGGTTTTCCTTTTTGCCGGACATTACTGGGATTTTGACGCTGATGCAATAAGCAAGATAATCGGGATCATAATCCAGCTTTACCTGGTATTGTTCATCGTCCTGCTGGTATGGAAGGTCATGTCGATAAAAGACGGCACGCGCTGGACGATACTCATAATGGGCATAACCTATCTCGTGGGGACAATCGTACCGAGCACCCTTAACGTTTTAAGCAGGGAGGGGCTGATCGACAGGGGCGTTTTCCAGATTTCGTGGGACATGATGACGGTCATAGGATATTCCCTGCTCGGGGTGATCTATATAAATTATACGAGGGACAAGACATCCCTCATGGGAAAGATCGTCGGCATAAGCATGGTCACCCTCCTGTGCCTTCTGCAATGGATAGGCTACTATTCCTTCAGGGACAAGGAGGACGCCTACGACAGCATACACGGGATATCGTCGATTCTTTCCATCATGACTGACTATAAGCCGAGGGATCTCAATTATATCGTGGAGTATTCACTCGTGGATGGAGAATTCAGCAGGATTTACTGGACGAACGATGAAATCAGCAAGATAAATTTTTTCGAGCTGAAAGACGAATTTTACAACGCGTCCGTTTTTGACGGGATAAGATCTCTCGAGGAGGAAACTTTCAGCAGGGATTTGACGGCGCTGATGTCGGGCACGCGGCCTTATTTCGAGGGATACAGGCTATCGATAATTGATTTCGCGGAGAAAAACAAGGCCGACAGAAAATTGAAGTCATCGCTCCTGAAGTACCTGAGGGGCCTCAAGAGGGACGTTATCTACAGGTACAACAAGATCGACAGGCTTCCCAATGACAGGTTCAGGAAAGAGGTCCCGAACAGCATTGCATGGTCCGGGACAGACATGCGGCATTTTGGAACCGCAATAAAAAAGCGCCTTGCATCATCCCGCGAAGAGGGGCTGGAGTTGAAGAGGGAGCTGCTGAGATATCTTAAACCCATGGAGCCGGCGGCATCGAGGAGGTACAGACAGGACGGCAAATATCACTATATCTCCTTCATGTATCCGGATTTAGCGAAGGGCATGATCTACGAATGCGGTTATTCATACCTGGCATACAGGGAATACATGCATCCCTTCGGCGCAAAGCTTATACTTATGGCGGTTGTTCTTTTCGCATTTGTCCTCCTGGGGTTCAGGCTTTTTTTTATCGGTACGCTTGTGCATCCTCTCAAGGTGCTCCTCGATGGTCTTCAGCAGATAAGCAGGGGGGATTTTGACATAAACATACCGGTCAAGGTTGAAGACGAAATCGGGGGCCTGACCCGCAATTTCAACAGGATGGCCCATACCATGATGCTCGCAAGAAAGGAGCTGGACGATTATTCCAATCATCTCGAGGAAATGGTGAGGGACCGGACATTCGAACTGCAGAAGGCCAGGGACGCGCTGTGGGGCGAGATGGCGCTGGCGAAGAAGATACAGACCGTGCTCCTCCCCCAGAATCCGGCCATAGAAGGATATGACATTTGCACTTTCATGGAACCGGCTTCGGAGGTCGGGGGAGATTATTACGATGTAATCAGGGTCAAGGATAAATACTGGGTGGTAATAGGCGACGTGTCCGGACACGGCGTGCCTGCCGGCCTGATAATGATGATGCTTCAGACTACCATAAAAACGGTGATAAACCAGAACCCTCAGATATCGCCCGCGGACCTTATTTCCATCATAAACATGATCATTACGGAAAACATTAAAACCCTCGGCGAGGACAGGTACGTCACCATGACCGTTTTTTCCGTGGCAGACAAAGGGACGTTCGTCTATGCCGGGGCGCATGAGGACATTCTGATTTACCGCGCCGACAGGGGCGAGGTTGAATCGATAAAAACCAACGGGATGTGGCTGGGAATTAAAGACGATATTGCCAGGTACCTTGCCGATAACAGTTTCAGCATTGGGATCGACGACGTCATTCTTCTTTACACCGACGGGGTCATCGAGGCCCTCGGGAAAAATAACATCCTGTTCTCTGAAAGAAAACTCGTTGAAATATTGAAACAGCTGGGCGGCAATACGGTTGAAGAAATCAAGAAAGGGATAGTGGAGGAGTTAAAGGCCTATGTCTGGCAGGATGACATCACGCTTATAGTCATCAAGAGAAACAGGTAGGAATTAAATTCTTTCCATGTCGAATGAGAATTTTTTTGATTTGAAAAGCCTGATGCATATATCGACCACTTCCTTGTTATAGCAGACGCCCTTCAGCCTCGAAATCTCTTCCAGGGCGGAATTAATCCCGAGTCCCTGCCTGTACGGCCTGTGGGACGTTATTGCCTCAACCACGTCCGCGACCCCTATTATCTGCGCCTCCAGGAGTATATCGTCCCCCTTCAGTCCTTCAGGATATCCGCTACCGTTAAGTTTTTCATGGTGCTGGTATGAAATTTTCGCTACCGGCCACGGGAACTCGATCTGCTTGAGTATTTCGTACGAAATTTTGGGATGCGTTCTTATCAGCATCAGCTCTACTTCGCTGATCATGCCCGGCTTGCTGAGTATTTCCGTCGGTATCGATATCTTGCCGATGTCGTGGAGCATCCCGGCGGTGTATATTCCCTGTAGCTGCTCCGGGTGGAGATTCATTTCCTCCCCGATGGCCTTTGAGAGGTTCGCCACCCTCTGCTGGTGCATGCCTGTGTAGGGGTCCTTTATGATGCCGATGAGGGAGATGGTTTTTATCATCTCCTCGATGATTCTCCGCAGGTTGCCCAGGCTTTGATTCAGAAGCTCCTGGGCCATCTCCCTGGATTTGAGTTCTTCCTGGAGGTCGTTGTTTTTCTTTTCAAGCTCCCTCTGGTACAATTCAATTCCCACGGTGTTCTTCACGAGGCCCTGGGAATAATCCTTTACCTGGTAGGAAAGCGTGTCCAGCTCGGTAATATCCTGCGATATTACTGAAATTATGCCTTCCATGTCGTCATAATGAAAGAAAAGCTTCAGGTGCCTGTCAGCCATGCGGATGTCAACAGGGGTCCCGTTGGTTTTTTCCGTTGTGGATATTTTATCCGAGAGCTTCTTTTTGTCTTTTTCTTCTATCTTGAGGCTTTTGAGGAGGTCGCTTACAGTCGAGACATGCCTTATTCCGAGCATTTTCCTGAACGCGGGATTAGCGGTTACTGCATCAGAATGTATGTCCCTGATCAGAACCGCTTCATGAGGATTGTCCCTCATGAAGGACAGTGAAATTTTTTTTGCGGACATATGGAGCCATTTTGCTATTCGGTTTCTACAACTATAAAATCAGGGAAGAGCTGCTGCATCACCTGAATGCTGCTTTCCTGCCAGGTTATGTTAGGGTTGTAGATTATGTTGATTTTATATCTTTTTTCCACCGGGACGTCGTTCAGCTTCATGATCCACGATATTATCGTTTTTATCCCGCTCGAGTTCATGAACGTGAGATCTGTAAAGTCCGCCTTTATGTTTTTAAGGCTTTTTTTCAGGACTTCCTCGTGTATTTTTAACAGGTAGGGCAGGATGTCGAGCGTGGGATCGCGCATATCGATCATCCCGGACATCTTTATCGATAGGCCGGAATCATTGTCGCCGACAGTAATATTCACACGTTCCAGTTTAAGAGGCTCGAAACTTAAGGACCCCATTTACTCCTCCGATCTATTTTTCAGCAAATTCGGCGAACACCTTCACGAAACCATTTTCATAATCCGCGGAAATCTTCGCGTTTGATTCGTACCTTACCCGCGCCAGCCCTATGTTGCTTTTTTTGCATTCCGCGATCGCGCTGTCCCTCATTCTCTTCATGAAAGCCTCGAGGGGCGGTTCGCTGTTTATTTCGTCCAGGATCTTTTTGAGTGTTTCCACTTCGTTCTTTTTCGCGTGATTGCAGACCATAACCTTAATTGTATCGTCTTTTTTGTTCCTGAAGACCTCGAGATTGATATCTATGCCGTCCCTGTCGGAATACTTGATGGCATTTTCAATCAGCTCGTTCACGGCCATGGCGATATGATCGGCCCTTTTCTTGTCAAAGAGGGTTATGGCCAGAAAATTTATTATAAAGTTCCTGACCGTTGAGATGTAGCTCCAGTTCGGGCCGAACTTCAATTCGACAAAGGCTTTCCTGCCGTTTATTATTTGGCTTTTTGTGGGCATTGAATACCTTGATATTGTATCAATACTATCATACCTAAATTAACAAATTGTATCAAGTATAAATTTATTTTTATCTATTAATTTTAATATAAGGGAACCTATAATAATCAAAACAGGTGCTCCCTTGTGAGTACTTTCAATGTATAAATTAGGGCGGTCATAAAAACCAGCTTATTCAATTTAAACCAACATATAAGCTGGTTTTTTCAATACTAGCGCCCTATGGTAGGCACAAAAACTACCGTTTTTGTGATCACGCATTAGTTTTTTCAATGGTTTTATTATGGAAAATCTAATTTATAATGATGCCCGTAATATAGATAGTGGCTGTTTTTCCGCTTATTATATCAGCGCTTCTGACGGCGATCATATTTATTCTTGATTTTTTTATAAGAAGTATGGTATTTTGACAGGGTCGTGAATATGTAGTGCTCTATTGTGTGAATATCTGGAAAGGGGCCTGCATAATCACAGCACGCCTGTAAGGTAGTCCCGTAAAGTCCGGTGAGGAAGATGAGCGGATACGAAAGGTATTCAAAATATCTCGTAAGGTCGGTAAACCATATCTTCAAGCATTTTCTCGACGATAACAGCGTCGAGGAGGTGTACGAGACCCAGTCCTCGGACAAGGACCCGCATGTAGCGGTGGAAATCGATGGCACCCTGTCCGGGGAGATCATGATAAACCTGCCCAAAAAGACCCTGGACCTGATTACCAGAAAATTCATCAGAAGCGACGATCCCAGGTACATCAGGAAAAGCTACAACGATGTGGCCGGCGAGCTTGCAAACCTCATCACCGGGACCTTCGCGAACCAGATGCAGTATGCGAACCATGAAATCAAGCTCAACGCACCGGAATTCAACGACGACCCCATAACCATGAAGGCCCTCTACGAGAACATCAACCTGTCGTTCAATTCAATCTACGGCGGATTCGACATAGATTTTTATTATAAAGAAAATTAACCGCGGCGCATCCGCGGAAACATCCCCTGAATGCAAGCCATTGATTATACAATAATCGGGATTTATTTCGCTTTCAGCTTCGTGATAGCCATTTTGATATTCAGGAAGTCCGGCAGGAACACGGAAAATTTTTTCCTGTCGGGAAGGAGCCTTCCCTGGTGGATATCCGGCACGGCCATGGTCGCGACCACCTTTGCCGCTGACACCCCGCTGGCGGTGACCGAGCTGGTGGCCGCCAGCGGCATCGCGGGGAACTGGCTCTGGTGGAACATGGTCGCCGGCAACGTGTTAACGGTGTTTTTTTTCGCCAGGCTCTGGAGGCGGGCGGACATACTGACGGATGTTGAATTCATAGAATTAAGGTACTCCGGAAGGCCGGCCGCGCTGCTCAGGGGATTCAAGGCGGTGTACCTCGGCGTTTTCATGAACACGATCATCATGGGATGGGTGAACGTCGCCCTCGCGGAGATATTCAGAATAATTTTCGGGGTCGGCGACGACCAGATATTGATCTGGATTTTCGGATCGATGATTTTCGTAGGCGTGTACTCCGCAATTTCCGGCCTGTGGGGGATTTCGCTCACGGATGTTTTCCAGTTCATAATCGCGATGGCCGGATGCATAATTCTGGCCGTGTACGTGCTCGATCTCCCGCAGATCGGCGGCGTTGACGGACTGAAAAAAGCCCTGCCCGCGGACGTCTTTCTTTTCGTTCCGAGGGTGTCGATGACTGCGACGGCGGCAGGCACCGCGGTCCTCAGCCTTTCCTTCTCGGCGTTCATGGCGCATCTTTTCATCCAGTGGTGGTCGTCCTGGTATCCGGGATCGGAGCCCGGCGGCGGCGGATATATAGCACAGAGGATGATGTCGTCGAAAGACGAGAGGCATTCGATTCTCGCGACCCTCTGGTTCACGATCGCCCATTATGCATTAAGGCCGTGGCCGTGGATAATTGTAGCGCTCTGCAGCATGGTACTTTATCCGGGGCTTTCCCAGGCGGACAAAAAGTCCGGGTTCATCCTGGCGATGAAGGACCACCTGCCTCCGGGCCTTATAGGGCTCCTGGTCGCCGCGTTCCTGGCCGCGTACATGTCCACCATTTCAACGCACCTGAACTGGGGGACGTCCTACATCATCAATGATCTTTATAAAAGGTTCATCGCGAGGGACAGGGATGAACGGCATTATGTGCTCGTTTCGAGGCTCGTCACGATAGTGCTGGTATTTCTTTCCACCCTGTCGGTGCTCGCGATTAAAACCATTTCCGGGGCCTGGTCTTTCATAATCGAATGCGGGGCGGGCCTGGGTCTTGTGCTCATTCTCAGGTGGTACTGGTGGAGGATCAACGCATGGTCCGAGATAGCGGCAATGACGGCGCCCTTCATCGCGTATCCCCTTGCACGGTATGTTTTCAAAATCAGGTTCCCCGAGAGCCTTTTTTTCATCGTCCTCTTCACCACGATCTGCTGGATAGCCGCCACCTTCGCCACAAAACCCGTCGACGAAACGGTCCTGAGGAAATTTCATGAAAGGGTCAGGCCCGGCGGGGCAGGATGGAAAAGAATAGCGGGAGGGACAGGCACGGAAAATATCAGGGGGCTGTTCATCGACTGGCTCCTCGGGATAGTCATGGTATACTCGTTTCTTTTCTCGATAGGAAAGATTATTTTCGGGGAATACTTCTACGGCGCCGGGCTCGCTGTCCTGGGCCTGGGGCTGCTTTTCTTCATCAGCAGGCGGCTTAGATCCGGGGCAGGAGGGCGGAATGAAGGATTTTAAAGCCGAAATCGAATTCATATACTCCTCGGCCATCAAGGCGGTCAACCCGTTCGAGGCCGTAAAAAGAAGCATCCGCATGAAAGGCGGAAAGCTGGAGCTGTCGGGCGGAGGCGGTACGGCCGGGTCGTATGATCTCGACGGGTTCGATAGAATATTCGTGGTGGGTGCGGGTAAGGCCACGGCGCCTATGGCGGAGGCTGTCGAGGATTTGCTCGGGGAACGGATCAGCGGCGGGTGCATATCCGTAAAATACGGGTATACCGGCGATGTGAAGCAACTTGAAATGATCGAGGCCTCCCATCCGATACCGGATGAAAACGGGGTGACCGCCGCGAAAAGGATCCTGGAAATACTCAACGGCGCGGGCGAGAAAGACCTCGTGATATCCCTGATTTCCGGCGGCGGATCGGCCCTGCTTCCGCTTCCGCCGGAGGGCGTATCGCTTGACGACAAGAGGGCCGCCACGGACCTCCTGCTGAAGAGCGGGGCGTCCATACATGAAATAAACACGGTAAGGAAGCACCTGTCCATGGTAAAGGGAGGCAACATGGCCAGGGCCGCTGGAAGGGCCACGGTGATAAACCTCATGATGTCCGACGTGGTCGGTGATGACATGGATGTGATAGCCTCGGGACCTTTCGTGCCGGACGACACAACTTATAAATCGGCGATGGAGGTTCTTGAGAAGTACGGACTTGAGGGGACCGTTCCGCCGTCCGTGAGCGACCGGATAAGATCCGGGATCGGAGGGGCCTTTCCCGAGAATCCCGGTACGGGAAGCCGGTGCTTCGAGCGGGTTACGAATTCCGTAATCGCGTCCAATATAATATGCCTCAAGGCGGCAGCCTCCGCCGCTGCTGATCTCGGGTACAATGCGTTGATCCTTTCTTCCATGATAGAAGGTGATACCGCCGAAGCGGCCATGTGGCATTTCAGGATAGCCAGGGAAGTCGTTCTCACATCGAACCCGGTCCCGGCCCCGGCATGCATAATAAGCGGCGGCGAAACCACTGTAAGGGTCACCGGCGCCGGCCTGGGAGGAAGAAACATGGAGTTCGCGATGAGGTTCGCCCGCCACTCCGACGGGGAAACGCGGATAGCGTCATGCAGCGTCGGCACGGACGGAAGCGACGGACCGACCGATGCCGCCGGCGCCTATTGCGACGGTACGACTGCGTCCAGGGCGAGGAAGGCCGGACTGGACATGAATGCCTACACGGCGGAAAACGATTCATATCATTTTTTCGAGAAGCTCGGCGATCTCATCATCACCGGGCCTACAAACACCAATGTGATGGATATAAGGATTATGCTCGTGAGGTGACATATTTCTTCGGATCGCGGACTTTTATGCGGGCGCAATTTTCCGGGACGCCGTGTTCATGAATAAAATCAATTAATACGACATATTTACAGTTAAAACCGATTAATTTGGCCGCATCCATAAAAAAAAAGTTGCTAATTTGGAAAATATTATATAGAATAACATAAATTCGGCATAGAGATATTGCCTGATTAACGGAGTGAAAAACTGTTTTAGGAGTTTTAATATGGTGATCAGAAACTGCTTCAAATTCATGGTATTGCCGGTTGTCGTGAGCCTTATGGCCACGATTTTCGCGTTCGCCCAGCAGCCCGCCGGTGACAAAACCGCAACCGATAAAAAACAGGATGATCCAAGGAAGGAATATAACGAGGCCGAAAGACCCGATGAATCTTATCTGGCCAGGTTCCGCGCCATCGAGGTAACAGACAGGCTGATGAAGAAGAACCTCGACAGGATATACATGCTGAAAGTCGTCGTTGAAAATTTTCCGGATAAAGGCTGGAAGGCTGATTTCGACAAGATCTACGAAGGCTACAAAACCGCCGTTGCGCTGTATTACAAGAGAGACATCATTTACGCAAAGGTCAAACTCGAGGATAACGAGGACGCCATAAACAAGCTTTCCACCAAGGTGGCAGACGAATACTCTAAAGACGTCAAGGTTATATTGGAGGAATGCGCGGACAAGGTCCTGAAGCTCCACCTTGATCCGGCAGTGAGGCTCGATCCGGCCAAGAGCGACGCCCTTCACATGAACCACATGAGGCTCAGGATCGCTTACGGGCAGCTTGACGATTCCGCTGACGCGAAGAAGAACCATAACCTCGACAGCGCCATTTTTCATCTCAGGATGGCCAAGACCCACGGCATTGTGATCCTTGAAGAGCTCGCGAAGCCTGAGGAGAAAAACGCTATAAAGGAAAAATACAAAATACACAAGGCCGACAATCTCAGCAGGGTGTTCGAGAAAAAAGCCGCCCAGACCGAGGAAGGCAAGACGGCCAAGTAATTGCAATACTTGACAGAAGGAAAGGGGGAGCGAATCCCCCTTTTTTTTATCCCGGTCGCGACATCATCAACCCTCAGCGCAGCTGCGGGGATTTTTTTATTATGGATGGGCCCTGATGACGGCCGGCTTATTAATAACCGTGGCCGTTCACGCCGGATACATCCAGGGCTTATTAATAAAACTGACGCCCCGGGATCTGCGGGGAGCCTTGAATCGTACGGACGGGACCCGTCTGCCGCCGTGCCTGCTGTACACGAGCAGAAGGATCAATGCTGAAACATGAATTATCGTATTAAGATACTCGCTTCAATATACACAGTCGGATTCCTCATGATGCCTTCGCTGATGAATGACAGGGAGTTCCCGGTATATAGGGTGGTCCTCGATCCCGGGCACGGGGGGAGATGCAAAAGCCCCATGTCCCGGCACGGCGACAGGTATAACACGCTATCAAAAACGTATCTCGACAATTTCAAAGAGGGCGCGTCGTTCGCCGGACTGGAGGAGAACCAGATAGTGTATGATATATCCCTCAGGGTCCGCCGGATCCTGAAAAACTGCTCCCCTGACGGGGATTACAAGAAGTTCGCTGCCGTCCTGAAAAAATACACCGACGAGGAGCCCGACAGGGTCAACATCGTCACCAGCCTGAGCAGGAAGAAATCCATTTCTGACGCCGAGGCCGATGCGCTCGAAGACCCGAATGCCGGCTACAGGCTGTTCGATTATCCGGACAGAAGAGGAATAATGAGGGAAGGCAGGCTTTCAAAAATCAATTCATTGCGGCCGAACCTCGTAGTGTCGCTCCACCTTGCGACTGACGGCCCGTCCGATTACATCGCCATGAACCCGGTCATCGCCGCGCCATACGATTTCCTTAACGAGGGCCTGAAGTATTTAAGAAGGGAAAAAAAAGGCAGGGCGTTCTACAGCAACAACAGGCTCGGGGACTGGTTTTGCGAATCCCACAGGAGAAGCGATTTCGAGTGGTTTTTGAACGATGTTTCAGTATACTTTACCGGGTGCCCCCTTGAAAAGGACAGGAGCGTGTCGGGCAAATTCAAGGGATACAGACACAACATGGTGTCCTGGAAATACACGGATAACAGGGGATGGGAATCCGTCGCGAGGTTTCACCAGGAAAACACAAGGTACTCGAGGAATTACATGGACGTCGTGCCGGACGGAAGGTTCTGGGACAGGGAAAGATCGAAGTATGAAAAATACAGGAGGGACGGGGGCGAGGAGGGTTTCGGAGGCGATAACGCCTATGCGGCGTACGAGATCATAAGGTACATGCTTTTTTCGCTTTATAAAAACCGCAGAGACTACGGTGCCATGAAAACCGGGAAACCTTACATCTCGATCTGGATAATGCCGGTGCACGTGAACGCGATAAATGCCTATATCGAGATAGCGTACCTGAGAAGACGGCGCGACAGGAATATCCTCGCAACGAGCAAAAATGAGCTTGCCGAGGGGATAGCGGTCGGCATATATTCTCTTTTTTCAGGCATGAACCCGAGGAAGGAGCCGTTCACGTATTTGCCGAAAGGTAAAAAAATCGATATGAGGAAATACGACGTGTCGGACGGCAGGAGTTATTTCGATGAAGCGGACGACTGATATGATCAGGATATCCATGCTCGCGCTGACCGCGGTCCTCGCGGCGGGGACCCGCTCGTATTCTTCGCCGGACGAATTCAACCGGTACTTCATCAACGCCGCCGAGGCAGCCAAGCGTTCGGTCGTAAACATCGTTATCTATCAGAAATCCGGCAAGAGACTCAGGCAGGTCGCCTTCGGTTCGGGTACCGTCGTCAGGAGCGGGGGATTCATCGTGACCAACCACCACGTGGTTGAGAAGGGGAATTATTACCACATCATTTCGAGCGACGGCAGCAGGTATTCGCCCAGGATGATGCCCGACGGCGGATATTACCAGGCCGACCGCAAGACGGACATCGCCCTGATGGCGGCCGAGGGCGCCGATGACGAAAAGCTCAGACCGATCGAGTTCGAGGATTCAAACGGAATTTCAGAAGGCGAATGGGTGATCGCGGTGGGAAACCCGTACGGACTCAACCAGTCGATCACGAGCGGCATAGTTTCCTCCAAGGGAAGGGACAATATCGGGTTCACGGACATCGAGGACTTCATCCAGACTGACACCCCGATCAACCCGGGCAATTCAGGCGGGCCCCTTGTCAACCTCAGGGGAAGGCTTGTCGGCATCAACACTGCGATCAGGTCGTCTTCCGGCGGTTTCCAGGGGATAAGCTTCGCGATACCGTCGAACATAGTCAGGCAGGTCACCAGCGACCTGATAGAATTCGGGAGGGTCCGCAGGGGCTGGCTGGGTTTCCTTGTAAGGGAGACCGAGGGAGACGGGCACGGCAAGGCCCTGCTCGAGGTCATTTCCGTGACGAAGGACTCGCCCGCAGAGGCCGCCGGGATAAGGAAGGGGGACATGGTCAGGGAGATAGACGGGAACAGGGTCCCCACTCTCGGATCACTGATCAAATGCGTCGCCGGAAAACCCGTGGGATCGAAGGTCCAGATCACGATTTCGAGGGGCGGGCGGCTCGATAACATATCAATGGTCCTGAGGGAAAAAAAATCGTACATGACCATGAGGCGGTCCGCTGCAGGTCTTCTTGACGCGTACGGCATCGAGCTTGAAGAGAATTCCGGCGGGGGGGAAGCCGTAGTATGCAATGTTTCGCCGTCCGGTTACGGCCTAGGGCTGAAAAGGGGGGATATCATCGTGACTCTGAACGGGAAGAAAACCCCGACCATCGAGGATTTTTTCAGGGTCCTGGACAGGTCCGAAAACCGGATCAGGATCGTCTCCGTGAAAAGGGATTCAGGCATATATGAAATAAAATTCCGTGAAGCCGGGAGGAGGGAGGAATGAAAACGAAGGCCTTCGCATTATTGTTGTCTCTCCTTGCCCTGGCCGCGGCGGCCGGACTGGATGCCGGTACCGGCGACAGGGCGGTCCTTAACAGGGATTTTTATTCGTCAGTGTCATCCGTACCGGCGATTCTCAGGGATGAATTCATGGACAGGAAGCTGAACGGCATCGTTACGGCCAGGGGAAGGGTCAAGTCCGTGGAAGAGATGAAAAGGTATAAAAAGAGATACAGGGTTGCCCTGAATGACGCGGACTCCGCCAGGACCGGCATGACCATAATCTATTATCTTTTCATGGACAACAGGGATTCGATAGCGATGCTTGAAAAGGGGGCACTGGTCGAATTCAGCGGCCAGCTCATGGCATGCACCCCGCTGAACACCAGGAGGGACTCCTACATACTCGACATAGTGCTTGAAAAGGGCGCCATTGTCATCGAATAGACGGCCGTCCGTGTCTGCCGCGCGCCGGTGAAGACGGAGGAAAAATGAACCATCATCTTGCAGAAATTCAACCTGTCAGCCGGCGAAGAATTGAATGAAACGTTATCTTTTAACCTGCGCCATCCTGCTGTTTTTTCCGCCCGCAGTTTATGCGGACCTGAAAGATATCGAGAGGTATGAAAAAGAGATACACTCGGGTTATTATTCCGGGGATTACAACAGGCTCTATGCCGGAATAGAAAGGCTCCTGTTCGACAGGCCGCTTGATCCCGCGACGGTCGTTTATTATGAGGACATAGCAAGGCTTGCCGACGTCGTCGGCTGGGAAAGGGCCGCCGGAACCCTTTCAAGGCTGAGGGAGACCATCGGGAAGAGCGGGTCTCCTTCAAGGAATTCCTTCCTTTACCGGCTTGATATGAAGCTTGAAAAAATTTTTTCCTTTTCGGACATGAAGAAAGCGGCGGAGGTTTCGGAAAATATGCCGCTGATCAGGGACTGGATCGTCATGGGTCCCTATAAAAGGTTCGGCAGGTCCGATCTCGACCAGCAGTATCTCCCCGAGATAGCCGACAGCATATCGGACCATTCCATCCCCAGGAAGAAGATAAGGCTGAAAGGCCCCGGCGGCGTGCTTGATTTGAAAAGGCATGTATACCCGGCGCAGGGTGCCGTGTACGCCCTGTCGTCCTTCACCGTGAAATCCCCGGTGAGGATAAGGATCTATTCTTCCGGCCGCTACAAGGTTTTCATCAACGGAAGGGCCGTACTGAAGAACAGCGGTCCCGGTCACAGAAAAATGAGGATGATAAGCGTGTGGGGATGCGAGGGCATTTCACTCATGATCAAAATCATGGACAGCCCCTCGTCCAGGCTGAGGGTCACGGTGACTGACGAAAAGGATTCGCCCGCCGGGATCACTACGGCGAACGACAGCCTGTTCAAAACCGGCGCTGAAACGGCCGAGGTGGAGGAATTCGATTTCGCATACCTGAACGGGGAATCGGGCAGGAACCGCGCCGCCGCGCACAGGCTCATGGGCGAATACATGAGCGGGATAGGGAGCGCGAGGGCCGTCGCGTATTTCAGGAGCTCCCTTTCCGCCAGATACGACCCGGTTACGGAGCTCCTGCTTGCGGAGACCCTGCTAGATCTCAGCGGCGGCGAACGCGGATCGGCAAAATTCCTGGAGGCGTGGAGGCTGTTCGAGAAACTGTGGACCGGCAGGAGCGATTTCATTCCAGCGCAATACAGGAGGTTCTACAGGCTTTATTCCGAGAGCGACTTCGAAGGGGCATATGCCGCAGGCAGGGGCATGGCGTCCTCCTCTCCGCTGTTCCTGCCCGGGCGGGTCCTGTTCCTGGACCTCCTTTCGTCGCTGGGATATGAAATGGAATTCGAGGAGCAGCTGAAGGATTTCAAAAAAAAATTCCCTTGGTCGCATTACCCGTCACTCTGCGAGGCAAGGTATTTTAAAGGCAGGGACCGGGACAAGTACCTGGCCTCCGCTTATAGGTCGCTCGGGATGAAGCGTTCAGCGGAACTGGTCAAGGGCCTCGCCGGCGCCCTCTGCTCCGGCGGGGAATACGACAGGGCTGTCGCGATGATAATGAAGCATGATCCCGAGGGCAACCTGACGGATGAGCTGATAGACGTTTACCTGAAAAAGGGCGATCCTGTTTCAGCCAGGAAAGCGGCTATTGCCGGAATAGTAAAGCGGGAGGACCCGTACCTCTATTTCATGCTGGGCCTGATGGATTTTCACGGGGGCGGATACCCGGAGATGCACTGGAAAAAGATGACGAGCCTCAATCCCTCCGCGTTCAGCGTGACGGATTTCATCGAATTCGCATCGTCCGGAAATCTTGAAAACCCGCTTAAAACCTCCGCGGGCGGCACCGGTGCGCCGGATAAAACCCGGTACGGAGTGCGCGATGAAAAATTTCCTTCCACTGTGATTTACAGAGGAAGGGTGTTCGTTCTGTATAAAAACGGAAGGAGCAGGGCCTTCTGCGAGGACGTCATTTCCGTCAATACCAGGAAGGGCGTGGAGAGATGGGGCGACTACAGGGTGCCTTACGCGGGGGCCTTCCAGCCCGTGACCGTCAGGGTCCACAGCAGGCAGGGAACGGCGGACTCTTACAGGATACAGAAGGTCAACAGCGACAGGTATATCAACCTTGAATCGTTAAAGGCCGGGTCGGTGATACACGTTTCATATATAATCGATGACCCGGTCGGCGTACCCGGGGGCTCCGGGTATTTTTCGCTGCCCTATTCTCTGGTGCAGAATTACGACGAGCCGGTCATGAGGCTTTCCGTAAGGGTCGTCGCGCCCACCGGGATGAAAATAGCCTTTTTCAATAACAGGAAATTTCAGGTCAGGAAGACTGAAATTGAAGATAATGCCGTTTATTCCATTGACGCGGAAAACCTGCCGCCTGTTTCAAAAGAGAATTACTCCGGCGACAGGCGGAATTCACTTGCCTGTTTTTCATTTTCATCATTCGAGGGCATGGGCGAGTTCCTTGCCTGGTACCGCGGCATACTGCCCGAAGGCGGGAAAATAAAGAGGGGCCTGTTGAACAGGCTCAGGGGCGGTACCCACCTGGAAACCATGAAAAAGACGTACGATTTCGTTTCAAGGGATATCGAGCTGCAGGGCAACCTCCTATACCAGCCGGACTCGCCTGAAAACGTGCTTTATAAAAAAGGCGGCACACCGGAAGACAAGGCGGTACTGGCCAGGGCCATTCTCGGGGCCCTCGGGATAAAATCATACCTTGCCCTAGCCAGGAGCTCAGCCATGCCGGACCCCGGCGGGCTCGTGTCGAAACAGGGTTTCACCAATGTCATTCTCTACGTGCCGCTGGACGTTAAAAAAGGCGTCTGGCTTGATTTTTCCAGCAGGCATTACCCCATGGGAGCTGTCGACTGCGACCTTGCCGGCACGGACGCGGTCCTGATTCTCCCCGGCGATTACGAGACGAAAAGGGTCGAGGAGGCCGAGCCTTCCCTGAAAAAAGGCGATTTCGGCATAAAAATCCGGGCTGACGGCAGCGCGGACTGCGAGGGAGTAATCGAGTTCGGGGGCCAATACGGCAGGGCCAGGAAATATTTCAGGGACAGGAGATACCACGAGGAATTCATTGCCTCATATTTCGGGAGCATGGTCCCGTCCCTGAACCTGGATTCATTCGAAGTGAAAAACCTCAAGGATTACGAAAGGAACTTCTCGATCGGTTTCCGCGGATCCGGGATCGGGCTGGGGCACCCTTTTTCCGGCGGATTGATGCTTCAGCCCATCATCAACAAGTGCGTCGTATACCAGTACGTGAGCTATCCCGAAAGGAAGCAGAACCTCGTCATATCATCGGTCATAAACGAGGCCGAGACATACAGGTACGGGATCCCGGCGGAGTTCCGGGGCTCGGCGGTGGACGTTTCCGACAGGGTCGATTCAAGGTTCGGCGAAGCGGAAATCACGATGAAGAAGGAGAGGGGTTCCGACCTGCTGACCGTAAAAAAAAGGATAAGGATAAAATCCTACAGGATATCCCCGGAGGATTACAGGGGATTTCTTGATTTCTGTCTCGCGCTGAAGCGCATGGAGTACAGGACGGTCACTTTTTCGAGGGACTGATCATATCTGGGATTATCACGCCCCTTTCAGTTGAAATATCCATCGACGTCCTGAAAGGCGCGGACAGGATCCTGATCTCGTTGAGGCACTTCAACGCGCTGCTTCCCTCCATGATATACGGCTGGAAGTTTCTTCCGGTGTTCTTGCCGACTATGGGAATGATCTCTATCTTTTTCAGGCGGTTGCCGTGATAGTAAAGTGCCGCCATTATGTTGTCCTTTTCAATCTTGTTGTAGAAGCCGTTGATGAAATTTCCCAGAGAATATATTATCGGCTTTCCTTTATATATTTCCACGCCCTGCGGCCAGTGCGGGTGGTGCCCGACAATCCCGTCAGCTCCGGCGTCGATCATCTTCCGCGCGTAATATTTCTGTATCGCCTGCGGCTTCTTCGTCTGTTCAATGCCCCAGTGCATTAATACTAAGACGATATTGCCTTCCTTTTTCAATCTCGTGATGTCCTCGTACGCCGCTTCCGGGTGAAAGGGAGAAATGCCGGCCGAATCCTCGGTGGCGAAATAATCAAGCGGCGGCCTGGTGCAGTACGAGAGGAGGCAGATCTCCGTGGGACCGCACCTGAATACCGCCGGCCTTTTCGCCTCCTCGAGGTTTTTGCCCGCCCCCGTGTGCATTATCTGCCACTGCCGCAGGTAGTAAATGGTATCGTACATGCCCTCCTCGCCGTAGTCCAGGAGGTGGTTGTTGGATATGGAAACCGCGTCTATTTCGAGGTCCTTCAGGCACGCCGCCACGTACGGGTCCACCTCGAACTGGTATGCCTTGTCCTCGTACATTTCCCCCCTGGTGGAAATCGGCGCCTCGAGGTTTCCGACGATGAAGTTGTATTTTTTCATGTCGTCCTTTATCTTCGCGAACGGATACCCCGTGCCGTGGGCCAGTATCCTTTTCTCAACCTCGTTTGATAGCAGTATGTCACCGATGAAGAGAATGCTGAATTCGACGGGCTCGGGTTTCCTGGCCGCGCATGAGATCGAAACCGCCGCGGAAAGAACGCAGACCGCCGCTTTAAAGCATTTCCGTGCCGTCATTTTTTACCGTTCCTGAAAATCCATCTGAAATATTTTTTTACATCCGCAACAGGCATCCCGTATCCCAGGAAAAAACCGTCCACCCATATTTCAAGGTGCAGGTGGATCCCCTGCCTGGCGCGGCCCTCCGCCTCCTCGATCGATCCTGAATTTCCGGCCCAGCCGATCACCTGCCCTTTTTTGACGCTTTTTCCCCTGGTCACGGAAGGATCTATTTTGGAGAGATGATTGTAAGCGGAAAGGACGCCGTTGCCGTGGTCTATCCAGACCTGCATGCCGCCGAACGATCTTTTAACGAAGGTCGTAGGGACGATGCGACTGTAGTCGGACTGCTTCCTCCATTCGGCCAGGGTCAGGGCCCTGTACTCGGTGTCGGCCCTGAGGACAGTCCCGGAATCTATCGAGCGAACCGGGGTGGACGAAGATACAGGCACGGTCGCGTTGAGGACCGGGTCCCGGTAGCAGTGAATGTCCAGACCGGAGTGCCAGCCGCCGCGGTACTGCCGCGGCGAGTTAGGATAAGACGAGTCGTTTTCCGGGAGGAGGGCGTTAGCCACCGGGAGGCATATGCCCATGAGCCTTTCATCGAAGTACCTGATCCTGGCAGTTCCTGCGAATATTTCTATCTCTGAGACCGATGCGCCGCCGTTTTTAAGGGAGTCTTCAGGGAAATAAAGCCTGAAGGTGCTCGCGTCGACGCCCCCCAGGTCGATGTCCACGGTTTTCCTGTCCATGTTGATGAAAAGAAAGCTGCGGGCGATATCTATTTTGTTGAAATCAAACCAGGCGTTTTCATGGAAGAACTGCAGGATAAAATATCCGGCGGCGTTTTTCACGCCGTCCCCGCCAAACCGTATCCTGAGCGAGGTCATTATCCTCTTGGTTTCAAAATCCGCCCTTATCCATTGCGGGCCGGTTTTGCCTGAAACCCACGATGTTTCCGGGTTTTCATCAAAGGCCATCTCGGGCCCGTGGTCCGCGTCCATCGACTGGCTTGAAGACAGATGGATCCTCTTCAGTGTGCATTTCCCGGAGACGGCGCTTCCCCTGTCTTCGGCTGAAGCGGATAACGAAATTACGGCGGCGGTGATGACCGGGACGATGCCGGGAAGTATTTTTTCAGCCAGGAGTTTTTTCAGGTAACGGTTCATATGAATAAATGGATTTTTCCATTAAACAACATGGAAAGTTTTTTGATTTATGAAGCTTTCCTGCCGTTTCGATCTGCCGGGATCCGGCACGGGAATAAAAAAAAGCATCATAAGCCTTTTTATTCAAGCCCATGATGCTTTTCAATCCGCTTTTTTTTATTTTGAACGTTTTACCGGAACGTCCGTTCCGGGTCGCGTTACTTGGGCACTACCTGGAAAGTCACCCTTCTCTGCTCGGGGTCCTTCGGGTCCACGCCGCTGAGAGGCTCGTTCGAACCAACGCCCTTATAGGTCAGGTTCTTGGATTCGATCCCGCTTTTTACCAGCGAACCGTATACAGTCTTCGCCCTGTCTGAGGAGATTTTGACGTTGCCCGGCTTTTTGCCTTCAGGAGATTCCGGGCCCCTTCCATCCGTGTGGCCAGTCACCTGGAGAACGTATCCTTCAGGCATCTTGTCGAGGATTTCCTTGACAACCGGGGATGCTACCTTTGCCCATTTATCCCAGGACTGTTTCGGAAGAGCTGCGCTCTTGTAGCCGAAACCCGCTATGGGATATTTTGACAGCTGGTCGTTTGACGCCCCCACGAACACGTCGGCCCCGGCGGTTACGTTGGGCTGGTCCTTCACCTTCTGCTCGGATGTGCAGGCCAATGTGAAGACCATTACTGCTGCGAATATGATTCCGATAATTTTTTTCATGGCTTTCTCCTTTTTTATTTTTAAGCGCTCTCCCTTTCAGGTAAAAATAAAATGCGGACACATATTTCTGCATCTCCGCATTTTATTGCAAGGGCTCAATTCAATAAATCTATAGTAGAGTTGCTGATTAAGTCAATAAAAAATAATAAAAAATAAAAATTTTACCCTTTAAATTAAAATATAAGCGAATATTGTATATTTTTTTATTAAACGGCGTGACGGTTTTTTTCATGAAAATCCGCTGTTTGCCAGGCGCTCCATGTCGGCGATCAATAAGCGGCCGTGCGGCCGTCTTTCCGGGTCAGCCGGACTTCTCCGATATTTTGCTCTTGACACGGCCCTGCTGCGGGACCACAGTATTTAAATTCATGACCATGATATGGAAAGCCCCGGATGGACCCGAGAAAAATAAGCACCGGTGATATTGCAAAAACAGTCGTCGAGCTCATCGGCAGGGCCAGCTTTACGCTGCCGGCCGCCGTCAATGAAAGCCTCATTCGTCTCGAGGAAAACGAGGAGGACGGCATAGGAAGGGACACGCTCAGGGTCCTCCTTGAAAACGCGGAGATCGCGCGCGCGGAACGGCTCCCACTCTGCCAGGACTGCGGTTCGGTGATCGTTTTCCTTTCCGTGGGACAGGACGTGAAGCTTGACGGCGCGCTTCTCGAAGACGCGGTCAACGGCGCGGTGGCGGACGCGTACGGGATGTTCAACCTCAGGAAATCCATGGTGGGCGACCCGCTCAGAAGAAAAAACACCGGCACGAACGCCCCGGCCTTCATCCACACCGAGATCGTCGGCGGCGACCGGGTCGCGGTTACCGTGTACCTCAAGGGCGGCGGGTCGGAGAACATGAGCTCACTCAGGATGTTCAGGCCCACGGACTCTGCTGAGGACATAATCGATTACGTGGTCGGGGCGGTGGAGGCCGCGGGGCCGAACCCCTGTCCGCCGGTGTTCCTGGGGATAGGGATCGGGGGTACAGCGGACGCGGCGGTGATAAATTCCAAGAAGGCCGTGATCAGGGGAGGCAGGCACCACGACCCCTTTTACGCCGACCTCGAGGAGAGGATCGGGGAGAGACTGGCCCGGACTAACATAGGTCCGCTCGGATACGGGGGCAGATCGACGGCCGCGGGGGTATACATCATGGAGGCGCCGTGCCACATCGCGACCCTTCCGGTGGCGGTCAACATCAACTGCCATTCACTCAGATACATGTCGGCGGTGATATGACCGGGGAATGGAGGAAAATAACCGCCCCGCTGGGCGACGGCGACGTGGAGGCGATAAGGTCCGGCGACCTTTTCCTGCTGAGCGGGACCCTTTATACCGCCAGGGACAAGGCCCACGAGAGGATATCCGGCATAGTGAGGAGCGGCGGAGAGATGCCGTTCGACGCGCGCGGCCAGATAATATACTACACCGGACCCAGCCCGGCGCCTCCGGGCAGACCTATAGGCTCGGCCGGCCCGACGACTTCATACAGGATGGACCCCTTCACCGGGGTGATGCTCGGCCTGGGCGTGAAGGGAATGATAGGAAAGGGCGGAAGGGACGAAAAAACCAGGAGGCTCCTGGCCGAGTTCCGCGCCGTTTATTTCAGCACGTTCGCCGGCGCCGGGGCATATCTCGGCAAAAGGATAAGAGAGGCCTCGGTCGTGGCCTTCGAGGACCTTGGACCGGAGGCGGTCTACAGACTGGCGGTCGAGGATTTTCCGTTGATCGCGATCAACGATATATACGGCGGGGACCTTTATGAATCTGCGCTTCGAAAAAGAGGGTGATTTCCGGGAGTTCAAGGAGGAACTCGGGAAGAGGCTCGATGTCAGGGAGACGAGGAACGTTGAAAACCCGGGATTCAAGCGCTCCGCGGTCAAGGTCCTGCTTCTTGAAAAAGACGGCGCGCCGCACGTGCTCCTCACCAAGAGGAGCGATAAAGTCGCCACCCACAAGGGACAGATTTCCTTCCCGGGAGGGGGCTTCGACGAGAAAGACGGGGAAATCATCAACACGGCCTTCAGGGAGACCTTCGAGGAGACCGGCATAAGGCGCGAGGACATCGAATACATAGGGCGCTTCGACGACTACGTCTCGATATTCGGGTTCCACGTGTCGTGCTTCGTCGGCGCGATAGCGCACCCCTGCGAGTACAGCTTCAACAAGGGGGAGATCGACGATTACGTCGAGGCCCCGCTCTCCATTTTCGTAAACCGTCAATACGACCACGTCGATTATTACACGCACGAGGGCAGGGACTACAAGATATACCACTATTTCTACGGGGGCTTCGAGATATGGGGCCTCACCGCCAGGATACTCACCGACTTCGCCACCGAGGTGGTCGCGGACTGACCCGGAAACGGTTTTTTCGCTTGAAATCCCGGGGCATGCGTTTTTCCTGTCATGATCCTTGCGCGGAGGGAAAGCCATGGAAAACATATTCGCCGACAGGATCAGCGACGTTCCGAGATCGTTCATCAGGGAAATACTGAAGGTAACGGCGACCCCGGAGATCATTTCTTTCGCGGGAGGACTGCCCAACAGGGACTACTTCCCCATCGACGGGATAAGGGAGGCCTGCGCGCGCATATTCGACGGGGACGAAAAGGAGATACTCCAGTACAGCACCACGGAGGGCTACCCTCTCCTGCGCGGATTCATTTCTGACAGGTACGCGAAGAAGAAGGGCCTCGATGTGGACCCGGAAAGCATTATCATTACCAGCGGCTCCCAGCAGGGACTGGACCTCATCGGCAAGACCCTGCTCAATGAAGGGGATTCGATAATAATCGAGAAGCCCGGCTACCTCGGCGCGATACAGGCCTTTTCCATATACAAGGCCAGGTTCCATCCCGTTCCAGTGCTCGACGACGGCCCGGACATGGACGCACTCGGTGAAATCCTGTCGAAGAACAGGATCAAGCTGTATTATGCAGTGCCGAATTTCCAGAACCCGGCGGGCATATCCTATTCCGACGAAAAAAGAAGGGCGGTCGCGGGATTGATGGAACGGCATAATGTATTGTTCGTCGAGGACGATCCGTACGGCGAGCTCAGGTTTTTGGGAGAAGACCTTCCTTCCGTCCGGAAATATCTTCCGGAGAACACCATCATGCTCGGCTCCTTCTCCAAGATCGTCGCGCCGGCCTTCAGGCTGGGATGGCTTTCCGCGAGGAGCGACATCATGGAAAAGATCATCGTGGCCAAGCAGGCGTCCGACCTGCACACCAATTATTTTTCGCAGAGGGTGGTGTACCGGTACCTCATGGACAACGACATCGACGCCCACATCGCCGCGATCAGGAAGGCCTACGGGAGCCAGAGGAACGCCATGGTCGAGGGCCTTGGGCGCCGCATGCCGGCGGATTTCAGCTTCACCCTTCCGGAGGGGGGGATGTTCCTCTGGGCCAGGCTGCCGGAAGGAAGATCGTCGATGGAGCTTTTCGATTTCGCGATCGGGGAAAAGGTGGCGTTCGTTCCCGGCAATCCCTTTTACGCGTTCGACCCGGAGCCGAACACCATGAGGCTGAACTTCACCAACTCCGACGAGGGGACCATAGACGAGGGCATAAAAAGGCTCGCGAAGGCGTATGAAAAATACATCCATTCAAATAAATAGGCGCCGAGCCGGACCGGCGCCCGTGGAATACCTGTATGGATGGGGTCAGAGCATGCTTTATATGACACAGGCGCCTTAACCGGGGGTCAGAGCCTCATTCACCTCTCATAAACCGCGCGCGGGGTCAGAGCATGCGGGCTGATTTTATAATGAGACATAACCCATGTTTTACAAGTACGGTCCGCCCTGATTTTTTTTATAAAATAACCGCGTCTTTCCATAAAAACATTGACATATAAAACCGTCCTGCCGGATTTAATTATTAACGTATTTATTAAATGAAAACAAATTAAATAAAGGGGGGACTGAATGATAAAATACTCACCTAAACAGATAAAGGAACTCGACAGGTTCTATAAATTCCCGAACAACCTCGTGGACCTTTTCGAGGAGAGCGTAAAAAAATGGCCGGAACGCCTCGCGATCGGGACCAAGGACGTAGTTGCCAAAAAATACGACTGGGTCACCTACGGCGAGCTGGCCGAAAGGATAAACAACCTG
>JALOTL010000034.1 GCA_025457915.1 Spirochaetota bacterium | reverse complement strand
CCGGATCCCCATATTGAAGCGCATTTATCAAGGAAGGAATCGCTCCAAGCATGCTTGTTCGTCAATCCGTGAAGAAGAACCAGGTCAAAGCTCTTCGCGCTTGCGGATATCGCTCCTAAAACTACCAATAATGATGCCAATACCAACAGTTTCTTCATCTTTTCCCCCTATTTAAAAGGTTCTTTAAAAAAATCTTATCTGTTTTATAAAACCGTCCAGACGGTTTCTTTTTATATATTAATAATAATCATATTATAAATCTGGCCAAAACTTGAAATATCTGATTTTGACCAGCATCTGGAAAAATTTTTTATAATTTGTTTTTGAAAGAAAGAATTTATAAAAAAGGTGTGAAAAATTATTGCCCTGATGCAGCATTCATTAAAGTTAAAACTCCATTATAAAGCAGATCATATAATGCACAGGAATCTCTTTTGATCTTCCGATTTAATTTTATGATATTTTCTTGTTGAATCGGCTATCATCAAAGAAAACCCTTCATAGACTCTTTGTGAAATTCTTTTCATAATCCACAGGAGCTTGGCCTGGAATGTAATTACCAGCAGCCCCCTGTTTTTCCTGACTGATCTGACTATTATTTACGCGAGTTTTTCAACCGGGATCGGCCTGATCTTTAAAGAAAGTCCGCGAGCGGATTCATCGACGTTTTTAAGAAGCGTCACGGCGATCAGATTGGTTGCGATATGACACGGGCAGATGGTCGTGACAGTAATGCCCGAAGGTTTCAGCTCCGACCTGAGGCACTTTTCAAGAGCGATCTGCGCCGCCTTTGATGAAGCGTAAAGGGTGCCGTATGGTATCCCGGTTATCCCGAAAATTGACGAAATTATGACGACATGCCCGCCATTTCATTTTATCATCGATGGAACGAAATGCCTTATGAAATTAACCGCTCCGAAAAAATTGACGCCGAAAACCCGGTTGCCTGTCCGGGTTAATGCAAGCGGCCCCGCCCTTCCGGTTTACGGCCCCGGCAATAATGTCCGCCCCCAGGTCCTGAAAAAAAATATTTTCCCCCGTAACATGAAAAACATGTGTTTTTATTTTCATGATCGCGCGTAAATCAATTGATATTTGCCGGGACGACATTGAGACTGTTCCCGACATGGATTATAAAAAAGAAATGAAGAAGATGCGGGATCACAGGAAAAAGTTTTTCCCGGTGATCGAAAGGCTCCTCGCGCTTCACGACAACCCCGGGGAGGCCGGATTTCCAGTCGAGATAACGGATTTGAACGAAATGATCATAGCTTTAGAGCTCCTGGATATCGGCTATCTCGATCCGGAAACGGTCATAAAAAAAAGCAGGTTCAACGATATTACCAATCTGTTTTATAACGGGAAATATCCGCTTACTGAAAGCGGTGAGGCATTTTACGATGAACGCGCCGGCGGAAAATTCAGGGACCTGGCGAGGAACCTGTTTGGAATAAAAAAACGCTGACCGTATTTATAGCGGGGCACTCATGATTGTTTAAAGCATCAGATCTCCCTGCTGATGCCCTGCATGTATCCCTGGGCCATAAAAAAAAGAGCCCTGTCGAAGTAAAGGGTCACCCTGTTGTTTATCTGCAGGGCTTCAGTGTAGGCGGTCCCGTCATCATAGAGCCTGTTCATCACGAACAGCCACAGGTGCCTTCTCTGCAGTATGAGGGCCTTGATCACCTGTGGAAGGGGTATACCGGATTCCAGGCGCTCCCGGCCCAGCTTGAAATACCTTTCCTTTATCTTTTCCTTGGAATATTCCCTGGATATCCATAACGACAGTTCCCTGTATATCCTGTCGCTCGATGAATAGATACTGTCCTTGTCCGTGTTCCTGTAGGCCGTGGTTTCCGGGTTTTTCATGAGATCGTTCATGAATGACTCGGTAATTAAATCATGGTTATCCTCGATGAGCTTTACGAAACGGTTATACAGAAGGTTCTTGTTTTTAATGATTTCTTTCATATGCGTTCTCCCGGAAAATTTGTTTCCGTGATCTCCTCACGGAATTCACTCCAGTATTTCCTTCATCTTCAGATACTTCTCTGACAGCTGGCCGAGCATCTCTATCCTCGCCCCGTTGTCCGCGGTAAGGAGGGCCTCCATGGAATCGACCTGCCTCGTGGCCTGGTATGTGTCCATCGTGACCAGGAGTAGGGGTATGTTTTTCTCAGATGCCCTGGCAAGGATCTGTCCCGGCGGAAGAATATTGTTGGTCAGGAGGATGCCGGATGTATCGCTGTCCAGCGCCGCATGGATCATGTCGCTCCTGTCGCCGCTCGTTATAAGGAACTTTTTCTCCTTGTTGAAAACAGGGTTCCGGAGGGATTCATCCGTGGACATGGCTCCGACGAAGACGTGCTTGACGACATTCGCCATTCCTTTTTCACCGGCCAGTACCTTGGCGTAGAGTTTATCGGCAAGGTAGCTCATCGTAAAATGGGTCAGCTGCTCCTTGAATGGAACAATACCGAGTACCCTCGCGCCGCTCTTTTCCAGCTCCTTCAGGTGGACGCTCTCAAAGTCATCCGTGTCCGCGACCTTGTTTAATATGATGCCGCCGAAACCCGGCGAATCGATGGAAATGTATTTTCTTACGAACATGACGTCGTCGAGTATCTGGTCTGCGGTGCCTCCAGCCACGAGGACGACCTGGCCCCCGAGGTGCGCGGCCAGGGAAAGCGAATCGAGCCCGAGCGAGGCTCCATGAAACAGGTCCTTGCCGCCCTCAACGAAAAGCACGTCCTTCCCCTTCCCGACGGTTTTTGCCATGGCATCCAGCGACTCCCTGATGTTTGCTTCGCTGTATACAAACCTCATCTTCGAGTGATCGAAACCGAGCGTTATGTTTTCAGGGTCCTCATCCAGTCCGAAAATGTCGGTAACCAGGCACGAATCATAGTCCCAGTTCCTTTTGTGCCTGTACAACAGCCTGTCACCTAACGGCTTAATGTATCCGAAGCTTTTACCGCCCTTTTTCATGAGTCCTACCAACAGGCTGGTTTTACCGGCCATCTCCCTGGTTGAAGCCATGATAATGATTTTCATGTCCGGTCCTCCTTTGGATTTTTCACCAGTATTCTCACGTCCAGCGCCTTCAGTCCGCTGTTCTGTTCATAAACCGCAAGCGGATTGATCTCCATGTCGGTAATCCTGTCGCATGATTTCAGTATGGCGCCGAGCTTGATTATCGCATCCACCACGCCCTCGATGTCCTTCCTCTGTTCCCCCCTGACGCCGAGCAGGAGCGGAAACGATCTCAATTCCCTTACCATGCCCATGGTCTCGTTAACGCTGAGGGGGAATGACCTGAAGCTCACGTCCTTCATGACCTCGACGTATATCCCGCCCAGGCCGCACATCACCACCGGGCCGAATGACGCGTCCCTTATGGCCCCGACGACTATCTCGACGCCTTTCTGCGCCATTTCAGCCAGCTCAACGCCCTCAATCGACGCGTCCGGCCTGTAGGACCTGCAGTTATGGATTATCGCCTCATAGGCGTGCATGACGTCGTCCCTGTTCTCCAGGTCGAGGGCGATGCCTCCCGCATCGCTTTTATGAAGTATGTCCCTTGATACAATCTTCATCACCAGGGGGTATCCCATGGATTCGGCAAGATCGACCGCATCGCCTATATTTTTTGCGATCCCGCTTTTCGGGACGTTTATTCCCGCGGCGATCATCACCTCGCGCCCTTCAGCCGCGAGCAGGGAATTCCTTCCGTCGGCAATTACTGAATCGACTATTTCGTTGATCCTGCCGGCATTTATATCCGGTTTGCAGTAAGGCTCTATAGGCTCCTTCCTGTATCGGTAGAACCTGTAGGCGGCCCCCAGGCAGGACACAGCGGGCTCGACGTCGCTGAATACCGGAACGTTCTCGCGCCTGAGCAGGGCCATCGCCTTCTCTACCGACTCGCCCCCTACGGCCGCGTAGGCTATAGGTTTGTTCGCGGCAAGATGCCTCTCGAAGGTTTCGCGAATCATCGGAGCGAGGTTTTCAGAATCGAAAGTCGCTGTTTCGCAGTAAAGGGCTATGGTGGAATTCATCTCACCGCTGAGCGCCGGCGCGGAAAGAGCCGTCCTGTAGTCCCCTGCCATCGCTCCGCCCGTGATGTCGACTGGATTTTTCGTGGAGCCGAAGGAAGGGGTTACCGGCCCGAACACGCTCTTCAGCACGTCCTGGTTGTCGTATAGATCGATCCCGAATTTCTCGCACGCGTCAGTCGCGAGAACGCCTATCCCGCCACCGTTGGTCACAATTACGCTGTTGTCCCCGCCCGGCTCAGGACATATGGAAAGGAACTTTGCCCAGTCGAAGGCCGCCTCCAGCGTATCGGCCCTAAGCACGCCCATCTGTTTCATTATGGAATCGAAGATGCGGTCCGAGCCCGCGAGCGACCCCGTGTGCGAGGCCGCGGCCATGGCCCCGCGCTTCGACTTGCCGGATTTTATGACTATTACCGGCTTTTCCTTGGTGGTCCTCTTGAGCATCCTTATCAGCCGTTCGCCCTTCTTCACGCCCTCGATGTACATCATTATGACCCTTGTTGAAGCGTCATCGATGAGGTATTCGAGAAGGTCGGCCTCGTCTATATCGCTTTTGTTCCCGAGAGACACGATGGCCGACAGACCCATGTTCTCGACCGCCGTTTTCCCGATCATGGCGATGCCTAGAGCGCCGCTCTGCGTCAGTATGGCGACGGAACCCGGGTTTATCCCGGTTGCCGAAAAAGTAGAATTCATGCTGGACGCGCCGCAATACATGCCGAATATGTTGGGACCCAGTATCCGTGACCCCGCGCTTTTCGCAATGGCCACCATCTCTTCCTCGTCCCTGTTGTTTCCCACCTCTGAAAATCCGGAGGTTATGATCTGGATGTTCCTGACGCGTTTTTCCGAGCACTGGCGGACGGCCTCAAGACAGAGCCCCGATGGGACACAGATGGAAACCATGTCAATTTCATCTTCAATCTCCCTTATATCGGCATAGACCTTCATCCCGAGAATCTCGCCGGATTTCGGGGACACTGGATATATCCCGCCTTTGAACCCGCCTTTTAAAAGGTTCCTGACGATGGCGTGGCCGATCTTTTTTTCGTCCCGGGAAGCGCCGATAACGGCGAAGTTTCCGGGTTCGAAAAGGCTCTTCAACGGATTGCTTTTTTCACGGCTCATGGGGTTCTCCGAAATTCATGAAGAGATCGTACACGCCGTCTTCGATCTGGCTTGAAAGATCAGGAAACATTTTCCTGAAAACATGGTACATGGGTTTGTTTTCAACAAGGACCTCGGCGGTGAACCCGATGAGGCCCTCCCTCTTGGCGAGAAGGGTCAGGTATCCCAGGAGCTCGCTGCCGATGCCCTTGTTCTGGTAATCATCGCTGACGGCGAAAGCGGCCTCGGCCATGTAGCTCTTTTCGTCCTTGATGAACTGCCCTATCCCTACGACGGTCTCCTTGTCAGATTCCTCGACGCAGGCCAGTATCACCATCTCCCTTGTATAGTCGATGACGACGAACTCCTGCCTTCGCTTGTGCGGCATGTCCCTCCTTGAAGACATGAACCTCCTCTGGAAACTCTGGTCGGAGAGGGAATAAAAAAAGTCCTTGATCTGGGTCTCGTCGTTTATATTGACCGGCCTGAATTTTATTATAAGGCCGCTCACGGTGGTCCTCATGGCTTCAAGGTGCTCCGGGTATTCCCCCTTCTTGCCGGGAATGTATGCCTGGTCCTTGTAGATGAGGTTGAGCCTTTTCGCCTCCTCGATCAGCTGGGCCCTGAACCTGGGGTGCGAAATCGATATGAGGTCCATCGCCCTTTCCCTGATGTTCTTGCCGTGCAGGTAGGCGATGCCGTACTCGGTTATCACGTAATTGATGTCCCCGCGGTTGAGGGTCACTCCCGCCCCGCTGTCAAGGAAGGGCACTACGCGCGAGACCTGGTCGTTTTTGGCCGCGGACTGCAGGACCAGTATCGTCCTGCCGCCGGGGGACATGTTGGCGCCGCGCATAAAATCCGCGTGTCCGCCGATGCCGCTGAAAAACTGGCTGCCGATTGATTCGGCCGTTGCCTGCCCGGTAAGATCTATCTGGAGGGCTGAATTCACCGCCACCATGTTGAAGTTCTGGGCGATGATCATGGGATTGTTGGTATAGCTTATCCTCCTGAACTCTATCTCCGGGTTGTCATTGATGTACTCGTAGGTCGCCCTGGTTCCCATGCAGAAGGCGGCCACCGTCTTTCCCTTGTTGATGCTTTTTTTCGAGTTGTCGATATTGCCCCTCTTTATGGCTTCGACCATGGAAGAGGTAAGGAGCTCGCTGTGTATGCCCAGGTTGTTTTTATCGTCAAGGCTCTTCAAAATAGCGTTCGGCAGGCTCCCGTACCCGAGCTGGAGCGTATCGCCGTCCTTGACTATCCTCGAGACGTACCTGCCGATCTGGTAGGCTATGTCCCCGGGCACCTGGGGAGAGTATTCAAGAAGGTCCTCGTCGAAAGGCACAATGAAATCTATGTCCTTGATATTGATGAATGTGTCGCCATGAACCCTGGGCATTTTCTTGTTGGTCTGGGCGATTATTATTTTCGCGTTTTCAATGGCCGACAGGGTGATGTCCACGCTTATCCCGAGGCTCACGTAGCCGTTCTGGTCGGGACATGATGTCTGGATCAGCGCCACGTCGATCGGTATCCGTTTCGTTTCGAAGAGCTGCGGGATCCTTGAAAGGAATATGGGCGTGTAATCGGCGAGCCCCGTGTTGACCGATTCCCTGGTGTTGTCGCCTACGAAAAAGGAATTATGCCTGAAATTGGAGCTGAACCTCTGGTCGCTCCAGGGCGCTACCCCGAGGGTCCATACGTGCATCAGCTCCGCGTCGAAAAGGGTCTTCGGGTGAGTCTCCGCGTACTTCACGAGCTCGGTGACGAGGTATTGCGGCTCGCCGCACGCGGTGCCGATGAAGATCCTGTCCCCCCTGTGTATGTGGGAAAAGGTCTCGTTCAGTGATACGAATTTTTCCGGATAACGGCTATGCCAGCCGTCAAGGCACTCTTGTTTGTAATCCGACATTATGCAATCCCCTTATTTCGATTCCAAACCCATCCACCTGTACGATTAACTGAGCTTTAGATTATTTTCAATAAATATTCAATCCGGCTTCAAGTCCATAGCCAGGCACGAAATATTATGCCTTGAAATAAATATAACATGCAATTGTTTTTTTTATAGATTAAAGATTCTTTATTAAAGCATAAAAAATGATATATCCATGAAATTTAAACATATCTGAATCTATATATATTCAAGAATCATTTAACACGGTATTCAAAATTAATAAAACAATCAATGATGAAATGAATTTTTTGCTATGATTATTTCCAGTTACGGGGAATTCTTGTATCCATGAGTCGGAAAATCGGTGCATACGAATCTGAATTTTTCATAAGATACCGTCTGCCCAGGCCGGTCTCGAAATCGTACGAGGCAGTCCAGTTCTCCCCGGAACCGCATGAAAAAAATGCCAGGATTTCATGGTGCGCCGATGTTGCCATACGATTTTTTTCCACCATCAAACAGGCCGAAGCGCTGTGCGGGAACGCCGGCATTCCGTACAATCCCCCGTCTATCAACGACTTCAGGCTCGGCGACGTCACAGACGGTTTCATTCCTGAATTAAAAAGGGAAACTCTGCGCGGCTTCGCGATGCTGGGCGAAATCCGCAGGGACCGCGACATAGTGGATTCTTATGACTCGCTGGTAGCGGCCCTGAAGGGCCTTGAATTCATGAAAAAATACAGGCTTTGCGTGTCGGAAAGCGGTTCCCTGACGGTTCTCCTCGGCCCGCGCATCGAATACCCGGCCTTCGGGATCGGCCTTCCGGCAGAAACCGCGCCGGGTTCGGTTCTTCTTTTAAACACCGCCACATACGAATACCTTACCCTCGGCCCGCTGGCCATATGGAAAAAAAGCACGATCGACAGGCAGGGCCGGCTGTATTTTTTAAGAAAAATCGAAGGAACCAGGGGATACTATTCCGAGGACGGAATGTCCGGATCCCCGAGGACCTCGGGGGGGATTTCAGGCAGGCCGCGAAGGGGATTCATCCCTCATGATAAAATTCGGGACGAATCATCGCTGGATCCGCCCGCGAGGTTCAAAGACGGATCCGATATCGACGGCTACCACGTCTATGGAATCATCTGGAGGGGTGGAACATCCGATATCTACGTCTCAAAAAGGGACAGGGGCGAAAAACCGGTGGTCCTGAAAACATTCGAGCGCAGGGGAGCGGGATTCGATGAAAACTACTGGAGGTTCATCAACGAGGAAAAATTCACCCGGGGAATAGACCATCCAGGGGTGATCGTTCCGAAAAACGCCCGGTCATCCGGTTACGGAAACATGTTCGAGCAGGGATTCATACAGCGGGGTTCGGTCGGGGACCTTCTTGAATCCAGGGGAGTGCTTGGCATGGACGTTTCCGCAGGCATAATAAAACAGGTTCTTGACAACCTCCGGGCAGTGCACTCCTCCGGAATAATACACAACGATATCAAGCCTGACAACCTTTTGTTTGACGAAGCGGGGACGGTCAGCCTTATAGACTTTGGAATCGCGTACAGCGCGGCGGATTCGGACAGGAGCCTGAGGCCCGGCGTTCCGGCCGGAAGCCCGGGTTTCATGGCCCCGGAATTGAAGGCCGGTGCCGCTCCCTCGGTGCAGAGCGACCTTTACTCTGTCGGCGCACTCTTCGCGCTGATGTCTGGCGGTTCCATTCCGGGATCTGCGGAATCCGCAAGGGCGCTCAAGTCTATCCCGAGAAGGTTTCACGTGTTCCTGGAAAAATGCCTGGACCCGGACCCATCGGCAAGATACGTTTCCGCCGAAGAGGCGCTCGCGTCCTTCTCGGAGATCGAATACACGAATGAAAAATATATAACCCTGGACATCGAGGGGACCCTTATAGACAATTACTACGGCAGGCACCCCAGGCCCGGCCTTTACAATTTCCTGAGCTTCTGCATACACAAGTTCGACAGAATATTCATCTATTCCCTGCTTGATGAACGGCAGACGCTGGAGGTATTTTCAGAGCTTTCGGAAAAACGCTTCATCCCCCGGCTCTTTCTTGAAATCTACGAACATGTCGACTGGCCCCGGGGCAGGGACGGATCCGTAAAGGACCTGAGGCGCTGCATGGTCCCGCTTGAACGGAACGCCATTGTTGACGACATGAGGGAAATGATCCCGGACGACCAGGTGCACAGGTGGATCATGGTCGAGGATTTTAATTCGCCGGATAAAAAGGACGGGTGGCTGTTAATAGCCAGAAACGACATCGAATCGAGGTTCAGGATGTCATGAATTTAAAAATGATTTTAAAAAAATTTTCAGGTGAACGAAAACAAGAAAACCGGAGATTGAAATGATGGTATTAAAGGAAGAGTACAGGAACAAACTGATCAGCGCGGAGAATGCCGCCTCTTTCGTGAAAAGCGGCGACAATATTTTCTACGGGGAATTCGCACTTTTTCCGGAAGCGATCGACGAGGCGCTGTCTAAAAAAATCGGAGGGTTGCACAGCGTCAATCTGAAGAGCGTCTGCTTTACAAGGGTGCCGAAGGTTGTGGAGGCGGATCCCGGACGAAATCACGTCATCATGAACGACTGGCATTTCGGAACCGTATCAAGGAGGCTGCATGATGACAACCTGTGCAACTACATCCCAATAACATACCACCAGGGTCCGAGAATTGTAAAAAAATACCATGAATACGACGCGGCCTTCATCACCGTTGCCCCGATGGATGCAAGGGGGTATTTCAATTTCGGACTGGCGAATTCCATCACCGGCGCCGTGATCTCCAAGTCGGAAAAAGTCATTGTCGAGGTCAATGAAAACGTGCCCTACTGCATGGGAGGCAACCAGGAATCCATCCACATCTCCAGGGTTACGAACATAGTCGAGGGCAGGAACCTGCCCCTCATAGAACTTCCGGCGCAGCCGCCGACTGAAATCAACAAAAAGGTCGCAGCGAATATACTGAAGGAAATTGACGATGGCTCCTGCCTACAGCTCGGAATCGGTGGTCTGCCGAACGCGATCGGGGCGATGATAGCGGAAAGCGGCCTCAAGGATCTCGGAATCCATACCGAGATGCTCGTCGATTCTTGCGTCGATCTTTACATGGCTGAAAAGGTCACGGGCAGAAAAAAATTCATCGACACGTACAAGATGACCTACACCTTCGCGATGGGCACCAGAAAGCTCTATGATTTCCTTCACCAGAACCCCACCTGCGCTTCCTATCCCGTAAACTACGTCAATGACCCGCGCATAATCGCGCTGAACCAGAAAATGATAGCCATCAACAATGCCATGGAGATCGACCTGTTCAGCCAGGTCTGTTCGGAATCAGCCGGGATAGCGCAAAAAACCGGTACCGGCGGCCAGCTCGATTTTATTTTCGGCGCATTTTATTCCAAGGGCGGAAAGGGGATCATATCCCTGAGCTCTACCTACACCGATCGAGATGGCACGCTGAAATCAAGGATCGTTCCGGTACTCCAGCCCGGATCCATCGTGACCCTTCCGAGATCCATAGTGCATTACGTGGTTACCGAATTCGGAACGGCGCAGTTGAAGGGAAAATCGACGTGGGAAAGGGCCGAATCTCTTATTGAAATAGCCCATCCCGACTTCAGGGAAGACCTCATCAGGGAGGCGGATGGGATGAAAATCTGGGTCAGGACCAACAGGCGGGACTGATGCCGGGGGCTTCAGGAAAGCCCCATTTCCTCGAGCCTGTCCTCTTCGAAGCCGAAATAATGCCCCAGCTCGTGGACAAGCGTGATGCGTATCTCCCTCGCCAGCTCCTTTTCGTTCCTGCAGTATTCCATAAGCGGTATGCGGAAAACGGTGATCCTGTCCGGCTCCAGGCTGACCGCGTCTATGTGCTTTTCTGGAAGTGAAGTCCCGCTGAACAGGCCCAGCAGGTCCCCTTCCCTGTCCTGGTCACTGGTCGGCCTGTCGGCCGTTTCAAAAACCACCCTGTCCGCTTCATCCCTCAAATCAGGAGGCAGGGATGATATGATCTCCTTCAATATTCCATCGACAAGGGTCTCGAATTTATGCCTTGTTATCCTCATCTGACGCTCCGGTGCCGGGTCAATATGCTCCGATAAAGAAGAAAATATCAATCATCTTTTGTCATGCATCTTTGCGGCAGGATTCATATCCATCTTTAAAGTTTTTTTAAGTCATTAAGGCCGGAACAATAAATCTGATATATCGATAAATTCGGCTTGTTTAATAAGACGGGTAAATTTATTTTATCGTCAATTCTCCTGTTGCGGGCATATCATCCGCATGGAACGAAATAAATGACCGGGGTTTAAAACAATGAAAAAAAGAATTATTAAGATCGCGATAATATCCGCCTGCGTTTTGATCGCCCTTTTTGCGGCATACTCCGCGTTATTCATGATCCAGACAAAAAAAATGTATCCGGCCGAAACCGGAAGGCTCGCCGGAGAGGTATACGCGGTCAGGGATTCGTTCGCAAACCTGTACCTGGTCAAGGGGAAAAATGGCTTCGTCGCCTTCGACGCGGGCAAGGACGCCGGCTCAGTATCGGCAGAGATAAAAAAAATCGGCATCGCTCCCGGGCAGGTATCCGCCGTCTTCCTGACCCACAGCGACTCCGATCATACCGGCGCGGTTAAACTGTTCGGCAACGCGAAAATCTACCTTCCCCGAAACGAGGAGCCGATGGTAAACGGCTCGGCCAAACGCTTCCTTTTTTTCACCAACAAAACGGAAATGGAGCATGAAATAATAAATGAAGGCCAGACCATGACCATTGACGGCATAAAAATTAAATGCATAGCCTCACCCGGCCATACGCCCGGATCGGCTTCATATCTTGTTGATGACGTTTATCTCTTCACCGGGGACAACCTCAGCCTGAAGGACGGAGAGGCCGATATTTTCAACGTGTTCTTCAACATGGACTCCGAAACGCAGAAAAAATCCATAAAGGTTCTAGCGGATATCAAAGGCGTTAAATACATTTTTACCGCTCACCACGGATACACGGCTGATGTTAAAAAGGCTTTCTCGAAGTGGAAATGACCTGCAACAAAAGACAGGACGCGCCTGCTTAAAAAAACGCTCACGAAACATCAGTCTGACCGAATTCATTATTCAGGCCTATGACCGGTGCATGCCTGAAAATCCGCTGTACTGGATGAACGCAGTACAGCATATCAAATTGCCGCAGCATTTAGTCACGGATTTATCAGCCGCAGACAGACCGTCTTCTGAAACAGGTTAAGATCCAGGCACCTGGAAATTCTTTGATGCGCCTGGCCCGTTCACCTCGGAAACAATTCATCCACGGACGCGTCCCATTTCAGGGAATTAAGCAGCCACCTGTTTCCCGGCTTGTAGAAAGTGAAGCTCCACCTGATCGCGTGTTTCTCGTATTTTATGATGTATATGTATCTCACCATCAGGTCCTCTATAACTTCTTCCTTCATGAACTTCTTTTCCAGCATCTTTCCGAATCTCGACTTTAGCATCGGCAGCTGGCTGACCGTCTGGGTCTGGAGATTGGCTATCTCGTCCTCGGGGAAAAGCCACTGTTCCCTTATTACCTTGAAGGCGCCTTCGATGTTATCGGCTTTTACAAGGTCGGTGATTTTATCGCTATAGGTTCTGGTCGCCTCTTTTGACGGGAATCCCTTTTCCTGGGCAAATACTGCTGTAGCGACACAGAGCGCGAGAACGGCCGGTACTACGATTCTTATTTTCATTTCGAGTCTCCATTTCTGATTTTTTATTCAGCGGGTTTGATTATAAAAGACGCAGGAAAAAAATCAAATTATTTATTTTTGTCTCTGCCGTATAAATGAAGTTTATTTTCATTTTGCGGCCGGCCACAAATCGGGTCATTAAAAATTTTATTATTGACAATACCTGTAAAAATTATTCCATATCATGATAAATCAATCTACAGGAGTTAGTGATGAAAGCGATAAAGTTGATAGTCTGCCTTGCGGCGGCATCTCTGCTTTTCTCCGCGTGCATTAAGGGTTCGCCGGCGAAAGAAATAATCAAGGCCGGAAACCAGAAAGCGGCGGCCAAGGATTATGACGGAGCACTGGCCGAATACGACAAGGCCATCAAGGCCGACCAGAATTTTTCCGAAGGTTATTTCAACAGGGCATTTCTCAACATCATGATTTACAACAAGACGAAAGACGCGTGTTCCGATCTTAAAAAAGCCAAGGATCTCGGACATAACTACGCTGATAATCTATTGAAACAGTACTGCGAAAAATAATTGTATAACCTGTCTATAGTCTTTACTTGTCGCAAAATTGCCCGGATAAATTCCGGGCAATTTTTACCGGAAGTTTAATTCCCTCTGCATGATGAAAACTTAAAGCAATCCTTTTTCTTTTTAACATTGAATATGCAATTTTTAAATTATTGAATACCCGGGAAACCATCCGGACGGTATTTAAAAATTTTTTTTGTTCATTAAAATTAATTGCTAAAAAAATCCGCTTATTATTCATGTCCTTCTTGAAATACATATTCAAGAGGGGAGCAATGAAAAAGACACCCAGGCTTGCAATCGCGATCGGCCTTACTGCCGCAATTTTCATGTCCTGCGACGATACCAAGCCCGATGCCGTATTATGGGCGAAAAAATATCTCGCAGCTAATTCATCCCAGTCCTCGATGTCGGTCGTACAGACCGCGGACAAGGGGTACATAACCGCCGGAATAATTGAAAGGTACGGGTCTGGCGACATGGGGGATGTGTGGGTAGCGGCCCTCAACAGTGACGGTTCAATGAAATGGGAAAAATTCATCGGAGGACCGAATCTCGAACAGGGGATCGAGGGCATGTCCGTGATGCAGACATCCGACGGCGGGTTTGCGGTTCTATCAAGAACAAGGTCCTTCGGGGTCAGGGATGAAAACGGATTGCCGGCCTGGAACGCCTGGGTCATCAGGCTGGGCGCGTCAGGGCAAATCCTCTGGCAGAAAGCCTACGGCATCGAACCCTGCGGATCGCAGGCATCAAGCATGATACAGACCGGGGACGGGGGATTCCTGATATCAGGCGGGCCGGTAATTAAAATCGACCAGGCAGGCAACGTCCTGTGGTCCCTGGACATATCCGCTTCTCATGCGGCACAGGGAGCCGACGGGTCTCTGATGCTGGCCTGGACGGATTACGCCGGAAGCATCGGTCTATTCGACGTCTCCGTGGCCAGGATAGGGGCGGACGGCAGGTTGATCTGGAAAAAAAGCTACGGACAGGCATCAGGGTTTGCGGACGCCAGGGATATCACGGCGTCAGGCGACGGCGGTTTCGTAGTCACCGGGTCATTCGGGGCCTGGAGCTCATCGAAACAGAGGGCCGAAAACGACATTTGGGCCATGAAGATAAACTCGAACGGGGACGTATCATGGAGCAGGTCCATCAACCTTGGCGGGTACATCGAAACCGCAACTTCAATCGCCTCCGCTCAGGACGGACTGCTGATCGCCGGCAGCACCAATTCATTCGATGAATCCGATGCGGCCGCCCTCAAAATCGACCAGAAGGGGAACATCCTGTTCCAGAAGACATTTGACGCGGATGTTTCAGGGTTCCATTCCGCGGCGGCTACCGATTACGGGTTCGTAATGTCCGGGTATTCCGGAAGCTCGTCCCTGCTTGTATGCATCGATAAAAACGGGGCCCTGCCTTCCTCAAGCCTGACTGTAAAAAACACCTCGGCATCATCGGCGAACCAGTCGATAACAGTCAGACCGGATGCGGGTTTTAAAGCGGTCGCGGTCATTCCGACCGTCACGGTTACGGACGCAGAATCCGGGAATATATCTTCAAATATCACTTCCTATTAAAAACAACTTAACGAATGGGCCGGCGGCTACCGCGCCGGTTCATTTATAATTCATAAATCTCGCCGTATTTTTCTTCCAGATACTTCCTGTAGGGCCCGGTATTCATATCCGTTCCGCATACCCTGCGGACGAGCTCCTCGGAAGTAAATTTTGACCCATGCCCGTGTATGTTTTTTCTGAGCCACGAAAGAAGACCGGAAAAAATTCCCCTGCCTGTTTCTCCCGGGATCGCCGGAGCGTCCTCTATGGCCTTGCCGTAAAACTGGGCCGCCAGTATGTTTCCCAGGGTATAGGTCGGGAAATAGCCGATGGCCCCATGGGCCCAGTGGATGTCCTGAAGGCAGCCCGCCGAATCGTCAGGCGGATTTATGCCGAGGTACCGGCGGTATTTCTCGTTCCAGGCGTCCGGCACATCACCCGCCGAGAGGCTTCCGTCCATCAGGGATTTCTCGATCTCGTATCTTATGAAGACGTGAAGATTATATGTTACCTCGTCCGCTTCGACCCGTATGAATCCCTTTTCCACCCTGTTCACCGCCCTGTAAAAGGAATCAGGGTCGACATCATCAAGCTGGCCGGGAAAGAGCCTCCTGACCTCCGGAAAAAAATGGTTCCAGAACGGCCTGCTCCGTCCGACAATGTTCTCCCACATTCTCGACTGGGATTCATGTATGCCGAGCGAAACAGGCTGGCAGAGCGGGGTGTTGAGTTTATCCAGCGGGAGTCCCTGGTCGTAAAGGGCATGACCGCATTCATGGACCGTGCTGAAAAGCGCCGAGAGCAGACTGTCCTCGCTGTATCTTGTTGTGATCCTCACGTCATAGGGGCTGAATGAAGTCGTGAAGGGATGGGCGGAAATGTCCTGCCTGCCCCTCTTCAGGTCATATCCCATGGCGGCCAGAATCATAAACCCGAATTCTTCCTGGCTTTTGATGCTGAAATTCTGCGCGAGAAAATCAGTATTGACCTGGCGCCCCCTGCCGGTGATGTCCGCGGCAAGCGGCACGAGAAAAGACTTGAGATCCTCAAAAAGCGGGTCAATCACGGCCGACGTCATGCATGGCTCGTGCAGGTCAAGCAGCGCGTCGTATCGCCGTCCTTCCCAGCCGATCATATCCGCCTTTTCACTGCAGAGCCCTACGATCTCGGATAGAACCCCGGAAAAAATTCCGAAATCAGATTCCCTTCGCGCTTTTATCCAGACCGAATTGGCGATGGAGGCGGTCCTTGCCAGTCTCTTTACCAGGTCCTCGGAAACCCTGGATTCCTTTTCAAAAACCCTTCTCGCCGCCCTGAGCATGCCGGCCTCGTCCGAATAATAATCATGCCCGGCGGTTTCGGATTCAGCCCCCTCCAGGAGCGACAGGGTCTTCGATGACGTCAAATGGCCGTGGGAAATCTCGTTCAGGTATGAAATGTGCTCGGCCCTGGACTTTATTCCCTCCTCGGGCATGTAGGTTTCCATGTCCCAGCTCAGGAGAGAAAGGGTCTGGTTCAGTATCTCGTATTCGGCCCATCTTTTTTTAAAGGCTTCAAGTTTCGGTCCCATTTGCATCCCGCCTTGCGTCAGTTTTATTAACCAGAACCATCCGGATCATATTTTTTTCCATTAATTTTTATATTCAATCTTAAAAATTATTCAAGGGCTATGAATTTTTCATGAACCAGGTCACCTGAATTTCCGGCATCTTAAATGTCGTTTCGTTCACAGGCGCCCGGATTGCAGATTTAGAGTTTTAAATGATGAAAAATGGGCCGTATAACCTTAAAGCGCTATGCCTGACGGCCTGACAGGCCGATAATTTGACAGGTGGAAGTCCAACTATTTTCAGGAAGGGGAGTATGTGCAATAAAAAAGAATCAGTTCCCGGTGCCAGGCTGTTGTGGATACCGTTATCCATAATAATAATTTTAACGGGGATTGTCGTCAATCCGCAGCCGGTTAAAACCAGGCAAAAAAAAGAACAGCCGACAAAACCCGGGAAAAAAGCCGCCGAAAGGGAGAACGAGGCCTCCGCCAGAAAAAAGACCGAAATTGAAAAATCGAGCGATGAAAAAAAAGGAGCCTGGATTGAAAAAACCCTGGATTACGGCATCAACGATGAAAGGGAATTCGCGCTGAACAAGATAGCAACCATAAAAGACAAGGCCATACAGGCAAGGCTGGCCGGTAAGCTGGCCGATGTCATAAAAAAAGAAACAGAGATGGAGATCCTCAAAAAGGCCATTACCGTGGCGGGAGAAGTTGAGGCGACGCAGGCCGTTCCGGCTATCATTGAAAGACTTGATGACGCATCAGAGGATGTACAGATTGCTTCAGTGTATTCACTGGGCAGGCTAAAGGCGGTCTCGTCGAAGGATAAAATAATTGAAAAATTGAAAAAGCAGGACCTCGCCAGGGATTCAAACCTCACCGAGGCCATGATAACGGTGCTCGGCGACTTCAAGGCTTCCGAGATCAACAAGTTTGCCGAGGAATCCGCCGGCAATAATAAAAACCGCACTGGCATAAGGGAGCAGTTCATAATCTTTTTAGGCAAGACAGGCACGGCCGAGTCCGGGCCGTTTTTGATCAAGACCCTCAAAAATCCAGATGAAGAAATCATGGTGAGGGCCTATTCCGCAAATACAATCGCCAAGCTGGGGCTGAAAAACGCCGCCGGCGACATCAAGGCCGTGGTCGCGGAAATAGATTCGTACCAGGTCAAGAAAAAAAAGAAGTATTACAACCTTTACATGTATTCCCTGGCCGCCCTCGCCAGGCTGGGAGACAGGGACGCTCTGCCCGGGCTTGAAAACGCGCTGAAAAACAACAGCGCGGAAATACGTCTCAAGGCGATCAAGCTTATAAAAGACTTCAGGGACAAAAGAACAATTGACATTTTGAAATACAAGATGGAATATGATCCAAATCCGAAAGTCAAGGAAGCCGCAAAAGCCGCCTTAAAAGAAATGGGAGCAGAGGTCAAAGACTGAAACAATGGCCCGCGGTCCCGCAATACGACAGAGAGGGAAAATTCATGCAGAAAGAGAGCCAGTACGAAAGGACCGGATCAAGGGAGAGGATGAAGGAGCTTCTTCCGCTGGCCGGATTCACCGTCCTGGCGGCAGTGGTGGCCACCGTGGTGATGGATATCATCATTTATCCGGTCGCGGCATTCGCGATAAATTTCAAGAACGCCTTCAACCTGTTTATTAAATACACCACCTGGAGCGTAATTGTAATTTTCATTGTATACCTCGTATCCCGAAGGGTCTACAAGCTGAAAAAAGACGGCTTCAGCGCCGCAAATATCGCAAGGTACCTGCTGAAAAGGCCGCTCTATTACCTGGCAATATTCTTTTTCCTTCTGGCGGTATCCGCAGTGCTCATTTCAGCGATATATGTGATCCTTGGAAACAATTATTATCTATTATATAAAATCAGCAACTCCATATGATACGGTCATTCCTTTATGGCTTTGAGCAACTTCGATAAATTTTTCTTAAACTTTCCAACATTCGACAGGCAGCCTGACTTCGACAAGTTCTGGGAAAAATCGATATCCGAATCCAAAAAGATACCGCTTGATACATCAATCTCCAAAAACAACAAGAAAACGACCGGAAGGTTCGCGGTAACAGAAGTTGAATTCAGCGGGAGCATGAAAACAAGAATAAGGGGGGATCTCCTTATTCCGCGGGGCGAGGACAGGCCGAAGGTAATAATACACCTTCACGACTACAACGTGCAGAACAACTACCAGCAGAATATCCTGGACAATTCCACGGCCTATTTCTTCATGACGATGAGGGGGCATGATTCCATCGCGGAGACCGCCCCGGGCGAAGAAAAAAAAAGCCCCGGGTACATGATAGAAAACATACTTGAAGCGAACTCCTATTACGTGAAATCGGTATACCTGGACCTGCTCAGATGTATAGACATGCTCAGGCTCATGCCGGAACTGAACTGCAAAAAAATCGGACTCATGGGGAAGGGACTCGGCGCGGCCGCTGCGATCTTCGGGACGGTCAATTCGGACAGGATCGGAGCACTGGCGCTCGACACCGCTTCCTTCGCGCAGCTTGATCTGAGTCAGAACCTGTCCACCGGCGATGCGGCGAACGAGATCAACGACTTCCTGACCGCGATGAAAGGCAAAAAAAAGCTGGTCAAGACCAACCTGTCTTATGTCGACGCCCTGAACTTTTCCGACAGGGTGAAGGTTCCAACGCTGGTTACGGTCGGATTCAAGGATACGATTTCACCGCCGGAATGCATTTTCGGCGTGTTCAACCGTCTTCTCTGCGATAAAACCATGGAGGTGTTCCCCGAGGAGGGCAATACCGCGGGCGGAAGCCAGCAATTCCAGAAATCGATAAGATGGCTCGTTGACCGGATCAGGGACTAGGCGCTTGCGCTCGTCACAAGGGGTACGAAGCTGGCTTCCCCGATATCCTCTATCAGTATCTCGTTCACGCCCCTCTTCAAGCATAACTTGATTCTGTGCGTTTTTTTGTCAGACACGGGAATTATCATCCTTCCGCCAGGATTCAGCTTGTCGAACAGTTCCTCGGGCATCATATCCGCTCCCGCGGATACAACTATCCCGTCGAACGAACCCTGTATCTCTGAAAAATTCCCAGTATTATAAAGCATGGCGTTTCTGCAGTTCATCGATGAAAGTACCGCCCCGGCCCTTTCCGACAGTTCCCTGACCCTCTCCATCGTAACGACGCCGGATGCCAGCCTCGAAAGAACCGCCGTCTGATAACCGGAGCCTGTTCCCACCTCCAGCACCATTTCGGAACCCGTAAGCCCGAGGCTCTGAAGCATTCTTGCTATGACCGAGGGCCTGGAAATGGTCTGGCCGAATCCTATCGGCAGGGATATATCGTCATACGCGCGGTATCTCAGGGCCTCTGAAACGAAGAGATGCCTTTCCACCCGGCTCATCGCCGCGATAACGGCCCCGGAATACACCCCCTTGGCCTTAAGGGTTTCTATCATCATCTGATGGGCTTTTAGCATTCGGTTTTACGGGACGAAATATCCGCCCCACTCCACCCCCTTCTGTCCTTTCTGGTTCACCTCGAGCCTGATTTCAGACCACCACCCCCTGAAAGACCGCAGCTTGAACGTCGAATAGACCATAACGTATCTGTATTCATCGGTCTTTTTTATCCTGTCATAAATTCCCCTCAGAGAATCAACGTCGCTGGCCCGTATCGCCTCGCCGCCGGTCTCCCTGGCTATCCTGGTAAGGATTTCATCCGGTTTCTTGAAGGATACAACGTATATCGGTATGTAATGGCTCCTGGCATAATTGATGACGGTAGCGGGATCGTAATTCCTGAACGAATCCTCATCCAGGGCCCCTTGCCGTAATCGGCTGCCTTGACCGCCTTGAGGGCCCTCCTCCTGCTCCAGTCGAACCTGTTCCCCTCCCAGTAATCGCCGTTGAAATTGATGACCTTGAGGCTGTCGTTTTTTTTCATTTTCTTCAGGATGAAATCCGACAGCCATGCAAGCTCGTTGTGATATTCCCTGCCTGCCTCGGACCTGTCGACGCAGAGAGCGAAGGAAACCGACGGCAGCGATTTCTTGAGGTAGTCGATGTAGATATTGCCGATCCTGGCGCCGTCCTCGGTTATCTTTATGTTGTTGGCGTCCAGTCCGTAAAGCGGCGTGCCGTCCCTGTTTCTTATGTTCGCGTATATCGCGACGACCGGGAACTTGGCCGTATCAACGGACGTGATCTCGATGTCAAGATTGGAATATCTTTTCCTGGCCGGCGAAAAAAGATGCACGCACTGGTTGTTGTAATCGAGGCAGTAAAGGTATCCGTCCCTGTCAGCGACCGAGGAAATAAGTCTCGTGAAGCCCTTCTTGTCCTTTTCCCAGGAGTTGATCCATTTTGATTCGCCGGTACCGGGATCGAAGATCAGCAGTCCTTTTTTTTCATCAGAAACCAGAAGCCTGCCCTCCATCAGGGAAATGCCCCTGGGCGATTCAAGTCCCTCGGGCGCCAAATTTCCGATGAAATTTCCGGAATCGTCGAAACAGGCGATCCTCCTGTTGCCGGTATCGGTGACGTATATCTTACCGTTTGCCACGGCGACGTCCGTAGGCCCGTTCAGCTGGCCCTCGTATTCACCCTTCTCGCCGAATTTGAGTATGAACACGCCCTCCTGGTTGAATTTCTGGACCCTGTTGTTTCCGGAATCGACGACATAAATCATTCCCTTCCTGTCGAAAGAGACCCCCTCGGGGCCGTGGAACTGGCCGTCGTTCCCTCCGCTTCCGCCGAATTTTAAAAGTTTTTTCCCGCCAACGCTCAAGATATAGACCGAGTCGCCTGAAAAATCTGATACGGCGAGCCTGCCGCCGAGGCAGTCTATTCCGTAAAGCTTCGAATTGAGTGACGGTTGAAAAACATCCGATATCCTTCCGTTCGCGTCAACCTTGACTATTCTACCAGTCGTGAAGGACGTGATGTAAAGGTTCTTTTCCCCGTCAAGCGCCATGTCGACCGGGTAAGGAAACCCCTCCTTTTTATAAGAGGATGATTTATACGTGGCAAAAAGGACGAGATTCCTATCCGTAAAGCCGGTTTCCGGCGATGACTGCTTGAACCTGAGGCTGTCTATCTTGCTTGTTATCGCGACGCTCATGGGCGATGCCTCGTGCACGGATTCCCACTCCTTGAGGGCGGAGTCGTAGTAGCCGGCCAGCTTGTACGATCTCGCGAGATAGTCCCTGGCGGTATAATAATCCGGCAGTTCCTTTACCGCCTTTCTGAAGTATTCGCAGGCGGCGAGATACTGCATCCTGTTGAAATACTGAAGGCCGCTTTTAAAATATTTTTTGGCGGTTTCAAACCTGGCGAGATCGTGCGACTGGGAAAAGGCTGGATTCCCCATAAAAACAAAAACAAACATTACGGCCGAAACGGCCGCGGATTTTATCATGCGTTTCTTTGTCAAAGCCGGCCTCTGCAAAGGGTATACTAAATGATTATCAAGAAAGAAAAGAAGTCAACTGAAAATATTTATTACCTGCCCCGGTTTTACGGTAATTCAACCCTGAATCCGGTTTCCTATATTCATTTCCCGGGGATTAACTATATTATCGGTAAAATTCATCTTCTTTTCAACATCCTTTCCAGAAATGTTCCCGTGTGGGACCCCTTGATCCTTACAATGTCTTCCGGGGTCCCGGACGCTATGACCCTGCCTCCATCGTCCCCGCCCTCCGGGCCAAGGTCTATGACCCAGTCGGCGATTTTAATGACGTCGAGATTGTGTTCTATCACTATGACCGTGTTTCCCATGTCTACAAGCGAAACCAGCACATCGATTAATTTTTTTATGTCCGCAAAATGAAGCCCCGTGGTCGGTTCGTCGAGGATGTATACCGTTTTCCCGGTGGCCCTCTTGGACAGCTCCGTGGATAACTTGACCCTCTGGGCCTCGCCTCCGGACAGGGTGGTAGCCGGCTGTCCGAGCTTGATATATCCAAGTCCGACCCGGTAAAGGGTATCGAGCCTTGACCTTATCGGCGGAACGTTTTCGAAAAAGGCCAGGGCCTCCTCGACGGTCATGTCGAGAATCTCATAGATGTTCTTGCCCTTGTATCTCACTTCGAGCGTTTCATGGTTGTACCTTCTCCCCTTGCATACGTCGCAGGTAATGTAAACGTCCGGGAGGAAATGCATCTCTATTTTTTTCACGCCGTCGCCCTCGCAGGCCTCGCACCTGCCCCCGGTCACGTTGAATGAAAACCTTCCCGGCCCGTATCCCCTTACCTTCGACTCCGGGAGTTTAGCGAAAAGGTCGCGTATCGGCGTGAAAAGTCCGGTGTAGGTGGCCGGATTGGACCTCGGGGTCCTTCCTATGGGGGACTGGTCAATATCAATGACCTTGTCGACCATTTCAATGCCGGAAAGCCTGTCAAATTTTCCGGGATACTCCTTGGATCTCATCAGGGTGGATGAAAGGGCCCTGTACAGAATGTCGATCACGAGGGT
>JALOTL010000008.1 GCA_025457915.1 Spirochaetota bacterium | reverse complement strand
ATCGATGATAATAATATGCGGAGCAATGCTGCGACATCAAGGTGTGAGACCGGCTATCTGCCCGGCGCCGACAACTGCGTTATGAAGATAAAGAGCATAACGACGGACAGTGGCGTCGTTTCTTACAGGATATGTGAAAAGAACTCCGATCTTTCTCTTGTCTTCATACACGGGGCGGTCGGTGATTCCAGGCTCTTCAGGAACCAGTTGAGGCATTTCGGGAAAGATTACAGGACCCTGGCGATCGATCTGCCGGGTCACGGGAGATCTGAGATGAAGGGCCTTCCCTCCATCGAGGATTTCACCCTGTCGATAAACAGGGTTCTTCAAGAGGAGAACATAGGGTCTTATATTTTGCTCGGTCATTCCATGGGGGGCGGCATCTGCCTGGAGCTTTACGGTTCCGAATCGATCAATCCAAGGGCGATGGTCCTCATATCCACCGCCCCTGTGCTCCCGGTCTCGAGGGATTTGATAGAGATACTCGACTCGGACGACATGAATTCGCTTGCCGAAATGCTGGTAAGGCAGGTTTTTACCAAAAAGGTCGACATACTGACGGGCTTCGCGAGAAAGGTTTACGCCGAGATGGGAGTGAGCACAATAAAAAACGACATATCCATATGTCAAGAAATGGATTATAAGAAGGTTCTCGGCAGGATATCTGTTCCGGTTCTTCTGGTGGCCAACAGGGGCGATAATATCGTGCCCTACATGAATACCGCTTCAATGATGGACACAATACCTGATTCCAGGCTTGTAATATACGACGAAGACGGCCATGTCCCGTTTTTCGAAAATGATAAAACCTTCAATAAAACTCTGGATGAATTCATTGGCTTCATCAACTGACCCTTTTTTGAAAAGTTCAACTTGACAAATCACGGTTGGTTTTGCAGAATATCTCCACACCATCCTAAAGATTGATTAAGGCAAATCTGCCGTTAAATGCGGCATTTCCCTGGTCATATCTTAATTTATTATTTCTTTTTTATAAATGGAGGCGTTATGTCTATTAAAGTTTCAATAAACGGCTTTGGAAGGATTGGAAGAAACATTCTGAGGGGGATCGAATCCAACCAGGATAAATATAAGGACGTCGAGGTCGTCAGCATCAACGATCTGACAGACTCGAAGACTCTGGCGCATCTCTTCAAATACGATTCCATCTTCGGTATTTTCGCCGGTGAAGTCTCCCATACGGCAGATTCCATCGTGGTTAACGGCAGGAAGATAAAGGTATACAAGGAAAAAGACCCGAAAAATCTTCCATGGAAGTCCGATGGAATCGATGTGGTAGTTGAATCATCAGGGGCCTTCAGGGACAAGGAGAAGGTGATGGCGCATATTGAGGCCGGTGCAAAAAAGGCCATCATTTCCGCGCCCGCCAAAAATGAAGACATCACCATCGTGCTCGGCGTCAATGAAGAGAAATACAACAAGAACGAGCACAACGTGATTTCCAACGCCTCCTGTACGACCAACTGCCTGGCGCCTGTTGCCAAGGTTCTGAACGACAATTTCGGCATAGAGAAGGGTCTCATGACCACGATCCATTCATATACGAACGATCAGAAGATTCTTGATCTTCCGCACTCGGACCTCCGCAGGGCGAGGGCCGCGGCACTTTCAATGATACCCACGACGACCGGCGCGGCCAAGGCCGTTGCGCTCGTGATACCCGAACTGAAGGGAAAACTTGACGGCCTTGCGATAAGGGTTCCGACCCCGAACGTATCGCTGGTGGACTTCGTGTGTCAGCTTAAAAAAGACGTTACGAAAGAAGAGGTGAATGCCGCTCTCAAGCAAGCGGCCGGCGGGAAGCTCAAGGGGATCCTGCAGTTCTGCGAAGAGGAGCTTGTGTCTGTTGACTTCCTGGGGAACCCGCATTCGTCCATCGTTGATGCGGACAACACTTTTGTCTCAGGCGGGAACATGGTCAAGGTGATGAGCTGGTACGACAATGAGTGGGCTTATTCACTGAGGGTCGTTGATCTTATCAAGTATATCATGAAGTGAAAAAGCCTGTCCGTTAAGGAAGGCGATCACGATTTTTGGAGAAGGCAATGGGCAGAAGGGAAATATTCGCCGGCAATTGGAAGATGTATAAAACCAGGGAGGAGGCTGTGGGGCTTGTCCGCGGCCTGCTGGAAGGACTGAAGGGGATCAGCCGCGAGGTAGTCATTTTCCCGCCTTATCCGTATGCCGCGGAGATTGCTGCGATGTGCAGGGGGACCGTTATTTCCGTAGGAATGCAGAACATGCACTTCGAGAAAGAGGGCGCCTTTACCGGCGAGATATCCCCCCCGATGGTAAAAGACTCGGGCTGCAGGTATGTATTGATCGGGCATTCCGAAAGGAGGCACGTTTTCGGCGAAACAGACGATTTAATCAACAAAAAGGTCAGGGCCGCCTTTGAATTTGGAATTGAACCCATTATCTGCGTCGGCGAGCTTCTCGATGAAAGGGAGAATGGACAGACGGGCCAGGTACTTTCAAGACAGATAAAGGGAGCGTTCGACGGCATCAGCGCTGAAAACGCATCCAGGTCCGTGATCGCGTACGAACCGGTCTGGGCGATAGGCACCGGAAAGGTCGCCACGCCTGAAATCGCAGACGATGCCCACAGGGAAGTGAGGAATCTTTTAAGTGACTTATACGGCCGGGGCTTGGCGGATTCAACGCCTGTTCTTTACGGCGGATCCGTAAAACCCGACAACATATCCGGCCTGTATGCAAAGGATAATATAGACGGGGTTCTGGTCGGCGGTGCGAGCCTGAAGGCCGATTCCTTTCTGGAAATCATAAAAGTGAAATAATTCTTCCGGAGAATTTTATGGGTGTACTTGTAAATGTTTTAACCGTTCTATTCCTGATGCTGTGCGTTCTTGTCATAATCATTATTCTTCTTCAATCCGACAAGAGTGCCGGGATAGGAATCATCGGAGGCTCAAGCCAGTCCGCTTTCGGATCATCGACAGCGGATATAATCACGAAGATAACCGCGGTTATGATCGGGCTTTTCATGGTCGGGTCTTTCGGCCTGGCGGTGCTTGAGTCCCACAGGATTTCGAGTCTTGAGAAGAAGCTTTTAAAGACGGATGAAAAACCAGCCGGCGTTCTTGAAAAAGACGAAAGACAGAAGGCATCAAATGCCGGTCGCGACCCCAAAACGCAGCCATAGGTTGATAAACAGTCTTAAATGGCAAGGGAATTATATGTTGACATCTCTGAATGCACCGGGTGTGAATGGTGCGCCGATGACCTTCCCGATGTATTCGAAATGAATCCGGAGGGAGTGAGCCGGGTCCGCAACCCGGAGGGATCTTCGGAAGACAGGATCCAGCATGTCATCGACAACTGTCCGGCTGAATGCATTCACTGGAAATAATATATTTATGATAAGGAGAAATAAATGAGTTTGAAGGACTATCTTTTTACATCAGAATCTGTATCTGAGGGCCATCCGGATAAAGTGGCCGACCAGATATCGGACGCGATGCTGGACGAACATATAAAGGGAGATAAGAAGTCCAGGGTCGCCATGGAAACCCTCGTAACCACCGGCAGGATCGTGCTGTCCGGCGAGATTACTTCGGGTGTCAAGGTTGATTATGAAAAAATCGCCAGGAAGGTAGTGTCTGATATCGGATATAACGATCCCGACATAGGTTTTGATTCCAAGACATGTACGGTAGATGTATTCGTACATACCCAATCGCCTGACATTTCCCAGGGCGTTACCGAGGGTGAGGGACTTCATAAAGAACAGGGTGCGGGCGACCAGGGGATGATGTTCGGATACGCTGTCGCCGAAACTCCGGAATTAATGCCCATGCCCATCCTGCTGGCGCACAAGCTGGTGAGAAAACTCGCGGATGCCAGAAAGAGCGGCGAGTTGAAGTTCGTCAGGCCTGATTCAAAATCCCAGGTCACGATCCAGTATGAAAACGGCAAACCGAAGAGGGTGGACGCAATAGTAATATCGACCCAGCATACCCCGGAAGTGAGCCTGGATCAGATACACGAAGCCCTGGTTGAAAGCGTCATAAAAAAGGTTATCGATCCCAAGCTTATCGATGCTGGTTCCAAGATTTATATAAATCCGACCGGGAGATTTGTCGTGGGCGGACCTCACGGCGACACCGGGCTCACCGGAAGAAAAATAATTGTTGATACCTACGGCGGAATGGGAAGACACGGCGGCGGCGCCTTCTCCGGCAAAGATCCGTCCAAGGTCGACAGATCGGCGGCATATATGGGCAGGTATATAGCTAAAAACGTTGTGGCCGCCGGGCTTGCCTACAGGTGCGAGGTCCAGCTTGCTTACGCGATAGGCGTTGCCGATCCCGTATCAGTCATGGTTGATACCTTCGGTACCGGAACGGTTCCCGATGAAGAAATTTCCAAGAGGATCAGGGGCGCTTTTAATATGAAACCAGCCGGAATAATATCAACCCTGGATTTGTTGAATCCCATCTACAGAAAGACTTCAAATTACGGTCATTTCGGCAGGGAAGATCAGGGTTTTGTCTGGGAAAAGAGCGACAAGGCGAATTCCATTAAATAGAATCATTTTTTATTCCAGTAAAAAAGTCGCGGAATATACCGCGGCTTTTTTTATCGGGATGCGGGTGTTTGCGGAACGGAATCACATATTTAGATTTGTTTAAGCGCCGTCTATTCCGATAATAATGATATATTTCAATATTAATGAATCAAGGGTGGCGCAATGAAGGACAATAATCTCAAATCTTATTTATACAATTGTAATTGCGGTTATGTTCTCAGGGTTCAGCTTGATTTCGGAGTTCCCCAGGAGTATTACAAATGCAGAAGGTGCGGAAAAACCGTCCAGAGAAAAGAGTCTTGACCGGACCGCAATAATCCTGTTCAATCTCCATTTAACGGATAATTATTTTTATTATAAAGAAATATGAAAAAGATTTACATTATATCCCTGCTTTTTTTTGTATTCCTGGCTAAAAATTTGTATCCTCAAACGCCGGAGGAATCACTAAAGGACGTGCCCAAAAACGATGTTAAGACGGAAACCGAGGAAAAAAAAGAAGAGGCCGTCAAAGACAGGCTGAAAAACGTCAACATAGATGCCAAGATGCTGTACGGACAATACAACAACATATCATCCGCGTTCAGTATTATGCAGAGCTTCAACAGCTTCAGTTACCAGCTTAACTCGGATTTTAAAAGATCAAACGATTTCGGTTACAAGAATTCGAGCTTTTATAAAAGCGACATAGGTTTTACCGGCAAGGCGGATGTGAGTGAAGCCTGGAAGATCACGCCCGAGGCCGAGATCAACAATGACACATACGGAATGTTCAGAAACATCCTTTACAGGAAGGAAGAAAAGGACAAGGTTATCGGCAGCATTAAAAGCGAGTATAAGCCCATGCCTTCCAAGCTCGACATGGGCGTATCCGTCTCGCAATACAACGATAAATATGAATCCGCATACACCTCTTCGACAAACTCCAACAATTTTTTCAAGGTTAACGGAAACCTTGGATGGGAATATCTCTGGTCGGCTTCCAACAAAATTAAACTGGACGTCAAGGCGTCCCAGTATAAGTTTTCATCGAATGTGGATGACAATACAGATGTCTATACGGAACTGGTGGGCGGATTCAAGATGGCTGAATATTTCATGCTGGAAATAGGACCGACCCTCAGCTGGAACAGGGACGCGAATTATTTTCCTTCTGGAAGGGTGAATTTCTCTTCGGTTGGGCTTAAAGTTTTTTCATTTGAACTTTCTTATAAATACGACCTCCTGCCCTACAAACCTGAAAATTTTTATAACAGCCAGAAGTTTTACCTTCAGAATTTCAGGCTTCATCCCGGGAAGGACCACCTCGCCTCTCTGAAAATCGGGATAGATTACAAAAATACAAGCACGAGGGATGTTTATCTGAAGGGGTTCAAGCTGAAGGCCTCCGGTGAATTTGAAAGGGACAGCAAGTATTACAATTATTATTTTTATCTGTACAATATGCTAAGCTCTCAGACAATAGCATCCATGTTTGCCAGGGGAAAGGGTGAAATAGGTTTCAACATAGCCCTGTATGGAAGTGAGCTCGAATTTGGAGCAAATTATGAATATGTTTATTATTACGCAGATAAAAAAATAACCTATATGCCTGTCCATACGGTAGCCGGGGTGATCAAATACAGGGTCAACAGGTTCGAACTGGAGATGAAGAATACCTTCAGAAACAATATGTACGGTGATCCATATTTCATAACCAGGATGGACAGTGCCGTTTACTGTTCACTTTCCATGCAGTTCAAGGTCCTTGAGACCTTTTTTCTGTATGCAAAGGCGGATAACTTACTGGACTATAAATACAGCTCCAGAAAGGGTTTTCCAGACCAGGGAAGGACGTTTCTTGGTGGTTTGAGGATAATCATTTAAGGCCCACGCCATGTGCCTGTTTTTTGTGACCAGGCTTCAATAGATTTTTCCTTGACTTTATGCTGGCATTTTTCGATCTTAATCTATTCAAGAATTCCAGGGTCATCTTTTAATGGAAGACCTCGCGGTTTTTTTGCAAGGAACACATTGAATTCAATGTCATCGACTATGCGGGATTTTGCGTTGATTAATTCCAATAATCGCCGAGCATCATTGAATTAAGACCGGATGATCCGGCATTGGGATCATTTATTGCAGCAGCCTGATATATACGGCTGTTGTTTGATGAAGTAAGATATTCAAGTATGGAAGGCCCGGAAGTATAAGATTAATGAATAAATTCCCGATAATAATCATCACAACTGTTACGCTTTTTTTCTTCCAGGGATTATTCTCGCAACCCCCGAAATACGACGGGAAGATTATAAGACAGATTGATTTCGTAGGGCTGAGAAATACAGATCCGGAAGACCTGCTGTATATAATGAAGTCCACCATTAATTATCCGCTCAAATCCAGCGAGATAGCGTCTGACATAAAAGAGATTTATAAAAAGGCCAAGCTTGAGAGCGTCGTGGTCGAGGTCGAGGAATACCAGGACGGAATAAGGCTGAGGTTCGTCTGCAAAGAACGCCCGATCGTCAAGACCATACAGTTCAAAGGGCACGACGAGGTCACCGAAAACGATCTCACTTCAGCCATACCGCTGAAAGAGGGCGAGGTTTTCAGGAAGGATTACCTCGAAAAGAGCCTGAAAAAAATCAAGGACAAATACGACAGCGAGGGTCTCTTCAACGCCGTGATCAGCTACAAGGTGACCCAGCTCAAGGACGAGGAGAATTCTGTCAAGGTCCAGTTTATAATAGATGAGGGCGAAGAGATCAAGGTAAAAAAAATATCGATCCTCGGCGCAAAAAAGATCTATCCCAAGGAACTGACCGGGGTCATGGAGACCTCTGAAAAGGGCCTGTTCAAGGACGGGGCATTCAAGCATGATGTTTTTGAGCAGGACAAGAGTAAAATTCTGGCCTTATATAAGGAAAACGGGTATCTGGATGCTCAGATTGTTGAAGACAAGGTGGAATACGAGTGGATAAATCCGGAAAAAAAAGATGAGAGATGCATCTTTATAACGATAAAGGCGACAGAAGGCGAAAAGTATTATTTCGACAGTTATTCGGTCAAGATAAACGCCCCCGAGGAGAAAATGGTTTTTAAACCGGCCGAGCTCATGAAGGATTTCGAGCTCAATACGCGGGGCGAGGTTTTCAACAATACCCTGTTCGAGAAGGACAGACAGTCGATCAGCTTCAATTACGCGTCAAAGGGTTACATATTCGCCAGGGTCATTCCTGAAAAAACCGTTACTGAAGTCGAGGTTGACGTCGATGGCAGGAAGGAAATCCGGAAATACGTCAAGGTTGATATCACGATCGATGAAGGCACTCAGGCCTATATCGACATGATCATAATCAAGGGAAATAAAAAGACGAAGGACAAGGTTATCAGGAGGGAGCTGGTCTTCAAGGAGGGCGAACTATTCGACTCGAAGAAGATGCAGGTCTCAAGGGAGCTGGTATATAATCTCGGGTACTTCAAGCAGGTCAACATTGACGTTAGACCCGGAAGCAGGGAAGGATATATGAACCTGGTCGTTGATGTTGAAGAGCAGCCGAGCGGAACCATATCCCTCGGTGGAGGTTACGGGACAAAGTCGGGCTTTTCCATATTCGCGGATGTCGGTGAAAACAACCTGCTTGGCAACGGCCAGAGGGTGGGGGTTAGGTTCGAGTACGGGCCGGAAAGGATGTCCGTTGCTCTTTCTTTCGGAGAGAGGTGGCTTTTTGATTATCCCCTCGGGTTGCAGACTTCCATTTTTTACAGTCTTTACAAGGTGAAGGACAATCCGTCGATTTTTCCAACTTCAAGCGAGAAGGCGGAATACAATAAACAGTCGATTGGGTATACAATGACCCTTAGCTACAGGTTCTGGTATTATTATTCAATAGGAACTGGATGGTCCCATGAATTTAAAAGGATAATCGAACCGTCAGGCAACAGCAGCGAGGAGATTTTTCAGCAGATGAATCTGAAGTGGCAGCAGGCGAGGACGCTTTCTTATTTCGTCACAAGGGATTCAAGGGATAACTATCTGAATCCGACTGCCGGCTGGAAGTCGGAGTTTGTAGTATCCTTTACCGGGGGGCCTGTCATAGGAGGGGACGACCATTATGTGAAACTCGATCCGGGCATATTCGTTTATTACAGCCCTTTCCATCTCCCGTTCCTGAAGACGCATCCGTGCGTGTTCGAGTTCAGGGGCAGCGGCAGCTTCATAGTGCCGCCCGTAGGTAAAAAAAGCATGGGAAACTCCTATATAAGAAATCCATGGGTCAAATATGAAGACAGGATGAGGTTGGGTGGACCAGAAACGCTGAGGGGTTGGAACTATGATGATGAAAAATTTCCGGCATCATGGAAAGACATCGGACTGTTCCATAGGATTCTTTACGGTGCGGAATTCAGGGTTCCGATCCATCCTCAATTGCTTTGGACCGCACTTTTCTTCGATGCCGGATCCCTATGGGGAGATAAATTCTGGGAAAAGCAGATCGTTGTCAGAGACTTGTATTATAACAGAACGAATCTTCTGAATTATTCAATTTTCAGTTCATTTCTTCAGCTTTATTCCAATACCCAATCGTCCAAGACCGAGACATCGGTAGTATTCGAGGATATATTATATAAGAGGCTGTATAACATAGACAAGTTTTTCAAGGTAAACCAGCTGAGATACTTCAAATACTCCTACGGATTCGGATTCAGAATACAGATCCCGATGATGCCTTTGAGGTTCTGGTTCGGTAAAAAGCTGATATATAACGGCAAGTTCAAATCGCTTGGAGGGTTGAATTTTCAATTCGGCATAGGCGATATAAGATTCTGATCATGGCGAAAAAGATTTTTTTGTTCATCGTTCCGATATTGATTATTTCATCCTGCTCGATATTCAAGCAAAAGTCGAATGCCCCCGAAGGACAGCTCAATTTAAGATACATGAACCTTAAGACGGTTTATAACTTCATGCTCGGAAGGGACAGGGAGGCCGAGGAGATCAAGAAGATGAGGGAGGAGACGGATAAAAAAATAGCCATGCTGGAACAGGCGATGTTCGACCCCAGGGCGGACAGGGCGAAGGCCGTCAGGGATCTCGAGGACGGCAGGAAAAACCTTTCCGAGATAAAAGCTAAATCAAACTACCACAAGAACAAGATTTTAAATACTATAAACCGCGCGGTTAAAAATGTGGCAGAAAAGATTGAGGCGGATTTTATCCTGAATATCGGCGACGGCGTCATATATTCAAAAAAGGAATACGATGTCACGGAAGACGTGATAAAGGAACTCATGAGGCTCGAGAACAGAAGGGCCGAGGTGTCGAGGTAGATTCATCCATGAGATTGCTGTTCATGATTTTATTGATGGCTGCCTTTTTCATGTCGGTATCCTGCGGTTCCAGGGAAAGGGAGATTTCAGGCATGTTCAAGGGCTATGGGGGCAGGTATGCGATTTACGTCAGCAAGAAAAACTTCACGCTTGAAGTTTACGACAGGGACTTGAAAAGAATCGCCCAATACAGGATAGGCTACGGGATCAATCCGGACAGGAAGGCGAAGCAGTATTCGGGAGACAACAGGACTCCCGAGGGATTGTACCGGATTGATGAGATATTGAGCATGGATTCACAGAAGGAATCGCCATCCTATAAAAAACTGGCTGGAATGAACAGGGTGTTTTTCAGGGCCAGGGACGGCCATTACAGATTCGGGCACGGGGACGTGGATCTGGGCGATAATGCATACGGGCCGAGGTTTTACGGGATAGATTACCCTAATAAATACGACAGGCAGCGGTATGGAAAATTACTGATCGAGGGTGCAATAAAAAGCCAGCATGGCAATACGCCGGGAATAGGCAGCGGACTTGCCATACACGGAAACAATGATGAGGCTTCCGTCGGCCACCTTGCTTCAAGCGGCTGCGTCAGGATGTACAATATTGACGTGATCGATCTTGAGAAATATATCCAGATTGGAACGCCGGTTCTGATATCCCCGGATTGATGCCCGGTCCCGCCCGGGGAAGCGTGCAGTTTTCATTTCATCAGGGTATCCCGACCTTTATTCAGTATAAATCAAATTAATATGTTGACATTATTAAGACATTAATTGAAAGATGTCTTTGATTTTTTTAAAAAGGAGTTCTGAAGATATGGAAGGATTGCTGTTCGCGCAGAACACTGGCGGAGGTAACGGTTCGTCCGCTTCACAATGGTATAGCATCATACCAATCGTCCTCATGATCGTAATTTTTTATTTTCTTCTTATAAGACCCCAGCAGAAAAGGGAAAAAGATAGAAAAAGCATGATCTCAAACCTGAAGAAGGGGGACAAGGTCATTACCTCCGGGGGAATGTACGGGGTCATAGAGAGCGTTCAGGAAAACGACATTGTCGTATTAAAAATTTCCGGGAATACCAAGGTTGAATTTTCCAAAAGCTCGATTCAATTAAAGATTTCCTGACCCCTCGTATTTATGGACAAAGCCCTATGAAATTATTATCATCCTTGCTTTTATTTTTTCTTTTTACGGCGCCTGCAGCCTTTTCACAGGAAGGGACGGCGGACAAGCCCGCTGTCGTTGAAGACGCCGCAAAAAAAGAAGAATCCCCAGTAAAAACGGATGAAATAAAGAAAGAGGCGCTGCCTGAAAAAAATGAGTCCGAGGCTGCCGGTGCTGATTTAAAAAAAGGCGATGAGGCCAAGCAGAAAAAGGCGAAAGACAAGGAAGCCAGAAAGGCGAAGCAGAAAAAGAAACCCCTTAAAGAGGGGCAGAAAGAAAGGGAAACAGCCGCGGAAGGCGAAAAACAGCCGAAGGATTCAGAGAAGCCCCATGGCGGGTTGCTTTTAATCGAAGATGAAGATTTTAAGTATCTGTCAGTGCCAGGAATATCAAGGTACCGGAAGGACGCGAAGAAAAGCGATATTTCCGGTTCCCCTGACGAAGAGGCCAAGGGCAGGCCTGAAAAGGAAAAGAAAAAGGATGACGGCGGCCTTTTCGGACTTAGCAAGGACACCACTTCTTCAATGGCCAAAATTTTCATTCTGTTTCTCATATTGATAGCGTTTTTGCTTTATAAAGCCAGGTCGAGGGGATCGTCAAGAAGGGTTGTGAGAACCTACCCGAAAAAGTAAACAGGTGATATCGATGACACGCGGAATGATCTATAAATTAATTTTTATCCTTTTAATAATAGCTTTTTCTGTCACTCTTATCCTTCCGACGTTCGGCGAAAAAGAGATGCAGATCAGACTGGATCCGGCCGCCACGGCCGAGCAGATCGGCTTCATAAAAAAGAGATTCGTCTCGGAAAATTATAAAATCGAGGAGAAAGACGGGTCGCTGATAATAAGCGGAAGGAATCTTACAGACGCGATAATGAATGAAGTCAAGGTTTTCCCCGGAGTCAAGGAAGCGAAGATACTAAAGCACTGGGCCGAGAGGTTCGTGCTGGCCAAAAAGATCAACCTTGGCCTCGACCTCCAGGGCGGCATGCAGCTCGTCATGATGGCGGATTTCGATAAGATCGAAAAGAAGACGGGGAAAAAGCTGAATGAGAAGGAAAAGGGCGATATCACCAACCAGGCGCTTGAGCTGATAAGGAACAGGATCGACAGGTTCGGTGTATCCGAGCCGTCAATCAGGCCGAAAGGCAACGAGGCGATTGAAATACAGCTTCCCGGAGTGAAAGACCCGGACGGGGTCAAGAAGGCGATCGGAACCACCGGAAGGGTGGAATACAGGCTGGTCGACGACAAGCATTCAAAGCTCGCCACGGATTGGATCGCAAACAACTACAAGAGCAAGACGCTGCCCGTTGACAGAAACGAGGGAAACGAACTCCTGCAGAAGATTTCGGACGGAATAAAAATTCCCAATAACCTTGAAATTCTATATTACTATATGAAAAACAGGGAGAGCAACGTAATACTTCCCGGTTATCCCATAGTACTTGAAAAAGCCGTCGGCCTGGCTGGTAGCGACATCAAGAGGGCCTGGGTCGGACATGACGAATACGGCGGCCTTGCCGTGCATTTCGCAACTACGCCTGAGGGCGCGGCCAAATTCGCCGAGGTGACCTCCGAAAAGAACAAGGGCAGAAGGCTCGCTATTATAATTGATGATAAGGTCAGGAGCGCGCCGGCCATCAACAGCCAGATAAGCGGCGGGCAGGCGCAGATCACAGGCGACTTCTCCATCGAAGAGGTGAATACCCTGGCCAGGATCATCCAGGAGGGAGCGCTGCCGGTCGATCTCAAGATCGTCGAGGAAAGGACCGTCGGGCCCTCGCTCGGCCAGGACTCGATCGAATCCGGAATGAAGGCCGCGATGGTCGGGTTTTTCGGCGTCGTTCTGTTCATGATAGTATATTACAAACTCTCGGGCTTTATCGCGGACCTGGGGCTTATCCTGACCACGATATTCCAGATAGCCCTGCTCTCGTGGCTGGGATTCACGCTGACCCTTCCCGGTATTGCCGGTATAATACTCAACTTCGGTATGGCCGTCGACGCCAACGTCATCATTTTTGAAAGGATCAAGGAGGAGATCAGGAGCGGAAAATCCCTCAGAATGTCCGTAGTGAACGGGTTTAAAAGGGCGTTCTGGGCGATATTCGACTCGAATATAACTACCATGCTGGCGGCTTTTATATTGTTCCAGTTCGGTACCGGCCCGATCAAGGGCTTTGCTGTGACCCTTTTCATAGGGATTCTGACCAGTATGTTCTCCGCCCTGTATATTACAAGGTTCCTATTCGAGCTCGTATCCATGAGCAGGAAGATCAAAAAGCTTAGCATCTAAAGGAGAGGCGTTTTGAAGAAGATCATCCCGTTTTTAAAATACAGGTTTATCGCGATTGGAATAACAAATTCCCTTATCATAGCATTTTTCATCATTACCTTTATAAACGGCGGATTCAGGATGGGAATAGATTTCGTCGGCGGGGTCAAGATCGTTGCCAGGTTCGAACAGGGAGTTGATGAAGCCAAAATCCGTGATGCAATAAAAGCATTCGATCCCATGGTGCAGAAGGTCGGCCAGAAGGAGAGGAATGAATACATCATAACGACAAAGCTGCTCGATACCAGGACCACCGACGCTTCCAAGAAGGAGGCGGAGGACATGAAGGTTCAGCTTTCGAAGGTGTTCAAGCAGGTCGAATTCATGAGCATAGAAAACGTGGGCCCCGCGATAGGAGATTACCTGTCCAAATCGGCGATCAAGCTGATAATAATCGCGATGATATTGATGACCATATATCTCGCCTTCAGGTTCGAGGCAAAGTTTTCAGCCGGGGCCATGATCGCACTGATGCACGACATCATGATCACCGTCGGTTTTTGCGGCATACTGGGGCTGGAGATAAACATCCCGATAGTGGCGGCCTTTCTTACGATATTCGGATACTCGGTTAACGACACGATCATCGTGTTCGACAGGATCAGGGAAAACCTCCACATGAAGACAAACGAGTCGATGATCGATATCATAAACCGCTCAATAACCGAGACCCTTTCAAGGACCATACTAACGGTCCTGACCACACTGTTCGGGGTCTTCGCCATTTTCCTGATAGCCGGAAGCGGACTCAGCGATTTCGCCCTGGTACTGCTGCTCGGTTTCACCATAGGAGCCTATTCTTCCATTTACATAGCATCTCCGATAGTCGTATGGTGGGACAGGATCTTTTCAAAGAAATGAAATGAGATTCAAACATCATCCATAATGCTTAACGGACTGTGCAGGAAGGTTTTACCACTCATTACAGCGGTCGTCCTTGCCTCAGGCGGGTCATTATATTCCCAGGCCGCCGCACCATCTGAATATACCCCAGAGAACATATTGAAAACCACCCGCGGCCTTGCCGCCTCGGGCGACTATTACAGGGCCCAGGTGGAGCTTCTCAGGCTGAATTCCTATTTTCCCGGATTCATTGACGGCATTAAATTCGAGACTTCCGGATATCACTTTCTATTCAACGGCGGCCGACATTCGGACCTCGCGTCAAGGTGCGGGGGGGGATTGAATTTTAATTTTTCACGGATCTACTGCGCTGATTCATTTGCGGCGCTCGGACAGTATGAAAAATCGCTGGAAATTTTAAACTTCCGGCACGGCGCTTCCGATCATGTCATCGGGGAAATGCGCGTCAAAAGACTGATTCTTTCTTATATAATGCTCGGCAGGATAGAAAGCGTTTCTTCTGCGGCAGTGAACCCGGGAGACCGCGCAAAATATCTCGAGCTGGTTGAATATTCCCGGAAGCACGGTGGAGTCAAGTCGCCTGTTGTTGCAGGCTTTCTGGGCGTTCTGCCTGGAGGGGGTTATGTTTATTCCGGGAATTATCTTACCGGTGTATTAGCGGCAATCGTTGTTTCGCTCAGTTCTTTCCTTACCTATTACGCCTTTCACACCAAAAATTACGCAATAGGGACATTCGTGGGGGCTGCCGGCACGTTTTTTTACGGCGGAAGTATACTGGGAGGAATAATGGCGGCAAGGAAAAATAATCTTGAAAAGAACGATAAGCTGAGGGACCATCTGTCTGAAAAGATGGACCTGAAGGGCGACAGGGACTATATTTACGGGAAATACGGGATAGGCGGAAACGATGGAAAGTAGATTCATGGATACGGCGCTGGAGATCGCCTTCGGCAGGATGGGGCTCACGTCGCCGAATCCCGCGGTCGGGGCCGTCATCGTGAGGGACGGGACCGTTGTCTCCATCGGGGGCACCGGACCCTGCGGATCGCGCCACGCAGAGATAGCGGCAATCGGGGCCGGAGGAGACGTGACAGGGTGCGATATGTATGTTTCGCTAGAGCCCTGCTGCCATTACGGAAAAACCCCGCCCTGCACCGATGCCATAATCGCTTCCGGGATAAAAAAGGTCTATGCGGCAATACTGGATCCCAATCCGGCGGTTGCCGGGAAGGGGGTGGCGAGGCTCAGGGATTCCGGTATCGAGGTCGAGATACCCGGGATGCTTTCCCAGAGGGCCGCTGACCTGATCAGGGCATTTAAAAAATACATATTGAGAAAGAGGACATTCGTCCTGGCCAAAAGCGCGGTCACGCTTGACGGCAGGATCGCGACAAGGACCGGGGACTCGAAATGGGTTTCGTCCGAACATTCTCGGTATCTCGTTCACAGGATCAGGGCCAAGATGGATGCAGTGATAATAGGGAAAAACACGCTCCTCAGGGACGATCCCATGCTCGATTCGAGGCCGGATTCATTTTCTGACGGGGTGAAGCGTTATTTTCTGGAAAACAGGGCGGATGTTTTCGGAAGGGACAACCAGTTTCTAAGGTCGCTCCTCTCGTCGGAAATCAGTGAATACAGGCAGCCGCTGAGGGTCCTGGTTGGACTGCCTGGCGAGGTGGATTTCAGCCGAAAATTTTTCAGGGACGACGGGTATATTGTCTTTGAAAGAAAGGACAGACTGGACCATTTTCTGCGGAATTCGACCGGTTTAAAATCAGCAGTCATGAGGCTGAACATTGTCGATATTGACGCGCGGACCAACGCGGAGGAAATCGGCCTCATCCTTGAGGAACTGGCGGACAGGGGGATAATGACCGCCATGCTCGAGGGGGGAGGATTGCTTGCCGGGTCTTTTTTTGACGCCGGCGAAATTGACCAGGTTATCTATTTTATCGCTCCGAAGATATCCGGGAACGGGATCTCTCCGGTGATCGCCGCGGGGAAGGATGAAATGGGCCTGTCGCTTCCCGTGAGGGACGTATCCGTGGCGTTTGCGGGCGGAGACGTTTTATACCTTGGTTATAAAGATGTCTATAATTTTGAAATGATGTGAGGTTGAACTTGTTCACCGGTCTGATTGAAGAAATCGGGATTATCAAATCAAGAAGGAGCTCGGGGAGCGGCGTTATCCTGGAGATTTCCGCGGCCGTTGTCACCGGGGATTTGAAGCGCGGCGATTCGGTGTCGATAAACGGGGCCTGCCAGACCGTCACCGATCGCCGCGCGGGAACTTTTTGTGTTTTTGCCTCGGAGGTGACGCTGGCGAACACGACCCTCGGGCGCCTGCCGGCAGGCTGCAGGGTCAACCTGGAAAGGGCCATTTCCGGAGAATCCAGGTTCGGAGGCCACCTTGTGCAGGGACATGTGGACTGTACGGGGACTGTTTCGTCCGTTGAAAGGGACCGGAGCGGATTGAAGGTGACCGTTAAAGCGCCCGCAGGGATGATGAAGTACGTCGTTGAAAGGGGATCGGTCGCGGTGGACGGCATATCCCTTACAGTCGTTTCCGTCGATGAAAAAGGGTTCGGATTGTACGTAATACCCGAGACGGCATCGAATACAACCGTCAATGAATGGAAAAAAGGCGCCGAGGTGAACCTGGAAGCCGATATAATCGCCAAGTACGTTGAAAAAATGATCGGCGGTCATACCGGGACCGGCGGCGGCGCAGACGGCCTGATGAAAAAACTCGGTGAAGAGGGATTCGTCTGATCCGATTGCGACGGCAGCTGTCAGCGTTTGATGTCGAAAAAGTTTATAGGGCAGCACATCTTGATTATTTCAATCACGTCTTCGGTCGGCTTTACAAGCAGGAACCTGGTGCCCGCCGCCTTGCTTTCATTCGCTGTCCTGATAAGTATGCCCAGTCCGGATGAATCCATGTGGGACAGTTCCGACAGGTCCAGGTGAAGCTCGGAGGGTTTTTTTTCCAGAAGGGACGCGATGGTTTTTTGAAGCCTGTCCGAGCTTTCAATATTCAGCTTGCCAATGAGTTTTATTATCCTGATGCCGCCGGATGTTTCGATTTGGATTTTCATCATATCCTGTCCCAGAGGTTCTTTTTCTCGATTATCTGGAAGAACTGCTTTTCGAATGTGTCAACCTCTCGATAATTCGGCGTGTTGGGATCGCCCCTGAACAGAACAGTGTATTTACCTATGAATTTAACCGCGTTTTCGAGCCTCTTATCCTTTATGGCCTTGAGGATTTCGTGATAGGTTATCACGGCGGCCGTATCAAAAACGTCTTTTTTGAAATTCGTGTTATCCCTTGAGATTTTTTCTATGATCGTAAATATGCTTTTATGAAGTTCGGGCATGGCCGGATCAGCGTATTTTAGCAGATGGTTTACTATCGCTCTTTTTGTCTCGCCGAGATTGCCGGATTCATGTATCCTTGCGATCTCTTCAATCCCTTTTTTCGACTCATCAACCATCGCCCTGGCCCTTGATTCGTTGCCCTCGTGTATCTTGATGAGTTTCTCGACCTCCACGGTGTCAGCCGAGCTTATTTCGGATTCGAATTTTTTATTCATTTTCTGGAATTCTTTTTCGGAATATTCCCTGAAGGAATCGCGGAGCAGGTTGAAAAATTCCAGGGCCTCGTTTGACATCGCGACGGACGGGATCCCCCTCGTGACCCTGAGAAAATCGAGGACTATTTTTCCCGGGATATTCATGTCAAACTGGTCCGGCGCCACTGATTTGACCAGCGCCATTTTAAAGAGCAGGGGAAGCCTGGAGCTTTTTTTCTGGATGCCCTGATCTATGAGGGATAAAAGCCTGTCCAGCGGCTCGACAGGGACCTGCCCGGACCATTTTGTAAGAGGCTGGACCAGATAGTATATGAAACCAGTGCGGCCTGATTCTATCAGACTCTGGATTATCCTGGCGTAATTGTCTATGATCGGCGGCCTTATGCTGGAGATCTGATCACTCATGATATTATGGTATCATCGGTTTGTATGATGTCAAAACTTTTTAACGGATGCCGAATATTTTTTTCAAATCCGCATCGTGTTTCCCCATGGGGAGGATGATTTCCTTTTTTTTATGGGCCGAGAGGTATACGGCATGAATGGCTTCCAGCGCCCTGTATCCGTCCATGCCGCTTGAAGCCGGGGCATCGGGCTTTCCCGAGAGCGCGCCGGCCGTTTCGATATACAGCTCCCTGAAGCAATTTTTTTTTCTGTCATATGCGGGGAACGGTTTTTCGATAAGATCGTTGAATCCAATATAGAGCCTCGACCTTCCCTTTAAGTACAGCCTTTCATAACCGTTGCCGATCATTATCCTTCCTGATGTTCCGGAAATGTCGAGTTCGAACACGAAGTAGTCCCTTCGGCCGCCGGCCTCGAGAAATACGTCAATCCCTTTCGAAGTCTTCATCCACGCAAGCGCACCGTCCTCGTATCCGTTTTTTCTTCCATGTCTCCAGAATTCGCCCCTTACGCTTTCAATATCTCCGAACAGGAACCTGATCAGGTCCACGAGGTGCGTCCCGTCGTGAAGGAGCGGGCCTCCGCCGGCTTCCGGACGGGATTCACCATTAAAACCGGATGTAAGGATCGATGCGCGCGCGGATTTTATTTCCCCGAGTCCGCCTGAATCCATGAAATCCCTGAGCCTTCTGTACCTCGCGTCAAATCTTCTCTCGTGGTTGATTATGAGCCGGGTGCCTGAGTCGCTGCATGCCCTGAGGATCGCGGAAGCGGAGGTCAGGCTCGGTGAAATCGGCTTTTCAAGGACAATCACCCCGGCCCCGTTTTCCGCCGCATCCATGCAGATTGATGCGTGGCTCTCCGTCCAGGTGGCAATGATCACAAGGTCCGGGCGCACGGTCCCCAGGAGGGCCGAGCTTTCAGTGAAAAGATTTTCTTCCGGGATACGCGCAATTCTGGCGAATTTTTCGAGCCGCTCCCGGTTTATATCGCAGGCGTAATTGATTTTTATGCCGGCGGCTTTAGCCCCGCCGAAATGCGTGCACGGTTTTTTCCTGAGGCGGTCATCTTCGAGAAGGAAACCGATCCTTCCGCATCCTATAAGGGCGGCTTTCATCTGATTTCAGAGCAGCGGGAAATAGGTGTTGATTTCATAATCCGTGATGTAGCTGTTGTACTGTTCAAGCTCCAGCAGCTTGTTCTGTATGAATTTGCCGTGGATGGTCGGGCCGAGCGTGTTTTTCATAAGATCGCTGTCGCTGAAGTATTGAAGCGCTTCACTGAGCTGTCTCGGAACATGGCTTTCGGCCGACGGCCCGTCGGGAATGGAATCCACCGCCTGGGGCAGGCTGTATTTTTCCTTTATTCCCTTGAGGCCCGCTGCGAGAATGGCGGAAAATGCCAGGTATGGATTGCATGACGGGTCCGGACTCCTGAGCTCAACCCTCATGGATCCGGGCTTGTTCGATCGCAGAAGCGGGACCCTTATGAGCGCCGATTGATTGGTGCTGCTCCAGGTCATATGCGTAGGAGATTCGAACCCCTTATGCAGCCTCTTGTACGAGTTGATCCACTGATTGGTAATCGCGAAAAATTCTTTGCAGTGCCTGAGGAGGCCGGCGATGTAATGCTCGCAGGTCTGCGACAGGAATAATTTTTTCTTTTTGTCGAAGAAAATGTTCTCCTCTTCCTTGAACAGGGACTGATGCAGGTGCATGCCCGAGCCGTTCTGGTCCGTAAAGGGCTTCGGCATGAATGAAGCGTGTATCCCGTTGATCTGCGCGATCTCCTTTATGATCAGCCTGGTCGTCATGATGTTGTCCGCCGATGTCAGCGCGTCTTCATGCCTCAGGTCGATCTCATGCTGGCTGTGAGCGCCTTCATGATGCGAGGAGATGACGTCTATGCCCATTTCCTCCATTGTCAGGACTATCTGACGCCGGTAATCCGCCGCTGTGTCGAGCGGGGTGAGGTCGAAGTATCCGCCCCTGTCGAGCACCTCCGGCCTGACGGAATTTTTAAAAAGGAAAAATTCTATCTCCGTCCCGGTATAAAACGTAAGGCCTTCGTCGGCGGCAGCCTTGAGATTTTTTTTAAGTATGTACCTGGAATCCCCCTCGTACGGAGTCATGTCTACCTGGTAGATATCGCATATCATCCTGGCGACCGAATCCTCCTTGGGTCTCCAGGGAAGTATTTTGAAAGTGGAGGCGTCAGGCATGGCTATCATTTCGCGTTCGTCCGTGCGGATGAATCCCTGCAGAGTGGCGCCGTCGAAGCGGATGCCTTCCGACAGGGCGTCTTCAAGCTCTTCAATCGTTATCGCGAAGCTTTTGAGAAAACCCAGTATATCCGTAAACCAGAGCCTTATGAATTTCACGTTGCTTTCGTGGGCCAGCTTGAGAATATATTCCTTGTCGTGATCCATGTCTTTGTCCTTGATGAATGGGTGAAGGCTATATGCTCATAAAAATAAGGATAATGAACAGAGTGAGAATTAAGACAAACAGGGCGAACATGGCCAGGATGCTTTTTGAGAAGATGGGCTTGGATTCCTTATCCTTCTGGTCCGGTTCAATTTTAGGGGCAGGGGCGCCGGCCTTTTTTGTTTTTATGGACGCATCGACCAGGGGATCATACATCCTGAGCTTGACCTGTTTTTCTTCTTCGATCAGCCTTCCGTATATGCCGGGTCCGATCAATGTCAGGACTTCCAGGGGATTATTTTTTTCAGGAAGGGTCCTGATGTCGATCACCTCGGCCGGAACAGGCTTGATCTCGTTGGCGTCCCTGAGGTTCATGAGGTCGATGAAATAATTCGACCTGTCGGTGTTTGCTATGATTTTGATTATGATCTTGTCGCCGATTTTCATCTCGTATATGGGCTTGCCGCTGACGGGGGCCAGGATGGGTTTGACCTGCAGTATCACCGAGCCTTCCTCCAGGGAGTATTCCTCGGCCAGGGATTTCTGCTCACTGCTTTCCTTCGGCTTGCTCCTGTCGGCCCTGACCTTCTGGTATTCCAGGAGCGTAACCTCCTGGATCCCGCTTTCGAGTACGAGATTTTTATCCTTTATAAGCCTGTTTATCATGTCGAAAAGGATCATGTCCAGTTCGTCGTAATTATAATCATAGGCGTGTTCGTATAGCATCGACATCGAACCCTTGTTTTCCGAAAGGCCCCTGAAACTGTCCATCAGGGAGCTTGTCATGTTTTTATTGAAGTTGCCCTTCCATTTGAGATCGGCTATTTTTTCTTCCCAGATGTTCCATTCCGTATGGGGCTCTATGTCGTACAGGTTTGAAAAGGAGGATATTATGGCATTGCAGGTTTCAATGCTTTGAACTGTATTAAACGTAATCATGAACTGGCCGTAAAGGTTCGTTGCGGTTGATTTAAACCTTCCCTTGATCATGAGCATGTTGTTTTCAGATTGAGTCGCTTCGGAGTTCATTTATCTTCCAGAACAGGATAAAATAGAATACACAAATAATAACATTGATTAAAATCATGTCAATATAAAAAAGTTCAGGGCAGGTATGCCGGAAATGGGCCGGGGGGCGCCGGATTTGCCGTCGGGATTGCCCGGCAAAATTGATTATTAGGCCGGAGAAAAAAAATAAATTATTTGTTTTACGGATTATTTACGATATATATTATATAGAAAAAACCATTGTTTTTTAAACAAATGGCGCTTTCGCTCCGGAGGAATACAAATGGCAAGCGGTGATAATACAAATCAGGTCAGATCGTCCGGTGGCGCAGGCGGCAGGCTTGGAAGATTGGCGGGAGCCGGGATGGAATTCATAAGCGACAGGAAAAAACTGGGGCATTTTTTAAAAGCAGTAATTGTATTGATTTTGATCGGTATCGCGGCCTATTTTTTTTATTACAAATCCGTTTACGGAAAGGCCAGTTTCATCATTTCGGACTCGGAAATTACTTCAGCGGATGAAGGGCTGAGCAAGACCGAATTCAAGGCCGGCGAGAAATTATATTTCATGATAAGCAGGTATAAAAAACAGCTGGATGCCGGCGTCTTCATAATTAAAATCGAGGTATTTAAAGATACCGATTACGCTCATTACAAGCAGATATCCTATGAAATAAACAGGGATTTCCAGAAGATTTCCTGCTATATTCCGGATGAATACTTCAAACTTCCCGGAAAATACAGGGTCAGGGCTTATCTGGACAATGAGAGCGTTGCAATAAAGGACTTTGAAGTTAAATGATTTCTACGGGTAAAAGTCGTCCATCGATCATGGAATATGATCGGGAATTCATGAAAAATTATTAATTATTCAGGGGTAGCTCTGCCATATGAAAAAAACCTATATTTCCGTATGTCTGGCCGCGGCGGCGATAATCCTGTCGTCGTCAAGCCTTTATCCGTTTGCCGACCAGACCACGTCTGAAAGAATATTGCGCGAGAACAAGGAGTTCATCGATTTTGTCAACGTATGCATGACGAATTTCGGTGAAAGTAAAAAAGATGATTTCTTTAAAATATATGAAAAGCATTTCAATGCCGATGTCGCGTACCTGCAATGTGATTACAGGAGGACCTACAAAAGGGTTTATTCCTCGCAGACTGAAATGTCGAAGCTCTACGAGGACATGCTCAAGAACTACTACCTCGAGGACTCGAAAAACATCCTCGATAAACTCGCTCCTGGAATAATCAAGTCGAAAAATCCCCGCGCGAGGCTTTTTCTCACTCTCGGATACAGGGACAGGACCGTCAGCTGGACTCATTTTACCATCGGCGAGTCTTCAAATCCGAAGCTTCATTCATACAAGCTGTATAAATACGTCGAGGGGATTAAAATGGCCAGAAGGGCCAAGAGATACGGATTCCTCGCCATGTTTGAGAGCCAGAAGGACCAGGTAAAAAAGGCCATATACATACAGCTTCTTAAGAATGAAAGGAAAGACGGGAATATTTTTCTGAACCGTTTTCTCGATCTCAAGGATGACGACTTCATCAAGGAACTTTCAATTACATACGATGAATTTGAAAAAAGAAAGGACGAGAAAACGGAAAAGACGCCCGCGGAGACAAAGGATGCGGGCGCGGTGAAGGAAGTTAAGAATGAAGCTGCGTCCGTTGAAAAAAAGACGTTCGACAGCAACGTGGAAAAGAGGGTCAGATACAGGCAGGAGACAAGGACCGGGAGGTACCTGCTCAACTATGAATTCGACAAGGCCGAGGATATCATGAGAAAATACGTCAGCGATTTCAATTACAAGCTGATAACGGCCGCGTTCGAGGTGCTCAGCTCCGGTCCCCAGGAGAAGCACGAGGGCGAAAAACCCGCGCCGGAATCAGAAGACAGGTTCGATTATAACCAGTACAAGGTCCACCTTCTCGATAATTATGCCAGGCTTTCAAGGGAATCGATGATTTCGGGTTTCATGGGGAAGATCAGGGTCGAGGACGATCTTAAAAAGACCGGGGAGAAGAAGGAAGGGGAGGCGGATAAAAAGACCGACAGGCCTGCGGATGAAAAAAAGGACGCGGAGTCGAGGAATAAAGTCGCGGATGATAAGCCGGCACCGGACGTCAAAAAGAACGATTCCGTCAAGCAGCCGGAAAAGAAATAGACTTGCCGGGACTGTATGATATGAGGCATGATAGATTCACCCCGTATACCGGGGTGAATTTTTTATTCCAGCAGGGGGCATATGCTCTGCAGGGCCCATGCCGGAGGTTTTTATTAATATACGGAATATGGTGTTAAAGATATGGATAACAAGCAAGAGCAAATCGCGAGAATAATTGCAGTCGATAAAAGGCTTCGCAAACAGATTGCCGATCTATACTACATGATCAAAGAATCGGATAATCCTTCAGAATTCATTCCACTTCTTGCCGAACACGTCAATATAATGGTTGAAATGATAGAGGATGTCAGAAAACCCCGCTGAATCCCCTAAAAATGTCTTGAAATTTTTTTAAGAGAATGATTATTTACATTTTGTAGGTTCCGGCATCCGGAAAGAGGCCGGGACCTACAAAAATGTATTTTCATTGATGTTTGATTGGATTCCCGTTAGAATGAAAATTTCAATATCCAGGACCGGCGGTTTTAAAAATGAGGAAAATTTTTACTAACATTTTTATTGCGTATTCCATAATATTCATGACTCTGATTTTTCTGGATATTCTGTACTGGCTTTTTTATTGAACAGCAATTAAACTGCTGCGGTTTTTTTATATCACAGCAGAATAAAATTCCCAGGGGTTTAAATGGAAGACGGCGGCAAAAACATTTTTAAAAAATTTTTTTCCAGGATGAAAATCCGGTCAAAATTGATAACCATCATTTCCATGATCATCATAACCTCACTTACGGGAATGATAATACTGGCCACGATTTTTTTCAAGAATGACAGTGAAATTCGAATCAAGGAAAACAACCAGAGCGTTGCCGACATTCTCGCACTCAAGGTGCAGACCGATTTTATCGCGATTGTTGAAAAGATGAACCTGATGGGAACTGCGATGCTTCACGTCGAGCAGAAAAACCTGTTCACGGACCTCTTTTTCGCAAACGATCCCAACCTCATCTCCGTCGGCATCGCCTACAGGAATCCTGATGGAAAAACAATACGGATCGTGAACTCAATTTACAACAAGTCATTTTTCGGCCAGAACCAGTTAAAGCAGGGGGAGATCGACGCCTTTTTTTCCGCAAACGGCGAATCCCTCATGAAGTCCTTCGGTAACGATGTCATCGTAATCAATATATCGTCAAACATGAAGTCCCCCGCCGTCCTGATCGGAATGCCGTTCCAGAGGGCAGGCAATACGGTAAATTCCATCCTTGTCGGATGCATGAAGCTCGACAAGCTCATGTCGGCATTTAAAAGTTCAGGCATCACCGAGAAGTTCATGGTCAATGAACACGGCGACGTAATAACTCACACCGACAGCAGGCTTGTGATGTCGCAGGTTAATTACATAAACCTTCCCATAGTGCAGATGATGAAGAAGAGCAGCCTGGACAACGGCCAGACCAGGTACAGGAACGAGAAGGGCGTTTATTACATAGGTTCGTTTAAAAAAACCGGATTCAGCGGCATAGGCGTGATAGCATCCGTCGAGGAGGACAAGGCCTTTGAAGAGGTGTTCAACATCCAGAGAAGGAACATATTCATCATGGTCATCGTCCTCAACCTGGCAATACTGATCGTATATTTTTTCAGCAAGACGATAACGACCCCGATCATCGAACTCCTCGGGGCCACCAAGGAGATAGAGAAAGGCAACTTCAGGATCAATATCGTGCCGACCACCGAGGACGAAATAGGCGATCTTACAAGCTCCTTCGTGCACATGGGCCGCGGCCTCGAGGAGCGCGAGAGGATGAAGGATGCCTTCGGCAAATTCGTAAACAAGGAAATCGCCGAACAGGTGCTGAGGGGTGAAATCAAGCTGGGCGGCGAGCGTAAAAACGCCACGGTTTTCTTTTCCGACATAAGATCGTTCACGGCCATTTCGGAAAAGCTTGAACCGGAAGAGGTGGTCGAGTTTCTGAACCAGTACATGACGCGAATGGTAAATTGCGTCAACCAGACCTTCGGGGTCGTCGACAAGTACATAGGGGACGCCATCATGGCCGTATGGGGGGCGCCGGTTTCAAGGGGCAATGATACTGAGAACGCGATAAACGGCGCCCTCATGATGAGAAAGGCACTGATGGAGTTCAACGTGGGGCGCGGAGGCGACAAGAAGCCGGTAATCAAGATCGGATGCGGCATCAACACCGGTCCGGTTCTCGCGGGTCAGATCGGAACCGAGGACAGAATGGAGTATACCGTTATAGGAGACACCGTCAACCTTGCTTCAAGGATCGAGTCTCTCAACAAGCCCTTCGGCACCGACATACTGGTGTCCGAGGAAACATATGAATCGGTTAAGGACATCTTCAGGGCCGAGCCCATGCAGAAAATCAAAGTGAAGGGAAAGGCCGAACCGCAGCAGATCTATGCGATTCTCGGCCGCCTGGAGGATTCGGATTCTCCAAGGAGCCTCGAAGACCTCAGAAGGATGCTGAAGATAGAAATTACCGGGAAACCTGCCGGACCGGTAGAGGACGAAGTGAAGTATGAGATCCTTGAATAAAATAAATCCCGACCATCTCGTGCTCGGGATAAGCGCGCTGATAATCACCACTTTTTCCCTGCTTTTATATCTCGACTTTACAAGAAAAATCGAGGCAGGGTCGGCGAAAAAAATCGGCACCATTTCCTTCAAGAAAAAAGTCGCCCAGAGGAAATACATGGCCCAGGTTGTCTGGGAGGACGTCCAGCAGAATTCACCCGTCTACAATAACGACTCCCTCAGGACATCAGACCTCTCCATCGCTACGGTCAGCCTCCAGGACGGCACCAAGATCAATCTTGATGAGAACAGCATGATACTTCTTTCTTTCGGCGCAAACGCCATAAATATCAACTTTACACAGGGGTCCATATCCGCCTCGAGGAACGATGTGTCAGGCGATGACGTGGCGAGACTCAACATACAGTCCAGGGACACCACCGTGTCCATGGATAAGAGCGACGTCAAGCTGACAAAGACGGAAACCCGGGACCTCAACATGACTGTCACCCGGGGGTCCGCGACCGTGGTAACCGGGAAGGATGAAAAGAAAATCGGGAAGGACGAAAAACTGGTGGTCTCCGACGCGACCAGGGAGACCAGGGTCTATAAACTCAACATCAGGCTTAAGGGCCCGCAGATGGACAGCCTGTTCATCACGACGGAAAAAACGGTCCCGGTCAGCTTTTCATGGGAAGCGGCAAAGGGCGGGGACCTCTTCCTGGAGATTTCCAGGTCGAGCGGCTTCAGGGACAGGGTGACATACCTGAAGGTCGATTCCGACACTGCCGCTGTAAATCTGCCCGAGGGCAGCTATTACTGGAGGCTGAAGGCGGTTGACCCTGCGACCAGGTCGGAGGATTTCAGCGATACATGGAATGTTTCAATAATCGGGGACAGGCCGGTCCGGCTTCTCAATCCTCTGCCGGATGAGGCGGTATCCTATACAGTCAAGCCGCCGATAATCGGGTTCAGGTGGGGGAAAAACGATATAGCCAATGACTATACCCTCGAGGTTTCACGCGACCAGAATTTTTCTAAAATAATAAAATCCGTACAGACCCCCCTCACCGAGATATCGGTGGACGACCTTGATGCCGGAAGGTATTTCTGGAGGATCAGGACCAACGTCAGCCTCAACAGGAGTTACAGGGGCGCCAGCCCCGTCCACGCCCTGGTCGTCGAAAAGAAGAACGTGGTAGAGCCGCCCGAACTGATTTCGCCGAAGGACCAGAAAAGGGTGAGCAGACTGATGCTGGAAAAAAAGGATTTCATCTTCAGCTGGAAGGCGGACCCGCAGGTTAAAAACTACGAGATACTGATCTCCTCCGACGAGAAGTTCCAGAAGATCGTCCTGAGCGCGAAGAGCAGCGGTAATTTTTTCACTTTTACCGAACCGGTCAAGGCGGGAGACTATTTCTGGAGGGTAAGGCCGGTCAGCGAGAAGGTGGATGAGGCCGCGTTTTCACCCACCCGGAGGTTTTCTGTGCTTGACGCCGACAGGATTTCGGTGATTTCGCCGCAGGATAAATCCCGCATCAACATCGACGAAAACGAAAAAAATCCATCGCAGACATTCAAATGGAAGGAGTCGGTCACAAAGGGACTTTATCTTTTCGAGCTGTCGAAGGACCAGGCTTTTACATCCGTTATCAGCAGTTCCCTGGTTGAAAAATCCGATGCAACTGCGGCAAATCTCGCGCCCGGGGCTTATTACTGGAGGGTCAAGCTGCTGGATTCGGACAGGAGCGAGATCGTTTCAAGCGACGTCATTTCTTTTGAAATGACGAAAAAAGTAATCACCCAGCTTACCGTTAAATCCCCGGTGCCCCAGAGTTCTATCTACATAAATTCCAGGCTGGCGGGCCATGACAGCGTGACCATAAATCCCCTGCCGGGGGAGAGGCTGCTGATAGAGGTGGATGCAGGAGGATATGAAAAATTTTCCAGAGAGGTATCGCTCGCGGAAGGCGAAAAAAGAACGATCCAGGCTGAATTTATCGGCGGTGCCAAGCTGACCGTGATATCTCCAGTTAAAAACAGCAAAATCTTCGTAAACGGCAAATACATTGGCGCGGACAGGGTGGTGATAATGCCCGGATCCGGAAAGCAGATAGCCGTCGAGATCAAGGCACTCGGATTCAAGAGCTACAATACGACCCTTGAATTAAAGCCGGGCGAGACCAGGGAAATAAAGGCCGTAATGGAGACCGACAGGGCTCTCAACAGGGTCAAATTCGAGGAGAGGGTTAACACGACGGTTCTTTCCAAGCCAGTTTTTCTGCATGACAGGGTCATAGTCGTGAGGGGTGACGGCACCCTTTCGGCGGTAAGCAATGAAGGCAGGGCGTTGTGGAACGTGAAATTCCCGAGCAGGGTGGAATCCGCACCGGAGGTCGGGAAATCGAGCGTCTATGTAGTACAGAACAACGGGGAGCTTTACTCCGTAGACTTCAACAGCGGAAGGATCAACTGGAAGAAAAAACTCGAGGGTTCCCTGATATTCCAGTCCAAACCGCTTGCAGTGGAAGACAGGGTGTACGTCGCGACAAGCTCGGGGAAAACATACGCCTTTTCCGAAAAGGGCGAACAGATATGGGTGGCGGACATAGAGAGCGGGATTTACGTGAGCCCGGCATACGGCGACAAAAAGATTTTCCTCGCGGGGGATGACTGCCGCGTGTACGCGCTTGACACGGATGACGGCGATGTCGACTGGACCCGCAAGCTTGACGGGAGGATCGTTTCCTCGTCTCCGATGGTGCACGAGAAGACCCTCTTCATCGGATCCATGAGCGGGACCTTTTACGCGCTCAAGTCCAGGAACGGATCCGAGAGGTGGTCATACAAGACCGGGGATTCGATTCTTTCAACCGCCGAGACATACAAGGACAGGGTATTCATAGGTTCCAACGACGGGAGCCTCTACGCCTTTTCAATAGATGACGGGAAGCTTTTGTGGACATTCGCATCCGGCAGCAGGATCAGCACGGAACCCGCCGTTTCCGGAAATCTGGTTTTTGTTTCAAGCGGCAACAGCATTTTCGGACTCAACGCTGAAACCGGCGCAAGGGAATGGGCCTATGCTTCAAGAAACAGGATCAGGACCTCGCCGACCGTGATCGGAAACGATATATATTTCGGTCTTGAAAACGGGGGCCTGACCGCGGTAAGATACACGCTGGTCGAGGTTTTCCGTTAGATCAGAAAAATTTTTCCTTGATATTGAACTCCCAGAGTTCCACCAGCTTGTCGAATTCCTTGTCGCGCGGCTGGTCCCGGTAGGCCTGGTTTTTTCTTTTTATCAGATACGCCACCGTGGAATCTTCAAGGAGAAATTTCTCACCTGTCCGGTTGAGCTTCATTATCAGGTAGTTTAGGTTGTATGTCTGGAAGTCCCCGATGTATTTAGTGGACGCCACCGTCGGTTCGTACTTGAGAAGCAGTTCAGTGAAGTAAATGGCAAGCCTCCATGAGTCCAGGCTTCCCCCGAGTCCCGTTTTGAAGTGCATGCTCAGCTTTTCAAACAGGTCCATGTTTTTATAATATGAGTCGTAGATAAACTTGATGAGTTCGGGGTACTGGTTCTGGACTTCCATCAGGTCGATCGGCTCTTTCCGCTCCCTGAAATAATTGAAGATCTCGCGGCTTTTCTCGCTTATGGGCTCCACGTCGATGAGCTCGATGCTGAGGTCCCTTATCACGGTCCGCACCTTGCCTGCCTTTTTCAGGTAGATTTCAATTTCAACCGGCTCCACGTAAAAATATTTTTTGCCGTCGATCATTTTTTCTTATCCGTTCCGGACTCCAGCTCGTTGAGCGTGTTGATGTCTTTTTTGGAAAACGCGTATTTTCTTGCTTCATGTATGAGCGCTTTCCTGCCGTCGCCGGATGACGTGTTTATCTTTTCAAGCGCCCTGTTGAGGTTCATTTTCATTTCGACGAGCTTGTATTTCGAGAGGTCCCACAGGGTGTCGCCGTGACTCACCTTTACCCCCTGGCCGTCAAGCATGGTGAATACGTTGCCGGGGTATATCCAGTCCGGGTTTTTTATCTTTATCTTTGAGAACGATATCCTGTTGTAGCCGTTTTTCATGGCCACGCTGTTCGCATAATTGAAAATATCCGTGTCGCTTACGGCGATATTGATGCCTTCATTGATGGCCATGATTTTCTTTTTATCGAAAAAATTGGATTCATCATGCTTCGCGATTCTTGACGGTCCCGTTTCCATGAAAAGGAAAATGATCAGGGCGGCTACCGCGGCGATCACCAGGAGCGCGGCGAGCAATGGCTTGAAATGTTTTTTCCCGGCAATTTTTTTGAGCAGGGTCCTGCCGGTCGCCTCATCCCCGCGCCCGGCTGCCGCGGCTTTGTCGTCGCCGGACCTTAAAACTGATTCGACATATTCCACCGGATATCCAGCATCTTCAATCCCCTCTCTTAAAAGGGCGTCGCGTCTTCTTTCCATTGATTCCCTTAGCTTTTCAATATCACCGGTCCTTTCAGAAAAGCTTTTCGATGATTCCCTGAACAGATCGAGGAGCATGCGGAGCCTTTCCCTGTCCGTCCTGATTTTTTTATAAAGCCCGAATGCGGCGGGATCGAGGTCCATCCTCTGCCCGTCGAAACACCCGATCTCGTCGAGAAAAGCGGTCCCGGGAACGGCGCTTCCTGCAAGAATTGGATAGGCCCCGCCGCCGTACAGAGCGATTATCACCCTGCCGGTCTTTCCGGCGGAACTTTTAAGCAGGTCATACCTGGCCGCGGTTTCGTAAAGGGCCTTTTTGATTCTCCCCGTTTTTTTTCTGTCAGCCGTCTCCGACAATACGATATCGGCCAGCGATGAAAGGTTGAACGCCCTGATCAATCCCTCGCTTCCGGCTTCCGGATTGTCCCTGGTTTTTTCCAGTTCTCCTATGATCCTGTCCCCGGCATCCTCACCTGAAAACTCCCCATCGGCGAACGCAAGGCTGAACGCTTCCCGCGCAGATGAAATCCTTGTTATTTCATACTGGAAGCCCGGGCCGATAACCGGCCTGGCCTCCACCATTTTCGGGAGGTTTTTACTGCCGTCATCTATCACGATGACCGGGGCGGTGACGGATTTAAGAAGCATGCTGCATTCTTCATATACGGAAAATTCCATGAAAATCAGATCAAGGTCGTCCGCGAGGACTTTTTTTATTCCGACCGAGCCCTTGACGTAGGCCGCGGTTATTTTATCCCGGCCGGCCGTAGAGAACACCGCCCTGAGATTGAAGCTTCTGGTATAATTTTTTATGGCGAGTCCCTTCTCGGTTTTTATGGAGAACCCGTCGAAGCCTTCCAGTTTTACCGATGCGGATGAAAACAGCCTGCCGGCAGGGACAAGGATGTCCCTGTTTTTAACCATCATCCTCAGGCGGGCCTTTCTCGTGTCAGCCCACTTGTAGAACATCGCCAGGTTTATGATGTTGGAGGAAGGGTATATCAACTCTTTGATTGCTGAAGGGTCGATTTCCAGGCGTGAAAACGAATCAAGCATGTTCTGGGGCATCATGTAGGCGGCAAAGGTCCCGCCCTGGTAGAAAAACGGGTTCCGTCCCTGGAGGGTCATCCCGGCGCCTCCGTATCTCCCGGCCGCGGCGTTTTTTTCCGACAGGGACGTGATCATGGCCGGAAAATCGGGAAATTCCCTGCCGACCTCCTTGATGTCGAGGATGGTTTTCGCGTTTTTGACTATTTTGAAATTCCCGTCCCTGTAGAAGACCCCAATGAACTGGTCGTTCGCGGATATATACTGCTCCCTTGAAAGCTCGGGGATGTCCTTCTCGATGTCGACTATCGATGCGTTCTTGAGGTCCAGCGAGAATACCTTCTGGAAGTCAAGGTATCTCTTCACTATGTTTCTGCTGCCGATGTATTTGTTGGACGCGAGGTTGGTTATGTCTATGTTGAACTGTTCATGGGCCGGGTTCCCGATCACGTGGTCCGTGATAATTATGTTTTCGATCAGGGGGATAAGCTCAACCGGGATATTGAGCCAGTTGCCTATCCTGATGAAGGGCCTTATGTCCTCGATGCTGTCCCCTGTAAATATTATGAAGCATTCAGGGTCTACGATGAACAGCCTGTCCGAATCTGTTTTTATTATATCCTTGATTTCCATAGACTTTATTGAACCGGGATTTAACAACTTTCCACAAATATAATATTTAAACAACCATTGCAATTACAATTTGTCCAAATGTTCAAGTACTTATTTTTTACCGGGAAAGCTGCCGGACGGACGGACTTTTCGGCCGGATATGCGCACGCGGACAATGTTCTCAGGGAAAAACTGCTGGCTCCCCCGCGTTTTTTGCAGAATAAATAATTATTGAAATATATCATGGCTTATTTATAATTATATACAGTTGAAATGCCGTTAAGTTATACCGGGGAAAGCGGTCAGGGATCCTTTCCGCACCGTAATATCTCACCGGCCGGTAACAGATGAACAGAATTCTATCATATATATTGCGATCATACTTCAAGATGAAACACTTCAGGGAGCTGATGTGGTCCCTGATATTTTTGTTCCTTTTCTCTCTCGCAAGCGTGCTGGTTTTCCAGGGGGTGGAGCTTTCAACCAACCCTGCCGGATGGGAGAGGATCTTCCAGATTTCCGCTTACGATGCAAGGGCCAGGAACGTCAGGGTCACTTCCAGGGGCAATCTCATGGCGGCGGTATACGAGACCGCCGGCGGGATGCCGTCCGTTTGGGCCGTGGTTTCATTCAACGCGGGCGGTTCTTTTTCCGCGCCGGCAAGGATATCCGCGGTCAATCCCAGGATCGCGGGCAATCCATCCGCGGCCGTTTCCGGCTCCGGCCGGATAACCATAGCATGGGAGGATTATATCGAGGCCGAATCATCCAGCCGGATATTCTCTTCGTTCTCAGAGGACATGGGAGCGACCTGGTCAAAACCGGCAAGGATCAACCTGGGATTCAGGATGGAGATGATGCCCAGGGTCTATTACGACGACGCGGGCGTCCTTCACCTGTTCTACCTGGGCGATGACGGCGAGGGCATAAGGCTTTATCACGCCATGGGTCAGTCGGCCGCGGGACTTGAGAATACCGGTTACCTTGTGAAGCTGGACGGCAGCGTCAGGGGAGCGTTTTTTCCGGCGATCTGCATGTCAGGCGGAAACATCTACATGGTATGGCAGGGCAAGGGCGAGTATTATACGGACGACCTTTTTTTCATGAGGTCAAAAAACGGCGGGAAGAGCTGGAGCGGGATAAGGAAGATCACCGAGGGAAGGGGAAGCAGCGTATCCCCCTCGCTGGCCCTGCACAGGGACGTGCTTTACCTGGCATACCAGAGCAACGCTGACAGGAGCTGGTCCATAAAGCTCAGGAGGGGCCTGGATTTCGGCGGTGACTGGAAGGAAAAGCCGTTTTCCGTTTCAACCACCAGCGCGAACTGCTATTTTCCGAGGGTCGCCGTTTCCGACAATGACGTCTTCGTCTCCTGGTACGACGTGAGGGAGGGATCGGAAAGGGTGTTCGCAAGGAGGTTCCCCCTGAGGGAGAAGGAATCGCTTCCCGAGGTGAAGGTGTCGGAAAGAAAAATCCCGGCGAGGAACCCGGCGATAATAGCCTCCGGCCCCCGGGTGGTCGTTTTCTGGGAGGAGGGGGGTGTTATAATGGCGAGGCCCTCCGACGTGTACGTGGAGCCCCCGAACGTCTATTCCGCGACGCACCCGGTGAACGCCTGGTCCAGGCGCCCGGTGGCCGTGATTAACTGGAAATCCCCGCCCGATGAGTCGGGAATAGCAGGCTACGCTGTAATGGTCGACGGGAACCCCTATACCAATCCCCCGATCATGAACGAGAAGCCCTATGTCGGCGCGAAAACCACGCCCGAGCTCGAGGACGGCGTCCACTATTTTCACATAAGATCATTCGACGGCGCCGGGAACGCGAGCAGGACTGTCCATTACAGGCTTCAGGTCTGCTCCAATCCGCTGCCGTTGCCTTCAATAACGTCCCCGACGCATCCCGAGGGCAGGGCCGCGGATTCGGATTCCCCGCTGTTCAGGTGGAACGTTGACGGCAGGGAGAGGCTGAAGGGCTTTCTTTACAACATTTCCAGGCAGTCTTTTAAAAGGCCGGACGTCTTCACGACCGATTTTGAAAAGGCCTTTTCCGGCCTCAAGGAGGGCGGATATTTCTTCACCCTCGCGGCCGTGGACAAGACCAACCAGATCGGGCAGGTGGCTAATTACTATTTCATAGTGGGCAGGGCTGAGGAAATCGACATAGAGAAGATCAAGAAGATCGCAAGGGGAGAGGTCCCGGGCGGCGGTGGGCGGCCTTCGGTTTTCCTGACCTTTCCGTTTGACGTCTCCAAACCCTTCGGCGATTCGTCCTTCAGGGCGTCCATCGGCGTGAGGAACCTGGACCCGCGCGCGGTCGACGGGTATTCGATAAGCGTTGCAAGGGCGATCGGGAACGTGCCCGCGGTGGTGAACCACAGGGGGAGCGCGGTGGAGTTCACTGAATTCGGCGGCGGCGATTATTTCATAGGGATAAGGTGCAGGTATGCTGAAGGAGGAGCGGGATACAGGTGGACCGAACCGGGCTATCACCGGGTCAGGATAGATCCCTATTCGCGCGTTTCCCCGCTGGGCGGACTGTTCGAGTACGTCAGGGACAGGCTGGCAGGAAGGTTTTTCATCGCCTTTTTGTGCCTGGCTGCCGCGGTCCTTGCGGTGGGAGCGCTGGGTTTCGGCAGGAAAATCGATTTTTATTTCAGGCTTTTTCTTTTCAGGACTGCCAATACCTACAGGCTGATATTCGGAAGAAAATGATGCGGGCCCGGTGAAGGGGATAGAATCCCCGGCGCCGTAAACCCGATCATTGAATAATGTTTTTTTATCATTCCTGAACTTATAATTTTTTCGATAACCAGACCGGAAAATTCCCTCCATTTTCATCAAAATTTGCAAAAAACCTAAAAATTTTTCGTCTTTTTTTTGCGAAAAACGACGCTTATTCGTAGGGGAACTCATCCCTGAATACTTGTATTAAAGGGGAGGAATATGAAAATAATGGTAAAATGCTGGGTTTTTGCCGTATTCACGGCACTGATTTTTGCCATATCCGGGTGCGGCGGAGATGGCAGGGGCGGATTCGGTCTGGGCAGTAAATTGATGGGGATCGCCAACAATCTGGTGGGCGGTAGCGATGTAGGGATAGGGACGAACAATGGTAATGTCTATGTGGCGGGTTATGAATATGTTGGAAGCCATATGGCGGCCATATATTGGAAAAATGGAACGAAGTATTCTCTCAGTAATGGGACCAATGATGCAGTAGGTTCATCAATATACGTCTTTGACAATGATGTATACGTTGCAGGATATGAATCTAACGGAACAAATGATGTTGCAAAATACTGGAAAAACGGAACGGCAATTTCTCTTACTGATGGATCTCATATGGCTTATGCCTGTTCAATTAATATACAAAACAATGATGTATATGTTGCGGGATATGAGTCTAACGGAACAGAAGATGTTGCGAAATACTGGAAGAACGGCGTTCCTGTTTCGTTAACTGATGGGACAAAGACTGCGCAAGCCAATTCCATATTTGTATCCAACAATGATGTGTATGTTGCTGGATTCGAATGGAATGGGACAAGCTGGGCAGCGAAATACTGGAAGAATGGCACAGCAATTCCACTTATAAATGGGAGTTTTGCCACATCGGTTTATGTATCCGGCAATGATGTATATATCGCTGGATCTGAAAATATTGGAACCACCTCAATTGCTAAGTATTGGAAAAATGGCGTTGCTGTTCCTCTTACAAATGAATCCCAATATGCTTCTGCAAGTGGAATATATGTATCCGGCAGCGATATTTATGTTGCTGGAGAAATAAATGGAAACGCTGTCTATTGGAAGAACTGTATTGCGGTTTCTTTAATGAACGGATCTCAGGGAGGAACTGCTAATTCGATTTATGTATCTGGCAATGATGCATATATAGCTGGAATTGGAAATTTTCCTTCTGCCGGCACCCTTTTAAGTTGCTATTGGAAGAATGGCACAAACGTTTCCCTTTCCGATGGTACTAATTCTGGAGGTGCTAGATCAATTTATGTTGATTCTTACACAGTCAATACATCACCAAGTATGGCCCTTGGTTGTGGTGGAATAAACGTAGCCGTACAGGGAACTGATAAACAATTATACTCCTGCATATGGCAATCGATTACAGGTTGGGTCTGGTCCAGTATAGGCGGTTCTGCTGCTTCCTCGCCTTCAATTGCAACATTCAACAATGGTCTGGGCTTGTCCAGTTTGAGTGTGGCATTTCAGGGAACTGATAACAAGCTGTACTATTACAATAGGTTTCAAGGTGCAGATTGGGTCAGGACCTGTCTGGGAGGGTCCATTGCCTCTTCGCCGTCACTGACCATAAATGGGGTGTTGACTGCAATTGCTTTTCAAGGGATGGACAATCAGCTGTATTACTATTCCGGAACAGCCAATACGGGTTGGGTCAGAACATGCCTGGGAGGATCAATAGCTTCCCCGCCGTCGCTGACCATAAGCGGTGGCTTGACTGCGGTAGCTTTTCAGGGTACAGACAATCGGCTTTACCTGTATGAGTATACATCAGGTACGGGCTGGGTCAGGACATGCCAGGGTGGCTCGATCGCATCCTCACCCTCCCTTGTTATAAGCGGCGGATTGACCGCGATAGCGTTTCAGGGTACGGACAACCAGCTTTACCTGTATGAATATACCTCCGGCACGAATTGGGTCAGGACATGCCAGGGCGGATCGATCGCCTCCGCGCCGTCTCTTGTTATAAACGGCGGATTGACTGCGATAGCATTTCAGGGTACGGACAACCAGTTGTATTATTATGCCTGGACGTCCGGTAGCGGATGGGTGAAGACCTGTCTGGGCGGCTCGATCGCCTCCGCGCCCACCATGTCTGTGAGTGAGTACGGAGTGAACATAATGGCACAAGGTACGGACAACAACCTGTACTGCTGCGCCTATACGCCCGCGGCCGGATGGCGGTGGTACATGCTGTAGGCGTATCATCCAAGGATATAAAAAAATGAAGACGCCGCGCATCTAAGCGCGGCGTCTTTTTAGGGTGATTTTAATTTTATCTCCGGTCCCGTTTACGCGATGCCGAAACTCAAGGCCTTTTTGGGGCAATTATCGATACAGTCGCCGCACACGATGCAGTCGCCGTCTTTTATGCTCGCGGACCCTGACTTGATGTAGCCGTCAATATTGACGTTCATCTGGCAATTCCTGGAACAGGCCGAGCAATCCGTGCATTTATCATGGTCGATTTTTATCTTTAAAAAGCTGAACCTGGAATATATCCTGAGAAGCCCGCCGATGGGACATACGTTTCTGCAGAAAAACCTGCTGCCCCACAGGAAAATAAAAAACATCACCAGGGGAATTACTGTTAAAAGCCCGGCGATAAACATCCAGATATTGCCGATCGGGTTAGAGGTGCCGCTGTAAATATCGAAAGTCAGGTTGTTGATGTTCATGATAATATTAAAAATGACGCTTCCCCAGAATATGAAAGCGGCGGTATAGATAAATGCCGGGTGAAGGTGTTTTTTTGCCTTGGATCTGTTTCCCGTGGCGGTTAAAATATTGTCGGCATTTTCCTGGACTGGCGCAAAAACGCAGAGCCAGCCGCATAAAAATCTTCCTCCGAAAATTGTACCGATAAGAATGAATGACCAGAAGACGGCCGCAATCCCGAAAGTTCCTTTTATCGCTCCTATGGCAAGTCCGGCCGGGCAGATGGCTTTTATACTGGTGATGCCAAGCGTAAACAGGATGATATGCACGGCAATCAATCCGAGAACGACCAGTTGAAAAACGGTCCGTCTTTTTTTCCATGTTTTGAATTTCGGTAATTTGAAATTCCATTTTATCGGGGTTTCATCGCCGTTTTTGGGAAGTAACAGCGAGATTATCATAAACAGAAGTCCGGCTCCGATAAGTACATATGGAACATGACTGTAGACGCCAAAAAATTTGTCCGGCATTCTGTCCGGCTCCGCGGGAATTCCGCGAAAATAATAATAGCCCACGATGGGGATGAGCAGGCCCGTAACTTCCTTTGTAAAACAGGCGATTCCGAAAACGAATAAAAAAACGCCTGTTAACAATAAAACTTTTTTCATAAAACTTGAACCCGTTCCTTTTAAAATGTTGATTTGAATCTCGAATCCGCGGATGAACCCGCATCTGTCGTCCGGGATGTCTTATTGCATGATTTTTTTCATTTTTTCGATATCCACGCGCGCGAGGGTCGCCTGCGCCATGGTCAGTACGTTTCCTTCTTCATCGCTGATTTCCGCGCGGGTGCGGATTTCCCTGCCGGTATCTTCTTCAAGGTGCCCGGTCACTTTCAGTTTTCGCCCGACGTATACCGGCCGGATGTATTTTACCGTCATCTCCTTGGTGACGAACCCCTTGACGTCCATGAGGCCGAACGCGATCCATGACATGGTTTCGTCCAGCAGGAGGCCGTGGAACCCGCCGTGCATCATACTCCCCCAGCCGGTCCAGTAATCCGGCGGCGTGAACTCGGTGCTCAGGGACGTCTCGGATTCTTTCGTGAACCTGAGTTTCAGTCCGTGCGGATTTTCCTGCCCGCACACGAAGCAATTTGGGACTTCGTTCTGGACCGGAAGTAGTTCGTTTGCTTTTTCGTTTATCATGGTGTTCATCACGTACTCCTTTTTCAGTATTTGTTTCTTTGTTATTTCAGTTCGATTTTTTACGATGCCGGTTACCGCAAATTTATCATATCCAGCGGGCCGGCATGCTGATTTATATTCCAATTATGCGGAATTCCCCGATAATTGCAATTATTCAGCTGTTAAAACTATCATGAATATAATAGTAATACGACGATCGGGATTAAAAGGATACGCCTGGAAATGAAAAAAACACAAAGAATGAAATTTTTTCCAGGGAATGAATCTATCCTGAAATAACAGCCGGTATTGTCGGACAAAAATTATTTTTTTAAGGATATAGAATATGAATAAGTAAAAAACCAGTGTGTGAGGCTCATATGAAAACGATACGAGGCGTAAAAGAAGGCTGGCCGGGCGGTTGTATCTCGCTGGTTAAGGGCCTTGTATGGTATTCAGCGCGGACCGGCATGCTCCCTGTCTGAAATGGAAAAGACCCTGATGTCCTGGCTTTTATAATTTCCTGCGCGTTGGCGGCTGCTTTTTCCATAATAAAAATAAGAAAGTTGAGGCAGCACACTGATTCATTGACTGAAGAAAATATATAAGCTGGGGTTTGACTATGCCTTTATCGATGAACCTTAACAGCCTGGAGTAAGTGTGGATATGTTCAGGTCCGATCTGATTGTTCTGTGAGTACTCCATTGACCATCAGGCAATTTAAAGCAAGCGTAATAAATGCGTTTTCGTTTGAATAATGAGAAAGGTTTTCCCGGCGTCATCTTAATCCTCCCTGTGACATGTCACACTTTTATCACACTTGTTAGTTTTAAGAAGCGCCGGCGGTCCGGTAGCTTTTACAAGTCCTGAATTAATCAAGACTTAGATGAGCGGGTGAAGGGGATCGAACCCTCGACGTTCAGCTTGGGAAGCTGACATTCTACCACTGAATTACACCCGCTTGGTTATAGCCAATTTTAACGATCGTTTTTTTGCAAGAAATTTTTTTCCCGGCCCTTCATTTTTAACTTTTTCGCCCAGGGCCGAATGCCTCCGTTTGATAAAAAAATCACATTGGAAAATTTCTTTTTTGACATTATCGGGCGATGAGGTTATTTTTCCCAACATGACCATCCCATCTGCAAACGGAAAAATCCATAAATGAAAATCAATGCGATATCCATCGCCTTTTTTTCCGTGCTCCTGTTTTGGCTGGCGCAGCCGGACGGCAGTGCGCTGGAAACAGGGAGGGAGCTGGACAGGCAGGCCCGGGAGCATTTTGAAAAAAAGGACTACAACAAGGCCGTATCCCTGTGGATAGAGATACTGAGGGACGACCCGGAAAATGAAAAGGTCCAGCAGAAGATAGAGGCGGTTTACGAGATCAAGCAGAAAAAGGACCTGGCCTTCCAGAGGATGAAGCTGGATTACAGGATAGCCAGGAGGAGGCTGGCCGACGATGATACGCTCGAGGCCGGGATCAAGTCCGGGAAGGAGTCGATCGAAAACTACAAAATAGCCTACAGGATAGACCCGAATGACCAGGACCTGAAGGACATGCTCGACGACATGAAAAGGCTCGAAATCGACATAACCGCGGCCGAGAAAAAAGTCCGCCTGTCCAAAGCCATAAGGGAGAAGGTAAAAGCACTGAAAACGGCCGCGGTTAAAGAGATGGAGCGTGAAAATTACGAGGGCGCCCTGAAGATCTGGAAGGACATTCTGTCCTATATCCCCAGGGACAGGGAGGCCGAGGACGGCGTTAGAAACTGCAGGCTGGCCATAGACAACAGGCTGAAGTTCGAGACCATCAGGGGATTCATGGCCAGGGGCAGGGACCATTTCAACTTTAAAAGGTACAGGCCGGCCCGCAATGAATTCGCGCAGGCTCTGAAGCTTGATCCCCAGAACAGGGACGCCAGGGACATGATCGAGAAGATAGACGAGATACTCGAGGAGAGGAAGCTTTCGGACCAGAGGGCCAGGCAGGCCGAGGAATTCTATCTGTCCGGCATCAATAATCTGAAAAACAACAATTTCGACCAGGCCCAGGACGATTTCGAGAGCTGCCTGGCGGCCGTCAAGAATTACAGGGACGCGAGAGAGAGGCTGGCCTCGATCGACAGGCTGAGAAAGGACTTCATGGAGAGGCAGAAAACCAGGAAGATGCAGGAGATCAACCAGATATTCCAGGAGGGCATCATATCATACTCCCGCCAGAGATATAAAGAGGCGATCAATTCATTCGTAACGGTACTTTCCATAGATAAAAACAACACCCAGGCCAGGGAGTATCTCAAGAGGGCGAGGGAGGCCAGGCTTATCGAGGAGGAGGAGAGGGTGGACGAAAATTCCCCATATTACAACCTGATAAATTCGCTTGTAATTTCCGGAAGAAGCCTTTATGATAAGGGCAATTATGCCGAATCAAAAAGAAAGTGGGACGAGATACTCAAGCTGTTTCCAAAAAACAGGATGGCGAACGAATACATCGCGAAGTGCGAATTGAAGATCAATCCAGCCGCGACGGGCGGATCCGTGGAAAAAAAGGCCGCGGAGGGAAGGGAGCAGTTGAGGAGAAAGGAATTTCGGGCCGCGCAGATGACCTTCGAGATAGTCAAGTCCATGAACCCGAAATATCCAGGCATAGACGGTTTCCTTGCAGAGGCGAACCGCGGGATAAGGGAGGGCGAGGGCGCCGCGGTCAACCAGGCCGACCAGAAGGAGATTGAAAGAAGGTACGGGCTGGCTATGAATTACTACCAGGCAGGCGGCCTTGAGAACGCGAAAAAGGCCCTTGCTGAATTCCAGTGGATAGTAAGAAAGGACCCGAACAACATTAAGGCGGCAATAAGCGTCAACAAGATTGAGACCCAGCTCAGGGGCGGCGACATCGATGTCGCCCAGGCCAGGAAAAAACTGACCCCGAGGGAGGAGGAACTGGTCAGGAAATATTATTATATGGGCATCAGCTATTATGCCGGCAATGACTTTAAAAGGGCAATCAATGAATGGAGAAAGGTCATAGCGATCGACCCGGATCATATCAAGGCAAAAAACAACATAAGGAAGGTCCTGGTTTTTCTCGGGCAATAACATGGCAAAATCCGATGCGGCAAACAAAAACGTGAAGCCCGTTTCTTCACCGGCAAAACAGGGGGTCAGGTTCAGCCTCAGGATTAAGTTCTCGCTCGCCATAATAGGCCTTGCGACGTTCATAATCCTGACCATAACCCTTTTCGTCATCTGGAGGGAATGGAACCTCCTCGAGAACCAGATCATCCAGTTCGTGGAACGGGAGGTGGTCCACCTGTCCAACACAGCGCAGCAGTCGATCAATGTCGACGAGCTGGCGATGTTTTCAGCGGTAAATGATTTAAAAAAAATACCTTACATCAAATACGCGTTCGTCATGGGCGCGGATGACACCGTAATACAGTATTTCGACCGCAGGCAGAAAAGGGCCATGGGGGAACTCCTCAACGACGGGGTGGACAGGAGGCTTAAGAACAGGACCGGGGATGAATCGATAAAAATAATTGCTTACGACGATCCCGGCGGGATCGGGGACATATCCGACTTTTCAAAGATCGTGACCAGTAAAGTGACCGGAAGGAAGATAGGCGCGGTCGTCATTGGTCTATCCGACATCATCATAAGAAACGAGGTCGCCAACCTTCTCATGGTGATCATTCCGATATCCCTTATTTTCCTCGGCCTGTCGATAATCGGATCGATAGTCCTTGCAAGCATCACCATCAAGCCGGTCAGGGAGCTATCCCGCGGAGCAGCGATCATCGGCGCCGGAAACCTCGATTACAAGATCGGGATCAGCACCTCCGACGAGCTCGGCCAGCTGGCCAGGGAATTCAATCTCATGACTTCGATGATCAAGACCGCCAGGGAGAAGGAGATCGAATCCAGGATACTGGATGAACAGCTGGAGATGGCCCGGGACATCCAGGAGGGCCTGAATCCAATGGGCTTTTATGAAAAGGCCGGCATACAGATAAAAGGCTTCACCAGGGCCGCCAAGGGGGTCGGGGGGGATTATTTCGATTACAAGGATATAGACGAAAACAGGGTGGGGGCGCTTATAAGCGACGTGTCGGGCAAGGGCGTACCGGCGTCCCTGGTCATGGTGATGATAAGGACTGTTTTCACCTCCTATATTTCCCGCGGCGACGTGGACTGTTCCAGCGTCGCGAGCGCCATCAACGACGCGCTGAGCGCGGATTTCGCGATAGACAAGTTCGCGACCCTGTTCTTCATGATCTACGACAGGAAGACCGAGGAGCTGTCCTTCGCAAACGCGGGACACGGTCCGCTTTACTGCTACAGGGCCGAGACCAGGACCTGCACCGCGACCAGGATCGAGGATGTTCCCATAGGCATAATGGACGAGGTCAGGTACAAGCAGGCAAGAATCAAGCTTAATCCCGGTGACATGATTGTTTTAAATACCGACGGCATAACGGAAATGAGGAATACCGAAAAGGAGGAATACGGTCTGAGCAGGCTGCTTAAAAACCTTCTTGAAAAGAATTACATGAACGCCAGCGATTTCGTCGATTTCCTGGTGCAGGACGTGGACGGCTTCAGGGGGGAGGCCAATCCCCATGATGACATGACGATACTTGTTTTGAAGAGAGTGCAGTGATTCAGATAATTTCTTCTTCGCTGTCGTAAATCTTGAAGAATTTGTCCAGGGTCGCGAGGCGCAGGATGTTCAGCACGTCCTCGTGTATGTTCATCAGCCCGAATCTCCCGTTATGGGCGCGCATTTTTTTCTGTCCGGCCACTAGGGCGCCGATCCCGGACGAGTCCATGTAGTTGACGTTTTTAAGATCGACTATAACGCTATGGTAATTTCCGTCCGTAATGCTGAAAAGCGCCTTTTTCAGCTCGCTCACATTGTAAAGATCAACCTCGCCGCTGACCTCAATTATTTTATGATCGCCTAATTCCCTGAAATCTATCTCCATAGGCTCTTTCCTTTTGTCGATTTATTATTAAACAACGGACGCCGAAATTTGTAAAGAATAAATTATAATGTGCAGAATCGATGTCAGTTGAAACCGGGCGTGGATATTAATCAAGAAATAATTTATCGATGAACTCTGAAAGATCAAGAAAATTGTTAACCTCCCTCATCTCGTTGCAATGCTCCCTGTAGAGGTATGCCAGGCTGTCGCTCCAGTTCCAGAGGTGCTTTTTGTCCGGATTCAGCCAGAACATGTTCCTTGATTTTTCGCCTATTCTTATAAAGGAGTCCAGCCCCGGGTCCTGGTTGTTGTTCCTGCCGTCCCCGAGTATAAGGACCGTGGTCTTTCCGGTAAGGGAGTCGCTGTGGTTCGACATGAACTGGTTGAAGCACCTTCCGTAGTTGCTGCCCCATCCGTAGGTGAAGTTCGTATCATGGAAAATGGAATTTATGGCCCTCTCCGGATCCATCTCCATGAAGAGTTTCGTGATCTCCACCATGTTGCTGATGAAGGCGAAGGTTCTGACCTTCGAGAAAAGGCTCTGAAGGGTATGGGTGAGGAGCAGCATGAACCTGGTGTACTGGTTGACCGATCCTGAAACGTCGCAGAGTATGACGAGCTGCGGCCTGTCGATTTTCCTGTCTTTGAAGAACAGCCTGAAGGGCACGCCGCCGAACTGCAGGCTGGACCTGAAGGTCCTCTTGATGTCGATCCCGCCGTGCTTGACCCTTTTCTTTCTAAGGGATATCCTGTTTTTCAGCTTCTGTCCGAACCTCCTGATCAGCTCCCTCATCTCCTTTATCTCGTCAGGGGTTATCTTATAGATGTTTTTGTTCAGGAGGTAGTTTTCCCGGTTTTTTATGGTGGTGCCGGTCCTTTTCTTCAAAAGCCTGTTGCCCATCATCATCCTGAGCGCGGACATCATGTCTTCGTCCGGCTCCATTTCCGAATCCCCGGCCATGGAGTTGTCGTGGGACTGGATGACGTCGTTCCTTGCCTTGAAGAGCGCCATTCCCATGCCGCCGGAAGAACCGGAGGTCGTCATCTCGTCCTCCATGAAGATTTTCAGCAGTTCCTCGGCGCTTTTCTGGAAAATCAGGTTTTCGGACAGCGACTCGATGAACCTGTCCATCAGGTCTTCCATCATCTCCATCTCGCTGCGGGTCATGTTCGGGTCCTTTTTCATCCTGCCGATATCGGCGGCCCTGTCGATGGAGATGTCCCTCAGCATGTATTTCATGTCGCTTTTCGTTCCGAAAAATTCATCGAAGCATTTATCGAAAATCGGGATGTCGGTGAAGTCCTTGATCAGGGTGGTTTTCAGCGTCTGCTTGAATATGTTCCTGTCCGAAGCCGGCACGTGGTCTATTGCGCCGAACATGGAAAGTACTTCGTCCGTGGATATGGTGACTGTGGCGTCCCTGAGGATGTCGATAAAATCGTAAAGCCTGTAATTTATTGACGGCTGGTGTTCCGTATAGACCTCAATGGACGAATATCTCGCCTGAATGCTTTTTGGCCAGCTCGATGTCCTTTTCGTACTTGAGTATCAAATTCAGCGTCGACACGGCGACATCGTGGGAAAGCTCTTCGTGGCCCATGATCACGAGCGCCTTCGCCCAGTCGAGGGTCTCGCTGATGCTCGGCTCCTTTTTGAGCTGCAGGACGCGTATCTTGTGCACGGCCCTCACGATGCTTTCCGCGAGCTTCTTCCCGCATTCCGGCACCTTGAGCGCGACGATTTCCTCCTCTAGGCTCCTGGTCGGGTAGTTGATGTAGAGGTGCAGGCACCTTCTCTTCAGCGCGTCTGACATTTCCCTCGCGTTGTTGGATGTGAGTATGACGAACGGCTTGTGCCTGGCCTTTATCGTGCCGATCTCCGGGATCGTCACCTGGAAATCCGAAAGGACCTCCAGGAGAAATGCCTCGAATTCAGAGTCGGACTTGTCGATCTCATCTATCAGCAGCACCGATCTTTTGCTGCTGGTTATGGCGCTCAGGATGGGCCGCGGCAGCAGGAACTTGTTTGAAAAGAAGACGTCGTCCTCTTCGGAAAGCCTGTTTACCGCCTCTTCGAGGGTGTCCTGTTTCTGCATGAGCGATGAGAGCTTTTCCTTGAGAATCTGGGTATAGAGGAGCTGCTTGGCGTATTCCCATTCATACAGAGCCTTGGATTCGTCCAGTCCTTCATAGCACTGGAGCCTTATGAGGTTCATGTCAAGGGCGCCCGCCACGCATTTCCCGAGCTCGGTCTTGCCCACGCCGGCCGGCCCCTCGACCAGTATCGGTTTCTCCATCTTCAGGGCCAGGTACACGGTAGTGGCAATATCCGGAGATGCTATGTATTTTTCGCCGGCAAGGGCCTTTATTGTGATATCTATGTTCTGAAACATCTGTGTCACCGCCTGTTTAAACATTGAAGAACATGGCTGGGATTTGGCAAGAAATTTATTTAGGGGAAGTCATAAATTCGGCCCGCGGGGGTTCAGCCGATTCCGGGAAAGGATTTTACGCTGGTTCAGTGATACCTCATCTTTGTGAGAAAAGACAGGTCGGAAAGCCTGTACCGCATTTCTTCCGGCAATGGTTTAATTTTCATTGCGGCCTCATGGATCGTGTTTGCCGAAGATATGATTTTCATGAAGTCCGTCCCTGCTTCTTCAATCCATTCCCTGTTAGCGGCGGATTCTATCTGCCTGTCCGCAGTTTTTTCCTGTTCCGATATCAGGAGTTCCAGGTCTCCCGCTTCAAGTCCGGGAACGGCCCCCGCTTCTCTGGTCCTTTTGAAAAGGTAATACATGTAATGAAGGTATGATTCCAGTATGAGGCTCCTCTCGATTATGCTCCATCTCCTTATCGCGCTTCTCACCGCTCCTCCGTCATCCATGACGATGTCTTCTTTTCCGGCCTGGAACCCTTTCAAAACCAGCTTTCCGTGGTCGGTTGTCCTGAGCGAGCCCAGGTCAAGCGACGAAAGCGAACCTTCGGGGAGCCTGTCCGCGCGGATGAAAACCATCGCGCTGATCCTGTCCTCCCCCGGCCTACGCGCGGAAACGATGATGTAATCCGATGTTCTTCCGCCGGTGATGTAGTTCTTGCTTCCGCTGAGGGTGAGATCGCCGTCCAGGATTACCGGGTCGATTTTTTCAGAATGGGCGAGCGCCCCGATTCCTCCAGTTCCGCCGGGAGTGGCATAACCGGCCTCCGAGATTATCGGGCCCACAAGGGCCGCCTGGACTATCCAGAGGAGGGAAAGGCCCAGGTCTCCCGCCTCGCGGGATATAAGTGTGGAAGCCCTTTCTTCACGGGGCTTCAGAACCGGGGGATACTCCGCAAGGAGTTTTTTCCAGCATTCTTTCTGGAGCGCCGGATTTCCGCACCGGTCATGGTACCCGGCGCGGATCCATTCAAGGAATGCGGTCATGGGGCTATTCTCTTTTTTTCTTGAGCAGCGCCTCGACCCTGGAGGGAAGACCGAATATCCTCAGGAATCCGGTTGCGTCCTTCTGGTCGTACAGGGTGCTTTCGTCGAAGGTCGCTATATCGGGTTCGTAAAGGGTGACCGCTGATTTTCTCCCGACGACCGAACAGGTGCCCTTGTAGAGTTTTACGCGGACGGTGCCGGTGACGTTTTTCTGTGTTTCATTTATGAACGCGTCGAGGGCCTCCCTTTTTTTCGTAAACCACAGCCCGTTGTAGACCAGGATGGCGTACTCTATTGCGAGCCTGTCCTTGAGGTGCTGGGTGTCCCTGTCGAGTGTTATGGCCTCCAGGTCCCTGTGCGCCGTCAGCAGAACGGTCCCGGCCGGGGTCTCGTATACCCCGCGGGATTTTATTCCCACCAGCCTGTTCTCGACTATGTCGACCCTGCCCACACCGTTTTCCCCGGCCGTCCTGTTGAGTTTTTTCATCAGGTCCACGGGCCCGAGTTTCTGTCCGTCGATGGCGACAGGCGCTCCCCGCTCGAAATCTATTTCCACGTAGGTCGGCTTGTCCGGCGCCTTTTCAGGGGACCTGGTGAGAATGAACATGCTTTCATCCGGCTCGTTGAACGGGTCCTCGAGGATCCCGCCTTCATAGGATATGTGAAGTATGTTCCTGTCCATGCTGTACGGTTTGTCCTTGGACACCGGAACCTGTATGTCGTGCTTCTTGGCGTAATCGAAAAGCTTTGACCTTGAATTGAGGTCCCAGATCCTCCACGGCGCGATGATATTCAGCTCCGGCGCGAGCGCCATGTAGGCCATCTCGAACCTTACCTGGTCGTTTCCCTTTCCGGTCGATCCGTGGCAGACCGAGTCGGCGCCCTCTTTCAGCGCTATCTCGACCTGCTTTTTCGCTATGACGGGCCTCGCGAGCGATGTGCCCAGGAGATACCTGTTTTCGTATATGGCGTTGGCCTTGACCGCCTGGAAGACGTATTCCCTGACGAATTCCTCGGTAAGGTTCTCGACGTAGCACCTGGAGGCCCCGGTTTTTTTCGCCTTTTCAGGAAGCCCGTCGAGCTCCTCCTCCTGGCCGACGTCCGCCGCGAACGCTATGACCTCGCATCCGTATGTTTCAACCAGCCATTTAACGATAATGGAGGTGTCGAGTCCGCCCGAATAGGCGAGTACAACTTTCTTAGCTTTCATATGTAACCTCGTTTCTTATTTTGTCATAAGGGCGCACATGATGGCCTTCTGGACGTGCAGCCTGTTTTCGGCCTGGTCGAACACTATGGACCTTTCGGAATCGAGCACGTCCGCGTCGATCTCCTCTCCCCTGTGCGCGGGGAGGCAATGCATGACCCTGCAGCCCGGCGCGCAGGCCGAAAGCAGCCTTTTGGATATCTTGTATTTTGCGAATATTTTTTTCCGTTTGGCGGACTCCCTCTCCTGGCCCATGCTGATCCACACGTCTGTATAGATGTAATTGGAGCCTTTGACCGCCTCCTCGATCCTGTCGGTTATTTCGATTCTTGATCCGGTTTTCATCGCGGCATTTCTTGAAAATTCGACCACTCCTTCATCCGGCCGGTATCCATTCGGGCAGGCGATCGATATGTCGACGCCGGTAAGCGCGGCGCAGTGGAGAAGGGAATTCGCCACGTTGTTTCCGTCACCGACATAGGACAGCTTGACGCCCCGCAGTCCCTTTTCCCTTTCGTAGATCGTAAAGATGTCGGCAAGCGCCTGGCATGGATGGAAGGAGTCCGAAAGCCCGTTGATCACCGGCACGGTTGCATAGGCCGCCATTTCGGCGACGTTGGCGTGCGAGAAGGTCCTTATCATTATACCGTCCACGTACCTTGAAAGGACCTTCGCGATGTCGTGCACGGTCTCCCTTTTCCCGAGCTTTATCTCCTCGCCGCTGATGAACAGGGCGTGTCCGCCGAGCTGCGTCATCCCGGTCTCGAATGAGACCCTTGTCCTCGTCGAGTCCTTCTCGAATATCATGGCAAGGGACTTCCTGTGCAGGTAGTTGTGCTTTTTGCCTTTTTTGATTTCCGCCTTGAGCGCCGAGGTAAAGGCGAAGATATGGTTTATTTCCCGGCCGGAAAAATCCTCGACCGACAGGAAATCCTTTGACTTAACTTTTAGTATCCTCAATTCTGTTTTACCTCTCCGGTTATGATTTCTTCGAAAATGTCCATGCCTTCCTTAACGGCCCTGTCTGATATGTTGAGCGGCGGCATGATCCTTATAACCTTTTCAGATGTGCAGTTGATTACCAGGCCCATTTCGAGGGCCTTTTTCACGTAATCCATCCCCTGCACGTTGAGCTCTATTCCAATGTGGAGGCCTAGGCCCCTTACATCAGTTATTATCCCTGATTTTTTTTTGAGATCCTCCAGCCTGCCGAAAATCCTTGCGCTCGTTTTATTAACCCTGTCCATGAAGCCCTTTCCGCTGATTTCCTTTATGACTGAAGCCGCGGCCGCGCAGACCAGGTGGTTGCCGCCGAAGGTGGTTCCGTGCCTTCCCTTTTCAAGGAGTCCGACCAGTCCGTCCCTGGAGTGCATGGCCCCTATAGGCACGCCGCCGCCGAGGCCCTTGGCGAGCGTTATCACGTCAGGTTCCAGCCCGTAGTGCTGGTAGGCGAAATATTTCCCGGTCCTTCCCATTCCGGTCTGCACTTCGTCGACGATCAGCAGGATGTCGCGCTTTTTGCATATATCCGAAAGAAGGCATACGAATTCATTTTCGGCAATGACGATCCCGCCCTCTCCCTGTATGAGCTCTATCATGACCGCCGCCAGGTTGCGGTTCCCGGCCAGCTCCTTTTCAAGTCCGGCAGCATCGTTGTAATGGAGGTAGCAGAATCCGGGCAATAAAGGTCCGAACCCGTCCTGTATTTTTTTCTGGGCCGTGGCCGACATGCTGCCGAAGGTCCTTCCATGGAAGGAGTTGGAGAATGACAGGATTTCCGGTTCGGAAATCCCCTTTTCGATCCCGTGCCTTCTTGCGAGCTTGATTGCCGCCTCGTTGGCCTCGGTGCCGCTGTTTACGAACAGCGTTTTACCCCCGAAGGAAATGCCGGATATCAGCATCGCGGCTTCAACCTGCTCGGCGTTGTAAAACCAGTTGGAGGTATGGATGATACGGTCCAGCTGCGAATGAAGGACCTTCGACAATTTCCTGTGGGAGTGGCCGAGATTGGTAACGGCTATGCCGGAGAAGAAATCGACGTATCGTTTTCCCTCCTGGTCGTAAAGGTATGCCCCGCTGCCCTTTGCGAAACTGACGGGAAGCCTGTCGCCGTAATTCTGGAAGAGATATTTTTTGTCCCCCTCCATGATTTTTTTCAGCTTTTGCGATGTCACTTGCGCGCCTTTTTTTTCAAAAAAAATAAATCGGGGAAAACCCGATTTATTTCTTAAATAAGGCAGGCTTTTATATTGTCAATAAATTTATGAGTGCAGGGATAAATCAGTGGCCTGGAATTGAGGTGTATAACCACGGTTTTTCCATACTCAAATCCTATAAGAACCTGTATGGTTTAATTTACATTATTATCTTGCAGGGTTTCAGGGATGATAAGCGGCTTTTCGGGCTGTTATATCCAAAGTCGGGGTATCAGATTGTATAGCCGAGACCGGCGGACACGGTATACATTTCCAGGTCTTTGCCCTTCATGAAGGCCCTCTTATAGGATGAACCGAACTTCAGCTGGATGTTCGATATGTTCATGATTATTCCGGCCGTGACATCCAGGTATGGATCCGTGCTTTTTGCGCGCGCCAGGTTCCTTCTGAACGGGGTCAGGTCCGACGCGCTTTTTATGTCGATTTTCGAGAACGCTGCTCCGAATCCCGGCGCTATCGACATGCTGAAATAATTTGAAAATTTCGGCATCCAGTTTATTGAGCCGGTCGTGCCGAAAAACTGGAGCGAGCTGTTTGCAAAGGCGTATTTGCCCTTGTTGCCTGTGGAGAAGTAATCCAGGTTCGCCGATATTCCGACGGTTCCCCTTGAATTGAACAGAATGTTCGGCCTGATGTAATAGCCGTCGTTTAAGATATCGCTCCATCCGCCCTTGAGATAGTATTTCCCTATATCAATGCCGAATGTCGTGTCCTTGATGATATTGTAAAACCCGATGACCGGCGACGGCTCGTAATCGAGCCTTTTTTCCTTCTGGAACTTCGCGATTTTGAATTCAACCACGCTGGCAAGGTCGTCGATGGTGTCCTTGAGGAGTGCCCCGGTCTCCTCGCTTACCTTGTTGATGTCGGCCGAGTTTTTGCCCTTAACGTTGTTGATGTGTATGTCTACGACGAGCTTTCCTTCAACCAGCCCGCAGGAGCCCGTGATGATGTAGTCGGCGGTGTATTTTTTCGCCAGATCCTTTATCAGCTTTATGTTTTCCTTTGAATCGCCCTCGAGCGAGGCATCGAGCCTGTCGGGTATCCTCATGACCGTCAGCTTGTTGGACTTCTGAAGGGTTTTGGCGATGGCTTGAGGAATAATTACGGTGTAGTATTCGAAATCCCTGTTCTTGATTTGATTTTTGATCTTGAAATTGTATATTACGGCCCTTTCCCTGGGGGGTTCGGCTTTTTTAATCTCCTGGGTATAGGCATGGCAGAACATCACGGGTGGGATAATGAGTGATAGTATAATTTTTTTCATCATTAAAAGGACAACGGATAATTATATTTTGACGCCGTTAAAAACGCTGATTAAACCGCAAAAAACGGTTTATCCGTGCGCTTTCAAAAAGTAACAAGTATCCGGAAAAATGTCAACTTGAATTTATCTCCGCCGGTGAATGCCGCGATGATCCGCCCGGGCGATCAGGGCGGGAAGCATCATCAGGATGCGTACGTATTTATCGTCCGCGTCAGGTCGCATATTCTGAGTTTATTTTGACGTAATCTACCGATATGTCCGAGGTCATCATGACGGCCTCGTATTCGCCCATGCCGACGTCTATGTTCACCGTGAGTTCCCTGCCGCCCAGGACGGACTTTAATTTTTCAGGGTCTGTTTCCGCCGGCGTTCCCTTTAAAAGAAGAGGTATGTCGCCGTAATAGATGGAAAGCCGGTCCTCGGATACCTCCGCGCCTGAATAGCCCGCGGCCGCGGCGATCCTGCCCCAGTTGGGATCGTTTCCGAAAAAGGCCGTTTTTACAAGAAGAGATTCCGCAACGGCCCTCGCGATCCTCTTCGCGTCGTCGTCGGACGCGGCGTTTTTCACGTGGATCCTGACGAATTTCGTTCCCCCCTCCGCGTCCTTTACAAGCATCCCGGCGAGCCCGCCCAGGATCAGTTCGAGCGTCTCCTCGAATTTCTGGAGATCGGCAGCGTCCTCGATGATGTCCAGGCTCACGGGGGAAAGGACGATCGCCGTATCGTTCGTGGACATGTCGCCGTCGATTGTTATCGAGTTCAGCGTTTTCGATACCGCCCTCCTGAAGATGACATAAAGGTCCTCGGGGGATAGCGGCGCGTCCGTTATGATGAAGGCCAGAAGTGTGGCCATGTCTGGGGCTATCATCCCCGATCCCTTCGCGGTTCCGGCAATGACGTATTCCCTCGTCCTTGTTTTAAATGATGCGCTGACGGACTTGGGGACCGTATCCGTGGTCATTATGGCCTTCGGAATCATCGTTCCGTTTTTCCTTGAAAGACCGTCTACCAGTTTATTGTGGGAGGCCATCATCTTTTCAAGCGGAAGCTGGCGGCCTATTATCCCGGTCGACGCCATGAGAATGTTTTCCGGTTCGGTTTCGAGCTTTTCCGCTATGTCCCTTGTCAGGGTGACGGCGTTCCTGTATCCCTCGTCCCCGGTGCAGGCGTTCGCATTGGTCGCGTTGATGAGGATCCCCTTTATCCTGCCCCCGATCCTTTCACGGCAGAGCCTTACGGGAGCCGCGAAGATCCTGTTTGTTGTAAAGAGGCCTGCGGCATGGCACAGCCCGTCGGCGACGATAATGGAATAGTCCAGTCTGTCCCTGTATCTTATCCCGCATTCAACCGCCGAGAAGCTGTACCCGGGGACATTTTCAAGTCCGCCCTTCAGAAGTTTCATTTTAATCTCCGGAATTTTCGATATTTTATGAAATTGGGCAATTCAAGAATTTTCTTGACAGAATTAATATTATTATTGCAAAAAATAAAATATTGTGTTGACTTTGGCCCATCTGTGGGGTTAGTATATTGTACACTTCAACAAAGGTCAAATTATTTTACAAAAAGTTCCCGTTTCTGCGTTACCTGTTCGGGAGTTTTCAGGATAAAGTGCCTTCAATGGACATCAAGGTAGAAGAATACAGTAAAATAATTGTCTTCAGGCTTGATGGTGAATTCTTTCTGGGCAATATCAGGGACGTCGAGTTAATCTGGGAAGAATCCATCGCGAAGAACCCCGATATCATCGCCATAGACTGCAAAAAGCTTTATTTCATCGATTCCCCTGCCATTGGCACCCTGGTCAAATTTTTAAACGATTCCGCCGTGTATGACATCAAATTGATATTCTTCGACCTGAGCGATTCAGTCATAAAGGTTTTCCAGACTGCCAAGCTCAACAGGGTATTTACCATTACCACAAAAAAGGAATTCGAAGAAGATTACCTGAAAAAAGCCTGAGCCCGCATTACCTGCTGTCATGAATTCCGTACCGGGAAAACAATACCGTCATTTCAATCAAATTAATTCCTGATCCGGTTGTTTTCAATAAACCCGTCATGATTAATAAAAATTATTCATTTTACAGTTGTTTGTTTTGGTATTTTTATTTTGCTGCCTGCATCAATTAATGGGTTGATCTGCCGGCGGATAGTCTGTATCATTATTTATATGTCAGCGGCTTTTGCCGCTTGTCTGCTTCATGATAATTCTGAAGGGAATACCGGGGGCTCCGTATGAATGCGGCCGTAAAAACAATAATTTTCTTTTTTATCATAACCATGGGTTCCTGCGCTTCGGAAGGATTCAGGAACGGCAGCGGCGAACTCGGCGGGAAAATAAAGAGGATCGCGGTTCTCGATGTTTACGTGGACAGGGATATCCCTTCAGGGAAACTGTCCGGCATATCACAGGTCGGGTTCGGCAGGGAATACAGGAACGCGTTATACAGGTTGATCATGAAAAACCGGAAGGTTTTCGATTCCGTTGCCGAAGACGTATTAAAAAACGGCAGGTTCAAGCTGGATACCGTGCCGGTAAAGGCGGACCCCGGCAATAACTTTTCTGCCGAAGGCGAACAGTTCAAATCACCCTCCGGGTATGTATGGAAATACAACTACGGTCTGTCTCTTAAAAAGGGCTTCATAAGGGATATCGCGGAGAAATATCATGCCGATGCCGTGTTCTTCCATTATTTGCACGTTAATAAAAGATGGCATTACTGTTTCATTAAAACCCAGGACGGAGGCAGGGCTTATGCGGTGGTCCCCAAATTTATCCTGCTGTATACTCCGGTGATATACGGGAAAGACGGGAGCGTCATTTTCGATGGGAGATGTGGAAAGACCGAGACATACGGCAGCCATATCGGCAATGATTCGGCGCAGTTCATGACGATGCTGGAAGGGTGTGCGGACGACGCAGAGCTTGAAACAATATCATTGGACAAACTGGATGAAAAGGCATTCGATAAACAGTTTTTAAAGAGTTGCCTCACACGGGACGGGGCCTGCGAGCCGCGGGCGTCAATGAAATCTTTGAAGTGAAACCCCGGGCGGAATGACGTATCAGGGATATTCCTCGAGGATCGGTTTTCTTTCCGGTTCGGGGTCTTCAATTTTTCTGTCGTTCGTCGGGACGTCGCACCTCAGATTGCATTCGTTCAGCTGTCTTTCGCAGAATTGAATGCAGGCCGTGTTGTCCGCGGCCATAACCATGCACCTGTTGTAGCACTGGGTATGCTCCTCCGCGCAGGATGCGTTGCAATCCCCTTCGTCCGCAGAGATCGCGATGTTCGTTATTATCAGCACGGTCAGGCATGTCATAAAAATGAATTTATTCATCCGTCCCCCCTTTTTTTTAACCGGGCCCAGAGACCGTTACCTTCCGAATATCCTTGCCAGGATCCCCTTTTTTGTTTTTTTCCCGCGGGATGATGCTTTTTTCTTTTTTCCACCGGCTGCTCTGGTCTTCCCGGCGGTTTTTTTGGGGGAAGGTTTGGTTTTTTGCGTCTTTTTAGCAGGTGTTTTTTTCTTTTTCATGGATGACCCGGCCGCTGTTTTTTTCTTCGGAGGCTTTTTGTTCGCCGCGGCGGATACCCTGAAGAAAGTTTTATGGAACCCTCTTTTTTTAAATGACTGGTAAGCCCTGGTGATAAGATCGTCCGGAGAAATGTATTTGTATGTCGATTCGATAAAATCGAAAGATAGGTGGGCCAGGCCGCAGCGCAGGTAGCTGGATAATTTTTCCTGGGTTGCGCCTTTTTTCTGGAGGACCGACAGCCAGCTCCTCAGCTTTTCTTCGCCCTTTTTGAAATTTTCCTCGTCGAGCATCCTCCCGGTCTGTCTCAGGTGCTTATTGAGCAGACTGTGGACCTTTTTGTAATCGCCCATGTATGCGGGATCTATTATCCCGTCTTCCATGAGTTTTTTATCGAGATTGGAAGCGATTTTACTGTCGGCCATCCGGTGTCGACCTCCTGTTTTTGATTATTATATCATGTCGGAGCAGGAGAAAATCTCAAGCACTTTTTTTACAATCCGGGGCATTGACGAGCGGACGTTTGCGGTACCATTCCCCCGGAAGAATTCTTCCGGGGGCGCAGGCGGGTATCTATTCGATGTCCTTCTGGAAATCGAGCGAAGACCTCATGAATTTATATCTCTCGGGCGGCATCGGGCCCCTGATTTCGTTTTCCGGCTTCCTGTGAAGGGTGATTGCCTCCACCGGGCATTCCCCGGCGCAGAGTCCGCAGCCGATGCAGCGGTCAGGGTTGATCGATATCGGTCCGTCCGATGCCGTTATGGCCTCCATCGGACAGCGCCCGATGCAGTTTTCGCACCCGGTGCATTCCCCGGATTTCACGGAGGCGAAGTAATTGGACCCGGCGACCTTTGCCGGTTGCGGAAACTTTTTGTAGATCGCCAGTCCCACGCAGCAGTCGGGGCAGCAGTTGCAGATGCATTCAATATTGCCGGAGCTGCCCCCTACCTGGTGGACAAGCCCGGCCTTTTCCGTCTCCTCGAGTATCTTCAGCGCCTCCTCCCTGGTTATCCATCTTCCCGCGCCGTATCCCTCTATGCCGTATTCCGCGTAAAAATCGAACGCGATGCAGACCTCGTCGGGCTTTTTGCATCCCGTTTCAAGCTTCTGTTTTTTTGCTGCGCAGGCGCACTTCATCACGCCTATCCTTGTTTTTGAATTGATGATGTCCTTTATGTCGTCGTACGGAAGGACGAGCCCGCTATTGTTTACGGAGATGTTTATCGGAACGGCCCTGAGTCCCGCTGCTTTCGGGAAAAAGCCGTCCCTGATGTACTCCTCGTACATTTCCGCCAGCTCCCTGTCCATGCCGCTTACGGCCTGGTTCTCAAAAAAGCCGTGCATGAAGGGCGCCGCCGCGTAATATTTTTTATCATTTTTTTTAATGGGGAACGTGACGCCCTTGTCGCTCATCGATTCGAGAAGGGCGGCTGTTTCGTTTGCATCCCTGCCGGCGCGTCCGGCGATGACGGCGGCTGTCTCGAGCTTCTGGGTCAGGTTTATATATACGTGCGCTTCATCCGGGGTGAAAACTTTCTTCAATATTTTCATCTCGATGCCGGATTTAGTGGCGTTGAAGCCCACCGAGTATTTATCTATGCTTTCCCTCAGTTTTTCATATATGTCCTTATCCATGTGAACCCCTTTTTTTTGTAATTCTGTCCGGCCGGAGACCTTTACCCTGATCCGGAAAATCTGTTCTTTATATAATGCATAAAATTTGTACGATTTTCAAGTGTCAAGCTAAATGAAATCACCGTGACTAATCCGGACCCGTTTCGGCCGAAGAGGATATTTAAATAATCCAACCGCAGATTATTTTTTATACAATTTTAATATTTTGTTAGTATTTGATGCTTTCTTTAAATTATGCATAAGCTTTGCCCGATATATTAATCGGGGACTTGTTTGATGCATGGTCCGTGGTTTTACGGGAAAAAATGATCGGCCACGTTTTAGCCGCATCGGCAGGTCTTTGCCGGCCCGAAATTAAAGGCATGAAGAATGCCGGTGCCGGACAATCCTGGTTGCAAGGAATGTATGAATAAAAAGATTATTCCGGCCGTTTTATCTGTCCTGGTGATTTTCGTTTCATGCGTACCCGGACTGCGAAGGGACGGCTGGTTTTCTTCAGGCGGCTCGAGAAAAAGCATCGTGGTTACCGCTAAAAGATATATCGGCGTCAAATATAAAAAGGGGGGAGTTAGTCCCGCGGGATTTGACTGCTCGGGATATGTCTGGTACGTTTATAATAAGAACGGTATCGATCTTCCAAGAACTTCACATAAGCAGTTTTATGCCGGAAAAAAGATATCCATAAGACAGGCCAAACCTGGAGACCTTATTTTTTTCAATACAACCGGGAAGAGCCTGTCCCATGTCGGCATTTACCTGGGCGGCACGAAATTCATACATTCCCCTAGGAGCGGGAAAAAAGTATCGTATGCAGACATCAATAACAAATACTGGAAAAGGAGGTATGCGGGCTCGGTGACTTTTTTAAGAAGCTGACGGGTCCCGCACAGAATCAACAAAGCATAACGGGCGCCTGTAAAACCAGTATCCGCCGGTTTTTTAATATCCGGCCCAGGATTTTACATGAGTTTCCCGTACGGGGAATTTCTTAAATCCAAATAATAGAGGTTCCCTGATAATATTTCTTGACATAAATTATAAAAAAACTTAATTTTGTGTAAGAGTTTGTCGGAGTTTTATGCGAATTGGAATTTATCCGGGATCCTTTGATCCTTTAACTAAAGGTCATATCGACATTATTAAAAGATCAAGGGAGATTTGCGATAAACTTATAATAGCTGTAGCAATTAATAGTTCAAAAAAACCACTATTCACGGTTGAAGAAAGACTGGAGATTATCAATAACTGTTGCAAGGATATAGGCGGCATAGAGTCGTCGTCATTTGAAGGTTTGCTGGTTGATTTCTGTAAAAAAAACGGGGTTAACTTGATAATAAGAGGCCTCAGGTCGCTGGCAGACTTTGAATACGAATTCTCGATAGCTACCATAAACAGCAAATTGGCACCGGAAATTGAGAGTATATTTTTGATGACGAGGGGCGAAAACCTTTTCATATCATCAAATATCGCCAGAGAAATTGCCAGCTATCAGGGAGATGTTTCATCCCTGGTCCCCCGATTCGTAGAAGAAAAAATCCGACAAAAGTATTCAAAATAGTCGTTGGATAAGGCGCGTCCCCGATTTGCCGGGACCTTCGTCCATGACTGAAAAATATTAACCCGGGTTCCGTGGGTGATGCGTTTCGTTCATGAACGTCTGCCCGCGGTCAAAACGGGGATTGGGAGGTAGGAAATGGCTGAGATCATAATTTTAATTGCCGCTCTCCCAGTGGCCATAACAATCGGATATGGAATTAGGGCCTATCTCGGAAAAGTGAAATTGAATTCCGCAGAGGCCAAGTCCCACAGGATCATTCAGGACGCACTGAAGGAGGCTGAAAATAAAAGAAAGGAACTCCTGCTGGAAACCAAGGATCAGCTCTTAAAGGAAAAAAACGTCTTCGAAAAGGAGATGAGGGAAAGAAGGATGGAGCTGCAGAACATTGAGAAAAGGTTTCTCCAGAAGGAGGAGGCCCTGGATAAGAGACAGGAACAGATCGAGAAGCAGGAAAAGACGATTCAGATTGAAGAGCTGGAAATCAAGGAAAAGGAAAGCGAACTAAAGAAGGAATTTGAAAGACACAGGCAGGAACTCGAAAAAATTTCAGGCATGACGTCCGACGAGGCCAAGGCGGTTCTTCTGAAAAACATGGAGAACGAAACGAGGTTCGAGGCGACCAGGCTGATAAACAAGATCGAGGAAGAGGCGAAGAGGACCGCGGAGAAAAAGGCGAAAGAGATAATCATCACCGCCATCCAGAGGAACGCATCGGACTATACGTCTGACAGCACCATCACCACCGTATCGCTGCCTTCCGACGAGATGAAGGGCAGGATCATAGGACGCGAGGGAAGAAACATTCGCACCCTTGAAAATCTGACCGGCGTCGACATGATCATCGACGACACGCCAGAGGTGGTCGTCATATCCGGGTTCGATCCCGTCAGGAGGGAGATAGCGAGGATTTCCCTTGAAAGACTCATCCAGAACGGGAGGATACATCCCGCCAGGATAGAGGAGGTCGTCGAAAAGGTGACCCAGGAGATCGAGGAGGCCATGCTCGAGGAAGGCGAAAAGGCCGCCTATGAGCTCGGTATACCGGGGCTCAGCAAGGACGCGCTGTACCACATAGGAAAGCTCAAGTACAGGACGAGCTACGGACAGAACATGCTGGCGCACAGCATCGAGGTCGCCAATTTCTCCGGCATCATTGCCGGGGAGCTCAATCTCGACGTCCAGCTCGCTAAAAGGGCGGGCCTGCTGCACGATATCGGAAAAGGGAGCATGGTGGAGGGCGAGGGCGCCCATGCAATCATCGGCTCCGAGATGGCAAAGAAGTTCGGCGAGAGCGACAAGTGCGTCAATATAATCGCGGCGCACCATAACGACAGGCAGGCCGAGACGTTCGAGGCCGTAATCGTCCAGGTGTCCGACGCCATATCCGCATCGAGGCCGGGTGCGAGGAAGGAGTCCCTCGACACCTATCTCAAGCGGCTCGACAACCTTGAAAAGATCGCGATGGGATTCAAGGGAGTTGAAAAGTGCTTTGCGATCCAGGCCGGCAGGGAGCTCAGGGTCATCGTCGACAACTCGGTTGTCAGCGATGAAAAGGCCGAGGGCATGGCGAGGGAGATAGCGAAGAAGATCGAGTCCGAGCTTAAATACCCCGGCATCGTAAAGGTTACTGTCATACGGGAAACGAGAATAATAGAATACGCAAAATAACGCGCTGTGATCAGCCGTGTTTTTCACCCCCGCGCGTGCGGGGGTGAAGGCATTTTCGGGAAAAATATACCTTTAATGAAAAATTCTTTAAAAATCCTTGCGATCGGCGACATCGTCGGAAGGGCTGGAAGGGAGGTCCTGCTCAGCAGGCTGCAGGGCATACTGGACCAGCACAGGATAGATTTTGTCATAGCGAACGGTGAAAATTCCGCCGGCGGTTTTTCCATTACGCCGGAGATAACCCAGGAGCTGCTAAGGGCCGGGGTCAACGTCATCACCAGCGGCAACCATATCTGGGACAACAAGGACATCTTCAGCATAATAGATTCCGAGCCATCCCTTTTGAGGCCGGCCAATTATCCCGAGGGGGTGAAGGGAAAGGGTTATTGCATCTCCGGTAAAACCGGGATCTCCATATGCGTGATCAATCTGCAGGGCAGGACCAACATGGAACCGATCGACTGCCCGTTCAGAAAATTCGACCAGATATATGAAAAGATCAAGGATGAGTCCGACATAATCGTCGTCGATTTTCACGCCGAGACCACTTCGGAGAAAAGGGCGTTCGGATGGTACGTCGACGGCAGGGCCTCGGTGATGTTCGGAACTCACACCCACGTTCAGACGGCCGATGAGGAGATACTCCCCGGGGGGACGGGCTATATAACCGACATAGGCATGACGGGTGCTTTCGATTCCGTCATAGGAATGGACAAGAATGTATCCATCAACAGGTTTATTAACCAGATCAGGGTCAGATACGAGCCTGCCATGGGCAACCCGAAGATAAACGGAGTAATGTTTACGGTTAATAAAAAAGGCATAACCGAACAGATAGTAAGAATGGCGACTTGAAGTGTACCTCGAAAAAATCAACACCATGAAGGACCTCAAGCGGCTCGGGATTAAAGAGCTTGAGATCCTGTCGTCAGAGGTCAGGGACCTCATAATTGATGTTATCGCGAAAAACGGCGGGCACCTGGCTTCTTCGCTCGGGGTCGTGGAGCTTACCGTCGCGCTCCATTACGTCTTCAATACGCCTGAAGACAGGCTGATCTGGGACGTGGGTCACCAGTGCTACGCCCATAAAATCCTGACAGGCAGGCGGAGCGAATTCAAGAACATAAGGAAGTACGGCGGCATAAGCGGTTTTCCGAAAACAAACGAATCCCGGTTCGATACTTTCTGTGTCGGTCACAGCAGCACCAGTCTGTCGCTCGCGCTGGGCAGCGCGGTTGGAAGGGACTTCGCTAAAAAAAAGAACAGGGTCGTTGCGATCATTGGCGACGGTTCCCTTACCGGCGGGATGGCCTTCGAGGCGCTGAATCATATCGGCCATCTAAAAAAGGACCTCATAATAATTTTAAACGACAACGAGCATTCCATATCGAAAAACGTCGGGGCCCTTTCGGAATACCTCACAAGGATGATTTCCGGCACCCTTTACAACAGGTTCAGAAGCAGCTCGATGGAATTCGTGAAGAGGATCCCCAGGTTCGGAGAATCCATTTTTTTATTCCTGACCAGATTTTTTGAGAGCTTCAAGGGAATGATTATCCCCGGACAGCTTTTCGAGGATATGGGGATAAGGTATTTCGGACCGGTGGACGGCCACAACCTGGGCTCCCTGATCGATCTTCTTAAAAACGTAAAGGAAATAAATTCCGGACCCAGGCTCATCCACGTCATAACGAAGAAGGGGAAGGGGTACCTTCCCGCTGAATTGAACCCGGCCAAGTTTCACGGAATCGGGCCGTTCGACAGGTCGACGGGCATCCCCAAGGGGAACAGCAATCTTGCCTCCTACTCCGAAATCGCCGGAAAGACGCTCGCGCATATCGCGAAGAGCGACAAACGGATCGTCGCCATCACCGCGGCGATGAAGCTCGGAACCGGGCTTTACGAGTTCGAGAAGAGGATCTCCGGCAGGTTTTTCGACGTCGGCATAGCCGAGCAGCACAGCATCACCTTCGCGGCCGCGCTCGCCTCTTCCGGGATGAAGCCATTCGTGTCGATATACTCCACCTTTTTGCAGAGGGCGGTGGACCAGCTGATACATGACGTTGCGCTGATGAACCTTCCAGTCAGGCTTCTGATCGACAGGTCGGGGATAGTCGGGGACGACGGCGAGACTCATCACGGCCTGTTCGACATCAGCATAATAAAATCGATACCGAATTTCACGATACTGGCGCCGATGAACGGAAGCGAGCTCAGGGACATGATATATTACGCAGCCGGGCATGATTCCGGGCCGATCGCCATAAGATACCCGCGGGGCAGGGTCGGCATAGAGGGATTCAGCGTCGAGGAAAAAAATCATTTCGTACCCGGCATGATAAAGGTTATGAAGAGCGGGACGGATGTGGCGATACTCGCCGCCGGCGACATGGTCCAGACGGCGCTCAACGCCGCGTCAATTCTCAAGAGAAAAAAAATAAGCGCCGCCGTCGTCAATCTAATGACGCTGAAACCCATGGACATCCACGGCATTGAAAAGGTCATCCGCAGGTGCGGGAACTTCATCACCCTTGAAAACGGGACGGTTACCGGCGGGATCGGCGAGCAGATCGCATCCCTGATCAGTCCCGAGCTCCGTCCGGGACTGCTTTTCCTCGGAGGGTTCCCCGACAGGTTCATCCAGCACGGCGACAATTCAATGCTTTTCAGGATCCACGGGATAGACGAGGAATCCATAACGGAAAGGATCGCATCCGCTTTAACGGGCGGAAAAAAACGGCGCTGACCGGATCCATGAAGAAGGGAACCAGGCTCGATAAATTCCTGTCCGAGAGCGGGCTTTCGAAGTCCAGGGAGAAGGCCTTGAAGGAGATTCTTGCCGGATGGATCAAGGTCGACGGGGAGACGGTAAGGACCCCTTCCAGGACCGTATCCGGGGACGAAAACATCACCGTGCTCAGGCCGGGCGGTCTTTTTGTCAGCAGGGGCGGCGAGAAGCTTTTTCATGCACTGAAGACCTTCAATGTCTCCGTAAAAGGAATGACCGCGGCGGACATTGGATCCTCCACCGGCGGTTTTACGCACTGCCTGCTTGAAAACGGGGCGGTGAAGGTATACGCCGTTGACGTGGGATACGGACAGCTGGATTATTCCCTGAGGTCTGATCCCAGGGTGGTCGTTATGGAAAGGACCAACGTGAGAAGCCTCACGCCAGCCAGCTTTAACGGCGACGTGGAATTCATCACCGCAGACCTGTCCTTCATATCCATAACAAAGGCATACGATAAAATCATGGAGATTTTCCAGGGATGCGACGGAATCATGCTGATCAAGCCCCAGTTCGAGGCCGATCCCGGGGAGCATAAAAAGGGCGTGGTAAGAAAGGAAGAGGCCCACAGAGCCATCCTCGCCCGGGTAATCGGATCGCTTTTATCGAAGGGCATGTCTCTCAAGGGTCTTACGCATTCTCCGATGAAAGGCCCTGCCGGTAATATCGAATTTCTCGCATACTTTAACGTGTCCGATGGAAAGGGCGCTTCCCCCGCTTTCGGCGAATTAAACGTCCTGATCGGCGATGCGGTAAAAAAGGCCCATGATGAGCTCGATTGAATCAGCGGGCCCTCTCCTTTTAAAAAAGAATTAGGGGTAAACAACCCAAATATTTGTTGACCTCATTTTTAACATTTGATTGTTATATTATAATGGAAACCTTCATAAATTAGATTTTTCATTATTAAAACACTGAAAAAATCTAATTTATACATTCAAAGTGCCCGCAAGGGAACACCCTGATTTTATTATTAGAGGTTCCATTATATTGGTTTTTTGTTCCGGATACGGTGTTTTATTTTTTAAATAATTTCATCGACATCCGGCAAATGGCAAAATTTCCGGGTAACCTTGATTTGATTCCATTTTCAAATAGTTTAAAGCGTTCATCGGGCCTTCAGGATGGGCGCGGTATGATGGAATAATGGTATCGCCGTTTTTTTTATTTGAGATTTCCCCGCGCGGGCGTGTGCTGATAAATCACGATTTGAAATATTTTATTATATTACAGATTGTAATTATTAACCCATCCGCAAGCGCGTTAATAATGGTTTTTATACAGGATTTTTTGTCATTATGAGAATCGCGTCCTTCTCCACCGTCATGGTTTTTTTTATAATGCTTCTTCAGGGCGCAGTGCTTGGAACTGAAGCGGGTCATGGAAAATCGTCGTTGTATGACGGCGGTCCGGGCGCGAGATACAATGCGGCAGGCTGTTCGGCCGACGCGCTGGTTGACGACGTTTATTCCATTTACTGGAACCCCGCCGGCCTTTACGATGCAAAGGGAAAGAATAAAATCGGGGACGGGGATGGCAAAAGCGGACCCGGCGGGGAGGACGATCTGACAAATTTTTCGGGAGGCGGGACAGACAATAGATTTTTCCAGATCGGCGCAAGCTATACCGGTATTAGTCCCGCGCAATCCGGTTTTATGGGTATAGCGACAGGCCTATTCGGAGGGGTTTTCGGCACAGGCGCATATTACGGCCGTTTTGACAGGGACGGCATGAGGATCAGGGGCCTTGACGGATCGGTCCATGATTATTCGACCGGTTACATGTCATACGCGACGAATTTCGGGATCACGTCGGTCGGAATCTCCCTCAAGGGGCTGTATAAAAAAACAGGGAAGGCTTCACGCGCGGGGTTCGGTTCTGACGCTGGGCTTCAGACGTATGTACTCCCGATGCTGAAGCTTTCGTTTTCAGCGAGGGACGCCTTCTCGTATCTTTATCCGCTGGAGAAGGGAAGGCTTTCGGAAAACAGAAAGGAATACGTATGGCCGACTCTCGGGACGGGCGCCGCGCTCCTGGCCGGGAAGAAATTCGTATTTTCCGTCAGCGGGTCGAAATACCTGGGGAATAAAAAATTCGGCTACGGCGCGGGCATCGAATACGCGCCGATAGAATACCTGGCAATCGGGCTGGGTTTTTCGGACATGAAGGCCTGCGGCGGCATCAGGATGAGGCTGGGGGGATCCGATCTGGCCTATGCCTTCAGGGTGGATGTGAAAACCGGCGACCTGTATAACACCGTTTCTTTTGATATAATGTTTTAGGGTGGAGATTTTGCCTGAGAAAACGAAAATAATGGGAATATTGAACGTAACCCCGGATTCCTTTTATGACGGAGGAAAATATTTTTCCATTGAAGGGGCCGTGAGGCGCGCGTACGAAATAAGGGACGAGGGCGCGGACATCATAGATGTCGGCGGGGAATCAACGCGTCCCGGTTCGAAACCCGTTGATGCGGCGGAGGAGGCAGGCAGGGTAATACCCGTCATCGAAAGGATTTCCTCAGATATAGGTATCCCGATATCCGTGGATACCTCGAAGCGCGATGTGGCGGAACAGGCGCTTAAGGCCGGCGCTGAAATAATCAATGACATAAGCGGACTGACGTTCGATGAAGGCCTGGCGGACCTTGCGGCTGAATACGGGGCGAAGATAGTCCTGGCCCACATAAAAGGGCGCCCGGAAAACATGCAGGAAAACCCGGTTTACGGGGATTTGATCGGCGAGATAACGTCCTTTCTCGGTGATGCCGCCTCCAGGGCCGTAAGGGCCGGCGTAAAAAAGGAAAATATCATCGTGGATCCCGGTATAGGTTTCGGAAAGACCCTGGAGGACAATTACAGGATCATTTCCGGAATCAAAACGATCAAGAGACTGGGATACCCGGTGCTTATAGGACTTTCAAGGAAATCCCTCATCGGGAAGCTTTACAGCGTGGATTCCGACAGGCTTCCCGCGACCATCGCCCTTAACGCGGTTTCGATCTTCGAGGGAGCGGACATCATCAGGGTTCATGACGTAAGTGAACACATGCTGGCCCTGGCCGGTCTTGAAATGCTTAAGAGGGTCTCCTGATGGACGCGTATTTTGACAGAGTGATATTCTTTTTCTCGACCTCCTGGGATTATATAAGGAACGTCCTCGATATAATAATAGTCGCCACGATTTTTTACTGGGTCTATACATTCATAACCAACACGAGGGCGGTGCAGCTTGTCAAGGGAGTCATCATCATTTTCGCGGTGGCGGTCCTTTCCAGCTACCTGAGGCTGGAGACCCTTGACTGGCTCATAAAGAACATAACATCCTACCTTGTCATAACTGTAATCATCCTTTTCCAGCCCGAACTCAGGAGGCTGATAACGCAGTTCGGCCAGAGGAACTGGATATCCGCCGAAGCCGTCAAGGAATCATTTCCCCTTGATGAGGTCGTAAACGCTGTCGTTTCCATGTCAGAGGAAAGGGTCGGCTCGTTGATCGTTATCGAAAGGAATACCGGCCTCAAGATATACATAGAGTCCGGTGTATCGGTAAATTCGATGATATCCGAGGAAATGATAAGAACGATATTTTTCCCCCTGACCCCGCTTCATGACGGCGCGATAATCATACAGGAGGGGAGAATAGCGGCGGCCGCATGCTACCTGCCGCTGAGCGACTCCAAGCAACTCAAGAAACAGCACGGCGCAAGGCACAGGGCCGGTCTGGGCATAGCCGAAGAAACCGATGCCCTTGTCATACTGACCTCCGAAGAAACCGGGAACATCTGCATAATGGTGAACGGCAGAATGCTTTCAAAGATCAGGGTTTCAGATCTTAAAAACATGATACTTTTTTTCCTTAATCCGAAGACCGCGTACGAGGAAGAATACAGGCTGTGATTAAAAGAATGACAAAAAGATCGGTGATGATCGCCAGGGAACGGAATTTCGCGCCGAAGATCATCTGCATGTCCCTGTCGGTCATTCTCTGGGCATTCGTCTCCTCGAGCAAATCCGAGACGATCAGGTTCAAGGTCCCGGTTGAGATCAGGAACCTTCCCACTTACCTCACCGTTTCGCAGATGTCCACGACCCAGGTCAGCGTCGTTCTCGACGGGAAGAAGGAGTCCCTGCGCACTTTCAATACAAAGCAGGTGAGGGCCTTCGTCGATCTCCAGAGGCCGAAAATCGGTGAGATTAAAAAATACCCGGTACTCATAACCAGACAGATGATACCTGAAAGCGTCAGCGTGACACTGTCTCCCCCGGAGATCGATATAAGGGCCGAGAGGATAGACGAGAAGTGGGTGAGGGTGCTGCCGAGGATTACCGGAGATTTCAGGCCGGGATACATCCTCGGCAGGGTCAGGGTGATGCCGGAAAAGGTCATGATAAGCGGGCCGCAGTCCCTGCTTGAAAAAATAGATTTCATATATTCGGACGACGTAAACATAACCGGCCTTTCCGGAGATGTCGTGAAGCAGGTGGACCTGAAGAGCGCCGATGGGGAGGCCGTTGCCCTCAGTGAAACAAACGTCAGGGTATCGGTCCAGATAATTGAACAGGCTAACGTCTACGAGGTCAGGTCCCCCCTGGTAATCAAGAACCCGGACAAGAACTTCATCTATAATCCAGGCGTCGCCGACGTGATCATTTTTTTCAGGGGCCAGAAAAAAAAGGTGGCGCAGGGGGACGTGGAGGCTTTCATCGACGTGGCTACCGCGGGGATCAAGGCGTTGTTTGAAAAGACCGGAAAAAAGGTCATCGAAAAGGACATCCCGGTTTCCGTTCAGTTGAAAAACGGGGATGAGGCCGATACCGTTTTCGTTTATCCAGAAAAGGTGACCGTTAAAATTACCAGGAAATGACGTATAATATATGCCGAAAATAAAGCTTTGCGTCAATGTCGATCATATAGCCACACTGAGACAGGCCCGCGGAGGGCTTGAGCCCGACCCATTGAAAGGCGCCGCCGTATGCGAAAAAATCGGGGCCGCCGGGATAACCGTCCACCTCAGGGAGGACAGGCGACATATTCAGGACAGGGACGTTGAGGCGCTGAAAAAAATCGTAAAAGGGAAATTCAACCTGGAAATGGCCCTTTCCGATGAAATCATCGAAATCGCCCTGAGGCTGGCGCCTGACCAGATAACGCTTGTTCCCGAAAGGCGCGAGGAAATAACGACGGAGGGGGGGCTCGATGTCGCCGCCAACCTTGACAGGATCAAAAAGGTGGTCGGTATATTCAAGGGAAGGGGGACGCTGATATCGCTTTTCATCGAGCCCGATCCCGTTGCAGTTGAAAGATCAAGGGACGCGGGCGCGGATTATATTGAGATCCATACCGGCTCCTATTGCAACGTCTTCGGAGGCCCCGGGGAGGGGGCGGAAATAAAAAGGATATACCGCTCCGCGGAAAGGGCCGTGGAGATCGGCATCGGTGTGAACGCCGGCCACGGACTTAACGCGGGGAATCTTCCTCCCGTTCTCAAGGCGGCCGGCCTGGAGGAGCTGAACATAGGGCATTCCATAATATCCAGGTCCGTATTCATAGGACTGGACGGGGCTGTGCGCGAGCTTCTCGACGTTATAAACGGGTCGTGAAGACCCGGGGGTTAGAAAATGGTTTTAAAATTCATATATTTTGTTTTAATCGTCTATCTGATCTATGCCCTGGTAAGGCTGGGTTACCGTCTTTTCAGGGGCGTAAGAACGGCCGGCCGGGGCGCGGGTGACGGGAAGAAAACCAGGATGCGCGAAAATGGCGTCATAGAACTTGATAAGGACCAGTACAAGGTGAAATAATATGTCAAACCACGGCTTTGTCAGAACGATTGCCTTCATCCTTTTCGCGTCCTTCATCTCCTGCGGCGGGCTTTCCGGTGAATTCGCATTCAGGATGCCCTATGAAGACGTGTATAAGAAAAAGACCGCGCCTGTCGAATTTCCGTCCTCAGTGGCAGTCGACTGGGTTTTTGCCTTTGACAGGGTGAAGGACAACAGGAAAATCGGCGTGCTCCTCATGAGAAAGGAGCTGGTCTGGGTGGAGATAAAAAGCAGGATCGACAACGTGTCTCGAGAAAAGACCTGCATTTACGACAGGATCTCCGGTCTCAAGGACGGCGAATACCGCATCGTCCTGACCGATCTGAAGAAAGACAACAGGCTGATAGGATTGAAGGACTTCATAATATACAGCAAGGAAGAAGATGAAGAGTGATCCATTCCTGCCTGTCCAGATTTAAGGGGCCAAAATTTTTTATTTGATCCTGGTAATCCTCCCCTCCTTCACGGGATTTATTTCAGTTTTTTTCTTGATGGCATCAACAAGCAGCTCCCTGAGCGGAGAACCGGTCCTGTATGACGGCTTGCCCGAGAATGTCATGTACCCGTCTCCGCCGGATGCCATAAAATCCGTTATTGCCACGCTGTAGGTCCTGGATGGATCGAGCGCCGCGTTTGACGGAACCATGAAAATTTCAACAGGAGTTTTACCGTCGATTTTGAACCTCAACCCTGAAACGTGAAGGAATCCGCCGTCTTCGTCGGCTTTCCCGCCCTGTGCCGAGCGCTTCAGTACTTCCGCGATCTCCGTCCCGGTAAGCCTTGCGACTATCACCTCGTTCGGATATGGCATGACCTTGAATACATCCTCAATGGTGATCCTGCCGGCGTTCACGCTCGACCTCAGCGCGCCCGCGTTGATCAGGGCTATATCTGCCCCGGTTGTCTCCCTCATGACATCGGAAACAAAATTGCCGAGATTTGTTTCCTCGTACCTTATCCTTTCCCTTTCCGCGTCAAGAAAAACCTTCGTCTGTCCTATGACCTCCCTGAATTTTTCAGCCATCCTGGACTGGTAGCCTGTTATAATGGCGTCGACGGCCGCGTCTTTTTTCAACCCGGGAGTTATGGGGTAATACATCCATTTTTCCAACCAGGCTTTTTTAGTCCCGGGATTCACAACGATGTCAATCCTGCCGAGATATCTCCCTTTCTCGAAGGCCTGGAATACAGGCACGCCGGCCACTTTTTTGCAGGGATCGAACAGAATCTGGTCGTGGCCCCCTATTATGGCCAGGAGGCCCGGCATCGCGGAAGCGATTTCGGAATCCGTCTGGAACTTGCTGTGGGAAAGAAGGATCACGGGGCCGTCTTTTATTTTTTTATCGTATTCTTTTTTCACCGACTTCACCGGGTCAAGCACGCCAATTTTTTCGACATTGGCCGGCGCGGTCGTGGTAAGCAGTTCGCTTGTCGTGACGCCGATGACGCTCAGCGTCACTCCGTTTCCGATGTCGAGACTTGTTCCCGGATCGGTGAAGGGCATGCCGGTATCCTTCCGGATTATATTCGAACTGATGAAGGGAAACTTTGCGGTTTTTTTCAGCTCCAGGAGATTGTCGAGACCGAAGTCGAACTCGTGGTTCCCGATGGTCATTGCCGCGACGCCCATTGCGTTCAGGCATTCGAAATCCGGCCTGCCCTGGAACACCGTGGACATGGGCGTTCCCTGCAGGATGTCGCCGGCCACGAGCAGAAAGGTTTTAGCGGACCGTTTTTTGTTTTCCTCGCGTATCTGCCCTGCGAGGTAAGCCATGCGGGCAATCCCGCCCACCTCGATCTGCTTTCCGTCCTCCGTCACATTGAATGGCTGGAGATTGCCGTGCAGGTCGTTGAAAAAAAGAACCGTCACCAGGAACCTCTTCGACGGCCGCGTCTTTTTCTTCACCGCCCCTGCCAGGATCGCGCCGTTCTCATTATGCCGGGAACCGGTGAACCCGAAAGGTCCTGCGGCCGCATGCGCCGCGGGACCGCGATACCCTTCAGCGGTAAGGGCTGCGGCAATCAGAAGAGGAAGAAATATTTTTTTTACAGTCATGCCATGCCTCCGGAATTGACAGGGGTTATTTATTCGGTACTTTTTTCAGGGTTTTTTTCCCGGTATCCCTGAGCTTGGATGAGTTTTCCTTGATGGATTCGATGGTCTCCTTTTTGTTCCCGGGGATTTCCTGCCCGGTATACAGCAGGTATCCCAGGTAGAGGGCGAGTATCAGTACCAGGAAAAGAATGAATTTTACTATTTTTTTAATAAGCGCGAATGCCAGGAGCAGTAATATTCCGATCAATATGGCGAGAAGAAGCTTGTTCCCTGCCAGGGTTGTCGCAAGGTTTTCCATTATCATGTCCTCCGTGTTGTTAATTGAAGAGCGCGAATACATCCCGCTACGGGCGGGAGTATTTTTCCAGGCAAACAATAATAACCATTGTTCTGGAATTTGCGAGAAATTTTTTATTGAGGCAATAAATAAAAGAAGGCTGGAATTAGCGGAGGAGGGACTCGAACCCCCCACACCACGGATATGAGCCGTGTGCTCTAACCTACTGAGCTACTCCGCCAAAATTAGCGCGGGCAGGATTTGAACCTGCGACCTTTGGGTTATGAGCCCAACGAGCTACCAACTGCTCCACCGCGCGGTACTGGTGTCAAAGTATTAAAATAAGATTGTAGTGTCAACTTTTTTTTAAATGGTGCATTTCCATGGCCCTTTTACTTAAAAATTTATTGACCTTCACGATAAGTCATATATTCAGATTTCTACCGGAGAAATTTTTTTTCATGAACCAATCCCGGTTTGTTAAATAAAGGGGTTTTTGATGCTAAATCTCCTGAAATTATTCAGAAACAAAAAGGTCGGGCTCGCGCTTGGAAGCGGCGGAGCCAAGGGAATGGCGCATATCGCCGTAATCGAATTCCTGGGATCTATGGGGATTCCGATACATTACATCGCGGGTTCCAGCATAGGCTCCCTCGTGGGCGCGCTCTACTGCTGCGGATCGCTCGGCAGGTTCAAGGAGGATATGCGGAAGATGACCAGGAAGGACATGCTATCGCTTTTTGACCCGGTTTTTCCCAGATCCGGCCTGCTCCAGGGCGCGGATTTCATGGAATTCATGAAAAAATACATACCTTCTGAAACGAAGATCGAGGACCTCCCGGTAAGCCTGGCCATCACCTCCACGGATTATAGCGACGGTAAGACCGTCATATTCAGGACGGGGAACCTCCTCGATGCGGTCAGGGCCAGCATTTCCATTCCCGGGATCCTGGTTCCGGTAAAATACAGGGGGACATACCTGATAGACGGAGGGGTGTCCAATCCCCTTCCGGTGAATGTTTTGAAGAAGATGGGCGCGGGTTTCACCATAGCGGTAAACCTGCATCCGGCTGTTTCAAAAATCAGGCTGAAGAAATACGTAAGGTCGGTCGACATGCGGACGGTCGTTGACGCAAGGGACCTGGAGATTGTCATGGAGGACGTTACTCGGGAAATTCCGGCGAAGGAAGAGGACGGCGGCAGCTTTTTTAAGGCAGTCGAAAAATACCTGGGTTCGGAAAAGGGAAAGGAAAAGGAAAAGCGGCCGAGCATCTTCGACATACTGATGAAGTCGTTCGATATAATGGAGTTCATGAATACGAGGCTGATGCTGAAATACAATCCTCCCACCGTCCTGCTGGAGCCGGACGCGCTCGAGTACGGAACAATGGATTTCTTGGACTTCGACTCGATCCTTGACGCTGGACTCAGGGCCTGCATAAAGGCGAGGGGCAACCTGAAGAGAAGGATAGGGCTTTGGGTCTGAACATGGACGCCGGGGAACCTGGAATGGAAAACATCAGGAAGAAATACGACGGTCTCTGCGACAGGATAATAAGATACAACTACCATTACTACGACCTGGATTCTCCGCTGGTCGACGACGCGGAATACGACGCCCTGATGTGGGAGCTCCTGGAAATCGAAAATAAGTATCCCAGCCTGAAAAGGGACGACTCGCCCTCATCGAGGGTCGGGGGCCGGGTCTCGGCGGTTTTTTCAGAGGTGCCCCACGATCCCCCGATGCTGAGCCTTGGGAACGTTTTTTCCCCGGAGGAGCTCGATGAATTCGACCAGAGGTGCAGGAAGAACCTGACGGGCGGCAAGACGGTCGAGTATTCCATGGAACTGAAATTCGACGGACTCGCGGTCGAGGTCCTTTATGAAAACGGCGTGCTTGTCAGGGGGTCGACCAGGGGAAACGGCGATGTCGGCGAGGACGTCACCGCGAACCTGATGACGATAAAGAACCTACCGCTCAAGCTCAAGTCGACGGATCCGCCCGCATACCTGTACGCGAGGGGCGAGGTATACATGAGCCACGCCGGGTTCGAGGCCCTGAACAGGCAGAGGGAGGAATCCGGCGAACCGCCTTTCGCAAATCCCAGGAACGCTTCAGCAGGCTCTCTGAGGCAGCTTGATCCGAGGATAACGGAATCAAGGCCGCTTGAGTGCGTGTTTTACGGCACAGGCAGATCGTCCGGGATTGAAATCGGCTCGCAGGACGGGCTGTTCAGCACCCTCGCTTCACTCGGGATCCCGGTGCCGGAATTCTACGAGGTCGGAGGGATAGATAAGATAAGGAATTTTTACGATTCCTGGGCCGAAAACAGGCACAGGCTTCATTTTGACGTTGACGGGGTCGTGGTCAAGGTGAACGATTTTTCGCACAGGGAGAAACTCGGCGTCACCACAAAGGCCCCCAGGTGGGCCGTGGCATGGAAGTTCCCGGCGAAGGAGGCCATCACCGCACTTGAATCCGTGGATTTCCAGATCGGAAGGACCGGTCTGGTGACTCCCGTTGCGAACCTGAGCCCCATAAATATCGGCGGGGTGATGGTCAGGAGGGCCACCCTTCACAACTTCAGCGAGATCGAGAGGCTAGGGGTGAGGATCGGCAATATGGTCAGGGTAATAAGGGCCGGCGACGTCATTCCGAAGGTGGTCGAGGTCATCCACAGGAACGACTCGAAGGGTAAAAAAATAAACCCGCCCGGCAGGTGCCCTTCGTGCGGCTCCGAATTGAAGAAAGAGGACATATACCTGAGGTGCGTCAACGCCGATTGCGAGTCCCTGAGACTGGAGAAGCTAAAATTTTTCGTATCGAAAGACGCGATGGACATGGAATTTTTCGGTCCGGAGCTAGTAATGAGGCTGTACAGGGCAGGAAAGCTGAGGGACGTATCTGATTTTTTCAGGATAACCAGGGAGGACCTCCTCGGCCTGGAAAGGATGGGGGACAAGCTGGCGGATAAAATACTTGAATCAATAAATGCCCGCAGGAAGATACCGCTGTCGCATTTTCTGAAGAGCATGGGGATCAGAAACGTAGGTGAACATATAGCCGCGGTGATCGCGAGGGAGGCGTTAAGCCTTGAAAAAGTCATGGGGATGAGCGTGGAGGATCTGATGGAAATCATGGAGGTCGGGCCGGGCGTGGCGGAATCCGTGAATTCCTTTTTCAATAACAGGACGAACAGGGATGTCATTGATTCCATGCTCGCTTCCGGGCTGAGGGTCGAGGACGAAAAAAGGCCGGCGGCTGCCGGTTCCCCGGTCAGCGGGAAAACCTTCGTCTTCACGGGGACCCTGTCCGGGCTCTCGAGGAGCGAGGCGGAGAAGATGGTTGCCGACCTTAACGGCAGGGCCTCGGGATCCGTCAGCAAAAAAACTGATTACGTCGTGGCGGGCGAGTCCCCTGGATCGAAATATGAGAAGGCCAGGGAACTGGGCGTTAAAATTTTAACAGAGGATGAATTCATCGACCTGGTGGGGAAGACCGGCATGTGATGATTCGTCTGGATGATCCGGAAAATTAATAATAAACGGGAAAAGGTATGAAAATTAAAATTTTTTTGAAGAAGAATTATTATCTCGCGACGCCTTTGTTTATATTTCTGTCCTATCCGACATATGATTTTTTCATGCTCAAGGCATTCCCGTTTTTCGGATGGATAGCCCTTGTGCCGCTCCTGATATACATTCGTGATCTTGAAAGCAAGAGGGAGATTTTTTTCGCGACCTTCCTCGCCGGTCTCATCGGAAACCTGTTAACCTATGAATGGATAGGGTACTTCGGCGCGAAGGTGCCAGGCGGATACATCGTCGTGCTTCTTTTCCTCATCCCGAGCCTGACCGTTTTTTTCGCGCTGAAGATATTCCTTGCTGAAATGCTCTCCAGGAGCTTCGAGAATTTCAGAATCCTGATATTTCCTTCGGTGTGGATTATTGTGGAATGGATACAGTCGATCGGTTTTATAGCCTATCCGCTTCCGTTCTGGGGCTACACTCAATATACTTTCCTGCCATTCATACAATCCGCTGCCGTGATCGGGATAATGGGGATCACGTTCATACTCATTGTCTCCAACAGGCTTATTTCCGACCTGGTCTATTATTTTTTGAAGACAGACAGGGCGTACAGGGAGATATTCAGGATGCCCCAGTTCGTGAGGCTGGCCGTTTTTGCGGCCTTCGCGGCGGCGATATGCATATCCGGCGCGGTGACGATGTACGGACAAACGGCCAAGAAGAAGGACCTGAGGATAGCGCTGGTCCAATCGTGCATATCCCCCTGGGAAGACTGGCAGGCGAACAGGTTCGTCTATCTTGACGAGCTGAAGAGATACACTGAGCTCGCGCTGGCCGAGTCTCCGGATTTCGTGATATGGTCGGAATCGGCCACGCTTGAAACCATAAGCTACGATTACGAAAGGGGCGTCCTGAACGAGTTCGAGAGGGACGTACTGGATTTTGTCAGGAAATTCAACCGGCCGCTTCTTACCGGCGAAATCGGCGTCACGGAGGACGTCCAGGGCTATTATGTAAGGAAACTTCCCCTGAACAACGCCGTGCTTATCGATCCGAACGGCAAGGTGCTCAACACCTATTCCAAGATCAACCTCGTGCCCTTCGGGGAATGGTTCCCGTACGAGAGATGGTTCCCTTTCGTGAAAAAAATCGTGGATGAATTCGGCGGGTCGAGCTTCGTCCCGGGAGACAAAAAGGTCATATTCGATCTCCTGGATAAAAAATTCGCCGTCCTGATATGCTACGAGGGGATCTTCCACAGGCTTTGCAGGGCGTTCAGGATAAGGGGCGCGGAATTCTATGTTAATATAACAAACGACGGATGGACCCATACATACAGGGGCCACATGCAGCACTATTCAGTTGCCGCGATCAGGGCGGTAGAGAACGGCATCTGGTACATCAGGGCCGGGAACACGGGCTATACCGCCTTCATAGACCCTTACGGGAGGGTCACGGCATCGATCCCGATACTTGACAAGGGCTACCTGGTGAGCGATGTCGACCTTGGCCTCAACAGGGAAACCTTTTATACGAGGTTCGGCGACCTGGTCCTCTATGCCGCCATGCTGTTCATCGGTTTTCTGGGGGTTGACCTGGCGGTCTCGGGCGTGAGAAAATGGAAGATGAAAAGCTAGAATCCATAACTGCAAGGCTCAAGGCCATAAACAAGATCCCGTATCTCCTGGATACCATAGACACGGAGAAATGGGATTTTACGGCCATATGCAGGATATTCGTCGATACGATCGGCTACAAGAGCTGCTGGATGGCGCTGATAGACGACAAGGGGCAGACGAGCGATTTCTTTCTCTATAAATCGGATGCCATCTTCGACGGGAACCCGGGTGTTTTTACAAGGTCGAATTTCGACGGCTTTGTAAGGGAGGCGCTCATACATCCCGGTGATACCATCATGAACCGCGATCCGCTGCTTGATTTCATCGCCGTGGTAAAAGGCACGAGGCAGACCCTGAATTCGGTCACGATCAAGCTCAGCTACCACGGCATAATCTACGGCGTGCTATCGGTGACCCTTGCCGGCGGATACCAGGATATCAAGGAAGAGTTTCTCATCATCTCCGATGTGGTGAAGACCGTATCCTACTTTCTTTACGACATGGAATCGAAGAACAAGATCAAGGACCTTTTCCTGACGATGTTCGAGACCACCGGCAACGCCACCGCCATCTTCGAGGAGGACACCACGATCTCCTACGCCAACAAGGAATTTGAAAATCTTTCCGGTTATTCGAAAGATGAGATAGAGGGCAGGATGAGCTTTACTGATTTCGTGGAATCGGACGACGCCAGGAGGATGCTCGCTTACCACAGGCTTAGGCGGACCGATCCTTCCAACGCGCCGAGGAATTACGAGTTCAGGTTCATCGACAGGGCGGGCGCGGTCAAGGACATCTACATGACGATAGACATTGTCCCCAGGTCGAAGACCAGCATCGCCTCCTTCAGGAACATCACCGACAAGAAGCGCCTTGAAAGCGAGATACTCAGGATCAGCGAGCAGGAAAGGCAGCAGATCGGGAACGAGCTGCACGACAACCTGGGCCCGCACCTCGTTGGAACGAAGTTTCTCCTGAAAGTTCTGAAGCAGAAAATCGAAGGGGGGACAATGCCCGATTTTAACGAGGTCGAAGAGATCGACAGGCTAATAACGCAGGCCATCGACCAGACCAGGACCATGATCAAGGGCCTCAAGCCGGTCGATATCCAGTCGGACGGGCTTATCTTCGCCCTTGAGGACCTGGCTTCCAAGGTGAGCTCGATTTACGGGAAGTCCTGCAGGCTTGTTTACGATGAATCGTTTTCGATCGACAACAATATCACCGCGACGCACCTGTATTATATCGTGAACGAGGCCGTGAACAACGCGCTGAAGCACGGCATGCCTGAAAACATTGAAATAAACCTGACGGACGACGGCGGCGCGATGTCCGTCGAGATAACGGACGACGGCAGCGGATACCGGGCCGGGGAGGGAGACGGCGGAATGGGCATCGGCATAATGAAATACAGGGCGAGCATAATAAACTCGTCCTTCGAAATAAGGCGCAACAGGTCGGGCGGGACCACCGTGACATGCAGGTTGACGGCGTAAAAAATATGGGCGATAATAAAAAGTCACTGGGCAAAAAGATCAGGATCTACCTCGTGGACGATCACCCGATATTCCGCAGGGGACTGGCGTATCTTATAAACAGTGAGGCAGATCTCGAGGTTTGCGGCGAGGCAGAAGACTATCTCGAGGGACTTAACGGCATCAAGAAGGAAAACCCCGATCTTGCCATCATCGACATTTCGCTGAAAAGCAGCAGCGGCATGGAGCTCATCAGGGACGTCAGGATCTACTGCCCCGGCGTCCATATACTCGCCCTTTCCATGCACGATGAAAACATATATGCGGAAAGGGTCCTCCGGACGGGGGCGATGGGCTACCTGATGAAGCAGGAGGCGCCTGAAACGATCATATCGGCCCTGAGGCGGATCCTTGGCGGCAGGGCCTATGTAAGCGAGAACATATCTTCAAAAATGATAAACAGGATGGTCGACGGCGGGCCAGGATCCAAGGGGTCGCCGGTCGACGTTCTTTCCGACAGGGAGCTTGAGGTTTTCAGAATGGTCGGATCCGGCATGAGCACAAAGGCGATATCCGAAAAGCTTAACGTGAGCATAAAGACCGTTGAAAACCACAGGGCCCACATAAAGGAAAAGCTCGACCTGAAGAATTCCATAGAGCTCATACAGCAGGCCACTCTATGGGTGCAGGGAGAGAACAAATAGGGGTTTCCCCCATCAAATAATTATCATATCCCCCATGATCTAATTGTATCCTCACCTATTGCGCCGGGAACCATCAGGCGGTATATTCCTATCGAGAAGTAAAAAACACCTGGATTTGCGGTGGAAAGAGCGGGAAAGAATCCAAGATATTATAAATGAATTGGAGATGAACGCGATGAATGATACAAATGAAACTATCAGATCTCTTTTCGAACCGGAAAGTTTTGCGATAATCGGCGCTTCTCAGGATCCAAGGAAAATAGGCCATACGGTTGTCAGGAACCTTCTATCGGGGGGGTACAAGGGTAAAATATATCCCGTCAGTCCAAAAGGGGGAATAGTCCTCGGCCAGAAGTGTTATGCCGACATAAGGGAAGTCCCGGGAGAGATAGACGTGGCTTCGATCGTGATACCGGCCGGATCGTGCGTGGAAGCCGTAAGGCAGTGCGCCGAGAAGGGCGTCAAAAACGTGCAGATCATCACATCGGGTTTCTCGGAGACCGGGAACCGGAGGGACGAGGACGAGATGGTCTCGATCGCCGCGTCTTCAGGGATGAGGATCCTCGGGCCGAATATTTTCGGCATGTTTTCCGCCAGGGCCTCGATGAACTCGACCTTTTCGGCCACCGGCATACTTCACGGCAACGTGGCCATACTTACCCAGAGCGGTGCGCTGGGGATCGCGATGATAGGAAAGACCGCGGTCGAAAACATGGGCCTGTCCGCCATAGTTTCCACGGGAAACAAGTGCGACATCGACGAAGCGGACCTTCTCCGCTATCTGATCTCCCAGGACGAGACGAAGGTCATTCTGATGTACATGGAGGGGGTGAAAAACGGCGGTGACCTGATACCGGTTCTCAGGGAAACCGCGAAGACCAAGCCCGTGATAGTCATCAAATCAGGGAGGTCCAAACGCGGCGCGATGGCCGCGGCTTCCCATACCGGCTCCCTTGCCGGGTCCGACGGCATCTTCGATTCGATAATGAGGCAGTGCGGCGTTATCAGGGCCGGTACGCTCGAGGAGGCATTTTCATGGGCGAAGTTCCTGGCCTTATGCCCGAAGCCCGGCGGCGACAGGGGCGTGATAGTCACCAACGGCGGCGGGATTGGCGTCATGGCGACCGACGCCTGCGAAAAATACGGCGTGGAGCTTTACGACAACCAGGACGTTCTTAAATACGTTTTCGATTCAGCCACCCCGTCATTCGGCTCCACGAAGAATCCGGTGGACATAACCGGCGGCGCGATGGCCGGCGATTACGAACTCGCCCTGAGCGCCCCCGCAACGAGCGAATACATGGACGCCACCATGGCCCTGTACTGCGAGACCGCGACATTCGATTCTGAAAACCTTGCCCCGATGATCAGGGACACGTTTAAAAAACACAGGGCCGCGGGAAAGCCGATAGTCTACGCAATCGTGGGAGGTGAGTCGGTCGAGAAGGCGATGGTGCAGCTCAAGAAGGAAAACATCCCGGTTTTCAACGACGTCGAACCGGCCGTTTCCTGCATGGGCACGGCATACAGGTATTTCAGGTACAGGGAACAGATCACGGGCGATTTCGACATGGCCGACATCGACGTTGACAGGATAAACAGGATAATAGACGGCGTCGTCGCGGACGGCAGGAATTTTCTTCTGACCAACGAAGGGCAGGAGGTCATGATGGCGGCCGGGATAACGATCCCGGGGAGCGCCATAGCGAAGAACATCGACGAGGCCGTGGAGAAGGCCGAAAAAATGGGATACCCCCTCGTGATGAAGATCGTTTCCAGGGACATCATACACAAGAGCGACGCAGGCGGCCTGGCCCTCAACCTTGAAAACAGGGACGAGGTTGTGGCCGCATTCGAGGCCATAATGTTCAACTGCAGGAACTACAATCCGGAAGCGGTGATAGAGGGGGTGGAGCTCGCCGAGATGGTTTCCCCGGGGCTGGAGCTGGTGGTTGGAGCAATCAGGGACGGCGCGTTCGGCCCCATAGTGATGTGCGGCCTGGGTGGAATTTACGTCGAGGTCATGAAGGACGTGTGCTTCAGGTCGTTCCCGCTCAACAGGAGGGAGGCGGCCTCGATGGTAAGCGAGATCAGGTCTTATCCCCTCCTGATGGGGGTACGTGGTGAAAAGCGCAAGGACATCGAGGGCGTTATAGACGCGATAATAAAGGTGGGCACGATATTAAAGAAGTGCGACCGGATAACTGATATCGAGATAAACCCGATAGTCGTTTACGAGCAGTCCAAGGGATTGAAGGCTCTGGACGTCAGAATACTATTAAAAAAATCCTAAGGAGGAAATTCGATGAAAAGGATAGTTTTTGCATCAATACGAGAGGGAGCCGGAAAAACCAGCCTGATGGTGGGCCTGATGTCCAGGACCGGAAAAAAATTCGGGTACATAAAGCCGTTCGGCGACAGGCTGATATATAAAAGAAAGAAAAACTGGGACTATGATTCCAACCTCATCATAGACATTTTCGGCCTTAACGAGGAGCCGGAAAACATAAGCCTTGGGTTCGACCACTCGAAACTCAGGTATGTTTACGACGAGAAGAACATCCAGGGCACCCTCAGGGAAATGGCGGAAAACGCATCGGCCGGGAAGGACATCCTGTTCATAGAGGGCGGACGCGACCTGTCGTACGGGGCGTCGCTCAACCTGGATTCCTTATCCGTTGCAGGTTATATCGATGCCGAACTGGTCGTCGTCGTAAGCGGCGGCAGCGACACGGTCGTGGACGACCTGATGTTCATAAACAGGTACGTCAATACCGGGAACGTGAAGTTTTCCGGCGTGATAATAAACAAGGTAAGGGACGTCGACGAATTCGACGACGTTTACGCCAGGCAGATCAGGGAGATTGGCGTCAGGATTCTCGGCGTTGTCCCGTTCAAGGAACAGCTCACGCACTTCACGATCAGCTACCTTGCCGACAAGCTTTACGCCAAGGTCATAGCCGGCGACAAGGGGATGACGAATATCGTGAAGAACATATTCGTGGGCGCCATGTCGACGGACGAGTCGCTCAGGAACCCCCTCTTCAACAAGGAGAACAAGTTCCTCATCACCAGCGGCGACAGGAACGACATGATACTGGCCGCTCTTGAAAGCGACACAGCGGGAGTGTTGCTGACTAACAACATTCTCCCCCCTTCGAATATAATCGCGAAGGCGGCCGAGAAGAACATACCGCTGATACTGGTGACCATGGACACCTACCAGGTCACCAAGCAGATCGACAGGATGGAGTCGCTGTTGACGAAGGAAAACGAAGACAGGATAAAACTTTTATCACAGATGACGGAGAAGTACGTGACGATAGAAGGAGCGGTTTGACGTGAAACGGGAGACCGCTGCAGACCAATGTCTCCTGGGTTTTATCAGATAATACATACAGCCGTCTGATAAACTTTACTGATATAACACCTCTAAAATTCATCCCGCCAGGGCAGGCCACTCGGAAGTGGCCTTTTTTTTTGATTTTACCCGATTAAAAAAGGACGATTTTTTTTATGTCCCATAAAAAAAGTATTAATGAATTCTTGAAAATACCGATCTATATAACAGGGAGATTTTTCAGGAAGGATTATATATGTTTATTGACAGTAAAATGGAGCAAACAAACCGCCTTTTTGAAAGGGCGCTGGACACCGAGTCTCTCAGGAGAAAGGTGATATCGAACAACATAGCCAATGTTGACGTCCCGCATTTTAAAAGGAGCGAGGTAAACTTCGAAAGCGAATTGCAACGCGCGATCCTTGACCGGCAGGAAAAGGAGAACAGGCTTCCCGCCCTTATGAACGATGACAGGCACATACCGTTTTTCATACCGAAAGACGTCGATGCCGTGAAGCCAAGGATCCACCTGGATTACGACACCATCTACAGGAACGACGGCAACAACGTCGACATAGAGAAGGAGATGGTGGACGCTGCGAAAAACAACATGAGATACAACGCCTATGTGACCGGCCTGAACCAGAACTACAAGATGATCAAGCTGGCCATGAGGACCGCATAAGGGGTAGGATATGGGAATGTTCGACAGCTTTAACATAGCCTCGACCGGGCTTACCGCCCAGAGGCTCAGCATGGACCTGATTTCCAACAATATCGCAAATGCCACGACGACAAGGACGCCTGAAGGCGGGCCGTATGTCAGGAAAAGGGCCATATTCGCTCCGATAAACATCAGGCCGAATTACAAGTCGCCGCTGGTTCCGGAGAGGATAGACCACGGGATCGGGAGGGGGGTCAGGATTGTCAAGATAGAGAATGACAAGGAGCCCTTCAGGCTCACTTACGATCCGACGCATCCTGACGCGATAAAGACCGGGCCGCAGAAGGGCTATGTGCAGATGCCGAACGTGAATATAGTCATGGAGATGACGGACCTCATTTCCGCATCCAGGTCGTACGAAGCGAACATTCAAATGGTCAATAATGCGAAATCAATGTTCAACAAGGCCCTGGAATTGGGAAGGGGCACGGTATAGGGAGGTAGGATATGTTCAGGGAATCTTCGATAAACAGGGAAATCCATGTGACTCATGATCTTTCAAGAAGGAATGCCGTCGGAAAACAGGAGATGATGAAATTTTTAAGCAGCGACCTCATGATATCTTCCAAAATAGAGATGAGATACATTAATACTAAAGGAGTGTGAATATGATTTCCATTGACAAGCAGCCCTTCGGCCATGTGGTCGAGATGAAAACCAGCAACCCGCTGCATTACGGCAACAAAATGAAGGCGGAAAGGGAGTCCGACGACGTCGCCGGTTCGTTCGCGGACAGCCTGAAGTCCGCCATAAACAAGGTGAACGACCTGCAGGTCGATGCCGACGATCTGAACCAGAAAATGATATACAGGCCCGAGTCCGTCGACATACATTCCGTCATGATAGCCGCCCAGAAGGCAGAGATATCGCTGAGCTTTACAAGGGCCGTCAGGGACGAGGTCGTCAAGACTTACAGGGAGCTTATGAACCTGAGATAATTCCGGGAGAAGGCCGGTTAAAAAACGGGGACGCGGTTTAAAAAAGCCGCGTCCTTTTTTGTGCATGTTTATCACGGCACTATTACAGCGCAAATGAAAAAATCCATAACCAGTCTTTTGTATTATAATAAGATAAGGGGAGCTCTTTAAATTATATTTTTACCGATTTTTTATTAAGCATACATGTTTAAATCGACATTCGCAACATCCTGTCGCTCGATGTTCCCTTGTGGCGGCTTCTCAGCATCAATGTAATTGAGGGTGGGTGCAGGATACACCCCTGTGGACTCGGAACAAGGTTTTCCAAAAGAGTCCACCAATAGGCATCGATGCTTATTGGCACATCCTGTTAGTCGCTTCCGTTCGCATCCGGCAGAACATCAGATAAAATCAGGGGTTATGATTGATAATACCAGAGAAATCCCTGATTTTTAAGGGTTCCCATAATGACCTGGCGTTGTAACCCCCGGTCAATTCAATTTAAACGACTCTTGATTTTCACTTGTAGGATATAATGATGTTGAAAATTTTTATGTATAAAAAACTAAATTTTCTTAGTAAATTAATTGACATTTTTTTTTATTAATTCTATAATGCATTATGTCTCATTATCCGCATATTTGTAAGGCGGGAGCGGAGGTATTATGCTCGAGTTCTTAAAAAGAATATGGGGTCAGATCATGGAGGTCTACTCCAAACTTGACAACACCAAGAAGGTCATCATCGGCGTAGTGAGCGGGGTGGTTATCGTCGCGTTCGTGGTGCTGTTCTCCGTGTCCACGGGGGCCCCGAATGTGGTGCTGTTCACCGAACTGCCCTCTGAAGATCTGGGGCAGGTCACCAAAAAGCTCGAGGAAATGGGATTTTCGTACACGACCTCCGGCGGATCGAACATCCTCGTCAAACCCAGCGAAAGGGAGCTCATACTTACCAGGCTTGCCCAGGAGAAGATGATACCGAAGGGCATTCCGGGATGGAAGCTGTTCGATCTTACGAAATGGACCGAAACCGACAAGGAGCTCGACGTCAAATACATGAGGGCCCTCAGGGATGAGATCAAACGGCATATCGAATCGCTGAAAAACATTTCGAAGGCCGATATCGAAATAGCTATGACCGAGGACAGCCTTTATACGGACCAGAGGACTCCGTATACCGCCGCCGTTACGGTTTTTCTTGCGCCGGGTTATGAAAAGCTTTCAAGAAAAGAAATAAAAGGCATAATGTACCTTGTATCAAGGGCGGTAGGACCCAGGCTCAAGCCGGACGATGTAACGGTAACCGACGAGATGGGCAATATAATATCCGATTTCAATGATGATATCGACAAGGCCAAGACCGAGCTGACGATCATAGAAAACAGGAGAAAAATAGAAGAGCTGGCCAGGGTCAAGATGCTCAAGGACATAAGGGAGGGCCTCGAAAGGATATATTCTTCCGACAGGATCCAGATAGTCCGCCTGAACATGGAATTCAACTGGGACAAGGTGAGCGAGGAGCAGGAAGAGTACACGCCGATAGAAATTGAAAAACAGAATCCCAATGTCCCTTACAATACGAGGAAGGTAAAGGATTCTCTCGTAATCTCTGAAAAAACCACGAAGGAAAAGTTCGAGGGTCACGGGTGGAACCCCGAGGGGCCGGCCGGGACCGAGGGCAACAAGCCTCCGGGATACAAGGCGGCCGACGATCAGTTTGCAAAATACAACAAAAGCGAAAAGATAAGAAACCACGCCCTCAACAAGACGTTGAGGAAGAGGGAAAAGGACCCCTACGACATATCAAGGGTCTCTGTCGCCATTGCGATCGACGGCATACAGGACCTGCCGAGGCAGACGGACGGCAGCTATGACCTTGACCCTGCGAAAAAGCCGATCCAGACGGTCCTTCAGACCGAAGAACTCAGGAAGGCTGAAAACATCGTAAAAAAATCCATCAATTTCGATGAGGCGAGGGGGGACAATGTAGCTGTCGAGAACATCATGTTCGACAGGACCAAGTACTGGGATTCCCTCAGGGAAGAATTCAGGAAGAAGGAACAGATAAAAAGGATACTCCTGGCGGCATTGATCGGCGTGATAGCGCTTTTTGCCGGTTTTATAGTTTTCAGGGCGATCTCCAAAGAGCTGGAAAAGAGGAGAAGATCCAGAGAGGAAAGGCTTGCCCTCGAACAGCAGAGGATGAGAGAGGCGGCGCTCAGGGCGGCGGAAGAGGAGGGCATAGATGTCGAGCTCTCCCTCGAGGAAAAGGCCAGGCTCGAGCTTCAGCAGAGCGCCATCAACCTTGCGAAGGAGAGGCCGGACGATGTCGCCCAGCTTCTCAGAACATGGCTTGCTGAGGAATAGAATTTTATATATATTATAGCTATCGTCAGACAGGATCTCAGGGACTATCACCCCCGTTTTTGACGGGGGTGAAGGCGTAAATGGCGAAAAGGGTTTCATTCAAAAAAGCATCTAAGCCGGGGTGATGTAATGCTTCAGTCCAAAAAAGCGCCTCTCACTGGAAGGCAAAAGGCGGCCATATTTCTCGTATCGATAGGGTCCGATGTTTCCTCGGAGGTCTTCAAGCACCTCAGGGAAGACGAGATCGAACAGCTTACCTTCGAGATTGCCAGGGTTGACAAGATCGAACCCGAGGAGCGGGACAGGGTCCTCCAGGAGTTCCAGGAGATGATGATGGCCCAGGAGTTCATCCAGCAGGGCGGCATCGATTACGCCAGGGATGTTCTGGAAAGGGCCCTCGGAACCCAGAAGGCGATAGACATCGTCAACAGGCTGACGTCCTCCCTCCAGGTCAGGCCCTTCGACTTCATCAGGAGGACCGACCCGAGCCATCTCCTGAACTTCATACAGGGCGAACATCCACAGACGATCGCCCTTATTCTTGCCTATCTCGACCCGCAGAAGGCGGCGCTTATACTTTCGGGGCTGAACCACCAGATACAGGCCGACGTGGCCAAGCGAATCGCGCAGATGGACAGGACCTCGCCTGACGTGCTCAGGGAGGTCGAAAGGGTGCTCGAGAGGAAGCTTTCGACCCTGGCCAGCGAGGATTTCACCTCCGCGGGCGGCATAGATACCATAGTCGAGGTGCTTAATAATGTCGACCGCGGTACCGAAAAGATAATTATAGAGGCCCTCGAAGAAGAGGACCCGGAACTCGCCGAGGAGATAAAGAAGAGGATGTTCGTTTTTGAGGACATCGTTCTGCTCGACGACAGGTCCATCCAGAAGGTGCTCAGGGAGGTTGATACTCAGGACCTCGCGAAGGCGCTAAAGGGGGTGGATGCCGAGGTCCAGGAGAAGATTTACAGGAACATGTCGAAAAGGGCTTCGTCGCTGCTGAGGGAGGACATGGATTTCATGGGACCGATAAGGCTCCGCGACGTCGAGGAGTCGCAGCAGAAAATAGTAAATATCATAAGAAAACTCGAAGAATCCGGCGATATCATTGTTGCAAGGGCCGGGGAGGAGGAACTGGTTGTCTAAGCTAGTATTCAAACCGGGTGAAGTCAGGCAGATAAACATCCCCAAGCAGATAGAGCTTCCGGGGAAGTATCAAAAGAACGTCCTTGAAACAGAGGAGTTCAAGGAGTTCGAGGTCGACGAAGAAGGGAATCCGATAGACGTTTACCAGGGTCCGTCTATCGAGGAGATGGAGGCCGAGCTCGAGCGCTACAGGCGCGAGACCGAGGAAGAAGTCAGGCAGATGATCGACGAGGCCAGGGGCGACGCCAAGAAGATCGAGGAGGGCGGAAAGGACGCGGCCTTCAAGGAGCTCCAGCAGGCCAGGGAGCAGATAAGGCTGGAGATGGACCACCTGAAGATTGATTCCGAGCGGGAGATCGAGCGCGGAAAGTTCGAGGCCGAGAAGATGATCAAGGAGGCCGAGCTGAAGGTCTCGGAGATAGAGCACGAGGCATACAAGAAGGGCTATGATGCCGGAAGGGAGGAAGGATACAAGGAGGGCCAGGCAGAGGTGATGAGGCTTATCGACAGGCTCGGCACGGTAGTATCAACGGCCGTCGATATCCGGGACGAGATCATAAGGTCTTCCGAAAAGATGATGACTGAGATGATACTCATGATCGCCAGGAAGGTCATCAAGGACGAAATAGTTGAAAGGCGGGAAGTTGTAATCAACAATATAAAAGAAGCCATAAAGAGGGTCAAGGACAGGGACAGGATAGACATCCGCGTCAATTTCGCCGACCTGGACATGACCACGGCCCATAAGGACGAATTGATAAAAATGATGGAGTCCCTCAAGAAGGTAAACATATACGAGGATTCCAGGGTGGAAAGAGGCGGCTGCATAATAGAAACGGACGTTGGAGCGATAGACGCGAGGATTTCCGTGCAGCTTGATGCCATAGAAGAGGCCATCAGGAACACCAACCCCATTTAGGACAGATAAATGATAAAGATCCTGCCGCACGAAAGCGTCGACGTTCTATCCAAGTACAAAAGGGCTCTCGACGAGGTCGATACAATTAAATTCACCGGCAGGGTCGACAGGATTGTCGGCCTTACCATAGAATCCGTGGGCCCCGCCGTAAAATACGGCGAGCTCTGCAGGATAAAGCTCGCGAAGGGGGAATATCTTTTCGCCGAAGTCGTCGGGTTCAACAAGAACAGGGTCATACTCATGCCGATAGGCGAGATGAAGGGCGTCGTACCGGGAGCGGAGGTTTTCGCGGCCGGTTCCGCACTGATGGTGCCGGTCGGCGATGAGCTGCTCGGCAGGGTAATAAACGGGGTGGGCAGGCCCATCGACGGCAAGGGCGAGATCTACACGGACCTGAAATACCCGGTCCATAATTCCGGCCTCAACCCCCTCGAGAGGTCGATCATCACCCAGCCGCTCTCGGTCGGAATCAGGTCCATAGACGGACTGAATACCGTGGGAAGGGGGCAGAGGATAGGGATATTCTCCGGCTCCGGCGTGGGAAAATCGACCGTCATAGCCATGATCGCCAGGTACACCGACGCCGACGTCAACGTGATTGCGCTCATAGGAGAGCGCGGCAGGGAAGTAAAGGATTTCGTGGAAAAGGAACTGGGACAGGAGGGGATCAAGAGGTCCGTTGTAATAGTGGCCACGTCGGACCAGCCGCCGATGCTCAGGCTCAGGGGGGCCCTGCTGGCCCACGCCATAGCCGAATACTTCAGGGACAAAGGCAAGGCGGTGAACCTTCTACTCGATTCCATCACGAGGTTTGCCATGGCGCAGAGGGAGGTCGGCCTGGCCGCAGGCGAACCGTCCGCGTCCCGAGGATACCCGCCGTCTGTTTTTTCCCTGCTTCCAAAACTGCTGGAAAGGGCCGGCTCAAGCGAAAAGGGCGGCAGCATCACGGGCTTTTATTCCGTACTCGTCGAGGGCGATGATATGAACGAGCCCATTGCGGATGCCGCAAGGAGCATACTTGACGGGCATATCGTTCTTGAAAGACGCCTCGCGCACAAGGGCCATTACCCGGCCGTTGACGTGCTCGCGTCCATATCCAGGTGCATGAAGGACGTCGTGACCAGGGAGCACCTGGAGGCGGCCAACAAGTTCAGGGAGCTCCTTGCCGCCTATACCGACGCGGAGGACCTGATCAACCTCGGCGCCTATGCGCGGGGGTCCAACCCCACTGTCGACAGGGCGATTGATATGATCGAAAGGATGAACACCTTCCTGCGGCAGGGGATTTATGAAAAGGACACATACGATTCAATCGTCGGTAAACTGAAGGCCCTGTTCGAGAAGGAAAAAGGCCCGGCCGTGAGACCGTCGGCGCCGCCTCCCGCATACGCGAGGATAATAAGATGACGGGGCAGTCTGAATGAAGAAGTTTAAATTCAGGCTCCAGAGGCTGCTGGATATCAGGGAGGCAAGGGAGAAGGAGATAAAAAACGAGCTGGCCAAGCTGATCTCGGTACAGAACAGGGAAAGATCCAGGCAGGACGATCTGAGGAAGCGCATAGAGGAGCAGAAAAACAAGTATTCCGGTAAAATGAGGTCCGGCAGGTACTCGATCTCCGAGGCCGTCATGTACGAGCGCTTCGTTGATGTTTCACTCAGGGCGATCGACGCCGCCGAGGACAGGATCCTGGCCATGGAGCCGGAGATCCGGATGGTCAGGGAGAGACTGGTGCAGGCGTCCAGGGAAAGGAAGGTGGTTGATAAACTCAAGGAGAGAAGGAAAAGGGAATACAACGATCTCGCGGGCAGGGAGATCGCGAAGGAAAACGACGACATGAACCAGAAGATATATGCAAGACGGGCCGCCGAAGCCGGGGGTGAAAGATGACTGAGGACATGTTTGCGGTGATGCAGAGGATCGAGGAGATAAAAAGCAGATTCGGTCTAAAGAGACATAATCCTAAAAGCTCATCATCTGAAAACAGGGCCTCTTTCGACAGGGCGCTCACGGAGAACATCAACCAGGACCGGTCAAAAACTTCCGCCGTTTCCGGTAACCCGAAGAATCCCGGGGTCGAGGGGATCAACAGGCTTGCGGAAGAATACGCGGGCAGAAACGGCATACCGGCATCGCTGGTAAAGGCGGTAATCGACGCCGAGTCGGGATATAACCCGAGGGCCGTATCCGGCAAGGGAGCCAAGGGACTTATGCAGCTCATGCCGTCGGTCATCAAGGACATGGGCGTGAAGGATCCTTACGAACCGGAGGAAAACATAAAGGCCGGGGTCGAGTTTCTTTCAGGACTTCTAAAGAATTACAAGGGCGATTACAAGAAGGCCCTTTCGGCGTACAACGCCGGTAAAAAGACCGTGGATGAAAAGGGCGGGGCCGATTACAGGGAAACAAGGGACTTTGTGGGCAAGGTCATTGCAAATTATCTGAAGAACAAGTGAAGCTTTTCGGATATATTTTTTGATAACGGAGCATTCATATGAACATGATATCAGACAGATCGAAAATCCTTTATCTGATAATATTCATAGTATTCCTGGGCGCTTTCGGCGCATTCTGGCTTGACCATATCGGCCTGTTCGATCTGTCGGGGTTTTTCAACAGGTTCAGACCCGAGCCGCAGTCTGTCGTGAACGCTTCGGACGATGAGCCCTCGCTCGTCGAGAAGGAGGAATTTGAAAAAGAGAAGCAGAAACTGCAGGAGAGGATCGAGGAGCTCGACAAGAGGGAGGCGCTGGTCGGCGAGAGGGAGAAAAGCCTTGATTCAGAGAAGGAAAAGATCGACGAGATGAAGAAGGGGATTGAACTTCAAAACAAGAAGTTCGACCAGGACAAGAAGAAATATTCCGGTTACAAGAAAAACGTGCAGGTCCTTGCCCAGAAGATATACAGCATGCCGCCGGAGGAGGCGGTCAAGATACTGGTAAACTGGGAGGACCCGCTGATCATAGACGTGCTGCGTCAGCTTGACGCCGATGCCAGCAGCCAGGGAAAGCAGAGCATCACGCCTTATTTACTGCAGCTGATCCCGGACAAGGAGAAGTCGAGCCATATAATGTACCTCATGACCCAGCTTTAGGCCTGGCGCTGAACTCGTCCATGAGCCTCAGGATTTCGTTTCTGCCCTCGCGTGTTTTTGCTGACGAGAAGAACAGCGAATCCTCGCCGATCCCGAGCTCTCCGCAGATGTCGGCCGCGTTTTTCGCCCTGTTACCCTTCGTCACCTTGTCGCATTTTGTGGCCACTATCGCGGCAGGTATGCCTTTCCCGGTGAGGTTTTCTATCATGCCCCGCTCGAAGTCGTCCGGCTTTCTCCTGATGTCGATAAGGACGAATGCAAGCCTGAGCGTTTTTCTCGCCGCGATGTAGTTTTTTATCATCGGCAGGAACTGTTTTTTCAGGTCATTCGGAAGGTCGGCATATCCGAACCCCGGGAGATCGACTATGGATATCCCGCCGTTAAATACGAAAAAATTTATCATGGTGGTGACCCCGGGCCTTGAGCCGGTTTTGACAAGGCCCCTGATTCCGGCAACCATGTTGATCAGCGACGATTTACCAACGTTCGACCTTCCGATAAAAGCGAACTCCGGATACCCGTGCGCGGGAAAATCCGCGGGTTTTTTTGTGCTCTTCAGAAAAACGGCGTTTTTTATCTTCATTCGATTATCTTTTCCATTAATATGGCGTTATCGTCTCCGTAAAAATTTTTCCTGAAACCGACCCGGCTGAAGGATTTTTTCATGTAAAAGGAAAGGGCGGAAGTGTTTTTCTCCCTTACCTCGAGGTGGATTTTTTTAGAGCCCCGGAGCATCGATTCGCTGGACACGGAATCCATGAGCGCGGACCCTATCCCGGTTTTCCTGGAGTTTCTTTTCACGGCGATATTGTGGAGCTGCGTTTCGTCAAGGACGACCCAGGCGACGGCGAATCCGGCAATTGAGGAGCCGGAAACGGCAACCAGGAATATGCAATCCTTCCTGCCTATCTCCTCCCGGTACAGTTCCAGGGTCCAGGCGGCCGCTCCGTCGATTTCTATATCAAGGATGCCTTCAATATCATCCTCGGATGCATTTCTGATTGTAAAATCCGGTCCGGGCATCCTTTAGTATCGGCTCATTTATCCACGGCCCGGGGCTCCCTCTTTTCCATGAATGCCGCGACGCCTTCCTTCTTGTTGGCCGTTTCGCATAGTTTTCCGAATTCATCGCGTTCGTATTTCTGGGCGTCCATCAGGTTCATCCCGAAACCTGTTTTGATGACGTCCATCGCGATTTTTATCGCCGGCCGTCCCTTCGCCGCGATGGATTTCGCGAGCTTCATCGCCTCGGCGATGACCTCGCCCTTGGGCGCGGTCCTGTTGACGAGTCCGTATTCCGCGGCCTGTTTCCCGCTGATGAAGTTGCCAGAAAGAACGAGCTCGTAGGCCCTGGCCTTGCCGATATATCTCGGCGTCCTCTGTGTCCCCCCGTAGCCCGGAATTATTCCGAGCTTGATTTCCGGAAGTCCCAGCTGGGCGGATTCGTCCGCTATCCGGATGTGGCAGGCGAGCGCAAGCTCCATTCCGCCTCCGAGGGCGAAACCGTTTACAGCGGCTATGAACGGCTTGTCTGCGTTTTCAATCATGTTGAAAATGTCCTGCCCGTTTTTCAGGTAATCGCTCCCGTCCTTCTGCGTGTTGAGCTTTTCCACTTCCCTTATGTCCGCGCCGGCGATGAAGGCCCGTCCCTCGCCTGTGAACACGACCACCCTGACGGAATCGTCCTTCAGCGCCCTGTCGACGGCCGCCTTGATGTCGCCGAGGACCGGCGTGCTCAGGGCGTTCATCGGCGGGTTGTTTATTGACATTAGGGCGATTCCGTGTTCATCCACGGTGTAACTGCATGTTGACATATCCGGTCTCCTTTTTGACTGATGATCTCGATTTTATTTTATACCGTTTTTCAGCAGGTCCTTTATTTTTTCCATGGCCTTTTCCACGTTTTTTCTCGTGTTGAAGGCGCTTATGCGGATGTATCCCCTGCCGCAATTTCCGAATCCCTCTCCCGGCGTGCATACGACGCCGGCCTTCGCGAGGAGCATGTCGAAAAATTTCCACGAGTCTGTCGCCGTGTCGATCCATATGTATGGGGAGTTGTCTCCTCCAGTGCATTTATACCCGAGAGATGAAAAGGACTCCCTGACGATTTTCGCGTTTCCCAGGTAATCATCGATTATTTCCCTGGTCTGGACGGCGCCCTCTTCCGAAAACACCGCCTCTGCGGCCCTCTGTACCGGATACGACACTCCGTTGAATTTAGTGGAGCATCTTCTGAACCACAGGGGGTGCAGCGACTGCGGGTTCCCCGAGGAATCGTAGCCATTGCAGCTTTTGGGAACGACGGTATAGGCGCACCTTGTGCCGGTAAAGCCGGCCGTCTTGGAGAAGCTCCTGAATTCCACGGCAACGTCGCGCGCCCCGTCGATCTCGTAAATGCTGTGGGGTATGGAACCGTCCCTTATGAAGGCCTCGTAGGCGGCGTCGAAGAGTATGACTGATTTATTGCGCCTCGCGTATTCAACCCATTCGGCCAGTTTTTCTTTCGTGGCGGTCGCCCCGGTCGGATTGTTGGGGTAGCAGAGGTAGATGAGGTCAAGCTTTTCGGCTGGCGGGTCGGGAACGAAACCGTTTGATTCCGTGCAGTCGAGATAGGCGATGCCGTCGTATCGTCCGGACCTGCTGTCGCCGGCCCTGCCGGCCATGACGTTGGTGTCAATGTATACCGGGTATACCGGGTCCGGTATGGCAATCCTTACGTCGTTTGAAAAGAGCTCCTGGAAGTTGCCGGTATCGCTTTTCGCGCCGTCGCTGACGAATATCTCGTCAGGGCTTATGTCCGCGCCCCTTGACCTGAAGTCCCTGTCGGCGATTTTTTCCCTGAGAAAGTCGTATCCCTGCTCCGGGCCGTATCCCCTGAATGTTGAATCCGCGGACATCTCGTCGACCGCGGCATGGAAGGCCCTGATGCACGCGCCGGGAAGCGCCCTCGTGACGTCGCCTATCCCCATTTTTATTATTTCCCTTCCGGGGTTTTCGCACTGGAACGCCGCTACGCGTTTTGCGATTTCGGAAAAAAGATATGACGACTTGAGTTTCAGATAATTTTCGTTGATTTTAACCATGGCTTTTCCGCTGTATCCGGTTTTTGAGATTTGACATATAAATCATCCCGACCGTTTTTATCAAGAAATATTTGTGCGTGCCGCAGGTCTGTCTTTGCCGCATCCCCCGCCGGTTTCCATGGATTTTACCAGCAGATAAACCGCCTCGTTGTAGGGGGCGGGGATGCCGGCCTCCCTTCCTTTTTCAATTATCTTGCCGTTGATGAAGTCGATTTCGGTACCGGAGCCTGACGATATGTCCTGGAGCATGGAACAGCGGTTGGATGATGTTTTCCTGCAGACATCCCTTGTTTTTTCAAGGATTTTCCCCGGGTCGAATGCTATGCCCGCCCTTCCGGAAATATCGACGCATTCGGCTATCAGTCTCTCCTGGAGCAATGACGCGTGCTCAAGTTCGATGATGCGTCCGTTGCTTATTGAAAGCAGGGCGCCGATGGGATTTATTCCCGCGTTGATGATGGCCTTTTCCCATATTGCGCGGTCCGGGTCGTCAGTAACCGACGATGTAAAGCCTGCCGCAGAAAGGATTTCAACTGCCAGGTCCGCGCTTGCGGCATTTCTGCAGCCGAGAACAGTCTCGCCGTTTCCGCCGGGCACAAGAACGGCCGGTCCACTTTTATGAGACCCGTAGGTGGTGGTGCCGTACACGGTCCTGTCTTCGCCGACGTGGCCGGAAATTATCTCCATGTTGCCAAGCCCGTTCTGCAGCGTGACTATGATGGAGCTCCCGGACAGCTGTCCCTTTATGTCCTCCATCGATCCAGATGTGGAATAGGCCTTTACGAAAATGAATACTATCCCGCATTCCGAAAGGATCGCGGGTTCATCGGAAATGTCGATGACGAAGGTCGTTTTCCCGTTTCCGCTTTCGACGGTCAGTCCTTTTTTGACGGCCGCGCAAGTTTCATTATTTTTTTCATAGACCGCCGGGTCCATGCCGGATTTTTTAAAAGCCGCTGCGTGAAGCAGACCCATGGCCCCTGCTCCGACTATGCCGATTTTCAATTTAGCCTCCGGGGATTGATAAACCCCTTTAGATTGTGCCCTTAAAACGACGGGTTTGATATTAATAGAACCTGCTGCCTGACAAATCAAACATTTTTCTTGACATATACGGCGGGCGGTGAGGTGCTTCAATTGAAACTGGTTCCTGGATGGATTTATGCGCATTAAAAAACTGAGGAAAAAGCTGTCGGAAAACGGTCTTTTCCCGTTTCTCGTATCCGATCTCAAGAGCATCAGGTATCTCACCGGGTTCAGCGGTTCCTACGCCTATATCCTCGTCGGTGAAGAGGAAACGTTTTTTATCTCGGATTCGCGTTACGAGGAATACGCGAGATCTATCCTTCCCCCGTCGGTTGAATTCCATCTCCAGAAGATGGATATATACGATTCGATAAGGAAACTGGCGAAGGGACACGGGATGAGCAGGCTCTACCTGGAAAACCATTCCGTGCCGCTTTCGGTGTACGGGGAGCTCAAGGCGCGCGTAAAGGGATTGAAGATTTGCCCGGGCGGAGACGCCGTAAACGAGATCAGGATGCAGAAGGACGAATCCGAGATAGGGCTCCTCAGGAAGGCGGCGGGGATAACCGATCTCTGCATGCGGCATATCATGGGACTGATCAGGCCGGGCGTTCCGGAATGGGACATAGCGGTCGAAATAGAATATTTTTACAGGAAGAACGGCTGCAGGAAAACGTCCTTCGACTCGATAGTGGCGTCCGGGAAAGGTTCATCGATGCCGCACTACGAGACGTCGATGACCAAGAGAATCGAACACGGCGACATGGTCCTGATCGACATGGGCTGCGAGTACCTCGGATACAATTCAGACTTGACAAGAACCGTGTTCGTCGGTAGGATTGATCCGCTTTTCGAGAAGATTTACAGCATAGTTCTAAGGGCCCAGGCCTCGGCGATCTCGGGGACAAGGCCCGGGGTCACGACCGGCGCCCTTGATTCCGTCGCGAGGGGGGTCATTTCCTCCGGGGGCTACGGTGATTATTTCGGACATTCATTGGGACACGGCCTTGGCCTTGAAGTGCACGAGCTTCCGGCCGTCAAGTCGGGCGATTTCAAATTAAAGAAAAATATGGTGATAACGATCGAACCCGGGATCTATATACCGGGTTCCGGCGGGGTCAGGATCGAGGACATGGTGCTGGTCACCGAAAGGGGTTGCGAGGTGCTTACCGGGGCTGACAGGGAAATTGCCATACTATAAATAAATCGGTGATGAACAGAGGGAATGTATGATTTCAGTTAATGATGTGAGACGCGGGACGGTTATCAAATTCGAGGGGGATCTTTTTTCGGTCGTGGAACACCAGCACGTCAAGCCCGGCAAGGGCGGCGCCTTCGTCAGGACAAAACTCAGAAACTTGAAGAAGGGCACGGTGATCGACAGGACATTCAGGGCCGGCGAGAAACTCGAAGACATCAGGCTTGAAAAGCGGCCCATGCAGTACCTGTACGACGAGGGCGATGACCTCGTTTTCATGGACACGGAGAACTATGAGCAGGAACACATACCCAAAGACGCGATCGGCGACGCCCTGCTTTTCCTCAAGGAGGAGGACATCGTGGAAATCGCCCTTTACGAGGGAAGGCCGGTAACCGTTGAACCGCCGCTTTCAGTCGTGCTCAAGGTCACTTACGCGGAGCCCGGCGCGAGGGGCGATACCGCGACGAACGTGCTCAAGCCCGTGAAGGTCGAGACCGGCGCGGAGGTCAAGGTGCCGCTGTTCATAAACGAAGGCGATTTCATCAAAATAAACACGCAGACGGGCGAATACATCGAAAGGGTCAAGCAGTAGGATGGGTCTTTTCGGATTCATTTCGGACTGGATAAGGGAGAACCCGGGAAAGGCGGTGGGCGCCTTCATCGGCTTCCTGTTCGGGATACTGGTGTTCACCATCGGAATAATCAAGACGCTTCTTATAACTGTTTTCGTTCTTATCGGTTATGTAATCGGAAAATCGAGGGATGAAAACATTTCAATACTTGAAAAAATACAGGACCTTTTCAGAAGGAAAAGGTAGCGTTCCACAGATGAAGCCGGAATCCAACACCGGGTCCGCAAGGAAAAATTACAGGGTCATCAAGGACGCGTATTCCGCCTTGAACGGCGGCCGGTACCTTGAGGCCTCAATAGCCCTTGAAAGGATCCTTGCCTCCGGGCAGAAGGACCCCTACACGCTGTTTCTACTGGCCGTGTCGTACCTCTACACCGACCAGTTCGCCAAGGCCGATTCAGTAATAACGAAACTCGTAGCGCTGGCTCCGGATTATGACCCTCTGATGCACCTCCAGGCTTTCCTGGGATTGAAATCCGCTCCTGACGTCACATCCGCTCTGAAAATCTACCTGGATTTGATATATCGAAATCCCGCCGACCCGTTCCTCCAGAGGGGCAGGAAGCTGATAGGGCAGGCGTCTGATTTCAGGTCCTTCCAGAAAAAAGCGAGACTGAGTGATTTCGTAAACGTGCCGAAGCCTCCCCGCAAGCTTAAGAAGTCCTCTCATTCTCCTGTCCTGAAACCGGTTTCCGTCCGTATTGGAAGAAAGCGCGGCAGGAAGGTGTTTGCAGCGGCTGCAGTTATCGGAATTTTTTTCCTGGCCGCCGCCGCGGTGTTTTATTACAGCCGCTTTCACAACAGCGGCAGGGACCGTGAAAAAACAGGCAGCCTGTCCAGGATAGACATGATATCTATAAACAGCGGCGACTACGACCTCGTGAAAACGATAAACAGGGAAAAGGTCCAGTATTTTTATTATTCAGGGAAGGACCTGTCGGATGACTTCGACAGGGCAAAGAGGCTGATCAAATCCGAAAGGTACAACGAAGGGGTAATGATCCTTAACAGGATATCCAACAGCAACGCCAGCTTCATGGTCAAGGAAAAGTGCGATTTCCTGATTAGATTCGTGACCGATCTTGAAGACAGGACTTTCGAATCCGTTCCTTACAACAAGATTTCCTCGAGGCCGTATCTCTACAGGGGGTGCGCTCTGAAGATCAGGGGCCGTATCGCGAACCTCAAGCTGAAAAACGGGAGATCGATGTTCAGCCTGCTGGTGGATTACGTAGACAAGGAGGCGGTTTCCGGCACCATCGACGTTTACGCCGACAGGTCGGCCGCCATCGCCAACGGCGATCTCGTGGATATAGAAGGGGTTGTTACCGGGATAATCGGAAATTCGAAGAGCATATACGTCGTCGCGAAGGGGATCAGGAAAATCTGACTGCAGCCGTGCGGATTGCCTGAAGGGTCATGGTAAAATCCGCATCCCGGGATATAATACGTTTCAATCGGGTATTTTTTGAAGGGAAGCAACCAGGCCCCTGGAGATGTCCCCCGGATCGAGTGCGGCAAGGCTTATTCTGCAATTGATTTGTCTCCCGTCTCCCCTGACGAATTTAAGGTCGACCTCGACCGTGCCGTCCGCGATATTTTCATATATTTTTTTTCCGGCCTCAAGGTATGAAGCCTCGTCCGGATACAGGACCCTGGTGCTTTTCCCGGCCAGAAAATTGAGTTCATAACCCAGCAGTCTATGCATTTCCAGATTCGCGGAAATAAGCACCCTGTCACGGATAAATCCAATTCCTACTGGTGCGGACTTGAGGATCGCCTCAATGGTGCTTTCTTTTTCAGCAAGGGTTTTTTCAATAATCCTTGATTCCGTCATGTCACGCATCGTGATTCCGAGCATCGTCCCTCTGCCGGTTTTAATCTGAAAGGCCATTATCTGCATGATTTTTTCCCGGCCGCCCGGGGGAAAGATGGAAACTTCCGTAATCTGTCCAATCCATGGCGCGTCGTCGTTTTTTAATGCGGAGATGACGGCTTTCCTGTAGCTTTCAAGGTCAAGCCCGGATCTGGTTTCCCAGTTCATCAGGGAAAGATGCACATCCCATACGGGTTTCCAGAGAATGTCCTGTCTTTTCATCATAGTGATTTTTTCAACGGCGCTGTTTATTTCGATGATTGTCCCGTCATTGTCCACGATCATGATGCCCTCATGGGATTTTTCGAAAAGGCTTGTGAATTTTTGAGTTGATTCAAAATAGGCCTTTTCCGCTTCGATCTGGCCAGTTATGTCCTCCATTGTAATCAGGTTTTCGCGGTTTTCAAGCTGGACCCTCGTGAAACTAATGGTTTTTATTTTCCCGTTTTTGCAGGTAATTTCAAATTTCACAGACTGGTTTGCGCCCGGTTGCCCGCCTGTCAGATTATTGTTGTAGTCATCAAGCACCATCTTCCTGTAATACCTGTCGGGAAAGGCCTTTACGGCCCAGACACCCCCGTCCGGCAGTTCTCCTGATTCATACCCGGTTATCTCCGTGAACCTGGGATTGACGTACTTGATTTTAGCGTCCGATCCGAGGATCATGATGCCGAACGGCATGCTGTCTGTAAGGATCTTGAACCTTTCCTGTTCCTTCAGCAGGGCTTCTTCAGCGGCGATCTGGTCGGTAACGTCCTTCAGGAATATGATGAGCCCGGGTTTGTTCTGCCATGTGATCATCGAGGAGTTTATCTCGAGCCGTCTCGTCTGCCCGCTTTTAGTGATGATTCTGAAGTTATAACTCGTCTGGAACACCTCGCCGCTGAGCCTTCTCCTGTAGTTTTCAATAATCAGGGGCCTGTCTTCCGGGTGTATGAAATTGATGAAAGGGGTGGACAAAATCTCCTCGTCGTCGTATCCGGAAAGCATCCGGGGGCTAGGGCTCTTGAATACTATTTTTCCGTCCTGTATCACGAGGATGGTTTCCAGGGCGTTTTCGATAAGGGTGCGGTAAAGCTTTTCACTTTCCTTCAGTTTCTGCTCGAGGGCGAACCTCTGGATGGCGGTCTCGACGGACGAGTAGAGGTCCCGCTCGCTTACGGGCTTGTTGATGAATCCGTAGGGCTGGCTTGATTTGGCGGCCTGCACCGTTGATTTGTCCGAGTGCGCCGTCAGGTATATGACCGGTATCTCGAAATTTTTTGTTATGATGTCCGCCGCTTCTATTCCCTTCATCGGTCCCGAAAGCGCTATATCCATAAGAACCAGGTCGGGTTTGAGGCTGCCGATATTCTCTATTGCCGATTCCCCGGAGGTGAAAATGCCGCAAACCTCGTAGCCGGAAGATTTGAGCGTATATTCGAGGTCAAGGGATATGATTGGTTCGTCTTCTACGATCATTATCCTGGTCATTTTAACATTCCGTTTCAGCGGGCCGACCGGCCCTGATCGCCGGTATTTTTTAAGATGCAGATTATATATTTACTGATCATGGCATCTGTTGCGAATTATGAAAAAAGTTACGCAATGATTTCGATAAATAGAATTTTGCCGTATAACAGGCCGGGTCACGGCTGTGCTATTTTGATCCGGCAGACTTGATTTCTTCGAAATCCGCTTTGATCCTGCCGTGGCGTTCCGTCATATCCTTTAATACGACCGGGTCGCATTCTTTGCCGCATCCGTCAAGGATGGTTTTTGATTCGTCGAGGTATCCCTGTATTTTAACGCGGACGTATTCAGGGGTACTATAGGCCGGCTTGTTCTTGATGAGTGGCATCAGTTTTTCAGCCCATGTGAGGACGCTTTTCGCCCTGGCCATGTCTGAAATGGAAAATAACGGTGATTCCATGATTGAAAAGATTATCACCGGTATGATTGCTAATTTTAATAATCTCATTCAATTATCTTGTTTTACTAAGCTATTGATTTTTCAATCAAAAGTCAAGAATTTCTTCATGTTGTAATAAACCTGGTGCCGTGTGGTCTCCGGATTTTTTTAATATTGACATAATCCGGGTCGTTATATTAATAAAGAACAGAACGGACAATTTAAAAAAAGTCATGCCGGATGGGATAACCAAATGCAGATGCAGTTCGCAATAATAGCCCTTCTCTCCCTGACAGTAATAATAGCAGTCATCGCGGTCGTGATACTGCTGAAAAACAGGAACCCGGACGGTTCGACCCTCAACCAGCAGATGCTTGACGTGAAGAACCAGCTCGTTGAAATGAAGACGAGACAGCTCGAGTCGCAGAACAGGGCGCTGGCGGAACAGCAGTCCCTCTTCAATACCACGCAGAGGACGCTTAACGAACAGCTTGGGAACATCATTAACGCGGTAAACGACAACCTCGCGAAGACGCAGTCGAACATAACCAGCCAGCTTAACTCCACCGGCGCGGTAGTCGGCGACATACACAAAAAACTCGGGACCCTCGAGGAGACGGCCAAGAACATACAGGACATAGGCAGGGACATATCCTCTCTGCAGGACATTCTCCAGGCCCCCAAGCTCAGGGGAAACCTGGGGGAGTACCTTCTCGGCGAACTGCTCAAGCAGATATTCCCGAGAAAGAATTACGAGATGCAGTACAGTTTTAAAAACGGCCTGCACGTCGACGCCGTCATAAGGATCGGGGACGGGCTGGTCCCGGTTGATTCGAAATTTCCCCTCGAGAGCTTCCAGAGACTGATCGCCACGGAGAATGAGGAGGAAAAGACTAGATACAAGCGCGAATTCATCAAGGCGGTAAAGGCGAGGATAGACGAGATATCCTCCAAGTACATCTGCCCGGAGGAGGGGACCTTCGATTTCGCCATGATGTATATCCCGGCAGAGAACGTCTTTTACGAAGTCATAATCAACGATGCCGTCACCGGCAGGGAATACGAAATTTTCAACTACGCCATAGGGAAGCACGTGATACCCGTGTCGCCGAACAGCTTTTATGCGTACCTGATGGCTATAGTATTCGGGCTGAAGGGTTTCAGGATAGAGCAGCAGGCAAAAACGATAATGAACGAGCTGTCGCGAGTGCAGACGAGCTTCAGCGCCTTTTACAGGGAATTCGAACTCGTGGGCAAACACATAGAAAACGCGTCATCCAAATACTCCGAGAGCGCCAGGAAGGCGGAGAAATTCAATGAAAAGGTTTCACAGATCACCGGCGTAAGGACGGACCTCATCGAGAGCAAGAACCAGTGAGGACGGCCTTTATGGTTTTTTTCAATTCGTCAAGCCCGTAAGGCTTCGTTATCATCCCCATGAACCCGTATTTTTCATATTCGGACATCACGGCATCGTTGGAATAACCGCTCGACACGATGGCCTTTACCCCTGGAAGCATCCGTTTGATAGTTTCCAGAGTTTCCAGTCCGCCCATGCCCCCGGGCACCGTGAGGTCGACGATCACGAGGTCGAAAGGCTTTCCGCCGTCCATCTCCTCCCGGAATATCCTGGCGGCCTCCGAACCGTCCCTGGCCGCATATGCCTCCATGCCGAGATTTTGCAGCAGGTCCACCGAGTAATCCCTGATGCCGGCTTCGTCGTCCATGATGAGCACCTTGGCGCTGATGCCTTCCAGGTCCACGCACTCCTCGATTTTCTTTTCCGCGGTCTTTTCCGCGGCAGGCAGGTAAATGCGGAAAGAGGTTCCCCTGCCGGGTTCGGAGTCCACGGTGATGCTCCCGCCGTGCTTTTTTATTATTGAATGGGCTATGGACAGACCGAGCCCGCTTCCGGTTTTTTTAGTTGTGAAATACGGATCGAACACGTATTGAAGGTATTCCCGGGGGATGCCTCCGCCCTGGTCTGATATGGTTACCCTTACGTATTTCCCGGATGCCGGCGCCGGAAGGACCCCGTTTTCAAGCATCATGTTTTCCGCCTCAATAGTTATCACACCGCCGCCGGTCATGGCCTGGTCCGCGTTTATCACTATGTTTTGAATCACCTGGCCCATCTGCCCGGTGTCCAATTCGACGCTCCACAGGTCGTCAGGAAGGAAAAAGTTGCAGGTCGACCTGGAGCCCCGGAGTATGAAATTTACGGATTCCCCGATAAGGCCTTTCAGTTCCGAGAGTTGTTTTACGGGCATGCCTCCCCTGGAAAAGGTAAGCAGCTGCTGCGTCAGGTCCCTCGCCCGGAATACCGCTTTTTCAGCCTCTTTCAATATCCCGGTCACCTTTTCCTCTCCCGTTACCATGAGCCTGGCAAGAGAAATGTTGCCCACGATCGCCGCGAGTATATTGTTGAAGTCGTGAGCGATCCCGCCAGCCAGGAGACCGATGGATTCCAGGCGCTGGTTTTTCTGCAGTTCCAGCTCCATCCGGTGACTGTCCGTGATGTCGCTGAAAACGAGAACGGCCCCAATAAAAGCACCGGATAAATCGTAAATCGGGGACGCGCTTTCGGATACGAACCTTTCCGTTCCGTCACGGGATATCACGACTTTTTCCGCCGAATGGATTTCGCCGCCCCGGCTTTCAAGCACCCTTTTTGCTTCGCTGTCCGCCGGCTTTCCGCCTGCGGGCCCCAGGGTCCTGTATGCCAGGTCGAATTTAATGCCTGCGGCTTCTTCCAGGTCCCACCCGGTTATTGTTTCAGCGGCCCTGTTCATCAGGACGATGCCGCCGTCCGGGTCAAGGGTTATAACGCCGTCAGTTATGCTTTTCATTGTAACGGTCAGGAGCTCCTTTTCCCTGATGAGCTCCGATTCGGCCGCCTTGCGGGCAGATATGTCGTTGAACATTACGACGAAGTTGTCGAAAAAGCCCTCGGGATTTTTCAATGGAAAGGCCGTGATTTCAAGGTGGGTCCCGGCGTTCATTTCCAGGTGCCTTACGTATTTGATGTCGGGAAGATATACGGCCTCGCCCCGTTTCAGTTTCAATACATCCTCCTGGATCCCGTCCAGGTGATCAAACAGGGAAAATGATTGTTTCGGCGCGGAAGCGAACAGTTTTTTGAAGCTCTGGTTGACCCTGGTCACGAACCCGTTTTCGTCGAGGATCGCGATAGGGTAGGGATTGATCTGTATGATATTGTTCAGCGTGGCCCTTTCCTTTGAGAGCAGCTCGTCGGCCTTCTTTTTTTCGGTGATGTCCTCCACTATCCCGATGCCGCCGGTTATCGATCCCGTACCGCCGTATACCGGGCTCGTCATCATGGAAATGTATATTTTGGCGGAACTGGTGGTGGCGAGATACGAGCCCTCGTAACGCCCGGTGCCGCCGCCGATCGCGTCCGTCAGGCAGGGCCGGATCCTTTCATCCTTCAGCGTTTTCATGTCGAGGCGGATGAGTCTTTCCCTTGACGATAAAAGTATCGAGGCAAACCTTTCATTGCAGTCCTGTATTATCAGCCCGGTATCGTACATGAATATGCCGACGGGGGACTGCTCGAAGAGGAGCCTGTACCTTTCTTCGCTGATTATCAGCGCGGACTCCGCGTTTTTTCTAGAAGTAATGTCGGAAAGTATGCCCTGGGACCCGGTTATTATCCCGTCGCGGTAAAACGGTTTTGTCAGGGTCCTTACCCAGAGGATGTCGCCGTTTTTTTTGACAAGGCGGTATTCATTGGACAGGGTTTCACCGGACATTACCCTGTCGAAGTTTAACGAGGTCCTGCCGGCGTCCCCGGGGTGAATGAATTCAAGGAAATTTTTTCCGTATACATCATCCATGCCGTACCCGAGAAGGGTTTCGAAATTCGGGCTCGCGTATATGATGCCGCCTCCGGCATCGAGCGAAAAAATGATGTCGTTCATGTTTTCGACGAGGTATCTGTATTCTTCACCGTTTTCAATGAGTCCGCGGTATTTTATTTTTTGGTTCCCGGTCGAATGATAGTCGCTGATGCTGAGGATTTCGAACGACGGCAGTCCCATCCCTTCAGTTAAGGACGAAACCATCACGATTGTCTCGTCCAGGCTTTTTTTCCTCAGCGAGGCCCGGCTGACGTCGGACCGCCGGGGACCTTTACCCGCGTCTGGTTTTTTTTCATCAGGGTCCGGCTTTAATAATTGTTCCAGCTTCATTCCCCTGAGTTCGTCAATAGGGTATCCGCTCAGCCTGATGAATTCGGGATTGGCGTCGATTATTACTCCGTCCGCGCACGCGACCATGGGTGAGCCATGATTGCCCGGGACCGCCTGTTGAATGTTTTTTTTTCCAGTCTTCATGAAAACCCGCAAATATTAACCGGGGACATTGTGCAAGACACGGCATTTTAAATATATCTTTTTTTTATTGATCAGTCAATGCAATGGTGGTAAGCTGGCCGGATTATCCGGGTGATTAAAATGGACGTAATAAGGGAAATACTGGGGCAATTTTCATTCATCGTGAAGGACGGCGGCCTGGCCACTGAAATAGAAAAGATGGGATACTCCCTCAGGGACGTGCTCTGGTCTTCTAAAATGCTTGTCGAAAATCCCGGCATCATAAAGAAGGTCCACGAATCATATCTCGAGGCCGGGGCCGACCTGCTGATCACATCGTCCTATCAGGCGAGCATACCGGGTTTTATCAAGGGCGGGTTCGGCGAGGCAGACGCTCGCCGCTACATAAGGCTGTCCGCGGCGCTCGCGGCCGGGGCCAGGGACGAGTTCTGGGATTCGTGCGCGGACAAACGGACGAGGCCCAGGCCCCTTGTCGCCGGTTCGGTCGGCTGCTACGGCGCGTACCTCGCCAACGGGGCGGAGTACAGGGGCGATTATCGCCTGTCAGGGAAGGAATACCGCGATTTCCACGGCCCCAGGATAGAGGAGCTTCTCGGCGCGGGCTGCGATATGATAGCCTTCGAAACCGTGCCGCTTCTCGAGGAGGCGGTCGAGATGGCCCTGCTGATGAAGGATTTCCCGGGCGTTCCCTCCATGCTGTGCTTCAGCGCGAGGGACGGAATTCACATTTCCAGCGGCGAGGATTTTTCTGATTGCGTCAGGGAAATCGGGTCGATCGGATCGGTAACATCCATCGGGATAAACTGCTCCGACCCTCTCATCATAGAAGGGCTTGTGAGGACGGCGGTTTCCGCGGCATACGGACCGGTGGCGGTTTATCCCAACTCGGGAGAATACTACGACATAGGCTGCATGTGCTGGCGCGGGGAAGAGACCAAGAAAAACTACCGGGAGCTCGCGCTGAAATGGTACGGTTCCGGGGCAAGGATAATCGGCGGATGCTGCAGGACCGGTCCCGACGAGATAAGGGCTGTCGCCGAATTGAGGGGCCAGCTTACCGTCAGCAGGGCGACTTCAGGCGGTTAGGTTTTGATAATGGTTGACGCGATGCGCACTGAAAATTTTATTAAGACAGTATTGAAAGTAAAAACAGCCGTAACCCTGGCCGTCTGGTCGATACCCCTGCTTTTTTTTCCGGCGCCCCTTTTCGATTTTGTCGGGGTCCCGGCCCCTGATCCGATGATATTCGGCAGGCTGCTGGGATCTTCTTTTCTTGCCCTGTGCTCCGGATATGCCTTCGGCATACGCATGATTGACAGGGGGGGAAATATTGAAGGTGTTTTATGGATGGGCATCGTCAGCAACGGCCTGGCCTTTGTTCTCCTGCTTGTCCATGGCCTGCTCGGCGCCTGGTCATGCTGGCCGGCCCCCGGAAGGGCATACATGTGGTTTTCTGCGCTCGCGACCCTTGCGTTCAGCGTTGCCGTTTCATCATCGCTGGTCCGTTACAGGAAAATGCTGCGGTAATAATCATTGGAACCCGTATGATGCCGAGGCATTCATGCCGCATCGTTTTGAAGACGCCATTAATGAAAAAACCCGGCCGAAAAAATCGGCCGGGTCTGATTTCAAAGTGATTAAAAACTTTTATGAGAGGGTTACCTGAACCGCTCTCGGGCCTTTTTCGCCCTTAACAACTTCGAACTGCACTTCGGCGCCTTCCGGAAGCGACTTGAAGCCGTCCGTAAGAATTCCCGAGTGATGAACGAAATAATCTTTTCCGTCGTCTGCGGTGATGAAACCGAAACCTTTCTGGTTGTTGAACCACTTAACTGTGCCGTGAGCCATGCTGAGTACTCCTGAGTTTTAAAATGAGGGACGAGTCCCGTGTCGATTAGCGTACAAAACAACTATTAAGCTTTCCGATTACGGGAAGGATTTATAGAAGAATTAAGGTGCGCAATCTTCGATAGCCACATTATTACAGGGTATGTTTCGGTCAACCCCTTTTTTGTATTTATGGTGTTTAATTACTGTTTTTACCTTGTTTTTTTCAATTCTTCCGCGGCCTCCGCGATGTTCCTCGAAACGGCCTGGAGGTTCATGGCGGAAGCGGTGATGGACTGGGTAAGGCTGTTGACATTCTCTATGGCCTTTGCCATCTCATGGAGCGCTATCATCTGTTCGTTGACGGAAACATTGATTTCCTCCGACCGGGCGTTGACTACGATCGCGTGCTGGTCGACGTCCCTGTTCAGGGCGACCTGCTCGGTCATTATGGAAGAGACCTCGGACATGCTGGCCGAGATCGTGTTGACGTTCTGGATGGTCCCGCCCAGTATCTTCACGGTTTCCTCCACGTTCTGCATCCCCTTGGTCACCTCCTGCTCGGTCGACTTTATCAGGTTGTAAATGTCCTTCAGGCTTTCCCCGGTCTGTTCCGAAAGCTTGCCTATCTCGTCTGCGACCACGGCGAAACCCCTGCCGGTTTCCCCGGCCCGCGCGGCTTCTATCGCCGCGTTAAGCGCCAGCAGCCCGACCTGGTCGGAAATGCCCTTGAGCACGTCCGCGATAGAGGCCATCTGGGTGGAGCTCGAGCTTATCGAACGCATGGTTTCGTTCATCACGATCAGGATGGATTCGCCGGCCTTTGACTGCCTCGACGCCTCCTGGGACACGGCCGCCGCCTGCTCGACCCGGTTCTGCATTTTCGATATCGAATCCGAAAGCCGCGCGATGTTTTTCATGAGTTCGGCGAGATTGCCGTGCTGTTCGCCGATGGCCTTGGCGACAAGTTCCATGCTGGACGCGACCTCCTCGATGGAAGAGGTCATTTCCTCGACCGAGGATGCCTGGCTCTGGGTGTCCTGCGTGAAGTCATCGGTCATCGCGCGCATTTTTTCTGACGCGCCGACGAGCTGCGAGGAGATGCTGGTCGATGTGTCAAGCATCCCCTTTATCTGCGTATACTGTTCGTTTATGGAAGATACCATGGTGTTGAAGGACTGGGTGATGTAGCCGATTTCGTCTTCCGCCTTGATGGGAATCGAAACGGTAAGATCACCCTGGTTCACCTTCTTGACCCCGCGCGAAAGGTTGCGCAGGGGAGTGATGATCGCACCTGAAAAAAGCAGCGGAAAACCGAACCTGACCAGTATTATAAGCGCTATGAGCGCGTACAGCAGCTTGAGGGCCGATGAATGAATGAAGCCGCGGTATGACGCGTAAGAATAGCCCACCTCGTTCACCGTCCCGGAATCCGGGTCGACCGAGATGTACGCGACGTGGTGCGTGGACCCGTCGCGGTTGCCGCGGTATATCCTGTCGGTCTCGCGGTACATCGGCGCGAGCAAGAGGAGTACTTCGGTCCTGGCGGCTTCATCGTCGCTGAAGGCGCTTAAGCGGGAAAGTACCGCTTCCCTGAACGGTTCGAAATCACCCTGGTCCCTGCCGAGAAAAGATTTGAGCGAGCCGATAAAACCTACGCGCGGCAGGTTCCTGATTTTAAAGGTCCGGTACCGGATGAGGGAGGCGACGGATTCCAGCCTGCCCGATAGGAATGATGCCGGGTTTTTTTCATCCGCCGGTATTGACTTTACGGTCTTTTCAATGAAGCGCCTGTACCCTTCAAAGGAGGGCCCGGCGTCCTTCATCAGGCCGTCAAGTCCTTCCCGGAACGAGCCGGCGGGAAGGGACGCAATTCTCTTCAGGGTCAAGGCGTTGAAATATTCATGGGCCATCGATGCTTCATCGAGGCCGGCGTTTTTCTTTCCGAAACTGTAACTGATCGAACCGTCCCTGGCGGAGTAACTGGCATTATAACTGAACCCGGACGGGTTCGGGCCGCCGGCAAGCATCAGCGCGGCAGTGCTCCGCTGGATTTCGTCGTATGCGGCGTCCCTGTCGATGAGCGAGGTGTAGCTCAGATACTGCAGTAGAAGAAGCATCACCGTACCGCTGACCGTTATGATTTTAAAAACAAAGGACGCCCTTTCCCTCGAATTGTTCAGGTATATTAGCGCGATCATGCTGAAGCCGATGAGATTGAAAAGAACCCACGCCGTCTGGAACACTTCCCTGCCGATGGCCCCCTCCCTGCTCAGCGTGTTCGTCAGGGTAGGTGGGACGGCCCCGAGGAGAAACGAGAGACCCACACCGAGGGACACCCACCTTTCCCTTGTCTTGACGGTCACGGTCCTCCAGATCGTGAGGCAGAGATGGAAAAAGACATACGCGCTGATGACAAGGGCCACCTGCCTGCTTATGATTTCGGCGTCGAAATCCCAGTAATGCCCGGCGAAATGGTAGATCGTCGGCCCGCCGGCGGTTTTAAGCATGAAAAGGACGCTGAGAAAGATTGAAACGGTGTATTGAAGAATCAGCGCGGTTAATGTGACGCCCCGCGGTTTCCTGTCAGGATAATGCAGATGAAACATGTTCATGTGCGTGAGAACGAGCATGATGAAGGTCACGGTTATCCAGCGGTGGTATGCCGAAGCCGGGTCGTAGACTGAATTGGATATGACGTATCCTATATGGAATATGAAGCCCATCATATAACCGATTCCGAGGTGCAGGGTTGCGCTTGATTTGTTTCGTATGTTAAGGAATGACACCCCCAGGAAAAGGTAAAAAACCAGGGTGATGAGCATGCCTATGGAGAAATAATTGAGATAGATGGATTTCAAGGTCTCGCCCCATTTTTTTATTTGTAATGAATTATATGCCTCAAGAAACGATTAGTCAAATAAATAATTTCCATATAAAAAATTTTATTGTTCAACACGGTGATTTGTTGAAAAAATTGAATCATTCGAGCCGGCTGCATCGGTTTTTTTACTGGATATTATCATGACGGATTACGCGGATTAATATCGCACCTGTCGTATGCCTGAAATAAAGAAGCCCGTTATTGACAACGGGCATGATTCAACATGTGTAATTGCCGTGCAACTAAAACCGGATCAAATCAGGATTCATATCGTGTAAATCACTGAAAGCATCAGCCCGTGGAACAATCCGGTGTTGGTCACACTGTCATGTGAAAGATCGGGTTTGCCGTACCAGTTTACCTGCGCCCTGTAGCCCAGGGACAGCGTGGTCCTCGCGTCCTCGATGTAATAGGCGAATGAAAGGTTTCCATTCGTCCCGTAGGTGCTCGTGCCGTTTCTCTGTTCCCTGAATGATTCATGTTTGAAAAACGTGAGTCCCTCAAGAAGAAAGCCCGACAGGTTGCCTACAAGAAACAGGCTGTCGACTAAATGTATGGTAGTACCGATCCCGAGGCCGCCTCCGAACAGGTGATACTTGGAGTACATTGTTTTGGATAACCCGGGTATAGGCTGGGGATTGAGAAAGACGACGGCCATATCTCCAAGCATTTTATATCCCTGGTACTTGAATCCGAAAAAGATTTTGAAGGACTTGTTGAGCCAGCAATCCGCGGTAAGATCCAGATCATATCTTTTAATATAGTGGACATTAACGCGCACCGCTTCCACGAGAACAGGCATGTAGCTTGTTCCAAACTTCGAGTTGAGATATACATCGAATTCTGAAAAGTCGTTTACATTTGCGGCAAGGAAATCACTTCTTGCTCCGTATCCTCCATGAGGAGAGAAAACAAACAACGCTGATACATTCCACATGTCGTTGAATTTAATCGACATGACTGGGCCGTACAGCACATTGGAATTATTCATATTAACATCGATGCCTTTTGAGGCGTTCTGGGCGCCGCCCTTTATTTCTTTATTAAAAGGCGTTACCCACCACGCGTACCAGGACACGGCACCGAGGCTTAAGTCCGCGGCCTGTACATGGATTTGAGGTAGAGAGGCAAAGAAAATCGCGGACAGGACGGAAAGAAGGATAATTTTCGGTTTCATAAACATGCTCCGGTATTAAATGATTATATTCGCTCGACTGCATTATACTTCAACACGGTCCTTTTCCTGTAATCGGACCGAATATGAAAACAAATTGCAATGCCGCATGCGGACCGGCATGAATTCAGGCATGCTGAGGACCAATCATCCGGATTTTTCAGTTTTTGATATTACTGATGATATTTAATGGTAGCATCGCATTTTTTCGTAATAAGTCAATGACATTACCGTCATATTTTTTTTTAATTTTTTCAGCTTCCGGGATTTCGGACCGTATATATTTACGAACGCGCGGGGCTGATGATGAATTTTTTTTATATTCGCTGGATTAAAGGTTTTTTATCCTCAAAAAGGCGTATAATGAATTCAAATTTAATCGGCAAAAAAATATCAAGTGCCGGAACAATAGAGGTTGAAACGAGGTTGATTCGGGGGTTATATTATGGTTTACGTGATAATGAAAAAACTTTATAGGGATTTTTTTTACAGTTCGGATGAAAAAATATAAAAACGTGTCATTGGACGGGTTTTTATGATATTTTATAATTATGAACATAAAGTTAGTGCTTGCAATAAAGAATTTATTGGTCCAGAATCATCCGGAACGGGGTTCCTGGTAATTTATGTGCCCGATATGCTTGAAGAATTAAAACTTAAATCTTCTTGATTGATTATTTTTTAAAGGGTTTCTTGAAATGATATCATTGATAAAAAAAATAATCGGCAGCGCGGACCAATTCACTATCGAGCACAGGCTCCTCAACGCTTCGTGCATGATTTCCATCTTTTTTTCCATCGCCATCCTTGTAAATAACATCGCGCTCGGACTCGATCCTTTTCTGAACCTTATTATCGGGCTGGCTTTCATTTTTTATTCAATCTTATACTATCTTTCGAGGATTAAAGCCCGGTACACTCTGCCTGTCTGGGGACTCATTATTTTTTTCATGCTGCTTCTTCCGGCCGGATGGTTCCTCAATTCCGGGCTTTTCGGATCGACCGTATACATTTGCTTTTTTATTTTTTCTCTTTTCTTTATCGTGGTCCGCGGCAGATTGCGTCTTATAGTCGGCGGACTGTTCATCGTCGAACTGGCCGCGCTGATCATCATTGAATACTTTTACCCGCAGCTGGTCGTTACCTACGACAACCGCGAAATGCAGTTTACGGATATCGTAATCAATCTCGTGTTCTCGCTGGCGCTGATCGGGCTCCTTCTTTTATTCATGATAAAAAATTACGAAGAGGAAAAGAAAAAGGCGGACGAATCGAACAGGCTGAAATCCTTTTTCCTGGCCAACATATCCCATGAAATCAGGACGCCCATGAACAGCATACTGGGTTTCGCCGATCTCCTGCGCGACGGGTCGCTGCCGGACGCGGAAAAAAAGCACTACATCGAGATAATAAACAGGAGCGGAAGGCACCTTCTCGGACTCATCGACGACATCATCGACCTCTCGAGGATTGAGGCGGGACACGTCGTTATCAACGAGGTCCCCTTTTCCGTAGATTCAATAATGGATGATTTTTTTGAGATGTTCCGGATGCAGATAAAAAACGAAAGGAAGGACATTGAAATTCGCCCGGCGCATTCCGTGGAAGCCGCGGCAGGGAGCATCATGGCGGACGAGTTCCGAATCAGGCAGGTCCTGCTTAACCTCATGGGCAACGCGGTGAAGTTCACGGATTCAGGCACGATAGAGTTCGGTTATTCAGTGCCTTTCCCGGGGCTGCTGAAATTTTTCGTGTCAGATACCGGGATCGGCATCGCCAGGGAAAACATAACGCGCATTTTCCAGCAGTTCAAGCAGGGCGATGATTCTTTTACCAGGAAGTACGGCGGGGCCGGACTCGGGCTTGCTATATCAAAGAAGCTCGTCAACCTGATGGGCGGCGACATATGGCTTGATACTGAGCTGGGGAAGGGCACCACTTTTTATTTTACCGTAAAGTTCCGGCCCGCGGAGCCCGATGGTGCGGAGCCTGAAAGTGCGGAGCCTGAAAGTGCGGAGCCTGAAAGTGCGGAGCCTGAAAGTGCGGAGCCTGAAGGTGCGGAGCGCGAAGGGGAGAATAAACCGGACCCGGATGCCCCGTCTGCCGGGAAGAACCGTTCAGGGTGGAAAAACCGCACGGTCCTGGTGGTGGAAGACGACGACCAGAGCTACAATTTTTTGGAGAGGGTCCTTTCAAGATACGGGATCAATGTCCTGCGCTCCGACAATGGGATGGACGCCGTGGAGAAGTGCAGGAACAACGGATCGATCGGCTGCGTCCTGATGGATATACAGCTCCCCTTCATGAGCGGGAACGACGCCGCTAAAATGATTCGCGAAATAAGGAAAGACCTGCCGATAATCGCCCAGTCAGGCAACGCATACGATACCGACCGCATGGATAGCATCAACGCGGGCTGCAATGAATTCATCGCGAAGCCGGTTTTGACCGACAGGCTCCTTGAGGTTTTAGACAGGTACCTCTGATCCGGCGGGGTGACGGGTGACGCGGCGCCGCTGGGTCATATGATTTTATGTTCAACGCCGAGGGCCAGGACAAAACCCCTTTTATGGAAAGACGCCGGCAAAAACCTCAACACGGTCCCCCTGTTGATGTCTATCGGCCTCCAGTAAATGTAGCCGAATCCCAGGGTCAGCTTCAGGGTTTGGTCGAAAGCGTATGACACGCCCGTGCCGAAGGTATGGCCGTTGGGCAGCTCCGATACCTGGTTCTGGCCGCTCGGGCGCGCGCCGCCGTAACAGAAATCATACCCGAAGCCTATGTTAAGGGGCAATCCGCCGAAGGTGTAATCCATCCCCGCCGCGAATTCATAGCCGTTGTTGAAGCTTTTTTCCCTCCCGTTCCACTGCGCGATCCTGTTGAAGTAATATGATGACGAAAAGGATATCTGAAAACCGTAAAACCTGTACGAAACGCCCAGGTTCGCGTTCATCGGGATCTGACGGTGGGCGGCCCCGCCGTCCCTCAGGCTCGAGTCCATGGCGCCGAGTATCATGTATCCGCTTGCCTTCGTTTTAAGAACGAGAGGCGAATTGTATTCGAACTTGAATCCGATGGTCACCGGATCGGCCGGTTTCGCGCTTATTCCCGCTATCACCCCGTGCGCGACGCCGTCCTGGCGGGCATGGAAGTCGCCGCCGAGCGGGATCATTATGCCGTTGCTGTATAATTTCGCGTCGTAGAACGCCGAACCGTAGATGAACCTGTAGCCGAGGGACAGGGCGATCCTGCCGCCGGGAAAGGAACAGGCCGCGTTTGTCATGCAGGAATAGTATGCCGACGACCCTTTAAACGTGGAGGTGAAATAAGGGCCGAGGGTGTACGGGTAGAAACTGTTGAGGATGCCCCTTATTAGAAAAAGCGTATTGTCGATATAGGAAAGTCCGTTTTTATATTTTCCGAAACCGCCGCCGCCGATCGGCATGAGCCCGAATGAAAATGCCGGACCGCCGCCGCTGTCGGTGTTTTTCATTTTTTTCACCAGAAAAAGATCCGGCAGGAAATAGGATGTTTTTTCCCCCCTGTAAACGGTCCTGGTGAGGCTCGGACCGTTTACCTCTATCGGTATATATATCCACTGGCCGCTGAAATAGACGTGGGTCCCCTCGCTCATGAAAGCCGTTCCCGCCGGGTTGAAGAAGACGGCATCAGTATCGGTTGACGCGTTCCTGCTGAGGGTCTTCACGTACTCGGCGCTCTGGCTCGTGTTTTCCTCGATGCTGCCGGCGAAGAGAACGCCCGGGGAAAAGGCAGAGACAAGGACCAGCATTATCGATGCCGATATTATTACCGCTGATCCCCTTCCGGGATTTTTATCTTCCGTGCCCATTGATTATTTTTTAAATCCCCCGAGCAGCTCTTTGATGTCCCCGACAAACTCGAGACCGGCATTCCTTCCGGTCCCGGAGAATACGCGTTCATTCCCCCCATTTTTTTTCTCGTACAGCGCGATGATTATCCTTGACCGGAGGGATTCGTTTACCCTGGACGTCATTTCCCCCATGGACGGGGCCGGGAGGTCGACGCCCTCGGCCCTGTCGGCGGTTATTTCAAGGAGGTGTTTTTTATCGCAGACCGATATTTCTATCCTTTCGTCGGAAACGGTGAGTCTGTCTATTTTCGCGCCGCCGTACGTCGTCAGCATTACGAGGTTTTTTTTATAGAGCAGGCCGAAGAGGTACCCAGTGAAATAATTCCCGAGCCATGGGATTTTGGCGATTGAACCGAACAGGGACACTCCGTCCTCGTCGAAATGGTTGGTCTGCATCCATATCCATGACGAAGGCATGGACGTTCCCCAGTCCTTCTCCATGTATCCCTTTCCCCCGGTGAAATCCTGCCGCGCGCCGTTTATGGTTACATGTCCGTCTATTTTATGGTCGAAGCTTAAAATTCCGTGGTAGCATTCCATGAACGGCACGAACGCGTACCAGCCCATCGCTCCCGGGGAAAACAGCGTGACCGGCCAGGAAGTGATATTTTTAAATTCCATGAGGGACTCTATCGTGTTTTCGCCGTCCCGCAGGTCGAGACGGACCATTTCCTGGCTGAAGACGCTTTTACCGATCCTGATTTCAAATTTTTTCTTGTCCGCCCGGAACTCATCGATGGGATATTTGAAGTAATAGAGCTTTTGCCTTCGGGCGTCCATGACCATTACGAAAGCGTGCGATTTTTTCTCATCCCGTCCGATCGAAACCCCTGGGATTAAGGCGAAGGCCGCTTTTTCGTCTCCTGAAACGCACTTGAAATACCAGCCTTCGAAATATTTTTTTTTTCCGACCCTGCCCTGGAAAACGCCGGGCCTCCAGATTTCTGTCATTAATTCACCCTTATGAAAATTTAAGAATAATTTCAGTCAATTTCAAGTTAATGGAATACCCGCGGCAGGTTTTATTATCCCTGCAATTATATCATTGCTTGAAGATGTTTGTCTTAAAAAACGCACCCTGTCCGGCGGAATTGATTAAATGACAAAAGGAAACGGCAATGAGACCGCTATTTGATGAATCAGGATTTCAATGCCGGCGATTTTTTTATTTCTGTTTGGAACAGTCCTTTTCGCAATCCCTGCATTCCCTGTGACACTGCCTTTTCTGACGGTTGTATTCCTTTCCTTTCAGGCGCTGGGCCTTCAGGTTGGTCAGGCATAACTCTCTGTTTTCCCTGCATTCTTTTTTGCAGTCGGACTGTGAATGTCCGTTTATCCCGATAGCCGTCACGGCGATCAGCAGAATGAAAAGCGGCGGGAATATTTTTTTCATCTGGTTCCTCCTCTGGTGAATTGCTTCCCGGGACTGGATGGATGAAAATTAAATGTCATCCATGAAGGAGGTTACAGGTTTTATAGGGCATGTCAATAGATTTTTATGGATAACTGTAAGGCCGGTAATCTGATTGCTGCTTGAACATGTTAAATCCGTCATTATTTTATTCCGGTCCGATTCTATGGCTTGACTGCCGCGGATATGGGTGTTATGATGATTGATCGTTCTGTCATTGTTTCAGGCAGGATGAGAATCCCGATACCAGGAGTGATGCTGATGGATAATGACTATCTTTTACCAAAGAAAAAATGCCTGTTCGACCCGCGTGTCCTGGACAAAATAAGAAAAAAGGCCCTGGGGAAGCCGATAGAGAAGGGCTTCGATATCATCATAAACGGTCTCGACAGGGAGTATCCAGGCCATGTCTGCAAAAAGCAGAATTGGATTTTCAACAACGCGGGCGGCGCCATGGGTCAGCTGTCGCTGATCCACGCCTCTCTCAGGGAATACGTCATTTTTTTCGGCACCTGCATAGGCACGGAGGGGCATTCCGGCAGGTACTCGTCCGAGGTGTACGATTTTCTCCTGAAGGGAGAGATGAGGTGCGAGTACGAGGGCCGTTTCAAGGCCGAGGTCCATGTGCCGTCGGGAAAGCCGGCCTATCTCGGCAACAAGATGGTCAAGCACTATTGCGTGAAGAATGAAGCCTGGATGCTGGAATACGCGAGGGGGAGCATAATAAGGATGCTGCCGTTCGGTCTCTGCGATTCCATTTTTTCGACGCTCGACATCAGGACCATATTCAGGATAATGAAGCAGTACGCGAAGCTTACAATAAGGGGCCTGCTGACCAAGGGAAAGGACATCGATCTCGTGATAAAATTCATACTGCTCGCCGCGTTGCTAGCGTGCCTGTATGTTTTTTATCCAACTATCAGGGGGTTCTTCCTGTCTTAAGGGGACCTCTGATAATCAAATCAGGATGTCCCTTGATGGTGCTTACAATGCATAAATTATATTTTTCCAGCGGTTTTTAATTTATAGATGTGCCCATAATTAAGAAGATTCCAGCGAAACGGAGGAGATGAGAGGATTTATGGAACAGCCTTCGAAAAGAAAATGGAAGAAATACGAGTTCGGCGGACCGGCGGGCGTCGCGCTCATGATGGCCGGGCTCCCGGCCGCGGTATATTATCTTTATTACTGCGTGCGTTTCAACGGCGGGTCAATCGTGCCGGGTAATTTCAGCGATTTCAGGCCGTTTACGGGTTTCCTCGACAGCATAACGCCCAATCCTGCAGCTGCGGCGGTATTCCTCGGATGGATGGCGCTCCAGGCGTTCCTTCAGGCAGTCCTGCCGGGAAAGAAGCAGGAGGGTACGGCGCTTGCCGGCGGGATGAGGCTCGAATACAGGATGAACGGCCTGCTGTCGTTTACGCTGGTGTTCGCTTTGCTGGGCGCGCTGTATTGTTCCGGTCTGATCGATCCCTCTTTCGTTTACGATAATTTCGGCGCGCTTGCGTCCTCCGCTTTCATTTTCGTGATCCTGCTGAGCGTTTTCCTTTACCGGTACGGGAAGAAAACGGCGCCGCAGGAGGAGCGTTCCGGCAGCCCGGTTTACGATTTCTTCATGGGCGCAGCGCTCAATCCCAGGGTTCCCCCGGTCACCGGCTTCGACCTGAAGATTTTCTGCGAGGCGCGTCCGGGGCTCATGGGCTGGCTGGCGATCAACCTCTGCTTCATGTATGTCCAGTACGCAAGGCTCGGGCATGTGACCGCGCCCATGGTCCTGGTGAACGCTTTCCAGTTCCTCTATGTCGCGGATTATTTCTGGAACGAGCCGGCGATTCTGACCACTACCGACATCGCGCACGAGAGGTTCGGCTACATGCTGGCCTTCGGCGACCTGGTCTGGGTCCCGTTCACGTATACCCTGCAGTCGTTCTATCTCATCGGGCACGGCCACGACCTTCCCGCATGGGGGATCGCGCTGATAACGCTGCTGAACGCGGCCGGGTATTACATTTTCCGGGCGGTTAATCTTCAGAAGCACAATTTCAGGACCGACCCCTCGGGGAAAATATGGGGGAGGGACCCGGAGTACATCAGAACGGCGCGCGGAAACCTTCTCCTTGTCTCGGGGTTCTGGGGCCTTTCGAGGCATTTCAATTACGTCGGCGACATCATGATGGCTGTCGCCTGGTGCCTCCCGTGTCTTTTCGGGTCCCCCCTGCCGTATTTTTACGCGGTTTATTTCACGGCCCTGCTGGTGCACAGGGAGAGGAGGGACAATAAAAACTGTTCGATCAAGTACGGGGCCGACTGGGACGAATACGCGAGACGGGTCCGCTGGAGGATAATACCATACGTTTATTGACGGCGGCGCTTATCTGATCCTGAACCGGTCCACCTTGCTTTTAAGGATGGGCGATCATGCCGTGTCTATCCGCGGAGCGTCGTTATGCGCTCCGCGGCATGGAAATCATCACTTCCTGGTAAAGGTGTTTCCGTCCAGCTTCATCGTCCAGATTCCCTTCCCCTGTTTCGGCTTTTCAGTAAGCTTAACGGTTTTTTTTATGGGGCCCATTCCTATCGTTATGCTGTCGTCGGTAATGGTGGCGGCCCCGCCTGTCACGGTCGTACCGGACATTTTCAGGTCTCCGCCTCCGTCAAGATAGATGGTAATGAAGGTGCCGTCTGCCGCCACCCAGGTGCCGGCGTACGTCTTCTGGTTTTCTGCAAGCGGAATTTTCTTGGTGCATCCCGTGACTGACAGGGCGACTGAAAGCGAGAGCGCCATAATGAGAATTTTCATCGATGTATTCATGGGGGCCTCCGGTTTTGGTTTTGAAAAAATCATACAAAGCCGGCCGTCAGCGGTCAATGATTAATTGGACGGACCTGATTTTTCTCTCCATGTCCGGGCCAGATCCGGAAGGGATAAGCCGGGTGATCAATTTTTATTGACAGGGCCTGTGAATTTGTTATATTAAAGGAAAATCCCGCGAAGAGGGGGAGCTATGCCTGTCAGATTTTTATCATTAATTTGCACAACCGTCATTCTTTTCATATCCGGCCTTTCCCGTGGCGGCATTGAAGGATTCCCTGATCCGCTCCAGACGGACAGCAGCGCCGAAGTAATAGTCAAACAGGTCAACGGCGGCAGGCTGGAGATCAAGCCCCTGGCGGAATACAGGATACAGGCCATGATAATCGGCATTAAATATTACGCGGAGGACGGCGACAGGTCGCTCATCGCCCCGGTGGACCTCGCGCTTGCATGGGGGAGGCTCGTCGATCCCGAGGTGGACGGCCATATAACATACACACAGAGCGGGAGATGGTATTATTTCAGGTGGATCGGCGGCACAGTCGATACCGATTACATTTACAGGCACTCGGCGAACAACCATATCATACCGGCTGACGATGCGGTGCTGGACGCGATAAAAAAATTCTCCGTCAGGAAGAAGGTCCTCCTGCAGGGTTACCTCGTGGAAGCGCACCTCGCGTATCCGAACGGCAGGTGGTTCAAATGGAAATCGAGCCTCACCAGGAACGACACGGGCGACGGATCGTGCGAGGTGTTCTACGTGAAGTCCGCTGCGCCTATCGAAGAATGAGCGGTTTCCGGAATGTCCGCGATTAAAATAATAACTAACGGCTATCCGGCGTGGGTCCTCGCAGCGGCGGTTCTCGCTCTGGTCGAACCCCGTATTTTCACTTGGTTCGGCGGCGAATGGATAACCGCCGGGCTCGGGATCATCATGCTCGGCATGGGCCTCACCCTCACCGGGGGTGATTTTAAAAGGATAGCATCGTCGCCACTGCCCGTGATTTCCGGCGTGGCCCTCCAGTACCTGGTGATGCCTTTTACCGGATGGCTGATCGCCATGCTCTTCGACCTGCCGGCCCCCTACGCGGTTGGCCTGATACTCGTGGCCTCGTGCCCGGGAGGGACCGCTTCGAACGTGATGTCGTTCCTGGCGCGGGCCGACGTCCCGCTTTCCGTGACCATGACATCGATCACGACCATACTGGCCGTCGCCGCGACACCGTTTTACACGTCGCTTCTCGCGGGAAGCAGGGTCGACGTACCCGCGATGGGGCTCTTCATCGACACCCTCAGGGTCGTGCTTCTCCCGGTAACGGCCGGCGTAATCATAAACACTTTTTTTTCGCGTCTGTCGGGGTTCATCAGGCCGGCGGCGCCCGTGGTGGCCGTCGCGTTCATAGTTCTGATAGTGGGATCGATTATCGGCGCGGGCCGCGACAGGCTGCTCGAGTCAGGGCTGGCGGTGGTCGCCGCGGTCTTCTGCCTCCACGCATCCGGGTTTTTCTGGGGATACCTCTTCGCGCGGCTTTTGACCCGCGACGTGATCGCGGCGAGGACCATTTCCATAGAGGTGGGGATGCAGAACTCCGGTCTGGGCGTGGTGCTTGCCAGGTCCAACTTCCCGGACCCGCTTTTCGCGGTCCCGAGCGCGATATCGAGCCTGTTTCATTCGATCATCGCGAGCATGCTCGCCGCGGTATGGAGGAGGAGCGCGGAAAAATACCGGAAGCTCCCCGATTCAGACGAGCCTGCCCCTGGCGCTTAGATACACCTTTCCTCCCACGCGTACGGTAATTCCGCCGCCGGAGGTTTCGGTCTTCAGCCTCAATAACGACGGCCTCCCGATTTCGTATCCCTGCTCGACCCTGGCGCTGATATCCGGACCGCCCATGTATCCCGTCCTTGACAGGTAGGCCGCAAGGCAACCGTTTCCGCTCCCCGTCGCCGGGTCCTCGGTGACGCCGTAGTAATCGGCGAAGACCCTCACCGACAGGTCGTTTTTCGGGTGCCTGGTTTCCGGGCAGAACAGGAGCACGCCGCCGGTCGAGGAGCTGCCGAGAGTTTTTTTCAACAGGCCGCTTTCAGGACTCGCGGACTTCAGTGCCCCCAGGTTTGAGAGGGGGACTATTATGAACGGAAGTCCGGTGGACACCTCCATGACCGGGTACCGCTGGTCTATGTCGCCGGGATTTATCCCTGCCGCCCTGCAGATTTCCGCTGCCGGGATTTCGGGGCCGAACGACGGCGCTTTCTGGGTCATCCAGAGGACCGACGGCTCTCCCGAGCTGTAGGTGAAGGACACGGGTATCTGTCCCACGCCGAGGTTGAGCCATACCTCGTCAACGGGCTTTCTTTCTATTTCCTGCTGTATCGCGAAGGCCGTCCCGAGCGTCGGGTGACCTGCGAACGGCACCTCGGTTTCAGGAGTGAATATCCTGACGTCGTATCCGCCGCGTGATTTTCTTGCGGACATTATGAACGTCGTTTCGGAATAATTCATCTCCTTCGCTATGGCCTGCATGTCTCCGCGCTTCAATCCCGATCCGCCCAGGAAAACCGCGAGCTGGTTCCCCGCGAATTTTTTTTCCGCGAACACGTCCAGTATCAAGAAACCGAGGTTCTTCATCCGTTTCCTCCGGGAAATCAAACTAAACCGCCGTTTTAATCTTTGATGCGTTTTTTTCTTGAATTGCCGGCGGCGGTTACGCATCATACGGGATGGAATTAAATTTTCATCCGTGAATTAAATCAAGTGAATTATTTGCCGAAAAAAAGCCGATTTTATGTTTCCTGCACGTTTGCGGTCCTTGCGCTGAATTTTTTTGAAACACCAGCGCTTCCCAGGCCCGCAGGGACCGCGGATTGCCTTCCCCGGCCGCGTACCTCGGACCGCGCGCTTGAGGCCGATATCAGGAAGGCCGCCGCGGCTTCAGGCGCCTTCGCCGGGCGGGAAATCGTCAGGATCGTTATAACCGGGGAATGGAGGATCCAGAGGGACGAGTTTTCCGGGATTACAAAATACAGGACCATCGAATCACTGGTTGTGGCCGGGAAGCCCGGAACGGATGTTTGCGATGCCGTGCCCTGCGTATTCATCCAGGACGCTTCCTTTTTCGGCCTCTTCTTCGGGAGAGCCCGGTTCAGGATGAAAATGGGTTGGGGGAGGTTCACGATACGCCTGGCTGACGCGGGCAATACCTGCACGGCACGTGAAAAAAAATAATTAAACAGCCTCGACCGTTTTTTATATCGACGAGAGCCGATTGCCATGTTATTATATAAGGGAACTTTCAATAATCAGAACTAGCGCCCTATGGCAGGTGCAAAAACGGTAGTTTTTGTGATCACCCATTAGATTTTTTCAGAGGTTTTATAATTAAATATCTAATTTATTGAGGTGCCCATAAAGCAACCTTCATGGTATTTGTGGATTAACCGCATAAATCATATGCAGAATAAAAAAATACTTATAGTCGAGGACGAGTCCGTAACGGCGGAAGACCTGGCCTCGAAACTGTCGAAGATGGGATATGAGGTCACCGGCAGGGTGACGTCCGCGGACGGCGCATTCGCGTCCATAGAGGGGAACAGGCCCGACCTGGTGCTCATGGATATCCTGATCAACGGCGACAGGAACGGCATCGAAGCGGCCAGTCTGATACAGGACGAGTGGTCGATACCGGTCGTGTACATCACGGCGCTGTCCGACGAAAAGACCCTGGCGGAGGCGAGGGCGACCGACCCGTACGGCTTCATCATAAAGCCCTATACCCCGAGCGAGCTCAGGTCGTCGATCGAGCTCGCCCTGTACAAGTACGACATAGAATCGCGGCTGAAAAAAAGCGAGGAGAAATACAGGATACTCGTCGACGGAGCTGTGTCCGCGATCTTCATAGTGCAGGACGAGGTGTTCAGGTTCGCGAACCCGGCGACGGAATTCTACACCGGGTACGGCTCGTCGGAGCTGCTGGGCAAGAGCTTCCGCGACATCGTACACCCGGATTTCAGGGAAATAATAAATTACAACTACGGCAGGCTCCTGAATAAGCCCGGACAGACCATGAGGTTCGGGTTCAGGATCGTCGATAAAAACGGCAAAGGACTCTGGATAGACTTCAACGGCACGTCCATCGAGTACGAGGGGAGGCCCGCGATACTCGGCGAGGCGATCGACATCACCGAGAAGAAGCTCGCTGAGGAGACGAACGAGAGGAGCCTGGAGAGGCTGAGGAAGATCATAAACGGGATAGTCAACGCGATCTCCTACACGGTCGAGACCAGGGACCCGTACACGGCCGGGCACCAGAAGAGGGTGGCGGAGCTCGCGCGCCTGATCGCGGTCGAGATGGACCTTCCGCCGGACACGGCAGAGGGCGTTTACATGGCCGGTATAGTTCACGACATCGGCAAGATCACGGTGCCTTCCGAGATACTCACCAAGCCCGGCAGGCTGTCGGACACCGAGATGAGCCTGATCCGGATACACTCCCAGGTGGGCCACGACATCCTGAAGGGGATAGATTTCCCGTGGCCTCTCGCGAAGATCGTGCTCCAGCACCACGAGAGGCTGGACGGGTCGGGTTACCCGCACGGGCTCAGGGGCGGCGAGATACTCCTCGAGGCCAGGATCATCTCCGTTTCGGACGTGGTCGAGGCGATGGCCTCCCACAGGCCCTACAGGGCCGCGATCGGGAGGGAGACGGCGCTGGAGGAGATAGAGAAAAACAGGGGCGTATTGTACTACGAGCCCGCGGTGGACGCCTGCCTGTCGCTTTTCAGGGACAAGGGATTTTCCTTCTGAGAGATGCGGGCGTTATATTATTTTTTCGAGCTCGGCAAGGTCGTGCTCCAGGCCCATCTTAGAAAACATCACGCGCGCCTTTTCCAGGTACTCGGTGGCGGTGATCCCCCTGAACACGGTTTCCATGAGTTTGTGTCCTTTTTTAAACGGGAATATTCTTTTACCAACCTCAAAGTACGTGCGCGAAAGCTCCAGCCGCGCGCCGAGGCGCTCGCCTTCGTCGATGGACTTCTTCCACCAGCGGAGGGCCTTTTTTGGTTTTCCGGCATACCAGAAGCAGGTACCCATAAAACGATATGCCTCTACGCGGTCCAACGCGTTTTTATTTGAATTTTTCACGCAGGCACGCGCTGAATTGAGTGCTCGCTTCAATAGCGATCGGTCCATCTTCCCCGCGGCGAAAGATTCCTCTGCCTGGACCATGGCAATTGCCAGTTTGGCCATCAGATAAAAACCGTTAATCAGTGGGACAAAAGATGTGTGGGCCCTGATCATCTCTATTGCCTGTATGGATTTTGCTGCCTTGTCAAATTCACCGGAAAAAACTGAATGTTGGGCCATAAGATTATATAACATTATTGTAACCATGTGCGCGTTCGATTTTTCCGAAAGGGGCAATCCCTTATTTACCGGATCAAGAAGATCATGAGAATCCCGATATTTCCAAAACAAATATCCGGTCATATACAGTTCAAGTATTCTCGACATTTCATGATTAAATTCCTCGGCGATTTTACGTATTCTTTCTATGCATCGTTCCGATTGTAATCGATTGCCCTGGTTCGTTAACAATATAAAATTCCAGAGTATTTTAAGTGAAGAAAATGAAAGACTCCCGATTTTAATATTTTCTTCTACTAAATCCTGATCAAGCGTGATTTCGTCCCAATAGCCGAAGTATTGATTATGCATTTGTTTAGTATGAATATAGCTCAAGCGTTCTTCCGGGCCGCTTTTTTCTATCAAAGTTCTGGCGATCGATAATACTTTTCTACTTATACGTTCCGAAAGCCCTGTATACGAAAAAAGCATGCTGATCTGAGAAAAAAATCCCAGGCTGTTTTGAATTTTTTCAGGAATAAAATTACTTACCCATGTGTTGGGATTAAAAGAGTCAAAGAACATCTTCTTGGTATTAAAAAATCCGCAACCATGAAGCTTATAATGGTGCAGTTCAATGAGTTTGAGATCAGGTCTTGGCGGTTCCTTTTTAAATTTCATGGAGGGAAAGTATATGGCCAGTAGCATGTCGATAAAAGCTGAGATAAAATAATATATTCTCCGTAGAGGATTTTTGGGGAGCGTGAGTCCAAAATAGGAAAGCACCCGGTCGAAATAATCAACCGCTTCCGCCATCTCCCCCTTATAATAAAGGGAGAGGGCGATATTGATCTCGATTTTTTTTACTTTTTCCGGGTCTGCGTACTTTCCTGATTTTTGCCGGTAGAGCTTCAGCGCGTCTTTATAGTAGTTAAGCGCCTCGCTCGAGGCCGAACTTTTCATCGCCTCCTCCCCGGCCTTCAGCATGAATTCTTCCGCCTTGTCAAGGTTGTCGCCCTTGCTGTAGTGATATGCAAGCATGCCGTAAAATTCATGCAATCTTCCTGCAAATACATTTTCAATCGCCTGCGCCACGTGCAGGTGAAGCTCCTTCCGTTTCTGGAGCAGGAGGGACTCATAGGCCGCTTCCTGAGCGAGCGCGTGCTTGAACAGGTACTCGATCTCATCCATGCGCTTCCGTTCGCGGATGAGCTGTATGTCTTCGAGGTATCCGAGACGTTTGTCGATATCTGATATGTTATGGGCCACCTGTGATATTATCTTGTAAAAGAAGTACCGGCCTATTACCGAGGCGGTCTTTATTAAGAGCTTCGTCTCATCGGCGAGCCGGTCTATGCGGCTCATCAGCACCTCGTTGATGGTGAGGGGGACCGTGACGGTGTTGATCTTTGCTGTCACAGTGAAAGAATCGCCCTTTTTCACCACCGCCCCCTCGTCGATGAGGGACCGCACAACTTCCTCGATGAAGAATGGATTGCCGCCCGCTCTTTCCGTGATCTGGTCTTTAAGCGATTGCGGGAGGCCCTTTATGTCCAGCAGATTTGAAATGAGCATGCCCGATTCCGACGTGTTGAGGGGCTGGAGCGGGATTTCCGTATACTTATCGGTAAATTCTTCTTTCAGTGTTTTCAGCACCCGGTCTCCCGTCTCCACGTAGTTGGGACGGAAGAAGTTCAGGAAAAGTATGCGGTGCGTTCGGGCCAGCCGGAAGAGCGATGAGAGGAGCTCGATGGAAGAAGTGTCAGCCCAGTGCAGGTCCTCGATGCGGATAATCATGGGACGGAGCTCTGATCCTTTTATAAGAAGCTCGCGGATGTTCTTGAATATGAGTTTCTCCAGCGCCTCGCCCTCGATCCCCTTCACGCGCTCCGCATATTTGCCGGAAAGCTTCATTCCAATTAGTGTGGCGACGAACGGAATGATCTCGTCGGCCTCCTCCGGATGCACGCCGCGTACCGCGCGGTCGAGTTTCGCGAATGACATCTGCTCGCTGTCGTCCTCGCGGATTTCCGCCCAGTTTTTCATAAGGTCGATGATGGGATGGAAGGGCAGGTTCCGGCCCATGGAGATGGCCTGTCCCTCGAGTATAGCTGCCTGCTTCATCGCCGGGTCGGCCTTCAGTTCGGCCATCAGGCGCGACTTGCCGATTCCTGCCTCGCCGATAACGTTCACGATGCCGCCGGTGCCCATTACGAGCCCGGTCACGATATGACGGAGTTGGTTCATTTCCGCGTCGCGGCCCACCATCTCGGAGTAGATCATCCTCTCCGGGCCGGTACCCGGGGCAGCGCGCTTCCCGGTCCTTCTCCTGCGCGAAGCTGTTTCCTTCACGGAAAGCACCTCGTACACCGGCACCGGGTCCGCCTTGCCCTTGAGGGAAACCGGGGCCAGGGCCTTGTATTCGAATTCGCCCTGCGTGGCCCTGAACGTATCCGGGCCCACCAGTATCTGTCCCTTTTCGGACGCGCCTTCGATCCGCGAGGCAAGGTTCACGGCGTCGCCCATTACGGTATAGTCCTTCCTGTTTTTTCCGCCCACCTGGCCTGCCAGCACCGGGCCGGTGTTCAAGCCGATATGGATGTCCAGCAGGGGCAGGTCGTGATCTGCATTTACCGCGGATAGTGTTTTATTATACTCGTACAACCCGTTTCTCATCTCGATCGCAGTGTTGACGGCCTGGAGCGGAGCGTTTTCTATGGCCTTCGGCACGCCGAAGAGCACCATCACGCAGTCGCCGATGAACTTGTCTATATGGCCGCCGTGCTCGCTGATTATTTTCTCCATCATCTTGAAGCAGCCGTTCATGACCCGGGTCACGTCCTCCGGGTCTATCTTCTCGCTCATGGCGGTGAAGCCGGAGATGTCCGCGAACATCACCGTGGCCAGGCGGCGCTCGGACTCGGCCGCCTTCGGAGCAGGGGCTTTCCGGCCGATAGGCGCGGATTCGAATCCGCGCTTATTCTTATATCCGCGTCCGGTTCCATCGATGAGATTCCTTATTTTTTCCATGAGCACGCTTTTTTTGACGGGCAGGTCAAGGTATTCCGCGCCGCTTTCAATGCAGGAACTGCCGAGCTCCGCGCATCCCCGGTATCCCAGGAAGAGCACCGGCATATCTTTAAGCTTCGAGTGTTTCGCGAGCTGTGCGAGCAGGGACATGTTTTTGCGGTACTGGCCCGGATCTTTTTCCTCCGAGGTGCCGGTCACCATGACCAGTGCAAGCTCCTTCACGGGCAGGACCTTCGAGTTCAGGTCGTCCGCCATTGGTTTTATGCCGGAATATTTTTTTACCGTGAGATTGAGTTCTTCCGCGAGCGGCGCGAACACCGCGTCGATTCTGGGGTAGGGGTTTATGAGGGCGATGGTGGATTTCATTATCTCACCTGTAATTCCAGCGTTCACCGATATCGGCAGGGGGAATGACGGTTATCCTTTCTTCGAGTGCATACCGGTCTTTCCCCGGGTAGACGACCCAGAGCCTTTCGAGCGCCAGGTCGTCCATGACGGATTTCATTGACCTGGTCATCCCGGGCGCATCGGCATACTTGAACTCGACGCCCCAGTTTTTCCCGCCTTCCTGCCAGAAAAGGTCGAGCTCCGACCCCGCGTGGGTCTTGAAGAAATAGACCTCTTCGTTGCGCTTCCCGATGCTCCTGCAGACCGTCTCCAGGGCAAATCCTTCCCAGGAAGCGCCCAGTCTCCCGTGAGACAGGAGCTGGTCCATGTCCTGTATGGAGAGCAACGCGTGCAGGAGCCCCGTGTCGCGTATGTACACCTTCGGCGATTTCACCAGCCGCTTCCCGATATTGCTGTACCAGGGTGACAGCACCCTCACCATGAAGGTCCCGGCAAGTATGCCGATATAATTTCTCACCGTCATGTCGGATATCCCGAACGCCCTCCCGATCTCGGAGTAATTGACCAGCTGTCCGTGGTAGGTGCCGAGCATGGTCCAGAAGCGCCTGAGCGTATGAGCGGGAATGGTGATCCCCAGCTGTGGAATGTCCCGTTCGAGGAATGTCGTGATATAGTTCTCCCGCCAGAGCATGCTTTCTTCGTCCGACCCGGCGAGATACGAACGGGGCAGTCCGCCCCTAGTCCAGAGCGTTTTGAAATTCATCGCGCCGATGTCGTGAATACCGAAACCGGAGAGCTCGAGAAAACCGATACGTCCCGCCAGCGTCTCCGATCCATGCTGTATCAGGTCCCGGGAGGCGCTGCCTAAAATCACGTATTTCTGCTTCTTCACCGTATCGACCAGATACCTGATCAGGGGAAACAGGTCGGGGCTTCGCTGGATCTCGTCGATGATTATCGTGCCCGAGAGCCCCTCGAGGAGAAGCTGCGGATTTTCAAACTTTGCCAGGTCTCTCGGGTTTTCGAGGTCGAAGTAGTGATTATATTTGATCTGACGTGCGAGGGTCGTTTTCCCGCACTGCCGCGCGCCGAGTATCGCGGTTACCGGGAAGACGCCGATATGGCGTTTCAATTCCTGCAGATCGACTAATCGTTTGATTTCCATGGGATTTTATGAATTAATTATCATTGAAATATCATACAATAGCTATGAATATTCAATATTAAAGCTATGGTAACTATGAGTCAAGGCTTTATTATCTCACCTTAATAAAATCCTGACCGTTCCTGCAATGCCTCACAGGATATCTATCTTCGCAAGCTCCGCGAGGTCCCATTGGAGGTCAGCCGAGTGCTTTTCGGACGTCCGACGTGCAAGGAAGCACTAGTGCCGCGACTCCAAGGATGGAGAGGATCGGCCTGTCCGCACTCGGGAGCACACAGGACGTGTGCCTGCAAACCCGAGCCAGGATGGCTCGAATGAGCTTGCCACTGCAACATCCTGTTGGGAGCATCTCGCGGAACATTGCCCCTCACTTCTAACCACACATCCCTTATCTTATTTTCTCCAATTGCTCCAAATCCCATTCCAGTCCCATTTCTTTAAACATTGTTTCGGCCTTGTCCAGGCATTCACCCGCGTAAAGGCCGATGATTTTTTTCGTAAGCTTGATATTGCTATCGCTCCCCTCGATACGATTCCTGACGGAATCACTCGGGGAGCGCACCGACGTTGCCCGAGTGGCGCCTTGAGGCGTTGTATCGAGGGCAACGGAGAGAATCCTCTTCCCCACCTCAAAATACGTCCTGGACAGTTCAAGCCTCGCGCCGAGGCGCTCGCCATCGTCGATGGACTTCTTCCACCAGCGGAGGGCCTTTTTCTGTTTGCCGGTAAGCCAGCAATAGGTTCCCACAAAACGGAATATCTCTGTGCGGTCCGGGGCCACTTTCTTTGCGTTGCCCAGCGCTTTTTTAATTATGGGGACCAATCTTTTTTTATACTGCTTTTTATCATTTCCTACGGAAGCGCTCTCAAGCATTTGGAGGAAATAATAAAATTCAGAAATTAGGAAATCATCGTACATGATCGGCACCAGACGGATTTTGGCCAGTTCCTTGCGGGTACTCTCAAGCAATTCGGCGGCTTGCGATGAATCGTTTTTATAGAGAAACAGGCGTATTAAAAATGATCTCAATAATATTTCCATGATCTTGAAATCGGTTTTTTTAATGATATCGATACCCCCGGGGATGAATCCCATGGCTTCCTCGATCATTCGCCGTTTCATCAACTGCTTTGCTTGCATGCGATAATAATTAACCCTCGCAAAGTCAAAATTATATGCGTCTGCAATTGATAATAATTGATTGATTACAAGGCATGCCTGATCGAAATTCCCGGTTTCATAGGAATGCATACTGTGAAAAATTAGATATCCCATTTGTGAATAGATTTCACCCTGCATGAGGCCTTCGGTCACATGTGAAGTATCATACCTCATTTTTTCCCACTCGCCGCTGAGCAAATATTGCATTAACCTTGCCGTAACATCTAGAAATACTCCTGTATTTTTTTTATTTATTAACTCTTTATCAATTATTTTGATAATTTTTGAACTGATGGTAAAAGATAATCCGGTCCATGAAAAAACCATGGGAGTTCCGGATAATATTTTATATATTGCAACATTAGAATTGATATCATAGTTCATTACATCTTTTACATAAATCATGGATTCGAAAAAAAACTGTTTTTGGTCAATATAAGTATATATTACAAGCTTTAGTAATTGAATCTCAAATATTTCACCATCAGCAGCATCAGCAATTTTCTTCCTGCGCAACAATGGGAAAAATAAATAACATACTATGACCAGAAGCGATACGAACGAACGCAGTATCAGGGCGATACCTACATTATAGCTTGTAATACCTTTCTTTTTCAGATAAGAATTGAAATAGGCGATCGCATCCCGGAATTTTCCTCTGTTGAATAGTGCCATGGCGGTACATTTTTCAATATACGATAATGTTTTGCCATCCTGCATCGCAGCCGGCTTCGCCCGGTACAACTTCATTGCCTGTATGAAATACTCCAGCGCCTCGCTCGACGCTGCCGACTTCATCGCCTCCTCGCCGGCCTTGAGCATATACTCCTCGGTCTTGTCCAGGTTTACGCCCATGCTATAATGATACGCCAGCATGCCGTAGAACTCATGGAGCCGTTCAGCAAAGACTTTCTCGATGGCATTCGCCACGAGGAGGTGCAACTCCTTCCGCTTCTGGATGAGGAGCGACTCGTACGCCGCCTCCTGTGCGAGCGCGTGCTTGAATAAATATTCCAGCTCGTCCATGCGCTTCCGCTCGCGGATGAGCTGGATGTCCTCCAGGTACCCGAGCCGGTTGTCGATATCGGATATGTTCTCCGCCACCTGCGCGATGATCTTGTAGAAGAAGTAACGCCCGATCACCGAGGCGGTCTTGACCAGGTTCCTCGTCTCCTCGTCGAGCCGGTCGATGCGGCTCATCAGCACCTCGTTGATGGTGAGGGGCACCTTCACGTCATGTATCTTCTCCGTGACGGCGAACGAATCCCCCTTCTTCACAACCGCGCCCTCGTCGATAAGGGCGCGCACAACTTCTTCTATGAAGAACGGGTTGCCCCCGGCCCGTTCCGTGATCTGGTCTTTTAATGTTTGAGGAATCCCCCTGATGTTCAAAAGGTTCGATATCAGCGTGTCTGATTCGTTCCCGTCGAGGGGTTTGATGATGATCTCGGTGTAGTTATCGGGAAACTCCTCTTTCAGGGTTTTCACCACCCGGTCGCCGGTCTCCTCGTAGTTAGGCCTGAAAAAGTTCAGGAAGAGTATGCGGTATTTCTCCGCAAGCCTGAAGAGTCCGCCCAGTGGAGGTCCTCGATGCGGATAATCATCGGCCTGATCTCTGATCCTTTTATAAGAAGCTCGCGGATGTTCTTGAATATCAGCTTCTCCAGGGCTTCGCCCTCTATCCCCTTCACGCGCTCGGCGTATTTCCCGGAAAGCTTCATGCCCATCAGGGTGCCCACGAAGGGGATGATCTCGTCGGCCTCTGCCGGGTGCACGGCACGAACGGCCTTTTCTAGCTTGGCAAAGGCATCCTGCTCGGAATCGTCTTCCAGTATCCCGGCCCAGTGTTTTAATAAATCGATGATCGGGTGAAACGACAGGTTCCGGCCCATGGAGATGGCCTGGCCCTCCAGGATCGCCACCTGTTTCATGGCAGGGTCGGCCTTGAGTTCCGACATCAGGCGCGACTTGCCGATGCCCGCCTCGCCGATGACGTTCACAATGCCGCCTTTTCCCTTGATGAGGCCTGTCACCGCGTGGCGGAGTTCGTTCAGTTCTTCGTCGCGGCCAACCATCTCAGAATAGATCATCCTCTCCGGTCCCACGTCTGTGCGCTCCGCGGGCTTTCTACGCCGGGCTGCCGCTTCCTTCACGGAAAGCACTTCGTACACCGGCACCGGGTCTGCCTTGCCCTTGAGGGTCACCGGGGCCAGGGCCTTGTATTCGAATTCGCCCTGCGTGGCCCTGTACGTGTCCGGGCCCACCAGTATCTGCCCCTTCACTGAGGCTCCCTCGATGCGCGAGGCAAGGTTTACCGCGTCGCCCATGACCGTGTAATCTTTTTTATCGGACCCCCCGACATGCCCGGAGACGACCGGTCCGGTGTTCATCCCGATGTGGATGTCCAGTGGAATGGCGAGATTGTTATCCCTGTTAAAACTATACAGTGCGTTGCGCATCTCAATGGCGGTGTTCACCGCCTGGAGCGGCGCGTTCTCGATGGCTTTCGGCACGCCGAAGAGCACCATCACGCAATCGCCTATGAACTTGTCGATGTGCCCGCCATGCTCCTTGATGACCGTCTCCATTCGGTGGAAGACGCCGTTCATCACCCGGGTCACGTCTTCCGGGTCCATCTTCTCGCTCATGGCGGTGAAGCCGGAAATATCCGCGAACATCACAGTGGCGAGGCGGCGCTCGGATTCGGCCGCGGCTTTCCTTTCTGTTGTAATGGGCGTGGATTCGAATCCGCGCTTATTTTTATATCCGCGCCCGGTTCCATCGATGAGATTCCTTATTTTTTCCACGAGCACGCTTTTTTTCACCGGCAGGTCAAGGTATTCCGCGCCGCGTTCAGCACAGGAACTGCTGAGCTCGGCACAGCCTTTATATCCCAGGAAGAGCACCGGCATGTCTTTAAGCTTCGAATGCTTCGCGAGCTGTGCGAGCAGTGACATGTTTTTGCGGTACTGGCCCGGATCATTTTCCTCCGAGGTGCCGGTCACCATGACGAGTGCAAGCTCCTTCACGGGCAGGACCTTCGAGTTCAGGTCGTCGGCCATGGGTCTGATGCCGGAATATTTTTTTACCGTGAGATTGAGTTCTTCCGCGAGCGGCGAGAACACCGCGTCGATTCTGGGGTAGGGGTTTATGAGGGCTATGGCGGATTTCATGTTATGACATCCCCTGTAATTAAACCGGAAAGAGGTTTGAGGAAAGATACGGCCGCCGAATGTTTCACTGTGCCGTCTGTCATGTTTTATGCCTGTTCCGGATTTCAATAGATTATTCCATTTCATCGGTAAATGCAAGCTTTTTATCCCGCGGGACTGCATGTCCAAAAAAATATATTGACATAACCCGGTACAGCGCCGATCTCTTTATCCAAATTAAATCTTATGAAAAACGGTAATTTTAAAGAGCTGATAAATTTCCTTGAGGGGTTCGGATCGGTCATAACCCGCGAGCCGATGAAGGACCATACGAGCTTCCGGACCGGCGGACCGGCGGACATAATGGTCATGCCCTGGGGCGTTTCGTCCGTGCCGGGTATCGTGAAAACCGTGGCCGGCTACGGCGTTCCTCTTACCGTGATCGGCGGCGGGTCCAATCTACTGGTGGGCGACGACGGGATAAGGGGGGTCGTGCTGAAGCTCGGTCCCGGGTCTCCGCCGTCCGCGACGATGAAGGTGCTGGATGACGGATCGATTTACTGCGGGTCCTGGACGAGAAAGGAGGAATTCATCGCCTTCGCGGTCAATTCCGGTTTCGGGGGCGTGGAGTTCATGGCCGGGATCCCGGGGTGCATGGGCGGCGGTATCATCATGAACGCGGGGACCTTCATGGGCAGTTTCTCCGATATCCTTGAATTCGTGGACGCGGTCGGCCCGGATGGGGACGCGCGCCGCATAAAGGTCGAGAAAAGCATGTCCTCTTACAGGAGGATGGACCTGGGCGATATCGTCGCGGTCACTGGAGCGGTACTAAAACTGCCGCGTTGCGGGGACGCGGATAAAGTCAGGGCTTCCATAAAAAGCATACTGGAAGACAGGAAGAACAAGCACCCGCTTGATTTTCCTTCTGCGGGATCGGTGTTCAAGAACCCGGAAGGGCATTCATCCTGGAAGCTGATAAACGACGCCGGGCTGAAGGGCAGGAAAATCGGCGGCGCGGCAGTATCGGAACTGCACACGAACTTCATCATCAACACGGGCGGCGCGACCTCGTCCGACATACGCGGCCTGATCGCGCTGATACAGGAGACCGTGTCTTCGAAATTCGGCATCGATCTCGAGAACGAGATAAGGATGATCGGTGATTTTAAATGACCGATGAAGCCATCAATATTTCCGAAGCCGTATTCTGCGCCCTGGACCTCGAGACCACTGGCATAGACCCAAGGTTCCATGAAATAGTTGAAATCGGCATCATAAAGTTCAGCCTGTCCGGCGAAATCGCCCGCTACGAATCCAGGGTGAACCCGGGCATGCCGATCCCGCAGGAGGTGGTCGCGATACACGGCATCACGGACGAGATGGTGGCGGATTCCCCCTTCATGGAGGAGATCATCCCGGAGGTGGTTTCGTTCCTCGAGGGCTCCGTGCTTGTGATACAGAACGCCGGGTTCGACGTTGGATTCCTGATGAAACACCGCGGTCTGGTCGAAACCGTGCGGTCGATGAAGATCATAGATACGCTGAGGATGTCCAGGAAGGCGTACCCGGACATCAGGAGCCACGGGCTGAAATTCATGTGCGCTAAATTCGGGATAGAGCTCGACCATCACCGCGCCATGTCCGACGCCTTCGGCTGCATGGAGATATTCAGGATGATAATGTCCGAGAGCGATCCGCAGCTCGAGTGGAGGCTCGGCGACATCAAGAAGCTTCACGGCAGGTTCTACAATCCCAGGCCTACCATTTCTTGTAGAGATTGAACGTATAGTTGTCCTTGATGTCCCCGGTCTTCACGCCCTTCCTCAGCGGCAGGTCCCAGCCGTAATAGAAATAGAACTCGAACTGGTCCAGCAGAAGCACCCTGATCGTGGGGCCCCAGGCGGTCGCGTAATGGAACTTTATCGGGAGGTTGTAGCCCGAGCCCTGGAAGACCGCGTAATCGTTGTAGAGGCCGAGATAAATGAACTCCCTGTACACCGAGATCTTGTATTCGTTCGAAAAGGAAAAGATGTTCCTCGTGTAATAGCCCCTCCTCATGTAGCCCTTGAATTCCATGCTGCTCACGTTCGCCTCGTGGTGGAACGGCAGGTTTTTTCTCACAAGGTAATTGCCGTAAAGCAGCCGGAGGATATACCCGTAGTTGAGCCCGTATATGGATTCGAACATGTTCCCGAATTCGCTGTATTTTTCGAACTTCCTGCTGTTGAAGTCCGTCATGAACTTGTAGTCCAGCTTGATCGTGTATATGCCCCTGTTGCTGAATTCGAAGTCGAAATGGCTGTTGTACCGTAACTTGTGGAATTTCGTCATGCCATGGTAATAGTTGTAGACGAGGATCATGCTCTGCTTGACAGGGTTGCCCAGCCTTTCCGGCTTGATGTTGAACGCTATGCCGGACTCGATGAAGGTATAATAGGCGGTCTGCTCCTTGAAGTGTATGTAATATTTTGGCGACGGCAGGATGATCGGCCCAAGGGGATAGGGGAGGTTCCTGCACATTAAGTTCGCGAAGTAATACTTGACCGGGTAGCTCTTGCTGTTCATCTGTGTCATGAATTCCTCGCCGACCCCGGCGTGGATCAGCATTTTACTGAGCAGGGTTATGCCCGGGGCAAAGAGGACGTTAATCAGCCTGTAATCGTACTGCAGAAGGTCAAGGTCCGTCCGGGAGGCCTTCGACCTGTAAAAGGCGCCCCTGATAAAGGGAGTGAAGTATTCATAAAAAGTCGGGGTGAAGAGGTAAAACATGTCGATTTTATAAAAGCTGATCCTTGGCGGGGTCCTGAATTTTCCGTCAAGCCCGTACATCACGCCCAGGTCGCTTCCAAGCTTCAGCCCGTCCCCGGGCGTGATGAGGTTTATATGGAAATACTTTACGTACGGGATCAGCCCCAGCCAGTATATGAACTTGAGTCCGAAGTCGAACCTGTTCAGGGTCACCCTGGATTTTTTAATTTCCTCCAGGTTGATGTTTTCCATCTTGAGGGTCGTGTTTTCGGATAATATCGGGATGTATTTTTCTACGCTGATCTCCAGGTCGTATCTTGCCCCGTAATCATCCATGAGAGGGAACCGTGATTTGCCTATCACCGGGAGGTTTAGCTCCCGGTCCAGCTGGAAGAAGGACCCGTCGAAGCTCTTCGACGGCTTGAGCTTGTACCTGACCTCCGCGTATTTCCTCCGCTTTTTCAGGGCCTCGCAGTTTTCCCTGAGGATTTTTTCGTTGTAGATGTTTTTTTTCAGCCCGAATTTCCACCTGGTCCAGAGTGTGTTTACATCGTCGAGGTTCAGGTACAGTATCTTGTTGAGCTTCCCCTCGTCCACGTAGAGCGATAAAAGGGCGTCGGTTTTTTCGATGATGTAGATCTCGGCGATGGTGTATCCCTGTTCCTTGTAGAATGACCTGATGTAGTAGATTACAGCCTCGGCCGACATGTCGTATGATTCGTACCTTTTAAGGTCGAGCTGTCTGACGAGGCTTTCCTCCGTGTAGATTTTAAGGCCGGAGATTTTAAGGCTTCTCTGCGCTGAAAAAGAATCTGTGATTGGGAAAAAGAACAGGATCGCCGTGAGAACCGCGAATTTAAGGATGGGCATTTTTGCAAAAGTTGTCCCGCAGCGTCTCCATTAGCATGGTGACCGAAGTGTCCTTCAGGCTGTAAAACATGTAATTGGCCTCTTTCCTGCGGTTTATCATGTTCGCCTTTCTCAGAACGGTCAGGTGCTGGGATATGTTCGAAATGGTGGACCCGAACTGCTGTTCTATCTCTGATACGGTTTTTTCCCCGTCAGTCAGAAAGCACAGGATCTTCATCCGTATGGGGTGCGCTATTGATTTCAGCACCTCCGTCGCTGTATCCACCTGATGATCGTTTAACTTCATTTTACGTCCTGCCGGTGTTTTAGTATTTTATTATACTCTCATATACCTGAATTATATGTCAATGATTTTATTCCGGCGGAAAAAAAATTGGGGATTTTATCGATCGGCGCGGGTACGGTTGTTCTTTCGCTTCACGCGGTTTTCTTGTTCGCCGTTACGGTTATGATGCCCGCGAAATAATCCGCGATATTCAGCATAATGAAGAATTTTTCCACTGTAAAGGACACTAAGAGCTTCAGATCTCCCCTGTTCCTGTCCGTCCTGAATTTGGCATGGATGAGGAATCCGATGAATGATGAATGCATGTTTACGGTTTTTGTAAGGTCGAAGACGGTTCTGCCGGAGGCGTCCCTGTCCCCGAATTTTTTTTCATATTCGCATACCTGTTCTATGCTTATGTTTTCAGGAAATTTCCAGGTTGTCGCATCTTCCATGATTTTCCCCGCCTCCGTGCTTGGGCATTTTCCGGTCATATTTTATGATCGTCATTTTTCCATTAATTAGTTAACGAAAAAGCCGGAAGACACTTTTTTTAATCAACCTGCCGCGTTTATCACGGGGACCGCCGCCGGACTGGTATTTTAAGATTTTATGTTCAAATTTGACCCCCTTTGGAATAAAATACTTGAAATGCACCGGTTTTTAATTATTTTGGTGAGTGCGGACAGGGAATATGTATCTCCTAAGGAAAAATGACGGCCTGGGATCGGTCATTAAAACCGACATGGAGCAGCTCAAGAAGCTGTTCATAATGCCCGATTCACCAGACAAGTTCCTCGAGTTCGGCAGGGAGCTGCTGGATCTCATACATAATTTTTTCCAGGAGAAGGGGGGCATACACAGCTCTATACTTCTCCCGGACCTTGAAAAGCTTTTTTCGGAAATAAACCTTCCCCAAAAGCCCCAGCTTCTCAAAAACGTTCTCATTGAAATTAAAAACAAGATCATCGCCCATTCCGTAAAGGTGGGGAGCCCGTATTACGTGGGGCACATGACCAGCGCCATCCCGTATTTCATGATCCTGCTGGAGATGATCATAGCCGCCCTGAACCAGAACCAGGTCAAGATCGAGTCCGCCAAGGCGTCGACCTTCGTCGAAAGGGAGCTGATATCCTGGATGCACAGGCTCATCTTCAATTTCAGCAAAAAGTTCTACAAGACATATGTGCAGAACCACGAGGTGGCCCTGGGCAACGTCACGCTCGACGGGACCATGGCCAACATGACAGCGCTCCTGGTGGCGCGCAACAGGGCCTTCGGTCCCGACGGCAGGTTCCCGGGCATAAGGAGCGCGGGCCTTGCCGAGGCGTACCGGCATTACGGCTGCAGGAGGAGCGTCATACTTGTTTCAAAGAGGGGGCATTATTCGATCAATAAAACCGCGAGGATACTGGGGATCGGCGACGACAACGTGATCAAGGTCCCCGTCGATCTGAAGAACAAGGTTGACATCGCCGAAATGGAGAGGATCTGCGCGGAAATAAAGGAGCACAACAAGTCAGGCGTAGATAAAATAAAAGTACTCGCCGTAGTTGGCATTGCCGGGACCACTGAGACCGGCAATATAGACAACATGAAGGAGCTCAGGAGGATAGCGAACTCCTGCGGCGCCTATTTCCATGTCGATGCCGCCTGGGGCGGTTCCGTCCTGCTTGTCGACGAGCTCAGGTATCTTTTCAACGGGATAGAGGAGGCGGATTCCGTTTCTGTCGACGCGCACAAGCTTTTATTCTGCCCGGTTTCGATGGGCATGGTCCTTTTCAGAAGGGAAACGGATCTCAATTACCTGAAGCACTATTCGAACTACATTATAAGGCAGGATTCGGTTGACCTCGGGAGGTTTTCCATTGAGGGATCGAGGTCGTTTGCCGCTCTTAAGCCATGGGCGACCTTTAAAATACTCGGGACCAGCGGTTTCAGGCTTCTATTCGAGCACGCTTTCGAGCTGACATCGATGCTCAGGGGCTTCATAGAGGTCCATTGCAATTTCGAGCCGATGAACCAGCCGGAATTATTCATTTTCAATTACAGGTTCGTGCCGAAGGTTATCAAGGAAAAGCTTGATTCGTACATGCTGAGGGCGAGGTCTGTTGAGGTTGGGAAAAAATATGATAATAAATCATCAAATATATATAAAAATAAAATTGAACAAATAAATAATATTTTGAATGAACTTAACACCGAGCTTCACAAGGCGCAGAGGGAGGAGGACGACAGCTTTGTCTCCAGGACGATGATCGACTGCCCGATGTACTTTTACCAGGACACGGTCATTCTCCGCGCCATAACAATAAATCCGCTGACCTCGCCTGAAATTTTAAAGGAAATCATTGATGCTCAGAACAGGCTTGGAATGAAGATCTACAAATCTGATTTTGCCTCCCGTCTTGAAAAAATTTAATTAAAATTTTTCCCTGAGTATTGACGTTTGGTAATTTATTAATTATATTATTGTTAGCACTCACCAATATTGAGTGCTAACAATACAGGGGATTAAGGAGGTGCTATATGAAATTCGGATTGAAAAAAAGAGAAAACCCCGGCACTGACCTTGATTTTTTCAGAAGAAGAATAAACGGGATGTTTAACGACTTCTTCACCCTTGAACCGGTCGGATTCATGGAATCCGATTGGATGCCCGCTGTTGACATCGACGAGGATAAAAACAATATTTTCGTAAAGGCCGACCTGCCGGGCATTGATGAAAAAAACATCAATGTTCGTCTTGAAAAAAACGTCCTTTCGATATCGGGCGAAAGAAGGGAGGAGAAAAAAACCGAGGGAAAAGACAAGAGGTCAGTAGTAACGGAAAGGAGCTTCGGGTCCTTTACCAGGGCGATATCTCTGCCGGACAGTATTAAGTCCGACCAGATAAGGGCGGAATTCAAAAACGGTTTATTGAGCATAACGATACCCAGGACGAAAACCGAAGAATCAAAGAAAATTAAAATCAGCATAAATTAAGGAGGAAGACCATGGTAACATACGATATTTTTCACGATCTGGTGGATCTCAGGAGCCTAATCGACGATTTTTTCGGCGATACCGGAGCCAGGTACGGAAGAAAGGAATTTCCTTACATACAGCTGTATGAAGGGGAGGATGAGCTGGAAATAAGGGCGGCGGTACCCGGCCTCACTACGGGTGATCTGGACCTGCAGCTTGTAGACAATACGCTTGTTATTGAGGGTGAAAAGAAGAAAGACTACAGCGAAAATCCCTATCTCAGGCGGGAAAGGTATTTTGGAAGGTTCAAAAAGGCCGTAAGACTGCCTTACATCGTGGACGGTTCCAGCATAAAGGCCGAATTGAAAAACGGGATGCTTACCGTAAGGCTAGCCAGGAGCGAAGACGCGAAGCCGAAGAAAATCGAGATCAAATAATGGAGGTGCCATCATGTCAACGGAAGTGAAAAAAGCTGAAATGAACGGGGATTACAGGGTAACACCCGCTGCGGACATATATGAAGCCGGAGAGGAATACGTGCTCAAACTCGAGATGCCGGGGGTTTCCAGGGAGAACCTTGAAATAACCCTGGACAAGGATGAGCTCGAAATCTTCGGGAAAGTGGACGCGGAAGCGCCAGCCGATAAAAGGGAACAGTACTGCGAATACAGACTATGCGACTTCTACAGGAGGTTCAGGGTCGGAGAGGACATCGACAGGAACTCCATAAAGGCACTGCTCGACAATGGCGTGCTGACCCTGACCCTGCACAAGAGCGAGCAGGCGAAACCCAGGAAAATAGATATTGCCGTGAATTGATCCAGATGATCAACGTCTGAAAGTGTTAAGGGGAATTCGAGGCAACATGATGAATGTTGCCTCTTTTTTTACGCGGATATGTCGACTTTTTCGCCCTGTCCGGAAACCTTCGCCGTTATGTCCGCTTCGAGCATCTTGTCGTCGATGTTTATTCTCGTTGATACTATGGATTTTAGAATGTTGTTCAGCTTCTGTATGCTTTCAACGAGCGTTGAGTAGCTGTCCGTGTTGATGTTCATGTCATCCTCCTTGACTTTTTAGTTCCATCCTTGGATTGTTATAATGAATGTTTCGACAGATTCATTGCAAAACTTGAGGTATTTATACTTTATTTATTGTCATAAAAGAGCCAGCTTGATATATATCAAACCGGCATTTTGTACTATTATGTTTAAAAGAAGAAAATATTTTTTTTTTAATCTTGACAATATAACTGACCGGTCTATTATTACAATATGGCTAGAGAATTAACAAAAAACGCAATCCTCGCAAAGGGAGCGGGAATAATTTTCAGGAAGGGTTTCAACAATACCGGACTCATGGAGATCCTGAATGAGGCTGGCGTGCCCAGGGGGTCATTTTATTTCTATTTTAAAAACAAGGAGGATTACGGCCTCCAGATCATAGATTTCTTCATGAAGAACATCAGGGGTTTCGCCGGGAGGTCGATCGCGGATGAAAAAACCGGGCTGGGCCGTCTAAAAAATTTTTTTTCGAGCCTGAATTCCTGGCTCGGGACCCTCGATTACAGCTGCGGCTGCCCTATAGGAAACCTTTCGCAGGAGATGGGGGACCAGAACGAGGCGTTCAGGCTGAAGCTCAGGGACGCGTATGGCGAGATGAAGGGGTTCATTGCGGACTGCCTCAGGGATGACCTTGAATCGGGGCTTGCCGGGGAAGGGATCGACCCGGAACCCATGTCCGTTTTCCTCGCCAACGCATGGGAGGGCGCGCTCATCGACATGAAGCTCCAGAAAAACGCGGCGCCCCTGCGGATATTCATGGACACTTCGTTCAACATTATCCTTAAACAATACTACAAATAAAAAGAGGTGAACAATGGATATTTATGAAAAACTTCAGAAGGTCTACGACGCGCATCCTTCGACCGCGCCCGCATCGAAAAATTTCACAGAGATATTGAAGATATTGTTCACTCCCGGGGAGGCGGCGCTTGCCGCTGAGATGAGCTTCAAGTCGAAACCGGTGAAAGACATAGCGGCCGCCTCGGGTCTTCCGTCCGATAAGGCCGGGGAAATGCTCGAGAACATGGCAAACAAGGCGATCATTTACGCGAAGAAGGGCGGGGACGGCACCGTATACGGACTGCTGCCGACGATACCCGGACTTTTCGAATTCCCTTTCATGAAGGGGATGGGGAATCCCACCCTTGAGCGCCTGGCAAAGCTGTGGGAGGATTACCATACTGAAGTCTTCGGGAACTCTTTCAGCGGCAATCCGACGCCCCTGATGAGGGTGGTCCCGGTTGAGAAATCATTCACCGCCGCGAATACCGTCCACCCTTATGAGGAGGTCGCGGAATTTATCGCCAAGGCCGATTACATCGCCCTTACCAACTGCGCATGCAGGGTGAGCGTGGGCAAGTGCGACAGGCCGAAGGACGTATGCCTTGTCTTCGATTCCCCGGCGAGGTTCCTCGTCGACAGGGGGTACGCATGGGAGATATCAAAAGAGGAGGGCATGAATGTGCTGGACAGGTCGGAGAAGGCCGGCCTAGTTCACACCAGCAACAACAGCAGGGACAGGGCCAACCTCATCTGCAACTGCTGTTCATGCTGCTGCACCGTGCTCAGGGGCCTGACCGAGCTGGGAAACAGGAACGCTTTTTCTGCGAGCAGGTTCGTCGCGGCGGTCGACGAGGCGGGTTGCAACGGGTGCTCTGTCTGCGCGGACGAGAGGTGCCCCGCCGGAGCCATAGACATGACGGGCGGCACCGCGAAGATAAACGGCGACAGGTGCATAGGGTGCGGGCTGTGCGTAACCGGATGCCCGGCGGAAGCGATGTCCCTAACGGAGAGGGAAAAGGCGCCGGAAATACCAGCGACCGTACAGGAGATGGGCGTGAAGGTGGCCAACGAAAAGGGGCGCCTGCAGAATTTCGTAAAGATAATGCAGAGATAGCGGGCGTTCCGGGATGAAGCCGGAAATGCCGGTGTAATTTCATCGGGCAAAACCTTGAAGAACAGGATGATACAGCTAAAAAAGGGATGAGAGTCCCTTTTTTTATGTAATAACGGACGGGACTGTCCGGATAAAGATAGCCGGATGCATTAAAAAAGATCGAGGCCGCGACTGCAGCCGTGCTTACGGGCATGTCCGCGATATTCAACGCCGTCGGACGTCCGCTCTTCGGCGACCTGACCGACAAGATCACACCGAAATGGGCGGGCGTTTTGAAGCCTGGTCCTTTACGTGG
>JALOTL010000020.1 GCA_025457915.1 Spirochaetota bacterium | reverse complement strand
GAAGTTGAAGTGCTTTTCGAGGATGGAGAGGGTGTCCTCTATTATCTTGTTGAGGCTCATGTGCTGCTTCTCGAGCTTGGTCTCCCTGGCGAAGTCCAGTATCCCCTTGACGATCTTCCTGCACCTCATGGTCTCGTTGACTATGATCCTGAGGTCCTCCTCGTAGTCCGTGTCGCCGAGGTCCTCCAGGAGGAGGCTCGAATACGTCAGTATCCCCGTGAGTGGGTTATTGATCTCGTGCGCTATGCCGGACGCCAGCCTTCCGAGGGAGGCGAGCTTCTCGGACTCGACTATCTGCTTCTGGGTGCGCTCCTTGAGCTGTTCGTCCCTCTGGTGGATGGCCTCGACCATGTTGTTGAATATATTGCTGAGATAGGCCATCTCGTCGTCGGTGTTGATGTTGATCTTCCTGTACCTGCCCTCGATGATGTCCCTGGATGCGTCGATGAATATCTTCACCGGGCTGAGCACCTGGTTTATAAGGTAGGTCGACAGGACCACGGCCAGTATGGCGCAGATCATTATGGCCAGCAGGAAATAAAGCGTGGTGTTCCTGAGCATCTTGTTGTATTTCTCCTCGAGGACCCCGACGTACAGGATCCCGATCACCCTGTTCTCTATGCTGTGGATCGGGGCGTAGGCGGATATGTACCACTTCTCCACCACGAAGGCCTTGTCTATCCACTGCTTGCCCTGCCTGAAGACCCTGTCGAAGACCTCCTGCGACACCTGCGTTCCCACGGCCCTCTGGCCGTCCCTCGTCCTGACGTTCGTGGACACCCTCACGTCCTCGAGGAAAATCGTGGCGGTGCCCAGGTCGTAGCCGTCCAGTTTTTCCCCCTTGAATACCAGGCTCTTGAAGCGGTCGACGAGCTCGAAGTAGTTGTTCAGGAGCTTGGCGCAGTAAATCACCCCTATCAGCCGGCCGTTTTGGAACACAGGCGAGGCGGCCTTTATCACCATCCCCCTTGTCTCGTAGAGACTGCTCTTCTTGGCGGCCTTCGGCGTCGGTATTATCCTGATCCTGGCCTGCTCCGCCAGGTCCGCGCCCTCCTTCCCGAGGTCCTCCTGCCGCATTATGTCCGAACCGTACACCGCCTTGCCGTTTTTGAGGACGTAATCGACGAAGGTGTCGTTCGTGACATCGTCGCCGTAAAGGCCGAAGTTCCTGGACCTCACAATTATCCTGCCGTTCGCGTCCGTCACGTTGAGTATGTCTATGTCCAGCTCTCTTTTAAGGTCTGAAAGCTTTTCGTTTATCAGCTGCCTGTCCCTTGTCATTATTGCCGTTTTGAAGGCGGGGATGGAAGAAAGATAGTTGAGGAACCTGTGCTTGACTATTATCTTGTCGTTGTATATGTACTGTGCGTTTTCAAGGTCGGTCTGGACGTCCTCGTAGGCCTGGCCCACAACGTTGCTGTTTATAATGTTGGCGCCGATGATCATGGACGCGATGCCGGTGATCAGCACCACGCCCAGGAAGCTCATTATGAGCTTGGCCCTGATGCTTGCCTTGATAAATCTCTTCATTTGTATTTCGCGAAGTACTCGCCTGTGTTAAACATACAGGCGTGGGCTGAAAAAATCAATCCATAAATGAAAGGGACTCTCCCCGGGGAAAGACCCGCCGCCGGCGTGCATCCAGCCGGCATGTCCGCCATTGACAAGCCCTTATCAGGCAAGCTTTTTGATCTTCGCAAGGAGATCGTCGATGTTGACCGGTTTCGTCATGAAATCGTTGATCTCCGGCAGGAAGCTCTCTTTGTCGTTCAGCGAAAACCTCGAGTTGGTCACCTGGTTTATGGCCGTGAGCATTATGATGGGCACGCCCTTCTGCTGCAGGTACTTCGAGGTCGGCCTGCCGCTCCTGATCTGGTACGCGACCTCGAAGCCGGCCGTGTCCGTCTCCATCATAACGTCGAGTATCACCAGGTCCGGCTTCTCGGAAAGGAGCATCCCCAGGCCCTCGGTCCCGCTGTACGCGCTTACCACGTCGTATCCGTTCACCTTGAGCGCCTGGCTCAGCGTTGCCACCAGGTCTTTGTCGTCGTCCACTATCATTATCTTTTTTGCCATATGATCCCTCGGTCGATTATCTTTGCAGGGTGCCCCCGCCGCTCCTGAGGGCGCGGCGGGGGGCCTTTTCATAAATCACCCATGATTTATTCCTCAATCATCCAACAGCTTGTAGATCACGTTCCTGTTCTCCCAGGCCCTGTTTCTTTCGTATGCGTCTATCGGGAACTCCATCTGCTTGAGCTCTACCGGCGCCACCTTCTTGTCCACGAGACCGAGCGCCAGCGCCACGCCGTATATTATCGCCTCCGGCCTTGGAGGACAGCCCGGTATGTAGTAGTTCACGGGAATGGCCTTGTCTCCGCCTCCGGTAACGTTGTAGCAGTCGAACCACGATCCGCCCCCGGTCGCGCATGAACCGATGCCGAACACGAGTTTGGGGGACGGCATGGCGTCATAGGCCTTCTTCACCAGCGGCAGCGTCGGCCTGGTGACCGCGCCGGAGAGCAGCATCACGTCCGCGTGCCTCGGGGAAGCGACCAGCTTGATCCCGAACCTCTCCACGTCATAGTAGGGCGTGAGCACGTTCAGAATCTCTATGTCGCACCCGTTGCAGGCCCCTGAATTGCAGTGATATACCCAGAGGGATTTCGGAAAGGCCTTTTTGCAGAGTTTGGCTAGCATGGCTATTCTCCTATTTTAGTCGGTCTTGCGAATTTATCGGTCTCGTCGAACAGCTTCTGGTCGAACTGGTCGGAGGTCTTTCTTATGAGGGCCCTCGCCTCCAGGTTGTCGTACCTGTATCCCCTGAGGTCGAGCCTGTCGATCGCGTTGGTGTGCTCCATGTCGTAGCACCTCCCGCACCTCTGGCATGTGAGCATAAAGAGCTCGACCCTTTCTGTTATGTCGTTCTTGTCGCCCGTCGCGTACTCGAAGCCGGTGCTTATCGTTATCGCCTTTTCCGGGCACACGTCCGCGCACCTGCCGCAGTATGTGCACCTCGAGCCGTCGTAGAGCATCACCCTGAGCTCCTGGCACATGTCCCTGACGAGGATGCACCTCGAGGAGCAGTGGTTCGAGCACGCGCCGCAGCCGACGCACTTGTGATGGTCCCAGTGGGGCGCCCCCCTGAAGGTTTCCGGCGCCGGATGGGGCTCGAACGGGTACTTCAGCGTCACCACCCCCGGCTTCAATACCATCAAGACCTGTTTTATTTTACTGGTTAGCCACACTGCAGTTCTCCTTTTTCCTTAGATTCCGTACGCCGACAGTCCCACCGCGCACAGGGCCAGCAATATCATCACCGAGTAATACCTTATCGCCTGGTCTATCCTGAGCCTCGGGTTGGTCGCCCCGATCAGGGCTATAAACACGAACACCAGCGCGATGAAGCCCACCTGTATCGCCAGGTCGGCGGCGTAGAAGCCGGTGTTGAAGCCCGGGAGGAACACGGCCACGAAGAGGGCCGCGTAGAACATCTGTTTCAGCATCTTGGTATATTTGAAAAGACCGTATCCCGGCCCGCTGTACTCGACGAGCGGTCCCTCGAGGATCTCGATCTCTGCCTCGGCTATGTCGAAGGGCTGCCTTCCCACGAAGGCCTGGAGGGCCAGCAGGTACACGGCCAGCATCAGGAACACGGACCAGTTGTACCCGGAATTCCCGACGCTGAACACGGTCGCGTCAATGCCGAGGCTCTTCACCTTTACCGCGCCCAGTATGAAGGTCATCGCAAGCACGGGCTCCACCATGATCATGGTGACCATCTCCCTGCTCGCCCCGATCATCGCGAAGGTGTTCCTGCTGGAGAGGGCGCCGAGAAGTATCGAAACGCCGCCGAGCGTCAGGAGGTATATCACCGTGATGACGTCCGCGTATCCGGAGAGGGCGTTCGCCCTGGACCCCAGCGGCAGGAACGCTATCACGGAAATGATCGAAGCGAAGGCCATTACCGGGGCTATCTTGAACCCCCAGTTGTCGGCCGAATTTATAGTTTCCTTGCCGAGCAGTTTGAGTATGTCCAGGTAAGGCTGGTAAACCGGGGGCCCCTGCCTGGACTGCACCCTGGCCGTGAGTTTCCTGATTATGCCCTCGAAAAGCGGCGCGAGCAGCAGAAAGAGCGCTATATTCACGAAAATGTATGCGGTCTTCATATTCAATTCACCCCCGTATTCTTCTTGCGGGACAGCTCCTCGAGCTCGTTCCTGCCCACCACGGAAACCCTGCCGCTCCTGACGTCCACCACCTCGACCCTGTCCGTGCACGAAAAGCACGGGTCGATGCTCCCGAGTATAATAGGGAAGTCGGCGAACTGGTCGTTGAGGAGCATCATCGGCACACCCTGGAGGTTCGGATAGGTCGGGGCCCTCACCCTCCATCGGTCGGCCCTGTTATCCTCGCCGGTTATGACGTAGTGCACCACCTCGCCGCGCGGCGCCTCGACCGCGGATATGGAATGGACCAGCGGCTTTACTGCCTCGTCGAACTCGGTCATTACCGGGCCGGCCGGCATTTTGTCGACCGCCTGTCTGATTATCTTGATCGCCTCGAAGGTCTCGACTATCCTCACAAGCACGGTCGCCCACACGTCGCATGAATCGAAGACCGGCACGTCGAACTTCATCTCGTCGTAGGCCGCGTAGGGATGGTCGCGCCTCGTGTCGATGTCGACTCCCCTTGCCCTGGCGACCGGTCCCACGAGGCTCCATTTCACGGCCTCTTCCTTCGTTATGCATCCCACTCCCCTGGTCCTCTTGTGTATCGCGGTGTCGCCTATGATGGCCTTCTGCACCACAAGCATCTCCTCCTCGACCTTCTTCAACACGTCGAGGAGCTCCTGTATGTTCTCCGGCGTGAGGTCCCTTCTCACCCCGCCGATTACTATCATTCCGTAGGTCTTCCTGTTTCCCGTTATCCTCTCGGCCAGCCACATTATGCGCTCCCTGATCCTCCATGCCTGCATGAAGACAGTGTCGAAGCCTATCAGGTGGCCCGCGACGCCCAGCCAGAGGAGATGGGAATGGAGCCTCTCGATCTCGAGCATTATCGTCCTTATGAACTCGGCCCTCCTGGAGATCTTGAGCCCGGCAGCAAGCTCGACAGCCTGGGAATAGGACGTCGCGTGGACCGATCCGCAGATCCCGCATATCCTTTCCGCTATGAACGGCACCTCGTTGTAGCTGACCTCCGTGGTGCAGAGCTTCTCGATCCCCCTGTGGGTCATGAAACCCCTGTAGTCGCAGCCCTTGATCGTCTCGCCGTCCACGTAAACCGCGAAGTGGGCAGGCTCGTGAAGGCATGTATGGAACGGGCCTATCGGCACGGTCGTGGTGCCCTCAGGCGCCTCGTCGAGCTGGTAGGCGACGTCCTCCGCCGCGGGAGGCATCAGGTTGTGGGGGACCTCCTTCCTGAGGGGATAGATTCCCTCGGGCCAGTCGTCCGCCAGTATAAGCCTCTTCGGCTTGGGGTGCCCTGTGAACTTCATGCCGAGCAGGTCCATGTATTCCCTCTCGGACCATCCGGCGTTGGGGATGTCCGGAGTGATGGAATCGAACACCGGGCTGTCGGCCGGGGCCGCCATCTTAATGCACACGAAAAGGTCGTCCCTGTCGAAGGAAAAGGTATGGACCATCCCCAGGTTTCCGTCCCTCTTTATGCTGTCGTATCCGACGCCGACCAGGTATCTCGCGCCGAGCGCTATGAGCTCGTTCGAGATCTCCTTCACGGCCTCCTTCTTTATTTCCACGAAAAGCCTGGAGTCGTAAGGGCTCTCGGTCTTGACGACGCTGGCGCCGAACCTGTCCTTCAGCTTTTTTGATATGTTTTCTGCAGCCTTCATATGCCACCCCTTATGCTATTCTGGATCATTTCTTGACGTTTCCCCCTGTCCACCAGAGGAAGTTCTTCAGAGACGAGAACATGTTCCTGTCCTTGTACCTGTTCGAGTCGCGGAGCTCCTGGTACCCGCAGAGCCAGGTGGGAGCCACCCTCTCCTGCGAGCCGCCCGACCTCTTTAGCAGCCATGCGAAAAGCAGCGCCGCGAGGAAGATGCCGAGAACGACCGCCGGTACCGCGGTTGTAATGCCCGTCCCGTCAGCCCCCCTGATTCCGGCCCCCAGAAGCGGGGCCGACATGGCGGTTGCCGCGTCGAAACTGCCGAAGGCCGCGGTCAGCAGCGATCCGGCCGAGTTCCTGAATATCCCGGCTATCATGCTGATATAGAAGAACGGAACAAGGCCCTGAACCAGGCATGCGGCCGTGAGTATGATTTTCGGAAGGAGCATGGTGCCCGGGACCTCTTTTATGTCCCTTTTCACCGTCCATTCCGTGCCGGCGGAGGTGAAGGTCATCCCGAAGAATTTCACGTAACAGGAAAGGGTCACGGCGCTCGTGAAAAGCGCGATTATTCCGAACAGGGCCAGGAAGGCGATCTCGCTCCCGGCCAGGATCGACGTCGATATTATGGTCCACTTGCTGGCGAACCCGCTGAAGGGAGGCACTCCCGATATGGAAAGGGACGCTATCCCGGCGACGACCGCGGTCACCGGCATGAACTTTATCAGCCCCCCCAGCCTGTTGAGGTCCTTGGTCCCGGCCGCGTAAAGCACGCTGCCGCTCGTGAGGAAGAGGAGGCCCTTGAAGACCGCGTGGTTGAGGACGTGGTAAACGGCCCCGATTATCGCGACCAGTCCGAGCATCCTGACGAACTGGCTCTCGACCCCGGTCATGAGCAGGGCCGCGCCCGTCGCGAAGACGATGTATCCTATCTGTCCGATCGAGCTGTACGCGAGGAGCCTCTTGGCGTCGCTCTGCTTCATGGACTGTACCGTGCCGATGAAGAGCGTCACCACGCCGAACGACGCGATCACGACCCCCCATAAAAAGGAGTCGAAATGCGCTCCCTCGCCGTGCGGCACCATCCAGAAAAAGGTCCTCATTATGCCGTATATCCCGGTCTTCAGCATCACGCCGCTGAGCAGCGCGCTGATCGGGGACGGAGCTATGGAGTGCGCGTCCGGCAGCCAGAGCTGGCCTAGAGGGAATATGCCCGCCTTGAAGCCGAAGCCGATGAATATGAGTCCGAATATGACGTAGTGGTAGGCGGCCCCGGTCTGGGAGAGCTTCTGTACTATCGTGTGTATCGAATCGCCGGGCGCCGCGCCGTTGATGAACAGGGTGGCTCCAACGATCATCGCCCAGGCGAGCTCCATGAGGGCCAGGTACTTATTCGCGCTCCTGACGTTGCCCTTTTCCCTGAACTCGAACCTGACCAGGAAGTACGACGAAACGGTCATGAGCTGCCAGGCTATGGTGAACCCGATCGAGAGGTCGTCAAAGGTGACCAGGCCGATCATCCCGGCCACGAAGACCGGGAAGTTGAGGTAGTATGCCCTCAGGCCGTAATCCGGGTAGTGCTCCATGTACTGTATGGAATAAAACGCGCTCATGACGGCCATGAACGATATGATGGCCATGAAGAAAGCCGCGAACGGGTCGACCAGGATGTATATCCTGAAGCCGCCCAGTGCGAGAGCCGCCGGGGACTTTTCCGCGAGCCCCGCGAGGCCGAGCGGCCCGAGGTCGAGGATCCCTACGGAGCCCGCGAATATGGAGGCCAGGCTGATGTTCAGGATGATTGCGGCCGCTGCGGACACGAATATGAAGTTGAGCCAGCCGGCGAGCTTTCTTTTTCCGGCAGCGATCGGGACTATGATTGCTGACAGCAAGAGTACTGCCATGGCGGTCAGCAGGTTTCCGTAAATCTCGGCGTTCATTGACATACTCCTTTGTTTGATGCGATCGATTTTATTATGAAATCCTTCAGCAGATCCGCGCTCTTTTTGACCTCGTCCGAGATCCCGGTCCCGTAGTCCAGGTTGTCCGCGACTATTCCGAGGAGATAGATCTGCTTGTTGTGCTCTTCCAGTATTTTTCCTGAGATCTTGAGCGAGAGCTTGTGGGTAGAGTAATCAGACAGGAGCTCCTCAAAGTCATTCAGCCTGCCGAACACTATTGATCCGATAGTTGAATCCGCTTTCACGGCGTCCAGAATAACCACGTTGTCGCAGTCCAGTCCCGCAATTTTGTACACATAGCTTTCAATCACGTCTTCGACATTGAGTATGCTCAGGTTGCCGGGGACTTCTCTGTCCCTCAGCTCGTCCACTATGTAGAGTCCTACCGCGTCGTCGCTTCTCAGGTAATTTCCCATGCCGACAAGGCAAGTATTGTCTTTGAGGAGACTCTCTATCTTATCCAGAACTTCCATCAGATCTGCTCGCCTAAAGTTTTTATCTGCCTGTAGGTGTACACCGGCCCGTCTGTGCAGACCAGGGTCCTGCCTATCGCGCAATGCTGGCATTTTCCTATCCCGCACTTCATGTGCCTTTCCAGCGTCGAAATGATGCTGTCGTCCTTCAGGCCCCTTGCCATCAGGTCCCTTATGACGTTGTTGAACATCACCGGGGGCCCGCACACGAACGCCACCGTGTTTTCAGCCGGGACGTTCGCCTTCTCTATCAGCTGGTTTACGAAGCCGACCTCCCCCTTCCATCCATCCACCGGGTTGTCTATGGAGATGAAGGTTTCGAAACCGTCGATCTTCTGCCATTTTTCTATCATGTACTCGTACATCAGGTCCTTCGGCGACCTGGCCCCGTAGAGCAGTATGATCCTGCCGAAATCCTCCCTGTGCTGGAGCACGTGCACGATCGATGACCTCAGCGGTATGAGCCCGATTCCGCCGGCGACGTAAACGACGTTCTTCCCCTTTATCTCGTCGAACGGGAACCCGTTGCCGAACGGCCCGCGTATCCCGACCTTGTCCCCGGCCGTGAGCTCGTGTAGCGCGTCGGTCACCTTGCCGACCTTCCTGACGGAGATGTGGAAGCGGTCGTTTTCCGGGCTGGGCGGCAGGGACACGGCGAACTCGCCCGCGCCGAATACCGTGCACATGATGAACTGACCGGACTTGATCCTGAAAGAGCCGTCCAGCTTCTTGTCGTCGAATGAAAGATAGAAGGTCTTTACGTCCTCTATCTCGTCCTTGATCTCGTCGATGGTGGCGATTTCCGGGATGGTGACCGCCCTGTTGGTATTTTCGCAATTTCCCTTTTCACACATGTCCGTCACCTGCTTGTAATTTCTCTTCTAATATAGGTCACAACGTTCGGCAACCCTATGTCGCCCGGGCAGACCCACTGGCACCTGCCGCAGCCCACGCATCCGGGCCTCAGGTATTTTTTGGATTGCGAGTATGAAAGCTTGCAGAAGAACCTCTTGTTCCTCCTGTCCTCGACCGGTTTCCTCGGGTTGTGGTCGCCGGCCATCCTGGTGTAGCCCTCGAAGGAGCAGGAGTCCCAGGACCTCAGCCTGTCGGTTGAGGAGTCCTTCCTGTTGACGTCCTCGATGTTGAAGCAGGAACATGACGGGCACACAAAGGTGCAGGCCCCGCACTCGAAACACTGGTTGCCTATGTATTCCCAGATCTCACCCTTAATGAAGCCCGTCGTGATCCTGTTCATCACCCGTGAAATCCATGCCTTGTTGTCGGTTGCTATGCTCTCGAACCTTGATATCGATCCGTCGACCACGGCCTTCTTGGCCTCGAGGTGGCCGCTCCCGGCCTTTTTCAGTCCCATCTTTTCAGCCAGGGCCTTGCCCCTGTCGCTGCCGGCCTCTACAAGGTACTCGTCGCCGAGATCGGTCATGTTGAGGTCGTATCCCTCGCGGGCGCTCGGCCCGCTGTCGGTGCACACGCAGAAGCACTGCTTGAACGGCTTCACGCAGGTATTGGTCACGATGAAGGTCTTTTTCCTGTGCTCAAGGTACACGTCGTCCGTGAATTCCTGGCCGATGAAGAACCTGTCCAGGCACTGGACGCCGTTGAGGTCGCACGAACGCAGGCCGAACAGGGCCTTGGGCTCGGGCTTGAAGTCCGCGATAATCTCGGCCCTCTTCGCCCCCTTGTCGTAGCTGTAATGGAAAATCCTCTCGATCTGCGGGAACACCGTGTGCTTCGGGGGCTGGGACGGGATCGGGGCATCAAGGTCGATGTCTCCGATGCTGTCCGGCCTCACGAAGAAGGTCTGGTTTGATTCCTTCTCGACCACGGGCCCGTATACGGCGTACGTCTTCGAAAGCTCCTCCGCCAGTTTCAGTACTTCGCTCTTTTTTATCAAAAACATGGCTTATACCTTCTCGATCCTTATTGGTATTATTGCGTCCTCGCCCTGCTCGATTATGAGCTCGTTGTGCGCGAGCAGGAACTCGGTTATCATGTCCTGTATGAAGTAAGGCACGAAGGCCGTCTCTGACCTGACCTCGTCCGACACCCTTACCGCGACCTTCATGGATCCGTACTGCGATACTATGTTCACGGGCCATCTGTCCCTAACCTGGAGCTTCTTGGCGTCATCTCCTGAAATCTCGACGTAGCCCTTCGGATAGAGGAGAAGGGTCGCGTTGTATTCCCTCTTCGGGATGAAAGTCCGCTTCATGAGGTTGTTCTGGTGCCAGAAGTGGTTGGCCTTGCCCACCATGAGCAGCCACGGGTACTCGCCGCTCGGCCTCATCGTCTTGAAGCTGCCGGTCACGCCGGCGAGTTTAATCTTCGATGCCGCGTCATCGACCCTGAAGTACCTGGTCCCTTCAGGCCGCCTGCCGTCGCACGGCCACTGTATGCCGCCGACGCCGCTGAACCTGTCATAACTGATCCCGGAATACGAAGGGGTCAGTTTCGCAATCTCTGCCATCACGTCGGCCGGGGACGAATAGCTCCATCTGGCGGAGGCCTTTTCCGCGATCCCGGTAAAAATCCGCCATGCCGGCATCACGCCTTCGGCAGGCTCCGTCTTCTTCCTGGAAAGCTGGACGCGCCTGTCGGTACTGGTATATGTGCCGTCGTATTCCACGTAAGCCGCAGATGGAATGACGACGTCCGCGTATTCGGCGAAGGGGTTCTCGAACGAGCCCACGTACACCACGAAGTCGAGCTTCTTTATCGCTTCGGCCTGCCGCACTATGCTCTCGTCGTGGTCTACGACGACAAGGGCCTTGAGGCCCGACGATTTGTCCGCCAGCATCTCGTACACGCCCCTGCCCGGCTCATCGGGGAACCCGGCCCCCCAGGCGTCGCTGAAGCTTTTTGCGGCGGATTTGTCGGAGATCGGCCTGAAGCCCGTCAGGAGGTCGGGGGCCAGTCCCATGTCGTATCCGCCCTGTAGATTGCAGATGCCCGTCACCGGGTTCACGCCGCATCCCTCCTTGCCGATCTTTCCCGCGATAACGAAAAGGTTGTATATGTATGACACGGTGTCCTCATCCAGCCCGGAAATCCCGGAGGTGAAGAACACCATAGCTGTTTTCGCCGTCGCGAGGTCCCTCGCGACGGTTTTGATATCTTCAAGCCCAAGCCCGGTTATGGAGGAGATATCGTTATGACTGAGAGAGCCGAGAGAGTTGGCGAAGCCGTCAAAGCCCTCAGTATGCTTTTGAATAAACTCGGCGTCGTGCAGATTTTCTTCTATGAGCGACTTTGCCACAGCAGCTAGGAAAACTTTTTTGGATCCGGGCTTGAGCTGAAGATGCACGTCGCTGAGTTTAGCAATTTGAGTCAGTTTACTGCCGACCGTCACCACCTTCGAGCCGGCCCTGGCGGCCATGTGTATTTCACTCCCGATTATCGGGTTCTGCCTGGTGAGGTCGGTGCCTATTACGAGTATGTATTCCGCTTTTTTTATGTCTTCAAGTGAACCGAGCATTCCAGCCATCCCGGTGCCCCTGTGCAATACGTTCAGGCTGTTCCTGTGCCCGGACTCCGAATCGAGGCTGATGTTGTTTGTTTTGAATACAGACCTGGCGAGCTTCATGAGGAGGTAGCCGTCTTCGTTGGAGGACCTGGGTGACGCGAGAAAGGCTATCTCGGAAGACGGATTTTTGTATTCTCCGAGCTTCTTCGCGACAAGGGATATGGCCTCGTCATATCCGGCCTTTTCGAACCTGCCGTTCTTCTTTATCATCGGAGAATCGATCCTCTGGCTGTCGCGGAGAAGCTCGTGCATGTGCCAGCCCCTCACGCATAGTCTGCCCTTGCTGACCGGGTGTCCCTGGAGGGCGAATACGCCGTTAACCGCGCCGCCCTCGACGTTCAGGATGTGGCCGCATCCCGTACCGCAGAAATTACAAACGCCAGCCTTATAATTCATAGAGTCAACTCCTCAAGATTTATATTCGCGCTATCGGTATCCTTCCGGTTCGTCATGGTTGTCGGATAATATATAGGCAGAAAACGGGGTGCTTGTAAATAGGGGAATGATCCATTAATCGGATAGGGGAATCATCCTATATAAAAAATATTTTTTGTTTATATTTAACCTGAAAAAATAAAATTTATAATTTTTTTCATGAAAATTTTGTCAGTTTGGCGGGTTTTTCGACGCTTATAATATGATGCATCACAAACTGAAGGGTTATTATAAGGCCCAATTTTAATATTAAAATATTTTTAAAAAAAAGGGGATAAAAAATGATAATAAAAGAAGCTCTCGCCGAAATGATAATCAAAACTCTGAAAAGTCTCATTTACCTGGGATGCGATACTTCCGTAGAACCAGATTTACCGGATAGCGTTAAAATGAATTACAGCAGCATGACAGGTCCACTGGGATTCAAAATTAACATTTATAAAAAAGACAGCGCAATAGCAACGGGCAGTATTGAGCGGGATGAAAGTTTTGCCTTTCCGACTGCAGGCGCCTATGTTTACAGGGTTTTTTTCAACTAGCGGTTTATTATTTGGATAACCGGTCCTTTTGGGCCCGACAAAGCAGGTTTTCTAATTCCCCTTCCCCTCCGGCTTGGTCTTCTCTATGGTCCATTGTATCGCAAAACGGGCGACATCGGACGCGCTCTCTATGTTCAGCTTGTTCTTGATCTTGTCCCTTATGTTCTCTACCGTCTTGACGCTTATGTTGAGCCTGTCCGCGATGTGCCTGTTGCCGAGGCCCTGGCCTATCAGCTGGAATATCTCGAACTCGCGGTGCGTCAGCACCTCCTCGGGCGCGGCCCTGCCGGAAGGCTCTCCAAAGAAGTCCCTGTTAAGCAGGGTCTTTTTCAAATTGTCGCTCAGGTACTGGCCGCCTGAAAGCACCGTCCTTATCGCGGACACCACGGTCTGCGGCGCCTCCTGCTTCATTATGTATCCCCTCGCGCCGGCCCTCACGGCCCTCTCGGCGTAAATCGACTCGTCGTGTATCGACAGGACCAGGACGGGAAGCCCCTGGTACCTGGACTTCATGGCCTTGATGAGGTCAAGGCCGCTTGACCCCTCGAGCGATATGTCGACCGTGAGCATGTCCGGTTCCAGGCGTGAAACGAGCCTTATCGCCTCCTCGGCGCTCCTCGCCTCACCGCACACGAACAGGTCTTCCTCGCGGTTGATTATCTGCACAAGCCCCTGCCTGACGATCGGGTGGTCGTCCACGACCAGGATCCTCGCCCTGTGGTCGTTCCTCTCCGAAAGGAACCTCATCTTCAGGTCTTCTGGAAGCGCCCCATCCTCCTTCCATGCCGCGCCCCTTATGACGCAGGCGACCTCGGTGCCGCCCCCGGGGCTCCTTTTGGCCTCGAAGGATGACCCGATTATCCACGCCCTGTAGCGCATTATCTTCAGTCCCATCCCGATCGCCTCGTCGGTGTTTTCCGGTATCCCTATGCCGTCGTCGGTTATCCTCATTGCTGCCGACCCCTCCATGAGGCCCATCGATATGAGTATATTCCTGGCTTTCCCGTGCCGGACAGCGTTGTTTACCGCCTCCTTCGCGATGTAGTAGAGGTGGGACCCCTCCATGTCGCCCTCTATGCTTACCATCTCGTCCCAGTCCAGGAGACAGTTGACGCCGAACAGCCTGGATGTATTGTTCCTCAGATCCTCGAGGGCGCTCCTGAGCCCGCCCGCGGACATGTCCACGGGACAGAGCCCCTTTGCCAGGTCCCTCGCCTGGTCGATGGCCTGGTTCACCAGCATGATTATTTCGTCAACGTCTTCGTTCGATTCCGCGGACCTTTCCCTCAGCTTCAGCTTGAGGATCTCGCTCTTGAACGCGATGCCCGCGAGGTGCTGGCCCAGTCCGTCGTGCAGGTTCTGCCCGATCCTGTTCCTCTCCTTCTCGCTGTCGTTCATTATTATTTTTTCAAGGCGCTTTCTCTCCGTTATGTCTATCCCCACGAAAAACACGAACTCAAGAGCCCCGCCCTTCGCGTAGAAGGGCCTCCCCTGCCACTCGACCAGCAGGTCGCGCCCGTCTTCCGCGACCAGTCCGAATTCCACGGTCGGCGTCTTCCTGTTCTCCATCATGAGGGAGAAGGCCCTCCTGGCCATCTCCCTGTCCTGCTCGTGGACGAACCCTTCGAAAAAATCCAGCCCCCTGGCCCTGTCGTTTACGGTGCCGAGGGCGGCGAGCATGGCCCTGTTCATGGTCATCACACCGCCTTCCGGGCCCAGCGCCACGTAGTATGCGGGCGACGCGTCCTCCAGGCTCTTTATGAAGTCCCTCTCCTTGGTGAGCGCCTCGGTCCTCTCCTCGACCATCACTTCCAGCAGCTCCTTCTCCATCCTGAGCAGGTCCTCTGTGTGCTTGATCCTCAGCATCACGTTTATCTGCGCTACAAGCTCGGTCTCGTCTATCGGCTTGGTCAGAAAGGCGTCGGCGCCCAGCTCCAGGCCGTGGATCCTGCTCGGCACGTCGGTTTTTATCGCGGTCAGAAGGATTATCGGTATGTGCTTCGTTGCGTCGTTCGATTTCAGCAGCCTGCACACCTCGAAGCCGTCCATCTCCGGCATCTTCACGTCGAGTATGATCACGTCCGGGAGCTCCCTTTCCGCGGCCGCGATGCCTTCCCTGCCGGACTGCACGGCGATCACCTCCGTCCCGGGGAGAAGGTTCCTGATGAGCGCGGATACGGTAACCAGGTTGTCCGCCTTGTCGTCTATCGCCAGTATCTTATTCATGCGCCACCCTGAGCCATCTCTCCATCTTGGAGAGCAGATCGTCTATGCTGTATGGTTTCGGAATGTAGTCGTCGCATCCCGCCCTGAGTATCCTTTCCCTGTCGCCGACCATCGTAAGCGCGGTCACGGCGATTATCGGGATCCTCCTCGCGATCCTGTCAGCCTTGAGTACCGCCGCCACCTCGAAGCCGCTCATCCCCGGAAGGGCTATATCGAGGAGTATGATGTCCGGGTTCATGTTGAGCGCGTATTCAACGGCGCTCTTCCCGTCCCTGGCCTCCAGGATCTCGTAGCGGTTCTGCAGAACGGCGTTTAGAGTGGTGATGTTGTCCCTGTCGTCGTCCACGACGAGTACCCTGTACCTCCGGCCCGGAGCCGGGGATTCGTCAGTCCTGGATTCCGCGCCTGTCCCGTCCACGGGGCCCGGGTCCGGATCCCGGCCTGCGGACACGCTGACCCTGCCGTTGCCGAAGTCCTGGCGGGCCCATGCGACCGGAAGCGTTACCTCGAACATCGAACCCCCGCCGAGCCTGCTCTCGGCCCTGATCGTACCGGATATCAGCTCCGCGGACTTCGACGCTATGGCAAGCCCCAGCCCGGTGCCGTCGTATTTCCTGGTCAGGGTGCCGTCAATCTGCCTGAACTCCTCGAATATGTGGGGAAGGTTTTCCTCCGCGATCCCGATCCCGGTGTCCCTGACCCTTATCTTCACAGTCCCGGGACCGCCATCAGCGGTTATTTCAACCCCTCCCTCCTCGGTGAACTTGACGGCGTTGCCGATGATGTTCTGGAATATCTGGTAGACCCTGGACTCGTCGCTCTCGATCTGCGGGAGGTCCCTGGGGACGTCGACCTTCAGGTATATGCCCTTTTCCTCCGCAAGCTGCTCGAGGTTGTCGGTGATGATCCCTATTATAGAATGGAGGGCGATCCTTTTCGGCCGCAGGTCTATCCTCCCCGCCTCGATCTTGGAAAGGTCCAGGATGTCGTTGATCAGCGTGAGGAGCTTCCCGCCGTTCTGGTTGATTATCTTTATGTAGCCGGACTCCTCGTCCGAGAGCCTGTCCTTGAGCTGCATCGACAGCACCCTGGACAGGGCCAGTATGGAGTTCAGCGGCGTCCTGAGCTCGTGGCTCATGTTTGACAGGAACTCGCTCTTGAGCTTGTTCGCCTCCTCTACCCTGACCCTCTGCATGTCGAGCTCGATGTTCTGCTTCTTGAGCTGGTCGCTCTGCCTCCTCATTTCGTCCGCCTGGAACTCCAGCGCGTCCTTCTGCGACTCGAGCATCTGGTTCTTTTCCGATAGCTCCAGCATGAGCCTCCTGGTCTCCTCGTTGGCCAGGATGTTGGAAAACGCCGTGCTCATCACGGGCCTGACCGTGTCAAGTATTCTCAGCATCTCGTCCGTATAAGCGCTCATGGTCGCCATCGATATGATTGCCATGCTCCTGTTCTTCACTATGACGGGGATGGTCATTATCTCGGTCGGAGGCACGTCTCCGATAATCGTCCTGAGGTTAAGTATCGAGCTGCCGTCTATGTTCCTGGTAACGGCCACGCTTCTGGTGGCGAGCGCCCTGCCGAACTCGCCCTCAAACCTCTCCGAGTGGAAAGCGTCAAGCTTGTCCGAATCCAGCCCTATCGAGCTCAGGTGTATGAAATCGCTCCCGTCCTTCGAGAGCACGTAGAAGGCCCCTATGCTGGATTCGGTGATCTCGATGAGCCTCGACAGCAGGCCGCGGCTGAAATCGTTCAGGTCCAGGGACGACACCATCACCTCGATTAGCTCCAGACTCCTCTTCTGAACGTCCAGCTGCGAGAGGATGGAGTCCGCCATGCCGTTCAGCGCCCTGGAAAGGTCGTTGAACTCGTCGATCCTGCCGGCCGCGATCCTGGCCGAGTAATCCCCTTCCCTTACCCTGTTCGAAAAATCCGTGAGGCTTATTATCGGACCGGAAGCGTTGCTGGCCATCATGACCGCCTCGGAGAAAACGGCAAGTCCAAGCACGAGTAGAAGCAGCCAGATCAGCACGACGTCCGACCTAAGCGGCTTCATTATCTCTTCTGTGTCCCTCTTGGCCACCAGGGCCCACCCCGTCCGAGGGATATTCATGTACGCGGCAAGGACCTTCTTCCCCCTGTAGTCGGATCCCTCCGTGACGCCGGTCCCTCCGCCGAGCGCCAGGCGCGAATACTTTTCATCGATCCTGAGGTCGGCCGGGTTGCCGTTGTATCCCATGAGCCTTCCCAGGGGATTGAGCTTTTTATTGATCAGGAGGACTTCCCCCGAATCTCCCAGGCCCGTCCTTCCGGAGACGATTCCGGAAAGCGCCTTCTCGTAAATTATCTTCCCGGCGACGGCGGCTACTATCCTCCTGCCGTCCGACGCGGAATATACCGGCGCGGCCGCGACGATCACCGCCGAATTCATTTCCTTTGAATAAAACGCGTCCCTGACCAGTATCTCGCCCGATTTAACGGATTCCGCCGCAAGCGCCCCGGCCTGCGCGTCTTCGCCGCTTCCCCTCTCCCTGGTGGAGGCAATCACCCTGCCGCCGGAGTCCACCAGCATGATCTCGTAAAAAATGCTGTACGCGTTCATGCGGTTCTGCAGAAGGGGCCTCAGGGCGTCCGTCAGCGCGCCACCGGGCGCCGCCTCGGACAGTGACCTTATCTCCCCGCTCCCTGATATGTTTTTCAGATCATGGGACACGCCGTCCAGCCAGAGCCCGATTTCCCTTGAATACAGGTCCCTGACCGCCACCAGCCCGCGGGATTCGTTTTCCATCAGCGCGTTGCTGGTCCTGAAATAAAAAACGACGGCGAGTATTGCAAGTGAAGAAAAAGACACGATGCAGGTCCATAAAATGATCCTGGTCTTGAGGCTGTTCACCCTCAGCCTGTCCAGGAAAAATTTTTTTACGGCATCAATCATGGAGCTCTCACCCCGTATGGACGGATAAACTGGTTTTCAGAAGATAAAGAATGTTGTAAATGTTGCTCACGCCTCCCACGAACCTTTCCTTCACCATCCCTACCGGGATCGTGTCTATTGTCGTCCTGATCGCGTCCGCCTTTTCCGAAATGCTTTTATAGTCCCTCATTACCGAATCGGCGCCGTTGGCCCTAACGAGTCTTTCAACCGTTTCCTTTATCGAGGAGACGTCCGTGAATATCTTCCTGTATCCGGATTTGGCGCTCTCCGGCATCCCCTCGACCAGCTTTTCAATGATGCAGATCCTGACTATCTGGTAGCCTATCTGGACCGTGGAACAGTCCCTGTTGCTGTAGCATTCGGGATATCTCTCGAAATATTTCTCCCCGAGCTCTATCATATCGTCCCTCTCAAATGGAAAAACGCCGCCGAGCCCGATAATGCCGTTCCTGAAGCTTTCAAGATTGTCCGATTTTTCAAACAGCATTGCAGGATTATTCATAAACTCACCGGTTGAAGCGCAAGACTTTTTCAAATTCCATCTTTTTTCATTAATTCAGGCACCGGCGGAGAGGTCAATTATTTTATATCGCGGAAAAAAGGGAAGCATTTCAACGGGGATTATCGCATACCCCGGCCCCAAAAAGAAACCGGCCACATAAAAAATAATGGACAAATTTATGAATCAGGCCTTATCATAAGGATGTAATAAAAAAAATTATACACAGCAGGAATAAAAAACATGTTAAAAAAACAGATCCCTGTCATAATGCTTGCGTGTCTTCTGGTTCCGGTGATGTCCTGCAAGACCACCACCATCTCCGTGAACAGGGAGGAAATGAAAAAAATCCAGGCCCTTGCTGTCATGAAGTTTGAATGCGAGCCGGGAATAGACCCCAGGATAGCGGTCGAGGCCGAGGAAAGCTTCAGGGGGCATTTCCTCAACATCGGGAAAAAGGTGGTGGAGCGGGAGAGGCTGAATTCAGTATTGAAGGAAATTGAAAAATCACAGGCGGGCGTCGTCGACGATTCGGTGCAGATCGGGCGTCTCTCCGGCGCGCAGGCCCTGCTTTTCGGAAAAATAACCCAGAACAGGGAAGAGAGGAAAACCGTCACCTACAGCGAATACGACAGGAAGCTTAAAAAAAGCTTCCAGAAGCAGAAGATAAAAAAATTCTTCACCTTCCAGCTCCACATCAGGCTTGTTTCCACCGTTACGGGCGACACCATCATGACCATGAAAAACAAGTACCCTGAAAGCGATTACGAGATCACGGACAGCACGACCCTCGCCAGGTTCAGGGAAAGGGTCATCCAGGGAATGGGCGACGATCTGAAGAGCGAAATGAAAGATTGACTGCAGCGGGCCCGGGCATGCAGATGCCCGGGCCGTTCAATTTTATAAGAACATGATCAATAAAGATACTCTCGATTTTCTAAAAAAGCTTTCGAAGTACAACACGAGGGAGTGGTTCGGAAAAAACAGGGGCCTTTACGAAAAGGCCCGTGAAGACATCTACCACGTCACCATGTTCCTCCTGGGAGAGATCGAAAGGTTCGATCCATCGGTCGCTGATGTCTCCCCGGAGGACTGCCTGTTCCGGATTTACAGGGACACACGCTTTTCAATGGACAAAAGCCCGTACAAGACCTATTTCGGAATATTCATGAAAAGGGGCGGCAGAAAGACGGCCGGCGCCGGATACTACCTCCAGGTGCAGCCGGGCAGCTGTTTCCTGGGAGGTGGGACATACATGCCCCAGTCGAAAGAGCTGAACATGATCAGGGCCGCTATCGCCCGGAAGCACGAAGAGTTCAGGAAAATCCTCGGCAAAAAGGGATTCGCAAGCGAATATACGTCTCTTGATGAAGCAAGGCTCAAGACCTATCCAAAGGGCTATCCGAAGAACCATCCGGCAATGGACATGCTCAGATACTTCAGCTTCACCGCAACAAAACCGGTCAGCGACCCGGAACTGATGTCTAAATCATTCCCGCAAACATGCATCAGGTCATTCAAAGCGATCAAACCCCTCAATGATTTCATAAATTCCGCGCTGATATCCTGAAACCTCAAAAATTTCTGTATTAAGTTGATTATCTGCACAATTATACGTATAATAAATTTAAAAAAATAACATTAAAAGCATAATTTTATTGAATTAATATTATTGAAACTTTTTTGTGTCGTTAAGTATTATAAAATTATAAAAAATATTACTAAACGCACAAAGAGGTTATAAAATTATGCTTGATCAAAATAAGAAAAAAAGAAAAGCTTGTTATTGTCTGACGGTCATGTCATTTTTATTGCTTTTTATTAATGAAAACATTCACGCGGCCCATCCGCTTATAACGGACGACACCGGCACCCAGGGAAAAGGAAAGTTCGAGCTGGAATTCAACGGAGAATATGGATACGAGCGAACGCACCAGGAAAGAGAGTTTTCAACATCCACGCAGTTCACCATGACATACGGGATTATCGATAAACTGGACCTGAGCGTCAATTTCCCTTATCAATCTGTCAAGATCAGGACATATCCGATCATTGGGTTATTCAATAAGGAAGCCGGTTCCGACGACTTGAAGGCCTTCATCGCGGCCACCTATGACGACTGGGCACCGCTTTTTAAAAGGACCACGAGCACCGAGTCCGGGTTCGGCGACAATTCTGTTGAGCTGAAATGGAACTTTCTGGAATCGGGCAGATTCAATTTCGCATTGAAGCCCGGCATTTCAGTTCCGACAGGAGGCGACCTCGGCGCCGGGAAATTCGGAGCATACGGATTCCTGATAACGACGATAAACCTGGAACCCTTCACCATACATGTCAACCTTGGATACATCAGAAATGAAAATACGGTCCACGAAAAAAAGGACATCTGGCACGCTTCCGCCGCATGCGAGTTCGAACTGGTCAAGGGGTTCAGACTTGTTGCCAATACAGGCGCTGAAAGGAACCCCGAAAAAAGCACAAGGGTAAACCTCACCAGGCGGGACCCGCGGGACCCGGATAGGATAACCGGCATGCCTCCGGTGTTCGTCCTGGGGGGCTTCATCTGGTCGCCGACCGAAAATTTCGACTTCGACGCGGGCTTCAAATACGGATTGACGAAGGCCGAAACTGATTACTCGGCAATGTCCGGAGTGACGATAAGATTTTAATCATAAAGGAGACCCAACATGCACATACCAGACGGTTATCTCAGTCCTCAGACCTATATACCATTTTACGCGCTGTTCGCGGGCTTCCTGGCGGCGGCGCTTAAAAAAATCAGGTCGGTTTTATCCGCGCAGACCATTCCGTACCTGGGGATGGCTTCCGCCTTCTCTTTTCTCATAATGATGTTCAACGTGCCGATCCCCGGCGCGACGACCGGGCACGCCGTGGGCGCCGGCCTCATCGCAATACTTCTCGGCCCCTGGAGCGCGGTCATAGCCGTGTCCGTTGCGCTCATCATACAGGCCCTCATTTTCGGAGACGGCGGCATAACCGCGATCGGGGCCAACTGCTTCAACATGGGCGTGGTGATACCTTTCGTTTCATACTGGTCGTTCAGATTCATAAAAGGAAAAACCAGGGAAGGCAGAAGGGTCATCGCCGCTGCGTTCGCCGCGGGATATATAGGCCTCAACGTAGCAGCGCTCCTTACGGCCGTAGAATTCGGCATCCAGCCCCTCATAGCATCGGAGGCGGGCAGGCCCCTTTACGCCCCCTACGGGCTGTCCGTCGCGGTCCCGGCGATGGCACTGGAGCACCTCCTGCTCTTCGGCATCATCGAGGGTCTGGTGACCGCGGTAATTTTAAAATTTTTCCTGATCAGCGATCCGGCGTCCATCCACGCCATGAAGGAGGAATAACATGAACAGCTTTCAGAAAAAACTGCTTATCGGACTGGTGGTCATGGCCGTCGTATCCCCCATAGGGATCAAACTCCCTGAATTGATGAAGGCGGGAGAGGCATGGGGCGAATGGTCGAAGGACAAGATAAAGGAGATGATAGGATACGTTCCCGCAGGCATGGAAAAGGACTCGGAAATCTGGAAGGCCCCGATCCCGGACTACAACCTGGGAGATGAAAAATCCACATTCATGGTACAGGCGCTGTCCTACATGCTGTCCGGGGCGATCGGGATCATCGTCTGCGGCGGCCTGCTCTATCTTTTGTCCAGGCTCCTAGTTAAAAAAAATGAATGACACGAACACTCCGGCTATTAAATTAAACACCGGGTTTTATTAAAAGGAGGCCCGGTGTTTAATTTTATCGATAAAAGCCTTAAATCCCTTGCCGAAATAGTCGGGGCCAATTACGTACAATGGGAAACGTCAAAAAAAAACGGACTGTTCCAGAGGCTGAATCCGCGCCTGAAGCTAGTATTCTTCATATTCAACATCTTGCTCATCAGCATTAAAAAAGACGTCTCCTCCGAGGCTTTCCTGTTCCTGATCATGTTCATTTTCATAACAGTTTCAAGACTCGACCTGTTCAGGATCTATAAAAAAATTTTATTCGCCGGGTTCTTTTTCGGATTTCTCGTCGCCCTGCCCTCCTCCCTGAACATTATAACGGACGGCGAGATCGTCCTGCACCTGGCCAGGCTTGACGGCGCGAGGCAGTTCTGGATATACAGGATACCCGCGGAGATAGGGATCACCAGGGAGGGACTCAGCGGCGTGGCGATGCTGTGCCTGCGGGTGATGAATTCCGTATCGGTTTCACTGCTGATAATATTCACGACGCCATTTTACGATCTCATGAAATCGCTGAAGACCTTCAGGGTCCCGGATTCCTTCATAATGATCGTGCTTCTTTCATACAAATACATATTCATCCTTTCGAAAACGATAGAGGATTTTTATCTCGCCCTGAAAAGCAGGCTGATAGGGAATGTTAAGGGCTCGGAAATAAGGGACATCATCGCCGGAAGGACCTTCCTGGTATTTAAAAAATCGACCGCCGCCTACGAGGAGGTCTACAGGGCCATGGTGGCGAGGGGCTTTTCCGGCAGCGTCAGTTTTTACCTTACGGACAGGATCACGGCCGCGGACCTGGCCCTCTTCGCCGCGGTCATGGCCCCCGGAATAATAATATCCGCGTTATGAGGTCCAATGGATAAATTATTTGAGCTCAGTAAAATAAACTTCAGCTATCACGGGACCATTCCCGCCATTACCGACGTTTCCCTTGATGTCAGGAAAGGCGAGATGCTCGCCGTCATAGGTCAGAACGGGAGCGGCAAGTCGACGCTCCTCCAGATAATGTGCGCGCTCCTGATGCCGTCATCCGGAAAAATCAGATTCAGGGGCAAAGAGATCACCGGCAAGGCCCTGAGAGACAGGGACTTCAACCGTTTCTTCAGGAGCAGGGTCGGCATCATCTTCCAGAACTCCGACGTACAGCTCTTCTGCCCGACCGTGCTTGACGAGCTGATGTTCGGCCCCCTGCAGACCGATATACCCCCAGGCAAGGCCATGGAAAGGTGCAGCGAGGCCATGGAAATGCTCGGCATCGAACGCCTCGCGGACAGGCCGGTGCATATGCTCTCCGGCGGCGAAAAAAAGAAGGTGGCCATAGGGTCCGTCCTTACTATGAACCCCGAGGTGCTGCTGCTGGACGAACCGACCGGAGGCCTGGACCTGGGGACGGAGTCCTTCCTGACCGACCTCATGCTCTCCCTTCACGAGGCCGGGAAAACCATAGTGATAGCCACGCACGACCTCGAGCTCATAGGGCACCTGGAGCCCAGGATAGCGGTAATGTCCGAAAACCACGGGATAGAAAAGGTCGGCAGCGTTGACGCCATACTCAGGGACACGGAGCTCCTCAGGAAAAACAACCTGGTCCATGAGCACGTGCACAGGCACGGGAAAAAACTGCACAGGCACGTCCATTCACACTATCTCTATCACAGGCACGACGATTAAACAGGATCATCCGGCCGGTTAAGACGAAAAAAGGACCGTCCGGATGACGGGCGGCCCTTTTGATGCGTGATATCAAATCCGCTAATTTGAGAAAATCCACGAATAAGTCATCGACGCGTCCGGGGTACCGGAGGGCGCGGTCTTTCCGGAATACTTTTTATATGTTGAGAGGTTCCCGTCGGCATCGTAAGAGTATTCAATGAAGGCATCCGTGAGGTCTATGGAAGAATTTACAGTCAGCGATGTCTGCGCCCATGACGGATCATAGCTGTACGTGTAGTTCATATTCGGATCCTGTTTGCCGGTTATAAGACCGTAAATGCCGCCGTAAGTATAATTCGCGGTTGACTGCTTCGTCATCGCGCCGGGAAGATCCCCCATGAAAGTATCCATGCTGACGGGAAGACGCGAGGAATTCAGCGTGAAGTCATATCTGACGTCATTGCCTGAAACCGAGCCGTCCGATGTATAGCCTATCATGCAGCCGTTTGAATCATAGGACACCGTATCGATACTGGAAACGGTCTTGCCTGTTCCGCCCGGCAGCGTTCCGCGATAGCAGGTTATCCCGGTCACTCGTCCGTCCGGGTTGTACGTTACCGAATTTTCCGTGTAGCTGTTAAGGGCCGAAAAATAGTATTTGCAGTTTGTCAGCCTTCCGTCGGCGTTATAAGTGAAGTTCAGGATGCTGGTGAGCGTTCCGCTGGAATCCAGCCCGGAATAATACCTGACCTCGACCGGCTTTTTCCCGCTGTAGGCGTAAGCGATATGGGTGTCCTTGGTATTATCGGTCGCGTCCGTAGTCACAGTCGCAAGCATTCCATCGGCATTATAGGCATAGGTACTGGTGCAGAAAAGGGTCCCGCTTGAATCGGTCCCGAGATAAATCCTGCTCAGGGTCCGCCTGTTCTGCGTGTCGTAAGTATTTTCGATATATGCGTTCGAGCTGCCGTAAATGGATGCATAGGTCCCGGACAGATTCAAGGCAGAAGGAAGAAATGCCGGCTTGTCAAGCTCTATCGGCTCAGGAATAAAACCAAAATCCCCCATGTAAGCGTCGACCCCCTTGAAATGACTTTTACCGTCCGCATGAACATCGATAACGAAGGACTGCATGGTTAAACCGATGCTTGGGATTGCCATGTAAAGCATGGGCTGGTCGTATTGCACCCTGCAGATGTAGGTGCCCGGAGCGGATACATTGAAAGAAATTCTATTCATCGAGTCCCGCTCTACTCCTTCCGCGACCAGCGTCCCGTCCTGGCTGTAAACGTTCATTTTAAATCCCAGAGACAACAGAATCGCGCCGGGATTCAATCTCCCGCTGACGGTCAAGCTGCCGGCAGGCGGCGTAACGGACGGATTGCATCCAGCCATGAAAATGCACGATAACGCAACGCCGATAAAACAGGCCAATAATTTTTTTATGCTCCTCATTTTTATCTCCTGATAAAAAATATTTCAACATCGGGACTGGCCCCGAAATGTTGCCGGAATCTGATTTATTTTTTCAGTTGTTGTGAAACGGATATAAAACAGGGTAAAATTTACGCCGTGTTTAAAAAAAACAACACCGGCGGACTATAAAAGAGTGAAATTTTTTTTAAAAATCTTAAAAAGAGGGATTGAAATTCTCGATAATTGCCTTTCTCGTCTTATCGACGATAGCCAGTATGTCGAAATGCGACTGGTGGTTGGATATGATGACGTAGGACTGCCCCTTTATTATCCGCGCGCGGTTCAGGATTTCGCAACGGACGAAGGTGACGCCCGGCATTATCCCCCCCGGATTTTTGAAAACGTAAAGGCCAGGTTGCCGGTTTTACTGAGGATAGCGGATACAGTTATGGAAAAGAACAGCAGTATGGATGCGATGGCGGCCCACATCATCATCCAGATGATTTTTACCGGATTCAGGCCGACGTTCATTTCCACCTCCCGGTCTGGGGTCCGACATTGTCTATTTATCGGATCAGACCATCATGGAAAAGCCGGCCCCTTTTTCAGCGTTTATGATATCCTGCATGAAAATAAATTCAAGAAAAAACAATCTCGGTGGAAATCAATCCCGGGTTTCAGATGCCGGGAATACGGGATGATCATTCACCGGAGTATTTACCATCATTCCAGAAGCCCTTCTTCACAATTTTATTGTTCCTGTCCATGATGAAGCCCAATCCATCCATCCTGTCGTTTTTCCACCCGCCGATATAGACGTCCCCGTTCCTGTAAATATATTCGCCCATGCGGGTGCTCCTCATGTCGTCCCTCCATCTGCCGAAATAGCTCTCCCCGCCGGGCCATGTCATGGACCCCCTGGACCCATGCCTCATGTCGTCCTTCCATTCGCCCACGTACCTGCTTCCGTCCGGATAGATCATCTCGCCGAAATAATGCCTGGCCCCGTTTTCCCATCTCCCGGCGTACCTGCCCCCGTCCGGATACACCATGACCCCGTAAACCTTCAGGCAGTCTCCCAGAATGCATTTCCCAGAACGGGCCTTTTTCACGGCCGGTGCCTGGGCGCAGCACAGTATAAAAACAACGGCTAAAAGAAAAAAGTATCTCATATAAAAAAGAAAAATAATAAAAGGCTGAAAGTCAACAGCCTTTTTCCAGCCGGGATAAATATTTTCCACGTTCCGGGAACAGAATATTTTGTTGACTGATTCATAAAAACATCATTAAATAATATGCAAAAATTGAAACAGGAGAATGACATGCTAAAAACGAGGATATTGGTCGCGTCCATAATATTGTCCGCTGTTTTCCATATAATCAGCTGCGCCACGGTCGAGGAAGGAGAAAAAACCTATACATGGCCGAACGGAAACTCCTACAGGGGCGGCTGGCTCAATAATACCATGAACGGAAGGGGTGTGTTCAACTGGGCCAACGGCGACAGGTATGAAGGGGACTGGAAAGAAGGAATAAAACAGGGCCAGGGAACGATGAAGTGGTCCAACGGGTCTGTTTATTCAGGGCAGTGGGTCAACAATAAAAAGACCGGAAACGGAACCATGACCTGGGCAGACGGCGCGAGCTACACCGGCGACTGGAAGGACGATGTCATCAACGGCAGCGGCACGATGAAAAAACCGGACGGCACGGCCTATACCGGAAGCTGGCTCAACGGCAAAAAGAACGGCCAGGGGACCATGACATGGCCCAACAGTGCCAGGTACACCGGCGGGTGGAAAAACGACGATAAAAACGGAATGGGCATCCTTACAGGGCCGGACGGAACCGTTGAAAAGGGCCGGTATATCAATGGCGTTTTCGTCGGCAAATAAACCGTCCTTACCGGTGGACCGCAATATACTCCTTGACATTCACCACGGGATATTTTTACTTAAGCAACATTTTCGGGAGGTTTGCATGAGACAGATATTGATAATAATTTCAGTTGCGGCCATGACCCTGTCGATCGCCGCGGGATGCAAGGGCGAATCAAAAACCGTCATCAATCTTAAAGCCGCCATAACCGGCGAAACTACCGCCAGCGCAAAATACGCGGCCTATGCGAAAAAGGCCGATGATGAAGGTTTTGGGAAAATAGCCGCGTTGTTCAGGGCCGCATCAAAGGCCGAAGCAATCCATGCGGCAAACCATGCTGCCGTGCTGGAAAAAATGGGCCAGAAGATGTCCAAAATAACACCGAAGTTCGAAGTCAAGCCCACAAAGGAAAACCTCGAAGACGCCATCAAGGGCGAATCATATGAAATCAAAACCATGTATCCCGAGTTCATCAAGACCGCCGGTGACGAAAAAATCAATGAACCGGTTGAAAGCTTCAACTTCGCAATGGACACGGAGAAGGTACATCTGGCGGCCTACACCGAGGCCCTGGTCCAGTTAAAGAAAAAAGACATGAAAAAAATGCCGGCAGAATACATGGTATGCCCCAGGTGCGGAAACACCTTCGGGGAAAACGTCCCGAATATCTGCAACATCTGCGGCGAACCGAAGGCAAAGTTCATTTCCATAAAATGACGCGTTACGACGAAAAAATTTCCGCATGGAAAATTTTGTATGTTTAATAAAAAGGAGCCTCTGTTTTGTGGCTCTTTTTTATTAAAAAAAATTAAAATAAATGTAATCCTGACTTAAGAAAAATTAAAGGGGTGGACGGAAATGAAATTCACCGAGGGTATATCAAACATTGAAAAAAACGAGCTTTTTTCAAGGGTATTGTCGGCAAACAACCGGCGACTGATAATCGCCATCTCCTCGATTTTTCTGCTCGCCAATGTCGCGACAGTCGCGATAAAATTCACGGGAAAGGGCTCCCAGTACCTGACTTACATGAGCATAGGAATCGAATTCATGCTGGATGTACTGGTTCTGACCTCCACCTTTCTCATTGAAAAAAGACTCCGGGGCCGGATATCCTCGAGCTACACGACAATTACCGGGATCATAATCTGCCTGTGGATATTCCAGTACTTCATGCACGGCGCCAAGGAACTCTTCGCGGTCAACTACATCACCCTCACCCTTAGCGTCTTTTATTTCAACTGGAGAAACTCGGCGTATACCCTGGCCCTTGTCCTGATTTCACAGACAACACTGTTCATCGTCCAGCCGGGACTCATTCCGGACGGTCCGGCCAGCAACCTGATAATACGCTACCTCGTTTACTTATGGGTCGGGTTGAGCTCGGCGATCGGGGCCGAGGCCACGAAAAAAATCCTCGAGCTCGCCATATTGAAAAACAACGAGGCCTGTCAGAGCTCCGATAATCTCATAACTATAGCGAGGGAGGTCATCAATTCGGTCAACACGCTGAAGAGCCATACAGACGGGCTCGGCGGCATCTCCGAGACGCTGAGCAATATTTCGCATGACGAGGCTTCATCGCTGGAGGAGGTCTCGGCCTCGATCGAGGAGCTTTCGGCGAATTCCGACTCCCTTAACGACATCGCCAAATCGCTCTACAATGAACTGGGCTCAAACACCCAGTCCGTGGAAAAGCTGAAGTCGGTCAACGACAGCATCCAGTCGAATGCCACCCAGATAGCCGATACCCTCGGTCAGATTTCCGATTATTCTAAGTCCTCCTCCGGACGCATACTGGAGGCCAAGGACCAGTTCGTGAGCCTGAAAAACAAAAGCGTCGAGATGTCGAATTTCGTCCAGATCATAGACGACATCGCGGACAAGGTAAACCTCCTGTCCCTGAACGCGGCCATCGAAGCCGCACGCGCGGGTGAATACGGAAAGGGGTTCGCCGTGGTCGCGGACGAGATATCGAAGCTGGCAGACGCCACCACGCAGAATTCCAAGGAAATCGCCAGGATAATCGGTCAGAATTACGAGCTGATTGACAGGAGCAGCCTGATAATAGACGAATCCGCGGGACTCATCGAGCGTCTCAATCTTTCCGTGCTGAAAATAAGGGAGGAGATCGGGGCGGTCGGGGGACTGATGGGGGACATAGACAGGACCATAGAATCGATCAAAGGAATAAATTCAAAGGTGCATGAAACCAGCAAGATCATTGAAAATTCAACGACCGAACAGAAGATATCTACCGGCGAGCTCAATAAAACGACCTTCCACCTGTCATCCGGGTCCCAGCAGATCGTCGATATATCCGTGAATATTTTTCAATCAGTGAAATCCCTGAATGAAATGGCTTCCAAATTAAAAAATCTTTCGGATTCCATGATTGCCTGAAAAACTTTCTTGACAGAGGACCGGCCGCGATTTTTAAAAATACCCGGAGTTTTCAAGAAATTACTTCAGGGTTTTAAAATGATGAAAAAAATATTAGTCCTCTGCCTGCTGACGATCTTCGCGTGCGGGGAAAAAAAATCCAGGTCCATAGACAGCGTCGGATTCACCGACGAAATGGGCGGCAGGATAAGCGCCGTCTGCATAGAAAAACACGTCTACTATATCATCAAACCGAACAACGGGCTGGCCCCCAAGCTTGACGACAGCGGGAATCCGGTGAAATGCGAGTAATGAGCGTTATTTAAATCCAGCCATTCTCCCGTCGCAGGTCATGATATCAATATTTTCCGGGAGATCAATCCCGAACGAAAATCCTCTGGCCCAGTTTCCGTTCTTCAGTTTCCTGTGCCATGTTTTTTCCCTGATCGATTTTCTGAAATAATGCAGGTTTTCCGAATACTCTTCAACTGATCCATCGGGACCCGCCTTTACCCGGTTTATCATCCTTACAAATTTCCATGCGGATGCGACGTCCTCCCTGGAAAAACCATCCCCGAATTTATACAGGGCGCTCCCCCTGCAGAGGGCGTGGTTTTCCGGAAGCCCGATTTTTTCAAGATCCGGGATCCCCGGCAGGAGATAAAGGGGTGAAATCCCTATCGTTACCGGAAGCGCGGCCAGATGGATTATATCCGACATCAGGTCCGCGGGACTGCTCCCAGGAAGCCCGGCTATCAGGTAAACGATTGTCTTGACCCTGCCGTTTATCTCCCTGACGATTTCATCGATGACATCTGTCCCGAACGGCCTGGCCCGGAAAAGACCGGAAGCGACCAGCGACAGATTGATCTCAATGAACCCGGCATCAATGATGTCATTTACCCGGCCCCTGATATTGGACGCGGTCATACCGTTCATCGCAGCGTAGGAAATGCCCCCGGCATGGTGATTCTTTAAAATACGCAGCAACGCGGGGGCCGTTTCCGGGTCAGAAAAAATATTGTCATCTTCAAAATCAACGACCTCGACTCCGGCAGAGGAGAGGTATCCCAGCTCACGGTCTATCGAATCCAGCCCGCGCGCCGACCTCTTCCTGTACCTGCCCACCGCGCAGAACGGGCAGGCATGGCCGCACCCGGTTCCGGTGATCATTTTGGCGATCCTTTTTCCGTTCCAGCGGTAAAAATCCATCCTGCCGGGAAAATAATCCGGGACTGCCCATTGCGCCGGCGGAACGGAACGGACAGCTCCACCGCACCTGTAAATCAGGCCGGGGACGTCCTCGAGTTTCATGTCTCCCATAAGGGCCCCTGCGAGCAATGGCATTGAATGTTCGCCCGCGCCCACAAGAAAAAAATCCGCCCTGCTTTTTTCAAACAACCTCGTTCCGCCCGCATCCACGGCCCAGCCCCCGGCGACGACAAGGCTGCCCGTCTCTTTCTTTATGAGTGAAATGAGTTTTTCCGCGTCAGGGTAATATCCCGTAAACATGCAGGAGACGCCGACCAGATCATATCCGCCGGATTTTATCCTGCCGATAATCCCGCCGCAGGAATCACCGAAGCGGTAAAATCCGTTCAGCAGAGAAAAAAGCGAGCGGTCCTCGCAGTATATTTCTTCAAGGTAATCGAACTCAGACGGCGTCTTCAACCTTTTCTTCCTGCCAGAAAGCAGGGAATCATGCAGATGAACCTCCACGCCGTCCATGCCCTCCAGGGACTTCCTGATATAAAGAAGCCCCAGCGGTTCGTTTCTCGCTCCGGTTGCATAAAAATCGCAAAAAGGCGGCGAAACAAGAAGTATCTTAAACAAGAGGGATTTTCCGGGTATTTATTTTTCCAGCGCCCTGTCGTGCATGCGTGATAAAATCAACTGCGACAGGATGGAGCCCGTAAATGCCATGAACATGTCCCACTGGGTGTCCCAGACGTCCCCCTGGGTGCCGAGAAAGGAATCGGCCGACTGGCCAATCAGCAACGCGGCCCACCATTCGATAAACTCGTAGAACGCGCTTACGGCAAGGCAGATGCATGTGACGATGAAAAAAAGCCACTTCCCTTTTTGAAGAGGAGTTGTGCGCAGGATGAGCTCCCTGGCCACCATCGCGGGTATGAACCCCTGCGCAAGGTGCCCGAGCCTGTCGTAATTGTTCCTTTCCAGGCCCATCTGGATTTTAATCCATTCGAAAAGCGGGTTCTCCGCGTAGGTGTAGTGGGCCCCGACGAGAAGGATGATCGCGTGGACCCATAGCAGGATGTAGACGAGCCTTGTGAACCTGAAATTTTTTTGCGTAAAAAAAAGCAGAAGGGCCCCGATTATTACCGGAAATGCCTCAAGGAACCAGGTCAGAAGGTCCTTTGGAAAAACAACCGACCACGCGGTTATCAAAACCAGGCTTGTTATTAACAGCCATTTCACCAGACGATCGCTCATGTGTCACCTCTCCTGAATCCGCTTACCTTAACATCACCTGATTAATATTTCAATAAAAAAATCCCCGGGAAAGCTTTCCGTTAAGGACGCAATGAAAATAAAAAAAGGCGGCATATGCCGCCTTTAAGGAAGGTAATTTATGCTATCACTTGCGTTTTATCTTTTTGACGATGAAGACCCCGCCTATGGAAATCATTACAAGCACGAGACCTCCAATGAGAACCATCTTGTTGCTCCTGCCGACCCCTATGATATAGTTGGCCAGTCCGGAAGACTCTGCGCAGTTGCAGTAAACCTCGTCAGTGTTCGGGTGCAGATACCAGTCCTGGGCGCTCTTCCCCTGGGATGTGTACCAGGTCTGGAACTGCGGATACGCGGTCCTTATATCCACTGATTCATAAGGCCAGCACCAGTTGCCCGGCACCACAAGGGCCCACGGGAATCCGTCATTATCAAGGACCTTGTTTCCCTTCGCCTTGTAGACTGATTCCACGAAGGAGAGGTGAATCTCTTCAGCCCTGTTTTCCAGCTTTCCGCCTTCAGGGATGAGGAACGGGTCATACGGCATCGGGCCGAGAGTGTCCCTGTCCACCGGCACATCCAGTACTATTTCAGCGGAGTGTTCGACTCCGGGCACGCACTTGTCGTTTTTCTTGTCTTTCTTCTCGGTGAACGGCTTCTTCAAATCGTCCTTGAGATCGTTAATCAGCACGTATTTCTTTCCGAGAATGTTGATCGCGAACTGGTTGTGGTATCCTGCGCCGCTCGCAAGCGCGACAGCGGTCACTTTTACATACGCTACCTTGTTCTGCGCGTTGATTCTTTCCTCGAAAGTGAGCTTGATCACTGCGTCGTTGAAGTCAGCTTCACCTTTTTGGAAAAACTTGTCCTCGAAAGCCAGGGTGTATTCGCCCTTGACGGCCTTTACGTACCTGGCGTCATTCTTGAATTCATCATCCGCGTCAGCCACGCCGTCGCCGTCGCTGTCCAGCGGTTTGACCTCAACGGGTATCTTCCTCAGCATGATGTACCTTTCAATCTTCGCGAGTTCCTGCTCGTTCGCGATCGGTATCTGGAACTCGCCGTAACCGTCATGCTTGACCGTTATGACTATGCCCTTGTTGACAATATCCGGTGCAATCGAAAAGTCAGACACCCCCGCGGCATTGGTGACCGCGCCGGATATCAATTCATCCTTTTCGTTATACACGCTGATGATGACCTGCGAAATCGGAGCCATCGAATCGGCATCCTTTACCGTAAGGGATACATCGATGGGCTTAGATGTGTTGTAATTGAAATCGTCGCCGCTCGAATTCTGGTCATTAACATACTGGCTTCCGGACCCGCCTGAACCAGCGTTGTTGTCAGTGGTTCCGCCGGTATTACCGTTGTTATCAGCAACAGTGCTTCCGGTTCCGGAATTATTGCCCGTGTTTGTGTTTCCTGTAGACTTGCCTGTATCCGGCTTACCGTAACCGGCTACATCAAGCAGAGGAAGCATTTTCTTTTTGTTACTATCATAACATCCTATCATGAAAGCAGCTAATGCTATCACAAGGAAAGAGATGATGTATTTTGTTGGCTTCATATTCTGCCTCCATTATTAAATCAACTGATACTATATATTGCATAATATATGCCTTTTAATTAATTTTTCACATGTTTTTTTTGTTTTTTTTAAAGAATTAATAATCATTAATACCATTAATGCCTATAATAATTCCTTATTTGAGTGATATGGGAAATAATATTGAATAAATTCTCAAAATGAGACTAATTTTGATACAATTATCAAAAATTAAAATTTAAAGAATAAAAAAAGGGGACTGAAAGTCCCCTTTGAAGTTTTATTAAATGCGGAACTTATTTTAAACCAAGAGCCTTTTTTAAAGATGAGACAACCGAATCAGGGGACAACGGCTTCTGGAAAACACCGTTAAATCCGAGCTTATCAATCTCTATATTTGAAGCTGTCGCCGATCCTATGCTGCTCATCAGATAAATGGGTATCTTTTTGTCCTGCTGTCTGATCGCGTGCGCGACTTTGGATCCCTCATCCACATTCTCCATCATCATGTCGCAGAGTATCAGATCAGGCTTCTTTGTCTTATAAGCCTCGACGCCTTCCTTGCCGCTGATGGCTGTTATTGCTTCAAAACCGTTGGCCTCGAGAATGGCCTTAACCGATTCGAGAATATCCGGATCGTCGTCGATTACTAATATCTTCTTATTATCAGCCATGGAAGTACTCCTTTTGTTTAAATTCAATTTATTAGATTCACCCTGTTGTAACTTTTTAACGGCATTACATACAAACATCCGGCATATTGCTTATTATACTTCATAATGTTGTATCCTTTCAGCTAAAGATATAATTATGAACAAAATTACATCTTTACTATCACTAACGCTAATTTGAATCTTTTTTTTTTCAACTTAAAAAGTATCCATGTCATGTTTTTTTAACAAAAGCGCTTATTATTAAAAATCTTTTATAAATCAAGTTCCCGGAACATGAGAATGAATATTTCGTTATTGAATGGTCCCGGTTTAAGAGAATTTAATATAAAATCTTTATTATTTATAATATGCGGATGTTTTATTTTTATACAGAATTATAAGTCTAATTATAAAATCAAATAATAAATATTAATAAAAATAAAAAAAGTAACATGATAAGGATATATACTACTCTAAAGATATTATCTCTTTGGCTACGGCAATTTGACCGAGGGAAATGCACCCGTCGTTAAAAGGCACCCTGCGGGGGACAAAGACCCTGAATCCGCATGCCTCGAGCCCTGATTTTATTCCATGCAAAAGGATCCTGTTATGAAATGCGCCCCCGCTCAATACCGCGTTACCGATACCGGTCCTTTCCCTTATCTCCGCCGCGGCCTTCAGGGAAGTCGAAACAACCGACCTGTGGAAAAGGGCAGCCACCTCGCCAACAGAACGTCCCTGCTTCAAACGGTCGTAGATGTATTCGATGATATCACCGGTGCTTATCTCTATTGCCCCGTCTTTCATGCTGAAACCGGCATCATAGGCCTCCGCCCGGCCGTATTCTTCATAGGCCGCCTCCTCGAGCAGCATTGCGGCCTCGGCCTCGGTGCTCACGGATGAGGATATTCCCAGGATGGAGGCCACCCCGTCGAAAATCCTGCCTATACTGCACGTGGAGGGAGATGATATGCCTTTATCGATCATTTCAATCACCTCCTCTTCCGCGGGATCCAGTGAATTTGAATATCCCCTCCCGAACCTCGAGTATAAAAGGGAAAGCCCGATCTTCCATACATCCCTGATCGCGCTCTCCCCGCCCGGCAGGGGGAAATCCGAAAAATGGGCCGCCCGCTCGAACCCGGCCCTGTCCGCGACAAGGAACTCGCTTCCCCAAAGCGTGCCGTCCGTGCCGTAACCCGTGCCGTCGAAGGCTATCCCGATGACCTTCCCGTCGATGTCCGCATCCTCCATCACGGATACGACATGCGCGTGATGGTGCTGGACCCTGAGCCTCTTCAAGCCGGCATCCTCGAACTCGTCTCCGAAAACGGAGGTCATGTATGATGGATGCATGTCCGTGACGACAAGCTCCGCACCGGCGTCGAACACCCTCATGAAGTGCGATACCGTGCTCCTGAAAGCCCTGTAGGTCTCCATGTCGGACATGTCGCCCAGGTGCTGGCTGAGTATCACGATGTCTTTTTTCGCGACGGCGAAGCAGTTTTTGAGGTCGCCGCCGAGCGCGAGCATGACCCTGCCGGTCTTCCTCGATTTGAACGGCGCCGGAACGTACCCCCTCGCCCTCCTGACGAAATAAGGCTCGCCGTCCGACACGAATAGCACGCTGTCGTCGCTCTGGACAGTTATCTCCCTGTTGTACGAGACGAAATAATCAGCGATCCCGCCAAGGCGCGACAGCGCGTCGCCGTCCCTGTAGGCTATGGGCTCCTCCGAAAGGTTTCCGCTCGTCATGATAAGGACCATTTCCGGATCGATGGAAAAAAGCAGGTGCTGGAACGGAGTAGACGGCAGCATAACGCCGTGGTAGGTCATTCCCGGAGCAACAAACGGATCGACAGCCGACTTCCTCTGCTTCAGGAGGACCACTGGCCTTTCCTTTGAGAGGAGAAGGGCCTTCTCTTCATCGGACACATCCAGGAAGGATTCCGCGGATTCAATGGAACCTGCCATGATCGCGAAAGGTTTAAACGGCCTCCTCTTCCTCTCCCTGAGGACCCTTACAGCGGAGCCGTTTTTCGCGTCCGCGACGAGGTGATAGCCGCCAGTGGACTTAACTGCCAGAATCATCCCCCTTTCAAGGAATTCCAAACACCGGTCAGCGATATCGCCGGTTTTTCCTGAAACGATTTTCCCTGAAGGGTCCGTAAGGACGAGTTCCGGGCCGCAAAGCGGGCAGGCTATCGGCTGGGCGTGAAATCTCCTGTCGCTGAAATCGGAATATTCCGCCGTGCAATCGGGGCAGAGACGGAACCCCGACATGGTTGTATTTTCCCTGTCGTAGGGTACGTCGTTCACGATGCTGAACCTGGGCCCGCAATTTATGCATGTGATGAACGGATAATGATAGCGCCTGTCAGCGGGGTCGAAGAATTCCCGGAGGCAGTCTCCGCAGACCGCAATGTCCGGCGAGTAAAAAGCGTCCCTTCCGGCCGCCGCCCTGCTTTTTCCTATGGTAAACGAATCAAAGCCCCGGGGCTCCAGGACCTCCTCGTCCGTTGAATAGATATACGAAAGGCGGGGCGGGCGGTTTTTCAATTCATCGAGAAACGCGCCGAGCTCCTCTTCACCGGCCTCGGCCTCGATGAGGATCCCCTCGGTATCGTTTATCACTTCGCCCCTGATGCCGTGAATCCGGGCGAGGTTGAACACGAAGGGCCTGAAGCCGACGCCCTGCACTATTCCCCTGATCCTGATTTTAAGCCTTTTTGCCATATAATTGAAAAAACACCCCGGGTGCTCCTGAGTCAATGATTTCTTTGACAACCGCTCGCAATGAGGAAAAAAATGGAAATCCGGTTGACGGCCGTTTTAATGGACGGCGTCCCTTAAAAAATGAATAATAAATTGACATGTCCCGGGTATTTGATTTAGTAGATCTAACGGTGAGGAACAGACCGGGAACCTGGACGGCAGGGCCCGTTGATCCAGATGCATCTCGGTAAGGCGGTCCGTCAAGACAGGATCATAAATGGACGCGTTATCTAAATCCAATAGAGGTGATTGTTATGGAAATCCGTGTTTTAAAGGATATAATGGAATCCAACAGGGAAATGGCGTCGGACATCAAATCCCTTTTAAAAAGCAAAAAAATATACATGATAAACATAATCAGCTCCCCGGGGTCTGGCAAAACCACGATGATCGACAGGATCATATCGTCCCTTAAAGGCAAATACAGGATAGCCGTTATCGAGGGCGATGTGAAGACCACGCAGGACGCGGAAAGGCTCTCCAGACACGACATCCAGCTCATCCAGATAGAGACCGAGAGGTTCGGCGGCGGATGCCATCTTGAGAGCTCCTGGATCATGAAGTGCTTCGAATCCTTCGACCTCGACAATACCGACCTGATAATAATCGAAAATATCGGAAACCTTGTATGCCCGGCGGAATTCGAACTGGGCGACGACGAGAGAATGGTCGTTCTCAGCGTGACCGAGGGCGAGGACAAACCGATCAAGTACCCGCTCGTTTTCAACACCTCGAAAACGATGGTCCTCAACAAGATAGATCTTCTGCCTTACCTTGATTACAAACTGGACCGGATGAGCGAATACCTCAAAAGGGTGAACCCGAACATCAGGGTGTTCAATGTTAGCTCCACCAAGGGCGATGGAATGGATGATCTGATCAGATACATTGAAGAGAATATTAAAAAGAAGAAGAGCGCCTGATCAGGGCTTTCCCGTACCCATTTTTTCATCAAGCTTCTCAATCGCGTCCCTGAGCCTCCGGCAGGCCGGGCCGTCCTCGCGCCATACGTAACACGAGTTGATGAGAACCCCCGACATTTTCTCTATCCTATCCCGGTCGTCGGAGTACGACGCGACCGAGGAGTCCACCGGCTTCTGCGATTTATAAGCCCACAGTCCCTGGAGCGCGGCAGGGGCCATGGACGTGAGGAGCGTCACAAGATGGGTGCAGCCCTTTGTCCCCCCGAGCAGAGACCTGATCTCCGAGGAGAAACCCCTGGTTATCCTGAGGCCCTTGATTATATCAAGGCTGTTCAAAGTTTCGCTGCATTCATCCCTCGGCACGGAAAGCATCTCCACCTCGACATCATCAATCAGCATGTCATTGATCCTGATCAGGAGCCTGACCACCATGTGATGAATCTTTCCGGACGGCCTCTTTTCCCCGGTGACAAGATAATAGTCCTTGATCCTGTCATCTATGAGTTCGCCCTCGACGACCATGTACGAATCGTCCACCGGACATGTCGATATCCTGATGCTTCTCTCGTGGGCTTTCTCTCCGGCGGATTTCAAAAACCTGCTCATTGAATGTCATCCTGAATGTTGAAAGTTTTAATTATTTTCGAGAAGATATCCGCCATCAGGCGAGTCAACTATTATTTGTCATTAATCCGATAAATAATGGCTATTATTAAAAAACGGGATTTGCATGGATAAACCTTAAAAAAACCAGGAAGCGTTCGTATGTTATCCAAGCATTTTTTTAAGGGGCGTGTATTTTTTTTCCGGCAGGTCGAACTTCATTTCCTTCCGGCTGCCGTCCCCGTCTATGTAAACCGCCCTGAAAACGTCCGAGACGGAGGCGCCGTTCTTAAACTCGATCAGGCCGTAATCGGCCATCTGTACGAGAAAGCACCTGATGATGGAAAACGACATTTTCTGGATGTCGATCTCCGGCCTGTGCTCGTGATCGTAAAGGCCCAGGTTGACGTCCGCGATCCTGTAATCCCCCATGCAGGAATCAACGTTTATGCCGGTCTCGATGCCGTAGGCCTGCCAGAAATTAACGGAATTAAAGAATTCCAGCGTGCCGGCGCACTCGCCGGAAAGGGGATATGAAAAGCCGCGCAGGATATCGAGCGACGGGTGCTCGATTACCGAATTCAGTGGCTGCGAAACGAACTTCTTCACCCTGCCCATCGCCCTCCAGAACCCGGCCTTCGCGAAATCGAAGCCCTTCAGCACGCCGCCGGCGAGCCCGAGTATGAAATGCGGACCGAAATATTCCGTAACGACGTCGGCATCCAGAAAAACGACGACGACGTCCCCGGGAACGCGCCCCCTGCGGAATCCCGTGTTTATCCTGTAAAGGGCCCTCCTCATATCCGATCCCTTCCCGGACTCCTCTCCCATGTCTGGAACGGACGTCTCGCCGCAGAGGATTATTTCGATTCCCGGATAGGACTCCTCGGCCCTGGACTCGGTTGATTCCTTCGATCCCGTCCTTCTCCTGTGAGACAGGAACACGCCGTCAACGAACCCCGCGAGATCATTCTTTATAAGAACGAGCTTTTTGCCGAGAATATCCGCCTCCCTTTCCCCCAGGGTCGAGAAAACGACATATACAAGCCTGCCGGCTTTCAATGACGCAAGCTCGCTGATTTTAAAATCCGAGGATTCAAGATATTCAATCGATGCCATGTGCCGCCTTTAATTTACGAGTTTTTTATTCCCGGTTTTTTTATATTCCACGCTGTCATCCCACCCGTACTCGGGAACGAGCTTTTTTATGAGGGTCCTGATCTCGGTCCCGCTCATGCCGGCAGTTTTAGGAAGGTCGTTCAGAATGAAGGAATCCATGGCATCGCCGCTGTCCTGCTCCGCCTCGAGGACGAAGATCTTCTCATTGCCAGTCGTCACCACCCTCTCGTTATCGTAATGAAGCTCCTCTTCTATCTTTTCGCCTGGCCTGAGCCCGGTATATTCAATCCGGATGTCGATTCCCGGCCTGTATCCGTAAAATTCTATGAGCCTTCTCGCAATTTCCTCCAGCCTGTACTGCCTGCCCATGTCGAGGATGAAAATTTCCCCGCCCCTGGCGATCGCAGCGGCGTTTATCACGAGCAGAGACGCCTCTGGAATCGTCATGAAAAACCTGGATATTTCCGGATGGGTGACGGTAACCGGTCCTCCCCTCTCGATCTGTTCCCTGAAAAGCGGCACGACCGATCCCCTGCTGCCTATAACGTTACCGAACCTGACCACGGAGGCGTTTATGCCCTTTTTCCTGCAGTAGCGGCCGGTCACCAGCTCGGCGATTCTTTTTGTCGCGCCCATCACGCTCGTGGGGCTCACGGCCTTGTCGGTCGAAATCATGACGAAGCTTCCCGCCCCGAATTCGGAGCAGAGCTCCAGCATGTTCAGTGTTCCGAGCACGTTGTTCCTGAGGGCCTCCGCTTCGTTGAATTCCATCAGGGGGACGTGCTTGTGGGCCGCGGCGTGAAAAACGATATCGGGCCTGAATTCGTCGAAGATCCTCCGCATGATCGCCGCGTCCTTCACGTCGGCAATCCTGTAGCTTATATCCGGCGCCCTTTCCATGAGGCCGGTGTATTCATTCAGGTCCCTTATCAGGTTGTATATCGAATTCTCCCCCCTGCCCATGGCAAGTAGCCCGCCGATGTCGAACTTGAGCATCTGCCTGCATATCTCGGAGCCTATGCTCCCGCCGGCCCCGGTTATCATGATTTTTCTGCCAGCGAACCTTTCCTTGATAAGGTCCACATCCACAGTGAACTCCTCCCTGCCGAAAAGCTCGGCGAAGGGAAGCTCCATGAGGGACGGAGATATGGGCACGGCATCGAAAAATTTTTCGGCGGCCGGAACAATGTAGACGTTTACTTCGGAATGTTTTAAAAATATTTTCCTTATGATGCCGGATACGATCCCGGCCTCGACCGAAGGCATGGCGATTATAACCTGCCCGATTGAATGCTTTTTTATTATTGCCCGGATCCTTCCGGTGCCTCCCAGCACCCTCTTCCCGTTTAACAGCGATCCCTTCTTGGCCGGATCGTCGTCAACGAAACCGGCCACCAGGTCCCCCCTGCCCCTTTTTTCATATTCAGAGAGGACAACGCGTCCGGCCTCGCCCGCTCCGACGATCAGTATCAACGATTTAGGCTTCATCTCCTGCACTCCCCGGCCGTGTCGGCTACGGCCCGGGCCACGTATTCCATCTCAGCGGCGGTCATGTCGGGATATATGGGCAGGGACAGGGTCCTCTCGAAGATCCATTCGCTGTCACTGAAAGCGGTTGCGTCATAGCCGAGACTTTTATAATATGAAAACCTGTAAAGCGGTATGAAGTGCACCGATACGCCGACGTCCTTCTCCCCGAGCCTGGCGATGAATTCATCCCTGCCGACGGAGAGGGACTCCAATTTGAGCTTCAGGGGATAAAGCTGCCACGAGCTTTTCCTGTCAGGCCCGGGCTCATAGGTTATCAGCGAATCGTTGTCACGGAAGCATTCGCCGTAAAAAGCGGCGATCGCCTCCCTTTTTTTCTGCATTTCATCGAGCCGCTCGAGCTGCACAAGCCCCATCGACGAGCTTATGTCGGTAGGATTGTATTTATATCCAGCGTCGACGACATCGTACCTCCAGGAACCGCCGTGCTCGTATCTGTTCCACGCGTCCTTCGATATGCCGTGAAGCCTGAGGGTCCGGATCTCCTCGGCCCACCCGTTGTTTTCCGTGGTGATCATGCCGCCCTCACCGGTGGAAAGGGTCTTCGTGGCGTAAAAACTGAAGCAGGTCATGTCCCCGATGACGCCTATGTTCCTGCCGCGGTAGCTCGCCGGCAGGGAATGCGCGGCGTCTTCAATGACCGCGATCCCCTTTTTACGGGCAAGGTCCATTATCTCGTCCATGTCCGCGGGCTGGCCTGAATAATGGACCGGTATCACGGCCCTGGTCTTTGGAGTGATTTTTTTTTCGATCTCGTCCACCCTTATGTTATGCGTCTCCCTGCCTACGTCTGCGATCACAGGGAAGGCGTCGAAATACCTGACCACCTCGGCGGTCGCAGTGAAGGTCATCGCCGGTACTATTACCTCGTCGCCCCGGGCAAGGCCCGCCGCCCTGAGCGCGAGATGAAGGGCCGAGGTGCCGGAGTTGAGGGCCACGGCGTTGCCCGCGCCGATGTATCCGGCGAATTTCCTCTCGAATTCGAACGTGGCCCTGCCCATGGTGAGCCAGCCGCTCCTCATGCATTCTGCAACGGCGTCGATCTCTCTCTGGGTGATGCTAGGTTTGTGAAATGGTATGCGCATGATGCCGGGATGATTCTATTTATTAATCTTTATGTCAATAATAATTCCCGGACCATTCATCGGGGATTATATCACAGGATATGAACGGAAGCCGCAATTGCCGGTTCAAATGACCTCCCTGTAAAGCTCAACCGTCCTGGCCGCGGTCTTTTTCCATGAAAAATCACGCAGTCGCCTTAATCCAAGGTCCGCCAGCCTCTTCCTCAGGTCCTCATCATTAATAATTCTTTCAACGGACTCCCTCAGCGAATCCGGATCCCCGGGATCGAAATACATCGCCGCATCGCCTCCGACCTCGGGAAGGGAGCTCCTGTCGCTCAGCAGGACCGGACAGCCGCATGAAAAGGCCTCCAGCACCGGTATGCCGAAACCCTCGTAGCCCGAGGGGAATATGAAAGCGGCCGCGTTTCCGTAAAGGCCGGCCAGTTCGCTGTCGGAACTGAAACCGATGCGCCTTACCCTGTCGGAAATGCCGAGGTCGGCGAGCATTTCAGTTTCCGCAGCGGAGAATTCAGGGCCGCCGCCGCAGACCAGGTGCAGATTTTTTCTGACCAGAAGCCCGGAAATCGAACGCGCGAGCAAGTCGAAATTCTTGTAGTAGGACCTGTTGCCTATGAACAGCAGGTATCCCGGGGAAAGGCCCCGCGGCGTTTTTCTGACCCCTTCGGGATCAAGTGAGCTCCCCAGGTGTATGACCCTGATTTTTTCCGATGGGATAGAATAATATTTCATGATATCATTTTTCGTGTTTTCCGATATCGCGATGACCCTGCAGGCCTTTTCAAGCAGCATTTTCTTCCAGGATATGGTAAGGGAATCCCTGAAAATATCGAAAAAAATCTCCTGTATCAGGTCGTAAAAAGTCACAACGAACGGCCTTTCGCCGATGCAATCGAGGAAATACGGGCTGTAATACGTGGAATGAAAGACGTCGAAATCCCCCCCGGTTATCCTTTCCCTGCTGTAGGATTCGTTGAGGGTTTCCGCATTATAGGTCCCCGTGATGCTTCTGACGGCTTTAAGCATGGTCGTCTTGCCCGGGAAGGAATGCTTTTTTTCAAATCCGTCGAGAAACGACGACAGTCCCTCCCTCACGGTCCCGGAATACGGCCTCCCGCTGAAATCGCCCGGCCTGCCGAATTCCATGAGATGTTCGTTGGCGGAATACCTGAGAGCGAGCTCATAATCCACGGCTCCGGACTCAGTGAAATTCTTCATCAATTCGACGAAGTACCTGGAGATTCCGCCGAATTTCTGGATGCTGAATATCTGATGATCGAAGAGAACCTTCATGTCAACAAACGGCTCCCGTATTAATACGCGTCACCGATGGAAGGGGTCCCGTATACTTAACGGCCGGCCGGTTCACCTCAGTCTTCCCCTTGCGAGGGACGCAAAAATTCCGATGAATGACAGCAACGAAAACAATATGACAACCACCCGCAGGCTGGATATGAAATCATGGAAATTCCCGTGTGTAATGCGCGTTTTGCCGATCATTACCGCGAATACCAGCATGGAAATGCCCATGCTGAACATCTGCCCCGTAAGCCTCATCGTGCCGATAACGGCGGCGGAAACGCCGTAATGCCTCTTGTCCACCGAGCTCATCACCGCGTTAGTATTGGGCGACGCGAAAAGAGCGAAACCAAGTCCGAAAAGGACAAGGCTGGCGATAATTGAATACAGGGCCGTGTCCTCGGAAATGAAGCACAGGAAAATAAACCCCGCAAGGGTCAGCGCCATGCCGGCCGACGCCACGATCCTCGGCTCGGTCCTGTCCGAAAGCCTGCCAGCGTAGGATGAAAAAAAGGCCATCACTACCGGCTGGGAGACGAGAACGATCCCCGCGTGCTGGGGATCCATACCCTTCACGTACTGAAGGTACAGGCTGAGCAGGAATCCCACCGCGAAAGTGGCGCTGTAATTTATAAAGGCGGCGAGATTGGAAAATGCGAACACGGAGTTGTTCCTGAAAAGCTTCAGGTCCAGGACAGGGGCGCTGGTCCTCAACTCCCAGATCGTGAATACCGCAAGCAATACGGCACCCGCAGCTATGAGCCAGATACCGGTCGGCTCGGGGACCCTTGAAAAACCGTACATGAGCGACGCGAGGGACAGGCTGTAGATGACGGACCCGGCAAGATCGAATTTTTCGCCTCTGGATTCGGCCCATTCCGTCCTTATCTTTACTATAGTGAGAACGATTGCCGCGATGCCGATCGGCGCCATCAGTATGAAGATGCTCCTCCAGCCGAGATGCTGGGTGAGAAAGCCGCCGATGATAGGTCCCGCGGACAGGCCGAGATACACCGCGGTGCTATTAATGCCGATCGCCTTCCCCCTTTCACCGGCGGGAAAGATCGACATGAGCATAGCCACGCTCGTTCCGAATACCATCGAGGAACCGAATCCCTGCAGTATCCTGAAAGCGATAAGGTAATTCAGGTCCGGAGAAAACGCGCACAGCGTGGACGCGGCCGTGAATATCGCGATGCCGGAAAGGAATATCTTTTTCCTCCCGAATATGTCCGCTATTTTTCCAAATGGCACGAGGAATATGGCGGCCGAAAGGAGGTAGCTGCTGGCCACCCAGTTCAGCATCAGGGCATCCGCTGAAAATTCCGCCCCAATAGACGGAAGCGCTATATTTATGGACGAACCCGTAAAAGGCGGAAGGAAAGAGCTGAGAGTCGCAACCGCGAGCGCGGCCTTTTTACTCGGCAATTTATCCATAAATGCTCCATGCCCGGGGACCAATTCCGCGCAGTATATGAAAACCTGCCGCCGGACTTGGTTTTTATTTTTCCATCTGAATCTTCATCTGGTTTGAATAACCTTCTTTCAGCATATTGTGAAGATAGTCAAAGGATTTTTTTTCGGTGAGGTTGAAATGCTTGAGAACGTCCTCGTCGATGAAATCAAACCTGAACCTGCTTTTTTCTATTTCGGTGAAACAATCAGCCAGGTAAACTATGTAGATCAGGTCCCTGAATTTTTCCGGGGACATATGCGGCCTGTGATGGAACTCAACGGCCTTGATCAGGGACTCGTTGAATTTCCACTTGGAACAGATCATGCCTCCTATGGTGCTGTGGCTTATTCCCAGGCTGATTTCCTCAAGCAGGTTCGGGTCCTCAATCCCCTTTCTCCCGGCGACCTCCCTCAGCTTGAGCATGAGATCATGGTTGATTGAAAGTATTACGATGGTGCCGATGTCGGACAGAAGGGCGCTGAGATATGCGGATTCGCTGAACCTGTTTCTCTTCGTTTCTATGGATATCTTCTGTGAATAATAGGCCCTCTTGTAGGAATTCTCCCATATCTGCTCGAACCTCTTGTATCTCGAGTCGATTACCTTGTGCACGCCCGTGGCCATGAGGAGCGTATTTATTCCCTTTATGCCGATGACCTTTGCCGCGTCCTCAATGGACTCAATCCTTTTCATTGTTACATATCCCGCCGAGTTGGAAAGCTTGAGTATCGACGTCGTCAGTCCCGGATCCAGGGATATATGGTCGGCGATCACCTTCATGGTCGATTCCGGGTTGCTGCACAGCCGCTGTATCATTATTATGTTCTTGGGAAATGCCGGAATCTCATCGACCTCTTTCATTATCTCCCCGGTGATCTTTATCTTCGATTCAACTTCCCTCATATCATGGAATATGCTTATGGAAGAGACCGTGAGGTCGTCTTTTTTGTATATCCTGAATGAATCCGCGGGGAAACCGGAATTTTTAAACAGCATCATGGCCATGATAAGGCCGAGGCCGGCCCCCTCGGAATCGTCGAGCACGTCGTCGAAGGCCTCGGCGATGTCGCTGTACTTGTACGCCTTCTTCACCCTCGAGTTTATTTTTACAAGCTCTGACTCGAGAATCACCACGTTGTTGACTATGCTGATCCTCAGCCTGTCGTGGGCCGACTTGAAAAGGACCCTCACCGCCAGGTTCGACTGTTCCAGCTTGTCGAAATATTCATTATCTTCCTCGAAAATCTCTTCCTTGAAGCTTTCCATTCCCCTGCGGTATTCTTCCGGCTTGTTGATGTCCAACCCCTTCATTTTGAAGAATAACCTTTTAAGATTGGCCTTGACGGCGTTCGCAATAAGCTCCTTCACGATGCTTATAATGGCTTCCCTCAAATACATGAGGTCGTATTTCTCCAGATACCTGTGTATTATTTTAATGAGAACCGATTCAGCCTCGGAACTGAATGAAGAAAAATGGATATACAGGTCTGATCCTTTCAATATGGCATTAAGGAAATCAGGCGGGTTTATGGTGATGTTTTTTGAAGTGGTTCTCGCCAAATCGAACTCCAAACGGTCAGGAATTATGATTTTTAATTTCGCTGAAATGAAAAATCCCGACTGTGATATATCGCTGATTGCTCCAAAATAATCAAGTGTTTTTATCATAATTTAAAAAACACCCCTAAAGAGTCAAGTATAAAATAACAATCCCCCGCCTCGTCGATTTTGAAAATAAATAAAAAAATCAGGAGTTTCCCTGGTATTATAAATCATAATTCCTGATTTTATCAGTTATTTTACATGGCGTGCACGGAAGCACTGATGCCGCGACTAAATGGATGCAGTGAAGCGGCCGCAATGGAACATCGAGCAACAGGAGGTTGCGAATGCCGATTTAAACATGGATGTTTAATAAAAATCGGCAAAAATATAATTTATTGAGGTTCCCTTAAAACAACCCCGGAATGTTTCTAAATAATATCCGGCAGTTACGAAAAAGGCGTTTTTTCAGGACAGGTCATCAAATTTTGAAAAGCCGGCATTCAAACCGGATTTTTTTCTGTTGACAAAGGTATTTATTTATAATAACGGATAATCGATACACTTGATGCGACAGAAAGATCTGCCTTACAAAATCAAATCCTATTGACTGAAAAAGATGAAATCCGGCATTATCGTTCTGTTGCCAGATTTTAAATATTATTTAACCGGCTGGTTCAGTAATGATATATTTCACGGAGCTATTATGATGAAAGGTAACGGGGACTTTCCGAATATAAATACAAAAAGGCCGGACGGCATTAAACCGGGCGGCAAACCCTTCAAGGTAATGGTAGTCGAAGAAAAGGAATTCCAGAAAAAACAGATCGTCCAGATCCTGGAATCCGAGAATTACAAGATAGTTGCGACCGCTTCAAACGGCAGGGAGGCCCTTCAGAAATTCGACATGCTCAACGGCGATGTTGATCTCGTAACAACCACCCTCGACATGCCGATACTGGACGGATACGCCCTGGTCTACGAACTGAACCAGCGGCCCAAAAATCCGGTGATCGTTTTCATAAGCGAAGAGACGACGAAAGGTGTGATGCAGGATCTCCTCTCGATGAAAATAGCGGACTATATTTTAAAGCCCATCGACAGAAGAACCGTACTGGCCAGAATTAAAAACGCCATCGAAAAAAAACAGAAAAGCCAGACCTCCATTTGACCGGGTGAATGATAATGCCAGAAAATCCAAATGCATCCGCAGCCCAGAGTCCGGAAAACGACAGCCGTCTCGAGATCGCTAAATATTATACCCTTGGAGACGAACAAAGGGCCGGCCAGATGCTGGAAGGCGGGTACAAGGACGTTTACGTATTCAAGGGCAAGTATTCATCGCCCGCGGTATACGGCGCATTTATAACATTCTACAATTTCGAGAGATTTTATCACGTCAGCACGCAATCGATCCTGACGCGCTCCTTCGAGATAGGCGAGATTGATCCCGAAAAGGGATGGAAAGAATTCGAGAAGGAGCTCCTTGAAAGCTATAATTCCCTGCCCCATGACGAGGTGTTCGAGGAACAGTTCAAGGACGCGATATTTACCGGACTCAGCTACCAGTTCATCCTGGGAATGAACAGGCTCATCGAGACGAATGACGACCTGTCCATCAACAGATACTTCCAGAAAATCATACATGAGAAGATGAACTTCAAGAATATCAGCATAATCGTAAAGTGCGAAAAAATATCATCCCTCACCATGGAGCTCGAGTCGCTGACCAGTAAAAAAATCGACTTCAGCCAGATGGAAAGGAAAAAACAGGAGGAGCAGAGAAAAAAACATCAGAACCAGTCGCTGGACTCCGACAATAAAATCCTCCAGGGAATGGACGTAAGGCTGCTACTGCTTGCCAGCGTGGTCCTTTCCCCGGTCAGGGGCAAGGACATATCAACGGTACAGTCCGGCGACAGGATCAGGCTGACTCTCATAGACAACCATCCCAAGGTCAAATCCATTGCCGGGGCCTTCAATGCCGTCTCGGACGGGAAAATAATGCCGATAACAGGACGCGTCGTGCACTGCGGGAGGCGGCCTGAGGGCGGATATATGATTTACGCCATAATAGCGAAGGGAATATTCGTCAGGATAGACGAGGAAGAGGACAACATAAAGGTGGCCATGGAGCAAACGATCGAGGACGTCTCTGAAAAAGTGGAAATATCAAACAAGCGCATAGCATTCCTGATCTTCTGCATCGTGATATTCATAGGAACCGTGGTCACGCTCGCGATAATTTTCTTCTGAAACGGACCTCCCGGCATGCCGGTCCCCGCTCGTTAAAACCGGGTCAATCCACCATCCTGACAGGAACCCCCTTCGAGGCCAAAAATTCCTTTACCTGCCTGATTGAAATTTCCCTGTAGTGGAAAATTGAGGCTGCGAGAACGGCATCCGCCCTTCCGTCAGTAAGTCCCTGATACATGTGTTCAATCGTACCCACCCCGCCGGAGGCTATGACCGGGATCCCAACCGACTCGCTGACGATCCTCGTCAGCTCCAGATCATATCCTATTCGCGTGCCGTCCCTGTCCATGCTGGTCAGAAGTATTTCGCCGGCCCCGAGCTCTTCAGCGGCAACGGCCCACTCGACCGCGTCCCTGTCCGTCGGCGTCCTTCCGCCGTGAAGGTATACGGTCCATCCCCCGGAGTCGTTCCTCTTGGCGTCGATGGCCACGAGGACGCACTGCGAGCCGAATTTCACCGCGGATTGCGTTATGATGTCCGGATCTAAAACAGCGGCGGTATTGATGGAAACCTTGTCGGCCCCGTTTTCCAGGATCATCCTTACGTCTTCGACGCTCTTTATCCCTCCGCCGACCGTAAACGGGATATGAACAGTCTCCGCGACTTTCTTGACCATCCCGAGTATGATGTCCCTCCTGTCCGAGGAAGCGGTTATGTCGAGAAACACCAGCTCGTCGGCCCCCTCGTCATCGTAGAACCTGCCGTTGTCAACCGGGTCACCGGCGTCCCGCAGGTCTACAAAATTGACCCCCTTTACCACCCTGCCGTCCTTGACGTCAAGGCACGGTATTATTCTTTTAGCCAGCATTGCATCCACCAGATATAAATCTTTACCGGATCCTTCCCGGCAACGATGAATTATTGCAAATACTTTTCCCGCCGGATCCGGTCCCGGATATAAAAAAACCGCGTCCGCGACAGGGGCGGTCAGTATACGAAGGGTATAAGCCTGTAGCTCTTTCTTTTATACAGGAGAAAATCATCCCCGTATGACCTTTCAAGCATCCTGTCTTCGAGATTAAGCCTGTATACCGTCTGGGGAACGGTAAAAACCGACAGGAAAAAAAATCCTGAAACGCTCCCGACGACGACCGCAGGCAGGGTTCCCAGCATGCAGACGGCAAGGTATGCGGGGTGCCTTATGACGGAATAGATGCCCTCGGTGACAAGCCTGTGGTCTTCGCCCACCCTTATGTCGTAGGTGAAGTATTTTCCGAGCTGGATGAATGCGAAGAGCCTGAGGGCTACACCGAAAGCCATGAGCGCGAGGGCAAGGACCGACACCGCGACCGGCACTGTTACCGTCGTAATTCCAAGCCTCATGTCCATGAATGTGAGCATCACGGAAAGGACCCACATGAACCTGCTGGCCATGATCCATTTTATCCTCGGGGCCGAGCCCCTGTAATCCTGCTTCGAGGCTATGAAAGACTCGACCACCATCCACAGCAGGTTGAGAACAATGACCGAAACTAGCTCGAAGGAATAATTGCCGACGATCAGAAAACCGCACAATATTACGGACAGCGGGGACGAAACCATCGCGAATCTTCTTATATTCATCGCGTCATCCCCCTGACGCGGCCCTGCCGGACCGGCTCCTGGGATACTTGAGATACGGGATCACCGCATCATTCTTGAAGCTGCCGGTACCGTCGTAGGTCAGCGACACCACCGGTATCCCGGTTATCCTTTCTATGTCGTTTTTCATCGCCTCGGTCACGAGAGACGGACAGCAGAACGCCGGGCTTGTCTGCACGAAAAGGGATATGTCCGGGTATATGTCCAGCAGGCAGAATATCTTTATCAGGTTGTCGACCGATTCCCCGGAATTCTGTATGGTCAGGTTGAACATGGACTTTATATCGTCCGCGGATGTAGTGTAAACCGGATACGGCTCGCCCAGGATATCCTCGAAGTACCTGTAATATTTCCTGTCGACAAGGTTTATCGCGGCCAGGATCGCCCTGCTCTTCATGACGTCCAGGTATTTCTTTTCCATGAACCATTTGCGGAAATAGGCCTCGGCCGACATCTTGACGTAATAACTGTACGGCGTGACGATTATCTCGCCTCCCGCGTCCTCTATCGTCCTGACGAGGTTCTGGTTCATCACCTCGTTGTCCCTCACGTAGAGGTCGCCGAATATAGCGACCTTGGGCCTTCTCTCCCCATGCGTCCCTATCGAGGAGAAAAGCCTCCTCACCTCCTCAAGCGCCTCTTCCTTCCTGATATTCCCCAGAAAGGATTCGTAAAGTATTTCAACCGACTTTTCGACCGCCAGGTCAGTGGAGCCCTTGATCCTCTCGTACGGCCTTATCCTGCACGCCGCCTTTCTTACAAGCCCTCCGAACATGAAGGCGAAATACACATTGAGCACGGCCTTGGGTGATATGTCCATGAAGGACATGTCTCCGACATAAACGCTGGAGCTCTCGAAGCCGCTGCCGTAAGACTCGAAGATGCTCTTGATGAAGTAAGGATAGAGCTTGATGTTGCAGGCGACCTCAGACTGCATCATCCAGAGTACGGCGTCCCGGGGCCTTATCCCGTTTTTCTCCACGTAATCTATGAATTCCTCGGCTATCGCGTTTATCGGGATGCACTGGCCCACGTTGTGCTTGAGCCCCTTCCTGATTTTCTCATCGTCCTCGACGAGGACCCTCGCGTCTATCCCGACCCTTTTCAGGCAGGCGGAAATGAGCCTGCACGAGATGTCGTCCCAGTTCGGCATCAGGAGCGTTTTGCCCCGCAGGTCGCGCGAAATTTCCGGAACGACCGGGAGCCTCCTTTTCAGTATGGCGGTAGATCCGGCCGACCCGTAGTGGTTCCTGAAAGACCTGATCCCGGCCTCGATCCTCGTCTCGTATCCGACGCTCGAGTCATGCTCGTCTATCTGCAGGATGAGGTACGGCTTGTCCCTGGAATCCATTATCCTCTTGAAATATTCAATCACGAAGGAGTCCGGCGCGCATTTAAAGGAAGTGATGAGCACCGGGTACGTCCCCTTCATCTTGGAAACGACCTCGGCGGCCTCCAGTATTTTCCTGGCATAATTCCAGTGGAAGGCCTTCAGCAGCGGCGCTATCTCCTCCACGTCGCAGGCATCGATTCCCAGCATGTCCTGGTAGAAGGTCTTGATTCCCAGCGAACCGAAAATCCCCGGGATGCCCTTGTTCAGGTCCCGGTCAAGAACGGTATACGGCCTGCCGAGCAGCACCACGCTCACATCGTCATATCCCGACCTTTCGCTGACGAAAATCTCCCTGGCCCCGGCAAGGCAGTCCTCGTAAAACCTGCAGGCCCCGTCGAACGCTGACGAGACCTCGAAAAAGCTGACGTCCACGGCTTTTTTCAGGGAGCGGTATATCTGCTTTTTCGTCATGTACGGGCTGAACACCCTGTTGATGAGCGGCATCAGGTACGGTCTATTCCTTTTTTTCCCTTCAATCGTGGAAACCAGCGACGGCGCGAACTGGGTATAATAGCAGTACTGCTTCCTGTTCCATTTCAGTTTGTCGCCGGCCTCAACGTAAACGGGAAGAAATACATGGTCGCACCTGTCGGCTATGTATTCGGCGTGAGCGTGCAGCGCCTGTATCGGGGCGCAGAACTCCGCCCCGGCAAGGCTTTTCCCAGTTTTAACGGTGTCCGAAAGTCCCTCGCTTGTGATGATGTCTATCCCGAGGAGGCTGAAGAACTTCTTCCACAGGGGCAGTTCGTCGTACATGTGAAGAGTGGCCGGTATCCCCAGCACGACCCCGCCCCTGCCTGAGCCGCGCGAATCGACCGCGAACGACCTCTTCCGCGACTTAAGCAGATCGAAGCCGGACACGTTCCTGTCGACGAATTTTTCCGTTTCGTAATCCCTGCCGCAGAGAAAACCGAACGCGGTTTTCCCGCCGTCAATTTCCGCGATCTTGAGTTTGCAGCTGTTCGCGCACAGGCCGCAGACCTCGTTTTTAACCGGTATCTCCTTCCTGTACAGGCCGAGGCCCCTGAATTTTCCGGAGGCCTTTCTCTCTGAAAGCATGAGAGCAACCCCCATCGCGCCGGTGATATGACAGAACCTTGACACGAAAATTTTCCTGCCGAGCTTCTGCTCAAAAGCAGCGACGAGGGCCTTGTTCCTGGCCGTGGCGCCCTGGAAGCAGATCCTCTCCCCGATCCTGGCCTCGCCGGAAACCTTGGAAAGGTAATTGTCTCGGACGGAATGAAGCACTGCCGCCAGTATCTCGTCGACCTCGTATCCGCTGTTGACGAAATGGTTGATGTCCCTTTCCATGAATACCGTGCACCTGTCGCTGGCCATGGGGGAACGGACCCCCAGAGTCCTTCCGGAATATTCATCCAGGCCGCAGCCGAGCCTCTGCGCCTGCTCCTCGATGAAACTGCCGGTGCCGGCCGCGCAGACGTTATTCATTACTGAAAATGTCACCATGCCTTTATTGACGGTGGTGAACTTGGAATCCTGTCCGCCGATTTCTATGATGGTATCCACTTCCGGATCAAGTTCGAAGGCGGCCCTTGCGTGTGCCGAAATCTCGTCGACGACCAGGTCCGCCCCGATGATCGATCCTATGAACTTCCTGCCCGACCCGGTGGTGCCGGCTGCGGCCACGTTGAGTTTCGCGCCGCTGTCCGATTCAAGGCCCTCGATCGATTCAAAAACCGCCCTGACTGCCTCGAGCGGCCTTCCCGATGTTCTCGTGTAGAAACCCGCAATCGGGCCCCGTCCGCCGTCCATGATCACGGCCTTCGTGCTGGTTGAGCCTATGTCGATCCCCAGAAAGACGTCATAACGCGAACCGCGCTCCATTTCCCGGTATATCTCGACCTCGACAGGCACACCCGGGCCGGAAAAACCGGGCTCGAAGAGATAGTTGCCCGGACCGCTGAATTCCGGGTAATCCGATTTCAGCACGAGGGGTTCATAAAAATAGCTTTTCTCCTCCCTCCCGTCCGTCAGGACTCCACTGAGATCAACCGTTCCGCCAGCCAGGGCCCCTTCATTATCCATCATACTGAGCGCCGCGCCGACGGCACCGTAATGGACCGAGTATTGGTCCACCAGAAGCCCGGTGCCGATAAGCTTTTCGATATGACAGGCAACGGCCCCGTTCCTGGACACGCCCCCGATGAATATAACCGGATCGGGAGGCGGCCCGGCGCAGAAAAGGGTGTCGACTATATTTTTCGCCAGCCCGTAGCAGAGACCGTCGCAAATCTCCTCGAGGGTGTATCCCTCCTGCTGGGCGTGGATAAGGTCCGTCTTGGCGAAAACGGCGCACCTGGATGCGATCTGCGGGATGCCGCCTTTGTTGGAGAGGGCCAGGGAGCAAAGCTCCTCGATGCCGGAGATGTTCAGCCTCTTGGCCTGCTGGTCGAGAAAGCTGCCCGTGCCCGCCGCGCAGGAGGAATTGGCAGTGTAGCTCCTGTAGTCGCCGTTTCCGTCGAACCTGATTAAACCGAACCTCTCCCCGCCGACGATCATGATGGATCCGACCCGGCCGTGCATCCTTTTCGCGGCGGCGATGAACGATATCCTGGTATCGCAGACATACGGGTTTTTCAGTATTTCGGGCGATGTCGATGTGACTGCTATCCCCGCAGCCATTTTCCCGTAATCCCCGGAGGACAGAAGCCCGGCAAGGACCTCTTTCGCCCTGCCCCCGTGAAATAGATACGACGAGCGGACTATGCGCCGTTCAGCATCCAGGGCGGCGATGGAAACCGTCGCCGAGCCTATATCGATGCCTAAAAACAACCCGTCTTCCCGCATGTTCCTTCCCGCCATAATTGACCGCCTGCCGGCAATTCAAAAATATCGCATGATATAAATATGATGAAATCCTGTGAATATAAAAAAAAAAGCCCCATAAAAGTCAATTTATTTCTGCTGTTTTACGCATTATCGGGTTAAGGCCTCAAGCCGGCCGGAGGGCCCCGCATGGTTAAATAATACGGAAAAATTCGAATATAGAAAAAAAGATTTTTGTTGACAGCAGGTTTTTAATCAGGCGATTCTCTATGAATTACTTTTTAATTTTCCATCAAACGGAAATTATATTCTTCAATTGATCATTTCATGAAATCCGCGCGGACCGGCGCCAACAATAAAACATGAAATCAAAAACCACAAAAAAAGAAAAGGTCATAATCTTCGGCTGCGGCGGGCACAGCAGGAGCGTGGCCGATGTGCTGATCGATTCGCGGCGCGGCGTCGATATTACCTTTATCGACGGCAACGCTGAAGCAGGGGAAACCATATTCGGATTTCCCGTCCTGAAGGAAATCGAGCTCAAATCCTTGGACATGGTATTCATAGCCATCGGGGACAACCAGAAAAGAAAGGCCGAATTCGAGAGGCTGTCCGATTTAAACATCATATCGATCATATCCGGGAAATCCCATCTCGGGAAAAACAGCGCCATCGGCAGGGGCTGTTTCATTGGCAATTATTCGCATATCGGCCCTTCATCTTCGATCGGCGATGATACTGTAATCAACAACGGCGCGGTAGTCGACCATGAGGTCGAAGTCGGCCCCCACTGCCATATCGGCCCGAATGCCACGATATCCGGGAGAAGCCGTCTCGGCAGCTGCGTTTTCATCGGGGTCGGGGCTACCGTAATCGACGGTATAACGATATGCGACAATGCGATGGTAGGAATGGAATCCACGGTAATAATGAACATAGTAGCGAGCGGGATTTATACGGATTCTCCGGCGGTAAAAACAGGTTAAACTCCAAGTGACATGACCCGGAACAGAGTTTAAAAAAACAGTTATTATTCTTATAGAAGTTGGTGAAGTAAGACATTCTAATTGGATGTATTCCATACACATAAATAAAACAACAAGTTCGGGACCCGTTTCATGATGCACTTGCAGAAGCAGTTATTGAAACCCGTCCGTTATTTTATCCATATAATAAATGGCATTAAAAGATTGATTTATAATGAGGTTTTGTTATTTAATGAATGAGCTTAAAGTAGGAGCAAATTATAAAAAAAAATTTACAATTTCTGATGAATTAGTAAAAAATTATATCGATTTGTTAGGAGATAAAAATCCTATTCATTATGATACTGCTTATGCTAAAAAAACAAAATTTGGCAAAACAATTGCTCATGGTGATTTAATTATCGGTTATATATCACAAATTGTCGGAACAGAATTTCCCGGTAAAGGCACCATTTATTTAATGCATTCATTTATTTTTAAAAAACCAATTTATATTGGAGAAACAATAACAATTGAAGTTGTTTTAAATGAAATAAATCAAAAATATGATGCTGTTTTATCTTTTTTTGTCAGAAATATAAATGATGAGATCGCAATTGATGGCGTTGCTCGTGTTAAACTTCCAGGCTGGATTGAAAAAAAGGTGGATTGAATATGTATAATATGAGTGATTTTGCAGAAGTAGGGGAAAATGTTCAACTTTATCCACTATGTACTTTTATAAATATGAATAAAATTCATTTAAAAAGTAATATCATAATAAGTGAATATAATTGGATACACGGAGGGGAGAGATGTATAATTGGAAATTATATTCACATTGCAAATTTTTCAAGTATTGCCGGTGGAGGAGTTTGTATTTTTGAAGATTTTGTCGGTTTAAGCGCATCTGTAAAAATTATTACCGGTACAGAACTTGTTAATGGTGAAGGATTAACAAATCCAACAATACCAGCAGAATTTAGAGCGATTAAAAGATCTTATGTTCATTTAAAAAAACATTCATTTTTAGGAACAAATGTTATCATTCATCCTGGTGTTACAGTCGGTGAAGGGGCTGTTATTGGATCAAATAGTGTTGTATTAAATGATGTAGAACCCTGGACAATTAATGTAGGTTCACCTGCAAAACCTATTAAAAAAAGGAATAATGAGTATATACATCAGTTAGAAAAAAAAATATATACAAAATATAATATAAAGCCGCTAAATATTGAAGATTTTAATCTTGTAAAAGAAGAAAAAATTATTATTCCAAATATTTGATAATTTGCACAGTGGTATGTACAGTGGTGTTATGATAAAAGCAAGCGGAGGTTAGATTGATAAAGTTTTCTTTGTGTTCTCTACGGTTTCGGATTATTATCCGATCAGAACAAAG
>JALOTL010000033.1 GCA_025457915.1 Spirochaetota bacterium | reverse complement strand
AATATACGAAAATTGCGAGAGGGCATAGGCGAGAATGATCAGGTCATGGCAATGGCCTTCGGCGATTATGTATTCGGGCAGTGTGTTCTCGTCGATGAATGGAAATTTTTTAACCTTCCTTGAGATCCACGGCGTCGGCCAGGGCCGGGATCTTATCGTCGATCTTAATTTTGTCGAAGGCCCTGTCCAGTATAAGGGACGATTCGGTGAAGAGCCCCATCCGGTTGAATGCCTGCCCTATGTAATATGCGCCCCTGTAATCCATACCGCCGCTTTTCTCCTCAAGGTCAAGTTCTCCATCCATGAGGTTCAGCAGGGATATTTTCGAGGAATTGAACCAATTCTGCATATTCTTGTCAGGTATCCTGATCGACGTGCTTTTAGCGGTTCTCATGACGGCATAGGCTTCGTATTCCTTTTTTATTTTATCATATTCCGGCTTCACCTGAGGGAGATCCTTTCCGCCGTCAAGTGCAATCCTCAGGTACAGCTTATTGTCGCCCTTTTTCATCGGGAAGACAAGACCCATGGTGGCCAGATTGAAATCGCAGGAGATTTCATTAACGCCACTGGATTCCATTGCGGGTAGAACCATGTCGCCCGTTGAACCGCTGCCAGTGACTGTGTAATCCGGCTTCATGTCAACATGCACGGATTTTATGCCGTTTATTGATAACATTCCGTTATCGCGGCTGAATTTTATGTTTTTTATTCCGCCGAGGGCGGCAAAATTGTAAGGTCTCACGGCAAGGACCATCACTGAATCCGCGGACTTATCCCTCAGGTTGCAGTTGATTTCAACAAGGGCCTCGTCCACGGTGCTCAGGGCGCCGTAAATGAATTTCTTTATCCTGAAGGCTTTTTCCTCCCACACTGTGCTGATGACCGATGTATCGCAGTCTCTGGTTATCGAGGCCCTGATATTTACCTCCGATGGAAGGTGCAGCTTTCCGCCGGCAATCACCCAGAGCTCCAGCGACCAGCCGTCATAAGACGGGGAAAGCATTCCCGACGAATCAACGAACAGCTCCTCGCTCGACATGAAATTCGTAAAGGACAGCCCCTCCCTGATCATATTGTTGATTAAAATGAAGGGGTGACCCGATCCTGATGCTTTTATTTCGGTGCCGTTTATTAAGTTGACCCATGAAGGCCAGTTGTAAGAGGGGAATTTAACAAAAAGGCCGTAATTCCCGATGCCGGTTTTTAAACCGTCTTCGAAAGTTGCAGCCTTTTTTTTGTCTAATTTAATTTTTGAAATGTTGCTTAAATCAAAAAAATCGGTACTATCTTTTTTTTCCCTGTTCAATTTCAACTGAAACCATAAAAAATGAAACTAATCATTCTTGAAGGACTGGATCGCTTCTTCCTCGGAATCAAAAATATCAAACATGTCCATCAACTCAACAACTTCGAATATTTTCTTTACGGCATTGTTCATGTTGCAGAGTTTCAGTTTTCTTTTTGATTCCTTCAGGATGCGCATTGTAGAAACGAAAATCCTCAGGCCGGAACTGCTCATGTATTCCACATCTTTAAGGTTCATTAAAAGATGACAGCTTGGCTCGCCCTGTATTATGTTGTTTATTTCCTTTTCAATTTCGGCCGAAAGATGCACATCCAGTCGGCCATATAAATATATTATGATAACGTTATTAATCTTTTTAGTTTTAAGATCCATTCGAGTCTCCAGTTGTAATTATTGTAAAAACAATATAAAATAATCAGAGTTATTAATCAATTAGTTTTTTAATTATTAAATGTTTTTTAAAATCACCTTTTTTTAACCAAAACCGATCATTCAACGCCCGCCCTGGCCTGTTTTCTTGTAACGCCGAGTCCTATTGCAGAAAGTATAAAAATCAGGGTAAAAATAATTCCCAGGATCAATACTACCATATGACCGTGGAACCTGCCTATGAGCGATAATATACCTGAAGCGGATTCAGCATCAGGCTGTTTATTGAAAAAAATAAAAAAAACGCTGTTTTTCATCAACAGCAGAGCCGACATGAAGGGGAAAATCACGCCGTTATAATAGATCATCCCCCGGTATTTCAATGGGTCAAAAAGAGGCATTACCATGGACAGCCCGGCGCTGAACAGCAATGCCGCAAAACCCCTGGTAACGTAATAAAGCGGCGCTACGAGCTCGTTTTCCCTTACAAGATCAATCCAGCTTTCCGATACATTATCAACAAAAAATTGAAGAACCATCAGCGGCGATATATAAAAAAGAATGCCGATTAATACATAAGAGATCCCGCTGAATAATACAACCGCCTGCAATAAATTGGTGCTTTTGGTTCTCATCAATATACCCCTTTTCTGCTGATTTTGCAAAAATGTAAACGTCTGTTTTTTTACTTCAACAATTTATTTGAAATATCTGCGCTTATTTCGTAAATTTTTTCAGGTCTGAGTTCGGTAACCGGGGCATCCAGGACAAATGATCTGTCCGCCGGCCATCCCCTTGCTGTTTCGTATCCGGCATCTTCAAGAAGACCCCTGTAATACCGGAGCACCCTTCCCTCCCTGAAGGTCAGCTCCCTCTGAGCGGATACGGACACATGGTCGATCCTCTCGTAATCAGACCTTAAAAGATCCGCGGCACCGACAAATCCCGAATGATAATCGCGGCCGGCGATGGAAACCGGTTCAAAATGGGGCCGGACGCAGAATGATGCCGCCATCGCATCCCTCAGATGACCGGTCGTGAAGATGCGGCAGCAATCCGATCCGCTCTCGTAAAGCATGGCGGCAGGAACGGTTTCCATTGATTCGAGCCTGGCGTCGCCCGCGACCTCCGAGGCGAACCTGAGAACCGCGCTGTTTTTGAAAATAAAATTATCCGGGAAGGTGATGTCCAGAAGCCTGTTGATGCCGTCCTCGTCAAAAAATTTTAAAAACGATTTCCTGAATTCAGCGTTGTCCCGGGACAGCAAAAAAATCGACGCCAGGATGTACCCGAATGATGATGAATATATCGTATCGTACATTATGCCGAGATCCCTCATCGACGCAAGGAATCCGGCGAAATATGCCGATCCCAGGAGGCGGTCCTGCAGAACCAGCCCGCTCATTTTTTTCGAAGCCAACCCGCTGATCCTTGCGACGCTGGATTCGCCCGAAAGGCGAAATACGGCTTCCGGATCAGGATCGCCGGAATACGGAAGTTTTTCCAGGAGCAGCCCGCCCTTTACAGGGCCGGCTTCGCCCTCAGGGAATTCATTGAGGACATAAAAAACCCTCTGACCGTCGCTTATCCTGGAATCGAAAAATTCATACATCCTCGACCTGTCCTTGCAGGATTTCAGCAGGCCCAATACCACGTCGGCCTGGCCGACCGCCGCACTGGAGAGGTCCGCGTCTTCGTGTGAGACGTCGATTATGATGTACCTGTAATCCCTTGAAAGAAAAAACAGGAGCGGGGAGATGATCGCCGAATCCGCCCTGACCTTTGATCCGAAGGAAACGTTGAGAAGGTGGAGATTGTCGGTTACCCTTTCAATCATGTCCGCAACCATCCCTTCCCCGGCCGATCCGTCCGGCTGCCTGTGTGACAGCGGCGATGTTATTTTCCTGCCGAAAAAATTAAAAAGGGAGAAACCGTCATAATTCATGTCCAGGATGATCGCCCGTCCCAGGCCCGACAGCGATGAGCCGATCAGCGATGAAAGAAAGGATTTGCCCGAGGCCCTGTAGGGACTGCAGACGGTTATTATCCTCGCACCCCCGTCTATCACCGCCTTTCCGGATTCCGTCATTTCCAATGACATCCTCGACAGTGTCCTCAGGTAACCCCTGAAGGCCTTGTGGTTCGCGAGAAAAAATTTGTAGAGCGCCTCGGCGTCCAGGGCGAGGACGCTTGAATCCACCATCGCCTTGACGACCCCCCTCTGCCTTGACTCGGCGAAGGGTACGCTGCCGAAGAAGGAACCCGGCGAAAGATAGACGACATCCGTCCTTCCCATGGACTCGATCTCGAACATTCCGCTCTGCACGATGCAGAGGGTGCCGGTTTTTCTCATGTCCAGGTCCATGCCCCTGCGTATGCCGGTGCCGGCCGAGATCGACGCGATCCGGGTGATTTCATTCTGTGTGAGATGGCCGAAGAGGGGGGTGCTCTTTATTATTTTTCTGTATTCGTCCATCCTGGATCGGACTCAAATTTTTTTCAGAATATCAATAAGATCCGATTTTCCATGGAGCTCGATGGGTCTCGTGTTGGCGAAATCCACGGCCTGGGGCGAAAACTCGGCGGTCGAAATTATAATGACCCTTGTGACGTTTTTATTCTTCATGTTCTCATGAAGGGACCTCAGCAGTTTTTCTCCGATGACATCCGTGGTCCTGTTTATCCTTATGAGCTTGTTAGTCTGGCGGGTGTTCCTCCACTTGCTGTCGAAATCCGTGGCGATTATCTCGATGTCGGTGTCGTTTATTATTTCAATATCAGTTATCCTGTATCCGAGGGATTCCACTATCTTCCTGCTCTGGTGCTCGAACTGCGAGAGTCCGTGAATCAAAAAATCCTTGATCCTGTCGTCCTGCCTGAACTCCGAATAATTCTTGAGTTTTTCCTGGACGTCCTTGAAATTGCTGTTGATCTCGATTATTCTCTCCCAGTTTTCAATGGCCGCGTGGATGTCCCTTATCTTCTCCTGGCAGTCGGCGAGGTAGTACCTCAGGTTCAGTTCCGTGTCGCTGCCTTTGCGCGCGATCTTAAGCCCCCTTTCGAATTCCATGATCGCCTTCTGATGATGGCTGCGCTCAATGTAGCATGAACCCTTTGCCAGGAAGCACTTCACCTTGAGGTCGTCGCTCTTCTGCGCGACCTCGAACTCCTTTATCGCCCATTCGAAATCGCCCATCTGCCTCAATACCAGGCCGAGAAAATAATGCGCCTTGTAGTTGGCGGGGTCGAGCTTGATTGCGTCGATCAGCATCTGCTTGGATTCCGGGAACATGTTGGTCCTGTAATAGACCTGACCCAGATAATAATAAGACATGTCGTGCTTCGGATTGATCGTGGCGCTTTTTTTTAAGAAACCGAGGGCCCTGTCCAGGGCCTGGGAGTTATAAAAAATCAGACCGAGCTGATAAAAGTTGTCGTAATTATCCGGAGCAATTTTTGTAAGAATAAGGAGCTCTTTCTTCGCCTCCTCGATCTGCTTCCCGTCGATGTAGAGCCTGGCGAGTTTGATCCTGACCTCCTCCTCCTTCATCCTTTCAGTGAATTTTCCGAGCTTGAGCACCTGCCTGAGCTCCACGACGGCATATTTCTTGTTGTCCTCTTTAGCATAGGCCTCGGCCATCAGGTAATGCGCGAAGGCGTTCCGGTCGTCTTTTTCCAGAATATCATTGAGCTTCTTTATGGCCATCCTGGTCTGACCGTTCTCGATCATCTTGATTATTTCTTCGATCTTTTTGGGAAAAACAAAGGTATGGAGAATATAGAGTACTATCATCCCGAGAAGAATGAAAAAAATCAGTATAATTACATAGGTAAGCGTCATTTGATCAAAGCACCTTTATTGAATAATGACTGGAGCTGACAGCCGGTCTTATGATTCACAAATATGAATATATGTCAACTCACTTACTGTTAAATGCCGGGCCGCATTTGAAATGATTTCCGGCAGGGCCTTCCGGTAAAAACCCGGAAAAATGCATTTCTTGTTTAGTATCGAAGAGATCATTTATGAAAATAATATTGACAAAATAACACGGGATCGAAAATAGTTAAAAAATTCCCCGGGGGCGTAGCTCAGTTGGGAGAGCGCTTGAATGGCATTCAAGAGGTCAGGGGTTCGATTCCCCTCGTCTCCAAATCCCGCAGGCACCTGTTACATTTTCATTTCTGCTTCTTTTCAAATACGTTGCCGTGTATGGTAACAAGTTTCTCTATGTAATACCTGCGCTTCCCGGCCGGGATGCTTACTTCAACCTTCTCGCCGACCGTTTTGTTCTGCAGGGCCATCCCGATCGGTGACGACACTGAAATTTTTCCCTCGGAAGGATTGACCTCGTTGGACGACACGAAGACGAATTCAAGCCTGTCATCCGAATCGAGATCCACAAGCACCACCCTTGACCCGTAGGCGATGCTGGTTTCAGACAGGTCCGAAACATTCAGACTGTTGAGCTGGCTGAGTTGTTCCGTGATCTGCGCTATCCTGGCTTTGACGAAAGCCTGCCTTTCCCTGGCCGCATCATATTCGGCGTTCTCCCTGAGGTCGCCATAGGCCCTGGCCTCAGCTATTCTCTTGGGAAGGTCGATCTTGAATTCGTATTTTAGAACGCCCAGCTCTTCGCGGAGCTTTTGTTTCTGGGATTCCAAATCGCTGCTCATCAGCATCTCCTGATTGTTTTATTGTCTTTCCTATTCATCGTTCTTAAGCTTTATGAGTATCATGACGTTTCTTTCCTTGTCTTTTTTCAGCACGAAACCGTTGTCTTTCAGGGTTTTCTCGATCCTGAAGACATTGAGATCCACGATGTTTTTTTCCATTAATGATACCGGTTATATTATTTTCCCGGGGATAAACCCCGGGAGGGAGCGGCCGGCTTCAATGAATCAAAATCGGACGGTCCGAAATAATTCCAGTCGCACCCTCTTTTTAATCTCGGTATCCCGCCTTATTTCATAAACATGAAAAAAATCATACGAATGAATAAAGCTTTTTTTAATTTTTTCACCCTTTCCGGTCCGTCCTGTCAGGGACCCCGACGAGTTCGGGGATAAAGGCCTTTTTCCCGGAAATAATCCTGGATACGAAGGCGGCAAAAGCAATCGACAGGACAATCCCGGTTATCCCGCCCAGTATGGACCCCAGGTCGGCATCGATCCCCATCCTGCCGGAAAACATGCTGCCGGCCAGGGCGCCGGAAATAAGCATGACTACCGGAATGAAATACAGGACTGCGGAAGCGAATACGATCCCGCCGCCGCGCACCCTGAAACTGACCAGATCACCCGTCTTTGCGCCGATGCGGTTTTCGATCCATATCTGCCGTTTTTTCCCGGTATCGGCCGCCAGGCGGCATTCAGCCGTGCAGTTGCCGCAGAAGGTGATTGGCTCGCATTCAACGAGCACCCTGGAGCCGCTGACGGACCTTACCGTGCCGGTTTCAATTTCCCCGTTCCCTTCCGGAATCACTTTATCAAAACCACCTCGCCGTATTTTGAAAGCCTTTCCCTGAGGTCCGCTCTCCCGACCACAAGCCTGACCATGCCGGCATTTGTAATCAGGCCCGCCTCCCTGCGTATATCGTCCACCGTGACCCTGCTTATATTTCCGGGATAGTCTGAATAATAGGTAGCCGGGAGCCCGTTGTATTCAATCTCTATCCTGTTGGAAAGGATATTCATGGGAGTGTCGAAATTAAAAATAAAGCTGTTTAAAATGGATCTCTTCGCCCAGTCAAGCTCCCCGGCAAGATCAGCGGCATTCGACATGCCCCTTATGCCCGAATCGAGAAGCTCGACTACCCTGTCCGCGTTCTGGTTTTCCGTCTGCGCGAAGGCGATAAAAACTCCGGTCCTGTACCTGAACCTGACCACGGACATGACACTGTAGGCCAGGCCCCTCTTCACCCTGATTTCATTCATCAGCCTGGAATTGAACGACCCGCCTCCGAGTATATAATTCATCACCGACATGGCGTAGGCGCCGCGGTAGTGGATATCCGGAACAGGCGCTCCGAATACTATCGTACACTGGGGAATGTCCTTTTCGTAAAGGAACACCTTCCCCTTTAAAGACGCCGTCCGCACGGCAAGGTTTTTCATGTCCGTTTCGTAATCGATCCTGGGTCCGGGGGCCACGGATGAAAAGTATCTTTCAACCCCGGCTTTTACGTCCGCCAGGGCCATCGAGCTCGATACGCCGATGATGATGTTGCCGCCGACGAAATGCCTCCGCCAGGCCGACTCCACCGCCGCCAGGGTATGGGATAAAACAAGCTCCTGCGTGGGAAAGGACCCGTACCCGTCGCCGTCGAATATCACCTCGCGGAGCTTTTCGATCGCCAGGTTTCCCGGATCATCGAACTTTTTCTTTATATGGGCGGAATATATGGATCTCGCCGTCTGGAAATATTTTTCATCGAAATTGGGGTTTGCGACCAGGTCGGATAAAACGTCGAAGGCGAGAGGCGCGAATTTCTTCAGGACCTTGACCGAGATGACGATCCCCTCCCACGATGAGGCCACCGAAATCTGGCCCCCGACTGAATCCACCGCTTCGTGCATCTTTCCGCCAGGGTATTTCCTTGAACCGGAAACCGAGAGAGTCCTGGCAAGAAGGTCCGATAGGCCGGCAGTGTCCTTTTTTTCATACAGTTTGCCGTAGCCGATTGAAGCGGCTATCGTTACCTGCGGAAGCTCATCACCGACGAAAAAAACCTTTATCCCGTTTTTCAGGACGAACGATTCGGCGGCCGGTGCGAGCTTGTCGTAAGCGGTCTCAGAACGCAGATGACCGCCGGCCATCACCGTCGACAACAGCGCCGCTGCCGCGGCGAGATTTCTTATTATCCTGTTCATTTTATTTCGCCTTTCTTGTGTCCACGAGTATTCCGACAGTCCTGTTTTCCCTGTTGAAGTACCGGGACAGAACATTCTTCACGTCTTCGGGGCCGATGCCTTTAATGACCGGCAGATAATCGGCCGCGTAGCGCCATCCGCCGAAAACGGTCTGGTAGTAGCTCAGCAGCGAGGCCAGTCCCTTGTTCGAGGACAGGCCGAAGACCATTTCCGACTCTATTTTATTCACCACCCTTTCGATCTCGGCCCTCCCGGCATTCCTGGAAAAGTCGTCTATTTCCCCGTATATCTCATTCTCCACGTCCTCAGGCGACACTGAAGGTGCGGGCGTGGCGTAAATCACGATCATGTTGTCGTACCTGGCGCCGGGATACCCGTTCCATGAGCTCACGGAAGTCGCCAGTTTTTTCTCCAGAACCAGCCTCTTATACAGCCTCGAAGATTTTCCACCGGCAAGCACCTCTGATATGATCTCGCAGATGTAATCCTCCCTTCCCGGAAATTTAGGCTTGTGCCATCCCACCATCACGAACGGCGTCGATTCAAAAAGGTACCGGAACCTCCTTTCCCCTTTCTGCTCCGGCTCCCTGACCGGGATCTCGCGAGGCTCCGGCCCGGAAGGCAGGCTGCCGAAATATTTTTCAATCACCCTGAACGTCTTATCAGTATCCTGCTTCCCCACTATCGTGATCGTCATCCTCGACGGAATGTAATGGCTCCTGTAGAAATCCTTTACGTCCTCGACGGAAAGATATGGGATCCCTGATCTCCATCCGATTATCGGGTGCCTGTACGGATGGGCGATGAAGGCCGTCGAGGAAAACCTCTCGAACATCCCCCCGCTGCCGCTCGCGTCGTATCTCATCAGGCGCTCCTGTACGACGTTGTTTCTCTCCTGGTAATACTCCCTGAGAACCGGGTTTCTGAGCCTCTCGGATTCCAGCCTCGCCCAGAGATCGATTTTTGAAGAAGGGAGCTCGATATAATATCCGGTTTTGTCGACGGATGTGGAAGCGTTGAATCCGACGCCGCCGTTCTCGGTATAAATTTTATCATAGGGAGAGCTTTCAACGTAAGCCTGCTGCTTTTCCTGCAGGAGCCTCAGCCTTTTCTCGAGCTCCGGTACAAGAGAATTCCCGGGCTTCTCCAGCTTCAGCCTGTCGAGTGTCTCTCCGACCGCCTCTATCTCCCTCTGTATGGGGCCTTCTTTTTTGAAGTCCCTGGTGCCGATCCTGTCCGTGCCCTTGAAAAGCATGTGCTCAAGGAGATGAGCGGCGCCGGCCGTACTGTAGCTCTCGTCGACGGAACCCACCCTGAACGATATCTCGAACGCCAGGACAGGGGCGTATCCCCTGTCGAGCATGATGAGCGTGATGCCGTTCGGCAGCCTTTTTTCCACGACGTTCCGCCTGAGGTATTCCCCGGCATCCCCGATTTCACTGCCATGTGCGGAAGCAAGGGAAAAAAATATAAAAAAAAGCGGCATCAAGACGCTGGATCTTTTCATTTCAGGCTCCGTTTGACTGCAAATTTCCGTTCAGCTTTTGTTTGCGGACTCTTCGTTATCCCTGAGAATCTCTTCGGCGAGAATCTTCAGCTTGGGTGAAACCTTTAGCGGGGGAAGCTCGACCTTTTTCTGCTGCTCCTTTCCGAGCAGTTTCGAGAGGGCGAACATCATTCTCTGGTGAATTTCTTCGACCTTGTCCTGCCGCTTTACCATCTGGTAGTATTTCAACGCGACGAGCGGCAGCCTTTTATCGAAAAAATAGTAGTCGGCTATCCTGGTGATCCCGTCCCTGTACCCGGTATTCACGAAAATCTCCGTGGCTTTTTCGATGTCCCCGCTGTTGAAAAACTCGTTTCCGAGCCTTATCATTTCAACCCTTTTTTTTTCGTCGGTCGGCATCTGCAGAAGTCCTTTTAATATTTTTCCATCATGATAAATAACATGCGGCAGAATTCATTAAATGTCTTGACAAACTCTTTTTGAAATAAAATCTACTAAATCTCGGCATATGGCTCCTATCATTCCGGGGTCTTAATCGCCGGGACTGCTTTGCGGGTACCGCTGTAAAACAGGATCCGCCACATATAAAACGCGCATCCTGATTTTCCAGCCACCGCATCCGGGGGAGCATAATAAAATCGATTAACCGTGCACCCTCATATTCATTAAAATTTAGGCAGATAACTCAAAAAAGTCAACAAAAATAACGTTTCCCGGAGGAGAGGAATATGTACCCCATCATCTTCAGCTACAAGATGCTCACAATAGGCGGATACGGCATTATGCTGGGCCTCGGTTTTTACCTGGGGTTTTTACTGGGCGAAAGGGAGTTCAAACTCAGGGGCAAGGACCCGGAGCTTGCATACAAAATTCTTCTGGCGGTGATCCCGAGCGCGATCATCGGCGCCAAGATCTTCCATGTATTCGAAAACATGGAGGAGTTTCTCCGCGATCCCTCCGGGATGATATTTTCCGGTGCCGGGCTTTCCGTTTACGGGGGCTTCATCTTCTCGTTCATCGCTGCGGTCGTAGTGATCAGGATAAATAAGGAAGACTTTCTTGAAGTTTTCGACGTGGCCTCCCCCACGATGGCCATTGGATACGCGATCGGAAGGTTCGGATGCCATGTTGCGGGCGACGGATGTTACGGCATCCCGACCGCGTCCTTTCTCGGGATCGCATACCCCAACGGCATAGTCCCGACCACGGGCGAGGTTTTTCCGACGGCCCTTTTCGAATCCATGCTTTCCTTCATCTTCTTCGCCGCGCTCATGCAGATAAGGAAAAGGGACCTTCCCGCCGGCATGCTGTTTTTCATTTACCTGATAATGAACGGCATGGCAAGGTTCATGGTTGAATTCATAAGAATAAATCCCAAGGCCGCATTAGGGCTGACCCACGCGCAGTTTATTGCCGTACTGTTCGTCATCACAGGGATCATAGGCATCGTCATGCTGCGCCGAGCCGGGACCGGGGACAGGAGTGCGTGATCAGGCAAAGCGCCCGCTGAATGAAGCCTCGATGACAGGCGGAATAGCATGCATGCTTCTTTCCGCCCTTTTTTTCGCTGCATCAACCGTTTTCGCGAAATTCGTCAATGAGTCTTCGAACATATCGGCTTTCGAGATCACGTTCTTCAGGTTCATCATTGGATTCGCAGTCATGGCAGTCTACGTCGTCGCAAGGAAAAAAAACCTGGCGCCGAAAAACGCGAACTACGTGGTTCTCAGGTCGGTCTTCAACACGGCGGCGGTAATCTTTTTCTATCTCGGTATTAAATATACCACCGTATCGAACTCCAACCTCCTGAACATGACATACCCTGTTTTCGTAATGCTCATATCGCCCTTTCTCAACAGGGAAAAGTCATCCGGGAAATACTACATCTATCTTCTTATCGCCCTGGTCGGATCAGGCCTGGTTGTAATCCGCGATCCGGCGTCATTCGAAGCCGGCGGAATAAACATCGGGGACGCGTTTTCACTGGCCTCCGCGGTCCTTGCCGCATTCGCGGTCTCGACGCTGAGGGAATCGAGAAAATACGACGAAACATACATTATCCTGTTTTACCTCATGGCCCTGGGCAGCGCATTCAATCTTTTCTTCATAATCGGGGACTTCATCGTTCCCCGGGGGATGGTTCTTTTCCATGTGCTGATGAGCGGGATCACGGCCTTTGCCGGACAGATATTCATCACCGCGGGGTACAGGTACATCAGCGCCTCGGGCGGGGCCATAGTATCATCAAGCAGGATACTCTTCGCCATGGGCATGGGGGTGATGTTTTTCAACGATCCGATAACCACCCCGATACTGATAGGGGCGTTCCTGATATTCGCTTCCACGGTGGGGGTCGGACTGATGAAAAATGAAGGTTCTGGGATTCATGGGAGAAGCATTTAACCAGTCGTGCGGATAAAAAAAGCGCCTGCTTTAGGCAGGCGCTTCCGTATGGATCTATTTGATGTTGTATTTCTTTTTGAACTTTTCCACCCTTCCGGCCGTGTCGACTATCTTCTGCTTCTTCGTGTAAAACGGATGGCAGTTCGAGCATATCTCCACATGCAGGTCCTTGACCGTAGACTTGGTCTTGATCTCGTTACCGCAAGCGCACTTGATGACCGTGTCGTTGTATTCCGGATGTATTTTAGGCTTCATCTCAATCTCCTGATTATGAATTCATGGCCTTGAAGAACGCCTTGTTGTTCTTCGTGGCCCTCATTTTTTCAACAAGAAGCTCCATGGCCTCTGTCGGGCTCATTGAAGCCAGCGCCTTCCTGAGTATCCATATTTTATTGAGCTCTTCTTCGTCAAGCAATAATTCTTCTTTTCTTGTGCCTGATTTGTTGATATCTATGGCCGGGAATATTCGCCTGTCGACCAGCTTCCTGTCAAGATGGAGCTCGCTATTGCCCGTGCCCTTGAATTCCTCGAAAATCACCTCGTCCATCCTGCTTCCGGTGTCGATCAACGCCGTGGCCAGAATTGTAAGGCTTCCCCCTTCCTCTATGTTCCTCGCGGCCCCGAAAAACCTCTTGGGCCTGTGCAGGGCGTTTGAATCGACGCCGCCGGAGAGAATCTTGCCGCTCGTGGGAACCACCTGGTTATAGGCCCTGGCAAGCCTGGTTATTGAATCCAGGAGGATGACCACGTCCATCTTATGCTCGACAAGCCTCCTGGCCTTTTCAAGGACCATTTCCGCCACCTGCACGTGCCGGCTCGCCGGTTCGTCGAAAGTGGACGATATAACCTCGCCGTTTACGGAGCGCTGCATGTCCGTGACCTCTTCCGGACGTTCATCTATCAGAAGAACGATAAGATAAACCTCTGGATGATTGGTGGTTATGGAATTGGCTATTTTCTGTAAAAGTATGGTTTTACCGGTCCTGGGCGGCGCGACTATCAGGGCCCTCTGGCCCTTTCCGATAGGCGTCATTATGTTGACTATCCTCATGTCGCTGTTGTCAGGCTCGGTTTCCAGGTTTATTCTCTTCATTGGATAAAGGGGGGTAAGGTTGTCGAAAAGGACCCTCCTCTGCAGGTTTTCAGGATCTTCGAAGTTGACGGCCTCTATCCTCAGCAACGCGAAAAACCTCTCGTTGTCCTTCGGTGGCCTTATCTGTCCCGCGATTGTGTCGCCGGTTTTAAGGCCGAAAAGCCTTATCTGCGACGGCGAAACGTATATGTCGTCAGGTCCCGGGAGGTAGTTATAGCTCGGCGATCTCAGGAAACCGTATCCGTCACTCAGGATCTCGAGGACCCCGCTTGAAAAAATCAGTCCCTTCTGCTCCGTCTGCGCCTTTAATATTTCAAGTATCAAATCCTGCTTTTTAAGAGCGGAGACCCTCTCGATCCCCATCTCCCTTGCTATGGCAGCCAGCTCATTGATTTTCTTGGATTTAAGTTCCACGAGGTCAATCCAGGATTCACTGCCCCGGTCGGGAACATTCGAGGATTTTCCCCCGTTGGAGGCTTTCTTGTTTTCGGTTTTAGGCTCGCCTTCGCTTTCGGTTTTAGGCTCGCCTTCGCTTTCGGTTTTGTCTTTGATGTCATCTTCGTTTAAAGACTTTGTGGAATCTGTTGTCCTTGGCATATCGCTCCTTTGAAAAATGTATTATTATTATGATTATGCTGAATGAATTCTAAATTAAATAAATGAAGGATTCTTAAACCCGGTCTCAAAAAAAAGTAAACTCTATTGGGAAAACCTGTTAAGGGAGGCGCCAGTCTGTTATAGTAATGACATAATAATTAATTCTTATATTTAAGTCAAGAAAAAATGCAAAGTTTTTTTAAGTATATCAGACCTGAACCCTTTTTCATCCGGAAGTCCTGACGATTTAAATGCATCATCCCTTCATCTTGATGCCGAATTTCAGAACCTTTGTTGTAAACATCTTTTTTGACAGACGCAGGGATTCGGCGGCAAGGGCCGCATCGCTGTAATTCTTTATGGCGTCGACCAGTATCTGCCTTTCCAGGGATGAAAGCATCTCTCCGAGCGACTTACCCTTCATGTCCGCCCCGTAGGGTTTCATTTCCCTGGCATCATCGGTTTCGGCCCCGCAGAATATAAGATAGCCCATCTTTTTATTCTTGGAAATCATCGGCACCCTTTCATAATAGAGCTTCAGGTCCTTGTTATAAAAATGTATGTCCCCGCCGCGCTTTGCCGTTATCAGTTCGTTTTTATCCGGATTTTTGAAGGCTTTTTCCACGATACGGATGTCGACCTCCTTTTTCATGACCTTCTTGAATTTTTCCTCGAAGTGGCTGTTGTAAAAAATCGTCTTGCCGGCTTCATTTACGGCATAGAGAGGCCTGGGGATGTGCTCCAAAATCAGGTAGATCATCCATTCGAGTACCTGTTCATCGTTCTGTTCCCTGGCTTCGCCTTCCTGTCCCCCTTTCTGCATGGCTTCAGCCGCGGAAAAGAGCTTGAGTCTCGTCCATTTGCCCTGGAGTTCGCCGAAAAGGTTTATGACAGTGAATTCCTTTATTTTCCCGTAAGGAAGAAGCTCATCGAAGGTCATTTTTCTTGCGATTTTGGTTATAAATTGATCTATCTTGACGTTTTCAGACCTGGCGAGATCGGAAAGCTCGGATATCACGTCTTTCTTTATTAAAATGCCGATAAGAATTCCCCTTTTGGACACTACCGGAAGGATCGGCAGGTCGCTCGTATAGAAGTACCGTACCACGTCCTCCGGCTTTTTATTGCCCTTTGAATAGGGGTTTTCCTCGAATTCCTTCAGCCCGCCGTCTTTTGGATCATCTCCCATTTACAGCCCCAAAACATCATACATGGAATACAGCCCTGCCGGTTTCTGCGAAAGAAACTCCATCGCGGAAACGGCCCCCCTGGCCAGGGTGTCCCTGCTTGCGGCCCTGTGCGTCAGCTCTATCCTTTCGCCCATACCTATGAAATATACCGTGTGCTCTCCTACTATATCGCCCCCCCTCATGGCCATGATGCCTATCTCCGAATCGCCCCTTTCACCGACCATTCCGGACCTGCCGGAAACCACTTCGGCGGACGACAGGTTTTTCGACGCGGATTTGATGATTTCGACAAGCCTGTTCGCCGTCCCGGAGGGAGCGTCCTTCTTAAACCTGTGATGGGCCTCGAAAATCTCGACCTCATAATCCGGACCCAGGGTGGATGCGGCAATCTCCGTCAGCCTGAAAAGAAGGTTTACCCCGAGCGACATGTTCGGAGAAAAAAGAACGGGAATGGCCCCTGACGCATCCTTTATACGCTCGACGTCCTGTTTTGAAAAACCCGTCGTCCCGATAACAACCGGCTTGCCGGCTTTCTTTGCGAGCTCAAGAAGCGCGAGAGAGGCCGGCGGCGCGGAAAAGTCTATGACCCCGTCGGTCCGTGTGACATCATCGGGATTTAAGGACGATATTTTTATTCCTGAATCCGCGTGGATGAGCGTGCCGGCGTCCATGCCGAAAAGCGGGGACTTATCCGAATCGAAAGCCGCGGCAAGCCTGTGTCCCCTTTCCAGCGCTATGCCGTATGTGGCCGCACCCATCCTCCCGCATATTCCGCAGATGCCGATGTTCATTTCTTTAAAATCCCGTAATCGATTAATGCCGATTTCAGCCTCGCCCTGTTTTCCTCAGTTAGGGTCAGCAGGGGAAGCCTCATTTCCGACGTACAGTATCCCAGCATCTCCATCGCGGCCTTGACGGGAATCGGGTTGGTTTCATAAAACATTGCCCTGCACAGAGGCAGGAGCCTGTAGAACAGCGACCTGGAGCCAACGGTATCCCCGGATTCATAAAGGGCAACCACCCTTTTCACGTCTGAAGGGAGGATGTTCGACAGAACGGAAATTACACCCTTTCCCCCGATGGACATCACCGGAAGGAGTATATTATCGTCGCCTGAAAGAAGCGTAAGCCTTTCACCGCAGAGCTCGATTACGCCCATCATCTGCGAGATGTCCCCGGAGGCCTCCTTGATTGCCTTTATGTTGCCTACCCTGTCAATCAGTTCCCTTACGCTCTCGGGCAGAAAATTAACGCCGGTCCTGCCCGGGATGTTGTAAAGTATTACGGGTATCTTTATCGAATTGGCTATGCTCTCAAAATGCGCTATAAGGCCTTTCTGGGTCGGTTTGTTATAGTAAGGATTAACCTGAAGTACGGCGTCCACTCCGGCGCTCTCGGCCTCTTTTGAAAGCCATACGGCCTCTTCCGTCGAATTGGCGCCCGTACCGGCTATGACCCTGACCCTTCCATGTACGAGATGAACGACCCTTTTTATGAACTCCCTGTGCTCCTCGAAAGAAACAGTAGGCGATTCGCCCGTCGTTCCCATGGGTACTACCCCGTCAATTCCGCCGGAAATCTGCATTTCGATGATCTTTTCAAGAGAATCATAATCTATCTTCCCGTTTCTGAACGGGGTTATGATCGCGGTATATACTCCTTCAAACATATATCAACCCTTGATATTTTTTTTATCCTTTTTAACCGGTTTAACCGGCCTGCCCTTCACTGGCTTTTCAGCGGCCCTGCCCCTGGGATCTGGGACATCATCCTTCAGATTGATCTTGTAATTAAGCTCGCTGGCGAAAAGGTTGATGTCAAACTTTTCATCCGGGAAATCCTCGCTGAACATGTACAGGATCAGGACCTTATCGGCCTTCAGCAGTTCGCCCCTTGCGGAAAAACCGTGTACTTTTACCCACTCCTTGCCGGTGCCGATCGTTATCTTGATCTTATCGCCTTTTTTAAGGCTTCTATTCCCGCTTTTAATGTCTTCCTTCATCGTATATTCCCTGGATTCCATATCCTTGAGAGAGGCGATATTTTCATCCAGGATGAAGGTCTTGCATGATGTAAAAAACAGAACGACTGTCACTATTAATGGAATAATTCTCATGTATTTTCCCAGTTTTTATTTTCTTGTCAATACGGTTTATTCCCGGATTCATGATTAGAAGGGTAAAAAACAGCCCTGGCGATAAATAACGCATGAACCGCGGAACAAACGGAAGTATTCTGACAATTTAACCTGAACGATGTCAAGAAATTATTGAAGGTAAAACGCCGGCCGGCCTATTTATGGTAAGCTATTCCCTGGCCGGTGGCGATAAGCTTATCTTCCGTCCCCCTGACCTCGATCCTCCAGACGCTGATCTTCCTTCCGATAGTGACCGGATGCGCCTCGGAGAACATCTTTTCCCCGTCGATGGCGGCGGAATGGTAGCTTATGGTGAAGCTCACGGCCAGGGCCAATGTGCCGGTTGAATTACAGGCGACCGCGAACGCCTGGTCCGCGAGCGAATAGACAATCGCGCCATGCGCCCTTTCGGCGGAATTGAGGTATTCCGGCCTGACCGTTATGGAACACCGCGCGTAAGCGTGCCTTGCCTCCTCCACCTCTATGCCCAGATAAGTGGCCATCGGGTCTCTCCCGACCACCTCCCTTGCATACGACACCGGGTCTTTGATAGATTCCTGCATCAGTAAACTCCTGTCGATCAGAGCGTGTAAAGCTCCCTCGTATCCATATCGGGCTTTATGAGATCGCTCATCTCGTCGATTATCTGGTTCCTGTACTTGATAACTGAAATGACCTCCTGGGTCTCGATATGGTGTACCGACTTGAGGCCTTTCATCTTTTTCAGCAGTTTTTTGTAGTTGGAATAGTCATCGACGATCACCTCGATGGTGAACGAATTTTCTCCCTGGACGTGCAGAACCGAATGCACTATTGGACTTTTCTTCATCATCTCCAGAAGGGCCTCGTCGTCATGGGGATTGTCTATCTTCACGAAAAAATGCGACCTTTCCTTCATGTCCATGTAATCCTTGAGGGAGAAGGCCTCTTTCTGCTTGTGGACATCTATGATTTTCTGCGTCTGTATGGATATGATCGCGGGTATGCCGGAGGAAAGCCTGGTTGATTTCATCCTGCCGATCCACCCCGAGAGCTGCTTCTTATCGTCGAAATTGACGTCGAGCAGGTAGCTGTGCCTTCCCATTATATGAAATATGGAAATTATATGTCTGTCGCTCACCATGGACCTGAGTATTTCAGAATCGTCCCCCCAGTTCTGGATCAGGACCAGGGCGTGTATAACATTCTGGGACATATTTCCTCCATCGGATTTCTTTCTCATTGCAACGGATGCATTGTTCCGAAAAATATACTTGTCCGGGAAAGAGTCAAGATTATTTCTCAAATTCCTTCAATTTTGAACGGCACCGAACCTCTCCCTCGGGGGATTGTAATATCCAAGGATTATCCCGGGGCGTTTTTCCCTTATCATATCGAGAAGGACAGGTATCCCCAGCGGGTCGGATTCCTCGAAGCCTATGAATTCCAGGTAGTAGTCCGGATCGATGTTGAGGTTCCTCGCCTGCACCATATTCACGGGAAAATCATCCAGGAACCGCATGAGCGAAAGCGCCTCGGTCTCCATGTCCGTGAATCCGGGGAGAAAAAAAAGATTGAGGGATACGAAAACCCCCCTTTCAATCGCGATCCCGACGGAGCGCCTTACATCGTCGAATCCGTATCCCGAGGGCCTGTAGTACTTCTCGTAATACTGTCGGCTCGGGGAATTCAGGCTTATCCTGATGGAATCGATGCCGGAATCTATGAGGAGAGAAACCATTTCGGGAAGGGAGCCGTTAGTGTTGATGTTTATGGTGCCCCTTCCAGTCCGTTCCCGCACCATTCTCACGGCGGCGGCAAGGTTATTGCCCCTCAGCAACGGCTCGCCCTCGCAGCCCTGACCGAAACTCGCGACGGCCGCGTCCACTGCCTGGAAGTGCGACACGATGACCTCCGATATCTCTTCCGGGGTCGGGAGGAAATCAAGCCTCGGTTGCGACGCGGGGAACGGCGCGCCGTTCTCCTGCCTGGAAAGGCATCCGACGCAGGAGGAGTTGCACGACGGCGAAGAAGGCACCGGCGCCTCGTGCCTCTGCAGGAAAAAATTCCTCGCGCAAAGGCACCTGTAATCAGTGGAGCACCGCGAAAGCTGGGCGACGAGCCTGTTCCCTGGAAATTTTATAAGCGCGGTGGAAACGGCCTGAGCCAGCTCTTCGTCGTTCCTGTGTATGGCCGGATCGGACCTCGGGTCTTCATCGATCCTTATGGCCGGAACAAGAAAATCGTTCCCGGAAATAGCTACCCCGGCATAAGCCCACATCGGCAGAACCGGGGCGCCGGCGGTCTTCACGAACGCCGGGAGATGGGTACGCAGGTAGCCGGAGGCAAGAAATGCGGATGCCGCGAGCATCGGCACGCCCTGTCTCCTGTCGATGCTCCTGAAACCGCCCCCCTCTGCTTCCCGGTATACGGGAAGCCTTCCAGGCAGCGAAAAAAGATAGCTGCCGAAGGGCAATTTTATAAGGTCCCCGGCATCCAGGCCCACGAACCTTTTCCCGGTCCTGAAAGCCGGTTCAAGGCCGGGATAATCGTAGACGTTGCCGTCATGATCGGAATAGGCCATCCGGACGGCGCTACGTTTCCCTTTTTTTCTCACCGGCGATTCTCCTGCTTTTCCTCCCCTCGAGATGCCTGATCTTGTTCGACAGGCTCTTCTGCCTCTTTTTCAATTCCCTGTACTCCCTGTTCTTCCTGATGGATGTCCTGTCGATCCCCTTTCCGGCAAGAGAGTCCCTTATTCTCAGCCTCTCCTGCCTGACCCGCCTCCATTCCCTCCTGAGGCCGTCCATGTCCCCTTCGTACCGGGTCATTTCATCAGCGTCCATGTTTCCTGACCGAGTCCGCGAGCCCGGCGCAGTTTTCCGCCATGCCGCCCTCCCTGTACAGCCATGATATCACGGCTGCTGAATCACAGCCGGCCTCGAAAAGTTCGCCGATCCTGTCCGGGGAAATACCGCCGATACCGACTACCGGCATCCGGGTCAGAGCCGATATCCTCCTGACCGCATCAAGTCCCACCGGGGGCATATCCTCACCGTTCTTGCTCGATGTGCCGTATACCGGGCCAACGGCTATATAGTCCGGTCCGCTCCCGACCGCGGACAGGGCCTGCTCGTATGAATGGGTGGAGATGCCTATTATCATGCCCCCGGGAAGCAGCCGCCTGGCCTCGTTTACGGGGATGTCATCCTGGCCGAGATGGACCCCGTCCGCGCCGGAAAGGGCGGCTATGCCCGGATGGTCGTTCACTATGAACAGCACCCCTTTTTCCCTGCAGACCGATGCCACGGATTTCGCCGTTTCAAGGACCCTTCCGCCCGGGACGTCCTTCATCCTGAGCTGGATCACGCCAGCGCCCGCGCCGGCGAACACCCGCGCCGCGTCAGCATATCCGTTTTCAGGGATGAACTTGGAATCGAGTATGGCATAAAGGGTGTTCCTGATCCTTTCGGATCTCCCGGACCTGTCGAGAAGGGAAACGGCCTCCTTCTCGACCGAATAGAGCTCGAACCTTATTCTCCGGCATGAGGCAGGCGAGTCCCCGCATTCAGGGTGGCTGGCCGAGGCGAGCTTCATCATCTCCTCCAGTGTCCTTACCGCCTCAGCGGCCCTGTGAAGGTTCGATGAAAAAACCGCCCCGAGGGAACCACGCGACATCTCCCCCGGAAGGTCAACGAACCGCTGGGCGTCCCCCTCGACGTCCCTGCCGCCCAGCACCCATTCCCCGGGAATCCTCCTGATCTCCTCCAGGACGCCGTGCCTGAGCCCTTTCAGCCTCGTCGAAATCCCGGAGTCCCTCGAGCAGAACCTCATCACGTCCTCGCAGACCCTTATTCCCTCCAGGGCCCTGTTGAGGCAGGCGTCTATCGCCGAATAAATTCCCCTTTCCATTTCAGCCGCCGCCGACTATCCTGACAATTTCTATCACGTCGCCCTCCGAGACGGCTGCGGCGCGGTAATCCTCCCTGTGAACTATTGAACCGTTTTTCTCAACGACCATCATGCCGGTATCGAGATTATAAGCGGAAACAAGGTCCGCCACGTTCTCCGCGGTCACGTCCGCTTCCCTGCCGTTGAGTCTTATCTTCATCTCCATCCCCATTCGTACAATACTATTGAAGGAACAATCATGGCCGCGGTCTCGGCCCTGAGCTGGGTCGGCCCGAAAGAAAGCGGCACCCATCCATGCTCCTCCGCCAGTTTTATCTCCCGGTCGCTGAAACCGCCCTCCGGACCGACCAG
>JALOTL010000019.1 GCA_025457915.1 Spirochaetota bacterium | reverse complement strand
GGCTATGCTGTAAAACTCGATTTTCCCGTCCGCGCCGGTAACGATGCTCACGACCTGCCCGACCCACATGACGCTGCCGTCTTTAATGAGTATCGGGAGTTCATAGTAGCTCTGCGTCGTCCTTTCCTTGAACTGTTCCAGGTAGTACTCGACTACAGCCTGCCGGCTGTTCGGGGGTATTATCTCGGAAAAGTGTTTGCCGATTATGTCTTCCGGGGAATAACCCGAAAGCCTGTACGCAGACGGGCTGAAATAGATGAAGAAGCCGCGCCAGTCGCAGTGGTATATGATATCTCCCGCGTTCTCGATCAGTAGCCTGTACTTTTCCTCGCTCGCCCTCAGCGCCTCCAGCGCGATTATCCTCTCGGTAACGTCCCTGACCACGCCCCTGAACCCGATTATGCGGCCGTTTTTATCTGTTATGCCGTCAAAAGTCTGTTCGAAATCCAGCTCCTTGCCGTTCTTGTGGATGATCTTGTAAGTCACAATACTTGCGTGATCGAGACCCATGTATAATTTATTGAATTCGTTGTATATAGTTTCAGCATCATCCCCGGTGACTAAATTCCTGAAATTAAGTCCGACGATTTCATCCTTTGAAAATCCCCAGAGATTGCAGACCGAATTATTCACGAAAGTAATATTGCCCTTCAGGTCCACCTCGTAATAACCCTCCCTGATTGTCTCAAGTATCGTCCGGTACTTCTCCTCGCTCATGCGGAGCGACTCTTCGGCTATGACCTTCTCCGTTACGTCGCGCGATATTCCGTGAAACTCGTATTCCCCCTTTGAGTTTTTCTCAAGCTGAACACGCTGACCCAGCCATCTGACGGTCCCGTCTTTGCGTATAACCGGAAATTCAAGATACGTTTCCTGAAGCCTGTTTTTTATCTGGTGCCTGTACGCATCCCTGATCTTTTCAGCATAATCGGGCTGAACAAGGGACTGGTAATTCATGGTCATCAATTCATCGATCGGGTATCCAAGAAGGATCTGTCCGGTTGGATTGACATACAGAAAATTCCCCCGGATATCATTCCTGAAAATGCCGTCGGTGGCGCTCTCCACGATCCGGCGGTACTTCTCCTCGCTCTCCCTGAGCGCCTCCTGCGCCTTCACGCGGTCTGTGATATCCCTGGCGATGCAGTAAAAACCGAGCTTCCCTTCCTTGTCCCTGTACAGTTTGACGCTCATGCCTATCCATATGTTTCTCCCATCCTTTGTGACGATGGGGCATTCCAGGTAGGTTTCTTCAATGTTGTTTTTTATCTGGTCCAGGTAAAAGAGAGCCGCCTTTTCCCGGAATTCAGGCCTTACCATGTCGATGTAGTTCTTGCCTTTAATCTCTTCATTGGTGTATCCGATCTTTTTAAGTCCCAGCGGGTTCATGTAAACGATCTCGCCCATGGAATTTACGATGTGTATCCCCTCCGTGACGTTCTCGATGATTTCGCGGAACCTCTCCTCGGACTCCCTCATCTTATCATAGGCCTGCTCCAGCTCCCCGGTCCTGGCCTTCACCATTTCCTCGAGGTTCTGCGTATAGCTGTCCAGCTTCTTCTTGTCGTCCCTTATGGTTTCCGCCATTTTATTGAAGCTGTGCGTCACGAATCCTATCTCATCCTTGAGAAGAACCGGGATCCTGAATTCATAATCCCCCTTCTCAACCCTGTCGAGCCCATGGACCAGGCTGAACAGCGGCGCCACGAGTATGCCCCGGAAAAAAAGCGGAAAACCGAACAGGACGATGAATATTATCACGAATAACATGTAGACGAATTTCACGGCCGCCGGGTGCAGGTTTTCACGATATGAAAGATAGCTGTATCCCACCTCGTAGGCCATGCGTTTGGCGAGATCGATGTAATGAAAGGCCACGAAGTGATTTTCACCGGCTATCCGGTAATGCCTCGTCCCCGGAGGTGTAACCGGCTGAAGATAGGACATGATTTCAGACTTGAGAACCGCTTCCTCCGAGCCCGACCCACTCATGTGGGCAAGAATGGCTTTTTTGAAAAAAATGAAACTTTCGGAACTGTTTCCGGCAAGGAAATCATTAAGAGATTTTCGGAATTTCTTGTCAGGGAGATTTAAAATGGCGTGCTTCTCGCCGCGGATGGATCGCTGTATCCCGACGATGAATTCCTGCACGCTTTTTTTCGTGACGAGAGCGCCATCCATCCTCCGAAGGCCGTCCTCGATCGACATTTTGTATCCCGCGAAGGAGGGGTGACTGTCTTCTATCAGCCCGTATAGACTCTTCTTGAAGTCCGCGTCTCCGAGCTGATCGATCTCCTTCCACAAGGCGGTATTAAAAAGGGAACTTGACACGGCATTCCCGTCGAATAGAACGCCCTCCCTTTTCTGCCTATTAACGGAAAGCCCGCCCCCGGCAAGCCCGCACGTCACCAGGTATTCCGAATCCCCGAAAGTCTCGTCCGTCTCCGCGGTCAGCCTGGTGAACACTGAGTGCAGCCTGTCGTAGGCGCTCTCCTGTTCCGTATACAGAAAGTAGCTGAACCCCTGGAAAAGCATGAGTATCGTCACCAGGCTCACGCCGATTATTTTCACAAGCACCGACGACCGGTCCCTTGTGAAATTGATGGCGAGTATCGTGAGAAAGGTGAACCCGAGGATGTTGAACATGTTCCACATTATCTGGAAGGTCTCCCTTGTGAGAAGCCCGGACCGGCTCATCACGTTCGTTGCGCTGGGAACAATGGTTATAACTACATAGCTGATGCTCATCAGCAGGATGATCCATCTCTCCCTGGTCTTTATCGTCAAAACCTTCCAGACGGTGATGAAAAGAAATATCACCACGTAGCCCTGTATAACAATCCCGATCAGTCTGCTTATGTCATCCGCGTTGAAATCCCACTGGTGGGCGTTGATTATGTATATTTTCTCGGCATGATATGTCGACGTGTAAAAAATATATGTAAGAAATATCGAGACTACATACTGAAGCCCGAGAAAAATCTTACCGAATAAGGGGTACCGCTCTTCATGAAAATAGTATATAAACATGTTTGTATGGGCTTCGCAGAGAAGTATGGTGCCCACGGTGATCCACCTGTGATAAGCCGCCAGCGGATGGTAAAAGCTGCTTGCGATAAAATACCCGAAATTGAATAGAAACATGTATATGAAGGTAAAAGCGATATGGAAAGATGATTTCGATTTATTCGGTATGGATAAAAATAGGACCGCAAGGAAAAGATGGAACACGGTCGGAACAAGGGTCCCTACCGTAAAAAAATTGGCATAAAAAGATCTGATAATATCAGTAATCATTAAATCATTCATAACGGGTTTTTTTATTATGCACGCGGCGGATACGAATGTCAATAAATAATTATTCCCTGTCAATTGCTCCTTATAATACACACCGGAGCCGTTATAGCGGCCTGGATTTTTTTAATTTGACATTTTCAATCGGCACTGCTAAAATCTGGCCTTCAAAAAAAATGCTTAAAAAAGGAGGAAAGATGAAAAAACTCACGGCTTCAACTGTAATTTTTCTAATGGCCGTTCTGGCGGGCTATGCCGCGGATCAGGTAACTGTTAAAAAAAGCAGCAAGAAAGAACTTGCGGCGTGCAAGAACAAGTGCAAAAAGAATTCCAACGCCTGCGTGAAGGACGCCGTCAAGATGAACAAGGAAATGACAAAGAAAAAGAACGACGCCAAGTCGAAACAGATCGCGAAACTCATGCTCGACGACGCCAAGGCCAAGTGCGCTGCGACGAAGAGCTCATGCCTCGGGAATTGCGACAGCGAATACGGGCCTAAAGGAGGCGATTGATTTAATCCGGGCATTCCCTTATATAAGGAAACCATAAAAAAGACCGCCCCGCAGGGGCGGTCTTTTTGCTTCATCGCATTCCCCGGCAGCGGCTGAAACGCAGTCCCGGGCCGGTTACTGTTTCTCCTTCATCCTCTTGTGTTCATACATTCTCATGTCCGCCTGCTGTATCAGTTCATCGATCGAACAGGCCCGCCCGGGATCATATTCCGCGAAACCGATGCTCATCGATAGATCGTACAGCCTTCCTTCACGCTGATTATTCACACTGATCTGCTTCTGAAGACGATCGATCAATACACCTGGATCCGTATCCGAGGTTTTCAGTGCAAGGACTGCAAATTCGTCCCCGCCTGTCCGGGCGATTATGTCCGCCGCCCTGAACACCTGTTTCAGTACGGCCGCGGCTTCGATCAATATTTTATCGCCCTCCAGGTGCCCCCATGTGTCATTGATCCTCTTCATTCCGTCCAGGTCCGAAACCATGAGGACCAGCCCCCTTTTCGTCCTTTCCGCGAAGCTCATCTGCTGCTGGGCAAAGGCCAGAAACCCCCTCCTGTTGTTGAGGCCGGTCAGCTCGTCGGTTATGGCCATCTTCCTTATTTCATCCTCCATCTGCTTGCGGCGCGTAACATCGCGGAGGGCCACCACCCTCGCCTGCTTCATCCTGAAGATTATCGGCTTGCCGAATATCTCCATGTTTATGGCCGATCCGTCCTTCTTCTTAGCGACGATCTCAAAGGGCGCGTCGTAAGGGTCCTGGAGATTCTTCATTACGATCTCCTTCGATTCGTCCGCGATGAAATCCAGCACGTTATTCCCCGCGGACTCGCCGCGCTCATAACCCAGCATCTGCAGGGTCGACTGGTTGACATCCAGTATCTTCCCCTTGTCATGTATCAGTATCCCTTCAAACGTGGCGTCCGCGAGCTGCCGGAAGCGCTCCTCGCTTTCCCTGATGGCCTCCTCGGCCTTTTTCCTTTCAGTGATGTCCCGCATGTATCCGAGGGACGCAGGCTGCCCCTCGTAGTCGATGAGGGAGGAGGATATCTCGATCCAGATAATCGATCCGTCGGCCCTGATTCCCCTGAATTCGTACTGCGTCGGAGCGGACCCCGTCTCCTGCCTGCTTTTTGCGATCCGGGCCACCTTCTCCAGGTCGTCCGGGTGTATGAAGGACAGCGGAGGCTTGCCGGCTATATCCGCCGGGTCCCTGTATCCCGTCATCTCAAGGTATTTAGGGTTGAAATAAAGGCGCTCGTTCCCTCGGATTATTATGATCCCGTCATTCGCCCTTTCGGCTATCAGCCTGAAGGTTTCAGCGCTTACCATGCCTTTTCCGGACCCTGCAAGCGACTTTTCGAGCTTTGCGATCTTTCTGCGAAGAGCTGCAGCCTGCCTGACAAGCTGTTCCCTGGTCAATTTGCCGTCCTTCACGACATTTCCCTTTTCCCTGTCATTTCAATCCATGGCAAAATCTGGAACCATACCGTCTCATTTCTGATTTTTTTTAGCAACGACCCACATTCCGCCTTCCCCTATTCCGTTGCATCCGTACTCCATCCAGACATATCCCTTTTCGCCCCATCCCTCGCTCCATGAGTTCCTGACAAGCCAGGAATTTTTCGAGTCGTCCCATCCGACGATCACCATCGCGTGTCCCGCCCTGGTGCCGCAGTCTGCATAATTGTTTTTCTCACCGTGTTCGTTGAATATGCCGCCCTTGTAATGGTGGAACGCCGTCGTCGAAACCATGCTCGACGCGATGGGCCCGTATGCGCAAATCGCCTTCTTGACGTCCATCACGGCGAGTTTCTTCCCTGACGAGGGCTTGATCCACCCGTACTGCTCGAGCGTGTATTCTTTCTGCGCGCCCCAAACCGGCAGGCATGGCTGGTTCTCGGACTTGTAAGGCGCCAGTTTTTCATCTATCGCGCTGTTGGCCAGAAGAAATTTGAAAACGCTGCTGTAACTGCCGCCGCTGCAGCTGCCGGCCCTTGCGCAGTTGACTATGAACTGCTCCGAAAGATCCAGGGAAACGCCGTTTCTGATCAGGTACGCGGACTCGTACGTGCCGATTGCGGTGAACGCCCAGCAGCTGCCGCATCCCTTCTGCGAGCGGACCGGCGTGAGAAATCCCTTGTCCCTTAGGTTGAAAGATGCGGAATCAGGGTCCCCGAGAAGCCCCCCCTTCGGTATCGCATCCTTTTTATCCGCGTTATCCGGCTTAACCACAACCTTTCCGTTTGAAATCGCATAGCTCTTTTTATCTTCTTTTATTTCTTTGTATCCGCTTATCATTTTCAATGAATAACGGGATGCCTCGGTTTCGCCGACAGCAAACGTCCATTTCTTCTCGGCTATCTTCTTCCTCAGGGAATCTATCTCCTGCCTGACCGTATCAACTTCCCTGAGCTGCTTTTCCCTCTGTTTTTTTACTTCCTCTGAAAATTCACTTTCAGCCCTCGGCATCGACAGGGCCGCAAATAGGACCGCGATAGCCGCGGCGGCTATGAGGAAAATTCTGGCTGTTCCGAGACTCTTCATCGTTACACCTCTATGATTTCAAAATATTTCATAGACCGTCTATACGCATTTTTCTGCAATCAAGCCGGCCTGAAGCATATTATATATTTTTTCCGTGAAAATGTCAACATAATGAAACGCCTGACCGTCATATATTTTTTCCATCGCGCGCTCCCTGCGTCATTCATTTAATCCTTGAAGTTATTTCCTCGTTAACAGGATTATTAACAAAAACGACATGAACGACAGGACTGTTTTCAGCTCTATTTTCGAGCCCAGCTCGATAGCCTTCATCGGCGCCTCCGCGGACGTCTTCAAGTGGGGATTCAACATACTTCACCACCTGGTGAGGGGTGGCTTCAGCGGCAGGATATATCCCGTAAACCCGTCCGGCGGCACGTGGTTCGGCATGGAAATATATCCTTCGATATCCTCCCTGCCCGGGCCCGCAGACCTCGCGGTGGTGATTGTTCCCAGGGAAGCGGTCCCCGCAACCGTCAGGGAATGCGCAGGCGCGGGAATTCGCGCCGCGGTGGTGATAACGGCCGGATTCTCGGAAACCGGTCCGGATGGCGCGAGGCTCGAGACGGAGGTTCTCTCGATAGCAAGGGCAGGCGGGATACGACTGATCGGCCCGAACACCATGGGCGTTTACAGCGCTTATCCGTCGCCGATGCAGGCCGTAATGATGTCTTCACCGATCACCGCGGGCGGCGCGGCGGTCATTTCGCAGAGCGGAAACCTGGCGACATCCATATCCTACCGGCTGATTAGAAAAAACATAGGAATAAGCAGGCTGGTCAGCTCCGGCAACGAGGCCGACCTCAGGGTCGAAGACTTCCTCGAGATGCTTGAGACTGACGAAAAGACCAGTCTCGTCTGCCTTTACATGGAAGGCGCACGCGAGGGAAGAAGGTTCCTGGAAGTCTCCAGGCGGATTTCGATGAAAAAGCCCATGATCCTCATGAAGGGCGGGACCGGCGCGGCCGGCGCGGGAGCGGCAATGTCCCATACCGGCGCCATGGCTGGCAGCGCAGACGTATTCCGGTCCATGTGCCGCCAGACGAACGTCATATACGCTGACAGCGTGGACGAGATGACTGACATCGCGGGTATCCTTCTTTCCCAGCCCGAGATCCGCGGCAGCAGGGTCGGCATAGTGACACAGGGAGGCGGCTGGGGCGTCCTCTCGGCCGATCTCTGTGAGTCCCTTGGTCTTGACATTCCCGCCCTCAACGAAAAAACGATATCCATCCTGGACGGCATGCTCCCCCCATTCTGGAGCAGGCGCAACCCCGTGGACCTGGTGGCCCCGGGCAGGGTATCCATGATCACCGACACTGTCGAGGTCCTTCTGGGAAGCGGCGAAACAGACGCGATCGTCCTCCTCGGGATGGGCTACCTGACTGCAAGGGCAAGAGGCTGGCTCAGGTCTCCAGTTATACCTGCGGAATCCGTCAGGGACCGCGCAATGCGCATGATAGAAGAAGAGGAGAGCCTTCTCGATCTCATTGAGAAACAGATAAAGCGTTTCGGGAAGCCCGTAATCCCGGTGATGGACCTGATAGCCTTCGACGAACGGCCGGAATACAACCTCGTAAAAAAATTCGAAGCCAAGGGGATAGCGGTATTCCCCTCGCCGGACCCGGCGATACGCGCCCTGGCAAAGGTAATGGAATACTACAGGCTCAGACAGCTTCATGCAGGAAATTCGGGATGTTGATTTTTTCAGCGTCCGGACAATCCGACTTTATTCCGGGGAACTTACGGCGTCTTCAGGAGGGCACCAGGCCGTCAGTTATTCATGGAAAATCACTGTTTTTTTATGCTCGCCGCGACCGCGACGTGTAATCCTGGATGATGGAGCAAGAAAATAGCCGCGTATTTCATCGATATCACCGACCGTGAAGAGTATAGACGCTACCTGAAGGAGGCACCCGCCATAATCGAAAAATACGGCGGAAAGTTCATTGTCCGGTCGGAAGACCAGGTTGCGCTGGAAGGTCCGGGAGAAAAACGGAGAATCATCGTAATCAAATTCCCCTCCCTTGAAAAAATACGTGAATTCTACGATTCCCCTTAATACAGGTGAGCCAGGACCCTGAGGGAAAAGCTGTTAACGGTGAAAAACACTATGCAAAAAAGTATTAGTTCGGTCTTGCACATGAAAGCGAAGGAATCGGCAGATCCTCCGATCGAATTGTACCAGAACCACGGTATGATCCAGAGAAGAACGAGGTCCAGGACGGCGCTCGACATGCCGATGATGTTTATGTATCAATTCCTGTCGAGGCTCCTTACACAGAAAACCGCCGCAGGAATGTATACGAGCATCACGATAGAGGCGAGGGTTATCCCGTAAGTACCCCCTCCGATCAGTATCTGCATCAGGAAAAAAACCGCGAACACCGCCAGTTTAAAATAAACCGTGATCTTGAGCCCGATTATGTCCCTGGCCAGGAAATGTTCACTGTAATCAGTATTCATATTGTTTTCCTGTTTTCGTCAGTATAAATTCAACCCGGAATAATCTCATGCCATGATAGGATTACAAATCCGCGCGTTAAATGACTTTTTTCATGAACTTGATACTGACGGCGACGCCCCTTTTACTCCTGCCATGCAGACTGATTTTTGCGTTAAGCTGTTCCGTCAACAGATTAACCAGAGCCAATCCCAGGGTGCCCGATGATCCCTTCAACAGTCCGCCGGGCATACCGATCCCGTTGTCTCCGACGGACACTTTCACCATGCCGCGTTTTTCACTGAGACAGAGCAATATCTGCATCTCTTTTAATCCCCTGGCCGTGAAGGCGTGCTTGAAAGAGTTAGTGATAAGTTCATTTACGATCAGGCCGCATGGGATAGCCTGGTCGATTCCGAGGGAAACCTTTTCGAGATCGAACTTCAATTCTATCCCCCTGTCCCTCCCGGAATAAACCGAATTGAGCTCCTTGGCTATCGACTCGAGATAATTCGCGAAGTCGATCATTGAAAGGTCCGCGGACCTGTACAGTTTTTCGTGTATGAGAGCCATCGCCCTTATCCTGTTCTTCGAATCCCCAAGTTCGTTGATAACGTCCCTGTTCTTCGTCTTGCCGCGCTGAAGATTGATCAAGCTGATTATAACCTGGAAATTATTCTTTACCCTGTGGTGTACTTCCCTGATGAGCACATCTTTCTCGCGGAGGGACGCCAAAAGCCTCTCTTCCGACATCTTCCTCTCCGTGATATCGCGGGCGGATGCGATCACGGCTTTGACCAGATTGTCGTGCGAAAATTCCGGGATGAGAAGCCAGTCTATCCACAGGCCCGTGGGCAGCTGAAACTCGATCCTCTTCTGATTTTTTGTTTCAAAAACCTCGGTTATCGCGCCCGCCCAGAGTCTGACCAGCTCCGGCGGAAAGCCGAGCTCCTCATGCGTCTTTCCGATAAAATCCTTTGCGGGGATACCCGTCTGATCCTCTACTATGGGATTGACGTAAAGGTGGCGAAGCTGCCTGTCGAACCTCATGATCACGTCGTATGAATTTTCAGTTAGAGCCCTGAATCTCTCTTCGCTCTCCTTCAATTTCATCTCGGCGGCCTTTTTATCCGTGATGTCCCTTACGCTCTCGATAGCGCCGATCAAATCGCCACCTGAATCATAAAGCGGTTTGGCTATCCCCCAGAGATATAATCCCCCCTTCAGTTTCGGGAGAAAGGCCTCAGCCGTAACCGCATCACCGTCATAAGATAGATAATCATAATGCCCGGACATCTTTTCCTTCAATTCGGCATCCAGGACTATGTCTACAAGGAGGGGCCTTTTTTCTCCGTAAAAAGCCAGGGCGTATTCATACCCCCCCATGCCGAACATATCTTCCGCTCTCATCCCCGTTATTTTTTCTATCGCCCTGTTCCAGATTATGACCTTTCCCTTCCCGTCGAGCACGAAGGTCGGGTCCGGAAGAAAATCGATTATGGACGCGAGAAATTTTTTTGATTCCATGACTTCATTTTCGCTCTTTATCCTCTGCGTGATGTCCCTTGCAATTCCCTGTACCCCGACACGTTTCTCGTTTTTAAAAACAGGAATTGACATCATCTCCAAGGTCACAAGCGATCCGTTTTTCGCACTGACATCGAATATCATGCTGAATATATCAATGCAATTCAGAGCCTCCTGGAATTTATTTTCAATGAATTGACCCTCGCCTTCAGCCACGAAATCCCTGATATTTCCCCCGATGATTTCCGATGGATCAAACCCGAGTATCCGTTCTACGGACGGAGAGCAGAATTCCACGACTCCGCTGGTGTCCAGATAATAAATTATATCGGTGCTTCCCTCGGCGAACAGCCTGTACTTCTCTTCGCTTTCCTTCAGCTTTTCCTCTGAAATCCTTTTATCCGTGATGTTCCTGACACTCTCTATTGCGCCGATGATCCCGCCGTCGGATCCGTATATGGGTTTTGCGGCAATCCATAAATACGACCCGTCTCCTATCCGCGGCGCGTATGCTTCAGCGGTATAAAGGCCGCCTCCAGTGGTCAGGTTATTGTATTCCCCCCCTGCATCCGTTAAATCCATATTTCCAAGGGCAAGGTCTATCATCATTGGCCGCCGTGTCCCGTAAAAAGGAAGTGAATACTCTAAATCGCCCTTACCTATCATCTCTTCAGAGCGCATTCCCGTCATCGTTTCCATGGCCCTGTTCCAGATCAGTATCCTCCCATCCGTATCGACCGCCAGCGTCGCGTCCGGAAGAAATTCTATCACGTTTTTCAGGAGGTTCCTGGATTCTTCGATCTCCCTTTCCGCTCTTTTCCTTTCGCTTATATCCCTGGCGCTCCCCTGGATCCCCACCACGATCCCGTTCTTAACGATGTTTGAAACGCTCAGTTCTATGAACCTTTTCTTCCCGTTTTTATTGATGAAACAAGCCTCAAGCCTCTCGATCTTTTCTGACATCAGGACCTGTCCGAATTGTTCTGAAATATCCAGGACCTGGTCTTCAGTGATGAATTTACTGAAATGCGATCCGACCATCTCATCCACGGCATACCCGGTGTGCTTCTCAATGGATGGAGAGCAGTAATGAATAATACCGTTGATGTCGACCTGGAAGATGACGTCATTGCTCGTCTCGGCTATTATCCTGAAAGCTTCTTCGGTGTTCTTTTTTTCCGTCAGATCCGCTATAACGGCAAGAAAATGCTGCCCTCCTTCGTATTCGAAGGCCTTCGCCCGTATCTCGGACGGAAAAGAAGAACCGTTCTTTCTGACCTCGATCGATTCCGTAGCGAACTCAATTCCCTCAAGGCCGTCTTTCAAGAAACTTTCGAAAAGATGGAATTTATCCGGATGGATGAAATCACGGCCGTGCAGACCTATCATCCCGCCAGGCCCGTATCCGTACATCTCGCAGGCCCTTGGATTTGCCGATACAATCCTGCCCCCTGGATCGAGTATGATAACGCCGTCCGTAACGGATTCGAAAATCCTCCTGTACTTTTCCTCGCTTTCCGCAAGGGATTTCTGGATATTGAACTTTTCGGTTATATCCGACAACATGGCGAGGAAACCGCTTACCTTTCCGTCGTCGCCGAAAAGAGGGGAGGCCGAAACCTGTATCCATGCGATCCCACCGTCGCGCCTTTTCACCCTCTGTATGTAATCGCCGGTGATGCCTTCCGCCCTCTGCCTGATGATTTCCCTGAAGGCCGGGAGGTCTTCTTCATAGAGAAAATCGGTGATCTTCACGCCGTTCAATTCACCGGTGCCGTATCCAAAAAACTCAGCAGCGACCCTGTTGGCGAAGGTCACACTTAAATCCGGGCCCATGATGATGATCCCCATTAAGGAATTTTCAACAATCAGCCTGTATTTCTCCTCGCTCTGCTTGAGTTTCTTTTCGGCCATTTGGCGGTTCAGCGCGGAATCAACGTTGATGAACAGATCTATCTTATTTATGGGCTTGATCAGGTATCCATAGGGCATGGTAAAATCGCTTCTGCGGACAGTATCAAAATCGCCTTTTTTGATGAGATATACGAAGGGGATGTCCAGTCTTTGACGGATTTCAAGAACTGCTTCCAGACAGTCTATCTTCCCCGGCAGGTGAATATCCATCAATATCAGGTCCGGACGTTTTAGCAGGGCATTATCGCTCATCTCTTCGGAGCTGGCGCAGATGCAAACAGTTTCATAACCGGATGAATCCAGCATTTTATTCAATGCTGCGGATATTACCGCATCGCCTTCGGCTATCAGTATTTTCGGCTTTATCATCGTTTTCGGGTCAGGGAAGGAAAATTCCATTTCCACTGAAAAACCGCATAATATTATAGTAACCAATCAGAATGAAAATGCCCATAATAAAATATCACGGCAACGGCAGCCGCGCGTCATGTTTTTTATTATTTCACGCCTTAAACCCAACATGCGGCATGCATGCGTTTAATCAGGCGCAGGGGACATATCCAATTTTAATTCACGCAGCCGTGACGGAATATATTAATTCAATCGGCACGGGACATGAAAAATACTTTTATACGGATTACAGCCGGAATTAAAACCGGACCGGACGGCAATCCGGGTATAAGCTCTTTTTGTGTCCGCAATATGCCGTTCCTGCCGCAAAACGCCGGTCAGACATTATTATAACGCTATATGAATTGACAATATCCCCGATCGGTATTATTTTTGTCGTACCAAAACAGAACGGAATATATAATGAAAAAAATAAAATACCTTCTTGCAATAATCACGGCCTGCATGTTCATTTTCCAGGCCCGGGCCTCGGAAAACACCGCGCCCGACAGGCAGCCCGCAAACGGCGCCGAGGACGCGATCAGGACCGACTGGTCGCTTTACAGCTATGGAATGTACTACAAGAGGCTCGCCGCGGAAAACATGAGCGCCCCGGTAAAAACGGAATATCTCCGGAAGGCCGTCAATTATTTCGAACAGGCCGCGGCCTCCGGCAAGTCCCTCGACAGGATTTATTTCCAGATCGCGGAGTGCCATTACATGGGCTTCGATTATCCGAAGGCGCTTGAATACGCCGGCAAATCGATAAGCGAAAACAGGGGGTTCTTCCCCCCGTACCAGCGTATCTACACCATTTATGTTATCCTCAGAAACAATCCGAAGGCCGCCGAGATCCTCGAGGACTACATCAGAGTCAACCCGGATTCTATCAACGTCCAGTTCACGCTCGCGATGCACTACTATAAAAAAATGAAGGCCATGGACAAGGCGGAAACCGCCTTCAACAAGGTGATAAAAATATCATCGAGGACGGCGAACGAGGACTATTACATGGAAAACTCGTACTACCACCTCGGGTACATACTTTATGGCAAGGGCAGGCCGGACGAGGCGCTGTCATGTTTCATCAAGGTGATATCCATCGACCCTGAAAATTACAACGCGGTATATCTCGCGGCATTCATTTACATGGAAAGCTTCAATCTCTCCGAGGCCGAAAAATACGCGGAGATCTATCTTTCCAGGTTCCCTGAAAACGAAAAGATGAACCTCGTCATGGGAAAAATCAGGTACCTCCAGGGGAGGAGCGGCGCAATCGCTTACCTGAGAAACTCGACCAGGTCCGGGACCCTGGATTCTGTCCTCGCGCAGGGCCTGTACCACGAGATACTGAGGGAGGACGAAAAGGCCGAACAGCTGCTCAGGAACGCGATGCGTTATTTCCCCGAGGACGCGTGCCTTCACCTGGCGCTGGCCGGGATCGCCGTAAGGAAAAAGGACTTCTCATCGGCCTTCAATGAATATCTCACGGCCGGCATAGTCTTTTACAAAAACAGGGCGTATGAACAATCCAGGGTCTGCTTTTCCGAGGCCATTAAAATAAACTCCAGGGTGCCGGGTGTATATTATTACCTCGGCAGGGTTTACGAGGAAAAAAACAACCTGCTGCTCGCGATCATTAATTATAAAAGCGCAAACAGCCTGAAACCCGATGCCGACATGCTCCTCCATATAGGATATCTGCATGGCGTCAAAAAAGACTACGAGAAGGCCGTGAAATGCTTCGACCAGGTCGCCGAAAAGGAACCGAAAAATTCCAAGCCGTATTTCTTCAAGGGCCTGATATCGATCTGGAGGGAGGAATACCCCGCTGCCGAGTCGAACATTAAAAAGGCAATATCCCTCAACGACAAGAATGAAACCTATTACTTTTACCTCGCAGTTGTAATGGAAAAAAGAAAAAAGTTAAGCGAGGCCATCGACTCCCTGGAAAAAGCGATCATGCACAACCCCCAGAGCGCCAGGTCATATAATTTCCTGGGATATCTTTTCGCCGACAACAACATGGAAATAGACAGGTCCTTCACGCTCATCAACAAGGCGCTTGAGCTGGAACCCGGCAACGGCGCGTATATAGATTCGCTGGGCTGGGCCTATTACAGGAAGGGCAGGTTCGAAACGGCCCTCGAAAAGCTGCTCGAGGCCGAAAGGATTCTGAAAAAGACGAACACTCCCGACGCGGTCGTTTACGATCACATAGGGGACACGTACAAGAAGCTCGGCAAGCCCAGAGAGGCGCTCATATACTGGAACAAGTCCCTCGATCTTGAAAAAAACGAAAAAATCAGAAACAAAATCATGGAAAACAATAACGATAAATAAGGAAGAACAGATGAAACACCTGACGATCGCGGCCGCGTCGGCCGCATTGCTGTTATTAATCTCCTGCGCAAGCACGCCGGTACCGGAAACGGTCGCCGGAAATGAAATCAGCGGGAGCGAAATCAAGAGCCTGATCGGAAGCATTGATGCGATAAACAGGACGGCGCCGTCCTCTTTCACGGCTTCGTTTTTCGTTGAGGGGACCATGGGCGGGAAAAAATTCAAAACGATGGGCGATGCCGAATTCGACAGGAAAACCGGAAGGATGTACGTGTCCTTCATTGATTTCATCTTCAGAACGCCCATAACCAGCATGTACAAAAACATGGATAAAATAAACCTCTTCTCGCACGTTGAAAAAATCCTCTTCGACGACAGCTACAAAAATTTCAGGATAGGCCGCTATACGGAGGTGAACATTGATTTCAAGTCGGTGTATGCGCTGGCCACCGGCTCAATTCCGCTGATCGAAGGGTACAGGATCAGGAAGGGAGTAAGAGACGCGAAAACCGGTCTGGATTACATAATACTCGAAAACGGCGACTTCTTCCAGACGATAGGCTTGAAGGACGGGGTCCCTAACAGGATAATGCTCGTAAGCAAGGACACGAAGGAAAAATTTGAATTCTACATGGAAAAGCCGGATAAAAGAGGCGGCGCGATGTACTTCCAGAAAATAATCCTTGTTTCGAAATCGCCCGAGGCCAGGTTCGACATAAGCTTCAACGGGGTAAGGATGAACGTCCCGGTCAATGTGAAAACCGTCGACGGGTTGAAGCTGCCGAAGGACGTAAGAAAAATTAAAATGTGATCCCGGACCGTGGGGCTAACCGCACCTGGAAAAGCCGCAGGACCTGCAGACCGAACAACCCGACTCGAATTCAAGCGGCCCGTGGCAATCGGGACAGACGCCCACCATGACCTTGTCGCTGCCCTTTCCGTCGATTTCAGCCGAATTTTTCGCCATTTCCTGCCGGTCGTTGCCGTCGATCACGAAGTTTATACCCTCGTGCCTTTCCATCGCCTTGGCTATCGCGTCAGCGCAGGAGTAGACCCTCCCGCCCTTCTCCCATGCCTGGTTGGGACAGCGCACGCCCTTCAGCTGCTTGATCACCTGTTCCTTGTCGATCCCGCTCCTCAGTGCGAGTGATATGAGCCTGCTCACCGATTCGGTCTGGCTCGCGGCGCAGCCCCCGCTCTTTCCCATTGTGGCGAAAACCTCGAATAGGCCTTCCTTGTCTTCGTTTATCGTGACGTACAGCGCTCCGCATCCAGTGATCATCTTCCTGGTGGCTCCCCAGGTCACCTCCCTCCTGGGCCTGGGCCTGTGGTGGCTTTCGATTTCATCTGCCGCGTCATTCGCGTCCCTGGCCTTCCTGGTTGAGCTTTTCTCAAGCACCTGCGAGTCCCTTGACCCGTCCCTGTAAACCGTCACCCCCTTGCATTCGAGCTCGTACGCCAGGGAGTAGACCTTCCTGATGTCGTCCCTCGTGGCGCTGTTCGGAAAATTGACGGTCTTGGAAACCGCGTTGTCGGTGAATTTCTGAAATGCGGCCTGTATCCTTACGTGCCATTCAGGCAGGATATCGTGGGACGTCACGAATACCTTCCTGTAATTTTCCGGTATCCCTTCTATGCCGGAGGCTGACCCGTGCTCCGCCACTTTTTCCATGATCTCCTCGCTGAAAAATCCGCCGTCTCTCGCTGTCTTCTCGAAAAGCGGGTTGGTTTCGACCAGCACGTTGTTGTCCATCACGTTCCTGACGTACGCCAGTGCGAATATCGGCTCTATCCCGCTGGATGAATTGGCTATGATGCTGATTGTGCCGGTAGGGGCGATCGTGGTCGTGGTCGCGTTGCGGAGCGGCTTCCCGCCCTCTTCCGCGTATGACGACCTGGCGTAATTGGGAAATGGCCCCCTTTCAGCCGCGAGGGCCCTCGACGCATCCCGCGCCTCGTCCTGTATGGCGGACATGATGTTCACCGCGGTCTTCACGGCCTCTTCCGAATCGTATGATATCCCGAGGCGGATCAGAAGATCGGCGAAACCCATCACGCCAAGCCCGATCTTCCTGTTTGCGAGGGTCGTCTCCCTGATCTCCGGAAGCGGGTACTGGTTCAGGTCTATGATGTTGTCGAGGAAATGCACGGCCTTCCTGGCAAGGCCCTTCAGCCTGTCGTAGTCTATCCTCAGCCCCCCTCCGTTGCCGGACACGACGCAGTTTAAATTTATTGAACCGAGGTTGCATGATTCGTATGGAAGGAGCGGCTGTTCACCGCAGGGGTTCGTGCTTTCGATGAGGCCGATTTTTTTAAGCGGGTTCCTGTCGTTGATCCTGTCGATGAATATTATCCCCGGTTCCCCGTTCAGCCAGGCCTTGTCGACTATGAGGTCGAACACATCCACGGCGTTCATCATTTTAACGGTTTCGCCGGTCCTCGGGTTGACGAGCGGATAATCGCCCCCGTCCTCGAGGGCCTTCATGAATTCATCGGTCACGGCCACCGATATGTTGAAGTTGGTAAGGGCGCTCGTGTCCTCCTTCGCGGTCACGAACTCTATGATGTCCGGGTGGTCGACCCTGAGTATGGCCATGTTCGCGCCGCGCCTGGTGCCTCCCTGCTTGATTGTCTCCGTGGCCGCGTTGAATATGTTCATGAAGGAAACCGGCCCGCTGGAAACGCCCGCGGTCGTCTTGACCATGTCGCTGTTCGGCCTCAGCCGGGAGAAGGAAAAGCCCGTTCCGCCGCCGCTCTTGTGTATGAGTGCCATGTGCTTGACCGAGTCGAAAATCCTGTCCATGGAGTCCTCGACGGGAAGCACGAAGCACGCGGAGAGCTGTCCGAGCGGCCTTCCGGCGTTCATGAGGGTCGGCGTGTTCGGGATGAACTGAAGGTCGCACATCATTTCGTAAAATTCGTCGGCCGTCCTGGAAACCTCCTCCGCGCTCCTGCCGTAAGCAAGGTCGGCCGAGGCCACGAACCTTGCCACGCGCTCGAAGAGACCCCGCGGGGTCTCCGCCACCTCGCCGCGGTCGTCCTTGGCGAGATACCTCTTCTCCATCACTATGAGCGAGTTTTTCGAAAGAGACGGGTTTTTTTTGGATGATACGACTATATCCTTCCAGTCCATAGTTCCACCTTGTTAAAAGATATCGAGTTTATGCCGTTCCGGCAACGAGCCTGTAAAAATCGTCGAAGAGATACCGTGAATCGTGCGGCCCCGGGTCGGCCTCCGGATGATACTGCACCGAAAAAACAGGAAATTTTTTATGTCTGAGGCCTTCGACAGTGCCGTCGTTAAGGTTCACATGCGTGACTTCCACGTCCGGGAAGGCCTTGAGCGACTCGTAATCTGCCGCGAAGCCGTGGTTCTGAGAGGTGATCTCGATCCTGCCCGTGATCAGGTTTTTAACCGGCTGGTTCGCGCCCCTGTGCCCGAACTTGAGCTTGTATGTTTTACCGCCGAGCCCGAGGGCCATGATCTGGTGGCCCAGGCAGATCCCGAAGGCCGGGATGCCTTCCTTGATTATATCCCTTATCAGACCCCTGCCGTACTCCACCGCGTCCGGGTCGCCCGGCCCGTTGGAAAGAAATATCCCCTTCGCGCCCTTTTTTATCGTTTCCGAAAGGGGCGTTTTCGCAGGATAGACCCTGACGTTGAAGCCGGCTGAATCCAGCAGCCTGAGGATGTTCCTTTTAACGCCGAAATCATACACCGCGACCCCGGGGCCCCTCTTTTTTTCACCGAATTCATACGGCTCCCCGCAGGATATCCCGGACGCCAGGTCGAGGCCTTCCATGAGCGGATGGGCCCTGAGTCTTTCCACCGCGCCTTTCCTGTCGAAGAATATCCCGCCCCTGAGCGCGCCCTTGTCCCTTATATGAAGCGTGAGCATCCTGGTGTCGATGCCCTGTATCGCGGCCATTCCCGAAGCCTTCAGGTAATCCGCCAGCGAACCGGTGGCCCGGAAATTCGAATAACTGCCGCAGTATTCCTTCACCACGAAACCCGCGACCTGGACCCTGTCGGACTCCACGTCATCGCCGTTGACCCCGTAATTCCCTATCATGGGATAGGTCATTGCCACTATCTGGCCGTTGTATGAAGGATCGGTAAGCACCTCCTGGTATCCGCTCATGGAGGTGTTGAAGACGACCTCGCCGATGCTCTCGGAATCGCCGCCGAAACCTTCGCCCTCGAATTCAGTGCCGTCTTCAAGTATCAAGTATGCCTTCTGGCTCATCAAACAGCCTCGTTCCGAAAGGGGACTTCTTTGCATGAAGTTTTGAAGCCCCGATGCGGGAGTAATTAATGAAAAAAATCAGGAGCCGTGATTTTCACCGTCAAAAAGCCCCTGATTACCGGATTTCCCTTGTAAAAGATTTGCCGAAAACCGGCCGATGTTGTCAATATAAATAATCATATTTTTATCAATTTTATAATTATGAAAAACTCTGCCGGGCGGTTTGAATATTTAATTGACTATCCGGCCGGGGGGATGAATCCTTCAATCACTAATGGAATACGGCCGGATATATCATGAAGAAACGAACGAGAAAAACAAAAGTCCTTATAATTGGCGCCGGCCCTTCGGGATCCATTGCGGCCCTCCGCCTCTGCGAACTCGGGTTCCGCGACTTCATCCTCGTGGACGGAAAAAAATTTCCAAGGCACAAGCCGTGCGCCGGAGGCCTTTCCCCGATGGCCCTCGGGTTCCTCGACAGGACCGGGCTATCGCGCGTATTGAAAGGGAGGGGACCCGCCGAAATGAATTCGGTCAGGCTGGTCCGCCCTGATGGAAGGGAGGACGTCTTCAGCACGGGACTGAAGGGATACGTGCTCAACAGGAAAATCTTCGACAAGCTCCTCCTGGATGAAGCGGTAAAGGCCGGCGCTGAATTCATCCCCGGGTTCCACATCTCAGACATATTTCTCGACGGCAGCGGCAATGCCGCGGGGGCCACCGACGGCATTTCTGCGATTGAGTCGGAAGTGACGGTGATATGCACGGGGGGCCACAACAGGCTTCTGAGGGAGGGGGTTTTCCCAGACAGGAGGCCCCTCAGGAGAATAGTTTCAAGAATCGGCTGGTGGAAGGGGTTCGATCTCCCCGACGGAAGGCTGGAGATGGTCTTCGACAGGGATCTTTCCCCGCACTACGGCTGGGTCTTCCCCGAAGGAAACGGCACGGTCAATATCGGCATCTGCCTTTACGAGGACAGGCTCCGCGGTAAAAGCCTTACCTCGGCCTTCGAATCCTTTCTCGAAAGGCATTATTCCGAAAAGCTGAAAAACGCTGAACCGACAGGCCCTGCATATTCATACCCGATCAATACATCCGGCTCCGTCGGGACGCTTTACGGCAGCGGGATGCTCCTGTGCGGCGAGGCCGGAAGGCTCTGCGATCCCGCCACCTGCGAGGGGATATCAATGGCCATGGAAAGCGGACGCTTCGCCGCCGAAGCCGTATACGGGGCCTATTCCTCCGGAACCCTTGACCGTGCCGCCCTGGCCGAATATCAAAGGCTCTGCGCCGGGGCATTCGATAAAAGGCTGAGGGCCTCTTCATTTTTCAGCGCCCTGCTGAATATGGGCCTCTTCAATCCGATCATAGATTTTTCGTCTTCGCGGCTCGGAAAAAAACTGCTGGCCGGACTTTTATAATCCGCCGAACGGCCGCATGGCTCCCGGGTCAAAAATTCTTGACAAAAATATACCATTGAGGGTATATTCCAAATACAGCATAAACCGGGAGAATTTTAATGAATGGATGTTCCTGCCGGCCTTCACAGGTAAAGATTCTGGGGCTGGCCCTGCCCAGAAGGCTGGGATTCGGCAAAATGGATTACCTGAAAGTCCTTTATTCCTGGACGAGGGCGTACAGGAAGACCTTCATCATAGAACCGGGACTTTACTTCACCGGAGAAAAGTACGACAAGGAGGCCCCCCTTCTTGTTACATCAAATTACCACATGACCGTATTCATTCTCTGGAGGGAACTCAAGGGTAGAAACGCGAGGATACTGGTCATTGATACCGACGGAATAAATGTATGGTGCTCAAGCGGCAAGGGCAGGTTTTCCGCCGGCGAAATAAAAAAGCAGATAGAAAGGTACGACAGGAGAATACTGACCGGGTCGGACCGCGTGGAAATCATCCTTCCCAAACTGTCGCTTTCCGGCGTGTCCATAGCCGAGCTCAGGCGGAACGGCATAAGCCCGAAAGTCGGGCCGGTCCTCGCGAAGGACCTTCCGAATTACCTCGACAAGGTCCCCCTGAAAAACATGTACGCAGACCTCTACCGTTTTTCAATGAAGCAGAGGCTCTTCACGCTTGTCCCGTCCCTGGCCCAGACAATAAAATATTCAATATACATCGCCGCGGGGCTTTTCGGATGGCACCTGCTGACAGGCACGGACATACACTGGCAGGTGGTGCCGCTGACCGCGCTGATCGTAACGCTCTATGTGCTCCTGTTCCCCGCGCTCCCGGGGCACAGGTTCGCCGTCAAGGGTCTTTTCCTGTCAATTTTCCTCTCGGTCGGGTTTGGGGCGGATTTCGCCTTCACCGGAATTTTTTCAAGTGACGCGGCATCGCTGCTGTTCTACCTGTTCTTCGCGACAGGGGGCTGTTTGTTCTTCGCGCTCAGCTATACTGGAAACAGCGGTATAAGCAACTACTCGCTCGTGAAAAAAGAAATCAAGAATTTTCTTCCGGTCACTGCCGCGCTTTTCGTCCTGGCAATCGCTGCCATAATAGTAAAGGGGGTATCCGCATGATAAATTTCGACGATTCAAAATGCACCGGGTGCGGGATGTGTGCGAACGTCTGCCCGCAGGGAGCGGTAAAAATAAAAGAGGGGAAGGCCTTCATGTCGGATTACGAATCATGCATGGAGTGCGGGGCATGCAGGGTCAATTGCGAATTCGGCGCGGTCGACCTGACCAAGGGGACCGGCTGTCTGGTAGCGATAATAAGGGAGGACATCCTGAAGATCAGGCCGAAGGGCGCCGGCTGCGGCTGCGGGACCGGTTCCGGAACGGTGTGCTGCTGATGAAAAAAAACAACGGCGATTATGAAAGGCTTGCCGGGCTGTTCGGCGCGCTCGCGAACCCGATAAGACTGAGGATCCTCGACGCCCTGTCGTCAAACTGCACCTGCAGCGGGAACGGCGGCAGCTGCGTCTACGAGATCAACGAAATAGTGGGCCTCCCCCAGCCCTACATTTCCAAGCACCTCGGGATACTGAAAAAATGCGGCATCCTGGACTACAGGAGGGAGGCGAACCGGATAGTCTATTCCTTCAAGGACCGCAGGATAATCAGGGAACTGCTGGACCGTCTTGAAAAATACAGCAGGTGCTGCTGAACCGCGGCGGAGCCGCGTCACTTTTTTTCGAACCTCACCTCGACCGAGCCGCCGTGCTTGTCGCCGAACCCCTCGATCCCGGACATGATCCCCACCGGGCCCCTCGCGTTTTCAAGCGCCTTTTCAGAGAGGCACTGGAAAGTGGTCCTTCTCATGAATGTCTCCACCGAGGTGCCGGAAGAAAATCTCGTCGCCCCGCCCGTCGGAAGTATGTGGTTGGTCCCTGAAAAATAATCGCCTGCGGCGACCGGGGAATGGTGGCCGAGAAAAAGCGAGCCGACGTTCCTTATCAGCGGCAGGTACTTCATGGGATCGTCAACCATGAACTCCATGTGCTCAGGGCCGTACCTGTTTGAAAAATCAATGGCCTCCTCCAGGCTGTCCGCGATAAGGACCAGGCCCCTGTTCTTTATCGAGGCCTCTTTCATTTCGTGACGGCCCCCGCCCGACTCGATGTCCCTTGAAATCTCTTCGGCCACCTTCACCGCGAGCCCGCGGGACGTTGTCACCAGGATGGCCGTCGCCATCTCCTCGTGCTCCGCCTGCGAAAGAAGATCGAAGGCCACCCACCTCGGGTCCGCGCTCCCGTCCGCAATCACAAGCACCTCGCTCGGTCCGGCCATTGAATCGATCTGCACGGCGCCCAGGCTGAAAAGGTAGCTCTTGGCCGCGGTCACGTAGACGTTGCCCGGCCCGACTATTATGTCCGATTTGACCACCGTCTCGGTCCCGAATCCCGCTGCCGCTATGCCCTGCGCTCCGCCGGACTTGACGACCCTTTCCACGCCCAGGACTTTACATACTGCGGCCACCGCGTCCGGCAGTCTTCCGTTTTTCGCCGGCGGCGTTATGAGCGTAATCTTCCCGGTCCCGGCTATCCTTGCAGGTATTACGCCCATAAGGATGGAAGACGGGTATGATGCCTTCCCACCGGGAACGTATACGGCGGCGCTCTCTATCGGCTGGTACATCACTCCCAGGACGGTCCCGTCGTCCCTTGAATAGCGGATGTCGTCACGGAGCTGGTGCCTGTGGAACTCCTCTATGTTCTTTGCGGCCGCAAGGAAAGCCCCGACCGCTTCGCGCGGAGTGTTCCTGTAGCCCTCATCGATCTCGTCCGACCCGGCCATGACCGCGCCCGGGTCAACGCCGTCGAACTTCTTCGTGTATTTCAGCACGGCGGCGTCGCCGCCGGACTTTACGTCGTTGACTATTGGGATCACCGTATTTATCATCACCGAGCTGAAATCCTCGCCGTAGCGGTTGAAAAGCGAATCCAGCTCGGCCTGCCCGAGCTCCGACAGTTTTTTAATGCTGATCATGCAGCTAACCTTCCGTGTCTATCTTGAAAAAATCTATCGCCCTCTTGAGCGAATCGGCCATCACCTCGACGCTCTCGGAATTGGCGGACATCTCCTCAGCCCCGGAAGCGTTAACCTGCGTGAGCTCGCTGATGTGGGTTATGGAGCTCACGATCTCGCTCATGGCCTTCTTCTGCTCCTCGGTGGACTGCTTGATGTCCTCCGAATGCATCCTCACCCTGTCGGTCTCCGTGTTGACGCCGTCCTTAATCCTCATCTGGTCCTTCATCTGCCCGGCGAGGCCGGCCAGCCTCTCGCCGACCAGGTTAACGCCCTCGATTATCTTGCTGATGACCTCTATCGTGGCCACGATGTTGGCCGTCCCCCTGGTGATTTCCTCGTTGTTGGCCTTGATCAGCCTGTCGATCTCCTTGATGCTGGAAGCCGTTTCGTCGGCGAGCTTTGAAATCTCGTCCGCCACGACCGCGAAGCCCCTGCCCGATTCGCCCGCCCTGGCCGCCTCGATCGCGGCGTTGAGCGAAAGCAGGTTGATCTGCTCCGATATGTCCGTTATTATCTTGACGATGCCGGTCATCTGCATCGAGCTTTCGGTTATGCGGGCCATGGCCTGGTTCATGCGCCTGAGCGATTCATCGCCGGTCCTGGCCTTTACCGATATGTCGCCGCTTATCCCGGCGGTCTCGCCGATCTTCATCGCAACGTCGTTTATGCTGTCCGCGAGCTTCCTGATCTCCCCGATCAGCAGGTTGAGGCTCTCAAACTGCGCCTCGGTCTTCCTCGCGATGTTTTCCACGCCAGCGGACACCTCCTCCGCGGTAGCGGTCGCCTCCTCTGCCGCGGACGCCTGGTTCTGCGCGTTGTCCGAAAACGACATGGCTGTAGTTGACATCTCGTTCGAAGAAGACGCCATCTCGTTGGCGACGTCCTGGATGTTCTTGATTATCTCTGCGAGCCTGTCCGTGAAGTCGTTGAGCGCCGAAAGAATTATTCCCACGTCGTCGTTGAGGTAGTTCTCCCTCCTGTGCAAAAGGCGGCCCTCGCCGAGGGAGATTATGATTTCCCTGGAGCTGTCGAGCGGCTTGAGCCGGGAATCGAGAAGGATGTAAATGGACCCGCAGGTCACAAGCATCCCAACCCCCATGAAAATGAACATGAAGAAAACGACCCTGGCGCCGGATTCCTCGATCCGTCCCAGCCCCAGGCTGGAAACGACGGTGAACCCGCCGCCCCTGTCCCTTTGAACGTACAGGAGAATCCCGGCGCCCTCCTCGTCGTACGTGACGAAAGAGCCCGGTTCCGCCGCCGATATCTTCTTCCATACGGCCGTCGACGAGATGCTTTTCCCGATGATCCTCCTGACTGGATGATACAGAATGACGCCCCCGGCATCCGCCGCATAGACGTATCCGGCGGGTCCGATTTTCATTGAATCAAGGTCCCTCATCGCGTCTTCGGACAGAGCGCCATCCACGAGCAGGGCCCCGATCTTAGAGCCTGCGGCAGCGGCAGTGACGGTCATCTGCCCGCTATATGAGTCAGACAGGGAATTGTAGACTATCCTGTAGACGACCGGTATCATCAGGACGCAGAGCAGGGTGACGAAGGACACGATGATAAGCGAAAGGTTTATGCTGATCCTGGTCCTGGATATCCTTTCGCCGGCGATCTTCCTGGAAAAAACCCCCATCTTCGCGACCTTCCTCACCTGGGCCTCGACAGCCAGGTAATAGAGGCAGCCGATTGAGAGGATGTCCAGGAAGAAGATGCAATACAGGAACACCTTCATCGAGAATGTGAGGTTGAAGGCCAGGGTGAAAAAAATTATCGCCGCAGGCATCAGCACGGCCCAGGCGGCCAGGGCGCTGATCGTCCTTTTCCTCGCAGCGCCGTAAACCAGCTCCTTTGCCTTGAGGTATTCCGTGTCCGGTATCTCCTCACCGCTATCGAGCTTCCGGAAATACTCCGTCACCGGGGAAAACAGGGCCCTTATCTGTATGAAGGTCATAATCGCCGCAACGGAGATGAGTACGAGGACGACCCCCGAGAACATCATTATCTGCCTGCCGCTTATCGGCAGGAGCGCATAGCTCAATGCTATGGTGACCGGTATGTGAACAGCGTAGGCGACCAGGTCGGTGTATAAAAATACCCGTTTCGGAAGGCCCAGAAGAAATTTTATGTCATGCGTGCCGTTTTCCATATCATATCCTTTTTGCAATTCACCCGAGAAAAACGGGCTGATCATTTATCGTGCGGAAAGGCGTTTTTTGCAAGCAAGATAATTACGGCAAAAAAGAAAAAAACTTGAAATTAAAGCGCGGTGAACGATCCTATTTTCCGGGTGAAAAAAATGCCATATAAAAATCTGAATGAATTCATATCCAGGCTGGAATCCGGGGGCGAGCTGAAAAGGATCTCCGCGGAGGCCGACCCGCGCTTTGAAATAACACAGATCGCAGACATCGTTTCCAAAAACGGGGGACCGGCGCTCCTCTTCGAAAAAGTGAAGGGCTCAAACTACCCTCTCCTCATCAACGCCTTCGGGAGCTATAAAAGGATGGGCCTCGCGCTCAACTGCGGATCCTTCGACGAGATAGGGGAAAGGATGGCGTCCCTCCTGAAGATGCAGCCGCCCTCCGGCATAATGGATAAAATAAGGATGCTCTTCACCCTCAGGGAGATGGCCGCGCTGGCGCCGAAACGGGTGAAGTCGGCGCCGTGCCAGGAGGTTGTTGTTGAAGCGTCCGGATCATCCTCCGGCCCGCTCGACCTCCTTCCCGTACAGACGTGCTGGCCGCAGGACGGCGGCCCTTTCATCACCCTCCCCCTCGTTATAACAAGGGACCCCGAATCAGGCGCCCAGAACATCGGCATGTACAGGATGCAGAAATTCGACGGCTCATCTACCGGGATGCACTGGCAGTACAACAAGGACGGTGCGCGCCACTATGAAAAATATTGCAAACTCGGGAAAAGGATGGACGTGGCGGTGGCCCTCGGCGGCTGTCCGGCGGTGACCTATTCCGCGACCGCGCCGCTTCCGCCGGACGTAAACGAGCTGCTCCTCGCGGGCTTCATCGAGGGCGGGCCCATCGAGGTCGTAAAGGCGATCGGCTCCGACCTGCTGGTGCCCGCTGAATCGGATTTCGTGATAGAGGGCTACGTCGATCCGGGGGACGAAAAGATTGAGGGGCCTTTCGGCGACCATACCGGTTTTTATTCACCGGCCGACGCCTACCCGGTCTTCCGCGTGACGCGGGTCACGTCTCGCAGGGACGCGGTATACCCATCGACCATAGTGGGGAAGCCGCCCATGGAGGACTGCTACATGGCGAAGGCGACGGAGAGGATATTCCTGCCTTTCATAAAGCTCATAGTGCCGGAGGTGAAGGACATCAACCTGCCGATGGAGGGCGTGTTCCACAACTGCGCGCTCGTTTCGATCGATAAAAAATATTCCGGCCAGGCGAAAAAGGTGATCAACGCCCTCTGGGGCATGGGACAGATGTCCTCGACCAAGTACATCGCCGTTTTCGACGCCGACATCGATCTCGCCGACTACGGCACAGTCCTCTGGAAGCTCCTGAACAACGTCGACCCATCCAGGGACCTGGTCTTTTCCAGGGGGCCGCTGGACGCGCTCGACCATTCGGCTTCCTTCGCCAACTACGGCGGCAAGCTAGGCATGGACGCCACGAGAAAGACGCGGGAGGAGGGCATGGGAAGGGAATGGCCGGATGAAATAAAGATGAGCGATGACGTGATCGAGGCGGTGAAGAGGAGATGGGATGAATACGGCCTTTAAAAAATTCGCGGGCCTTATAATGATCGAGCAGACGCTCTTCGCCCTCCCGTTCGCATACCTCGGAGTGCTCTTTGCAGGGGGCGGCGGGTGGGACGTATGGATATGGGTAACGGTCGCGCTCTTCTCTGCCAGGACCGCGGGCATGTCCTTCAACAGGGTGCTCGACGCGGAGTACGACGCGAAAAACGAAAGGACCGCGGGCAGGCACATTCCCAGGGGCGAGGTGTCCGGGGGGGCGGTCTGGGCGATCGCGGCCGTCTGCACCGCGCTGCTGGTTTTTTCATCATACATGCTGAACGAGCTCTGCTTTTACCTCTCCTTCGCCGCGGCCGCACTGCTCTTTACCTATTCGCTCTTCAAGCGCTTCAGCTCGGGGTCGCACTTTTACCTGGGTCTGGCGGAGGCGGCCGCGCCGATCGGCGGATACCTGGCAGTCAGCGGAAGGTTCGAGTTCGGCCTGGTTTTCCCCGGTCTGGCGATATTGTTCTGGATAGCCGGGTTAGACATTCTCTACGCGGTGCAGGACATCGATTTCGACAGGAGCGAGGGTCTCTACTCCATCCCCGCGAGGCTGGGCCCCGCAGGCTCCCTTGCGGTTTCCTCGGCGTCGTACGCCCTGGCGGCCGCGTCACTCGCGGCGGCCGGCATCGTTTCGGAAATGACATTTCCATACTGGATATCCATGATCGCGGTCTCCGGAATTTTTTTCCGACAGCAATGGATCGCAAGGACCGAAATCGGGAACATTAGAGAGGCCATACTGAAGGTCTTCAGCATCAACAGGCTTGTGTCTCCGGTCCTCCTCGCCGGCGCGGTATGCGACCATCTCGCGAAACGGTTCGGCCCGATGTTTTAAAATTCGAACAGGTCGCCTGTCCGGCCGTATTCAATTTTCGGCCCCATGACGCCCTTCATCACTGAGAAGGCGCCCTCCCCGGTACAGTGCCCGGTTATCACCATCTCCACCGATGCGTCATCCATAAGGCGTTGAGCAATTTCCCTGACCGAATCATCGTCCTCACAGCGTTCCTTCGTCACGGGGTGGACCAGGTGCATGCCTCCAATCAGCATTAGCCTCTTTTTTCCCGGAAACCCGGACTTCGCCGCATCCAGCATGTTCAGAATTCCGTGATGGGAGCATCCGACGAAGCAGAAGGCCCTGCCGCCTTCAATAAACACCGGCATGATTTCGTGGCCGAAATCATCGGCCACGATGGATCCGTGCTTTTCTGCGTGCATCAGCCTGTTCCCATCCGGCACCCGGTGCCTTTCCGGAATATCCTTTATCACGAAGACGCCGTCGTCTATCAGCGAGTCTCCATCCAGGAACACGAACCTTCCCGGAAAATCATCGGTAAGGCCGCCATCCAGTCCTATGTTCTTCATGGCACCTGAAACGTCCAGATAATGCGGATCGGGGGCGGTCGATGCAAGATATACCCGCGCTTTTCTGTTTTTCTCCAGGAAAAAACGCAGGCCGCCTGCATGGTCCATGTGCCCGTGGGAAAGAAAAACGGCATCGACATCCCGGATTTCCATCCCTGAAGCTTCTGCGTTATGCAGGAACCTGTCGGACATTCCGACGTCCACGAGGTATTTCGCGCCCCCGTGCTCGACATGGATGCATAGTCCATGTTCGGGCCGAAGGCCGGGCCTGTCCTTCCTGACCGTGTTTTCAATGAGAAAGAAAATTTTCATAGGCTTTGCCGATCCATCCATACAATCGATATATTATGGGCACCTCTATGAATTAGATTTTTCATTATAAAACCGCTGAAAAAATCTGACGGGTAATCACAAAAACTACCGTTTTTGTGCCTGCCATAGGGCGCTGGAATTGAAAAAACCAGCTTGTTTGTTAGTATTAAAATAAAAAAAACTGGTTTTTGTAACCGCCCTGATTTATACATTCAATATGTCCACAGGGGAACATCCTGATTTGATTATTAAAGGCTCCCTTATTTTATATCTGAATTCCATCATCTGTCAATGAATTAGCCTCCGACCGCATCCTTTACTCAAAGGATGTTCATTACATTTTAAACTTCCAATATTTTATATTCATCAATCATGGGAACCTCATTCTGCCGCCCGTCACAGCAATCCGTATCCGGATCAATATATCAATAAATTAAATATATAATATTTAAAATATTAATAATTGACATATATGATATCTGGATTATTTTCATAAAAAATCAAGGAGGTCAGCATGAAAGAGATAGATGCCCGAGGGCTTTCCTGCCCGCAGCCGGTTGTCCTGACCAAAAAAGCCATCGACGAAAACAGGCCGCCGGAATTAAGGGTCTTCGTGACCGGGAAGGCCGCCCTTGAAAATGTTACGCGTTTGGCCGCATCAAACGGATACAGTGTTGAATCGGAGCACCATGGCGAAGATTACACTCTCGTTCTTCGCCTGGATGAATACGCAGCGAAAACTGAAGCCTCCGTCTCTCCTCCAGTGATTTGCGGCGGGAGGTCCGTCCTTTTCATCACATCGAATAAATTCGGGGAGGGGAGCGAAGAGCTCGGCGGCACCCTCATGCAGGCCTTCGTGAACGTACTGGGCGAAATCACCCCGCGGCCGGATTCAATCATCTTCGCCAATTCCGGCGTTTTCCTCACAACCGAAGGCTCGCCGGTGATCGAGACGCTGCGGAACCTTGAAAAATCCGGCATGGAGATAACAAGCTGCGGCACATGCCTTCAGTATTTCAATCTTAAAGACAAACTCCTCGCGGGAAAAATCGGCAACATGTACGCAATAGCGGAATCGCTTTTCAGGGCGTCACATCTGGTGAAGCTTTGAGCGATCCTTTTTACCGGACTTTATTTTATAAATTAAAATCATACATCAAGGAGTACAAACATGGCTGAAGATTACCGTAAAATGTGGGCCGGGCTGGGCCGGTCCCGGAAGTATTATGACACGCGATTTTCAAGCAACTTCGGACTTTACGTCGGCAAATAACGGCCGCGGGGATAATGAAGTGAAAAAAAAATCCGAACTCAATTTCGACCTCAGGCAGCTCCGTTCTTTCATCGAGGCGGTAAGGGAGGCCAGCATCACGCGCGCCTCCAGAAAACTCGGACTGGGCCAGGCTACGATAAGCCATCACATCCTCCAGCTGGAAGCCTCGCTGGGCGTCCAGCTCATCCAGAGGAACAGTAAAAGCTTCGCCCTTACCGAACAAGGGACGGCATTTCTATCATTCTGCGATGACACGTTCTCCCGCCTGGAACGCCTCAGGGGCGAGATAGGATCAGGCGGATTCAACGCGCCGACAATTGTCGCCGCAAGCACAATCCCCTCCGCCTACATCCTCCCGGGAGCAGTGGCCGCCATCCGATTGTCATATCCGGAATATTCCTTCCGCACGATCATCAACAACAGCCGGGAGTCGATCGAGCTGATCAAAGAAGGCAGGGCGGACATAGGCATAGTGGGCAGATCGACGCGTCACCCGTCTCTGGAATTTCACCGCTGTTTGAGCGATGAAATCGTTCTGGTCGGCCTGCCCTCGATGCCGGATTCAATAACGCCGGGAGAGCTGAAATCCATGCCACTTGTCGTGAGGGAAAACGGGTCCGGTACGAGATCGGCATATGAAAAAAAGCTATCCGGCAAGGGAGTATTGCCGGGCGATCTCAGGATAGCGTTCGAGTGTTCAACATCGGAGGCCATCAAGGAAGCGGTAGCCTTCGGCATCGGCGTCGGTTTTATCTCGAACCTGGCGATAAAAAACGAGATATCTCTCGGCGTCATGAAAATTATAAGGATAACTGGCGTTTCGATAAAACGCGACTTCTTTATAGTGCACCACAAAAACAGACGCCTCCCGGACGCGGCGCGCGAATTGATTAAAGTTCTGAAGAAATAAATTGCGCTCCGACGTGTAACCGGGCTCATACCCTCCAACAGCCGGAAATACCCCGGATATAGAGCACCGCGGCGGATAAAACGGTTGACTTTTTATTGCAACCGGTCTTTACTTTTTGTCAATAACATACCGATCAACCGCACAACGCAGAATCGGCAGGGTAAAAAACTTTTTGCGGTTGCCGTGTCCGCGTCCTGAGGAGCGCTATCCGCCCGCATGCGGCGAAAAATTTACCGTTCTTTCAGGCCTTTGCTACAAGGCGGCAAATCATTAAATCATCGCGAGGACTGCAATGCTGAAGCCGAAAAAATTCATCATCAGACTGACCCTGAGGCTTGAAATCTACACCAACATTATCGTCGTGCCCCTAGTGGCGTATTTCGGCGTAATCGGCACGGGGATTTCCGGCGACAAGCTGATTTCGTTTCTGATAGCCGCGGCAACCGCTTCCGCCGTCGCGATGCTGATAGGCACCGCGACCAGGGTGGTGAAATTATCGCGCATTCTTAATATGCTGGAAGAAACCGAGCCAGATTATTACAGCATCAAATTAAAGCTCCTTTCCTATCCGCGGACGGAGGGCAACATCATCTCCATGAGGTGGATCTGCGGGATGGCGGGGTTTTACCTGATCTACATTTTTCTTGTCGATATAGCCCCGTGGGAAAACGTGCCCATCGCGCTCGCCCTCGTGCTCGCCCTTTCGGTGAACTACGTCATTTCATATTTCACCACCGAGAACATGCTGTCGGCATACCACTACGATCCGAAAATAAAAAGCGTCTACATACCCAGGGACGCATACAGGATGTTCAGCATATATTACCGTACCCTCATGGTAGTTTTTTCTGTTTCCATCATACCTCTGATAATACTGGGCTATTATTTTTTCTGCGCCAACTTCCAGATGATTGTTTTCTCCAACTTCACGGTCCACATGCTGTTCGTCGTGGGGCTGTCCTTGGCGACGCTTTTCATACTGGTGTATGAATCCACGGCGGGAATGAAGCTCGGGCTCAAGTCCGCGGTCAACACGCTCGAGAGCCTGGAGCAGGGCGGGCTCGGGGTCGAACCGGTCCCGATGCTCACGAAGGGTGAGATCGGCAGCATCAGCCAGTACATCAACAAGCTTTCCGACTCTCTCCGGTCATACGAGGACCAGAACGCGCTGCTCCACACGGAGCTCGTCGACCTGACGAAAAACCTGTCGGAAAGCGCCGACTCGCTGTCAGACAGCTCGAAGGAACAGGCCGCATCCGTCGAGGAGGTGAGCGCCACCTCCGAGGAGATATCCTCTAGCATGGAAAACGTCGCGGGACTAGCAGTGGAACAGTTCGGGCTGCTGGACAAACTCACCGGCAGGATGGCCGATCTTTCGAGCATCGTCGCGAAGAGCGCGGGGATGATCCGGTCGCTGCTCGACATGGCCCTTGACATAACCAGCACCGCGAACAGGGGCCGGGAGATACTGGACTCAATGCTTGAAACGATGAAGTCCGTTTCCGAGAGCTCCGGTAAAATGACGGACATCGTCGGCATAATAAACGACATTTCAGATAAAATCAATCTGCTGTCGCTGAACGCGTCAATAGAGGCGGCGCGCGCGGGAGAGGCGGGCCGGGGATTCGCGGTCGTGGCGGACGAGGTATCGAAACTTGCGGACATGACCGCCAACAGCATAAAGGACATCGACAGCCTTATCCGGAACAACGACAACGACATCCGGAAGGGGATGGGCAACGTCGAAAGCACGGTGGACACAATCGGCACGATCATCGAGCTCGTCACGGCGATAAGCGGAAAGATAGACGATATATTCGGTCAGATTCAGAAACAGCAGTCGATAAACGACGTCGTCAACGGCGAGGCCGGTGAAATCAAGGGCAAGTCCGACATCATCCGCGTTTCAATGGAGGAGCACAAGATGGCGATCGAGGAAATCACCAAATCGATCATGCACCTCAACGAGATGACGCAGCAGAACGCCAGGAGCGCGAGCATACTTTCGGACAACACCGTACTGGTCGATAAACTGGCGACGGGACTGATGAAGAGAAAAACCGCATAGAAATCACGGCCCCCGCTCTTAAAAAATGTTACCGGCCGGGCATTTCCCCGCTGCCTTCGTATATGAAAAAAAATCAGCGGAACATGCACGCGTAAATACCCCTATTAGCGGTTTTATGATCCGGATTGCGTTACCTGAAGAACACGTCCTTGCACTGAGGGGCTTCCCGCTGCCACCGTGGTTTTTTTCTTGCAATCGGCCCCATTCCGGACAATAGTGACCGGCATAAGGCGCGGCGCAATGCCCCGCCGCATTCAATACCGACCGGAGATGCCGACATGAAAAAAACCGCTTCGCTTCTTATCTTCCTTTCAGCCTTAATGATGATCCTTGCCGAACCGGGCTTCGCCCAGGCGAAAAATCCCAGGATAGCCATACTCGAGTTCACCGCCAACAATACTACGAAGGCGTTCGAGGCAATGATAAGGAACAAGATGGAGGTAGCCCTCTTCCAGACGAAGGCATTCACCATCGTTGAACGAAAACAGATCAACATCGTCCTGAGGGAGCAGGGCCTGCAGATGACCATGTGCTCGAACACCGACTGCGCGGTCCAGGTTGGAAAGCTCGTTTCCGCTGAATACGTCGCGGTGGGAAGCATCGACAGACTGAACGGGTACACCATAACCCTGAAGATCATCAGCGTTAAAAAGGGGACGGTTAAATTCGGGCACTCCGAGGCGGCGAAAAACGATAACGAGGTGCAGTACGCGGTCAACGCCATCGCGGAGATAGCGGCCAGGGAAATGACCGGAACGGAAGTCGTTCTCAACAAGGAAAAAAGGAAGGACGACCAGGCCGCAAGGCAGTACTCGGGGAGCGGATCGGGCAAATCCTTCTTTTCATTCAGGCAGGACAAAAGCAAAAACATCAACGCGGGCCTCGTCATAGTCGAGCCTATAAATTCCTTCGCGCACAGGGTAAAGACCGGATACGGCGGCGGGCTCAGGCTGGAATACAGGGACGCAATAGTGGCCGGTATCGGGATGGAGGCGGTGAAGTTCTACAGCAAGACCGACAAGACCGGGTACTTGTTCGACGTTCCGGTCTTCGGCACGCTCGGCATCAGCATGACCTTCTGGGACACCATCAGTCTCGTTCCGACGGTATCCGGCGGCGCGGTATTCAGCAGGTCCGTGAACGTCGGCGGCTTCCAGCTGCCCGTGCCCCTGAACTATTTCAACAGGGGAACGAAGCACGCGATCAATGCGACCGTAAGAAGCGGCGGTTCGCTGGAGTTCCACCCGGGTTCGACCCTGAAGCTCTTCGCGGGCGGATACTACTGCATGATACTTGACAATAAAAAGCACAGGATCAAGTACGATTACGTGTCCCTCAACGCAGGCGTCGGCGCCATGTTCTGAAAAACGTTTATTTTTTCAGAAGCTGTTTGAGATCATCAACGCCGGATTTACCGGCGTAATCCGCAGCGGTGAGGCCTCCGGAATCCTTTATGTCCGCGCGCGCGCCCTTATCAAGAAGGATCTTCGCCATCTCCGCGACCCTTTTCCCATTATCAGCGTTGGCGTTCTTCGCCGCGTCCGCCAGGGCCGTCCTCCCGTTTTTGTCGGTCGCGTTTATGTCAGCCCCCCTGTCGATGAAAAAGGAAATCAGCTTCTTCGCGTCCTCGGGCCTGCGGTTCGAAAATATGCATGAAAGAACGGCCTTTTTCAGCGGCGTGTTGCCGTTGCCGTCCTTAGCCGCGACGTCGGCACCGCCCGCCACGAGCGCGGCAGCAATTTCATAATTGTTCTTGTTCGTGGCCTTGTCCAGGGCGGAATTGCCGTAACGGTTTTTCGAGTTGAAGTCCGCTTTATATTTACGCAGGACGTTTATCATGCCGACCGCAGCGGCCGTCCGCGCGCCCGGGGCCGTTGCCGAAAGGTCGATGAGCACGGTCTCGCCGTTTTTATCAGTCAGGTTCGGGTCGACGCCCTTTTTCAATAGGAAATCCAATATCGCCGGCTTTCCGCCGGAGACCGCCTTGTGGAGTATGGTCTGTCCTGATTTGTTCTTCGAGGAGAGGTCCGCGCCCTTCGCGAGGAGCGCCTCCATCACAGGGTAATTACCCTTTTCAACGGCCCTCAGGAGCGCGGTTTCATCATCCATGCCCTTCGCGTTTATGTCCGCGCCCCTGTCCAGCAGGACCTTCACGGACCAGGCGTCGCCCGTTGCCGCACCGGTGATGAGCGCCGTGTTGCCGTTTTTGTCCCTGACGGACAGGTCGGCCTTGTTCCCGGCCAGGGAGGACAGGAAATTGGCCTTCCATGACCCGGCCGCCGCTATCACCAGCGGCCTTCCGCCGGAATCGTTTATGTCCGGCCTCGCGCCCTTCGCAAGGAGGAGGTCGAACACCGGGAGAACGTTCTTCTCGTAGGCCAGGAGGAGCATCGGGGCGCCCTTGCTGGAATACGCGTCAGGGCTCTCACCCGCGTCCAGCAGCATCTTCACTATCGCCGCGTAGCCCTTCTCGACCGATATTTCGAGCGGGGTCTTCCCGGCCGGGTCCTTCGCCCGGAAATCGGCCTTTGCCGCAAGAAGGACCTGGACGGCGTTGAAAAAATTCCTTTCAGCCGCGACGATCAGCAAACCCTTCCCCCCGGGCTGGGGCCCGTTCACGTCCGCGCCCCTGTCGGTCAGCATTTTTAAAACCTTCAGGTCATTCCTCTCGGTCGAAAGGAGCAGGAGGCCCTTCCCCTCCCTGTTCTTTCCGCCGAGCCCTGCGCCCTTTCCCACTAATATGTTGAATATCCCGTTGAAATATTTCTCGTAGGCAACTATCACCAGGGGCGTGCCGTCCGCGTCCGCCGAGTCGGCGCTCTGGCCGTTGTTCAGGAAAAACTCGACATTGGCGGGCCTGTTCGCCTCGACCGCGAAAGCGATCGGCGTCTTGCCTGAAAGGTCTGGAGCGGCGAGGCCCGATCCGGACGAGGCCAGGCTCTTAAGGAGCTCCATGTTGTCGCGCGCTGCAAGGTAATGGACGATGGTCCTTCCCCTTGCGTCGCGGACATTCACGTCGCATTTCCTGTCGATGAGTATTTTTGCGGCGGCGACGCCCTGCCTGTCGACCGCTATCATCAGCGGGGTCCTGCCGTCGCGGTCCTTCAGGTTGCAGTCCGCGTCCATCTTCAGGAGCTGGTTCATGAACTGCATGTCGTTCGCCGCGACCGCGGAATGCAGAAGAGTGCCGCCGTCGCCCCTTTTATTGACGTCTGCCCCCCTGTCCAGCAGGAGCTTCGCGATGTTCTGCCTCCGCTGAAGGTAGGCGTACATGGCCGCGGGCGTCCCGGACTCAAGACCGTTGACGTCCGCTCCGGCCTCGAGCAGCGCGGCTACGTTAGCGACGATCCCGGCCCTTATCGCCCTTCCGAGAGGCGTGGATCCCGCGGAATCCCTTTCATTAACCTGCGCGCCCTTCTTCACTGTCTCGGAAATGAGATTGGATTTCTGGGGTAGCGCCATGGCGGCGAGGTGATGCAGGAGCGTCTGCCCCTTCGAGTCGCGGACGGTCACCGACGCGCCCGCGTCCGCCAGGATTTTGAACATGTCCGTAAATCTCTTTTCCGCCGCTATCATTATGGCGGTCCTGCCCTGCGAATCCGCGGCTTCCCTGTCCGATCCGCTCGCGAGAAGGAACTTCGCGTTCGCGGTCCTGTTGACCTCCACAGCGCATACAAGAGGAGTCCGGCCCGCGGAGTCCGAAACCCTTACGGAAGCGCCCTTTTCCACCGCCTTTTTTAAAAGGTCCCCGGAATCCTGTTCGGCCAGGTAATGGAGAAGAGAACGGCCGTTCCGGTCCTTCGCGTCCAGCCTGGCGTCCCTGTCGACCAGCGGCCTCACGAGATACGGCCTCTTAAGCTGCGCCGCGAGGATGACCGGCGTCCTTCCGTCCTGGTCGGACTCGTCGATTTTTGGCCCGAGGGTGAGCAGGTACGCAAGGACCTTCGGGTCGCCGGAACGCACCGCGGAATGAAGCGCTGTTTCCGATTTGTTGTTGGTCCTGTTTATGTCGGCGCCCTTCCCCGCGAGGTATTTCGCCATGTTGAGGTTGCGCCTTTCAACCGACATCATGAAAAGCGTGCTCCCGTTCTGGTCGACCGAGTCGGCAGGCGCGCCGCCGTCGACGAGCTTTTTCAGCATTGCGAAATTTCCCCATTTCACCGCCTTGACGGCTTCGTCCTCGGCGTAAAGGGATTGCGCGACAGCGCACATCAGCAGAATTATTACAAGATTCTTCATATATTCCCCTTTCAATACGTGTAATGGGCCGGAACCGAATCGTCCTCCCTTCTGAAGAAGGCTGTCATGCCGTCAACGAAAGGAAAGAGGTCCATTGCCGTATGGATATACTGCTCCGGGTTAACGTTCTGGCCGTTTAATATGATCTCGAAATGAAGGTGCGGTCCGCTCGCCCTGCCCGTTGCCCCTACAAGGCCTATCACCTCGCCGGTCTTCACCTTCTGGCCGACCGTCGCCTGGATCTTGCTCATGTGTCCGTACAGGCTCCTGGTTCCGTCCCTGTGCTCGAGTATTACGTAGAGGCCGTAGCCGCCCTGGTTCTCCTGCGCGGTGATGACGAACCCGTCCGACGTGGCCTGTATCGGGGTGCCGGTCTGAGCGGGTATGTCGATGCCCTGGTGGAACTCCTGCTTCCCCTTGTTTCCGCCGATAGGGCTGGCCCTGAAGCCGAAGGGACTGGAAATTCTCCTGTACCCGTCTATCGGGAATATGAACTGCCTCTCTATCTCATCGTCCTCGACGAACGCGTCCCTGCTCCTGCTCAAAAAACCGCCGAAAACCCAACCGCCGAAGTCGTCGCACTGGATCCTCACCCATTTGGACCTCACCTTGCCGATGGACTGGATCTCGTCCATTACCTCTTTTATCTCGACCTTCTTCTGGTGAGGGATGCTGGTGATGACCGTACCCTCGCCGCCCGGCTCGTCCCGGACCCTGAGGAGGGCGGACTTGACGTAAAGACTGGCCCCGGGCCTGAGGTTCTTCGGGTCGTCGTCCGCGTCGACCGCGGCCCTTTTAAGAAACGCGGAAAATACCCATCCCTCGTTTCCCTGGCTCCTCACGAACGCCCACTTCGCCGTCATGTTGTACAAGGTTTCCTCGGCATCGCCGTACCTGACCAGCTCGACTATGTCCCCCCTTGAGAGCTCACCCATCACTGCGGACTGCTGGTTCGGCTCGGACCTCATGTACAGCCTGGTATCCACGTTCACGACGAACTTGTTCGCGCTCCCTTCCCCCGAAGGGGACTCATCCCCCGCGAAAACAATCGCGGGCGCGTCATCCGTCTGGTAATAAACCGCGTTCGCGAGGGAAAAACCCGGCTCCGGGCCGGGCACGAACGAAGGCCTGGATTCGCGGTCCTTCGAAAGAAGGTTGAGCGGGATGTATCCCTCCGCCTGGGAACCGGTCCTCGCCAGGCACCAGTCGCGCGTCATGTTGCTCTTCGTGCGCTCGGCGCTCTCGATGAGCACGACATCCATCCTGTCGCCCCTCCTGACCTTCTCGCCGTAATTCCTGTCGCTGTCTGAAGGTTTCGAGCGCAGCCTGTATGGCTCCCTTACGTAGGCGGAATACAGTGAGTCTTTTTTCTTTTTAGAAGCGGACTTGTTGTCGATTATGTCCTCGGCCCTGTCCGGGCTGACCGGCAGTTTCATTTTAAAGCGGGGATTGTATTGCTTTATCTTCTCGCTGAAATCGTAGAATTTTTTCAGGATCTTTTCGCGGTGCTGCCTGTTCCTCTCAAGGATATCGGCGCGCTTGCTGTCGGAACGCTTTCCGACATCGTCAACCGTGTCCTGCGACGCCAGCCTTCCGGCCGGTAGAGAAACCAGCATGACGCACAGCAGGGATGCATAAATCGACTTTTTCATGGAGCCGTCCCCCTTCCAGATTTGTCCTGGTCCCGTTCCGTGGTCGCTATCATGTCAACGCGGCGGCGCGGGTTTATTTATGTCAGGATACAGGGGTCTTTTTGGTTTGTCGAGCAGTTCTTGACGCGCTCCCGTATGGAGCCGCGACGGCGATTAAAACGACAGAGAAAGGATATTCAGGCCTGATTATAAGATACATCCCAATGCTCCCGGTTGATTTTCATCCCGAATTCCGTTATTATTTGTATTATTTCATCCAGCAGGGTGATTTAGGCCCATAAACCGGGTTAGTTTCATTTTTTATTTCTTGCCCCGTGAAAATGGGTTGAATTATTAATCAATTATTAAAATTTTGTATGACAACGTTCTTATTTAATTATAAATGAGAGGGATAACGCATGAAAACCGCATATGACTTTTTCAACTCATATCTTTTCGAAAACATCTCCGACGCGGACACACTGGAGCGCATGCGCAACGTTATATCCGAATTCTCCTCCAGGGCCCCGAAAATCATCGTCATGAAATGCATAGACGGAAGGGTTCACGGAAGCAAGGCGAAGGGCTATCCCCCGACGACGGTACGTTTCGGACGCACCGACGGCAACAAGGTGTCCCTCGACATGAGCAACTTCTGGTACTGGAACCGCATCGATAGGGTCGTGAAGGATGCCCATTTCAACACGCCCGAGACGCCGGCCCTCTTCATCGCCTTCATGCACCATTCGCCGCGGGGCCACGGCTGCGCCTCCCACAACAGCGACGACGCCGCCGCCCTCAAGTCGGTTGAAGACCAGGTCGCGGCCGTCCGAAAAACATACAAGGAGGGCGAGCTCTTCGTCATGGGCGGCGACACCAATACCGACATCATGGCTGAAACCCTCATCTTCCCAGGCAGTTACCGGATCGATACCGAAAACATAATAAATTACTGCAACCTGAAAAAGCCTCGCGACGTGTTCCACGAGGCTTTTCTGAAAAACAAGATCGACGATGTTGCCACCTCGCGAAACGTCGATCATAAAACACCCGACGAGCTCCTCAGCGGAATTCAACCGGAATTTTTCACGAATTTCCAGACATGCCTCAACATGGAAAACTACCTCCTCCGCGAGATCACCACCATGCTTAACAAGGACCGCGGGGACCTCAAGCGGCTCATCAGGCCGGACATACTGGACTATATCTTCGTGACGCTCGACCGCGTCAACATGCCGAAGACACTCATCGGGCCCATTCTGTACCAGATAATATGGAACATAACTTATTCGTTGTACCAGATGATACTCATCGACCACCTGTCCCCTGAAGATCTAGAACGGCACCTCGACCACGCCGAGGAGCTGGTCTGCTACGGCGACGGATTCGAAACCCTGCCCCGAAACAAGGCGGTGCTGGTCAAGACCGGCCGCGGCGACGACATGGATGCTCTTACAGTATCGAAAAACGTACTTGAAAAAAACCGCAAGCGATACAAACAGGACCACAAGCTCCTGGTGCACATCAACATCGAGGTCATGGGCGAGATGATGAACTGGGACGATTTCAACGACAATGTGGGTTCGAGGATACTTACGATGCGCAGAAACGTCGACAACGTGTTCGGCAGGGACGTAGCGATCCTGACCTCTTATTCATACCGGGACCAGAAGCGGTTCTACCCGGTGAAGATATCCAAGGATGACGACCGCATTGTTTATCCGGCGGACGTTATTTCGGAAATAAACTCCACGCTCAAGTTCAGCAACATTTCACTCAAGGCGCAGGAGGCCATCTACAAGGCGAGCTTTATCGGCAAGGCATAGTTGAAACCGGCCGGTTTTTACCGGTGGTCCGGACACTTGTCAAAAAATGAACGGTCCTTGCCGGTTGTCTTTACGATCCAGTCGGCCTGGACCTCTGGGATGTGGGGTATCCCGCACACGCTGCATTTGATCATCGAGAACTTCTTGTCCCATATCGTTCTCGTTCCGCCTTCATCCACGAGGGAGATGGCGCCAGTCGGACACACGTAGGCGCAGGCTCCGCAGCCGATGCAGGCGTTGCTCGATTTATGGTACGGGGTCCCGGGCGTTTTGTCCCGGCCCCTGTTAAGCATTGATATGGCGCAGACTCCCACCACTTCCTCGCACACGAGCGTGCAGAGCGCACAGGCGATGCATTTCCCCCTGCTGTCCTTGCCCTCGTCCTTGAAGAACCGCGTTTCGGTAATGCCGTCCATCGCGGCCATGTCCCTTATTACGTCGGAATCCGGCACCCTGGACAGGAGAAGCTCCAGGACGCCCCTGCGTATTTTCTTCACCAGGTCCGTATCGGTCTTGATCTCAAGCCCTTTACGCACGGGATAATTGCACGAGGTGACGAGCCGCATCCTTCCGCCCTGGTGGGCTTCCACCAGGCACACGCGGCATGAACCGCCGCTGGAGATCAGCTCGGGATGATAGCAGAGGGCGGGTATGTAGATGCCGTTCTCGCGCGCCAGATTCAGAACGCTCTGGTCCCTGTAGCCATCGCACACGCGCCCGTTTATGGTTATAGCAACTTTTTCCATATCAGTTTTCCTATTCAATCATTACGGCATCAAATTTGCAAACGTCTTTGCATATGCCGCACTTGATGCATTTCGTTTCATCGATGACGTGGACCTTCTTGCGTTCGCCAGTGATGCACTCCTGGGGACATTTTTTCGCGCACAGGGTGCAGCCCGTGCACATCTTCGCGTCGATCCGGTACGTGATCAATTCCTTGCACACGCCCGCCGGGCACTTCCTGTCCCTGATGTGGGCCGCGTATTCATCCCTGAAATACCTGATCGTTGAAAGGACCGGGTTCGCGGCCGAAGTACCCAGTCCGCACAGGGCGCCGTAGCTGAGAACATCGCATAATTCCTCGAGGGTCTCGATATCCGAGTCCTTCCCTTTCCCTTCGGTAATCGCGGTAAGGATCGCGTGCATCCTCGGCAGACCGTCCCTGCAGGGCGTGCATTTACCGCACGATTCCTCCGCGAGAAACCCGATGAAATATTTGGCCACGTCGACCATGCAGGTATTTTCGTCCATTACGATGATGCCGCCGGAGCCCATCATGGAACCCGCCTCGGTGAGGCTGTCGAAATCTATCGGCAGGTCGGCAAGCTCTCTGGGTATGCATCCGCCGGAAGGCCCGCCGGTCTGGACCGCCTTGAAGGCCTTTCCGTTGAGGACGCCACCGCCTATTTTTTCAACCAGGTCGCGGATGGTTATGCCCATGGGCACTTCTACGAGCCCGGTATTATTGACCTTACCGACGAGAGAAAATACCTTCGTCCCCTTGGAGCCCTTGGTGCCGAAACCGGCGTACCATGAAGAGCCGTTCTGGATAATCACCGGGACGTTGTTCCAGGTTTCCACGTTGTTGAGCACCGACGGTTTGTCGTAAAGCCCCTTCTCGACGGAGCGGATGTATTTCGCCCTCGGTTCTCCCACCTTGCCTTCAAGCGACCTCATCAGGGCGGAGGATTCACCGCAGACGAACGCGCCGCCGCCCCTGGTGATCTTGATGTCAAAATCGAACTTTGACCCTAGAATGTTTTTCCCAAGGAAGCCCATCTCGCGCGCCGCCGCCAGGGCAATCTGGAGGTTCTTTACCGCGAGCGGATATTCGTCCCGCACGTATATGTATCCGCGTACCGCGCCGATGGCGTACGCGCCGATTATCATTCCCTCTATCACCGAGTGTGGATCGCCCTCCATGATGGAACGGTCCATGAACGCGCCGGGGTCGCCCTCGTCGCCGTTGCACATGACATAGCGGACGTCCGACTCAACGGACTTGCAGGAGCGCCACTTGCTGCCCGCGGGGAAACCGCCGCCGCCGCGGCCCCTCAGACCGGACTCCTCGATTTCTTTTATAACGGCATCGGGCTCCATCGTAAGAGCCTTTGCCAGGCCCTTGTATCCGTCCTGAACCAGATAGTCTTCAATCGAAGCAGGATCGATATTTCCGATGTTACGAAGCGCGATGCGCTTCTGATAGGAATAAAACGGAATGGAATGATACTGCGCTATCGCTTCCTTGGTATTGACGTCTTTATAAATAAGCCTGTCAATGACAGTACCCTGCTTGACGCTCTTTTCAATGATTTCAGGGATGTCCTCGGGCTTCACCCTCAAATAGAGGATGTCCTGCGGCCGCAGCACGACAAGCGGGCCGTTCTCACAGTATCCATGGCAGCCGGTGGTTTTAAATCCGAGCTCAACGTTCAACGCTATCCCCTGCTTTTCGATCTCCTCGGTGAAGGCGCTGGCGACGGCGCGCGCGCCGTTTGCCTGGCACCCGGTTCCGAAACAGACCAAAATCGTGGATAGATCGGGGTTGACGGACGCCCTGAGTTTCTCTCTATTTTTTTCCAGCTGGTCGGAAGACAGGATTGTCGGCATCTGCATTTACCCTTTAATTATATTTATTGATGATATCAGTGACCTTCGAGGGCCTTGTATGCCCGAAATAGTCTTCGTCCACCACTACGACCGGCGCCATGGCGCACGCCCCTACGCAGTTCACGCTTTCTATTGTAAACTTTTTGTCCTTGGTGGTATGGTTCCTCTCCACATTGAGTCCCCGCTCAAGGGTCTCTATAATCTGGCCCGCGCCTTTAAGATGGCAGGCGGTCCCCATGCATATCTTGATGGTGTGTTTTCCCCTGGGTTCCAGGGAGAGGGCCTTGTAAAACGTCCCCATCGCGTAAATCTTGCTCTCGGAGACATTAAGGACTTCGCTCAGTCTCTTCATTCCTTCTTCTGGAACGTAGCGGAACTCCCGCTGAAAGTCCTGCAGTATCGCAAGGAGCGATTCTTCCGATTTCTCGTATCTTGCTATTATTTCATCGATTTTTTTGATGTTGACAGCCATAATCAAACCTCGTCGCTCATTTTTACGATCCTCTGATATTCCCTGCCGACCATGTCATTGATTTTTTCAATATCAGGTTCAGTGAGATGCCTGTACCTTCCCTGGCCGGAAAGATAATCCCTGATGGGAATGATCGGATTCGGCCTATAGGTCAGCCTGTATTTCCCGTTGACTACCTCGTACAGTGGAAACATGCAGGAATCGACCGCCAGTCTCCCGTATCGAATCGCGTCCTCGGGCGGTATTCTCCAGCCGGTGGGGCAGACGGACATGATGTGAACGTAAGCCGGTCCCGGCATCTCCGCCGCCCTCTTGACCTTGTCTATGAGGTCGAAGGGGAAACTCGGGCAGGCAGTGGCGACATACGGTATGTTATGGGCCACGGCAACCTGGGTCATGTTCTTCTTCTGCGTGTGCTGGCCCATGCTCGCCTTTCCCGCCGGGCTCGTAGTGGTGCTCGCGCCGTACGGGGTCGAGCTGGACCGCTGGATGCCGGTGTTCATGTAGGCTTCATTGTCGTAGCACACGTAAACCATGTCATGCCCGCGCTCCAGCGCGCCGGACAGAGCTCCCATGCCGATATCCGCAGTGGCGCCGTCTCCGCCCATGGCCGTAAAATTTATCTTCTTCGCGGGCAGCTTGCCCTTCCTCATCATGGCCTTCATGCCGGATTCGCATCCGGAGATGACGGCGGCTGAATTTTCGAACGCGTTGTGGATCCAGGGCAGCTTCCATGAAGTCAGGGGAAGCGGCGATGATATGATCTCCATGCACCCCGTGGACATCGCCACGATCGTGTCCCTGCCCAGGGCCTTGAGAACTAGCCGTACGGCAAGGACCTCGGCGCATCCCTGACAGGCGCGGTGGCCGGATGTTAAATACTCGGTCTGTTCGATCAGACGAGCGGAAAATACAGAATATTTATCCATGCCCTCTCCTTATCCCCTCAATCCGTAAAGGATGAATCCATCGGTGTCGTCGGAAGCCGCCTTTTTCTTCCCCTCGAGAATGATGTCCCTGAAGTCCTTGCGCGAGACGTCCCTCCCCGCCAGGCCGGCCACATAATTCACGATGGAGGGCGCGCCCTTTTTATTGTACAGGGCGGAACGGATCTCCAGCGCAAGCGGGCCGCCGGGACCGCCGAAACTGATGGCGCGGTCGATGACGATGAGATACTTCTTGCCGAGGACCGCTTTACGCAGTTCCTCGAAGGGGAAAGGCCTCCAGAGACGGATCTTCACGACCCCGATCTTTTCGCCTTCCTCCCTCAGCTGGTCCGCGACCTCCATGGCCGTCTCGCCGAAGGAGCCCATGGTGACGATGCAGTATTCAGCGTCTTCAACGCGGTGGGTTTCGACCGGCTTGTAGTGCCTGCCCGTGAGGCCGCCCCATTCCTCCCATGCCTTGAGGATCACGGGATATGAGTTTACGACGCCCGCCTCGCGGCTCATCTGCGTCTCGGTATAAATCTCCGGCATCGCGAAGCATCCCATGGAAACCGGATGGTCCGGATGAAGGGTGTTCTTCATCTTGAATTCCGGTATGTATTTTTTAATAAGGTCGTTATCTTCGTACACAACGGGCTCGACCATGTGGGTCAGGATGAACCCGTCGAGATTTATGGCCACAGGCAGCATTACCTGCGGGTCTTCCGCTATCCTGAAGGCGTAAAAGATGCTGTCGTATGCCTCCTGGCCGTTTTCCACGAATATGTGGATCCAGCCGGCATCCCTCACCATCATGACGTCCGTATGGTCGTTCCATATTGAAAGGGGGCTCGATAGAGACCTGTTGGCCAGGGCCATGACGATGGGAAACCTCATGGCCGCGGCGATGAAAAATATTTCGCTCATAAGGGCGAGACCCTGGGAACTCGTAGAGGTAAACGTCCGCGCTCCAACGGCGGAAGAGCCGCAGCACACGCTCATCGCGGAATGCTCGCTTTCCACTGGTACGAACTCGGCATCGAGCTCGCCTTCCGCCACGATGTCGGCGAGGTGCTCGACGATATGCGTCTGCGGCGTAATGGGATACGCTGCGATCACATCAACGTCCGCCTGAGCAACGGCATCCGCCATAGCTATGGAAACCTCGACACCCCTGCGTACCGTGCTCATATGTTACGCCTCCTCATTGATCATGGTTATGCAACCCACGGGGCATTCCTTCGCGCAGATGCCGCAACCCTTGCAGTAGGCAAGGTTGGCGGTAAAATGACCCTCTTCAGCCCTGACGATGCACATGTCCGGGCAAAAAAGCCAGCAGACTCCGCATTTTATGCACTGCCTCATGTTTACGACCGGTTTGTCGGAACGCCAGGAGCCGGTTTCATATTGCACGGCATTGCCGGTTTCAGTGACAACCGAGCCGATTTCCAATTCATGCCAGTTTATCTGATCAATCGGTTTAGCCATAGTGTTATTCCTTAATTACAACCTCGTTATAGGCGCGCTCAAGGGCCTTCAGATTCTTCGCGCCAAGCTTCGCCCCGAAACGTTCCATTAGGGGCTCCCTGATGTCATCTATCGAGATGATCCCGGTTGCCTTGATGAACGCGCCGATCATGGTGGTATTCACTATCACCCTCCCGAGTTCCTCGCTGGCGATTTTATTCGCGTCAACCGTCGCTATTCTGATGGAGGAGTTGCGTATCTTCCCGGCGCTATCCGGGCCCTTCTTCGTGTTGATGATGAGAACGCCCCCGTCTTTCATTCCCTCGGAGGGGTCCAGAAGCTCAACGAGCCCGGGATCGAGCACTATAACGACATCGGGATTGTACACCTTTGCCCTGATATTGATCTTCTTGTCGTCGACCCTGCAGAAAGCGACAACCGGCGCCCCCCTGCGCTCGGGTCCGAAGCTGGGGAAGGCCTGCGCGCTGTTGCCGGTGTTTATGGCCGCGATGGCTATGAGCTCCGCGGATGTAACCGCGCCCTGACCGCCTCTTCCATGAAATCGAATCTCCTGCATATGCGCTCCTATGGTAAGTGCATAGTAATAACTGTCGACAATTATTTCGAGATTAACCTAAAAAGCAATAATAATTTTTTACCGCGTGAAATTTTATACCCGTCACGGTACGATCACGCGGGCACGATCCGTAATTCAACCCGCTCCACATGGCCGCCCCCCTGGTCGGGGAGAACAACCGTTATGCGCCGTCAAGGCCGTGATGCTCTTTTCTGGTAAACCATGCGGCCGGGTCCTTGAGAAATTCCTCCGTGTCCTTGAGAGACAGGAAATGCTCGCGCTCGATCCCGGCCAGCAGTTTGAAGAATGCTTTCTCGCGCGGGTCGCTGGACGCGTCGCTCATATCGGCGTACAACTGCGCGCCCTTTGCCTCGAAGCGCGTCGCAACTTCGATCGCGGCAAGGTCGTCCCTGTCCGTTTCGGGCACCTCCCTGGATTGCTTTATCACGGATTCAAAAATCGTTTTCACGTTGGTCTGCTTTACCGTGAGGGGCACGGTCTCGGGCCATTTTTCGTTCTTCTCCCATTTCGCGTGAAGCTCTTTCAGCCTCTGGTAGTGCTCCAGCTCGTCGTCGGCGATCTGGTTAAACATTGCCTTCCCGACGGGATTGGTGGTCCTGCCGGCATGGTTCAGATAGAATTCGCGTTCGTTCTTCTCGTTATTCAGCGCCACTTCCAGCGCATTCAGCCGCTGTTTCTCATCCATATATCCTCCTTCGGTTCTGTATTGCGAGAGCGGGGCATAATGGGAATATACCATCAACCCGGCTCAATGTCATATATTAATGCAAAAAAATTTACACGGCAAAGGGCCCACTGACCGAACAGTTCATCGCTGCTTCATTCCATATTATAAACAGTAAATGTACGCTGTCAACCGGTAATCCGGCACCGGTGGGGCAAAGAAATGCCGCGGGGCTGCACGACAAAAGCGGTAAAAAAGTATTTTTATTTTATAAAACGCAGTATTCCGTTCACCACGGTAAGGGGATGTACCGGACAACCGGGGATATAAAGATCTATCTTGCGCCTGCCCAGAAATTCACGGTTTAAAGCCGGGGACCCCTGAAACACCCCGCCGCTGATCGCGCAGCTTCCGGCCAGGACCACGATCTTCGGGTCCGGCGTGCACATGTAGGCGTCCTCGAGCGCGGGCGCCATGTTCGCGGATATCGGCCCGGTGATGAGTATTCCGTCCGCATGGCGGGGCGACGCCACGATGTCTATCCCGAATCTCCCCATGTCGAAATTGGGGTTTCCGCAGGCGTTGAGCTCCCACTCGCATCCGTTGCATCCCGCGGCTGAAACCTGTCTCAGTTTGAGCGACGAGCCGAATATCCTTTTTATTTCCTTCCGGGCCTCTACCGCCCCGTCCTGGTACTCGTCGGCCGTTTTTGATCCGTCAACGATAAGATATTCCCGCGATGTTGAAGCTATTTTGTGAAAATTCGTAAACACGATCGATTTTTCAGGGCACAGGCGCTCGCAATCGCCGCAGAAAACGCATTTCCCGAGGTCAATGGAAAGGGGCTTTGCGGAAATGGCCCCCACCGGACATACCTCCCGGCATACGCCGCACCTGCCGCACTTCGATCCGTCAAGGGAGGGAAACCCCCTGAATGGCCTGCGGATCTCCGCCTTCGTTACGTCGGGGATCGCCTGATGCCCCTGGTTTTTCCGTATCTTTAATATTTCAAACATGCCATTCTCCTTACAGGTCATTGCCGCAGTATGAGAGATTGAAGCTCTTGTTGCAGAGCGGGAAGTCCGAAATGCCGTTGTTTCTCACGGCATAAGCGAGGCCGTACCAGTTCTGCAGGGACGGGTCTTTTATCTTGTACTTGACGATCCCGCCCTTCTTCCCGGTGACGGCGCAGTGCACGATCTCGCCCCGCCACCCCTCGGTCATGGAAACGACAAGGCTGTCCGGCACATGCTTTTTCAGCGGCTGCATAAGAGGCCTGTCGTCCGCTATGCTCTCGAACTGTTCAAGGATAAAATCGATCGATTGTTTTATCTCGATATACCGCATGTAGGCGCGGGCGAACACGTCGCCGCTGTTCATGGTGCGTTTATGTATCGGATAAAACCTGTAGATGCCGAATGGATGGTCGGCCCTGACGTCGAGTGAAAACCCGGAGGCCCGTCCCGCGGGACCGACGAGGCCGATGTTTCTGGCCGCCTCCGCGTCCACCACGCCGGTATTGTCAAGCCTGGAAAGGACGCTCGCCGATTCGAACATTTCTTCAGCCATGAGCTCGGTATCGCGATATACCTTATTGAGCTTTTCCCTGAATTCCTTGATGAGATCCGGCGTAAAATCGAAAACGACGCCGCCTTCGCGCACAAGTCCGCGGCCGAACCGGCTTCCGCAGAGCGCGAGCAGCGTGTTTATTACCAGCGTCCTTGTCACGCCGAAGACGGCGTTCCCGAGCAGGTACGCCACGTCGTTCGCGATGGCCCCCAGGTCTCCGATATGGATCGCGGCCCGTTCCATCTCGAGCGCGATCGCGCGGACCGACTGCGCCCGCCGGGATATCTCCGTTCCGGCAAGCGCCTCCATCGCGTCCGCGTAGGCGGTCGCGTGGCCGATCACCGTGTCTCCCGCTATGGATTCTGCAAGGTGTATCCCCGAGCGGCGGTAGTTCCTGATCATGAGGTCTTCCACGCCGCGGTGCTGGTACCCGAGCTGTATCTCGAGATGGTGGACGTCCTCGCCCTGGCACATGAACCGGAAATGTCCCGGTTCTATGACTCCCGCATGGACCGGGCCCACGGCCACCTCGTGCACCTCCTCGCCCTTCATGGTGAAAAAGGGGTATCTTTCCATCGTGCTTTCACGGTCGGCGCGGTCATGTCCGAAACGCACGCCCTTGAGCCAGGGATGGCCCTCGGGAAGGATGCCGGTGTCTTCGAACAGCTCGCGCTCGAAGATATGAAAGCGCGGCGCCTCCGGCGTAATGGACTGATAGCGGCGGTCTTTCCCCATAAGGCCTGATGAAATGTACAGGCGCGACGCGTCGTCGTCGGCGAGCACCGCGTATATGGCAGTCGATTGGCCTTTCGGCATGCCGAAGAAGGAGACCACCCGCCTTCCCTCGCGGCATCTGCGTATGATCTGGGAGCGGAGCTCATCCATGCCCATCTCCGGAACGTCTTTTATCCGCACCGGCCTGTTGTTTTTCGTGTTGATCCATTTCATGAGCGTCACATCCTCCCTGTTACAGCAAAGCCGCGGCTTTCTGGATTATAGTCTGCACGAACTGCGGCAGGGTCACGCCCATGGCAAGCAGAAGCGCGATGAACGCAAACTGAGGCAGGTATGAAAGGACCCCCGCCCTGTGCGTGTCCGCGTCTTCGACGCGTTCGCCGAAACTCATGCGCAGGACCGCTTTCCCGATCCCGGCCATGTTGATGGTCAGGAGAAAAAGAAAAAGAACGAGCGGAACAATCATGCCGGCTCCTATCATTGTCCTGGCGACGAGAAACTCGCTCAGGAATATCGGGAAAGGCGGTATGCCGACGATGCCGGCGAAACAGATCATCCAGAGCCATCCGGTGGTCGGGTCGGCCTTTAACAGGCCCCGCACGTCTTCAATGTTCTTGGATTTGAACCGGTGCAGGATGTTCCCCGAAGTGAGGAAGAAGGCCGCCTTCGTGAACGAATGGGCCGCGAGGTGCAGCATCGCCGCAAAAAATCCCGCCCCTCCGACCCCCAGGCATATGGCGATGATTCCCATGTTTTCAATGGATGAATACGCCAGCATCCGCTTGTAGTTCTTGATGCTTATGATATACACGGCGGAAATGAAAATCGATATAAATCCGATTATAAGAAGAAGGTTCTCCGCGTACCATTTCATTCCGGCCAGGGTCATTATTTTATTTACGCGCATGATCCCGAGAAGCGCGGCGTTGAGAAGGGTCCCGGAAAGGAGCGCGGAAACCGGGGACGGGGACTCGGAATGCGCGTCTGGGAGCCATGCGTGCATCGGCGCGAACCCGACCTTGGTGCCGAACCCGGCGAGCATGAAGGGAAAGGCGAGCTTAAGCCAGAACGGGTTTATGGAGCTCGCGCCTGCGTACAGGTCGTCGAAAAAAAGCGAATCGGAATTGCCGAGACCCATCGAAAGAAATATGATGCCCACGAAGGCGATGGCGATCCCGATGGAGCAGATAAAAAGGTACTTCCACGTCGCCTCGAGGGACGCGTCGGAATGGCTGAAGAAAATGAGATAGGCGCTCGAGAGCGTCGTGGCCTCCACGAACACCCACAGGAGCGCCAGGTGCGTCGAGAGTATGACTCCGGTCATCGAAGCTATAAATACCAGGAGGTTTGCCGTGAAGAGTGCCTGGCTTTTCGCCGGCGCCTCGTTTTTCCGCAAAAAATCGATGATAAATACGGCAACGCCGAAAAATACCGCGGCGAGCACCAGCAGAAAAAGGATGTTGAGATCATCACACCTGAAATACGGGGTGAAGGAAGCCGGGGTCAGATAAAGCATTATGGAGACCGTCAGCAGCACGGCGGCATAAACCGTCGTCACGACGATATTCAGCGTGTTATTCCTCACGATAAGGATGAGAACGGCGAGCGCTATGGGAAGAAATATCAATGTTTCTATCATGATTTCAGTCCTTTAATTTTGCCAGGGCATCGATATGAGTGTCGGAATATGAATCCTGCACCTTGTTGATGAAAAGCCCCAGAAGATATACCGCGATGAAGATGTCGAGCAGCACGCCCATCGCCACGATAAAGGGCATCTCCCTGGCGATGGAAAGCGCCAGGAGAAAAATCCCGTTTTCAAGCATCATGTATCCCATGACATGCGTAATGATCTTCTTCCGCGAAATGATGATGAACAGCCCCGTAACGATGGTGGATATGGAGATACCGAAGTAAAACGGCCGGATATTGCTCACGGCCCCCACCGTCCAGTACGCGATGTAAAAACCCGCGGCGAATATAGCGGTCGTGATCGCGAGGGAAGAGTAGTTGGTGATGGACGGGTCCACCTCGCGGAAAATCCCGTTTTTGCGGATTATGTATATCAAAAAAAGCGGTATGGCTACGGCCTTGACCGCGAGCGTCTCGAACGAGAGGAAAATAAGATTGGCCAGGTGGGTCGTCCCGTAATCGAACAGTACCAGGAGAAAAAGGATCACCCCCTGCGCCGCGATGGCCTTGATGTAGCTCTCGATTCGCGTAGTGACCGACACGTAAAGCATCGTAAGGCCGAAAAGGATAATGATGAACTGGATCATTTGATGCCTCCGGAAATAAAGAGCACGACTGTTGAAACGATAACGACCGATATAGCGGTCATGAAAAGAAGGAACTGCGGCACGTGCGTCATGCGAAGCCGGGCCATTACCGATTCTATTGTCCCGATTACGACCGCCAGCGCCGCCGTCACCCCGAGGAAGGAGGCCAGCGCCGCCCAGAACGGGATGCCGTTGGGAATGATGAGGTTGGCGATGAGCGCGCCTATGACGATCATCTTCATGCCGGCCGCGTAAACGATGAATCCCATGTCCGGGCCAGAGTTGTCGAGCACCATCACCTCGTGAATCATCGTAAGCTCGAGGTGCGTATTGGGATCGTCAACCGGGACCCGGCAGCCCTCGACGAGCAGCATTATGAAGAGCGCGATCACGCCGAGGGGCAGAACCAGAACTGCCATGTCGCCGCCGCGGGTTATCGTGAATATTTTTTCAAATGACAGGCCGCCGGAAATCAGGCCCAGCGAAGCGATTATGACGAAAAAAGCCGGCTCCACCAGCGCCGAGAAGGCAACCTCCCTGCTGGCGCCCATTCCCTCGAAGCTCGACCCGGTATCCATGGCGCCGGCCACGGTCATGAACTTCCCCAGTCCGAGAAGATAGGCGAAAAGAATGAAATCCATCTCGAAGGACAGCGCCGCCTTTCCGCCGGCCAGTGGCACGATGAGCCCGGCCGCGATCACCGACGCGAAAGTCACCGAGGGGGCGATCCTGAATACGAATGACGAAGTCGTGCTTATCACCTCGCCCTTTTTCATGAGCCTGATGAAATCGCGGAAGGGCTGAATAATCGAAGGCCCCTGCCGCCCGGCCCAGAATGACTTGACGCGGTTGATAAGCCCCAGGAAAAAAAAGGGGAGAATGAAAAGGAGCAGGATATTGATTACGGTTTCCAGCATGTCAGACCACCATGATCCAGAGAGTAATGGCGATAAGGAATATCAAACCATATAAGATATATTGCTGAGTGCTTCCGCTCTGAATCCATGTAAAGGCGTTCAGGAACCGTTCAATAAGCGATATGATCGGTTCGATGATTCCTCGCTCAAAGCGGTCTTCAGCGTGGCTTTCAAATCCGGCATCCTTCGGGAAAAGCCCCTGCGGCTTTTCAAGGTGGACATGCCATGAGAAAAGCGGCCGGACCAGCCGCAGAAACGGCGCCGCGTAGGATGACGCCGTATACTGCATCCGGGTGTTCCCCGCCTGATATCCGCAGTCCCAGGTTTTATACCCGTACACGCTACGGTTTCGAAGGAGTATGCCGCGCATGATAAAGAGCCCGGCGGATATGCCGATAAAAATCAGGAGCCCCGTGGAAATGCCTCCCAGGGTCGCAAGATACGGTGAAACGTTAAGCGCGGTCCCGCCCCCCGGCATGAACGTCTTCGCCACAATGCTAATGCCCGCGAACGCGTATTGCGGGAAAATGCCTATAAGGACGATGATGAGAATCTGCGCCGCCATGGCGGCCCTCATGGTATACGAGACCTCCGAAGGGGCCCCGTGATAATCGCTGCGTGGACTTCCCAGAAAGACGACGCCGAACACCTTGGTGAAGCAGAGAAGCGCCATGGCGCCGATTAACGCTAGCGAAGCGAAGGAAACGACCATGACGATTGAAATCAGCGTGTTCCCGGCCGACAGGCCCTTGAGCATCCCCCAGTAAATGAAGAATTCACTCACGAAACCGTTAAACGGCGGGAGTCCGGAAATGGCGATCGATCCCACGAGAAATGCGACGGAGGTAAAGGTCATGAATTTGACGATGCCGCCGAGCTTCTCGATATCCAGGAGGTGGGTTTTTTGATATACGCCGCCCGCCGCGAAGAAAAGGAGCGATTTGAAAACCGAATGGTTGAGCACATGCAGAATCCCTCCGGCAAATCCGAGAAGGGCGATCGGGGCGATACCGCAGGCAAGACCGAGCATGCCGATACCGATACCGATCCCAATGATGCCGATATTCTCGACGCTGTGATAGGCAAGGAGCCTTTTTATATTATGCTGGGCGATGGCGTATGCGACCCCCAGAATGCCGGATATCACCGAAATGATCAGAACGAAGTAAGCGATCTCGACCCCGGGGATTTTGATCAGCGTGATGACCCGGAGTATGCCGTATATTCCGGTTTTTATCATTATCCCGGACATGAGGCCGGAGATATGGCTCGGCGCCGCGGGATGGGCCTTCGGAAGCCATGTGTGGAACGGAATGAACCCGGCCTTGGTGCCGAACCCGACGAAGAGGAGGACGAACACCAGATTGGCGAGATTGCGGTTCTCCCCGAAAACCGCCGTGAAAGAAGCGAAGTCCAGGCTCCCGGATTTATACGCTGCCGCAAGGAACCCGCCGATGAGGAAGAGGACCCCCACATGCATGGCGACAAGATAATTGATAGATGCCCGGTACACCTCTTCCCTTTCATTCTCAAAGGCCACCAGAAAAAACGATGAGAGCGACATGACCTCCCACGCGATCAGGAACGCGGCAACGTTCTGGACGGCCGTTACGGCGAGCATCGAAGCCACGAGAACGGCCAGGAAAAAAAAATGCGACGTTACCGTGTTCTTTTTGCCGCAATAAGGGCGCATGTAGCCGATGGCGTAGACGGTCCCGATAAAGCTCATGACCGAAATGACCATGGCGAAAAACGCTGACAGCTTATCTATGACCAGCGTCACCGTTCCGACCGGATACGATAGAACGTATCCTGACGAAATGGGCTCCTGCGCGAACATCGCGATCACCGAGACATAGACGACCAGAGCGGCTCCGCATCCAGTAAAAAACGCAACGACCCAGCTCTTCATCCTTTCGGGCAGTGGCATTGAAACAAAGCCCCCGGCCAGTATGGTGCCGATACCGATAATAAAAAGGTCCATCATTTCCATCTTTTACCTGGCCCCCCATTCCTTTTCAACGCGCTCTATATAATAGAGGAACACCTCTTTCTGCGGCTTGTCCTTGAGTGTTTTAAGAAAATCGTCCTGTTTGCAGAGAAAGGATATTTTAGACAGGATTTCCAGGTGCCGCTTTGAATTCGACGAAATGATGATGAAGAGCACCTGCACCGGCTGGCCGTCAAGCGCGCCGTAATCGATCGGGTTTTTCAAAAAGCATATCGAAACCGATTCGTCATCTATGTCCGATATGATCGGGTTGCGGGGATGCGGCAGGGCTATGCCCCTTCCGACCGCAGTGGTCATCATTTCCTCGCGCTTCAGGAGGGACGCGCGGACCGTGTCCCTGTCGGCGCTTTTCGGTATCGGGATAGTGTCCACAACGTCATCGATGACTTCCCGCACGGTCGTTCCCCCGATGCCGTAATGGACGTCCCCCTTTTTTATGAGGTCAATAAGCGATACGGGCCTGTTCGTCAGGGTGAGGTCGAGTATCTTTTCGGAAACGGCTATGTTGTTTCTCAGTATCCACTCGTTCACCTCGGCCTTGTTGAAATAATACTGGTTTTTGATCTTGTATGACGGCATCTTTTTTTCGGTGATCCATTGAACGATGGTCTTCTCCGGTACGTCGAACAGATCGGTGATGTCCTTCATTTTTAAATCCATTGAGGTCCTCTTGTTATATCAGTTTATCCCTGTGTTTTTTTGAGTTCTTCCAGGGGTATTATTTTACGGTATTCCTCTTCATTGTTTTTTTTCGCTTCCCACAGATCGAGGTCGGTCTGCATGCCCAGCCAGTATTTTACCGTTGTATTAAAAAACCGCGCCAGCCTGATCGCCGTATCGGGCGTAATGGCCCTTTTACCGAGGAGAACTTCGTTGACGCGCACCCGGGTTATTCCCAGATAATCGGCAAGCTCCTGCTGGGTGATCCCCAGCGGCTCTAAAAATTCGGTCTTTAAAATCTCTCCCGGATGCCTGGGGCTCGGCCCGCTGCCGTCATTTCCGGCCTTGCTGCTGGTTTTTTCAAGCACCTTCCGCATCATGAGTCTTCCATAATTTGCCTGTCATGTAACGTGCAACGTTGCATATTGCAAGAAAATTTTTAAAATTTTTTCCACTGGATGGGGGAAGATTATTAACTGCGGTAACGGGGTTCAATTCAGGCCGGGTCTATCTGTCTTCAAAAACGCGGTCCTCACACCATCACGTATCTCGCCCATGACGCTCCGGGATAAATGATCTTCGGATCATCAGCATCAATCTTCACGGATATTTCGCCGCCCTGTTTCAGGTAATCGATCGCGGTGATGTCCACGAGCCATACGGTCGAGGCGGTGTACGGCTTATCCGGATCGGATAATATATTCAGCAGGAGCTTTACCCTGGCAGTCCCGCCGCCCTGCTCCGGGATGCCGGCTTCTGACTTTATGATCGAAGCATTCGCGAAAAAGGCCCTGTTCTCCCTCCCGGCTGATTCCCTGGTTCTTTTCATCCATGAAACGGCCTTCCTTCTTCTGATAAAATAAACAGCCGTTATCAAAGCCGCTACAGCGGCCGAGGCTGCGATTAATACATATGCCATGCTTCACTCCCTGTTATAATATTTGATCTCCGCGGTCTGCTACCGCATATACGGAAGGAGCGCCTTCTTCCAGACGAGGTATCCCTCGCCGGTCAGATGGATGCCGTCGTAGGTGAGCTCTTTTTTCAGCATGGAAAATCCGTCGCTGAAGAGCGGATGGAGATCAACGTAGAAAACCATCCTGCCGTCCGCCATTTTTCTTATCTCTTTCCTGAGCAGGTCAAGCTTCTCGTTCAGGGGCGCGATCCTCGTGGGCAGGTTCGCCTGTATGTATATCTTCGTCCCGGGCAGAGACTTCCTTATGACGTCCACGAGCTTCCCGTAATTGGCTACGACCGCGGCGGAATCATATCCCCGCACGAAATCGTTTCCCCCGACCATTATGAAAATCCTTTTAGGCCTCATCGGGACCACGACGGCGACGACGTCCATCATGTCGGTTGTGACCGCTCCACCAACGGCCCTGTTGGCTATGCCGGGATCGTTGAACAGGTCCTCCCACTCGCACACATCAGTGAGGCTGTCTCCGAGGAACACGGTGTCCGCGCTTCTGCGCTCAAGCACTTTAAACAGCTCCGTTGAAATAGTTGAACTGGATCTTTTCATAGGCGGACACGCGGCGCTCGAGAATATATCTGCTTATGAACAGATAAGCGGCCAGGATGACAAGCACGGCGTTCAGCGCCACGGACACTCTCAGTATTATTTTTTTTCTATCCATGTCCTTAATCCGATTCCATTGGTTTATTCAGGTACCGGTACCGTCGTATAAACCCGTTTTTATTTCAACGACATTATTTATTCATCGCTTCCCGGTTCGAAGACATTATTATCCCGGAACTTTTCACATACTTTTATCCGCATTAATGCTGACAATGAAAAAGGATTTCAGTGTAGAATATAAACTGTATTTTTTTTCAGTTTTAATGGTCTTTTCAGCGGATGTTGAAAACGTATCAATTAATTAAATGTGACGTCATACCCCCACCCCTTAAATAATTGTGAATTAATAGTTGACATATATCATAAAAATCGGTATATTGTCAACCAGTAGGAGGTACCTGCTATGTCAGCAAATTTAGCTGAAAGGCTCGTTTCGGCACGCAAAATGGCTGGCCTGTCATTACAGGATTTGTCGGATAGGATTGAGTCCGGGATAACCAGGCAGGCCATCAATAAATATGAAAAGGGCAAGGTTCGTCCATCCAGTGCGATTCTCCTTCAGCTCGCGAGGGCTCTTAATGTGCCCATGGATTATTTTTACCGCACCTCCTCCGTCGTATTGAATGACATTGATTTCCGTAAACATTCCCGGCTTTCAAAGCGCGATATCGACCGCATCAAGGGTGAATGCTGCGATTTTCTTGAACGCTATCTTGAGCTTGAATCGCTTCTTAATATCCAATCGGAATTTATCAAGCCGCTGTCAAATCCGCGTATCAGCAATGATACCGATATCGAAAGGGTTTCCAGGGAAATTCGTACCGCGTGGGGCCTCGGCATGGCCCCCATCCCCAGCGTTGTTGAAATGCTTGAAGAGAAGCGCGTCAAGGTCTTTGAAGTGGATGCCGACCAGTCATTCAGCGGCATGTCTTCATGGGTCAAGGGTATCCCTGTCGTGGTCCTCAATAAGAATGCCGTTGTCCAGCGGAAGCGTTTTACCGCACTGCATGAGCTCGCCCATCTTCTTTTGGACCTCTCTTCCTATGAAGACAAGGCCCAGGAACGGTTTTGCAACAATTTCGCCGGCGCCTTTCTTGTTCCCGAGAGTTCCTTCCTTGAGTGGTTCGGTGAAAAAAGGACCTCCGTCACCCTGAACGAACTTCAACTGATCGATGAAAATTTCGGCATCTCGGTCCAGGCGATCATGTATCGTGCTTTTGTTCTCGGGATTATTTCCGAGCCCACCCACCGGGATTTCAGCATCTGGCTCAGTTCCTCGGGGAAGAGGAAAGAGGAGTTTTTCGTATTTTGCGGCAAGGAACTTCCGCAGCGTTTCAACCGTCTCATCTTCAAGGCGATCTCCGAGGGTGTTATATCCATGAGTAAGGCCGCGTCATTGACGAATAAGAGTTTGGCCGATTTCAGGGAGGAGATCGTTGCGGTCGGATGAAGGTACTAATCACAGATGCGAACATCCTGATCGATCTATTAAAGACCGAAACGGCCGATGGTTTTTTCAAACTTGCGTGTGAAATACTCACAACACAGGCGGTTCTTGATGAATGTAACGATGATCAGCAGAAGGTCTTGTTGAAACATGTACGCGCCGGCGGGCTTTCAATCTATCATTTGAGCGTTGAAGACGATGATCTGGTTGAAAGGTTGCTCGCTGTGAATAACGGATTATCGTATGCCGATTGCACCATACTTCATGCCGTAAAAAGCATGAATGCGGTTCTTTTAACCGGGGATCGCAAACTCAGGATGGTCACGCAGAACGATGATATCGAAGTAAGGGGTATATTCTGGGTTTTCGATGAAATGTTGAAACAGAAGGTCCTTGATAAAAGGGAATACAACCAGAAACTTTTGAAACTCAAGGACATTAACCGGTGGTTGCCGGAGGATGAGTTTGCTCATAGGTTGAAATAATTGCAAATCAAGAGGTACAATATGGCACGCAAATCACATCATGTAGTTCCTGCTTCCAATGGAGGGTGGAACATTAAGAAAGGTGGAGCTGATCGCGCTTCTGCTCATGCCGAAACGAAGACACAGGCAATCGTTATTGCTCGAAAGATCAGTCAGAACCAGGGATCAGAATTGGTGATCCATAATAAGAATGGAAAAATTTCTCAATCCGATAGCCATGGGAATGATCCGTATCCGCCCAAGGGGATAACACAATGGATCCTATAAAGACAATTTGGGAAATAATTAAAAATATTTTTGTTAATAAAACCACGTTGTTTGGAATATTTTTTGCTAGTAGTATAATTATTCTTTTACCTATCTCTGTTATCGATTTTTTCGGATTAAATTCTTTTATGATTAAATATCGAGGATGGATATCAATCTGTTCTATTTGTTCTTTCTCTTTATGGTTTATATTAATTATAATACAACAATTATATAGTTTTCGATATAAAAGGAGAGTATTACAATCATTAGAGGGTTTATCGCAAGAGGAAATCTTTATACTATCATATTGCTTATGGAAAGGACAACGTACTATATATTTATCAATGATAGATAGAGGTGCAAATGCTTTGTGCAGTAAAGGATTACTTGTTCATGCAAATCAAGGAGATAAGACTGCATTTCCATTTTCAATTCCCGATTTTGTATGGAAATATATTAATCGTAATAAGAATATAATAGTTGATTTAGATGATGTTACTGTTATAAAAACATTTGAAAACTATGAAAGGCGTACTTGGATGTCAATGTAACATTATTTTATAATTGAAAAAATGTACAGTGGTGTTATGATAAAAGCAAGCGGAGGTTAGATTGATAAAGTTTTCTTTGTGTTCTCTACGGTTTCGGATTATTATCCGATCAGAACAAAG
>JALOTL010000018.1 GCA_025457915.1 Spirochaetota bacterium | reverse complement strand
AAAAATAATCATAATGCACGAGGGCAGATTCATCGCCGAGGGGTCGCTGGATGAGCTGAGGGAGCGCTACGGCAGCGTCGAGGTGCTCGAAATGACCCTGGATGGCTGCATCCAGGAGGAAAAACTCGCCTCCATAGAAGGTGCACACGTGGTAAGATGCGATGGAACCACCGGCAACGTCCAGATCATATCGAAAAATATAGCGGCCATCTTGCCGGCGATCATGGACATCCTGAAAAGCGAGGGCCTGGTCCTGAAAAGGATCGAATGCAGGAGCATGTCGCTCGACGATCTCTTCATATCCATGACGGGGGTGAGCCTCAATGATTAGACAGCTCTTCCATATGCTGTCCATCCAGATGAAGGAGTTCTTCAGGGAGCCGGGCGTGATATTCTGGGCCTTCGTCTTCCCGGTAATTATCGCCTGGACCCTCGGGATCGCGTTCTCCGGGAAAGGGGATGTTCCGGTCACGGTCGGAGTGATAAAAAAGGACGGGGTTTCAGCAGTCTCGGAGCTAATAAAGAAAAAAACCGCGGAATCCCGGAAAAATGGGGTTTCCATAAACAGGAAAAGCGCTCCGTATGAAAACTACAGGTTCGTTTATTATACCGGGGACGACGCCATCAGGGCGGTAAAAAAAGGCATAATCAATCTTTTCATCGCCGATTCCCCGGACGGGTCGGCGGAGTATCACTTCGATCCGGACAGCCAGGACGCCTCTTCGCTGCATCTTCGCCTGGAGAAATATTTCGACGGCGGACCGTCAGGCAGGATCGTGCCCCTGAGTTCTCCCGGGAACAGGTACATCGACTTTCTCATACCGGGGCTGATCGCGATGCAGATAATGAATTCCTGCCTCTGGGGAGTGGGATGGTCGCTGATCGAATGGAGGATAAAGAAGCTCCTCAGGAGGATGTGCGCCACTCCGATGAGGAGGTCGGTCTACATGATGTCCCACCTCCTGTCCAGGTTCGCGCTTTCCGTCTTCGAGCTCTCGATACTTTACCTGTTCGCGTATATTTATTTCGATGTAAGGATACAGGGCAGCATAACGGCCCTCCTGCTGATGCTGGCCATTGGGAACATGGCCTTCACCGGGATGGCGGTATTCTTTTCGTCCAGGGCGGACAACGCCCGCGTGGGAAACGGCATCCTCAACGCCATCACCATGCCAATGATGGTGCTTTCCGGCATCTTTTTCAGCTACCACAATTTCCCCGAATGGGCTGTGCCAGTGGTCAGCAAACTCCCCCTCACGATACTCGCGGATTCAATACGCAGCGTATTCATCGAGGGCGCGGGAATGGCCGACATAGCGGTTCCAGGATCGATCCTGGCCCTGACCGGCGCGGCGTTCTTTATCGCCGGAATTAAAATATACAAATGGTATTGAAATTATTTTTTGAACCGCACGCTGAATGAGATATATTGTTTTCATGAAGACTTTTTTTAATTTTATCGGCAACGGCGCCTGTCCCATGTGCAAAAAAGACAGGGAGTGCATCATAAAAAAACTGATCGGCGAAACCCTGAAGGACATGAAGGACCCTGAGAATTACGGACTGGAAATGGTCGTATACAGGTGCCCGCATTTCCAGGAATGATCCATAAAAAAGCGCCCCGCCCCTGCTCTTCATTACAGTCAAAACCTGCGGCGATTTATACTTTACAAACCTCCCGTTTGGTGCAAGCCTGATAAAAAAACGGGAGATGACATGAGGATTAAGACATTCACCCTTCTTTTTTTAATCGCGGCCTTTAGTGCGGACCTCGCCACGCAGTCCCTGCCCCGGCAGGACACGGAATCCCCGGTCGAGGTGAAGGTGAAAAATCCGAGAAACGTCCTCAACTTTTACCTGGCAGTTCCGGGAAATTTCCTGGGATGGGGCCAGGATAAAAACGCCTGGCCGGGCGAACAGGAGAGGCTGAAAATGGTATCCGTCAGGGATATTCAGAACGGCTATCTCAAGCTGTCCTGGGGCACCAACGACTACATCGAGATAGCCCTCTTCAGGGACCCCGCCAGGAACAGGGTGGTACTCGGAATCGCGCGCACGGACTGCTCCAGGGTCTGCAATAACGACCTGCTGCGCTTCCTCGTCTTCGAGGGCAACCGGTGCTTCGATGCGACCGGCGTACTCTTCCCGGATCTTTCAGCATGCAGGCTGGGAAAAAACATCATGATCAACCTTCCAAGGTACGGCACCGCCGTTATCCTGAACGAGGTTAACAGCGAGGGCGAGCCCAGGGAGCTCGATGAACACATAAAATGGTCGGACGGGAAATTCGTGCTGGAAAAAAGGAAAAAGTAACGGCCGCCCGGTGATCATGCGCCTCGGACAGGGAACGCCGACGCCGTCATCCGCAGCCGCCGGTCTTCGCGGCTTTCTTCTGTATCTTTACCTTCCTTTCAAAATCGATCTTGATCTTTCCGGCCGGGTTCGCGGCCGTTACGGTCGATCCGACGGACTTCAGGAACGCGTATCTCATGGCATCGCCCGTCCGGGCGTTGATTTTTTTCGCAACCTTTTCATCTATGCCGAAAACGTCAAGCCAGGCATTCATGCCCCCGGAAAGAACATAGAGGTTCGAAACGCCCTGCGCCCTGAGTATCCTGTAGGCCCTGGTTGATCCGGCTTCCCCGCTGCCTGCCAGCACCGTGATGGTACCCGGTCCCGTTTTCTGCAGGTCCCTGACGAACTGCGGCTTCGACATGTCATCGAAGGTCGCCCTGACGGCCCTTTCGATATGGAAGGCGTTGTAATCGCCCTCGTCCCTGACGTCTATGATCCTTACGTAGAGCTGGAAATCGTTCATTATCTCGAGGAGCTCACCCGGATGGATGTACACCTCGCGCTTCTCCAGCGCCCCCCTCTCCTTCGCGCCCATCATGTTCCACTTCTCTTCCGGGCCGGGCTGGCCGATGATCATGACGGCCGCGGCCGCCAGGACGAGCGCGCCGGAAGCGATGAAGTTCATGTGACGGCGCGGGTCCAGCCCTATCTCGGCGAAGCTCTTCCTCCCGCCGAAATATTTTTCGCTGATCTCGGCCCCGTAGAACATGATCAGGGCCATGATGATGACCAGGAACACCGTCACCCCGGTCCTGAGGCCGAAAAGCTCGGGGAGCATGAACCTGCCCATGTCGCCGGAGTTGTAGAACCCGTCGAACAGGGAAACGGTCTCGCCGAAAACCCAGACCCCGGCGAACACGCCGAGGAAAAAAAACGCCCCGTCGATCTTCAGGGTGGAGGCGGAAACCAGTGACGTGCCCGGGCAGAAGCCCCCGATGATGAAGCCAGCGCCCATGATGAGCCCGCCGGCTATCTGCGACCAGAGGAACGTCGTGTTGACCCATACCTTTTCAAAATCCATCAGTCCGAGGCCGGAAAACAGAAAAATCAGGAGCATGGCCGTAATGATGGCCGTGAACATTACCTTGAGGACCCTCATCTCCCTGAAGTAAAACTGCCCGGCCAGGACCCTGGAATCCCCGAAACCCGAAATCTCCAGGGCCGCGCCGAAACCCATGCCTATAAGGAGGAAAATCAGGTAACCTACAGCCTTGCCGAAAATCTGTACCACGTCGAATGGTGCCATGATCCGCCTCCTAGTTCCAGAGTCTTCGCACGAAGTACGCGAGGGCGTACCCGCCGATGAAAACGCAGAACATGAAAACCCAGCTTCCGACGGCCAGCACGGCCCCGCCGGAGAGGGCCTGGCCCGAGGTGCATCCCCTTGCCATCCTCGCCCCGTAACCCATGACCGCTCCGCCGATGAAGGCGAAGACCCATCTCTCCCTGTCCGTGATTCCCGGACCCTTCCTCGTCTCCGGCTTGAGCCTCCTGTTCGCGATTCCCGACAGCATCCCGCCGATGAACACTCCGAGGAGCATGAACACGCTTCCAGAATCAAGCGCGTTGATGTTTCCGCCGGCCTTTTCGGCGAAGTAGGCCACCCTGTCGACGTGGGACGGCGCGACTAGGTCGACCAGCGCTATCTGGACCCTGCTTACCGCGCCCGAGGCCCCGAGGCCGTTCGACGTGAGGTAATAAGCCAGAAAGAGGACTATCCCCAGGAGAACGCCCCCCAGGTACGGATTTATATAGGGTCTCGGATTTTCCTGGAATTTCATGATTTTGCCCCCCGGTATTTCCTTATTATGGATTTAATGTTGTCGACGATATCCCTCCAGCCCGCGGCAGTCTGAACACCGCCGGAATCTCCATCTTCGAGGTCGTCGTAACCCGTAATCATCGCCTTCGTGCTCGAAAAAACCGTGCGCCCCGTAGTGACCAGATATACGTGCAGGACCAGGAAGGTCATGAAGAACCACGACCCCAGGTTATGAAGCGGCGCCACCACTGAAAGGCCCCCTGCCGCGCCGGAAACACTTCCTGATACCGCGACCGCCCACATGAGGAGCCCGGTCAGGATCTGGAACGGGAAGAGCACGTTAAGCAGCAGGAGGTACGTAATCTGCTGGAGGGGGTTGAGCCTCTTCTCCGCGGTCTTCTCAACAGGATGCGGAGCGCCCCTGAATATCCCGTACATGTAATAAACCGCCTGGGCGATCGCCTCCTTCGCGAAGGTCCCGCGTGAAATGAAAAACCTCCTGATTTCTCCGGTAGCCGCATGGTAGAAAAGCGAAAGGCCGGCGTTCAGGGTCACCATGAAAGCGAAAAAGTTGTGAATGTCGATGATGGTTTTCAATCCGAAAATCCCGCTCCCTCCGCCCGTATAGTGGATGCCGAGACCCGTCAGGACCAGAATAATGACTGAAAGCGCCATGGTCCAGTGCCATATCCTTTCATAGATGGCGTATACGTAGACCCTCCTGGACCCGCGGGTTCCGCCTGCTCCCCTGGAAAGGTACCTCAGGGACGCGTGGCCCGCTATACCCGCGAAGGTCATGAAAAACACCGCTAAACCAAGCGCGTTGAGCCACCATACCCTGCTGAACCCGAAAACGTAATAACCCCTGACATGCCTGCCCCTGTCGGCCTCGATTGATTTTTCACGCCGAACGACCCTTCCATTAAAGGAGGCCGTCAGGTCCTTTGAAAGAACGGGCATGACCCCGGCAGGCGCCGCCGAGGAAAGGACTATTGAAGTACCGAGCCTCGAATCCGGCCCGTGACAGCCGCCGCAATCCCTGCTCACCGCCTTCTTGTCCGCTATCCCGTGGTTCACCCTGTAGGAATCCACCGCGCCGGCAATCGACGGATTTTTCACTCCGAGGCTGATCAGCCCCGCCTTCACGGCCGCGGCCTTTCCCCCCGTATCCAGAACGAGCTCGCCGTCTTCAATGGCCCCGTTTCCATTGGCGTCCAGCGCGGAAATTATCTCCCCGCTGTACGCGCCGGAATCAAGGTAGGCCTTTCTTATCAGCTCGGCCGGTACCGGCTCGCCCCTGCCGTCAACCCAGCGCCAGCTTGTGACGATGTTATACGGCGATATGGTCCCCCTGTCGGAAAAAAGATACGGCTCGTAACCCTGTATGGGCGCCGTGTTGAGCGTTAAGTCTCCGCTCACGGCAGCGGCGTTTCTGTATTCTATCCTGGCGCCGCCGGTGTTGTTGACTACCGTGGCGTCGACGGACCTGAACGCCGGCCCGTAAAGCCAGGGCACGTGGCATGACTGGCAGCTCAGCGCCTCGAAGTGCCTGCGTTTATATGGAAGAAAGTCATGGACATTCATGGGCGAATGGCAGTCGGTACACGCGGCCTTCATCAGTCCGTGGTCGGGCCTGTACAGGTACTTGCCGATCGGGTTGATTTTTCTAGGGTCATTGGCCAGGAACGCCAGGTCGGACCTGCCGCTCCCGCATTTCTTGGGGTCGTTGGCCGCGTAATGGCATGACACGCAGTACACCTCCCTCTGCGAATGGGTGTCCCACGGAAAATTCAGGGAATACTTGTTTTTGAGGTTCAGGTACGATTCCGAAAGGTCCTGGGAGGATATCACCTCGCCGGTCCTCTGCGTGATTGAATAATTCTTTCCTCCAGGGACGTATTTGAGGGCCAGCGCGAAATCACCGGGCACCTCGACGGGGACCGTCCCCTCGTTTACGATCCCGTGGCACGTCGCGCAGTTCCGGTTCCTGGGAACGTGGATTTTAAAGGCCCCCTTTTTCAGCATCCCGTCCGCCGTGAAAGAACCCGGGCCGGCTTCTATCCTCGCTCCGTCGAGGTGGCACTCGATGCATCCGGCCCTGACGCCCTTTTTGCCGTGCGCGCTCGTGGAATTTATGAAAGCGGCGTCGTGGCACGATCCGCAGGTCCTGTCCGGCGACACCCTCGCCGCGTCGTTCACCCTGTTGCCGTCCGCGTCCAGGAGACGGAATTCCGGGTGCATGACGTAGCACGTCGGGCATCCCCGGGGCGCCGGTTTCTTTGCCTCAGCGCCGGAATCGCCCCTCGACAGGACTGTCAATAAAATGGAAAATATTAAAAACGCCGGGATCCTGCCAGTCATCTCCCCTCCTCATTTCCTGAACGATTTTCTGCCGCCAGAATCCATCGGGTCGTCCGGGTACCCGAGGGCCTTCCAGTCCATCCTGGCCGCGTCCCCGTGGCAGTCGCCGCACCTCAGGGACTTCTCCCTGGGAGAGACCATGTGGGAAACAGGCCAGTGCATGTCCGTCTTCGCGAATCCGTACTGCCCGCTGTATTTTATCCCGGTAAGGCCCTCGGACAGCCTGAAGGCCTTGTCCCAGTTGAATTCGCTCCAGTATCCCCCCTCGCCAGCTGTCACGGGCTGCAGCAGGTGCCTGTACACCCTGTCGTAAGGCTGAAGCGCCCTGTGGACCTTGTACGGCCATATCTTCGCCTTCGTATCATATATGTCCCCCCTCGGGGGATTGATATGGGTGACCCTGTCCGGGTCCATCCTGTCGTTCCAGAGATACCTGTCAACCTCGAGGTTGAACCAGTAATATTCAGGCACCATGTTCTCCTCGTAGACGAACTCGCCCTTTATCTTCAGGTACCTGTGCGGGTCGTCCTTCCTGGACGCGTCCCCGGCCTTCGACCAGTCCCAGAAGGTCTTGGTCGGCGCGCGCCTTGAAAAGGCCGGTATATGGCAGGCCTGGCATGAAACCGAATCCATGTGCGCGTTGATCCTCTCGTCCGCGTGCTTCATCCCGGCGTGGCAGTCTATGCAGTCTATCCCGTTCCTGTGGTCCACGCTCACGGAAAAGGACGTTCCCCTGATGACGTGTTTCTCGGTCCTGTGGCAGTCTATGCAGAGAAGGCCGTGCCTGCCCATGTGCACGTCAACGTCCTCGTAGGCGCGTATCAGGCTCTGGTCCAGGTCGCCGTGCTTCACGCCCATGCCTCCACCCCCGTAGTTGTGGCAGACGCCGCAGTTTTCCCGCTTCGGATAACCGACGCTCTTCGCGGCGGCCGCCAGGTCGACCTCGGGACCTGGCAGTCCGTATGCCCCCTTGGAATAGCCGCCGGACCAGTCATGGCAGATCAGGCAGTCCACGTTCTCCGGGTTGCTGAAATCGAAGGTGTCGTCCTTCCACCCGTACCCGGCATGACAGCTGTTGCAGGACTTCTCGTTGCCCTTCACCCCCAGGCAGAAGTTGTTGGGAAGGTTCTTCTTTCCTATGCTCATGAACCCTATGTGGCCCGGAACCGACACCCCGGGCCTTTCCCATTTCCAGTGGGCGGTCTTCATCAGTTCCTTCGCGGCGCTTTCGTGGCATTTGAGGCAGGACAGGGTGACGTCCTGTGGTCTTTTAAATTTTTCAGAATAAAACTGCGAGTGGTCGAAATGGGTCCTTTTCTTTTTTATGCCGTCCCACGGAGAAACAGGGGCGGCGACGGTTTTAATAATGACGGCAGCAAGGACAAGGGCCGCGACGGCCGGAATGGAAATGAAGAGCGCTTTTTTCATTCTTTTTTCCATGGGACCTCTTTCGGATGATATTGAAAACAGGGATACGGATTCAGTCTTTTATAAAATAACAATAACCAGCACGATCATCAACAACTAATGAAAGATATGAAAAAAAATCGCTCCGGCGGAACCGCAGGGATTGACGGTATGAATAATGATTATTAACGGTCCTTCCCGCCGGACATTCCGCAATAGGGTTTTTTACCGCCGCATACCGCGTTGGGAAAGGATATCTCGAAACCGTTTCTGCCGTCATTTTCATAAATAACCGCGGTCATGGTGACGCTTTTACCCGTGAGACCCGCGCAGGAATTGTAGTTCACGCGCCCGGCTGCGACCTTCGTGCCGTCCGCGAGAAGGACCACCGCCCTTCCCCCGACAGGGCCCTCATTCAGCTTTTCAAGCGATTCGAGCACCCCGAAGACATGCACCCATTTCCCTGCATTCGCCCCGGCGCTCTTCCTGTCGGTCACAAACGGAAGCGGCGGCATAACGCCCGGTTTTCCTTCATAGGGAGATTCGCCGGGCGCGAGCCTGATCTCGTCCGGGTAGAAATGCGGGGCCATTACCTGCTGGCAATCGCGGGACAGGCCGGCGTCGGTAAACACCTTCCCGGAGGCAACTACTTTCCTGTTAATGAATCTGAACTCCGCCGGTACCGGCCTGTAGGACCTTATGAGACTGGAGCCGTCCCCGAGAAGTATGGTCGCCGCCTGGAGCCTTTTCCCGCCCGGAAGCGCGTCCTGCAGGTATACCCCGCGCACCACGACCCTTTTACCGTGGTTCGCCTTCACGTCCGCGGTCGTTTCGCACGACGGCAGTCCGGCTTCCGGTCCGGCATTGCCGTCTGAAGCGCACGCAATCAGCATGGCCATGATCAAAACCTGAAACACGGTCACGAACCGGTTCATCTTCCGCCTCCGCCGCCCGCACCGGAAGAACCGGACCTGCTGTATATGCTGAAGGTATAGGTCACGGACATGGTGATGCCGTAAAAATGGTCGAACCTCCCGTCGACCATGTTCATGGCCACGCAGTTTTTATAGATATTGTTATTGAATTTCTGTTTGTTGTAAAGCGCCTGGTGCCTGAATCCGAGCGCGACGCTCGTGCCAAGGGAGTCCAAATAATACGAAAACGACGCTGAGGTATTGGTCCCGTACGAGGTGAATTTACCTTCTTTGAAATAAACCATAAACGGTCTAATAACCGGTCCCGGCGACACCCTGTATGAATACTTGAGGCCTATGTCCTCGGTGCACCAGAGCACAATCCCGGAAAAATTGAGTATGAAATAAAATCCCTCGGCCAGGGGAAAATTGAACCCGACTCCCAGGCCGGTCCCGTAGCCCCTCATGCGGTTTACAAGGCTCCTCCCGAGGTATCCGAAATTGCCCTGCGCGGCCTCTAGTAAATCAGAGTTATAAAAAATCTCGTTATAGTTATAACCCTGGTGTTTGAAACCTGTGAATACCTTGAAATTCTTCGTCAGCAGGTAAGCAAACGTGGTATCGCTGTCCCACTTCAGCACCTTCCTAAAGTAAATATTGTAATCAGTCAATGTACCGTTGAGAACCATGTCCGGGATTTTGAAGTGAACGGCCCTTACCAGTCCGCTCATGCGGTAATCATACTTACCAATGACAAAAATCGAAGAGACATCGAATTTATTGAACAGGCATACCGAAATCCCCGGGCCGGCGAGAAAGCTTGATGAAGTCCTGAAATCGCTGATATCGTCCATTCTATAGGTAATGCTGCTGGGATTAATAATATTGAAAAACGATTTTCCGTCGCTCCATGCAGGCTTCCACCAGTTATACCAGACTATGCCTCCGAGGCTGACGTCGACTGAATCAGAGGCTTGCGAAGGAACCGAAAAAATTACGGCAGTAACGGCGAGTATGATAGCTGCGATCCTGGTCATGTTTCCCCCGGTTTAATTCTTTGATATAAGAATTAAAACATATACGAAGGAAATTGTAAAGTTTTTTTAATGGTTTTATACAGAGCGGATGGAAAAGGAAAAAATCGGCCGACTACGGCTCGTGCCGCGCCGGGCGATCATCGCTTATCCGAATTGTTCAGCGCCCTTGCTCCCGGTCCGGTAAATTCGTTTACCGCAACGCCGAGCTTTATCCTGTCGAGTCCGTGGCGTATGACCGCGCTCTCGTACTGGTCCCTGGCGTTCTGCAGAGTCGTGAGGGACGTGAGCACGTCCAGAATCGTGACCAGGCTCCTGCCGTATTCCTCTGTCACGACCCTGTAGTTCTGCTCGGCGGACTCGAGCGCCTTCTTCAGCGTCCGGGTCTCGATCCCGGAGCTTTCCCAGGTCCTGTATGAGTCGAGTATTTCCTGCCTCGCGAGCCTGACGGTCTTCGAATAATTCAGCGCCGCCTCCCTCCTGACGGATTCGGCCTCCCTGATCCTGTTCGTCGCGGACCAGCCCGAAAACAGCGGGAGCTCCACGCCAAGGTTCACGGAGTAATTGCGCACCTTGGTCGGGGTCGTATTGACGGAAATCCTTCCGGATGTCGGATCGACCTTGTAAATGGGGATGGGAAATTTTTCCTGATACAGGTAATAGGTCCCCTCAACGTACGCCGAGGGGAGGTGCCCGCTCCATGCGCTTTTCAGGTTCGAGTCGGCGTATTCGACCTGCTCCCTTGCGGATTTGATGTCCCATCTGTCCGCGAGCTTCTCGTCCAGCTTTCCAGCGTCGTATGCGGGGTCGCGGAGGAACTGTATATCGTAAAGCGGCGCATCACGGGACATGCCGGCCACCGTGGCAAGCGACAGCCTCGCGCTGGCAAGCGCGTTCTCCTGGAACTTGATCTGCGCCTCGAGGACGTAGATCTGGGAATTGGTCCTCAGTATCTCGCTCTGCCTGCTTCTTCCTATCGAGGCCCTCCGTCTCAGTTCATTCAGCATTTTTCTGTAAAGATCGAGGATGTCGCGGCCGGTCTGGAGCTTCTTCTCGTTCTGGAGCACGCCGCAATAGGCCGCAGCCACCTCGAGCAGGAGCCTGCCGGCCCCGTAGAACGCCTGGTATTTTTTCGCCCGGAGGTCCTTTGCGGCCGCGCTGTACTGGTAGATCTCGCTCAGGCCCGTAAAAAGGTTCTGCCTGGCATTGAGGCTGACATTGCTTCTCTGCGAGGGGGTCACGTAGTTGTTGCTGTAGCCGGGCCAGGGTTTAAGCGCCTTGAGCGACACCTTCGGCAGGAAAGCGCCGATGGCCTGGTCCCTCCTCGCCTCGGCCTGCACTGAATGCTCTTCCTGTATCTTCATGGTCTCGGTATTGTAGACGGCAAGCGCGTAGCAGTCGAAAAGGGAGAGCCTTTTTTTACCCGCGATCCTGGTGAAGTCCCCGTCGGAGATGCCGCTCGCCTTCATGACGAGAAGGCCGGGTCCGCCGTCAGCCGACGCGATCACGGTTGCAGACGATGCGATCATCATTGCTGTAATAAGGCGCGAAAGAACCTTCTGGAGACGGTTGAATTTCATAAGTCACTATAAATACGCACCGGCGGCACCGGAGTCAATATTTTTTTCCGGGACCGGGAATTTCTGAAAAAAGTATGTTTACAAAAATCGGCATCGGCGTGTAAAGTATTCCCGTTTTCAGCGAAATCTTCAACCGGAAAGGAACCCTGGCGGCCGATCCATGACACTGTCCGACATATCGATAAAAAACACCGTTTTCGCGTGGATGCTGATGACCGGACTCATCGTGTTCGGCGCGATCGGCTTCGGCAGGATGGGTATCAGCCAGCTCCCGGACGTGGACTTCCCCGTTCTCACCGTAAGGGTAAACTGGCCCGGGGCTGCGCCTGAAACCATGGAGCTCGCGGTCGCGGACGTGCTCGAGGACTCGGTAATGAGCATCGAGGGAATCAGGAGCGTGAGCTCCGTGTCGCAGGAAGGCATCGCCAACATAACGATCGAGTTCGAGCTCACAAGGGACATCAACTCCGCCCTGCAGGAGGTCCAGTCCAAGATAATACAGGCGCAGAGGAACCTTCCAAACGACATCGACCCGCCCATCGTCACGAAGTCCAACCCGGAAGACCAGCCGATAATGTTCGTCGGCCTCAGCGGGACGGGAGACCTCAGGGACATGATAGTTTTCGTCCGCGACCACCTCAAGGACCAGCTCACGACCGTGGAAGGTGTCGGCGACATACGGCTGGGCGGATACATAGACCCCAACATGAGGATATGGCTCAATACCGACGAGATGAACCGGAGGGAAATCTCCGTCGACGACGTAATATCCGCCGTCACGAGCCAGCACACCCTCGCGCCCTCCGGATACATGAGCAACGGTCCAAAGGAATTCAACGTCAGGGTCATGAGCGAGGCGCGCAACAAGAAGGACTTTGAAAGCATTATAATATCGAGCAGGAAGGGCGAGCCCATCTGGATACCGTTAAAGCTGAGCGAGATATCAAGGGTCGAGGAGGGCCTTGCCGACATCAGGCGCATATCAAGGTACAACGGAAAGACCGCCGTCGGACTGGGGATAATAAAACAGAGGGGCTCCAACGCCGTCGCTGTCGGGAGGGCGATCAAGGAAAGGATCGCCAGCATCAAGCAGATGGTCCCGAAGAACATGGAAATCAAGGTCATGTACGACACGACCCAGTTCATAGAGGACTCGACCAACGAGCTGCTGTTCACCCTGGTCATGTCGGTGCTCCTAACCTCGCTGGTGTGCTGGCTCTTCCTCGGTTCCTTCAGCTCGGCCTTCAACGTGATACTCGCCATCCCGACCTCGCTCGTGGGGGCGTTCATTGCGCTTTATTTTTTCGGATTCACGCTCAACACATTCACGCTCCTGGGCCTTTCGCTTTCAATAGGCATAGTCGTCGACGACGCCATAATGGTCCTCGAGAACATCGTGCGCCATTACGAGGCCGGCATGCCGAGGGTCAAGGCCGCCATAGTGGGCGCCAGGGAAATCACTTCCGCGGCGGCCGCCGCTTCGCTCGCGATCCTGGCGATTTTCATCCCGGTCATATTCATGAAGGGAATAATCGGAAAATTCTTCTTCCAGTTCGGGGTCACCATGAGCATCGCGGTCCTCCTCTCGCTGATGGAGGCCCTCACCCTCGCGCCCATGAGGTGCTCCCAGATACTGACCACCGGCAGGGAAACGCGCATCGGGGCCTTCATGGAAAAATTCACGGACAGGCTATCAGGCGCCTACAGGAAAATCCTCGTATGGTGCCTCGACAGAAGGTGGAAGGTGATCGGGGCCGCGGCCGCGGTATTCACCCTCTCGCTCATGATCCTCCCCGGCCTCAGGAAGGAATTCGTCCCGCCGCAGGACCAGAGCAGGTTCATGGTGAACATCCAGACACCCCTCGGGTCGTCCATAGATTTCACAGACTCCGTGTTCAAAAAGGTGGAGGAATTTCTGAAAACCAGGCCGGAGGTGGACGGGTACTTCTGCGCCGTCGGCGGATTCCAGGGCGGCCTTGTCAACCAGGGCCTGTTCAGCATCACGCTCAAGGATTATAAAAAAAGGCCCGGGACGGCGCCGTTTAAAAAGCGGCCGACACAGCAGGAATTCATGGCGTTCATGCGCGGAAAAATTTCAAAGATTCCCGGCATATACCGCGTGTCCATGGTCGACCTCTCCCTGGCGGGCTTTTCCGCGCAGAGGGGCTACCCGATACAGTTCTCGGTACAGGGGCCCGACTGGGAAAAGCTGTCGGAATACGGAATGAAAATAATGGACAGGATAAACCGCTCCGGACTGGTCACGGACATAGACACGGACTACAAGATGGGCGTCCCGGAGATAAAGATAACCCCGGACAGGGCGAAGTCCACATCCAGGGGCGTGACGGTGACAAACATTGCGAACACGATCAGCGCCTCGGTGGGAAGTCTCGCCGTCGGGAAATACACGGATTCCTCCGGCCACAGGAACGACATCCGCGTGAAGCTCCTGGATAAATACAACCGCCAGCCGGAGGACATCAGCAGGATAAAGGTAAGGAACACGCACGGTGAAATGGTAAGCCTTTCAAGCCTTGTAAGGATCAATGAAAATCCCACGCTCCTGACGATAACCAGGTACAACAGGGAGAGGGCCATCAACATCTTCGCCAACATAGCCCCGGGCAAGTCGCAGTCCGACATCATGGAGCTGATCCAGAAATCCGGGAAGGAGATGCTGCCGCAGGGATACCACATAGAATTTTCCGGAAGCTCAAAGACCTACAGGGAGTCGTTCGAAAGCCTGGCGCTCGCCCTGGTGCTGGGGATATTCGTCGCCTACATGATCCTGGGCTCCCAGTTCAACAGCTTCATACACCCGGTCATAGTCCTGCTCGCCCTGCCCTTCAGCGTAACCGGGGCCTTTCTCGCGATGCTCTTCACCGGGATCTCCCTCAACATCTACAGCATGATAGGGCTGCTCCTGCTCATGGGCATCGTGAAAAAGAACTCGATCCTGCTCGTGGATTTCACCAACGCGAGAAGGGTGCAGGGAATGGGGGTCCGCGAGGCCCTGCTGGAGGCCTGCCCGATAAGGCTGAGGCCGATCATCATGACTTCGCTGGCGACCATCGCGGCCGCGGTTCCGCCGGCCATGTCGCTCGGACCGGGATCGGAAACCACCAGGCCCATGGCCATTGTCGTTATAGGAGGGGTGCTTCTTTCCACGATGCTAACCCTGCTGGTAGTGCCATGCGCCTACAGCCTGATGAGCCGCTTCGAAAGCAAGCGGCACCAGAAGGAGCTGCACGAGGCGCTTGTTTCCCTGGGTGAAATGAAGCAGCTTTAAGTCCCGATAAAACGGTACAACAACACGAAAGGAGAGATACCATGAAATTCATCCTGTTTTTAATGATCTCCGCCGCGTCCGCAGGAGTCACGATTACCTCCTGGTCCATGGGCAGTCCGGCAAGTTTCCTGGCAAACGCCGACCCGCTGGAAATCATCGCCCTGGTCGCGGCGTCCCTCGCGGCGACGAGCTTCATCGCAGGGCTTGTAACAGGCGATTATTCTTACGTCGACAGGCTGTGGAGCATAGTCCCAGTGATTTACACGTGGATATTCGCCCTGCGGAAATTTCCGGACGCCAGGCTCCTCGTCATGGCGGTCCTCGTGACCCTCTGGGGCGCGAGGCTCACCTTCAATTTCGCCAGGAAGGGGGGATACTCCGGGATGGAGGATTACCGCTGGGCCGAGGTCAGGAAGGTGATAAAAAACAGGTTCCTGTGGCAGGCATTCAACCTGATATTCATATCCGCGTACCAGAACCTTCTCTTCGTCCTGTTCGTCATGCCCGCGTGGATGGCCTTCAGGTACACGGAAAAAATCGGGACGCTCGACATAATTGCCGCCATGCTCTTCCTCGCACTTCTCGGCTTTGAGACGCTCGCGGACCAGCAGCAGTGGAATTTCCATCAGTCCAAAAAAACCGGCGGCACCGGGGAAGGATTCCTGTCATCCGGGCTCTTCAGGTATTCAAGGCACCCGAATTACTTCGCGGAAATAAGCATCTGGTGGACCGTGTACCTCTTCGGCGTTTCCGCCTCGGGCATGTGGCTCCACTGGAGCATCGCCGGGGCGGTCCTCCTGACCCTTCTGTTCCACGGTTCCACCGTCCTGACGGAAAAAATTTCATCGCGGAAATATCCGTCCTACAAAAATTACGCCGGAAGGACTTCCAGGATAATACCCTGGTTCCCGGGAAGGTAACGGGAACGATCGATTGCCGCAGCACGGCATAAAAAATTTCATGTCAGAAGGAGCATCCCAATGGAACACGATGAAGCTGCACAATTTTGCGACAGGTGGCTCCCCTCATGGACCGGAAACGATCCCGATCGGCTCATCGATTTTTACGGAGAAGGCGCTTTTTACAGCGACCCGACCGTTAAAAACGGGCTGAGAGGCAGGGGAGAAATCCTTTCCTATCTCAAAAAACTCCTCGGGAACAATCCTGAATGGATATGGACGGCTGAGGAAATATTCCCGGCGGACAGGGGCTTTACCTTTAAATGGAAAGCAGTCATCCCGGTCGGCGGCATGACGATCACGGAATTCGGCATGGACATAGTGGAGATTACAGGCGGAAAAATTTCAAGAAACGAGGTATTTTTCGATACGCTGAATCTCGTAAAAGCCATACTTGATTTAAAAGGAAAGAAATGAACAACTCGGGTCAATATTCAGCGCGGCCTGGCCGGATAACCGCCTTATTGTAATTGACAAAACCCCGATCCGGGGCCCTATAATGTCAGATATCAATTTATTAAAAGGAAAAAACCATGCTCGACAATCTTAAAAGAAACATAATACCGCACATGTTCAGCCTGGGCCTGATGGTGATGGGCTGGTACATCAGCATACTGAACGTGGGGCTCTCGCGCTTCCAGGAAAACGTCCTTTTCACCAAGTGGACCCTTATAGGGCTCATCCTGATAATCGTCGGGGCGTACCTGCCGCACCTCTGGAACAGTATGAGGAAAAAGCCGTAGGGGACGCCGCTCACTTAAAGTCAGTACACCGGGCGGACTTGAGCATGCCGCTTGCTCCCGAAGTCCCTGCAGTTCAATTCATCGTGAAAGAAAAGCATCCGCCCGGCCCCGTCCCGTGATAATTTTTCAGCGGAGGCGGCAAAGTCGTGCCAGCAGCGGGCCTTCAGCATGGATAATCCTCCGGTATTCATATGATAATTTTTTCCTGACGGAAATCTGTTCTAAAAATTAAATTCCCGGTATTTAATTAATCAACGATCCGGACCAGTATTTTTAAAAAATACAGGATTCTTCGGTAGGTCTCCCATTAAAAACATCTGTATTAATCAAAATATACGGAACGTATCAACCTCGAATCAACCTCGTTTCAACTTCTATCTTTCCGGCACAAAGCCTTTTTTTATCAGTTAAATTTGAACTTTACCGGATTCATCCATGTAATAGAATATTATTAAATTTTTTATTGAAAAATTTAAATTTTTCAGTATTTTATAAACAACTGTTATCGATAATTTTATTAAGATACCCATGGCCCGAATGAAAACAACATAGATAAAAAACGGAGGCAATCGGGGCGATTATCAGATAATTTTTTTAGGATATCTATGCGGAAAATTTACATCATCGTTTTGATTCTGACCTTCATCCATTTCTTTTCAATCTCTTCACGCGCCCTCACGTTCGAAAAATGCGGTTTCATCAAAACCGGCATCAACCTCGGGTATCCAGTAGTCCTGGGCGAATACGGCAGGGAGTACAAATCCATGCCCGGCTTTCTCATTTATGCCACGGGCCTGTACCAGGCCAGGTTCGACAACGGGCTCAGGATTTATCCGGAGGCGGGATGGGGGATGCAGTACCTGTCCCACAAAACAGAGAGCGGCAGGCGGATGCTCATGTTTCCCTTTACGATCAATGCCGTCTTCAATACAAGTCTGCTCGATTTTACCACGAATATCGGAAAATTCTCCCTCAGGCCCTATGCCGGGTTCGGGCTGTACCTGAACAGCTACAAAAGCGCCAGGACAGGCTCGACCGGGGGCGACTTGGGATACCAGCTCGGAATAAACGCGGAATACGCCCACAGGGAAATGAAGGACTTTTACTTAATTGCCGGAATCGGCCACTACCTTGTGACGAATTTTTCAAACACCCTGCCCGCGATCAGCTTTACGCTCGGCGCGGGTTATACTTTCAATTTCCGCGAAAACAGGGACGCGGCCGCTCCGCCTGCCGATAAAGATAATAAGGACTCGCCGGAGTCAAATAAGAACATTGACGGGGTGCCTTCTGAAAAGAAAGACACCGGGCCCGGACCGGAAAACGGCGTGGAAAAACAGGATGAACAGGAAAAATAAATCCATCATAAACCCGGCTTTTCTGACGGCGGCGCTCCTGGTTTTAACGGCCGCGTTCTTCACGGTCTGTTCGGACGATCCCATGAAAAAAGCGCTGACCGACAAACCATGGCCGCTGGTTCCGCCGATCGGTGGTACCCCTGGCACTTCCGGCTGTACCGGCCCGGCGGTGTGGACCGAGGACGCGGGAAACCCGATAATTCACGGCGGAGGGACATCAGGGACCGACAGGGCCTATTATCCGTTCGTCCTGTACGCGGGCGGCACTTACCACATCTGGTACGGCGACGGCGCCAACACCAGGCACGCGACAAGCACTCACCCGGACTTCAACGACGCGGCCTTTCCCGCTCCGACAGTGACGGGACTTGTCCCGGTTTCCGGCCCGTATCACCCCAGGGTGCTTTACCGGACAGGCGGCTGGACCATAGGGGGGACTTCCTATGCCGGGCCTTTCCTCATGTACTACACCAACGGCGCCATCTGGACAGACCCGCCGCGGGTGGCGCACTCGGCAGACGGGCAGGCCTGGACCGACATAGGCGCGTGCACCGGCATCAACAATTACGGAGGGAACACCACCGTTTACAACCTGGCGGTCATTTACGAGGGCGGGACTTCCTGGAAGGGATACTCGGACAACGGCCTCGGATTGATCCAGTACTACACCTCGGCGAACGGCATCGACTGGACCGGCCAGGCGATTGACGTGGTCGGGCCGCCGTACCAGGCATGGGAGAGCGCGGGCTGGAAGACCATCGCCCCTTTCATCATGAAATACGGAAGCATATATGTCCTGTTCTACAGCGCGGGCACTACGAGCAACGACGGAGCCTTCGGATACGCAACGTCCGCGGACGGTTTGACCTTCACAAAATCAGCGTCAAACCCGGTCTTCTCGATATCCGACGGCGTGGCATGGAGGGACGTGCGCACCTACACTACTTCAATCGTAACCGACGGGACGACCTGGTACCTGTATTTCACCGGCAGGACCAACACGCCCTCGACCAGCTACTCCGTGGGTCTCGCGAGAAAATGCGGCGGGCCGCTGTGATGTAATCTTCGCTGTCCGGTCTTTTACCAATAAAAAAAATGTTTTAATAATTGACATCCCGTCCGTATATTAATTATATAGAGGACCTGTTATCAGATTCATTATGAAAAAATGCTTTTACCGTATCAATTTAAAAAGATTCAAGAGGCACCGATGCTCCAGATAAAAAAACGGATCATAACTGATAAAAACGGGAAAGCCGCAAGCGTGGTCCTTACAAAAAAGGAATTCGACAGGCTGGTCTGCTACATTGAAGAACTTGAAGACGTAGCCTCCTACGACAGTGCAAAAAAAGTTAAAGGTGCCGCGCGAAAATGGGAAGATGTAAAGCGATAATCGATGTATTCAATACGGATCTAAACACCCGACCAATGACCCTGAAAACAAAAACGCCCAGTTTCAAGTTCACAAAAACAGGCGCCGATTCGAATCGGCGCCCGCGGGGAGAAACCGGCATCCGTCTCGCATTCCCATCAAAAAAATCCCGCCCCTCTTCCTACATTGTGAAAGGCATGAAATATCTTGTAAAAATCCTGTTGTTGATGTCGTATTCCGTTATCATTCCGCTTGCTTCATTGAATTCAGCCGGCTCGTAATCCGACCCGTAATAGCCGTCCCTGTCCCGCGCGAAAAAAACCCTTCCGCCGTATTCATGGAATACCGCCGAAGTCTGCTTATTGTATGCTATCGCCGGGGGATTGGTCCCGTCATACAGCCACAAATAATTGTCATGGGTCCAGCAGTAATCGTCGTCGTACGCCCTTGAATTGGCCCTGAAATAAAGGCGGGAGCCAGTCGAAAAAAGTGGCCCCGGTTCCGAACCTTTTACTCCGGGCACAAGATCGAACGCCATCGCCGGGGGGTTCGTCCCGTCGAACGACCAGATCTCCCGGCCGTGTGCCGCGTCCGACGCGCTGAAATAAAGCCTTCCGTTAAACACGGCCGCGCTTTCAGGATACATGTAGCCGCCTGCCGGATATACAGCAGCCGGAGGATTGACGCCGTCGTATTCGTACAGGTACGGGGCCTGAGTCCTGCTTCCGGGCAGGCATCCGAAATACAGCTTCCCGCCGAACGAGGCCGGTTTTGCCGGACGCGAGCCCGCCGCGCCGGGAACCATGTCAGCGACCATGGACGGAGGATTGACTCCGTCGCACATCCAGGGCTCGCGTCCGTGCGCGCCGTCGTCCATGTCGAAGTAGAGCCTCCCGTTGTGGTCCATGATCCAGTCAGGCAGGCAGGGACGCTCTCCGTTCGTCCTCGTAAAGACCGTCAGCAGCACAGGCGGATTGACGCAGTCGTATCTCCAGAAGCTGCAGCTTCCCTCGCTTTTCTCCGTGAAAAAATACAGGCTGCCGCCGAACGAATACAGCTTTTCAGGCCTGCCCGCGTCCATGGCTTCCATGCTCAGCCCGGCTACGGGAATGGATGATCCGTCGAAGGAATACAGGTCGCCTTTTGAAAAAAAATAAAGCTTCCCGTCATGGACCGTGAGGCTGTACGCATCGGAGGTCCCGGACGAGGCTCTTCCGTCCTCATCATAAACGGCCGGGTCCGTGTCAAGGTCGTACGCGAGGGCCGGCGGGTTCGTACCGTCCACGCACCACAGCTCCCTCCCGTTGACGCCGTCGTCGGCGGCGAAATACAGCTTCCCGTTGAATTCGCAGAAACTACCCGGCCTGGACGTTGACTGCGTCACAAAAGGAACGGTTAGCAGTGGATTTGTTTTATGGTTTCCCGCGCGGTTGCATCCTGAATTCAAGCAGATAATGAGCGCAACAATGATTACGAATGATGAATTTTTCATATCCGGGCTTCCTCGATTAAAATTTTCCGTATTTGTTTTAGATGATTGTTATACCCGCGGGTGCCGTAAAAGTGCTAAAAAATAATAGCCGCGCATGCATGCTGTTTCACATCAATAAAAAAAACGCCGGTCCGTTTCGGCGTTTTTGTCATCATACGTTTTCGGCATCATATATACGCATCGGTCCTCATATACAGGCGCGGTTCGAATCGGCGCCTGCGGGGAGAAACCGGCGCCCCGGGTGAGATGAAGCCGACACGACGGTGATGATCAATTTAAATCTTGACATATTGAAAAACCGCGGTTAAAAAATGGATCTAACTGACACACGCGTGAATAAAATGAAAAAACTTAACGAAATAGAAGCAAAAATCTCAGGCATACGCGACAAGCTCAAGACCGATTATAAAGTTAAAACGATCGGGATATTCGGGTCATATGCCAGGGGGGAAAACGGTCCGGAAAGCGACGTGGACATACTCGTGGAATTTCTCGAGCCTGTAGGGTTTTTCAAATTCATGGAGCTGGAAGAATACCTTGAAGCGGCCCTGGAAATAAAAGTAGACCTGGTTTCAAAAAACGCCCTCAAGCCTTTTATAGGCAGGAGCATACTTTCAGAGGTCGTATACATATGAAAAGCCGGGACTACAGGGACTATCTAAACGACATCATGGAATCAATTGAAGACATATCCGAATTCACCGGAGACATGTCCCGTGAAGAATTCATAAAAGACAAAAAAACGTATAACGCGGTGGTCAGATGCATCGAGGTCATCGGAGAGGCGTCAAAAAAAATTCCGGATGAAATTAAACAAAAAGAAGCCGGCATCCCCTGGAAATTCATGGCAGGGATGAGGGACAAGCTCATCCATGAATATTTCGGGATTGACGGCATGATTTTATGGAAAACAATTAAAGAAGATATTCACCCGTTAAGGGATAAGATAAAAAAATTGTCCGACAGCCTCTGACATAAACCGCTCTTGTTGTCCCACACATGCACATTCATACCCATAGATCCTTCCAGCATGTGCCCGACCTACACGCCGGCTCCCATATTGCTTATATGCGCCGTTATTTTCTCCATTTGCGCCAATATCTTCATCACAGGCGCCGATTCGAATCGGCGCCTGTGGGGAGAAACCGGTGCCACTGTACAAAACCTTTAATCCCGGGGTAAACCGCTCATCATCCCCGGCCATAACGAAACCCGGGACACAGACACGCGCGATTTCACATCCACAAAAAAACGCCGGACCATTCGGCGTTTTTGTCATCATACGTTTTCGGGATTACATATATACGGCGGTCCTCATATACAGGCGCCGTTATCTTCTCCATTTGCGCCAAAATCTTCTTCATAGGCGCCGATTCGAATCGGCGCCTATTGTACAAAATTTGAGCCCGCATGAAAAATGACCGCATATTTTACCAGCCCATATCAATAAGGCCGGGGCCGGGGCCGGAGCTTTTTATATTTCCGTCCCGGTTCGTTAATGTTTCATGCACAGGCACAAAAATACGCCGAAAAGGATCCACGTTCCTGCAGGAATATATTTCATAACAATGAATACATTTAAAAAACACGGATATTTCGGCGATGATTTATTATGCAGGCTTTTTATTGCGGCTCTTGATTTTTGCATGGAACTTCACGGATCAACCCTTTTCGGTTATAAAATAAATCCCGACCATGTGCATATTCTTCTGCAGACAATCCCGGGTGCAAATATTTCAAAAATAACCGGTTCTTTAAAAAGAAATTTTTCGAGGGACATAAACAATCTGATGCTGGGAAAAAATTTAATACGCGGTCAAAATAACATATATGCCGGTCTTTCCTTCATAGGCGCCGATTCGAATCGGCGCCTATTATATGATGACCGGGACCAATATTCGGGAACGAACCCCTGCCCGAGGCCGTGCAATACGGGTCTAATGAAACACTTACAAACCATGGAAAAAATAATAAATTTCAACGGAGGAACGGACCCCGAATTTCCGTTCTTTAAATGGCAGAAATCATATTATTATCATTTAATAACTGATCAACGAGATTATGAAAACCATGTGATGTACATCCGTAAACAATGGATCAAGCATGGATTACCTGAAAACAAATGGTGTTTTACCGCAGTAACAGATTTTTCACCTCCGGTATAGGCGCCGATTCGAATCGGCGCCTGTGGGGAGAAACCGGTGCCACTGTGCAAAACCGTTAATCTCGGGGTAAACCGCCCATCATCCCCGGTCATAACGAAACCCGGGACACAGACACGCGCAATTTCACATCCACAAAAAAACGCCGGACCGTTCGACGTTTTATCATCATACGTTTCCGGGATCATATATACGACGGTCCTCATACATAGGCGCCGCCTCTTCCTTCATAGGCGCCGATTCGAATCGGCGCCCGCGGGGAGAAACCGGTGTTTATTTTTTCATGACGAAAGGTATTGGGCGGTTCGCTATTGTGATTGAATGAGGATTAACCCCGACTGAATTCACACGCGACTGCAAAGTCAGCATGCAGTTGATATAATCGATCCTGTAAACTTCAATACTGTTTGAATCTGTTGCGGCATACAATAAATCACCCGAGGGATGAAGAACGATTTGATAAGGAATGCCGGAAGTTGATCTAGTACATTCATATCCAGTGCCGGTTCCCGCGCAATCACCAGATTCATTGAGTTTATACATGTGTATACGGTTCATAACGTCATATGCGAGGAATATGAATCCGCCGGAAGGATGTAAAATTATCTCACAAGGCGTATTATCGCCCGGAGCATTAAAGAGCATCGTTCCGTTGGAAACCGCACCTGTTAAAAGATCGATTGGAAATTTGTATATATTAAGGGGTCTTGCCACATACATGAAGGTACCTGATGGATGAATGGCCATTTTGGTAAGACTGCCCACGGTTGGCAAAGCTTTCTCAAATTTCAAGGTCCCGCTATATTGATCGATGCTGAAATAATAAATATTGGCGTTGTCAATGGCATACAGGTATTTGCCGTTCGGATGGACCGCAATGTCAGCAAAGTTTCCGGAAAAGTTCGTAATGGAAGGCGCCTGCAGTGCGCCCCCATAAGAAATCGGAAAAGTATATATATAGATGCCATATATCGCATGGAGATATTTCATCGAAGGATGGAGTCTTATTCTTCCCGACATGGATTCCGCTGACGGCATGTATCCGCTGTATCCGCCGGCCGGTATGCCGCCGAAAAAATCAGACCCGAAGGTTAAAATCCACCCGGTACTTGTTAAATCAGTCGCGCTCAGGTAGAGAGAGTTGTAAACCGGGTGGGCCAGTATGAAGTGCGGTTTATGACTGCCATTAGTACCGATGTACGCATCGCCGTATGATCCGACGAATTGCAAATTGCCGTCATGCTGCATCCTGAATGAATAAACGGTGTTATCAGTATAGTTTGCGGAGTACAGGTAATACACTGGCAGGTCTACGGGTAAAAGATCGTTCAGTACGCTCTTCCTGGCGGAGTCGTACATGTCGCCGCAGGATACGGCTATCAACGCGAACATGGATATTACAAGCATTTTTATCTTATTCATGATCGTCTCCGGTATTCGCCGTCTTGAATCGAAACGTATGCGAGAGCATGCATATTATGCATCATCTCCTCAGCTTTTTCGTATCGATGAGGAGGGGGATTTTCTGCGTCATTATATCAAGCGCCATAACTATCATAGAGCCACCGGCTGAATAAATGGATGAATTCACCGGTGCAACTTCAGAGACTGAGCCATTGTCAGGATCCAATGATAATATTACTATCCCGGTGGAAACGCCGGCATATATAAATCTTCCGTTAGGATGAATCCTGCAAGCATTCGCAACATCCCCCAAGTCAATATAATCCGATTCTATCAAATTGCCGTCAGCAGTATTTATTCTGAAGACGGTAAGGTAATTATTGTCAGTAGTATGGACAAGGCATTTCCCTGAAGGGTCCATGGCAAATGACGTAGGGGGTGAATGGTTGATTGGAAGTACCTGCCTCAAATCACTCAAGCTGCCATCCTGTTTTATATTCATTACACCTATATTCTGATTAACTTCGCTTATAAAATAAACATACTTTCCTGACGGATGCACGATTATATCCCTGACTGGATCTAACGTTGGCATTGCATCTGGAAGTAATGGTGCTAAAATTCTTCCGTTGAAGGGATCTGTTATATATTGCCGTAAAGTATTATTATGAAGACCAACATAAAGATATTTCTTATTCGGGTGATAGGCAAAACAAAAAACATAATCAAAAAAAGTCCCTGTAAGACTTGGATCTTCATTATATTCATTTACAAGCGACCCGTCCAGCAAGATACTGAAACCGTGGACCGCGGCCAGCCCGACACCGGCGTATCCAACATGCAGATAATCGTTGCCGGGACTGAGTCCAATAGAATATGCATAAGGTGGACCCGGATATTCAATCTTCGTTTTAACGCCGCCTGTCAGATCCCCTTTCAGACCCAGGGAATAAGCCATTAATTTGCATGGCGCAGTATTATTTTGAACCGCATATAATATGAACCTGTCCGCATTAGAGAGGATTTTACTGCTCCAATAGGGACTGGTGACGATACCGGAAACCGGAACCAGCGTCCCATCCGGATTCATACTGAAAGTTGTTATATTGTGGTGTGTGTTTAATGAATGTGCGTTTGATACGCAAAGATAATAAACCGGCAGGTCCACCAGCAAAAGATCGTTCAGCACGCTCTTCCTGGCGGAGTCGTACATGTCGCCGCATGATACTGCGAGCATGGCGACAAAGGAGATTACAAGTAATTTTATTTTATTCATGCCTGTTTCCGATATGCGCCGTTTTCATGCCCATCCAGGCGCCGGTTCGAACCGGCGCTTATGGGACCCGCGCATGTTGGGCCAAAATATATCATTATCACCAGTCCATCCTGTACGACATTCCCGCGCTCAGGCTGAAGAAATGGAAAAAGGACTCGCTCTCCGGTATCATCCCGTAATGGAGTCCGACATCAAGGCCGAGGTCGTCGTCCACCGCGTATCTCGCGGTCAGGCCTATCTGGGCCATGGGCTCAAAAGAATACTTTTTTATCGTGACCGACTGGAAAGCGTAGTATTTGGGACCGCGGTAGCAGATCGAGTTGAAGCTCGCGCCGAGCTTGACCGAGGGAACAAGGAAAATCCCATCCGACACATCCAGCCTGAATCCCGCGCCGAAAAGCAGCGGAACCTGGAATGAATTGTTCATCTTTTTATCTCCGCCCGCGAAGCCCGTAAGGCCGGTCTCCAGGCTGAAGATGATGCCGTTGTCAAGCAGGTTCTCCGTCATAACGCCCGCGAGGAATCCGTAACCGTGACCCAGGTAGCTGAAGTCGCCGACCGGCATGATGAAATGCGGCCTCAGGGTAAGCGCGAAAACGGTTTTCCCAGGGCCGGAAGGTCCCGGTCCCGGCGCCTTCGAACCGTCCGACTCCTTTCCCCTGTCGTCAACAGCTTTTACCGTGTATGTATACCTGGCGCCTGGCGCGAGGTTGCCGTCGACGTACTCGGTCTTGCCGGTCTGCCCGATGAAGGCGAAATCCTTCCTGTCATTCCTGTACACCCTGTAGAACTTCACGGTGCCGTCCGGGTCGGTTGAGGGTTTCCATGATATTTTATATGAACAGGTCCTGCCGTCCGGCGCGCAGGTCCTGTCGGCGTCGCTGACCGCCGGCATGGACGGAGGGAAGTTCGGCGTCGTTATCCTTATCTCGTTGCTCGGCTGGGACTCGTACCCTTCCCTGTCCATCGCGGTGACGCGTATCACGTACTCCGTGTTTCCCTTGAGTCCGTTCAGCGTCGCGGTCTCCTTCGAGGACTTCTGCATCATCTTGAATTCCTTTTCGTTCGACGGCCTGGCGTATATCCTGTAATGCCTCACGGGGTTGTACGGCGGCCTCCATTTGAGCAGTACGCCGTCCAGGCCGGGAGCGCCGGCGTTCAGGCCCGTTGGGTTCTTCCTCGCGACATAGAGGACGTCCTCGCGTTTGACCACCATCTCGTCCGCCCTGTACAGCTCCTTCCTGAAGGTATAGGTCTCCTGGTCCTCGTCCACCATGTAGGCCTCGAATACCGTGCCGTCCACCATGTGGACGTAGAGCTTGCCCATGTAAAGCTTCGTGTAGAGTATGCGCAGGACCGCCGCCCTGCCGAACGTCTCGGTGCCGCCGTCCGCCTTGCGGACCGTTACCGTATCGGCCGTCTCCCTGGCCACCTTTCCCTCTATAATGGAACCATTTTTGAGGAACAGGTGATCGGAATACGCGGGGACCAGGACCGACAATAAAAACACGGCGCTCAGAGCGGCTTTATATGTTTGTTTCATTGAAAATTCCTTCTTTGAAATCGTCCTGGATTCATTCTACACCCTTTGCGTCATCCTTCAACCATTTTTTGTTCCGTGCAGGCGCCGGTTCGAACCGGCGCTTTTTCGCGGAACGGCGCCTTAAACCCTGTTCACTTCGTCACCTTCGTGCTCCTGACCTTTTTCGCTGGTATGCCGACCAGCCCCTGCGGAGTAAGGACCTGGTAAAAGTCGCCCCTGGATACTATGACCCCCCTTATCACAAGGCCGCTGTAAAGGGTGATCACGTCCATCCTCCCGTAGTTGAAAACGCAGTCCCTTCCGAAGGCCGCGGGGTTTTTCGTCATCGCGTCGTTGATTTTCAAATCCATCTCACCGTCCCTCTTCCTGAATTTTTCCTCGAGGTCCCTTGTCTCCCGCTCCTTCAGGTCCCCGGGAGAGGAAACCAGCTCGAGCGAGGCCGCCTTTTCAAGCTCCAGCGATTCAAGTTCGCTCAGTCCCCTGGCCGACACATCGCCGTCAACCTTCGCCGTGCCCCCCGCCTCGACGATCTTTTCGCTCGTCTTCGTGAGATTGGACACATGGACCTTGCCGTCCTTTACCGCCACCACCGATACGCCGGAATAATAAGACACCCCGTATACGGTGCCCCTTACCGCGGCAGTCGTGGTCGGCGTGTTCACGGAATAACCCACGCCCATCGGGAGCTTCATCACCTTCGACATCACGTGCCCGCCGCTCATCACTATCTCCGCCTTCTGCGTGTCGAAGAGGAACGACGCCTTCACGGTCGTGTCAGGCTGTATCCTTACCGCTATGTCCTTCCCGACCTGGAGCACGGCGAACGACGCGCCGCCGGTCCTCACCACGTCGCCGTTTTTGACTACGTCGTTGACCTTCAGCTTCTCGGTGTTCTTACCGTCCCTGATCACCTCGCATTTCCCGATAACCACGGTCGCGTACGCCCTGTCCACGCTGGCCTGCGTGCAGGACGCCGCAAATGCCGCGGCCGAGGCTATAATCGCAATGATTAATATTTTCCTCATGGTGCACCTCTTTTCAGATTTTTGATTTCATGGTTTTTATACAATATTTTACTTATCCGCGCTATCCGGCACGCACCCTTATTTATATGGGGGACATTCCCTTATTTATATGGGGGTGACACCCCCATTTTATGAATCATGCGGTTTTTTTAAGCGATTTTACAGGCTGCGAATGACGTACCGGCCTGGTTTGGAATTTATCTGGTTTTTTATGTGTACGAGGCCATAAGCGACACGAATTCGTCCCTGCTGGCGACCCTGGACTTTCTATAGATGTTGGATACGTGCCTTTCCACGGTTTTCGGCGATATGAAGAGCCTCTCCCCGATTTTTGAATATGTGTTGTTCTTGAGGAGAAGGCCGATGATTTCCTCCTCGCGCCTGGTTATGGAAAACTTTTTAACGAACTCCTGCGCGAGATGGACCTCCTCCCGGCCGAAGCTGACCTTCCTTACCAGGTATGTGAAAAGAAGCACGATGCTGGAAAGGCTCCAGACCAGGAAATAAACGCGTATGAAGATCACGTTGGACATCTCCATGCTCCTCAGGTTGCTCGATGCGGCAACGTCGTAGATGAAGCCAGGGATGAATACTGCCGTGGTTATTATGAAATACCTTATCAGGAACAGGGTCTGCCTGTTGGTAATGGAGGAATAGGCCCTCGTCATTATAAATATGCAGTAGGCCGAGGTGAAAATAAAGGCCGAGCCGCCCGCGTACCTGAACTGGGTCACGAGCCTGTAGTATATGTTCTCCTCGAGCTCGTACATGGAAAACGTGACCGCCATCATGACCGGAAAAAGAGCGCCGACAGCGATGAAAAATGCCTTCCATGGAAGGGTGAATTTTTTTTCAACCAGCTCGTGGAAAAAGGCGGGCACGGAATAAATGAAAAACGGGAACCAGGCATAATATAATAAAAAGGACGCTATCTGGAGATAGAGGTTTATGAAGACGTTGGCCACGAGGTATATCCTGAAAAGGGCTATAACCAGGTACGCGGTGGCGAAGATCTGCAGGTGCAGGAACCTTTTAATCACCGGGTAGCCGCTCTTGAAATAAACGACCGAGTAAAGCAGGATCGAACCGAAACCGAGCATTGTGCAGATAGTGTAAAATAATATGATTATGTGCTGCATTATTTTTATATCAACCCGGAGCATCACGTTGCCGGATCCACCGGTCTTATTATTCCGCCGCGGGGATGCCCGCACTTAATATAACCGTTCTGCCCGATAACTCAACTCTTTTTTTGCCGCCAGTCCCTGCCACGCCGGACCGGACGACATATAAATTAATTTGACTTTTAGGATCAGGTCTGGTATGGATATTTAATCCTTTTTCTCCAGGGGTCTTATATGAAAAGCAGAATTTTCGGACGCTCGGCCGTAACCATCCTATCAGCCTCCATCTTACTGTTCGGGACCGTTTTCATCGCGACGGAGGCCCTTTCCAGGGCGGGAAGGGGCCAGAGCTACAGGTCGTCGAGCTCATCAAGCTCCAGGTCCTACTCTTCTTCATCTCGCAGTTCATCGAGCAGGAGCTCCAGCTCGTGGGGCGGTTCAAGATCAAGGTCCTACGTGCCCAACGGCACGACGCACAGGTCCGGCACATCGGGCACCTCGAACAGCTCCTATGACTGGATCTGGGGTCTCATAGTGCTGCTGGTAATCGCCGCGGTCGTGATATTCATAATAGTCAAGATAGTCGGCGCCATTAAAAAGTCAGCGGGCGCCGCGGTTCCCGCGTTCGACGACAGCAAGCCGACCGTATTCGAATTCGACCAGGGCGTCCTCCAGAGGATAAAGAGCTCCGACCCGGATTTCAACCCTGACGGATTCATGAACAAGGCTAAGGAAATCGCTGAAAGGCTCCAGGCCGCGTGGAGCGCCGGCGACATGCTGCCCGTGAGGAACTACGTGTCACAGGGGATATTCAGCAGGTACAGGCTCCAGCTCGAACTGATGATGAAGGACGAGAAGCTGAGGAACGTCGTCGGCGATTACAAAATAATAAAGATCAGAGTGGGCGACATGAGCGCCTCGAAGAGCTACGATACCCTGCACGTCTCCATATACGCGGCCGCACGGGACGTCATGGTGTCCGCTGACGCCACAGATGAACAGGCCGCGAAGGTCCTCAAGTCCGCTACGAAGGCGCCCTTCACCGAGATCTATTCCTTCACGAGAAAGGTCGGCGTGAAGACGAACACATCCAGGGACTGGCTGAAGGGCGAATGTCCCAACTGCGGGTACGTGCCGGACAACTTCAGCCAGGTGAACAAGTGCTCCAGCTGCGGTTCAATATACAACTCGGGCGAATACGACTGGGTGCTCTCCGAAATAACGCAGGAGGAGGAATGGAGCCCCGTTTCGGCACAGGACGTCGAAGGGCTGGCCGGACTCGAGGGAAAAAACCTCTCGATAAACAGGGAGGTGATCGAGGACAGGGCGTCCTTCCTGTTCTGGAGATGGATCTTTGCCAGGGTCAGGGGCACGTCGGCCCCGCTTTCAAGGGACGCGACGCAGGAGTTCAGGCAGTCGATGGGCGCCGGCCCCGAACCGATGTCTGACATCTCTGTAGGAGCGGTCGACCTCGAGAACGTGAAGCAGGAGGGCGGCGACGTCCGCTCCGAGGTGAAGGTGCTCTGGAGCAGGGCGACCCCGGGAAGCGTTGAGCCATACCACCAGGAACACAGGTTCATGCTGAGCATGCCGTTAACGATGAAAAACCCGTACGGGCTCGCGGACCACAGCTGTCCGGGGTGCGGCGGGCCGCTTCCGGAAACGGACGCCACCAGCTGCTCGTACTGCGGCGCGGAACTGCCGGCGCAGAACACGGACTGGATACTGACCGGGACCCAGCAGATCGACTGGGAGAACAACGGTTAGCGTAAAACCGCATGAACAAAAAAAGACCGGTATTCCCGGTCTTTTTTTGTTCCCTCGTTAAACCGGTGAAATCATTCAAGCATCGCGTAATACCACGCGACGTCCGCTTCGTACGTCCATTCCGACGTCAACTGGTCCTCACCGTTAAACAGCCCGGAGGCCAGGTAGGACACTTCCCCGCCGTAAAAGGAAAAAACCGCCGCGGACAGCATGATCACGACCGAGGCCGCCGCCGCGGCGAGCCTGTACCCTGCCGCCCTCCTGGCAGCGAGAATGCGCGACGACATGGACCTGTCCCATTCATGGCTTTCAAGCCTCTTTATTATTTCCCCTTTGAACCCGTCTGTAGCCATGATCACCCTCCTTCAGCCTCGAGAATCCTCACGAGTTTTTTTATTCCGCGGGACGTCCTTGACTTTACCGTCCCCCCCGGGATGCTCAGCCTCTCGGATATCTCCCCGGCGCCGAACCCGTCGAAGTGCAGCTCGAGCACGGTCGAATACCTTTCCGGAAGCCTTTTTATAGCGCCGCGCACCTCCTCCATCGACGGTGCGCCGTTATCGTCCTCGATTGGGGCCGGGCCGGCGATACCGATCATCATCCTGCCCTTCTCCTCCTCCCTCATGAGCTTCGAGTTCATCCTGAGGGACTCGTTCCTGGCTATCGCGTAGAGATAGGAGCTGACCTTCTCCCCGTCCCTGAGGAGCCCCCTGTCGAGCGCCCTGAAGGCCCTGATATAGGTCTCCTGGACCACGTCGTCTATGGCGTGGGCGAAGTCCCCGGAAAGGTACTTCGCGACTGCAGCCAGCACGGCGCGCTTGGTACTGGAAAATATTTCCTGGAATTCCCTGTCCGTCATATCGAATCAGACGCGGCCGCGCAAGGGCCTTTTACTGCCTGTCCTTCATTCTTCCGCCGATCTTCGAGAGGTGCTCGGCGGCCTTCTGCCTCTGCTCCGGCGTCAGGGTCTTGTAGAGCTCGATCACCCTGTCGATCACGAAGTCCTCCATCTCGCGGTTAAGCGCGGTCTTTTTCTGCCTGAGGTCGAGGAGTTTCTTTTTATCAAGGGTCCCGCTCTTGACGAGGGCCGAAAGGTCTTCGTTGAGCTTTATCCTCTGCGGCTTCTGGGACTTGATCTTCTCTACCGCCTCGGTCTTGATCCTGACCAGGAGCTTTTTCTGGTCGGCATTAAGATCGAGCCTGGAAGCTATCCTTTCGGCGAATTTATCGGCCTTCTTTTCGATCGATCCGCCGTGCCATCCGCCATGGCCGCATCCAAGCATAAGAAGAGCCCCTGCCGTGAATACTACGACCGCGGCGCGGTTTGCAAGCTTTAGATTCGACATAATTTCCTCCATACATATCATGTTTTTAATAATGATGACCGCGTTTAGTGAGCAGAAGTTCCATCATCCGAAAAAAACATCAGGATTTACAATCATCAAAATATGCACATTTCATATAATTTCCGGCCTTTTTATGATAAAATATACTAAATAATATTAAAAAAAAATGAATCATCAAAATATATTTGCTCTAATAAAACGTATAACATGTAATATATATCAAATAACAATTCAATTACTGAACAAAGGAAGGTTGAATCATGCATAGAATAATCACGGCCTTTGTATTGTCATATTTTTTATTCAACGCCGTCGCATGGGCTGAAGAGGCCGAAACATCGGGCTCCGTCCGGAAGGACCTCGAGATCAATCTGGACGCGGGCGTGAGCAAGCATTTCGGCTTCACCAAGTACCAGATAGGCGGCCTCTGGACGGGTATCGACGGTATTTATCCCTACTGGTTCCCGATAAGCGAACTGAAATTCCCGATCGACACATGGATGTTCAACGGCAACCTTTCGATCAGCATTTTCAAGGTCCTTACCGTTGAGTCCAATGTGAAAAAAAGCTTCGTGCCGAAAAGCGGCAAAATGAAGGACTCCGACTGGACACTCCCGGGATTGAGGACTATCCTCTCTGAAAGCGACAACAGGGTCAAGGCCGTCACCAGCGACAGCGGCATCCTCGCCACCCTCTTCTCCGCCGGGCCGTTTTCCTTCAGGCTGGGAGCGGGATTCCTATACCAGAATTTCGATTTCAGCTGCAGCAACGTCGTTCAGGTCGACTCGTCTGGTCCCTATCCGTCGGTAATAGCGCTCGGCGGAAAGGGAATTACATACAGGGTCGAATACTATATTCCATACGCGGAGACCCGGCCGGTGTTCAGCTTCATGAACGACAAACTCGTGTTAACTGCCGGGTTCAAGTATTCTCCGTACAACTGGGCGAAAGACGTGGACGACCATATACTGAGGGGCAAGCTTAACAAAGGATCAGCAAAGGGAAACAAGACTTTGATGGGCCTGTTCAACATGAAATACATGTTCGACAGCAGGGTCTATTTAACAGTAGGCGCGGATTACATCTATATAATAACCAATAAAGGCCACCAGAAGCAGTATTATTACTATTCGCTTTACAACCTGTCAAGCTGGTCATCTCTTTTCCCGGGTTATAACGGGAAGCTCCAGAATAAATACGAGAGCAGGCAGATATCGGTAAACTTCGGCGTCGGATATTCAATAGGCATCCTGTAATCCGATGTCCGTCATGAACTTGTTTTTCAGGCCGTCATTGATGACGGCCTGAAGTTTTATCCGGCGCCCGGCAGGCACGGCCATGAATTCCATCCCCAATTTATGCTTGACATACGCCTTTTTTAAAACGATAAAACATGGAGGCATAAAAAATTTTTACGGTATTAAAAAATGAAAAAAATTTTGCTTCCCGCTTCCCTGTTTTTATTGATCCTCGCAAGCGTGCCATCCCTTTTCGCGCAGGAAAAGACCCGGGGGCAGGCGTCCAGCGACATTGAAATAAACGTTGAAGCAGGCGCAGGAAAATACCTCGGATTCACGAAAAGCCAGACGGGCGGCCTGTGGAAGGGCATCTCCGGTTTCTATCCATACTGGTTTCCGGCAAGCGAGCTCAGGTTCCCGCTCGACACCTGGATGTTCAACGGGAACATCTCCATGAATTTTTTCAAATTTTTCTCGGTGCAGTCCGGAGTGAAAAAAAGCCTGAAAACCGGGGCCGGAAAAATGAAGGAATCCGGATGGGGGTTCCCGGGAGCAAAGACCGCTTATGCCGACAGCGATTCAAAAATCAAGGCGGTTTTCAGCGACACGGACCTGGCATTCTCCATTTTTTCTGCCGGCCCCCTTTCGCTTAAACTCGGCGCGGGTTTTCTTTACCAGAATTATGAAATCAGCTGCAGCAACCTGGTCCGGTGGGAGCTTGCCTCCGGCAGCCCCTCCATATCCGTTTTAAGGGGGAAAAACCGCTCATACAAGCTCGAATATTTCATCCCGTACGTCGAGGTCCTCCCGGTTTTCAGGTTCATGGAAAACAAACTGTCTTTCACCACCGGCTTCAAGTATTCGCCGCTGACCAGGGCCACCGACGTCGACGATTACATACTCAACGGCAAAAAAAGCAAAGGGAAGGGTAAGGGACACAGGACATACATGGGGCTTTTCAACGCGAAATACGTCACGGACAGCGGTATTTTCTTCACACTGGGGCTGGACTATCTCTACCTGCTGACGAACGGCGTGCAGAAGCAGTATTATTACATCTCCCTCCTCAACCTGCAGAGGATTGTGGGCGGATCCATCCAGGGTGGATATAATGGCAAACTCGAAAACAAAAACGAGAGCCAGCAGATATCCATCAATCTCGGCGTCGGATATTCCTTCGGACTCTGAATACCCCGGTCACACGGCTTCAGGAAAACAAGCAATGCTCCGGATGAATAAAAATCACCATGTCACAACTGCCGCAGCAGCGGCCTCCGCGATCATCTTCGCGTTAATTATTTCAGCCGCGCCCCTTTCCGCCGAAGGCGGACAATCCGCGAAGCAGGACCGTGTCAAAAAAACCTCAATCGGCATCGAGACCGGGGTTGACAGGTACTACGGCTACACGAAATACCAGATAGGCGGGAACACCAGCGGCCGGATGAACTATTTCCCCTACTGGTATCCGAACATTAAAATATGGTTCCCGCTGAGCGAGCTCAAATTTCCCCTGGAAACCTGGATGGTCTACGGGAAAGCCATCCTGAATTACCCGGGGTTCATGACCATCGAGGCCGGCTTTAAAAAAAGCGTGAGCCCTAAGACTGGACACATGGAAGACACTGACTGGACCATTTCAGGCATCCAGACCATATACTCGGAAAGCACCGCCAGGATGGACGCGATCATCAGCCACATCGACGCGCTTTTCACCGCGGTCGAGGATGGTCCGTTCAGCCTGAGGCTCGGGCTCGGGTTCATGCACCAGTATTTCGATTTCACCTGCAGCAACGTCGCGCAGGTGGACGCGTCGAACGTGATCTACGGAAAACCCGTTTACTTCGACATCATCGGCGGCAGGACCCTTACATACGAGCTCAAATACTTCATCCCCCACCTGTCCGGCGCGATAAAGCTTTCTTTCTTCAGCGACAGCCTGGATTTCAATCTGGGACTGAAGTACTCGCCTTTCAACTACGCCCTCGACAGGGACGACCATATCCTGAGGGCGAGGATGTCCCGCGACAGGGCGATGGGATACGCGACCGTGATGACGCTTTTCAACGTGAAATACAGGTTCGATTCAGGCGTTTTTTTTACACTCGGGTTCGATTATACTTACATACTCATGAAGGGGACGCAGAGGCAGTACAACTATCCCTCGTATTTCACCCTCGTGAACTACCTGGCGGACGTCAAAAACGGCTCCACCCCGGCCGAGGCGTTTTACATGAATTTTCCCGGATTGACCGGAAACATCGACAACAGGCTCGAAAGCCAGCAGATCGCCATCAGCGCGGGAGCGGGATATTCATTCGAGCTGTAAGGGGGCTGCCCGAGCAGGTCCGGCCTGATCTCAGCGGGGTTTTTTAAAAACCTTCCATCTATCGCGCGGAACGCCGGAAAAAAACATTATAACCGTCCCCGGTTTTTCACGCCGGCGAGCTCCTCGAAAACCCTCTCGTGAGCGCCGATGACCACCGACCAGTCGAACCTTTCCCTTGCCGCCCTGAGGCCGGCCCTTGAAATCTTTCCGGCCAGGGACCTGTCCCTTTTAAGACGCACCAGCTTGCCGATGAAATCTTCACTATTCCCGGTTTCAAAGAGAAGGCCGTTTTCTCCCGCAACGATAACGCTGTTTATTCCGCCGGAGGAGGATGCCAGCACCGGAAGCCCCGCGGCGTTCGCCTCGCACAGCACCCTTCCCATGGTCTCCGCGTCCCTGACCCCGAGTTTGGGATGGACCCGTTCCCTGCTTGCCAGCACGAACACGTCGCTGCACCAGTAATAACTCCTTATGGATCCGTGAGGGACCCGGCCGGCGAATATGACCCGGCCGCCAAGGCCGAGCGACTCGGAAAGGGCCCTGTACCTGTCCGCCAGCGGACCGTCCCCCACTATGAGAAGCCTGGCCGACGGTATTTTTTCCAGCACTCCCGGCATGGAGGACAGGAGGAAATCTATGCCCTTCTTTTCAACAAGCCTGCAGGCGGTTAAAATGATAAATCCCTCCTCCGGCAGGCCGAGCGACTGCCGCAGTCCCTTCCCCGTCATGCCGGCCGGATCGAATACCGCTGAATCGACGCCGCCGACCACCATGTCTATCCTTTCCCTCGGCACCCCAAGCCCGTAGAGCAGGTTCGCCGTGAATTCGCTGTTCGCGAATATCCTGCTGATCTTCATCACCGATTCGGTCATGATCCTTCTCCGCGTCCGCCTGAAAAGCCTGTCCACCCAGTCCGGTCCCTTCAGCCCCTTGAAAAAATTATAGAGCCTCCGCTCTATCCAGGGATTGGAGAGGACGCCGCATCCAAGGCGGAAGGGATACACTATCCAGGGCCGCAGCACGTCATTGCCGACCGACCTGGAAACCACGGGCACCCCGAGCATCGGCCCGAGGAACCCGTAGAACACCGTGGAAGAATACACGATGTCCGGCGAGAATTCCTTCCCCATGCGGTCCAGCCTGCTCAGGTTTTTCCAGAACCCTATCCTGCTCAGCACCCTGCTTACCGTGAACGGCAGGACCGAATCGTGCTCCCTGACGGCGGACTCCTCTTCGTCGTCTTCAGGCACGTATGAGATGACCCGGATCGCGTAGCCCCTTGAATAGAGCGTCATCGCCAGGTAATAGGCGTGGGTCTGCATGCCGCCGATCTTCGGCGGGAATTCCGTGAGTATCAGCAGGATCCTGGGCCCGGCCTGTTTGCCGCTCCCGGCCGGTATCCTGTTTTCCATGTTGAAGGGGATGTTTCTTTCAGCTGTGTTCATAGACGAAAAAGCCGGTCTGAAATAAGACCACGTTCGCCCGAAAATGCAAGAATTTTATAACGGCGCTGAAAAAAATACCCGGGTTCGTTCAAAATGGAGCGGTTTACCGGGCGTAAAGGTGGATTTATTAAATTGACAAAAAAATATACGCGCGATGGAACCATCGCTTCCGCGGATAGAGATAATGCCGCGCCCGTCAGCGCTGTTCGTCGACGAACACCCCCAGGTATTCCCTGAGCCTTTCCAGCAGCCTAACCACCTCTCTGGGGGGTATTTCTTTTAGGACCTCGTTGGTTTCGGAATTTATAACCCTTACCACCACCCTGTTGATTTTTTCATGATAATCAAACGAGAGCCTCTCATTAAGTCCCTTGACGGCCTGGTTGAGCTTGTCAACGGCCTCGTACACCTCGTCCTTCGTCGGCTCACGGCCGGGCTTCATCGGCGCGGGCTCCTGAGCTTCAGTTTTTCTGGAGCCGTTCCCCTGGTACCGCCCGGCTCCGTCGAGGTTTTCAAATATGATTTTGTCAATGCTCATTGTAAACCTCCGTGTTAAAATAATCCTCCCTGAAAAAATTTTCCCTCCCCGGTCTCCCAACCGGAGAGGGTTTGAGGCGGGCAGCACTGCCGTGCGCGCCTCCATTATGAATCTCACTCAAACAGTTTCATCATCAGCTTCGGCTTAATGTTCGCTTGAGCCAACATCGCAGAACCCGTCTGAACAAGAATCTGGTCCTTTGTGAATTCAACCATCACTGCCGCCATGTCCGTGTCCCTTATCCTGGAATCGGCAGACATCATGTTCTCGTAGGTCTCCGTCAGGGCCCTTGCGGTGTTCTCCATCCTGTTGTAGTAGGCGCCGAGATCCGCCCTCTGCCTGTTGAGGCCCAGGAGCGCGTCGTCGACGTACCCGATCATCGAGTTCGCCTTTCCTACGGAGGAGATACCCCTCTTGGCCCCGCCGCTGTCCCTGAGGTGCATCGGCTTTGACCCGACCGACGATATGTAGACCCTGATGCGCTGGTCCCTGTTTGGGCCGACATGAAAAAACATGCTTCCGGTGCGGCTCCCCTTGGCGAACCTTCCGGTCAGCATCTTCATGTTGTTGAACTGCGCCGATGTCGAGATCCTGTCTATCTCGTCGATAAGCTGAGAAACCTCAAGCTGTATCATCTGCCTGTCCTGGTTTGAATAAATACCGTTCGCCGCCTGTACCGACAGCGCCCTCACCCTCTGAAGGATGTCGCTGAGCTGCTGGAACGAACCCTCGGCGACCTGTATGAAGGAGAGTCCGCTCATCGCGTTCTTCTCCGCCATCTTGAGGCCGTTGATCTGGGTGCGCATCTTTTCAGATACAGCCAGACCCGAGGCGTCGTCGCCGGCACGGTTGATTTCTTCGCCAGAAGAGAGCTTCTCGAGAGACTTGTCGTACCTCGTCTCGGCTTTCTGCAGTTGCCTGTTCGCGAAAATGGCCGTCATGTTGTGATTGATTCTCATATTGATCCCTCCCTTGTTGATTCGGAACCGCCGGTTTTTTTTCTATAACGGTTCGGGTTTTTCCGCCGGGACATCTTGACCCGGAGGGGACCCCAGACGCGGTCCGAAGGTTGTCTCCTTGAAGTTGTCCTGGACTGCCCATGATCCAAGCAACACCGGTTGCGGAATGCGTTATTCCGACAGCCGGTGATGCCCTCCCAGCATCACAAGCTGCCGGAATAGCCGGTTTATGTACAGTCCGGACAAAAGTCCGGGAGGTATGAGAATCGGTCGAATTTTGAAAGAACGGTTTTACATGACTTGTTTTACAGGTTCTCCGTCAATCACTTCACATGCCCAGCAGTCTCAGCACTCCGTGGCCCTGTATGTTGGCCTGCGCGAGCATCGTGGTGCCGGTCTGGACGAGGATCTGGTTTTTAACGAAATCCACCATTTCCTCAGCCATATCGGCGTCCCTTATCCTGGACTCGGACGCCTGGATGTTCTCATAGGCGTTCATGAGTCCCTTGGAAGCCATATCCATCCTGTTGTAATAGGCGCCCAGGTCCGCTCTCTGCTTTGAAAGCCTCTGGAGGGCGGTGTCCATCACGCCTATCGCGGCATTGGAGCCGCCGGGAGTGGAAAGGCTGACCGTGACCTTGCCCGCGCCGTCTTTGAAGCTGAACGACGCAGCCGTCATGGTGCCGACATAAACCCTCTCCCTCTGATTCTGGTTCGGGCCCATGTGGAACCACATGCTGGCCTTTGGATTGACCCTTGAATAATCTCCGGTTAAAATCTTGAACTTGTTGAACTCCGCCTGCGAAGCCATCCTGTCGACCTCGTCGACCAGGGCCGACACCTCAACCTGTATGAGCTGCCTGTCCTGGTTCGTGTAGATGCCGTTGGCCGACTGGACCGCAAGCACCCTGATCCTCTGGACTATGCTGGAAGTCTGGTTGAGGTATCCCTCGGCGGTCTGCACGAAAGACATACCGTCCTCGGTGTTCCTCTCAGCCTGCCTCAATCCCTGGATCTGGGTCCTCATCTTTTCGGATACAGCAAGACCCGACGCATCGTCGCCGGACTTGTTGATCCTCAGTCCAGATGAAAGCTTCTGCATGTTTCCTTCAACGCTCCATCCGTTGAACTTTAAAACCCTGTTGGCATTAATTGCCGGTAAATTGTGGTTGATGATCATTGTTACACTCCTTTGTATCAAATTTTTCACTGGCTTCCCTGCCATGCCGGTACCCGGGCAGCGGGTACCGGAGAAAATTACCAGTTTAAAAGGCTGAAGCCTTTAGCAACAGCCGGGATTCTTTCCGGGCTTCTGGGCACAAAGCCCGGAGCCGGATCCAAAGTAAATTTACCGGAGAACCTGTTTTCAAAGAGCCAAGTCATTCAGGGATACTACTCCCTGTTCGATTAATCGCCACCTCTGGTGCCCGACTTTAGGGCTATTATAGATAATTATAGCTGTTTATAATGATTTATTAAATAATATGATAAGATTATAGTATAAAGTATCTGGTTTTTGTTTTTTTTGATTTAAATACAAAAAACTCAGATATCGTTGAAACATGAAGGTTTTTGATGTGATTTTAAATTCTGAATCACATACAGAGGCATAAAATGCCTGGTTGCCGTGATTTTTTTAATACAGGATAAAATCCTGATGATTGTAGGTGATGCTCAGGGACTATTGGTCGACAATTAAAGTCTCCCGCAGGCAGAAAATGGTCCCCGCTGTAGAAATATTACCTTTCTTCTCCGCACAGGCCGTAAAGGACATCGAGGTTTTTCATTATAACTCCGGCCCAATCAAGGTGTTCCGGTTTCAGGAGACAGCTCCTCAATATGGAAACGCTGTCCGTGTCGGCTTTAACATCCGGGTGATTCAGGATGAACCTGCCGGAGCCGGCCTTCATCACCGCCAGGAAAAGAGGCGCCGTCGCTGATTCCATGCCGGCCTTCATCACCGCCTCGCTCATGGCTGAAATTTTTCCCGTTCCCGGGGCAGCGGGAAAAAACGTGACTATGTTGGTTTGCGGTTCGTCATAAAGCCCGAACCTGTCCGATCCCCTTATCAGCCCCGCCAGGCGGCCGGCTGCATCGACGGTTTTTTTAAGAATCGGACCCATGCCTCTGCCCTCCTCGAGCTCGAAGAGCTTCATCGTGAGCCAGAGCGCAGCGGCCGACGCGCCCGCCCTGGAACACTCCATGCTGATCTCGCCCAGGTGGAGCTCGTCCGACGTGAAATAGGTGTAGGGGGAATCGTGCCCGTAGAACCTGCCGACCGACGGATCGGAAAATATCACGCACCCGCACCCGTAAGGTTGCAAACCCTGCTTGTGGGGGTCGACGACGACGCTGTCGCACTTCGAGAGAAAGGCGAAGGGGCGGAGGCTTTCCCTGTATCCGGAAATCAGGGCGAAGTATCCTCCGTATGCCGCGTCGGCGTGCAGCCTGAACCCGTACCGCTCCCGCAGGCCGAGAACGGCCTCCAGGTCGTCCACCGCGCCGAGGCCCGTGGTCCCCATGGTTGCCACCACCGTCCCCACCCGGCCCCCGGCAAGCGCGTCCTCCAGGCCGTCAATGTCCATCCCGCCATGCCGGTCCGAGGCTATCTCGACCGGCTCCAGTCCCAGCCATCCGCACGCCCTCGAATGGGTGTAATGGGCCTGGTCGCTGAAGGCGACCGCCTTTCCGGGACTGGTTTCCCTCGCGATGAAAAGCGCCTCCAGGTTTGCTATCGTCCCGCTCGACGTCAGGTGGCCCAGGTAATCATTAAAACCGAAGGCGCGCGCTATCTCCGCGACCGATTCTTTTTCCATGCGGGCCGTGGCGGGACCTCCGTCCAGGGCGTGGTTGTTGGGGTTTATCATCATGGCCGCGATGTATCCGATCATGGCCGTCGGGTGGGGCGGCCTGATCATCTGTCCCGCGTAAAGGGGATGATGAAAAGGATAATTGTCCTTAAGCCTTTCGGCCAGCTCCCCGCAGGAACGGGACAGCTTCTCCGGGTCCACCCGCAGGGTATCGTCCACGGAAAATTCCGGGAAGGACGACTCCCATCCGCTTACCGCGCCGATAAGCATGTCGAGGTTTTTCCTGTATTCGGTAAGACCCATATCATCGCACCTCAATCAATAAAATATAATCCTGCAATGTTAATGAGGGAATATAAAAAATCAATACATTTGGCGGCGAGGGGATGCGGAAAAGATATTGCGGAATGATTATAAAAAATTTTTATATACAATATCTTCTTAATTCTCTTATAAGGGAACTCCTGATAATCAAATCAGGTTGTTCTCATAATAAAATCTATAAATCTCCCCATCTCCTATTTATCTCCCTATCCCCCCTCAAAAAAATCTCATCCTCAAATGTATTTATAATCAATATCCATATATGTGTTTATTATTAAAAAATAAAACCGACATTCCTCAATGATTTTTGCTCTTTTTACACATTTTTTCTTGACAATAAGCACAACAACTTTACATTAAACGTAAACCAGTTAACGTTAAGTGGCAGCAATATATCAAACCCAAGGAGATATCATCATGACGCAGTTCGTAAAAAAAACAATCGGCCAGGTCCTCAAGGAAACGGCCGAAAAATTCTCCAAAAACGAGGCCCTGATATACCCGGAATTCGGCATAAGGCAGAACTACGGCGAGTTCCTCGCCTCGTGCAGAAAGGTGGCCAGGGGTCTAATGGCGCTGGGAGTGAAAAAGGGGGACCACGTTGCAGTCTGGACGACTAACGTCCCGGAATGGGTCTACATGCAGTTCGGCCTGGGCATGATAGGCGCCGTACTGGTTACGGTGAACACCAACTACAAGTCCCACGAGCTCGAATACATCCTCAAGCAGTCCGATTCCACTACCCTGATATTCATCGAGGCGCACAAGGACACCAATTATTACGACACGGTCCTCTCCGTGGTCCACGGGCTTGACAAAACCGAAAAGGGGAAGACCTCGTCTCCCAATCTTCCGGTGCTGAAAAACCTCGTTTACGTAGGCAAAAGGGGATCAACTCCGGGGATGTTCAATTTCAGCGAAATTTCCGAAATGGGCGGAAAGGTCTCCGAGAACGAGCTCGATGAAAGGATGTCCTCCCTGTCCGTCGACGACACCATCAACATGCAGTACACGTCAGGCACGACCGGTTTCCCGAAGGGGGTCATGCTCACCCATTACAACATAGTGAACAACGCAAGGATGGTCGGCGACGTCATGGGGATGACCGAGAAGGACAGGCTCCTTATCCAGGTGCCGCTCTTCCACTGCTTCGGCTGCGTCATGAGCACCATGAACTCGGTATACCACGGCTCGACCATGGTCGTACTCGAGGCCTTCGATCCGCTGAAGGCCCTCCAGGCCATAAGCGGGGAGAAGTGCACGGCGGTAAACGGAGTGCCGACGATGTTCATCGCGATACTCAACCACCCGAAATTCGATAAATACGACATGAAGTCCCTGAGGACCGGCATCATGGCGGGCGCGCCCTGCCCGACCGAGGCCATGAACCAGGTGAGGACCAGGATGCACTGTTCCGAGGTTGTGATAGCCTTCGGCCAGACGGAGAGCTCCCCGGTCATGACCATGACAAGGAGGGACGACCCGGTCGACCTCAGGGTCTCCACGGTGGGAAGGCTGCTTCCCGACATCGAGGGAAAGATCGTCGACCCGGAAACAGGGGAAGCCCTTCCCGCCGGCGTGCAGGGCGAGATAGTCACACGCAGCGCGTGCGTGATGAAGGGTTACTACAAGATGCCGGAAGACACGGCAAAGGCCGTCGACCCGGACGGATGGCTCCATACCGGCGACCTGGGCGAAGTGGACGGGAACGGATACTTCAAGGTCACCGGCAGGATCAAGGACATGATCATACGCGGCGGGGAAAACGTATATCCGCGCGAGATTGAGGAATTCCTGATAAAAAACCCTCTCGTTATGGACGTGCAAGTCGTCGGCATACCCGACAAAAAGTACGGCGAGCAGGTCCTGGCCGCCATCAAGCTCAAGGACGGGAAGACGGCCACGGCGGAGGAATTCATAGAATACTGCAGCGGAAAGATCGCCAGGCACAAGGTCCCCAGGTACTGGGAATTCGTGAACGAATTTCCCATGACGGCGAGCGGGAAGATTCAAAAATTCAAGCTGCGTGAAATGTATTCAACGAAATACGCGGAATAACAGGGTCAAATGCCGATCAAATACTCCAAGTCCGGGGGATGTTTTCAGCCTCCGATTTTAAAAAAGGCGGCCGCATGATGGGTGAAGAGTTAAAGGTCTATTCAATAGGGGAACTGGCAGGGATGCTGGAGATGAGCCAGAGAACGATGAGGTACTACGAGGAGATAGGCCTGCTCAATTCCGTCAAGAGGGTCGAGGGAGGAAAAAGAATATACACGGACGACGACTACATGCGGCTCAAGCTGATCAAAAGGCTGAAAATTCTCGGCCTCACGCTCAGCGAGATGCAGGAGCTCGAGGCCATCTGGTCACTGCAGAAATCGAGCGAGGTGGTCCTGAAAAGGCTGCTGGAACTGCTCGATAACCACATGAAAAGGCTCGACGACAGGATAGCCGACCTCACCATATTGAAAAACGAGATAAACGAATACAGGAACAGGGTCGACTCCAAAATCCGCGAAAAAAGGGGGAAATAAACTGCATGAACGCGGAAAATCTGAAACGGAACGGAACCGGGCATGACGAACAAAATCAGCAGGGACACTATTGGCGACATTACAAGAAGGGCCGCCGCGAAAATGGGCGGCAGGGTTCAAGTGCCCGAAGAAAATAATATTCCCGGGCGCCCTCCCGAAAAACCCTTCCGGCAAGATTTTAAAAAGGAAACTGAAGGAAAAATATAAATGATCTCCCGAAGGGAGTGGAGGTCATTTCATTTTTTTCAGATCTTCAATGTGCTTTTCCTCTTCCCTGATTACATGGTTAAGCACGTCAAGCTCGGGAGCGTCGTTATCGTAAAGCTCCTTCATCTCGTTGTAAAAAATAATCGTTTCCTGTTCCTTTTTTATGGCGTAATCGACCGCGTCGACGACGGTGACTATCTTCGACAGCTCCTTCACCACGTCTTCCTTCTCAGGGAAAACACGTTCGGCGCCCATTTTCGCAATGAATTCCCTGTACTTGAGCGAAAGGTGCGGGTCAAAGGACTTCAGTTTCGACTTGAGGGCCCCGAACGTTTTCGAATGGTCCCTCTCCTCCCTTACCATGAACCTGAAAACGTCGGCCTTTCCAGGGTCCTTGAACAGCTTCGAGCACTTTTCGTAAAAATTAACGCCGGATTCCTCGAGACCTATGGCAATATTTATTATGTCTTCCATTGAATAGCTCATGACGGCCCTTCTTTAAAAAAAAATATAGCTTTAAGATGCCCGCATTATAGGGATCGGAGAATGTATGCCTTTAATTTAATATTAATATTTCGTTATGCTGATATGATCCTGCATCCGGGCATGTTCCGGGTTCCATTTCCCGGGCTTTTAAGTGCGGTATGGATAAAAATTATGACCAGGACCCGTGTTACCGGCAATAATTATCCCGGGGATAAATAGAAATTACTTGACTGCCCGGACAATACCGAAGTATGAAATGTATGCCGTAAAAAAACCGGCTGACATCCAATTTTACAGAGGTTGACATGTATTTCCAGGACATGATTGCCAGACTCAACGAATACTGGGCCGAACAGGGCTGCCTCATAGTCCAGGGTTATGATCTCGAGGTCGGCGCAGGGACATTCAATCCCGCCACTTTCCTGAAGGCGCTGGGTCCGGAGCCGTGGAACGTGGCGTACGTGGAGCCCTCCAGAAGGCCGACCGACGGCAGGTACGGCGAAAACCCGAACAGGCTCCAGCATTACTACCAGTACCAGGTCATCATGAAGCCCTCACCGGAAAACGTCCAGGACCTCTATCTGAAGTCGCTTGAACGCATCGGGATAAAACTGAAGGAACACGACGTAAGGTTCGTCGAGGACGACTGGGAGTCTCCCACCCTCGGCGCGGCCGGGCTCGGATGGGAGGTCTGGCTTGACGGCATGGAAATCACCCAGTTCACATACTTCCAGCTCTGCGGCAGCATCGAGCTGAACCCGGTCCCGGTGGAGCTGACCTACGGGCTCGAGAGGATATGCATGTACATACAGGGCGTCGACAGCGTGTTCGACGTCAGGTGGAACAGGGACCTGACCTACAGGGACGTGCACCACAGGAGCGAATACGAGTTCTCGCATTATAATTTCAACATTGCCGACACGGACCTTTATTTCAAGCTCTTCGACCTGTACGAAAAGGAGTGCCTCGCCATACTGGACAGCCCTTCGGTGACGGTAGTTTTGCCTGCGTACGATTTCGTGCTGAAATGCTCGCACGCCTTCAACATGCTGGACGCCAGGGGCGCCATATCCGTAACCGAGAGGGTCGGATACATCGCCAGGGTCAGGAACATTGCCAGGAGGTGCGCGGAACAGTACGTCAGGATCAGGGAAGAGATGGGTTTCCCGCTTCTCGGGAAAAAAGAAGCAGCGGTGGGATGATGCATACGGGTTTCTCAAACCTTGACGGATTTCTCAAAAAATACGACAAATTCGTGATCTCAACCCACGAGAGCCCGGACTGGGACGGCCTGGGCTCCGAGCTGGGCTTCCGCGAACTCCTGGGCCTGCTGGGTAAAAAATGCATAATAATAAACTCCGATCCCCCGCCCGCGACCTATTCATCCATGGACACCGCCGGCGTACTGAACGTGATGGACGGTGACTTCAAGATGCCGGACGACATAGGCGATCACGCGCACGTCGTGCTCGACACCAACGACTATGAAAACATCGGCGCGGTATATTACGCCCTGAAGGGCAGGCTCAGGGACCTCTTTATAATCGACCACCACGAGGGCGGCGATGAAAAATTCGACAGCAACTTCATCAAGGCCGGCGCCTCCTCCGCGAGCGAGCTCGTCTATGAAATTTTCCAGTATTATCAAAAACCGATCAGCAGCGGCACCGCCCTCGCGCTCATGGCGGGGATAGTGTTCGATACGGGCTCGTTCAGATACTCCAAGACCTCGCCGGACACCTTCAGGGCCGCGGCACACCTGGTCGAACTGGGGGCCTCACCGGTCGCCGTCAACGAGATCATCTACGAGAACAACACCCTGGAGAGCTTCACCCTCAGGAGCATGATCCAGTCGTCCATGAAAACGCTCTGCGGTGGAAAGCTCGCGACCCTGATGCTTACGCCGGAGATGCTGGAAAAAAGCGGCGCCAGCTTCGCCGAGGGGGAGCCCTCCATAAACCTACCGCTCGCCGTAAGGGGCGTGCAGGCAAGCATAATGGTTAAACAGGACCTGAACGGGCCGGTCAAGGTAAGCATGAGGACCAAGGGGAACCTGGACGTCGCGGAGATCGCGATAAAAAACGGCGGCGGCGGCCACAAGAACGCGGCGGGCTACAAATCGCCTCTCGGCATCGAGGAAACCTACAGCAAGGCCGTGTCCGAGATGGAAAAATTTTTTAAATAATCCGCCAATAATTCCTTGACCGCGTGAAGGGCGGCGGGAACATTTCAAAAAAATATACAAATCCACCATGCCTGCAAACAATAGAAAATATCCCAGAATCAAAACCGACAGACTCCGGATCCAGTCCTTTTTCAGGGGCGGCGGCGCATCATTCCAGGTCGAGGTCCTGAACCTGTCCGCGGGCGGGCTCTGCCTGATAAGCAACGGAGTTTTAAGGACGGGTGACGTGCTTCTTTTCAGGTTCCCGTTCAAGTCAGTGGAGGTCTCGCTGCAGGGCAGGATCGTAAGGGCAAGCGGCAGGGAGGCGGGCGTCAGGTTCATGAACCCGGAAAATGAAATAAAGGAATTCGTGGGCCTTTTCAACACGGACACCCTGAAACTGGCGGACGCGTCATTCAGGCCCCGGATGAAGCTTTACTTCCCTGGAGGAAGGTCCTTCGGCGCCGGGCTCGGCAGTCTCCTCGACATCGAAGCTGACTGCCTTCATGAAAACAATAAAGATTGATTTAAGTATTCAGATCACCGGAGGGCATGGCTGATGAAAAAAACGGCTGCAATATTCACGGCATTACTTCTGGCGTCGGCAGGCTGCGGACCAGGAGAAAAAAAATCGGCCGTGCCTGTTGTCGCCACTTCAATATTCCCGGTCAGCGACATCGCAAATAGAATAGGCGGAAACAGGATCAGCGCCTTTTACGTGATACCAGCCGGCGCCAACCCGCACATCTACGAGCCGCAGCCCTCCATGGCCACGAGGCTGGGAAAAACCGACCTTTTCATCGGGATAGACCCGGAATACGACGGGTGGATAAAAAAATACCTTCCGAAAAAGGCCGGCCATGTATTTCTCAAGGAAAAAATGAAATCCGGGCGATACGCAGACAATCCCCACATATGGCTTACCCTCATGGGCGCCGCGGAAATAGCCGCGCAGATCAGCGTACTGCTTTCCGGGATCGACCCGGCCGGCGGGAAATATTTTGAAGAAAACCTCGAGGAGTTCCGGACCGAGCTCCGGGCCCTCGATGAAAAAATATCCGGCATGTTCAGGAAATGCGGCAATAAAAAATTCATACAGTGGCACCCGGCATGGGACTACTTCGCCGCGGATTACGGCCTGGAAATATCGGGGACCATAGAAAAGGGCCACGGGGACGTCATATCGGTAAGGTCCTTCAGGGACCTGATACGGAACGCCGCGAGGGACCGCGTCGGAACTATCACCGTGGAGCTCAATGTCGACAGCAGGGAGGTGGACGCCCTTTCCAGGGAAACCGGGGCGGAGGTCGCCCGACTGGACAGCGTGGGCGACCCGGACGTGAAGGAAAAATCCGGATACACCGCACTGATGCTGTACAACGCCAGGACGCTGTCCGAATCACTGTGCCGGAAAGGAAGGTAGGACTTGCCTGAACCGGCCGTCATCATAAGAGACCTGACCGTAGCCTACGACGGAAACATAGTCCTCGAGGATATAAACCTCGAAGTGGCGCGGGGTGAGATAATGTCCGTGGTCGGCCCGAACGGCAGCGGGAAAAGCACGCTCCTCAGGGCGATCATGGGATTCAAGAGGCCGGCAAAAGGAAGCATCCTGGTTCTCGGGAGGAGTCCCGATGAAATACAAAAAACAGGCCTGATCGGATACCTCCCCCAGAACATGAACTACGACCAGAACTTTCCGGTCAGCGCTTTCGACATTGTGGCGATGTCGCGCTATTCCAGAAAGGGGATTGAAAGGCTCGGACCGGAAGACAGGGCGGCCATAAACGGTTCGCTTGAAAAGGTGAAAATGCAGTCCCAGACGGACAAACATTTCGGGAGCCTGTCCGGGGGACAGAAGCAGAGGGTGCTGATTGCAAGGGCGCTGGCCATGAAGCCCTCCATCCTTATCCTTGACGAGCCGTCCATAGGCCTCGACGTGGTGGCGCAGGACAGCTTCTACAGGCTTCTCCAGAAGCTCAGGGACGATGAAGGGCTCACGATAATACTGGTGTCGCACGACATAGGCGGCGTTTCTGGCGTGGTCGACAAGATAGCCTGCGTCAAGAGGCAGATGCATTTCTACGGGAGCCCGAAGGACTGCATACCGTCCACGGCCCTGGAAAAGACATTCGGTACGAACGTCTACTTCCTCAGTCACGACAGCGAATGCGGGACCTGCAGGAGGGACAAATGACGGAGCTCCTGGGCATGAGGTTTTTCACGAACGCGCTCGTCATGTGCCTGCTGCTCAGCTTCCTCTTCGGCACCCTTTCGTTCTTCGTGGTCATGAGGAGAATGTCGTTCCTGGGGGCCGGGGTTTCGCACGCCGCTTTCGGCGGCGTTGCAATCGGAATCCTGCTGGGGATCGATCCCTTCTACACGTCATTCGTCTTCTGCACGCTGTCGGCCGTGCTCCTGGGCAAGCTGGTGAAGTCAGGCAACATATCATACGATACCGGCATAGGGATCCTCTTCTCATTCTCCATGGCCCTGGGTGCGATATTCATAGCGCTGAAAAAAAAATACACGTTCGACCTCATGGGATATCTTTTCGGGAACATCCTCGGCGTCACCTCTTTCGATATGATGGTCTCTCTTGCCACCACGGCGGTCTTCATCCCATTCATCTTCGCCTGCATGCACAAAATCCTTTTCATGACCTTCGATGAAGAGGTGGCGGCGGTAAGCGGTGTAAGGACCGGACTGCTGGACACGGTAATGCTGATATTTCTTGCCGCGATAATCGTAATAAGCATAAAGATCGTGGGGATAATACTGATCTCCGCGCTCGTGGTGCTTCCCGCGAGCTTCGGCATCCTCCTGACTAAAAACTACAGGAGGGTCATTGCCGCCGGCATCGCATATACCCTCGCAATAATGGTGGGAGGTCTCCTCCTGTCATACTACCTCGACCTTCCCACTGGAGCGACGATAGTTTCCCTGGGCACGGCGGTGTACTTTGTCTTTATCGGCTTAAACGCGGTCAAACGGTCCCATTGATTTATGGGCACCTCTCAAAAATAGAATTTTCATTATTCAAATACTGTTAAATTCTATTTTTTACTTTGAAAGTGCCCGCAAGGGAACACCCAAATTTGATTTTTAGAGGTCCCCACATACGAATGACGGCGTGCAAAAAACCATTGACGCATCAAACGTGCGGTTATATCCGTATTACAGATATTTTATTTCCGGAGGCTCGGCATGAAACGCATCTTTCTGTCAATCATCATCATGGCCCTGGCGGCATCGCTTCAGGCGGGGGAAAACGATAAAGTCCCGGAGGCGGCTGACTCGGCCACCCGGGAAAAAAAGGAAAGCGCGGCTGAAAAACCAGACCGGGGAAAAAAGAATTTTTCAGATGCAGGCACGCTCGAGATCCAGGGAGGCATTTCATCTTCGGTTTCGACACTGAAATACGACAGGTCCTCATTCGGAATCCATCCCGCCTTCCAGTATTACCCGCTGGACAAATTCCACGTCGGCCTGGACCTCCTGATGCAATACACCAGGTATTACAGGACTGTCAGGTACGTTTTTCAGAACATGCCCGTAATGCTGGTCCTCAGGGAAAGCAGGTCCGGAGTGGATTTCGGTTTCGCGCCCATGCTGGGCTATACATTCAAATTGTCCGAAAAGCTGTATCTCGATATTTCGCCGGAACTCGCTGTCCTGTACGGCACATCCGGCTCGGGCGGTCATTCGAGTTTTTCACCCGATGTCTCGACGTCGCTTAAATATGCCCTGAACGGCGCATTAATAAATTTCACGCTTTACCATAATTTTTTAACGCTGGAGGACAACAGGCCCGCGGATGTGCATTACAGCCTCTACGCGGCGGCCGGTTTTTCCATTTTCTTCTAACGGGGCTAGGAGCTGAGATACCCGCCCATCAATATGAAAAGAAGAACCGTCATGAAGAAAAGCGAGGCCCATATTACGATGTACGGAAAAATAAAAATAAAAACAGCCTTCCCCGTATTGGTCCTGTGCATCTCCGCTATGCCCTGGATGGCCACCAGGGCCGACCAGACCGAGAGCCCCAGGCCGACGGCAATGTAGAAAAACACCGGTGCGAACCCGGACGCGACGAATATACAGGTCAGGGGCAATATGAACACCTGGGGGAACATGGAGAAGTTGATGAGGCAGACCATCTCCCTGGCGTTGCCTTTCATTCCCTGGAACTGGGCTGACGCGTCCATTATCGTGGAGATCACGGCGTTTTTCAGCACGTAAAAAATCGAGAGCAGTATCCACCCGTAGGTTATCTTGTAGAAAAAAAACAGGGTCTGGTTCCCGAAAAGGGAGGCCGCCAGTATATCCACTATCGCCGCCGCGGCCGGCACGGTAAAGCTGAGCGCGAAGGCCTTCGGATCGTTCTGGCTGATGTGCCTGTAAAGGCTCCTCGGGTCGACCAGCACGTAGAGGAAATAATCGGTCCATCGCAGGGAAAGGAGAGTCTCGATCATCTCATCCACCTGTATTCAAGGCCGTATGGATGCTGCTGAATGCTCCCCATGCTTCTTTCAATCACGTTCCCGCCCCTCATCATTGATTCGAAACCCATGAACAACTGCTGGAATGGGCTCTTCATCTCGTCGTAAACCGGGCTGGTCTCTGAAAGCTTCGCCATGGCCCTCGCCCTGTCGACGGCGTCCTCGAAGGTCCCGACCGCGTCCACGAGCTTGAGCTGCAGGGCCGTTTCCCCGTCGAAAATCCTGCCGTCAGCTATCGGCCTGATCTCGGTCTGGTCCATGTTCCTGCCAAGCGCGACGTCCTTCAAAAACCTGTTGTAAGTGGAGTCGATCATGTTCTGCATGATCGCCCTTTCATCCGCGGTCAGGTCCTTGTAATAGGCGAGCATGTCCTTGTATCTGCCCGTCTTGATGACGGTCATGTCTATCCCGACCTTTTCAAAAAGCCTTTTGAGGTTCGGGGTGTGCGCGATGACCCCTATGGACCCGGTCATCGTGCTGTGGTTGGACACGATCACGTTGCACGCCGAAGCGATGTAATATCCCCCGGAAGCGGCGATCTCACCGAGAGAGGCCACGATAGGGATGTTCTTTTTCCTGAGCTTCCATATTTTCTGGTATATCTCCTGCGTGGCGGCGGGAGTGCCGCCTGGAGAGTTTATCCTCACGACGATCGCCTTGACGCTGCCGTTTCTTTCGAGATCGTTCAGCCTTGCCACGACGGCGTCGGCGTTCGCTGTCAGGCCGACCGCCCCCATCTGGTTCGACAGCTCTATGGGGCCCTCTATCCTGACCACCCCAATCCCCGGGCCGAACTGCGGCGATCCGAACGATATCTTCCCGCCTGACTGCAGGTTCATGCTGATGTCGATTATCGCGATAACCGCGGACAGCACCAGCAGGGACATTATTGTTATAAGTATTCTTCTGTATTTTTCCATCAGCCCATCCAGGTCAGTAGCTTGATCTTCCTATGCAGATGCACGAATAAACCATATCCTTGGGCTTCTCGCAGGAAGTCTTGGTCACGGCCTTTTTAAAACCCGGGTCCACGCCGTTGCAGCTGCAGTAGCTGACTGTGTAAAGCTCCATCCTGGAAATCTTTGTTTTCGCAAGCATTTCCGCGAGGGTCTGGCTCTCCTCGCAGATGAAGAGATCCACGGCCTGGTAAAGGGAAATTTTAGCGCTGTACAGCATCCCTGTCATGCATACGACGAGCGCTGTCGCGAGGACAAGAATCTTTTTCATCTCTGAACCTCCTTTTTTTATAGGGCAGTCGTTTTCACGGATCCCGGCATCCGTTTTCACGGAACCGGCCCCGCAACGCGCCGCCGCATCCCTGCGACGGCGGAAACCTCTCGGCCGCTTTCACGCGGCTTTTTTTACCGGAGGGGACCATAAGCCGGATTCTGTTTATGCGGCCATCTATCTTGGATGCGCGTCGCCGCGCACCTCCTTGCGGCCTACCCTCAGCCTCGGGCGGGCAGCCCTCAGGCGGCTGATGCTTGGCCTTGCACCGGACGGGGTTTACACTGCCGGCACCCTTGCGGGAGCCGCGGTGAGCTCTTACCTCGCCTTTTCACCCTTACCCCTCGACTCCGCCCGGGGCAAGCCTCAAGACTTGCTCCGGGCGGAACCGGGGGGCGGTATGTTTTCTGTTGCACTTTCCATCGCCTCGCGGCGCCCGGGCGTTACCCGGCGTCCTGCCCTTCGGTGTCCGGACTTTCCTCACCGAACCGCGATCCCACGAAGAAGACCGCATGGTTCAGGCGCGGCCGCTCGTTCCCCTCCGGATCAATCTCGAACTAAAGAGAAAAACCGCGGACAAGCGGATTTGCGACATAAAGCGGCTCCGGGGCGCATTCCCCGGGCCGTAAATAAATTAAACTATAAAAGCGCCGGTTTGACAAGAAAAATATTGCCGGTAAAAAAAATATGAACGATCCGTTTGCTTGACAATTAACAGGCCCCCGGTTAAAACATGATCACTACCGGAGAAAAAACGTGAAATCATACGACATAAAAACGGACGAACTTGTGATCGCGGGCAGCGCATTCAGATCCAGGCTCTTTCTCGGATCAGGAAAATTCTCTTCGATCGCCGCGATGAATTCCGCGATAGAAGAGTCCGGAACCGAAATGGTGACGGTCGCGCTCCGCAGGGTCGACCTGGAAAACCCTTCCGACGACCTCCTTTCCGCGGTAACGGGCAATAAAAAAATCCGACTTCTCCCCAACACATCGGGGGCGAGGGACGCGGACGAGGCCGTCAGGCTTTGCAGGCTCGCGAGGGAGATGGGCTGCGGAAACTGGGTGAAGCTCGAGGTCACGCCGGACCCGAGGTTTCTTCTCCCCGACCCGATCGAGACGCTGAAGGCGGCTGAGATCCTCGTGAAAGAGGGATTCACCGTTCTTCCATACATCAACGCCGACCCTATACTGGCCAAGAGGCTCGAGGAGGCGGGCTGCGCAACGGTGATGCCCCTGGGGTCGCCGATAGGCTCCAACAGGGGACTGAGGACCGAGGACAACCTCAGGATCATCATCGGGATGTCGAACGTGCCGGTGGTGGTCGACGCCGGGATCGGCGCACCGTCACAGGCGGCCAGGGCGATGGAAATGGGCGCTGACGCCGTCCTGGTAAACACAGCGATCGCTACCGCCGGCGACCCGGCCTCGCTGGCCGGAGCGTTCAGGATGGCGGTGGAGGCAGGCAGGCGCGCCATGCTTTCCGGCATGCCGCCGGAGGGCGACGCCAGCGCGTCAAGCCCGCTTGACGGTCTCCTGCGATGAAGACGTTTCTCGACTCGGTGAAAAATTATTCCTGGGGCGCAGTTTCGGAAAGGATACTATCCTCGACGGAAGACGACGTCCTCAGGGCCCTCCGGAACGGGGCCGCGGACGCGGAAGGGATCCGTGCGCTGCTGTCGCCGGCCGCGGGAAAATACCTCGATATAATGTCCGCACTCTCCGCAAAAATAACCAGGGCCAGGTTCGGCAACACGGTACAGCTCTACGCGCCCCTCTACATTTCGAACGAATGCTCCAACCGCTGCCTGTACTGCGGGTTCAACGCCGACAACGACATCAAGCGGGTGACCCTTAACGAAGAGCAGATCAGGGAAGAGGCCCGGGCCCTCCATGAAAAGGGCTTCAGGCACGTTCTCCTCCTCACCGGGGAGGACACGCGCGCAGTACCGGCAGGATCGCTGCGTGACGCCGTTGAAGCAATGCATTCGGTGTTCGCCTCCGTGTCCATAGAGGTCTACCCGATGGACGCGGAAGGATACCGGTCGATGACGGAATCCGGGGCGGACGGTCTCACCCTCTACCAGGAAACATACAACAGGGGGACCTATTCCGCGATGCACCCTTCAGGAAAAAAAAGCGACTACGAATGGAGGCTGGACGCGCCCGACAGGGGCGGCATGGCCGGGTTCAGGCGGATAGGGATCGGCGCGCTCCTGGGACTTTCCGACTGGCGGACCGACTCGTTCTTCACCGCGCTCCACGCGCTCTACCTCTCGAAAAAATACTGGAAGACCCAGGTCCTCGTATCGTTCCCGAGGATAAGAAACGCGCCGGGCGGCTTCTCTCCGCCGGCGGAGGTCGCGGACCGGGACCTTGCGCAGCTCATCTGCGCGATGAGGATAATCCTCCCTGACGCGGGACTCGTTCTCTCGACCAGGGAGCCCGCGCGGCTCAGGGACCGGCTAGTTCCGCTCGGGATAACGTCCATGAGCGCCGGGTCGAAAACAAGCCCCGGCGGGTATTCCGATACCGGCCTTGCTGACGGCCAGTTCAGCGTCGAGGACACCCGCTCGCCGGAAGAGATAACCGCCATGCTGAAGAAAAGCGGACTGGACCCGGTCTGGAAGGACTGGGACAGGGGATTTCTGCATTAAACCGAAGAGGCCCCTGCAGCGCTGCTCATTTGATTCTTCTGTCGGCGTCGTGCGCGGCCTTCAGGTACAGCCCGTAGAAATACGGCTTCTGGGAGGCGAAGGCCTTGGCCTGGTCCACGATAAGCTCCTCGGCGTAATCGTGCCTGTATTTCCATGTCTCGTAGTCGAAGCTCACTGACCTCGCGAAATAAAGCGGCTTGAGCGCCTCGATTATCTCCGCCCTGGCGGCCGGGGAGCCGTTGTCATATGAAAAGAGCAGCTGGTACACGGCCTGGGTCCAGGTGAGTATATCGAGGTCGAAATGGTCCCTGTCGACCATCCTGCTGATCCTGGTATACAGGTAATCACTCAAATATCTGCCAAGCAGCTTCTCCCTGGAAAAAAACTCCGTCCTGAGCTTCTCCTTGAGGTCCCTTATGTCTATCGAAAGCTCCTGGGGCGGGTCCGGCCTTTTCAGTCCGAACTGCGGCTTCTGTGCGGGGTTCCCGGACGGCAGCCCCAGCCAGTCCGCCTTCCTTGAAAGAACCATGCTGAAAAAGGTCTCCACCACCTGCGTGAACATGGGCCCGAGCTTGGGAGCGCTCGCCTTGTGAACCTTGGCCCCGAGACCGGTCTCGCATATCCTGAAGCCGCCCATGACGGCGTTCATCGTCATGAATATGTCGACGCCGTAAAGCCTGGCGGACGCAGGCCATTTCACCGAAGCAAGGTGCACGGCGAACCTGCCGCTCATGGAAAAATCGCCGCCTATGGGCTGCCTGATGTCTTCCCCGAGGAGCCCGTATATGAGGGGATAACAGATGTGGTTCGTGATGGTGCCGTCGAACTGGTGCCTCGAATACCTCGGCATCACGTAGTCGTATCCCTTCATGACCGGCTCGACCAGGTATTTTATCCATTCCGGCGTGATCGACCTGAGGTCCGCGTCCACGACCGTTACGCAGCGCGGCGTCCCGGATTTGAGCGAATGGCGCAGGAGGTTGATTATGTTGCTGCCCTTTCCCGTGACGCCCTTTTTCGTGGGCAGGTATTTCTTCGCGGTCCCCGTTTCGACCGCCATGAATGCCTTTCCAGTGCCGTCCGGGCTGGCGTTGTCCGCGTTTACGATAAGGGCGCGTGACCGCGGAAAATGCCTTGACAGGCCCTCGTCGACGACTGACGCCACGAACCCGATTCCGTCGGCCTCCATGTACGACGGTATTCCTATTACTATCTCCGGTCCCCCGGTTTCATCCGCCATGGATATTCCCCTGATTAATAATAAACTATGCCGGTAAAAATTGCAATATTTTGATCCGAAAGAATTGACTTAAACCCCTTTTTATGTTAGGTATATTTCTTCCGGATAAACAAAATGAAGAATTCCAGGCCCACCATAGAATATGTCGAATCCCAGGCAGGGACGTCCTTTTCCCCCGATGAAACCCTGGTGCTGGACTTCATCAACCGGAAAATCGCCGCGGGAAATTCCCTCAGGGAAATACTCGTTTTCCTGTTCAGGGAAATACAGAGGATACTGCCCTGCGACAGGATCGGCGTCTCCTTCCTGGAGGAGAACGGCAACAGGATGGTCCTTTACATCGTCGTTGCCGGTTATGAAAACATCCACCTGGGCGAGGGATACAGCGCGGAGATCGAGGGCAGCTCGCTGAAAAAAATTTTCGAGTCCGGCAGTCCGAGGATAATCAACGACCTGGACGCCTATCATGCCGGCCATCCGGAAAGCGAATCCACCGCCCTCCTACTGAAGGAGGGCATACTCTCGAGCATGACCTGCCCGCTGGAGGTCGACAAAAGACCCGTGGGCCTTCTCTTTTTCAGCTCGGTTAAAAAGGACGCATACGGGGAAAGGGAGCTCGGACTGCACCACGCGGTTTCCGAGAGGCTCAGCCAGGCCGTGGAAAAGGCCTACCGCATCGAACAGCTATCGCAGTCCATCAATTCCTACATGGAGATGCTCGGCTTCGTCACGCACGAGCTCAAGAGCCCGCTGGACTCGATAATAACAATGGGGAGCACCCTTGCCGCAGGGTATGTCGGGGAGATAAAAGGTCCCCAGGCGGATTACGTCAACAGGATGGTGAACAAGGCAAGGTACCTGAGCGACCTGGTATCGCAATACCTGAGCCTGGCCAAGTTCGAGGGCGGCGAGGTCTCGCTGATATCCAGGAAAACGGACTTCATCGCGGAGGTCGTGAATGAATCGCTCGACATAGCCGCCCCCCTCATGAAAGAAAAGGGCGTCACCCTGGTTTCAGGCGTCCCCTCTTCATTTCCAGAAGTGGAATGCGATCCAAACCTCATGAAGATCGTGGTCACCAACCTGCTCTCGAACGCGGTCAAATACGGGAACAATGACGGAGAAATAAAAATCTCTCTGAAGGACGATGCGGGCTCGGTCAGGATGTCCGTCCGGAACGCCGGTCCGGGATTTTCCGAAGAACAGAAAAAAAAGCTTTTCAGGAAATTCTCCAGGCTGGACAAGCCGGAGCTTTCATCCAGGAAGGGCACGGGCATCGGACTCTACAACAGCTGGAGGATAATAAGGCTGCACGGCGGGAAAATCTGGGCCGAATCGAAAGAGGGCGAATGGGCAGAGTTTACCTTCACCATCCCCTTCGCGCAGAAGGGCTGAACGCAGACATCGCTTCAATGACCTGTCTTCCCCATCTTTCCCTGTATTAATTTTTCAATTTATCCTTCCGCCGGTCGTTACCATTAAAGACGCCATCAAGATTTAAAAGGAGCACCATCATGGCAAGCATCACCCCGGCACATCCCGTCGAATCTATCAGCGGCTCAATAGGCGGCCTGGTCTTCTACCGCAGGCACGGCAGAACATACGCGCGCAGACGCGTGGTCCCCGCCAACCCGGACACGGAGCCCCAGAGGGCCGTCCGCCGCGCCTTCGGCGACGCGGTCCGGTCATGGCAAACGCTTGATGACGGCGACAGGGAAAAATGGCGAAGAAGGGCGGCAAAGCTCCGCGCGAGCGGCTATAATCTCTTCATCTCTCTGTACATGGGGCGGAACATTACTGCGCGATCGGCAACCGATACCATGCAGAGAGAAAATACCGGTCATTCTTCCTTTATCATGAAAGTCTGTCCCTCCGTTTCCGCTCCGTTTCAACTTAAATGCCGCTGGCATCCTCCGGTATTTTACGGAAAAACACGGTCAGAGGCCGGGTAACGGACTTTTCTAAAAGCTGATTTACATCCTCGTTTCGACTGCACTTCGACCAGGCTCAGTGCAGGCGCTCAACGAGCGGGAATGATCGACGACTGCATTACCGCTGGCTGAGCGCAGCCGAAGCCAGCAATAGTTATAAATCCCCCCTTAATGTGCCCAGTCACTGTCAGTGACAATTAAATGCCCCGGGAGGGGCATTTAATATATCGCGACAGTTTCAGTAAAGCCGGTCAATCGCCCAGGGCCTTTTTGATCTCTCCCGCGGTATACTTCGCAAGCGGCTCCAGGTCCTTTTTGGGAGTGCCGAAAAACACGTAACTGGTATAATCGTTTTTGATGTAAAGCCTCTTAGTCAATTTTTCATTGTTATCATATATGGTTACGTCAACCGAATCGAGCTGGGACATGAGGATGTGCTGTGAATCCAGCGGATTGATCAGGATCAGTCCGTAATTCTTGCCCGAGGGCCTGCCCTTTTTTACATTTATTTTATAATCGCCCGAAAGGGAGTAGTACAGATGGTCGAGGAACTGCATGTACTTCTCCGGTATCACCTTCGTGACCGATTCGCTTTTCTTGCCGGACTCGTTGACCGTTTCGGTCAGTTTGCCGTAATTGTAGGTGAAATCAAGATACCAGGTATCGATCGTGGATTTATTAAGGCTGGAAAACTTTGTGACCTGGGTAGAGGTGCCGAAGCAGCTTATTAGAAACAACAGACAAAAAACCGGTGAAAATTTCATCAATGTCTTCATGGAAAACCTCATTTAAATTTTTTAGTTGCCTCATTTGAAAATCAAATGGATTGGCATTCATTAATTGAATAAATCAAAATTTTTATTTTTTGGAAAAATAAAAAAACGGGGCTATATTTTCAACTTGAATTCATTCCGGACCAGTTTTTTTCCATCTGCGCCCGTTTTTTTTAAATTATGAAACCAATGAATTTCCAACGGTTTAAACGACATGTATATAAACTTGTAATCTTTTCTGGCTTTTTTCCCAATCTGTTTTTGATATCCATTATTGATGCGGGGTCCATCCCGGACCGGTGAAGTTCCAATTTATTATATTCAGAAATGACCGTGTTAAAATGGAGACATGCAATAAAATGAAAAAAGGAAACCCTGCAGGAGATACGCCTGACAAATCCGGCCTGTTCATATCAATGCTCATAATGGGTGATATGTTAAAAATCAGACACCGCGGGGTCGTGATGCCGCGTTAAACCTGGTCGGATGAAGCGGCGAAATATTCCTTGACAACCGCAAAAAACCTGCTTAAAGAAACCTCAAATAAAGGCAATGAAAAACACACGCTCCAGGAAAACATCACTGAAAAAATTCATCGCGGCTTTATTCCTCATGTATTGTTCGTGCTCCGATCATGGACACGAAATCCTGAAAAAAAAATATCCGCCGGAGGTATTTGAAGGACTTTTTGTTTCAGCGAAGGCCGCGTTGATGGACGAGATGAAAAGTAACGGCAGGGGCGGATTCAGGGAGATCAATTACGGCAGCGACGATGCCGGCGTCTTCGTCAGGCTCATTAACAACGGAAATGAAAGGGGCTGTATCGGATTCATCAGGGGCGTGTCTTCCATGGACGAGGCCGTGAAAACCGCGGTTATTGACGCGGCTTTTTTTGATAAAAGATACAAAAAGCCCGGCAGGGAAGAGCTCCCCTTCATCGAAATCGAGATAACGATAATCGACAGGCTGGTGAAAATCGGCGACTACCTCGACTTCAAGCCGGGCATCCATACCATATATATCAAATATTTGAATAAAAGCGCGGTAATGCAGGGCCAGATCGCCCTTGAAAGAAGGTATTCCAGGGAAGATTTTTTAAGAGCGATATGCATAAAGGGCGGGATCCCGGAAAGGAGGTACAGGGAGAAGGACGCGGAGATCTACCGGGCGAACACGGTTTACATGAGAAAAAAATTCGCGGATATCAATACTGGAAGGTAAAGAAGTAGCTTGTGATGTCATAGCCGATGCCGGGTGCGAACTTTTCGGAATCGGTATGGCAGAATACATAGGTATTTTCTATATTCATCTTTCCGCATATGTCGAACATGACCATGAGCCCGCCGTTGTTGTCCGACACGATCCTTTTCCCCTTCCCCATCGCCTTCAGCGCCTCATATGATCCCCCGTCGTTTCTCTCCGTGACGGCCCTGTCGCCCCTGTGCGAAAAGTCGACGGAAATCAAAAGAAAAATACTCCGGTCGTTCTTCATCATCCGGTGCAGGGTTTCCGACAATTTCATGAGAAGGGGCATGTGCCTTTGCTTCTCGTCGAGGAGGACCGGAACGACGTCCGAGTCCGGGAAATACCCGTTTATAAACGGCAGAAGCGCCTCCACCCCGTGTTCATTTACAAACGCGCCGTCGTCCATGCCGATCTCCAGGTCCCGGAGAATCTCACCGGCCAGTTTCCTGTTTGTCCTTGTAATTTTTCCCGCGGTGTTCCAGTCCCGCTCCGTCAATGAGACCGCGCCGCGCCCCAGCCTGCCGTGATTCGGGCTGATGATGATGAAGGTCCCCACGTCCCTGAGCTTTTTGAGATTAAAAAACCACTCATTTATGACGGGAGAACAGAGGAGGTGGTGGCTTACGGTCCCGCCGAAGGGACGGATATTCGAAGCCGGTCTCACGAAAACCCCAGCGGGCAGGGCCTTTATCGTCGTCAGGTCCCGTGCCTGCACCTCAGACGCCACGGTCGTGTTCAGGTAGCGCTCCGATTCGTCTCCTTTCCTGCAGCCGCATGAGAGCAGGATAAATATCAGCGCGGCCGAAAAAATATACCGCATCCTCATCCCGGTCATCCTCATCCCGGTCAGGGCAGAATATCCTTCGCCCAGTCCGGCGTCAGATCGTCGGTTTTCGCATCGCCCGAATACACCTTTTTCTTCCATTCATCGTCATTCAAACGGTTCGACATGGGCTGCGCGAACTCATAGTAGCTGAAAACGTATCCCGTCGCTATCCTCCTGCCGCCTTGTCCGTCGTTCAGCGCGACATGCATCCGATACGGTATGCCCGTCCCCACCTCGAGGACCTGGCCGTTTTGCGAGTCTGTATGAACGTCGGCTATGAGCGCCATTTTCAGCTCCTCCCTGTCGACGATATTGCCGCCGGTCGGCATCACTATGTTCGACAACACGTAGGGTATCGAATATATGAACTCGTTCTGGCTGTCGCTGATCTTCCTGTCCGCGGCCTCGCATTCGGCGATATCGGACGCCGGCCCCGGCTTTGAGTATGTACTGCATCCAGTAAAGGGCGCCCAGATTCGGCTCGATATATCCTATCGGTCTTTTGAACTTTTCGACGCTGAAGGTCTTGCAGGGCCCCGGGCCGGCCATTTCCGAATAGCTCTGCTTGACGTAGAGAATGGTGTCATGGCGCAGCTCCGCCCATGACGCGTGGGCCGTGAGCAGGGTCTTCCTGTCCCAGGCGTCATTCAGCGTGAAATAGAACGGCATGGACGAATCGAAACATGAGATCTCCCTGACTATTTTAAGATAGCTGTTGTAAAAGGTCTTTTCCCAGCCGTAGTCGTCATATTTATTGATCGCTTTTCTGACCTCGTCGTAATTCGCCTTGTACCCGGGGTATTGTTTCATCTCCTTTTTCAGGAGCCTGTCAGCCGGCCTGCTGCCGAAGGCCCCCATCACGTCAAGCCCCTTTACCATGGACCTGCCGAAAAGCCTCGGGCTGGAAAGCACCTGGTGCACGAACGAATCTATCGTGAACCTCTGTCCCATGAACCTGAATCCCGCCGGCGTAACTGCGCTGTTCCTGCTGAATACCCTGTTCTGCATGAGCGTGTTGCCCGAGATCGCGGGCGGCTTCAGCTTCTCGTTGGCCTTTTTGATAAATGTCTGTATGTTCTTTCCGTCTTCGATCCATCTGTCGAACCTGTCGAAATCGACGTCGTCCGATATCGAGATGAACTGATCGATCGTGTAATCGTCGGACTCTCCGACTATATAGCCGATCGGAACCGACAGGGCGCGCCATGCCGCGAGGATGTCGGTGTTCTCCTTCGCTATCTTCGTGAGCAGAAGCGAAGCCCCGGTCAGTTTTATGGAATTCTCTATTATCTTCCTGTCCGGATGTCTGCTTACGCAGTAAAAATGCAGCCTGCCGAACCACATCATCGCCCTGAAGTACCGCTTCAGTTCCTCGCTCTTGGTGTAATGGCCCCTCGGCTTGAACTGCGAGTAGTCCTCCCTGTACCTGAAGAGCGGCGAGTCGGAAAAACCGGACGCGGACGTGATCAGGCTAATTTCAGCGGAAACGTCGGCCGGATATGAAGACCGCGGGGCCAGCTGTACGTTCAGCAGGTCCCCGGCTATGAGAAAAAATTTCTTCATCTGCGCCACGGTTTCCTGGTAGGTTTTCCCGGTTTTTTTGCCGTCCTTCGACAGTTCGTTCAGTTTATCATAATAAACCCTTGTCAGCACCCGCAGGACCGGGAGCAGTCTCTTCGATTCCGTATCCTGGAGCATGCGGTCGAAGATCAGATGAAGGGAATGCACGAAAAGGTCAGTGGAAATGAAGGTCGCGGCGGTCCTGTCGTTGTGCATCATGCCGTACAGCGCGACCATGTCGTCCGGACCGCTGGTGCCGTAACCGATGCCCATAAACTTTTCATACTCGCCGTAGCCCACCTTCTCGAGCGCTATCCTGTTCTTTACGAGGGACGCCTGCGATTCCCTGCTGATGTTCATGCGTCCGTTGAAATCGACGAAGGTATCCGATTTCACCGGCTTCGTGTAATAGTATCCCAGCTTCACGAACTTCTCGACATCGCTGTCCCCGTGTTTGACGCCCAGCTCGTCGTTCACGACCGCGACGGAGGTATAGGATGATTCGTAAGGATCATAATCCGCGCCCAGAACGAGGAATGAACCGAAGACGACGCCCTTCCTGCCTTTGAATTCAGTCTCGTACCAGTAGTTTCTCTCTTTATCGAACACGAAAACATCGGGGCAATCGTCCGCCTTGTTGTCGTTTTTAATTTCTTTAAGCAGGGGTATCACCGTCCCGATCGGGATCTCGGCCACCACATCCTTCGCTTTGATGTCCCTGTAAAGCTTCACGCCGTCCTTGCCGACCACCGCGAGTTTCCCGGCCTTGGGGCCCGTATAGGCGAGGGATTTGAATGAAAGCTTTTCTTTCTTGTAGCCGGGATCGATCGAATACTCGGCCTTTTTTATTTTCTCCTTCGGAGGCGATATTTCGGAGCCGGATAATTTCTTGATCAGGGCGGAGATATCAATCTTTTCGCCGTCCCCTTTCCCGTACATTTCATTGTACGCGGCCTCTACGGAGCCGCTGGTCGTTGCGGTCTTTTTGGAACAATTCAGCATCGAAACGGACATGAAAACGGCAAGTGCAAGAACGGCGGTTTTCCTCAACATGGCGTGCCTCGCGGAAGAAAGTTTGCCGCACCGGGCGGCGATACAACTTACCGCTTGTACCACGTTTTGCGCTTGAGGTCATTCCTTTTTTTAAAAAAAGGGCGTTTTTACCGGTCGCGGGGAGGCTTTATTTGAAAGCGGATATTACAGACGGCAGGGGATGGGCCGCATAAAAACGCCCATCCCCCGCCGGTAATTAAATTAAAAAATCGCGGTTACTTCTTGATCTTTTTCTTTTCTCTTTCCTTCACTTCATTGTAGCATTTATCGTATTTTTTGTCGTTTTCAATTTTCTGTTCTTTCGTGCAATCGCCCCTTTGCAGGCATTTGTCCTTGATGGGCTTGCATTCTTTTACCGCAACAGTATCAGGCGACGAATAAGCATTCATCGCGATGAACAGAAAAGCAAAAACCGCGGCCGAAAACATTGAAATCTTTTTCATTTTTCCTCCAAATGGAATCTTAATATTAATTTATCATTAGATAATGATATTGAGCTCCAAATTATAGTTTTCAGCGATTTCCCGTGTCAAGAAAAATTCAGCATACTGAAACAGCACCCGTTACGGCCGGAAGCGGCCTTCAGTCCGCCCGCCTGGTTTGACCGCGGCCGTTTGCCATTCAATCCAGGTCCGTCATATGCCGCTGAATTTCCTTTTTCCGCCCCCTTTGTGCATTCTTCACGGCAGATGACAATGATTTTTTCCAATCCCTTGACCCTGAACGCCCAGTTGGGCGCCGGAACGGGCAACATCACTCCTGAATTGACGGGCATAACGGAACAGCGTGACCGGATAACGCCGAAAATGCTGCGGTTTTACGTCCGGGCGTCGGTCTGGCAGGGAGACGAAGGCGGACAGTATCCTCGAGCCGGCGCCGCGGGTCTCGTTGTAATCGTTTTCCATGGAATCGCAGACCGTCAATCTGATCTACCCTTCACTGCGAGGACGCAGGAAACGGCGTAGCAGAACAATACGGCGGCGCAACGCACAACGGCAGGATGAATCTTTCTCCGGTTATGAGGCCGTAGTCCCTCCGCGCAAGCGACAGAAATATAAAACCGAAGAGGAATACGCCGAGGCCGTGGCTCAGGTTGAAGCCAAGCCAGGCGTCCCAGAGCGTGGTCCTGTCCGTGATCAGGATGGCCGCCCCGGCCATCATCTCTTTCACGCGGCAGTCGACCGGGGTGAAGAGGAAGGGAGTGAAGACGTCGACCGCCGTACCCAGGAAATGCCCCAGCCCCATAAGCATGAATATGCAGCTCCCGATCTTGAAGAACATCGACGAAAGGACCATGTTTTTTTCATTATCGCTCATGACAACCGGCCTCCGGCAATATGGAACATCGCTTCATTTATTTTCTGAATTTAATCAGCATGTACACCGCGTGCGGCAGCATGAATACGGTCATTCCGGAAAAGGGGAGCATGTATACGCCAATCAATACGACCGCGGTGTACAGTATTATGAATTTTTTCGGGACCGCCGATTGATTGTTTTCAATATGGTCCAGCAGCAAGCCGAGCGGGAAAAGCAGCAGCCCGAAATAAAAATACCAGAACGCGGCAAAAGTTTCATAATTCGGCGTTCCGCCGAGCAGGGGTAACTCGAACACACCGCCGCTTATCTTGAAAAAGAACATGCCGGAAAATTCCGCGAACTGACTTCCGAAAGCGAGCGGGGATATCCCGAACAGGGTATGGATTACGCCGATGGCGATTATTATCTTTCCGTTTGTGATTTTCATTTCAGCCTCTTTGATTGACGTATTTTATTTATTTCATGGCGGTTTTTGCTATTTTTATTTATGACAATTTCAATCTCTAAAAATATTATTCTCATGCCTCTACCCGATAGCGAATGGAAATCATATTGATCATTAATTATAAGTTCAAATTAATCTATACCGGCCGATTGCACTGAACTCCTTCAACCCCGTAATACGCCTATTCTTCTCCCCATGGTCATTTCACGTATTGCGTATATATCCTTTATATCATACATGAAAAATTTCATTCAGGAATTCTGATTCAAATTACTGATAGATTCCAAATCCATCAAGCACTATTTTAATGTCGCTTCCGCCCTTATAAAAATTCCATTCCGGTAGCGTCTTTCAATTCCCGTTAACGAACTGCGGTCACTTTTTGAAAAAATTTCCAAACCCCCTGGTATTCCTCCTTCACGTCGCCGAATACCCGCTTCGAATCAACCTCGAATCAACCTCGTTTAAAGTTCTATCTTTCCGGCATGTTCCGCCTTTATGCCGGATATGTTTGCATTTATTTCCGGATTATTTTTTTTGAAAAAATTACAGTAGCGGTTCTGTCAGAAATTCTTTTTATACACCAAAACTCGGTTAATTATTGATGAAATGATTTCATACAATTTATAAGTTTTACCCAATCATGTCATTTCGAGCGGAGCAAGAAATCCTTCCCAATGCATACCATCAAGATTTCTTTTAGAGCGCAGCAAAAGAAATGGGCAATTAAGCCACGATAATGCTCATTATCAAAATGCGTGCGCCGCCAGGCGTCGATCAATCCACGGAAATCTCTTCTTCCGACTGTTTATTTATCTCTTCAAGACAATCCCATAGTTTCCTGATCTCCGGGATGAGCTGCCATTCTTCCGGCTTCGTGGAATACGCCCCGCCGTCGTTTATAAGCCTGTAAAAATGCACCGTGCATCCACGGTATTCATTCCGGTCGCCGCACCACCGGGTATAACTCCCGGGGAATATGCCGGCTATCTTCCATCCCATCCGCTTGAACCATATGTACTGGGTGATATTGTGCCAGGTCTCGCAGAAAACCGTTATGTATTCCGCGCCCGTGTCCTTCATCCATTCGTAAAAAGCGGAGAGCTCCGACCATATGCGCACCCCGCCCTTCCCCTGGCGGTAATCCGGATGGATGGCGATGAAGCTGGCCTCCACCTGGAGGTTCATGTCGAACTTGGTGAGCATTGTCGCGAAGACGATCTTCTTTGTATCGGCCTCCTCCCCCAGTATCATCGCGTACATCCTGTCTTTTGAATCGCTTTCCCAGTTCTCCTTCAGGGCCACCCTGCCCTCGTATTCCTCCGGGAACAGTATCCATTCATGGATGGAACCGTATACCTCGGGATAGGACATCCTCCATAATTCCGCCGCTGTACCGATGTCATTTTTTCCGAGAACCCTGATCACCAGCGCTTTATCGCCGGATGTTGTGCGGATAAGCGAAGGCCAGACGATCTTTTTTTCTTCAATGACCCTGGTCCTGCAGGTTTTTCCCATTTCGGCATAAGGATGATACGCGGACATGTCCAGTTTTCTCATCTTTCACCCCGCTTTTTTCATTGATTTTCCACCGGCTGAGCAATCCCTCCAATGGCATTCCGTATCCGCAAGACCGTTTCGGCCCCGCCCTGTCATTCCGAGCAGAGCGAGAAATCTTTCCAAATGCATATGGTTAAGATTTCTCAGTCGCTGTGCTCCTTCAAGATGACAAAGGAGGGAATCATTCTGATTGTTATAAAAAAGCTAACTTATCATGATTCTTTGCAATTTATATTTGATGATATTATAAACGTCCGCTGACAAGCGGACAAACTAATAAGGCGACCTGTATGAAGTCGAACTCCGCGGAGCGGATTCGACGAGTTTCGCCTAAAGCCTCTCACGGCGACTGAGTGAGCGCCCTTTTCTTTCGCCCATTTCTTTTGGAGCGCAGCAAAAGAAATGGGCAATTGAGCCCGACCTTGCTCAAGGCAAAATGCATGGACGGCAAAAGGCGGGCCCTCCAATGGCATTCCGTATCCGCAAGACCGTTTCGGCCCCGCCCGGTCATCCCGAGCAGAGCGAGAAATCTTTCCAAATGCATATGGTTAAAAATTCTCAGTCGCTGTGCTCCTTCGAAATGATGGAGGGGGGCATTCCAGTCGACGTTTTTTTGCACATCCTGTGCAACGTCGACATTAGATCATCCTGATCTGAACATGCCCTTATGGTCAGGGGCGGTAAGTACCCCCGGTATTGGCCGGAGTCAACGTCCCGGCCTTCTCTATCAGAAGCGTCTTCACCGGCACGGTGCACACGGGCCTGTGCGAAACGCCCCCGGGCACGATGATGAAATCGCCCTCCGCCAGGTCGACGGCGCGGTCCTCAAAATCGATCCGCATCCGCCCCTCGATGATATAGAACATCTCGTCCGAATCCTCGTGCGCGTGAAAATCCAGCGTCCGGTTTTCCGCGACCACGATATTCAGCATGTGGTCGTTCAGCCGTCCAACCTCCAGGTACCGGAACAGTTCAGTGAGGCCGCCGGCCGCGCTCTTCAGGTTTACCTTTTCTATATTTTTTTCCGTGCCGCTTTGAGCCATAAAATTCTCCTTTTCACCTGAACTAATCATGCGCCAAAAAAACAAAATCCCGGCATAATTGAAGCGCCGGGACCGGTTTCGCATCTATTTATTAAATCCCTACTGCTTGAGAAAAACGGTCATGTCCTTCTTTATCTCGGCGGCGCGGTTCCGGTAGTTCGGCGCGAGCACGCACTTGAATATGCTCTGCATGGGAAAGGTCACTGTCATCATTATCTCCCTGTCGTCCAGCATGACGTACACTATCGAGCCCATCATGACGTCCCTGTTCTGGCGTACCGTTATCTCGTTCGTGGCGCGGTTGACCTCGAGCACCCTGCCCACTACGACGCCGGGCCTCTCGTCGCGCGCCGGCCTCTCGTCCGCAACGGCCTGCTGATTTCCCGTCCTCTTCGCGTCCGGCACCTCCCTGGAGACGGTGGAGTGCTGGCCCGAATAGCTTTTTTTCAGCGAACCGCCGAACATTCCCATATCACTCGATACGCATGACGCGCAGAGCGCCATGATCGGTATCATCAATGTCGGCAGGGCCTTCCTCATTCCAATCCTACTTTATCATCCCGTTTATGTTCGCCGCGTCCTTCGTCAACTGTTCCCTGATTCCATCGCATGCCTTGATGAGCGCCTTCGTGTACGCGACCTGCGCAGGGTCATAGTAGCCCCAGTAGAACGCAGCGTATTCCGTGTCCTCCGCGACGGTGCTGTAGGTCTTCAGCACCCTTCCCTGCCGGTTCATGACGGCCGCTTCCATCTCCACCGTGTAGGTCATGGACGTCGCCGGGATGCCAAAAAAGTAGCCTACAATCAGCCCACCGCTGAGCCACATCCATAATCCGTTAAATTCATATTCAACGTTCCTCACAAGGACGCTGAGATAGGCTGTGTTCGATTTCGCCTGGAAGAGGAGGTTTTTCCTGATCGTCTCCCTTACGCTGTCCCTGAAAACTTTCTTGAAATCATTGAACATGCCGTATGCCCTTCCTTGTTCCGGAAAATCATCGATCTTCGGGAAGCACCTGTCGATGCTAAGGTCGCTGACGACCACGGTCATGGGCTTGATGGACGGATCGACGTAGGACTCTTTCAATAAAAGGGCGGTGTCCATGTGCCTGCACCCGGACAACATCAGAACCGGGAGCAGGATGCATGCCGGAATAATTTTTATTAATGGGTTTTCATTCATATTATAATTTCAAGAACGGGCCGGCTTATGATCTTTTATCATATTAATATAAATGACTTTCAACCAGCATTGATTAAAATCTTAATAAAACAGATAAATCTTTTTGTCAATAAAAATTTTCTTTATAAGTAAAGATGGCGATTCCAATTTAACTCCTTGACAGAATTTTTCATATATGCTGTGTGTACCTGAATTTCATTGCTTTTCATCCCCATGCAAACCGCCGGATGTTCCGGGGGCGGTGGCTGAAAAAAATATTATTCCGATAGTAATCCCGTTCGCCGGGTATACTATATATAAAACATAAACAAGGAGTTTCCCGTATGAAGAAGTTACTGGTTATTCTCGTTGCATTCGCAGCTGCTTTCATGTTCATCAGCAATGCCGATGCGAAAAAGAAACCCGCACCGGCCGATAAGGAATGCATAAAGAAATGTCACGCCGACGCTAAGGCATGCCATGCGGAAGCCAAAAAGATCAAAAACAAGAAAGAAAAAGTAGCCAAGAAAAAAGAATGCGACAAGGCCGCCAAGGATTGCAGGAAGTCCTGCGCGAAACCGGCCGACAAGCCTGTCGAAAAAGCGGAAGACAAACCCGTTGAAAAACCCGCAGACAAGCCAGTCGAAAAGTCCGATGACAAACCGATGGAAGAAGTGAAGTAAGATTTTCCTTCTTTCGACCAGCAATCATTTTAAAGGGGCCGCCGCTTGAAGCGCGGCCCCTTTAAGCTTAAAGAGCCGACAATGAAACACGTAAGAACAATCTGCATGACGCTCGCCATACTCGTTCCCGGCCTGCTTTTCCCGGCCGGCATATACGACTACGATTCCGACGAGTGGTCGAAGATCGAGATAAGGGAAGCCTTCATCAGCAGGCAGACGAGCATCGATTTCGCCGACTCTTTCAGCGCGCCGGAATTCGGGTGGCATATAAACCGCGGCGGCGCCTTCCTGACAAGGGGCAACGCTCTCTACTCGACCATGTACGCGCCGTTTCCCGTAAGCGGGACCCTGAGGCTGGTACTGGTCGAGCTCGACGTCTTCAGCGACGACATAGTGTCCGGGGTCGACCTGGAACCGGATAAAACAAGGTACGTGCTCAACAATAACGGCGACTTCGTCGTGATAGAGAGAACGCCTTTCCTCCCGGACAGGAATTCAGGCGGGGACTCGAAGCCCGCGGGCGCGAGGCCCCTGGACTCCGACAGAAAGGACAGCGTTTCCTTCCTTGACGGAGACTATACCGACTGCTACAGGCTCCAGCCCGGCCTATCGTCGGCGGTCTTCATATTTTCCGGGATATCGGCCGTGGCCGACGCGCCCGGCGACGATGACACGACCCTGCATCCCGCCAGGTCCCTCAACGCCGGCATAATAATCGCGTCGAGCGAACGGGGCGGCGGCATAGTCAGGATAAGGGGGGCCGCCGGTTCCGGAAAAACGTCATACCAGGTGTTTACCGCGTTCGGCGGAAAACGTTTCGATATCATCTTCTCAAAGGCCATGAAATACCTGGCCGGGCATGAATCGGAGCCGTCCTTTTTCCTCTACAGGGACATGGCAAAGGCCTTCCGGTCGTACGACAGGGAATCTACCATAAAGAGATGCGGTGAACACGGCGCGGCAAAAGCGGACAGGACCTCAAAATTCTGCGAGGCCGTCAAAAAGGAAGAATCCCCTCAAGCTAAAAAAAATTAATTCTTCAAATTCTTTATTTCAATCATCCCCCCATCCCCTCCTGTCTCCCTATCCCCATTTGCCTTTATCACTCCGGGAATTGGGGATGAGGTCATCATAGAGATCGGGGGGGTAAATATGATACGATGTTTTCGAAAACCTTCCTCGCGGCCATGCTCGTTTCGACTGCGCTTCGACCAGGCTCAGCGCAGGCGCTCAACGAGCAACTATAATCGGATGCTATTTTTCCGCTGGCTGAGCAAAGTCGAAGCCAGCGGAACCGGGGATTCGGGTATGGCAAAAAATAAGAATATATATAATCCGTGATTATTTATACAGACTGTATCCGGCCGAAGCAGCAAGCTGGCCCCTTCTCGCGATTTTTTCAGGCGGCTTTTCAGGCGACCCCTTTCTTTCGAAACCGTAAAACTCCAGATCGACATCCAGCACCGCCTCTCTGCCGGTTATCTTCTTTATAATTATCGAACCCCTGGCCTTCCGGGTCTCTATCTGGCCGGCCTCTCCCCCGGCCGCGTACCATATTCCGGCCCTGCCGTCCCCCATGTCCATCCTGTCCCCGGCCCGGATTTCGGCCGGGAAAGATACGTCGAAATTCTCGTACACGTATTCAGTCCTGAAGGGCTCTTTGCTCTGGATATACGACCTGACGACATACCTGCCGCCCTCCCTCTGCAGAGAGGCGCCGAAAAGGTCGAACGACGGGTTCCTGAGAAAACCGCACGAATAATAATGACGCGGGGAACACCCGGCGGCAAGCACAAGGAAAGCCATGAACGGAACCAGTTTCTTTTTCATGACCGCATGATATCCGGAAATTCATGACCGTCAAATCCTTTTTGGCGGCGTTCGATCGCCCGCGGCGCTGCCGCAACATGCGGCCGGTACGCGTTTTTTTCATTGACACGACGGCATACTGCGTAAACATCCTGTTTAAAAATTCAGGACTCCATCACATGAAAAACGATAAATTCTTCCTCAAGTACGGCCCCTGGGCCCTGGTCACCGGCGGCGCATCCGGCATCGGCGCTGAATTCTGCGGCCAGCTCGCGGCCCGCGGAATCAATATCCTGATCGTCGACGTCCAGAAGAAAAAAATGGAATCGTTCGCGCGCGAACTGTCCGGGAAGCACGGCATAAAAGTTAAAACGGTCGTTGCAGACCTGGCCTCGCCCGGATTCCTCGGGAAAGTATCTTCCGCGGCAAAGGGCCTGGAGATAAACCTCCTTGTAAACAACGCGGGGTACGGCAGCGTCGGCGATTTCATGGAAACCGATCCGGGTGAAATGGAAAGGACGATCTCCGTAAACTGCCGCGCCCCCATGCTTCTATGCCGCAAATTCGCCGGGCCGATGATAAAACGCAAAAATGGCGGGATCATTTTCATCGCTTCCACCGCCGCCTATACCGCGACGCCGCGCGTGGCCAATTACTCCGCCACCAAGGCCTACAACCTGGTGCTCGGCGAGTCCCTCTGGTACGAACTGAAAAAGCACGGGGTGGACGCGATGTCCTTCGCGCCCGGCGCGACTAACACGCCGGCTTTCCACACGGTGAATTCGCGCATCGAGAACGTCCCCGGCATGCCGTACATGGAAACAGGCCCCACGGTATCGGACGCGCTTGACGCGCTGGGAAAAGGACCGAGCGCCATCGCGGGAAGGGCCAACAGGTTCTTCACGTTCATAATGACAAGGTTCATATCCAGGAAAAGGGCCGCGCTCCTTGTCGGGAAAAATACCCTGCTCCTTTATCCGGACGAATCAAACTGAAAATTTCCAGCCGGAGGCTTTGAAAATAAATATGAATACCGGAAAATACGATTCGCATCTCATGGGCGGCACGGATTTCGGCCCGGTGTGCCTTGTGACCGGCGCAGCCGGGTTCCTGGGCGGAGAGCTCGCAGCCGCGCTCTTGAGACGGGGGTATAAAGTCCACGCGCTCGATAACAGGCCGCTTTCCGGGTATGACGGCATGAAAAAAGTGAGTACCTTCAGCGGCGACATCCGTGATTACGTATCAGTGCTGGAAGCGGCGCGCGGATGCGATACCGCCTTCCATACAGCGGCAATCATGAACCTCGTGGGATTCTGCAGAAAATCCGCCAGGAAGGAGACATTCGATATAAACCACGGCGGGACGCTCAACGTGATCCGCGCGTGCCGCGAGGCGGGCGTATCGCGGCTGGTCCATACCAGCACCAACACCGTGTGCTATGATCCGCGGCCGGTCAGGGAAGGCGACGAATCCAGGCCGTATTCCCGGAAATACATAGACATTTACGGCGAGTCGAAGATGCTGGGCGAAAAGGCCGTGCTCGAGTCGGACGGAAAGGACGGCCTCAGGACCGTGGCGATACGTCCCGCGGGCGTATGGGGCGCGGGCGACGGGTGCTACATGCTCAAGAGGATGGTCGAGCAGGTCGCAAGGGGTAAGCTCGTTGCCACCATTGGCGACGGGACGTCCCTCGCCGACAACACCCACGTTGTGAACCTGGTGCTGGCCGAATTCCTGGCGGCGGAGAAGCTCGCGGAGCGGCCCGACGCGGTCGGCGGAAAGGCGTACTTCGTCACCGACGAGGAGCAGATGAACCTCTGGGACTGGTTCGCGCCCCTCATCAACGGCCTCGGCCGAAAGGTGCCGGACAGGAAAATACCGGCCGGCCTGATGTATACGGTCGCGTGGATGTCCGAAATGATACACAAATTCGGCGGCCCCAGGCCGGTAATGTCAAGGCTCGAGGTGCACAACGTGACGACCACCTTCACGTTCAGGACCGACAGGGCGCGCAGCGACCTCGGCTACAGGCCGATTGTCGGGCAGGAGGAAGGAATGAAACAGCTTCTTCCCTGGTGCAGGGAAATCATGCGGGAAGCCTGCGGGGGCGGGAAATGACCGGGCCGGCGAAATCCCGTTCAAGGGCCTCTGAATACGATGTAGTCGTGGCCGGCTTCGGCGCGGCAGGAGCATGCGCGGCCATACAGGCCGCTGACGAAGGGGCCGGGGTGCTGGTGATAGACCGCTTCTCCGGCGGCGGAGCGACCGCAATGAGCGGCGGCGTGATATACGCCGGGAGCGGCACGAGGGCCCAGAAAAGCGCCGGCTTCAGGGACGGCGTCGAGCTGATGCACGGCTACCTCCGCAGGGAGACGGGAGGCGCGGTCACGCCGAAGGAGCTCAAGCACTTCTGCAAAACCAGCAGGGAAAACATCATGTGGCTCGAACAAAACGGCCTTTCGTTTCCGGATAAATTCTACAAACAGAAAACGACCCAGCCGCCCGCGGGTTACGGGCTGTATTATTCCGGGAACGAGATGCAGTACTCCGGGAAAAACGCGGTCGCGCGCGGACATGTCCCCTCCGGAGGGGGGATGATGACTGGCCCTGTCCTCTACGAAGCATTGAAGAAGGCAGCTGCGGAACGCGGCGTGGATGTGAGGACCCACTGCATGCTCGAAATGATAACTACGGACGGTTCCGGCGCTGCAACTGGGATCATCGCCAGGGAGATCCGGAACCCTTTATTGAAAAAAATCCACGGGCTCCTTTACTGGCTCGGCTTCGCCGGGAGCGCGGGGACGGGCATGATACGGGCCTTCGAAAAAATCGCAGGTCGGCGTGTAACGATCCTCGCGAAGGGCGGCGTCGTCATCGCGTCCGGCGGATTCATCTTCAACGGAAGCATGATGAAGCGCTTCGCCCCGAAATTCAGGGGGACCATGCGGCTCGGAACGCCCGGCGACGACGGCGCCGGAATAGCCGCGGGAATGAAAGCGGGCGCGTCCGTCGACTCGATGGACTCCTGCGCGGCCTCCAGGTTCTACTGCCCGCCGCAGGCCTTCGCGTCCGGCATACTTGTAAACAGCGACGGAAAACGCGTATGCGACGAGAGCCTTTACGGCGCCACGCTGAGCTCAGCCATAGCGGTCCAGCCCGGCGGAAGGGCGTACCTCGTGGTCGACTCGCGCATAATGGAAACCGCGCGGGAACAGATGAAGGCGGAGGAGCGGATAAGGGACCACCCCCTGCGCGAAATATTCTCGGGCGAGCTGAACGCGCTCATATTCAGGAGGGCCATGGCCTTCGTGAACATGAAACTCAACAGGAAAATGGCCGGTTCAATCGAAGAGCTGGAAAAGAAATGCGGGATGCCGGCGGGCGGTCTTTCTTCCACGGTATCATCATACAATTCTTCATCGGCATCCGGAAAGGACGGCTTCGGGAAGCGCAGGGATTTCCTGGCGCAGATATCAAGGCCGCCCTTCTACGCGATAGACTGCCGCATCTCGAACAGGATATTTCCCGCTCCCTGCATCACCCTCGGAGGACTGAAGACCGACCGCCTGACCGGGGCGGTACTCGGCAGAGGCGGCTCCCCGATAAAGGGCCTTTATGCCGCGGGAAGGAGCGCGGCAGGGATATGCGCGAGTTCCTACGTGAGCGGCCTCTCCCTTGCGGACTGCATATACTCCGGCAGAAACGCCGGCAGAAGCGCCGCAAGGTCAGCGGGCGCCGGGACGGGGAAACCCAAAAAACGCAAAGCCTGACTTTACCGGGCGAAAGATATTACCGGCAGGGAGATTTATTTATGAAATGGTACACGCAGGACCCGGTTTACGATTCCATTCTTCTTTTCGCTTTCATTCTTACGGCGGCTGCCGCGGTCGGCGCCTTCGTCCTGAAGACGCCGTACGGAAGGTTCGGCGAGGGACGGCTGGGGATAAAGCTGGGCCCCCGTTTCGGCTGGTTCCTGATGGAGCTTCCGGCGAGCGTCGTGTTCCTCGTTTTCTACTTCACAGGGGAACGACCGTTCGAGCCCGTACCGCTCGTTTTCCTTTTCATCTGGTGCGTCCACTACCTTAACCGCGGCTTCCTGTTCCCGTACCTGATAAGGGTCGCGCCCGGGCACAGGCAGACCTTCAACCTCTCCGTGGTCGCGAGCGGGTGGATCGTGACCGCGATGCACGGCTACCTGAACGCGGCCTTCATAACCACGTTCGGCGGACACTTTTCATCAGGCTGGCTTTCAGATCCCAGGTTCATCGCGGGGGTCGTTATTTATTATTCCGGATTGTTTCTCAACCTGCATTCCGACCGCATTCTCAGGAACCTCAGGCCCGCCGGTCCCGTTCAGGAAGGCCCGCGGTATAAAATCCCTTACGGGGGCGGGTTCAGGCTGGTTTCATGCCCGCAGTACCTGGGCGAGCTGATCGCCTGGTCCGGTTTCGCGCTCTGCACCTGGTCCCTTGCGGGCGTATTCATCCTTCTGATCAGCGCGGCGAATCTTGTCCCAAGGGCAATTTCAACCCACGCGTGGTACGGGGAAAAATTCCCGGATTACCCTGCGGAAAGGAAGGCGCTCATACCGTTCGTGTTTTGATCAAAAAAACGGCCCGTGAATTGCACGGGCCGCGGATGATCGAATTTACATTCATTTAAACACCGGCATTCCCGCCGCGATCCTGTCCCTGAACTTCGCGCTCGCCGGCGCCACCGCGCACTTCGCGATCGTCTGCATCGGGAACTTCACCTCAAGGACCGCCTTCTGCCCGTCGATTATAACGAATACCCTGTCGCCCATCTTTATGGTCTCGGCCGCGCTTCCGGACGAAACGATTATCTCTCCGCCCTTGATCTCGCGCACCTTGCCGATCAGCTGTTTCCCGAGGTCGACCCCGGCCGGGCCCTTCTGCAGTCCCACGATCCTGGCAAGAACGTTCTGCCGCCTGAAGCTTTTATCGAACTTGTTCACCGGCAGCTTCTCCCCTCCGAGGTCCCAGTAGAACAGGTCGAAGGATTCCTCAGTGCCGTCATACTCTCCGGTCGCGGATATGGCGAACCAGTTCTTCGTGTCTATCGGCATTATGCTGCCGAGATAATTTCCGGAACGGAAATCATAAAACTGGACGAGCCTGCCGTTGTGGAACAGGATGACCTCGCTGTTGGCGTCCGTTGAAAACGATGCGTAATACCTGCCGTAATCGCCCATGCTCAGCGTCGCGGCTATGGGATACTTTTTCAACACGTTCCTTTCCGGAAGGGACTCGACGACAAAAAAGGCCCCGTAGCCCGGTATGTGAAGATACGCGAGCCTGTCTTTTCCGAACTGCCATATGGCCGGCATTGCTACTGTGCTGTTCGAACTGGTCTTGGTGTCCGTGAGTTCTATCTTGTAAATCATTCCGCCGGAACCTGAATTGAAATGCTCCTGGCCCGATCCGGTCATGCCGCCCTTTGATTCGAGCACCGATACGCGGTAGCGGTTGTCCGCGCTCGCATACGGTGGATAATTGTACATCCCTGAAGAATGGAAATCCGGGCATTTCAGCGCTTCAAGCGCCGCGGCTTTGCCCGGGTCATTCAGGACGCGATCATTCATGGTGTCGAACAGCCATGAGCCGCCGTCCACGTTCACCAGCAGAATGTACCTCCTGTCCGGGCTTATCACGGCCTTTTTAATGATCGCGAACTTGTCCAGGCTCTTCTTGCCGCTGTCGTTCTTGAGCTCCACGTTCTTTCCGCCCGAGCTGACTGTAGCGAGAGGCGGAATCGAAGCGCATGAAGCGAAAGCCGTCAAAATGAACACCGCTGGAACCATCCTGAAAATATTCATGACACTGCCTCCTTTTTTAATAAAAAGCCTTAACATGGTCTGATTCATTTGAATACGGGCATTCCCGCCGCGATCCTGTCCCTGAACTTCGCGCTCGCCGGCGCCACCGCGCACTTCGCGATCGTCTGCATCGGGAACTTCACCTCGAGGACCGCCTTCTGCCCGTCGATTATAACGAATACCCTGTCGCCCATCTTCATGGTCTCGGCCGCCCTTCCGGAC
>JALOTL010000007.1 GCA_025457915.1 Spirochaetota bacterium | reverse complement strand
AAAAAGACGAACAACAGCTTCATGACCGCTACCGTATTCGCCAGCATAGACGCGTTGAAGATCGTCACGCCGTCAGTTGCGGTGTCGTACGACTATTACGCGTCCTGGGGCAGGGGGAAAGACTGGTACGTCCAGATCGGGCTGAAAAGGGACTTTGAACTTACGAAGGAGAACAGGCTCACGCTCGGCGCGACTGCCGGTTATTATTACCAGCACACGGCGAAGATGAAGCAGTACTCTTATTTTTCATATGAAGATTATTCAACCATTGCCCTCAAGAAATGGCCCGTAAAGAAGGGTGTGAGCGATATAAGTCCGTACGTCAGCTTTGCCTTCACGAAGGGCATCGCTTCATTCAACGCCGGTTTTTACTGGGTGATAGTGCCTGCGAGGACATGGCACAAGTTCGACGACGTCCACAGGTTTTACGCAAAAATCGGCGCAGGGGTGAAGTTCTGAGAATTATCATTGAACGGGCTCTTGTGTCACGGGCCCGTTCAATTTTTTAAAGAAGGGATTTTATCTCACTTGTTTCAACATCATCAGGGCCGTTTTTCTTCAGTGAAAGCGATTTATAGCCCAGGGTGTATTCCGATACTGCATAAAAAAAGACCGGCAGCCCTGACGAGTTTAAAAACCTGGAATGGACAAGGAGCGCTCCTTCAAGGAAACCGGATAGCGCTTTTCCCCTTTTACCGTGTTCGGCGGCTGTCATCAGCAGCCATTTAAATGAATTCGGATCGATTACGGCTATGGAATAAGCGTACCAGTCGTCCAGGGAGCTGATCAGAATTTTTTTTTCAGCATCTCCGAGGATGTAATGTGCGGGGCAGAAGAATGAATCGCATATTTTTTTCCCGAAGAGCGACGAGTCGCGAAGGTCGGCCCCGCAGGAAAGAGGGTGGCTTCTGCAGCCAGGTCTCGCGATTCCTGTGAAGCCCTGGTGGGGACAAACGTGAGACGTGATGTCCCTCACCATTTCTTTCCCGGGCGCCCAGTCGATCGGTCCATCGACATCAAATAATCCCTGACGGTCGCCGGATAAAAATTTTACAAGGTTTTCCCTGGATATGTCCTTCAGGTTGAAAAGCCCACAGCAGGCCGAACAGCCCTTCCCCGGATCCGGCTGGCAAAGTATCGTGCCTGGACCCGTTTTCATCAGCGGTGTTTTATCCTGTTCTTCGTGAAATTGAGAAGGCCGCCGTCGAGCAATATCTCCCTCTGTCTTGCAGTTGCGAGGATGTTCAGCATGATATCGTTCCCGTCGATTTTCAATGTTACCGTTTCCTCTTTCTGCACGGTCTTCCTCAGTCCTTTTACGGAAAAACGGCCTCCAGGTTTTAGCAGGTCGTAATCCCCCGGATTGACGAAGACCAGCGGGAGTATGCCGAAATTTATCAGGTTGCCGGTGTGTATTCTTTCGAATGATTTGGCCATGACCATCCTTACGCCCAGATACATGGGGCAGATGGCCGCGTGTTCCCTGCTCGATCCCTGCCCGTAGCTCTGGCCGGCCGCAATCGCTGTAAAAACCCCGGCCTTTTTGTTTTCGAGCGTCCGTCCCGCGAATCCGCCGTCGACGTTTTCAAAAACGAATTCGGAATACTTAGGTATGTTCGACCTGTATTTAAGCCTCTGCCCGGCCGGCATGATGTGGTCCGTGGTGATTTTATCCCCGACCTTCAGGCCGATGACCCCTTCGAAAGAATCCATCAGCGGATCCGTGAAAGGAGGGTCCCCGATGTTGGGGCCCCTGAATATTTCGGTTTTTCCGTCCGCCGGCGGGATTATCATCGAGTCGTCTACATGGAATTTTTCCGGCATGGCGACTGACGGGTATTCTCCGGCGGGGAGGTCGAGCGGATCGACGAGCTCGCCCCTCAGCGCGGAGAGTGCCGCGGCTTCAGGGCTTACAAGGTATATCCCGGCGGAATCCGTGCCGGACCTTCCCTCGAAGTTACGGTTGTTGGTCCGTAGTGAAACGCCCTCCGTGCACGGCGCCTGTCCCGCCCCTATGCAGAAGCCGCAGGCTGACTCCATTATCCTGGCGCCGCTGGATATGATGTCCGCCAGCGCCCCGTTCCTGGATATCATTTCGAAGACCTGCCTTGATCCCGGCGCGATAATGAGGCTGATCCCGGGATTAATTTTTTTTCCCTTAAGAATTTCCGCAACGGTCATAAGGTCCCTGTACGAGGAATTGGTGCAGCTGCCTATTGCCACCTGTTCGATCTTCATTCCCTTCAGCTCGGAAATCCGCTTTACGTTGTCCGGCGAATGAGGGCATGCGGCCATGGGCACTATGTCAGACAGGTTGATTTCGATGGTCCTGTCGTATTCCGCGTCCGGGTCCGGAAGTATCTCGGTCCATGAGGCCTCCCTTCCCTGCGCGGCGAGGAACCTTTTCGTTTCGGCGTCGCTCGGGAATACCGAGGTCGTGACCCCCAGCTCCGCGCCCATGTTCGTGATGGTCGCCCTTTCCGGGACGGTAAGCGCTGCCGCTCCGGGCCCGGTATATTCGATCACGCACCCGACGTTGCCCCTGGTCGTGAGGACCTCCAGCATTTTCAGTATCACGTCCTTGGCCGAGACCCATGGCCTCAGCTTTCCGGTGAGCCTGGCGTTTATGACCCTGGGCGCGGAAAGGTAAAATGCGCCGCCCCCCATGGCGACGGCAACGTCCAGGCCGCCCGCTCCTATGGCCACCATCCCGATACCGCCGCCTGTCGGAGTATGGCTGTCGGACCCGAGCAGCGTTGCTCCCGGCCTGCCGAACCTTTCGAGATGAACCTGGTGGCAAATGCCGTTGCCAGCCTTCGAGTAGTGTATGCCGAAGCTGGAATTCATCGTCTGAAGGTACCTGTGGTCGTCAGCGTTTTCAAACCCCATCTGGAGAGTGTTGTGGTCCACGTAGGAGACGGATATCTCGGTCATGACCCGCGGTATTCCCATCGCCTCGAACTGCAGGTAGGCCATGGTGCCGGTCGCGTCCTGGGTGAGCGTCTGATCTATCCGGATGCCGATCTCCCTGCCGGGCGAAAGCTCGCCTTCGACAAGGTGGTTTCCAAGTATTTTATATGTTACGGATGATCCCATGTTCCCTCCGGAATTCTTGCTTCTGTGTAAGGGAGCCACTTTTTGCTGGCCAAATTCAAGTATTTTTTTCACGCGGTTAAAGGTTTGCGCCGAAAATGCCGATTATTTATATATGAGGATATCCAGCGGCTTATCGGAAATCGGATTCAATTACGGCAGCGGCAACAGGGTCGTTTCCGAAAAATTCTACGTATGGCCGATGTACAACGCGGGCAGGGTGGAGCAGATACATTCGGTCGCCAAAAGAACCGAGTTCAACGCGACCTATTCCAAGCCTACCGCGGAAGACAGGCAGCGGGTCTTCAGCATGTACTGTGATAACAGCTCCTTCGAATACAACCCCAGGGGCGTCAGGGAAAGGGCGGACACGGCCGTACCCGGGTCACTCTTCGATGCCATCGCATAGTCCCGGATTTTTCTTGGCGGATTTAAAGCCATTTAATAATCAATCGCATTAAATTTGGGACTGGAAGCCGATTTAACTGTTTTTTCAGTCAAAAAAATCGGGCATGTGGACACGTGCGATTTATTGTTGCATTGATGATATCGATTTAAGAGCCGCCATGATTATTTCTGCGGGATGAATTTTTACGTCGCTTACAACTTCTGAAGAATTTAAATCAGTAAACCTGCCGATTAATAAAAAAAAGCCGCCCGCTTTACGCGGTCGGCTTTTTAAACTCGGTATCCCCTTTATAAGACTTTCATTTTTTTATCATCCGCCAAGAAGCTGCAGTATGCCTCTTGTCTTCATGTTAGCCTGAGCCAGCATCGCAGTGCCACTCTGCACGAGGATCTGATTCTTAATGAGCTCTACCATAGTCTCGGCCATGTCAGCATCCCTGATTCTGCTCTCGGATGCCTGTATGTTTTCATAGGCAGTCATTAAACCCTTCGCCGAATGTTCGAGCCTGTTGTAGTAAGCCCCAAGGTCAGCCCTCTGTTTTGAGATTTTCTGCAGAGAGTCATCTATAACGCCGATCGTTCTGTTCGCCCCAGCAGCGGTGCTGAGATTCGCCAGGAAATTCCCGGTCTTGTCCTTCAGATTGAGTCCGGTTGCGGTCATGGTCCCGATGTAAACCCTCTCCCTCTGGTTCATGTTCGGACCCATGTGGAACCACATGCTGGCCTTCGGGTTCGATCTCGCAAAGTCGCCCAGCAGGAGCTTGAATTTGTTGAATTCAGCCTGCGAGGCGATCCTGTCGACCTCGTCCACGAGGGCCGAGACTTCCACCTGGATCAGCTGCCTGTCTTCCTGGGTATAAATACCGTTTGAAGACTGGACTGCGAGAACCCTGATCCTCTGGAGTATCGAGGCGGTCTGGTTTAGAAAACCTTCCGCGGTCTGGATGAAGGACATGCCGTCCTCCGTGTTCCTTTCCGCCTGCCTCAATCCCTGGATCTGGGTCCTCATTTTTTCCGAGACAGCGAGACCTGAAGCGTCGTCGCCGGCCTTATTTATCCTAATTCCGGACGACATTTTTTCCATCGACTCGCTGACTTCCCAGTTTTTGAACTTGAGCACCCTGTTGGCGTTGATTGCACTCATGTTGTGATTTATTATCATATTAACACTCCTTTGTTTTTTTCCCGACCTCCCTATCAGGAATTTTTTTCCAGGTTATTTTGTGTTGGGAATACCAGCTGCATTGCTGCAACCATAAGGAACCGGCACCGGTCCAGTATGCTTGCCGCAATATCGTTTTCAAAGATCAATGCCCCGCCGGAACGAGTCCGGCGGGGCCGTGAAAATTTTTAGCGCAGGAGCTGCAGTACAGATTGAGGTTTCATGTTGGCCTGGGCCAGCATCGCAGTACCACTCTGTACAAGTATGGTGTTCTTTGTGTAATCCACGGTCACCTCGGCCATGTCGGCGTCCCTGATCCTGCTCTCGGATGCCTGGACGTTTTCATAGGCGTTCATGAGACCTTTTGCCGCATGCTCGAGCCTGTTGTAGTAGGCGCCGAGGTCGGCCCTTTGCTTGGCGAGGGTGTGAAGTGCGTTGTCGAATACGCCGATGTTCCTGTTCGAGCTTTCCGGCGTAGACAATGTAACCGGCCTGTCCGTCACGTCCTTGAGTCCCAGTGCCCTGGCGGTCATCGTCTGGATATATATCCTTTCGCGCTGGTGCATGTTCGGACCCATGTGGAACCACATCGAGGACTTTGCGTTGATCCTTCCAAAATCGCCCTGGAGGAGGTTCATTTTGTTGAACTCGGCCTGGGATGCGATCCTGTCAACCTCGTCGACGAGCTGGGAAACCTCGACCTGGATGAGCTGCCTGTCTTCCGGCGTGTAAATGCCGTTGGACGACTGTATGGCAAGCACCCTCATTCTCTGGATGATCTGAGAGAGCTCATGGAGATATCCCTCTGCCGTCTGAACAAGGGACATTCCGTCTTCGGTGTTCCTTTCCGCCTGCCTGAGGCCAAGAATCTGGGTCCTCATTTTTTCCGAAACCGCCAGACCTGAAGCGTCGTCGCCGGCCTTGTTGATCCTCATGCCGGAGGAGAGAGCCTCCATGTTTCTATCAACGTTCCAGTGCTGGAATTTGAGAACCTTGTGAGAATTAATAGCGGATAGATTGTGATTAATGATCATTTCGATTCCTCCATGAATCTTATTGAGGCCCGCTTCCTTGCCGGCCTGTTCGGGATTTCTTCCCTAACGTTTTTATGTTCGGGTTTGTTTAGTCTGGAATTGAAGGCTGAAATATTGAATTGTAGGCGTTTATAGGTGATTATATGCGTTTATGTCAAAATAAGATGTCAATTTATCCTATATATCATTTTTTATCATTTTTATCCCTAATCTTAATTTCGGCATATTTAATTTTTCCGTTAGAAAAAATTATTTTTTTTTTACTTTTATGCGAGAATGGAATTATTGAAACCTTAATCTATAATTTATTACCGATATTTATTATATTAAATACCATAATAAATAGACATTATTTTAGGTATTGTTTAGATTATCATTGAAAAATGGTTGAATTAATTAAAATCTTCAAATGATTTAACAATAATTACATTATGGTTGCTGATAGATGGGATTATTAAAGGAATTTCATTATTCAAGTTCCTCGCAGAGGAATATTGCAAATTATACAACATTCATTTCTTTTGTGCTGACGGGATTCCTGTTTGCCGATCTTTCGCGCCTGTTTCAATATTATATTTTTTATTCCTCTTCAGCCAGGATCGTGCTCGCATCTGGAATGACGGGCTTTTTTCTGGGCAACATTTTCGGGAAGAGGCTGTTCAATAAGCATGAAAACTACAGGTCTATTTTTACCGTATCAGGCTTATTATTCCTTCTTTTTTCCATCATTTATCTGACAAGGAATTATTTCCCATTTGTCGAAAAAGACCCGTTGTTATCAACGTTTTTCATTTTACCCGTATTGCCTCTTTTTTTAATATCAATTGCTGCTTTGTTCCCGGGGATAATGTGCAATTATCTTCTGAAGTTATCCTGCGGCAATTATATAGACGACACGCACGGTTTATACAGGTTCCTGGGATTTTCAACGATCGGATTCGCCCTCGGGGGCGGTCTATCATACATAAATCTATTTATTCAGCACCATTATCTCGTAATGCTCGCCCTTCCAGTAATGATAATCCCGGCAATTTTTATTATCAACCTTCCATACAGCCCGTCGCCGTTTTATGCCAAGGATTACGCAGAGAAGCCCAATGAATCAAGAATGGCGGTCGATCACAGGGACAATCTCATCTTCACTTACCTGAATTTCTCATTTTCCGTTTTTTATGTCTTCCTGGCTTATATTTCAATGATCAAGTATTACGGGAACCTGATCCATGTTAAGATTTTTTTCATGTTCGTCACGGCCGTTTCGCTCGCCCTGGGGACCTGGCTTGGCAAATTCATTAAGAAATCCGACTGGCACGTGTATTTCCAGGCCGCATTCCCGGTTCTTTTCCTGGTTTTTCATTTCGCGGCGGCGCGCTTCTGCGGAATGCTTGAATTTTATTCCGGCGGACTGTTGTTTGCCCCCCCGGTTATTTTTTTCGGCATCGCCCTGAATCATACGATCCAGAACATAATGGACAATTACAGCCATGGCGAGAGATTCAACATCATAGAATTCTCCCTTTTTAAACTGCCGGTACCGATAGTTCTTGCCCTGGGGTTCATACCCTTTACCGGTCTCTGGTATTATGTTTTGCTTTATTTCGCAGCTGCGGTAAGTATAATTCTTCCGTCGATCCACCTGGTGAACAGGAATACGAAGGAGTACCTTAAAGCGGTATATTTCATCTATCCGCTGATCATGGTCCCGGCATTGATTTTCGTACATATTTATTATAAAATTCCGCTTTCAGGATCAATATACGCGGCTAGGATTGAAAATTTCGATGAATTGAGAAACGTTAATTACAACCTCCCATATATAAAAAGCAGGGAAATGATCAGGATGGACGGCTACCCCGTATTCAACCTGTCCGACAGCCCGGTCAGAAATCTCAAAAGGGCCCTTATTCCCCTGTGCCTTTATATCCCCGAGAAAGAATGGAGCAGGATGCTTTTTATCGACGGAAACCAGAGGTTTTTCAGGAACCCGGTCATCGGGTATTATAAAAACTCGGTCTGCATTGATCCCCTTTCAGACGACGACGTGGATTACAATACCCTTCCCATGTCGGGAAAGCAGAAATACGTTTCCGATCCGGAGGACCTGCTTTATTATCTTTACGGGAATGGAAAAAAATTCAGCATGGTTGTGGATATTCCGAACCTCACGGATCAGAATTTCAACAGCTTCAGGTTCTCGAAAGAATATTATTCGTTGATAAAAAAGCATTCATCCCCGCAGGCGGTCTTCGCGCAGGTCTTCAGCCTCCAGTCCGTACGGCCAGGAGCAATCATCGCGGCCGTAGCCAACCTCAAATCTGTTTACAGAAACCATTGCATATATCTTTTTTCGAATATAATGCTCATAATGGCCTCGGACGGCGAAAAACCGTTTTCGATCGGAAAGACCGAATATGAAAGACTCGTTTCATTGATGAAGGATCATCCCGACCAGGGCGTGTTCTATAATGAGGCACACGTCGTTTCGCACTTTTATTCTACGAAGCTGGACGATGTCCTGAAGCTCCTGCGTCCAGAAGGCTTCAACAGGTGGCCGTATGCAAAAAGCAGGCTGAGGATCGACAGGGAAACGGCGGCCAGGTTTCTTGACGATAACAGGAGGGTCCTGGACCTGGCGGCGAAATCGAATGATTTTCAGAACCTCCAGGTCATGACGAACTCAATAGCATCCAACGACAGGATACTGTCACTGTTTAAAAAGACCGAGTTCGCCGAATCCAACGAGAATTATGAAGATGAAACGAAATTTCTTTTCGAATTAAAAAACCAGGCTGAATACGTAGTGTATCTGCGCGAGTACATCTCGGGGATTCTTTCATACAAGGAGGAATATTATTTCAGCGCCGGGTTGAGATTTGAAAAGGAAAAAAGATGGCTCGACGCCAGGACCCTTTACGGCGCCATCCTGGCGATAAATAAAAACAATTTCGAGGCCAATTACAGGCTCGGGATACTGTATCTTACCCTCCAGGATATTGATAACGCATTCAAGTACCTGCATCAGGCCATGGCCCTGAAGTCCGACAACCCCAGGGTTCTGTTCCAGATGGGCGTGCTGCTTTATTCGAACGGCAAGATAAAGGAGGCGGTGGAGTATTTTCAAAAATCCCTCCAGAATAAAGGGGAGAGCGCTTCCCTTTACAGGTACCTGGGGATCTGTTATGAGAAGCTGGACAACATCCAGGAGGCGGAAAACTATTATTCAAAGGCAGTCCTTGCCGATCCGAACGACATCGACATCAAGACGAGACTTGACCTGATCAAAAAGGGCAGGGAAAAGGAGAAAAAGGACCAGGAGATGCCGGAACAGAAAAACGATTTCGAGGTAGAACAGGATACCGAGATGCCGCTTCCCATAAACAAGTCCGCATACGAGATAAGGCTCAAGGACAACGATACCACCCTCCCGGTTTTAAACGGTGAAACAGGCAGCGAGGCGACCCAGGGCACGCAGGACAAGAAACAGAAAGAACCTGGAAAATAAAGAACCGGCCCCATGCGAGCTTCGTATGTCTCACTTTATGAAAACGGCGGTCTTGAACGGATCGCCGGAACCCTGCGTTCGCAGTTAAAGCAGTGCCGCATCTGCCCCCATGAATGCCGCGCGGACAGGACCTCCGGGGCAGGTGGAATGTGCAGGACCGGGATGAACCCGGTCGTTTCGTCGTTCAACGCGCATTTCGGCGAGGAGTCGTGCCTGGTCGGGAGAAAGGGGTCCGGGACAATTTTTTTTGCGAACTGCAATCTGTCCTGCGTTTTCTGTCAGAATTACGATATATCCCATCTTGGAAGGGGCGAGGAGATATCCTTCCGCGAACTTTCCGACATCATGCTGCTCCTCCAGTCAAGGGGCTGCCATAACATAAATTTCGTAACGCCGACGCACATGGTGTCCGCGATCGTAACCGCACTGTCCGACGCGGTTCCCCGCGGCCTGACGGTGCCGCTCGTTTACAATTCGGGGGGATATGATTCCACGGACACGCTGAGGATGCTGTCGGGCGTTTTCGATATATATATGCCGGACTTGAAATTCATGGATTCCGGGACTGCGGGAACGCTTTGCGGCGCGCAGGATTATCCGGAAAGGGCCGCGGACGCGGTGAGGGAAATGCATGACCAGGTGGGGGACCTGGTCATCGACGAAAGGGGCATCGCGGTGAAGGGGCTCCTGGTGAGGCACCTGGTTCTTCCGAACAACCTTGCCGGGACCGACGGGGTCATATCGTTCATCGCGGGGCTTTCGAAGAACACCTACCTCAACCTCATGGACCAGTACAGGCCGGAGCACAGGGCCGGTGAATGTTTTGACCTTAAAAGAAGGGTTACACTGCAGGAATTCGACGATGCCGTCAGGGCCGCGCTTGATGCCGGCATTAAGAGGATCGATTGTTTAAACAGGTGAGGTTATCATGAACGAGCTGATTGATTTCGCAACGGAAATTTCCATGGAGGCCGGGGAGCTGCTTCTCGACGGGTTCAGAAACAGTCGTACGGTCGTCTCATACAAAAGCAGGACGGACCTGGTCACCAACATGGACAGGGCCTCCGAGAAGCTGATATTCGACTCGATAAGAAGAAAATTTCCCGATCACACGGTAATAGCCGAGGAGGGGAGCAGAAGCGATTCCGGCGGAGACATCGTCTGGTACGTGGACCCGCTTGACGGCACCAATAATTACGCGCACGGCCTGCCGTTTTTCTGCGTGTCGATCGGGGTCTTTTCAAAAAGCAACGGAAGGGTCGAGGCCGGGGTTGTATACAACCCATTCCTGGATGAGCTCTTCACGGCGCTGCGGGGAGGTGGGGCCAGCCTGAACGGCAGGCAGATAGGAGTATCGGCAATCGGTGATATCGGGATTTCCATGCTGGCCACCGGGTTCCCATACGACAGGACCGGCCCGCTCAGGAAGAACCTGGGGCACTTCAACGATTTCATGCCGCTTATACAGGGGATCAGGAGACTCGGGGCCGCCGCTATAGACCTCTGCTACGTGGCCTGCGGAAGGCTGGACGGGTTCTGGGAGGGCAACCTCAAGCCCTGGGATACAGCCGCCGGAACCCTGATAGTCGAAGAGGCGGGCGGAACGGTTTCGAGGTATGACGGTTCGAGTTACGATCCGGAATATCCCGAGGTCCTGGCTTCCAACGGTAAAATCCACGGAGCCATGATCGGGGTCCTGTCGCGGCCGTCAATGAACGGCGGAGAGTGAACCCTCTATCGCCTCCATCACCCCGTCCTGCCATGGATTTTCCGGCGTATACCCGGTGATCCCCATCAGTCTGTCGGACGGGAAATGCGCGCCGAAACTGGAAAAGGTTATCATCAGCTGGTATTGCTTGTCTAACGGGTGAATGAGCAGGCTGGCAAGGCGCCTTTTTTTAAACGGCATATCAAGACCGAGGTTCCTTGCGTATTCGCCTACGAATTCCCTCCATGGGACGTGGTGATCTGCGCAGTTGAGTGAGTCGTTGAGAGGCCCCTTCTCCAGGACCCGGCCGACTATTCCTGTCAGGTTTTTAACCAGTATGACCGAGAGGAGCTTTTCACCGCTGCCGCAAAAGGCGAAGCTGCCCTCCCGCAGGAACCTGATGATCGCGGGGGACAGGTAGGTATCGCTCCTGCCCAGCACCGGCGGGAGCCTCAGTCCGGAATATGGGATGCCGGATGCTTCTATATGCCTCTCCGCGAGTGATTTTGAGCGCATGTAGGGAATGGCGAAAATCCCCTCGTACCGTTTTGTTGATTTTTCAGTCCTGTCCATGCCGAGGGTCTTCAGTCCGTAAACGCATATGGAGCTCATCTGGATGAAATGGCCGCATTTCGCCGAGGCCCATTCGAGCAGGTTTTTCGTTCCGCCTGCGTTTACATCCATCATCAGGCGCCTCGGCATGGTCTGGTCCACGATCCCGGCGGTATGTATCAACGCGTCGTATTTAATGTCCGGGAGGTCCTTAAAGGTTTCCGGCCGCCTGACATCAATCAGGTATTCGTTTTTTCCCGCTTTTCTGATAAAAACCGTTCCGTGAACGTCGTGGCCGATGCGTTGAAGGCCGGATTTTAAATTGCTCCCTATGAAACCGTCCGTTCCAGTAATGAGTATTTTCATCTGACCGCCTTATCGAATCGATTATGGAAGGCCCGGTTTGAACCCGCGAATTTTGATTTATCCGTCGTCAGGGCCGGTCCCGGAACAATTTATTTTCCTGATTTATTTCACGCAATTATTATTTTCAATTCATATTGAACATTGCGGCATTTTGTTTAAAATTTTTTTTAAACATACGCAGGTTTTTTTGTTCCGTCTTCCGTGTGTCGGCGTCTTTTATCACCCTCGTCCTTTTCCCGGGGGAAGCATGATGAATCACCTGTTGATGCGAATATGGGCCGGGATGATCCTCCCCGGCCTGCGTGGGGGGCCATGGTCTAGGGGTTTGAAAACATCGAAATGAAGGGCATACAGTAAATTGATTACGGCTAAGGGTGATAAAAAATAATTGATTTTATTCGGGATTATGTCATGTTAACAGGATGGAGCAGAAGGTCTATACCATAAGCGAGCTCACCCGGGGCATAAAAGGCATCCTGGAGAAGAACCCCAATCTGGCAAGTATATGGATAAAGGGGGAGATATCCAATCTCACCCTTCATTCCTCCGGTCACATTTATTTTACCCTGAAGGACGAAAACGCGGTCATTTCAGCGGTGTTTTTCAAATTCGCGAACAGGAACCTCGGATTTAAACTCGAGGAGGGCATGAGCGTGCTTGCCTTCGGCGGCGTGACGGTATTCGAGAAGAGGGGGAGCTACCAGTTTAACGTCCACCAGCTGAGGCTGGAGGGCATCGGCGAGCTCCAGAAAAGGATCGAACAGCTCAGGAAGAAGCTTATGGGGGAGGGGATCTTCGACCGGTCGAGGAAGCGGCCGATACCGTTTCTGCCAGCGAGGCTGGGGATAGTGACTTCCCCTACCGGGGCCGCGGTGAGGGATATAATAAAAGTCGCGCTGAGACGGTGCCCCAACATCGAGATCATCATCGGGCCGGCACTGGTACAGGGAGCGGCGGCCGCGGAATCCATTGCTGCCGCGATAAGGGAGCTGAACAGGCCCGAATGGAGCATCGACGTAATAATCGCGGGAAGGGGGGGAGGATCCTTCGAGGACCTCATGCCTTTCAACGAAGAAACCGTGGTCCGGGCCTTTTATAATTCAAGGGTCCCGATAATAAGCGCGGTCGGGCACCAGATCGACCACCCGCTCAGCGACGACGCGGCCGACCTGTACGCCCCGACGCCGTCGGCCGCGGCCGAGATCGCGGTGCCGGTAAAGACCGAATTGTCCGGGGAGATAGATTACCTTGTCCTGAGATGCAGAAATTCGCTGTACGCATCGATGAAGTCATTCAGGGCCAGGGTCGGCAACGCCGTTGAGAGGAGGGTTTTCAGAAGTCCGATAGACCTCGTCAGCGGCAGGGAGCTTCTGCTCGGAGACGTTGAGAACAGGATCGTTTCCCATGTAAGGGAAAAAATTAAGCAGGCCAGGGCCGCTCTTTTTTCCATGCCGGACGTCAAAATGCTTGCCAGGGGCATAATCAGGGCCAAGGATCACAGGTACAGGCTTGCGCTGGAGTCTATTGAAAAGCTATCACCTGTTTCCGTACTCAAGAGGGGCTATACGATAGCAATGGACTGCGCGGGAGGGATCATCAGGAGGACGGCCGACGCGGCGCCCGGTGATCTTTTAAGGCTCGTCCTTTACGACGGCGAGCTGCGCTGCACCGTGGATTCAAGGATGAAGGGAGGTGTTTTTGGAAAAGAAAAAACAGCAAAAGACTAAACAGGCCAGGGGAGATGCCAGGCTTGATTTCGAGAAGGCCCTGAGGGAGCTTGAGAAAGTGGCTTCCGAGCTTGAGAGCGGGGACCTGGGACTGGAGGAGTCCATCGCAAGGTTCGAAAAGGGTATAAGGCTCGCGAAGTACTGCCACGACAGGCTGGATGAGGCTGAACGGAAAATTGAAATACTCCAGAAGGGGGGTGAAGGGGTTGAAAAGAAACAGGTCAGGGTCAAATCCGAAACCGGGGAAATCGAGGATGATGATGAACTTCAGGGGTCTCTTCTTTAAGTACGGGACGCCCGCGTTAATAGCAGCGGCATGCCTCACGGCGGGATGCGGCAGCGGTAAAAGCATACTTTTCTGCGAGGGCGTTTCCCCGGAGGGCGAGGGCATTAATTGCGGAACCAGGTTCGAGACCGGCGATCTTACAGCGCTGATAAAGCCTAAAAAGCCCTTTGGAGTTAAAAGCATCGAGATCAGGATACAGGATTCGAAATCAAAAAAGGACAGCTTCATAGAAAAAATCACGGCCGGAGTCAAGCCGGAGGACGAAAGGGCCGTGGTCAACCTTTCTTTTTACCGCGAAGGAAAATTCAGGGTCATGGCGGTTGAAAAGGACGAGGTCCTGGCCGAGGGCGACATAGAGATAGTGGATTTTTAGGAGCCGGATTTTGCGGCCCTGTTTTTTTTCTCCTCGAGATAGAAGACCACGACAAGCATCAGCGCCCCGACGACTATCGCGGAATCGGCGACATTGAAGGACGGCCACCTGTAGACGCCGTCTACGCCGATCGAAATGAAGTCGACCACGCCCGGCCTTCCGGGCATCAGCCTGTCGATGATGTTTCCGACCGCTCCCGAGACGATGAGGGACATGGATGCATTGAAAAGCGTCGATTTGTTCTTTTCATAGATATAATAGAATATCATCAGGCCCAGCACCGCTATTGAAACCACCAGGAACATGTTTTTGTACCCCTGCATGATGCCGAAAACGCCGCCCTCGTTGTAAACCAGCGCTATCCTCACGAAGCTGTTCAGGAATTCAATGCTTCCGGTCTGGAGCTTTTCCACCACGATGTTTTTGGTGACCAGGTCCAGGGTAAGGGTAACTGCCACTATGAGGATCGAATAAAGATGTTTTTTCATGATTTCTCCCGTCATGCCTTGATTTTGTTTATTATGCCGGTACACCTTGGGCAGAGTTCTGGATGGGACGGGTCCGTACCGATATCCGGCGTATAATTCCAGCACCTGACGCACTTGTTCCCCGACGTTTTCATGACCGACACGGAAGAATAATCCATTTTAACGAGTCCGGATGATTCCTCGCCTGCCAGTTCGACCGATGCCACCTGGAAGAATCTCTTTATTTCATCGCCCATTTCCATCATCTGGCCCCTGAGCTTCTGGTCGGACACGAAAATCCTGACGTCCGTTTCCAGCGATGTTTTTATCTTTTTTTCCTTCCTGGCCTCTTCGATTGCCTTGAGCACGTCCTTTTTAACGTCGACCAGCCCTTCGACCCTTGACTCGACTTCGGGGTTGTCGTAACTGTCGTCGAGGCGGTAATAGCTCTCCTCGTGGACGGAGTTCTTCATCCCGATGAACTGCCATATCTCCTCGGACGTGAATGCGAGTATCGGCGTGATGAGCTTCACCATGGATTTCAGGGCCTCGCTCAGAACCGTCTGGTTGGCCCGTCGTTTGACCGAGTCCGCGGGCTCGACGTAGAGTATGTCCTTGGATATGTCGAAGTAAACCGAGGAAAGCTCGACCGCGCAGAAATTCAGCATGCTCCTGTAAACGAGATGGAACTCGTGTTTTTCGTAATGCTCGATGATCTTTTTTGAAAGATGGTAAAGCTTGTGGAGCACCCATTTGTCGAGGTCGGACAGCTTATCATACGGCACCCTGTCCTTCTCCGAGAAATCCGAAAGATTTCCCATGATGAACTTGAAGGTGTTCCTGATCTTCCTGTATGAATCGGCGATCTGCCTGATCATGTCCGTGCCTATCCTGAGATCGTTCCTGTAGTCCTCGGAAGACACCCAGAGCCGCAGTATGTCGGCGCCGTATTCCTTGATGAGAAGTTCCGGCGGGACAACGTTGCCCAGGGATTTGCTCATCGCCTTGCCTTCCTCGTCGAGGACGAAACCGTGCGTGAGCACCGTTTTGAATGGGGCGCTTCCCCTCAGGGCCAGCGCCGGCCACAGCGACGACTGGAACCATCCCCTGTGCTGGTCGCTGCCCTCGAGGTACATGTCGGCGGGCCACCTGTGGCCCTTCCACGAATCAAGGACGACGAAATGCGACACGCCGGAATCGAACCACACGTCGAGAATATCGTATTCCTTGATGAAGTCTTCGCTTCCGCACTGGCACCTGGTTCCCGACGGGATGAGCGAGCCGATGTCATCCGTATACCATGAATCTATCCCCTTTTCCGCGGCGATTCCGGCGAAGTGCTCAACGCTTTCCGCTGACATCATGTTTTTCTGGCATTTGGAGCACCTGAAGGAAGGTATGGGGACCCCCCACGATCTCTGCCTTGAAAGGCACCAGTCCGGTCTTGTCTCGACCATGCTTCTGAATCGCGCCTCGCCCCATACCGGGATCCATTCCGTGGTGTCGACGGTGCTCATGGCCTTTCTTCTCAGGCCGTCGTGATCAATTTTGAAGAACCATTGCTCTGTCGCCCTGAATATCAGCGGCTTTTTGCATCTCCAGCAGTGCGGATAGGAATGCTCGATTTTACTGGTCTGTATGAGCGTGCCGTTTTTCCTGAGAAGATCGACGACTTTATCGTTAGCGTCGAACACGTTTACGCCCTTCATGTCCGGGTAGTCGTCGGTGAACCTGCCCTCATCGTCGACCGGACAGTAAACCTCAAGACCGTACTGGATGCCTATCACGTAGTCCTCCTGGCCGTGTCCCGGGGCGGTATGCACTATCCCTGTTCCGGCGTCCAGCGTGACGTGGTCGCCGAAGATGACCCTGGATTCCCTGTTGATCAGGGGATGATAAACCCTGAATTTTTCTATCTGCTCCCTCGTGAGTGGGAATTCCCCCTCAATTTTGCTTCCCACCACCTCCTCCATCTGCGTGGCCAGCCCCCTGGCGAGAACGTAGTATTCCTTCCCGAATTTGAAGACGGAATACTGGAATTGCGGGTGAAAGCATACGGCGAGGTTTGCGGGAATCGTCCACGGTGTCGTAGTCCAGATGACCGCGTGGAGATTGTCCGCATCCACGCCCTTTATACCGGCGGTGGACGGGTCGACCTTGAATTTCACATATATGGACGGTGACGTGTGGTTTCCGTATTCAACCTCCGCCTCGGCGAGGGCCGTGACGCAATTGGGGCACCAGTATATGGGCTTCTTGCTCCTGTAGATGTATCCGCCCTTCAGGATCTTGCCGAAGACGTCCACGATCTTCGATTCGTAAAGCGGCGACATGGTAAGGTACGGGTTTTCGTAATCGCCGAACACCCCGAGCCGCTTGAATTCATCCATCTGGATCCTGACGTACTTGTCCGCGAAAGACCTGCATTTTTTTCTTATTTCCGTTTTCGGCATGTCTTTCGCCCTGTCCCCGAGCTCCCTGGTCACGTTGAGCTCAATCGGCAGGCCGTGGCAGTCCCACCCCGGAACGTATGGCGCCCTGAAGCCGGACATGGTCTTGTGCTTAACTATGATATCTTTGAGGATTTTGTTGAGGGCGTGCCCGATGTGTATGTGACCGTTTGCATAGGGCGGCCCATCGTGCAGGATGTACAGCCCGGCGTCCTTGCGGGATTCCTGTATCCTGTCGTAAATCTTCATTTCCATCCATTTTTTCAGTATCTCCGGCTCCCTCGCTGGAAGGTTGGCCTTCATGGGGAAATCGGTCGTTGGAAGATTTACCGTTTTTGAATAATCCATCACGTCCTCTTATTAATACGCCTTCAGAAAATTTATGTTAATGAATGTTTTTCAGGAAGGCAATTTGTCAATTTTTTTTTGGGAACGCGAGTGTTTATGGGGGATTATGGCCTTTTTATTCAGGAATATGGGGATTTGCATGATATTTCCCGTCCGTAACGCGGCCGCGGAGATTAATATTGCCCGGGGCATAAACCGGCCGATCCGCGGTTTTATCCGGACAAAGACGGAGCCGAAGGCCGTCGCGGGTATGCGCGGCCCCCGGCTGCCTGCCGCGGTTCAGTCGCCGGCCTCTGCCTTGAATACGACCGTGGTCACCAGTTCGATGAATATCCCGTAAACCGCTCCCAGCACGATCGTGCTCGTGAAGAGCATGCTCCTGCTGAATTCCGGATTGTCCGGCGCCATCAGGACGCCGAAGGCAAGCGGCAGGCTGTAGATCACTCCCATGACCAGCCCGTTAAGCGACCAGTGGACGATGCTGACGGCGCTGATGCCGATCGAAAAGCCGATGAGGGTGCGGGATAAAATTATCTGCACCGCAGCCGGCCAGGGCAGTTCCGCTTTCCCGCTGGACGCGAGACCGAAACATGCCAGCCCGGTGATTACGCCGCAGAGCGTCGCGATGATCAGTCTTTTTCCTGTTTTCATTTTGTCCTCCTGCAGACAGAAATTATATTAAATCCTGTTTTTTTAAGGACTATGGTAAACCATGCCCGCGACACCTGTATGTCAGGTTTGGCAGAGGGTTAAAATTTTTTTCGCTTTTTCGCCCAGCGCTTTCCTGATTCTTTCCGGCGCCACCACCCTGACTTTTTCTCCGTAGCTCAGCAGCAGTGAATAAACCCACTCGTCCTCGATGAACGAAGCCTTCACCGTCATGCGGCCGTCGTCCTTTACCTCTATGCTCTCCTCGTCGAAATAATCCTCTACCATGAACCTTGCCTCGGGGGTGAATTCGAGCGTCAGGTCAACCTTTTCCCTGTCAGGTTCCCCGTCCTTCATGTAGTCTTTATAAGAAGCGCTTCTTCTTGAAAAATGCTCGGGTATGACCTCAATGCCGCTTATCCGTGAAAGGCGGAACAGCCTGTAATCGTTTTTCAGCCTGCAGAAGGCGAACAGGTACCAGGCGTATCCCTTGAAGATGAGCGTCATTGGCTCTATCTTTCTTCTGACGGATTTTCCGGCCGAGTTCCTGTAAAGAAAGCCGATCAGCATGCGGTCCCGGATCGATTCGTTTACCAGGTGGAGGATTTTTTTCTGCCTTTTCCTGTATCCCCATGGAAGGATGTCGATGACCATCTGCTCGCCGAAATCCGTGTTCAGGCTTCCCCCGCCGCGCGGCAGGAGGCTGGCGATTTTTTCGATGGCGCCGTCCAGTTCCCTGTTTTCAAGGGTGGGGCTGATGCCCTTCAGGGCGGAAAGAATGGATGTCATGTCTTTCAGGGTCAGGACCTGCCTGTCCAGCCTGTAGTTTTCCATTATTCCGAATCCGCCGCTGTTTCCCTGGTATGAAACGATCGGGATCCCCGCCAGATTTATGGATTCAATATCCCTGTATATGGTCCGCACGGAGACCTCGAACTTTTCGGAAAGGTCCTTCGCGGATATGCGGTCCTTGTTCAGCAGCATGACTATTATCGACAGCATCCTGTCCAGCCTCATCTGTTCGCTCCATGTCCTTGCGGGATTGATCGGATTATACGCCGTCTGCATATTTTGTCAATAAATGCGCGGGGTTGTAAAGGGACAAAAAAAAGCCGCTCATGGGGTTGAACGGCTTTTTTTTTGGTTTTATATTTTAACTATCTGAGGTATTGGGCTGCCAATGATGCCACGCTGGCATTTTTTACGAGATCCATATGGTCATAATCCCAGAATTTTCCTATAAAAGTTGAGCCGGTTATCTGCTCGTCACCGGAAGCAACCGCGCCGTCGCTGTCTCTCCAGTAGATAGTGGTCAGTATATCCCATCCTATCTGGAGCTCGCCGCCCCATCCCCAGCAGTCCCAGCCGTCGCCGTCGCCTGCGATAGTGTAGATTTTGCCGCTGTCAGCAAGAGGCGCTCCGCTTGCCGGGTAAGCAGGATTGAAAGTGTTTTTTACATAATTAGGGGTCAGCTGGTAAGCCGCATCTTTTGCTTCCAGAAAGAACGCCATGAATTTCGCGGAATCAGCAAGAGGCGATCCCTTGTGCGGGGTGCCCAGCGTTACGAGCCCTGCGACCGTATACGGGTAGGTCTTGATGTAGTATCTGCTAACAAGGCCTCCCATGCTGTGCGCTATGATATTGAATTTCGCGCTCAGTCCGTATGACGTCTGGAGTTTGACTATTTTTGTCCTCATCAGGCCGCCCTGTACCGCTATGGTGCCGTCGCCTGCCGTGTAGTCATTTTCGCCGCAGAAGTATATCGTTCTGCCGTTGATGGTCCTGGTCCACACCCTCGTTGAGCTGTTGGTATATATGCAGTATACGTTTCCGGAACCCCATATGGAAGCTACCTTGTCGAGAAACGAATCGCTCCACTGGTGTTTGTTGGTAATACCGTGAATGAGAATCAGATCGTAAGTCTTTGAGAATGCAGGAATCGATGCTGTGAGAATAAGGCCGAATACAGAGAGAAGAAGTAATCTTTTCATGAAGCCCCCTCCTGAGTTTCTTGTATTAAGCCCCCCGTTATTTAAAGCCCCTAAGAGTTTTGAACCATGGAATTTTATTTATTTTTTAAGACCTTCCGGACGGTTCGTAATAGAACAATACACATATTTCAACCTTTAGTCTCGTCAAAATGGACATGAATTGATTTTGTCCATGTTTTATAATGTTGATTAATTCAATGTGGGTGTGATATGGGCAAATATATGTATTTTATGAGTATGTTTATATATTTTTTATTGTATTAAAAGAGTATTTTTATCTTATAATTACTCTTTTAAAGAGTATAAAATAAAATATTAATTTTAAAATTTTTTTAAAAAAAAGAATAAAATTTTTTTATTAAATGCCCGGAAACCTGCCATGTCCAAAGGACCGGAAGATTAAATCCTGTTTTTATACCTGAAATTTTTGGGAGTGGTCTTCATGACCTTTAAAAACGCCCTGTTGAATGTCCTCAGGCTTTCAAAACCTGTGTCATAGGCGATGTCTATTATGTTTTCATTCGAATCTTTAAGCCTTTTAAGGGAGCTTTTTATCCTGAGTTCGTTAATGTAATCCCCTATCTTATTGCCCGTGTAAATCATGAAGAATTTCCCCAGGTGGTTCGGGCTTATTCCCACCATGTCCGCAAGTCTTTCCCTGCTTATGTCCTCGGTATAGTGCCTGTTTATGTAAGAAATGACTTTTTTTATCTTTTCCTCGGTCAGGGGAGTTACTGTCTGCTTCCTGTCGTCCCGGCTTTTCTGTCCCAGCCTGCTGTGAAGGAGTGCATTTTCCAGTATGACTGCTATATCCGACATGAATTCCTGAAGGAAATCCGCGTCCCTCTGTGAAAAGGAGCCGGAAGAAGGGTTCGCGATGAAGCAGGACCCCAGGTCGGTTTTCCCTGTTTTTATGGGAAGGCACATGACAACCTTTCCCTTGAGGGTATCGGGGATGTCTTCCACCCCGGAAACACCGGATATGACCGGCTTTGAAGATTTCAGGGAGATCACCGCGAGCGCTTCCGCCGATTCCCTCATGGCGTTGTCCGGCATGTTTATTGTGATCTCAGGGACGAGAGAGCCCCCTCCCTTCGGCACGGTGAAAAGACAGCAGGATCCAGCGCCTGTCAGATCGAGGGCGATCCCCGCGACCCTCCCGAGAATGGCATGGACGTCCTGCATGAAGGATATCTCCTTCTCCATCCTGTTGATGTAAGCGGTCCTTTCCTTGTTGACCAGCCTCTGGATGGAGGTTTCCGTGTCCTGTCCCTTGATGCCGAGCAGGTCCCTGAGCCTGGCGACGTATAGCTGGGAGGAGATTTCGCTGAATACCGCATATGACGCCTCGAAGCATTTTTTTGCCTCGGCGCCTTCGCCGTTCTGCGTGAGGAAAATGCCGTAGTCGTAATATGTCCTGGCGAACTCGTATGCCCTTCCTGTCTTTTCGCAGTGCCTTATCGCCTTCTGGAAATACCTGGCGGCGGATTTTTTATTTCCGACCGCGGCGCAGTATCCGGCATAAACCCTGAGTGCGCCCCCGTAGTGCGTCCGCCAGTTTTTCATCCTTCTCAACGCCCTTTTGCTCGCCCTGCCGGCCCTTTTCAGGTCGCCGGAGGAGAGCCCGTCCGCCATGAAGCGGTTTTTCTGGTAGTCCTCCAGGTACGCCTGCGCGAGATAGTAATAAAAAGGCTTGATGTACTGCCTGAGAAAATTGTTCTCCCTGTTGAGCTGCTGGGCCGCCTCGAGGTGTTCGATGGCCTTCATCGTTTCGCCCCTTTCCAGGGCGTTGCATCCGAGCTCGATGTAGGACGAGCAGAGGTTGAATGGTATTTTTTTTTCCGCGCTCAGCCTGTTGGCCCTTTCAGCGTGGAAGTCCGCCCTGTCGAGGTCGCCTGTTTCCCTGTAGTACTGGGACGAATAGATCTCGGAAGCGCCGATGCCGTAGTAGTCGGAGGCCTTGCCGGAGATAGCATAATACCTCTGGTTGATGGATTCCGCGTTTTTATAGTCGGACATGTAATAGTGGCAGTGCTCGATCCCGTTCAGCGCCATCGCGGTTTCCTTGGTATCGCCCAGCCTCATGAAAATGTCCGCGCTTTTCCGGAAAGTTTCCAGAGCAGACTTGAAGTCGGCCATCCATTCGTACCTGTACCCCAGAAGCTGGAGGCATTTTGCCGTGCCCCAGTCGTAATTCAGGCGCCTCATTATCGACAGGCTTTTTTCGAGATAGGCCCCGGCCTTCCCGAACAGTGGTATGGACATGTAAAGCCCGCCTATCGCGTAGAGGCTTTTCGCGAGCTCCCTCGACGGTCCTATCTTCCTTTCCGAAAGATTGAGGATGTACAGGTTGGACCATACGAATTTGATGGGGTCGTTCAGCACGTAGCTCATCGCCAGCGGCTCAAAAATGTTCACCATCATCCTGTACTTTTCCGCGTCGGGATTTTCCTGCGACCTGACGAACAGGAACGGCATGAGCCTGTGGGACACGTGAACCGCCAGTTCCTTTAGTATCCTCGCCCATAAACCCATCCTGGTGGTGTGGATTTTAAGTCCGAGTAGCGCGAGCCCCCTTGCGGCGTTTTCCTCGCAGTTGATCCAGTCGCCCTTCCTGTAGTAAGCGTCGCAAAGCTGCATGTATATGCCGGCCCTCTGGATCCCGGACTTCACCAGCGGCAGGATGCCGTTGAAAAGGACTATGGCCTCGCCGGTCCTTCCTATCGTCACATATATCCCGCCGAGCTCCTCTTTGCACTCCAGTATTTTATCGCCGTCCCCGCCTGATTTTTCCAGGAACGCGAGCGCCCTGTTGAAATACCTCACCGCGTCGTCGTAGGCGTACATCTCCCTCGCCCTTCTGCCGGCCGGGATTGCGTACTCTATCGACTTTTCCGCGGAGCCGCTCTCGATGTAGTGGTGGGCCAGGTCGAAAATCATGTCCACGAGCTTTTCGCCATAGACGGATTCAAGGGACCCGGCTATGTCGATGTGCAGCCTGGTCCTTTCCTTTGACGGTATGAAGGAATAAAAGGCCTCCTTGATCCTGTCGTGAACGAAGAATATCTTGCCCTTTTCAAGAGGGTCCAGCACCAGTATCTGGAGGGACAGGGCCTTTTCAACGATGGGATATGCCTCGGGACCCCCGGTCCCCCACAGCCGGAACAGCAGGTCGAGGTCGAATTTTCTCCCGATCACCGCCGCGTATGAAAGCAGCTTTTTCTCGTTTTCGTCGAGGAGGCCTATCCTGCTGATGATCAGGTTGATCTCCGTGCCGGAAAGGTCCTCCCTTCCCAGGGCCTTCCTGTTCAGGTTCCACCGGTCGTCCCGGTAGAACAGGGCCCCGCCCGATATCATCTGCTTCAGCACCTCGATGGCGATGAAGGGGTTGCCGCCGCTTCTTGAATGGATGTGTTTTACGATTTCTCCGAGGTTTTCCTTCTTTTCGTATATCAGCAGTGAGACGAGCTCCGCCGTCTGCGCCGGATCGAGCGGGCTTAAATTGATGGAAAATATCATCCCGGATTTTTCCTTCATGAGCCGCGTGAGCCTGTGACGCTCGGGGAGCTCATCGTGCCTGCATGTCCCGACGAGCATCACCCGTCGGTCGCCTATGGTTTCGAGCATCTCCTCGAAAACGTCCATCGTGCCGTCGTCGGCCCACTGGAGGTCGTCTATCACTATGACGAGTCCCTTTTCCATGTCGCCTATTTTCAGGAAAAGGTTTCCCACGTTGCTCTTGAACCTGATGTTGGATTTTTCAGGCGCGTGATGCTGACCTGGCGCGGGCGACGGGAGCAGTTCCCCGGCAAGGGGGTTCAACCTCGATATTGTTTTCCCTATGTACGACATCTCGCCAGAAAGCCCCCCGCGGATCTCGTTCTTCCTTGATTCTGAATATCTCCTGAAATTCCTGATGTATGACGAAAGCGCCTCCATGAAAGGTTCGAACGGTATCTTGTTCTCGCCCGCGAAGCATTTGCCCTCTATGAGAAGGCCGCCCTCTGAATACACGTGGTCCCTGAGCTCTTCCGCGAGCCTGGTTTTGCCGGATCCCGCCTCGCCGTTGATGATGCAGGCGCCGCCCTTTCCCTGCGCGGATTCGCCGTAGATCCTCTTGAGGAGGCCCAGGTCCTTTTCCCTCCCGATCATCCTGCTCCTGAAGCTGAATTTCGAGGTCACGTCGTTGAGCCCCGGGATGAATTCCTTCCATCCCTCGGTGAGCTTTTTCAGGTCGAATATCAGGCCGGTGGAGGTCTGGTACCTGTCGTCCGGGTTTTTTTCAAGCAGCTTCATTATCATGTTTGAAAGGGCAGGCGGCACGTCCGGGTCCAGTGAAGCGGGAGGTTCCGGCTGTCTTGAAAGGTGCTGGGAAAGGATGGTGAAGACGTCGTCGCCTGTGAAGGGTTTCAGGCCGGTGAGGAGACGGTATAGAATCACGCCCAGCGAGTACAGGTCGCTCCTTTCATCGACGGGCCTCTTGATGAGCCCGCTCTGCTCGGGGGAGATGCATCCGAAGAACCTGTCCATGTCGGTCTTTTGCGGCGTTTCCCTGAACTCTATCACGTGCGACAGCCCGAAGTCGATTATCTTGTACCCGCCGTCGACGGCGAGCACGCTCCATGGATTGATGTGCCTGTGGAGCAGGCCGTTTTTATGCGCGCATTCAAGGGCGGACGAGAGCTTCATCGCGCACTCGATCGCGGCGGCCGTTTCCATCCTGCCCTTGATGTCTCCGAGGAATACGGGACGGAGCGGCTCCATCGCGATGTAGATCCTGTCCAGGTATTCCCCGCATTCCATCACCCGGGCTATTCCCTCGTGCGAGAGCCTGGAGACGGAATTTATATCGGCCCTGAACCTGATGATGTCGGCGTAGCCGGAGGATATGTTTTCCCTCTTGAGGAGCTTGACCAGGCATTCGGAATCCGACGGCAGTTCGAAGGCCCTGTACAGGATTGATATCGAATCCTCGTGAAGAAGCTCGGCCGGCCTGTACCTGTTGTTTATGATTTGTCCGATTATTTCCATTTTTTTCCGGTAGACTGTTTATTAAGACGGACACGGACGCGGCAAGTCAATTAAAATTCCCGGAACGCCTGCATCAGACCGGTTTCCCTTACCGTCCTGTTTGACATGGCCCTTTTCAACGTACCGGCGCCCGAATAGAGCGCGGCGGACCGTTTCGCCCTGGTGAGGCCGGTGTAAAGTATTTCCCTTGTGAGGAGCCTGTCCGGGGCCTTATCCGGGATGATGAAGAGTATGTCCCGGTATTCTGACCCCTGGCTCTTGTGGACGGTTATCGCGTATGCCGGCTCCCATTCAGGAAGGAGGGAGCAGGAGAAGCCGGTGAACCCGCCGCCGCGCCTGAAGAATGCGGAATGTCCGCCCCCGGCGTCGCGGAGCACGATGCCGGTGTCACCGTTGTAGAGGTCCTTCGGATAATCGTTTTTCGTGATTATGACCGGCATGCCGGGGAAAAATCCGCCGGCCGGGGGCCGGTCAAGGGACCGCGCCACCGACTGGATGATCATCGAGTTCAATCCCGACGATCCGAAGGTTCCGGACCTGAGCGGCGTGAGGATCATTCCCTCCTCGAGCTTGGAAAAAATTTCCGACAGCATGACCGTAAGACGCTCGTCAGGGACGGGACCGGAAAATTCGATTCCGGCGGCCCTTTCCGCGAGGGACTGTATCCCGCCTTCGCCCAGGAAGCGCGTCCGCACCCACGATACGGCGAGCTCCCTGCACTCGGCGTAGGGATCGAGCCCGCTCGAGCCGGGAGCCAGGATGTAAGCGCCTTCCAGTCTTACGTCGAAAAACTTCCCGCCCGCGGGACGGCGGAGCTCCACCGACGGCAGGCGGTCCACCGCCTTCGCGTCGCCTGAATTGACGCTCTCGGAGAATTTTCTGAGCGCGGCTGACGACCTGTAGCTTTCTTCAAGAATGACGACGCCGTCCGCCGGGGACCCGGCGCCCTCCCTGACCGCGGCCTCCGCTCCCGGGATCAGATCGAGGAAGAGGGACGCCATGCCTTCCGAGTATCCCGCTCCGCCCGCCGGGACGAGGTCCGAAAGGACGGCCCCGGAATCGACGGACGGCAGCTGGTCCCTGTCGCCCATGAGCACGACGGACGTCCTTTCGTCCACCGCTTCGAGAAGGCGGGAGAGGAGCACGACGTCAAGCATCGAGGCCTCGTCGACGATGATCAGGTCGGCCTCGATCCTGTTTTTCCCGTTTCGGAGGAAGCCGTTCATTGAAGGCGAATACCCCAGGAGCCTGTGGATGGTCGCGCCGCTTATTTCCGACAGGCGCTCCTCGGCCGCCGTTTTTTTCTCTATGGTTCCCAGGCCGGCGATGACCGATTCCTCGAGCCTTTTCGCCGCCCTGCCGGTGGGCGCGGCTATTTTCATCATCGCCGGGTCCGCGCCCCTTTTCAGGAAGGCGCGCAGTATGTTTATGGCTATTGAGGTCTTTCCGGTGCCGGGTCCCCCGGATATGATCGCCAGCCTTTTCGTCAGCGAAACAACGACGGACATAACCTGCTTCGCGTTGAACGAGAAGGGACGGACCGGTCTTTTCATGAAGACATCGTCGATTATTTTTTTGATTTCTTCCCGGTCGGCCTTTTCGGGAGAGGCGGAAATGAGCCTGGCCAGGTCGGCCCTCATCCTGTTTTCGAAATGGTAATATTTCTGGAAGTATAGCAGGTCGCGGCCCTTCTCCGACGCAAGGACCAGGGGCCTGAATTCATCGGCCGTGCCGCTGAAAAGCGACGGTCCGCCTTCATCCTTCACGAAAACCAGGTCCGGATATTTTTTAACGTCGGCGCATATCTGCCGCGCGAGCTCGGAGGAGGCGTTCCCGGCGAAGGCCGAGAACCTTTTTTCAAGGGATTTCCTGTCGAACCTTATGCACACGCTCCCCTCCCTCAGGGAGGAGAACATGGCCAGCAGGAGCGCGTGTACCGGCGGGGAACCGCAGCCGCTCAGCTCGACAAGGTCCCTGACGGTCAGGTAATCGACCGGCCCCAGGTCGAGGTTCCCGCACGCGCCGGCATAGATCGAAGAGATTTCCGGGTCGGTTTCCGGTCCGATAATTTCCAGCCCGGTCAGGAGGGCTGATATTTCTTTTATTTCTTCCGGCATGATGGACTTTTTTCCCCGCGGAAACAGCGGACGGTCAAGTTTTTTTGATTATATCCCGCCGGCAATAAAAGTCAACAGGATAAGGAATAATACTTGAAGTTTAGTGATAAAAAATATAAGGGAATCTGTCGGGCGCAGTTTTCATTTAAAAGGACCGGGGCATTCCGGGGCCGTCCCGGAAAAATATACATCCGTCCGACCGGAGGAGATATGAAGGTATTCGGAATAGTCGGCACCGGCATAATGGGGACCGACATCGCCCAGCTTGCTGCCGAGGCCGGTTTCGACGTTCTCATGTACGACATCGATGAAAGCAGGTCCAGGGACGCCTTTAAAAAGATCCAGTCCAGGCTCAACAGGTACGTAAAGGAGGGCAGGATAAGCGCGGACGGCATGGGAGGGATAACTTCGAGGATTAAGATATACAACGACCTGAAATACCTCGCCGCGGCGGAATTCGTCATCGAGTGCGTGGTGGAGGACCTGGAAGTGAAGAAAAAGGTCTTCAAAAACCTCGACGCTATCTGCGCGGGCGGAACTGTGCTCGCGACCAATACCTCGTCCATATCCATCACAGCGATAGCCTCCGCCACGAAAAGGCCCGAATCCGTCATAGGCCTGCACTTCATGATACCCGCCAGGGTGATGAAGCTCGTGGAGATAATCCCCGGGTTCCTGACCACGAGGGAGACGTTCGGGCTGACCAAGAACGTCGTCAAGAAGCTGGGAAAGGACTTCGTGGAGTCCAGGGACTACCCCGGCTTCATGCTGAACAGGATATTCATCCCGATGATCAACGAGGCGATCTACCTGCTCTACGAGGATTTCGGAACGGTGGACTCTATCGACAAGGTCGTGAAGATAGGGCTCAACATGCCCATGGGACCGCTCGCGCTGGCGGACATGATAGGTCTGGACGTACTGCTCGCGGTGGTGGAGGAGATGTACAGGGAATACGCGGACCCGAAGTACAGGCCGTGCCCCCTGCTTAAGAAATACGTGTACGCGGGCCGTCTCGGAAGGAAATCCGGGAAGGGTTTTTACATCTATAACGACTGATCCAGGCCTCCGTTCCTAAAGGACCTCCGGACTTGCCAGACCTCCGGACTTGCCAGACCTCCGTTCCTAAAGGACCTCCGGCCTTATCAGGCCTCCGGCCTCATGGTCGGGAAGAAGATCACGTCCCTGATCGAAGCCTCGCCGGTAAGGAGCATCACCATCCTGTCTATCCCTATGCCCAGGCCCCCCGCGGGCGGCATGCCGGCCTCGATGGCCTGCACGAAGTTTTCATCCATGGGCGGGGCCTCCTCGTCGACCTCCCTCCTGAGGGACTGCTCGTACAGTGTCTTCCTCTGGAACACCGGGTCGTTGGATTCGCTGTACGCGTTCGCGAACTCCATGCAGTTGATGAAGAGCTCGAACCTCTGCAGAAATCTAGGGTCCGCGTAGTCGGGCTTGCAGAGCGGCGTGGTCTCAAGCGGGTGGTGCGTGATGAAGGTCGGCTGGACCAGGTGCCTCTCCACGAAGATCTCGAATATCTCGTCTATCGCGAGCCCCCTTATGAATTCGCCCTTGATAGTGCCGCCGTTGTCAAGCACGGTCTTCTTCAGCTCATCGTCGGACATGGAGAGAACGTCCAGTCCGGCGTATTCCTTTATCGCGTCGACCATCTTTATCCTCTTCCACGGCGTCTTGAGGTCGATTTCCTTCCCGTCGAAGTTCACCTTCGTCGTGCCGTTTATCTTAAGCGCGGTCTGCTCGAAAAGCTCCTCGGTGATCCGCATCATGTCCTCGTAGTCCGCGTACGCCTGGTAGAGCTCGAGCATGGTGAATTCCGGGTTGTGGGTCCTGTCGATCCCCTCGTTCCTGAAGCACTTGCCAAGCTCGTACACCCTGTCCAGTCCGCCGACGATGAGTCTTTTCAGGTACGGCTCGAGGGATATGCGCAGGTAGAGCTTCATGTCGAGCGCGTTGTGGTGGGAGGTGAACGGCGAAGCGGCCGCGCCCCCGTATATCGGCTGGAGCACCGGGGTCTCCACCTCGCAGAAGCCCTTTGAATCGAGCACGGCCCTGACGTTCTTTATGATGCCGGTCCTCTTGATGAAGGTCTCCTTCACCCCGGGCGTCACGATCAGGTCCACGTGCCTGTTCCTGTACCTGAGCTCCTTGTCCGACACCGCGTCGTAGGTCTCGCCGTCCTTTTCCTTGACCACCGGGAGCGGCCTGACGTTCTTGGAAAGGACCGTGTATTCATCCGCGAAAACGCTTATTTCGCCGGTCTTGGTCTTCTTTACCTTTCCCTTCGCGCCTATGATGTCGCCGATGTCGAGCTTCTTGAACATCCTGTACGGCGCCTCGCCGACCGTCTGTTCGCTCAGGTATATCTGTATCCTGCCTGTCTGGTCCTGTATGGTGCAGAAGGCCGCCCTTCCCATGATCCTCTGGGTCATGATCCTTCCGGCGACGCTCACGGCCCTTTCGGACGAGGAGTACTCCTCGAACTTTCCGATTATCTCCGAGGAACCGTCCGTGACGTCGTACCTGTACGGGAACGGGTTTACACCGAACTCGTCCCTGATTTCGCCGATTTTGTCGATCCTGATTTTTATCAGGCTGCTTGTTTCTTCAATCATGCTCGCACCTGGTTTAGTTTATGGGCACCTCTGAAAATTAGAATTTTCATTATTCACACACTGGAAAATTCTAATTTTTACTTAGAAAGTGCACGCAAGGGAACATCCAAATTTGATTTTTAGAGGTTCCCTTATTTGATTCGGCATTCTTTTCCATTTATGCGGGGTGTCAAATTGTTTTTGCCTCCGGCGGGGCGTCCTGGCATGGGCGACATGATTTCTTCCTGGAGATTGGGAAATCATCAACTGAGTGGAAACGCCGGTCTTTTTACCGGGCCGAGGGTGACGGCCTGCCGTCCGGTCATCTGCGTATTCTTCCAGGCCGCTTCTGAATATTATTTAAATTATATCAACGGACCCGCCATTCCTGGCTCCTGTCGCTGTTTATTTCGCCGAGCACAAGCCTGGCCCCCCAGAATAGAATTTTATCCTTTTCGACTCCGATGGCCATGTTGAATTTTTTAGATACTATCCGGCATGATCCATCATTCATCGGTACCAGCTTCCATTTCTGCGAATCGGAACCGGAAAAGCTTTTCTGGACGATATACATCGTGCCGTCTGCTTCACTGACATCGAGGCATTTCGCGCTGTGCTCCGAGATTATGAGATGGTTGCCCTCGGAATCAAATGGCAGTATCATCCATTTCTGCCATTCGGTTTTTCCGTTGATCCATTGACCTACCGGCGCGTTTTCATCTTTGCTGCCGCCGAACAGGTCGAAGGCATGCCCGCTGACGGGCGAAATGATGCGCGCGTATTTTCCGTTTATCATGGGATTATCGGCCGCTTTGACGGCGGCCCCGTTTGAAAGCTGGTGCATCAGGAGCGCAAGGCCATGATTGCCGTAACCTGTTGAAATATTGGTCCATGACATTGGATTGAAATATTCCCTGGCAGGGGCCTGGTACCGGGCTTCGGGCATGATGGTGACGAGATCCGGAAGGCTGATGCCCTGGATATCGAATATCCTGCCGAGCGGGATCATCGCTTCGGCTATTTCACCGGTGCCGTACCGGAATTCGATGGGATACCATTTGCCGTACTGCATGCCCTCGATCCACGGCATGCGGAAATCGTATACCTTGAAAGCGGCCTCGTTCTGGCAATTTTTAAACTGTATCCTTATCTGGGCCCATGAGCCGGTATTGACCCAGACCAGGAAAGACTGGGACCCTTTATCATATTTAAAAGGGCGGGCCCTGGTTTTGAACATCACGTAAAGGTTTCTGTCCCCGTCCATGAAGTATTTAAATTCGGTGATGTCATACTGGGGCGCGACCGGGGCATCTTTTTTTTTCTGCATGGGAATAACAATGCCGATATTGCGCCATTTGTCATAGGTGCCGTCCATGGGGAAACGTTCGGCGTTGAAGTTCATGTATTTCGCGTATGTCTCGTCCGATATGATCCGCCTGAGTCCCATTATGACCGCGGGATCAACGGATTTCCCGTATTCCTTCAATCCCGATACGATGAGGTTTTTATTCATTCCCTTTCTGTGATTGTTATCGATCTGCCACTGGAGCGTGGGGAATCTGGAAAAAATGTCTCTCGTCTGCGCATCGACGGAGAAATATGGCATAACGATGATGAAAAACATCAATGCGGGATATAAAAGAGGGGGTATCTTTTTTGTTTTTTTCATTCTTCCGCTCCCGCGTTCCTCAACAGGGAAATGATGTTTTCATTTTTTCTTGCAATGGCCATTTTCAATGGGGTCTGTCCATTATGGGACTTTACGTTGACGCGCGCGCCGTGCTCTATGAGATACTTCACCAGGGCCTGGTTGCCGGTAGAGGTCGCCATGGCCGCCATCATCAGCGCCGTGTATCCGTCTTTCGCGACAATGTTCACATCGGCGCCTTTTTCAACGAGAATTTTCGCGATCTCGGTGTACTGGGGAGCGTAATTCCACTGGGAAACGCTGATAAGCGCGGTGTGTCCGTCATTGGCCCGCGCGTTGACGTCCGCCCCGCGGTCCAGCAGGATTTTCACCGCGTCAGTGTAGCCCATGTACGACGCATTGATCAATCCTGTGGAGCCGTTGCTTGCCCTTGAATTGACATCGGCTCCTTTTTCTATGAGCAGGGTGAGGATGTCGACGCGGTTGTAGTAGCATGCCAGCTGCAGGGGTGTCCAGCCGTATTTGCTTCCGGGATCTATCTTCGCTCCCCGTTCAACGAGGTATTTCGCCGTATCGGTTTTTCCATGAGCGACGGCCCATGCAAGGGGGGTCAGGTCATACTGTGCGTCGCGCGCATCGATGTCCGCGCCGCCAGCGAGCGCTGACTTCACCGCGGCAAGGTTTCCTTCCCTGGACGCCTTTATGAGGTCATCGCCCGGGCCCGCCTGGCCGGGAGCAAGTGCAAGGAGTACAAGTAAGGCTGCGAATGTAAAAAGGCGGATGTTTTTTTTCATGGGATTTTATCCTTGCCACGGCCGGCTGTTGTATCTTTTGCGCAATCGTAACCGCCAACCTGTTTTGCGCAAGAAAAATCCATCTGACGGTAATTTTAGAGCCATGTATGAATCATGCCTTAATGAAATGCGGATCCGAATAAAAATGAAGCTGCCGGTTAAATTTTTCCAAAAAAATTCAACTCCGGTGCCCGGGCGGGCTAAAGTCGAGATAAAAGGGAGATAGGAGCAACACAGGAGGGAGAAAGGAGGAAGAGAAGAGGTACCGGGACTCGATCCGGGAAGAAATTTTTTTTATGTTTTCAATCACCTGTTCGTTATCGCCGGCCAGTATCAGGCCAATTACCAAGCAACATTATTGTAAATAGCGCATGAAACCATAATCATTCATCAATAAATCATGCTCTATTATGATGTAAATAAAAGTTGACTTTTCATGAAATCTGAAGGCGAATATACGAAATCCATTTTTCTGTTCTGTCGGCAGCAAGGATGAATTACGTTTATAAATAATCGTGTGAAACACTGGCTCCTTCAACGGTGATAAAAAACATTTTATAAAAAGTATATTGTATAAAAGGATATATGATCAACTCGGATGTAATTCTTATAACAGGCTCTTCACGCGGGCTCGGCGCGTACGCGGCTGAAGGCTTTTCTTCGCTTGGATATACTGTCGTCGTCAATTATTCAAAGTCAGCGCAGGAAGCCGAAGCACTGGTCCATAAAATAAAATCACGGCTTGCGGGTTCCGAAGCAACGGCAATACGGGCCGATGTTTCAAAACGGAGCGAAGTGAAAGGCATGTTCGATGAAATATACGGACGGTTCGGAAGATGCGACGTCCTTATCAACATGGCCGGCGTCAACCTGGACGGCCCGTTTACTGAAATGACGGATGAACAATGGGACAGGGTGGTCCGGACTATACTGACCGGAACATTCATCTGCGGCCAGGAATTCGCGGTCCGTTACCGCGGAGACAACGGCCGCATAATAAACATCGGGGCGGTTACCGCGACGACTGGAAGAAAGAACGGGGCGAATTACTGCAGCGCGAGGGCCGGCGTGCTGAACCTGACGAAATGCATGGCCCTGGAGCTCGCCCCGGGGATCAGCGTCAACACCGTGACCCCGGGATACATCGGCACGGACGAGGTGATGACCAGGCATTCCCTTCACATTAAGGAAAACCATGAAAAGGCGGTAAGCCGGATCCCGGCCGGTATACTGGGTACCCCGGAAGACGTCTTCAAGGCGATGGATTTCCTGGTGCGGAGCTCATCCTACATCACGGGCCAAAACATAATAGTGGACGGCGGTTTGATGATGAGATGAGGAACCGGGGACGGTGATCAAATCTGCACGGAGGATAAAGATATTGGCTTCAGATATAAATTTCGTTCTTTTCATCGCGGACCAGGCCGGGAGCGCGGGTGAAATAACATACAGGAAGATGTTCGGGGAATACGTTCTCTACTGCGACGGCAAGGTCGTGGCGTTGATATGCGATAACAAGCTTTTTATAAAGCCCACTGAAGCGGGAAAAGAGTATATCGGACGGGTAACGGAGGCCCCCGCCTACCCGGGCGCGAAGCCGAGTTATTTTATTGAAGATAAATTCGAGGACCGCGAATGGCTCGGCGAACTGGTAAGGATTACATATGACGGGCTTCCCGAACCAAAACCTAAAAAGAAAAAAATAAAAGGGAAATTAAAATGAAACTGGATTACGTGATCATTTACGTCAATGACGCGGTCAAGGCCGTTGAATTTTACAACAGGGCGTTCGATTTGAAAACAAAATTCATCCACGATTCAAACATGTACGCTGAAATGGAAAGCGGTGAAACCACGCTTGCGTTCGCCAATAATGAAATGCTGAAAATGAACACCGGGATCGAGCCTTTGACCGGCGTTAAAAATTGCTTTGAGATCGCTTTCTCCACGAAGGACGTTATGAAGGCGTTTGAAAAAGCCGTTTCCAGCGGGGCAATGGAAATCAAAAAACCGGAAGTAAAGCCGTGGGGCCAGACCGTCGCTTATGTCCAGGACCTGTTCGGGACAATAATAGAAATATGCACGCCGATGGGATGAATATGGACATCAGGTCGCTGTGCCCGGTATGCGGCGGTGAAAATCTTGACGTCAAAACCATCATCAATAAAAAATCCGCAATCCTTTGAATAATTATACTATTACATCCATGTCCGTTGATCATTATGACGAAGCATACCGGCTCTGGAGAACCGGCGACGGTATCGGTTTGAGCGGCGCGGATTCAAAAGAAAATATCGCTAAATTTCTGGAAAGAAACCCGGGGTTTTCTTTTGTGGCGATAATTAATAAAAAGATCATAGGCGCGGTCCTCGGCGGTCATGACGGAAGGCGGGGCCATGTTTACCACCTGTTCGTCGATCCGGACCGTCGGTCCGCCGGGATCGGCAGGGCCCTGGCGGGCAAATGCATGGAAAGATTCAAGGAAGCCGGGATCGAGAAATCCCACGTCTTCGTCTTTAAAGACAATGATGAAGGGATCGGGTTCTGGAAAAAGGCCGGCTGCAGATTACGGGATGATATTCTATTGATGTCGGTTGAAATCAAATGATTAATAACATCGATATGGCGTCAGAACGGAAACACATTTTAAAAGATAAAACTGAAATCAGGACCAGGAATGCCGTAAAAGAAGATCTGGCTTCCATAAATGATATCTATAATTACTATGTCGATAATTCAACCTGCACCTGGCAGACAAATCCGGAAAAGATGGAAGAACGCCAGGCGTGGTTTGATGAACACACCGAAGAATATCCGGTCATAGTGGCGGAAAGCAATGGCAAGATCGTCGGATGGGCGTCGATTTCAAAATTCAAGGGAAGGGATGCATATAAACCGACGGTAGAGAATTCGATTTACATCCGGCACGACAGTCTGTTCAGGGGAACCGGCGCTGTATTGTTAAAGGAACTCATTGAACTGGCAAAGGGTGCGGGATATCACAGCATGATTGCTGGCATTTCCGCGGATCAAAAAGCCAGTATTGTTCTGCACGAGAAGCATGGTTTCACCAAAGCGGCCCATTTAAAAGAAGCCGGTTATAAATTTAATAAGTGGCTTGATGTTGTGTACTATCAATTGTTATTATAGGTTTATTCCCGTCCCGCGCAACAGGGGAATTTAATATAATTACGGAAAGGAAACCATATATGAAAAAGAACATCATCGCGTTTCTTGCGGCCGGGGCATGGATCGGCACCTCCGAATTCGCCAGGAACGAAATCCTGTTTAAATCATACTGGACCGATAAATACGCAAGCCTGGGGATGGTTTTTCCGTCGGGCACTGTAAACAACGCTATGTGGGGCGCGTGGAGCTTCATGCTTGCCGGCCTGGTCGTATTCCTGGTGCGGAAACTGGGTCTGCTTGAATCTATTGCCGCCGCCTGGCTGGCCGCGTTCGTAATGATGTGGGTCGTCGCCTGGAACCTGAATGTATTGCCGCTCGGTTTATTATTGTTCGCGGTCCCGTTGAGCATCCTGGAAGTGGCCCTGGCCGCGCTGATCAGCAGGAAGATAATCGCGGCGTAGCCGGTATTCATGTAACGCATGAATTTGCAGCCGACAACGTAAAAAATAAACAAAAAACTGTTGCAATAACTCTTTAAGACGGGCTTCATTAGCAGTACCGATGAAACTGATAAATGAAATTACCGAATTCGCAAATCAGAATCCGGTCTGCTTCATGGCCACCATCGACAAGGTATCGCCGAGGGTGCGCGGCCTCCTTCTCTGGTTCGCAGATGAAACGGGATTTTACTTCTGGACCGATGTCTCGAAAGACCTATTCCGGCAGCTTAAAGCCAATCCCCGCGTGGAGATATGTTTTTACATGAAGGGCAAGACTTTCGCGGGGACAAGGACGCTCAGGATTTCCGGGAAAGCTGAATTCATCGATGACGGTGACCTGCTTTCCCGGCTTTACGAACAGCGGGGATACCTGAAAAAAATGGCCCGCTCCGTCGTTGTGTTCAGGATCAGCAGCGGGAAAGCGGTTCTCTGGACCGGATCGGACGCGGCAGGCAGGCCTGGACCGGTTTCATTCAGATGCGGCAAATCAAAGCGATCGATGGACCAGCGCGATGCATGTCTCACGTTCTCATCCGGCAAAAAATATCACCACCTGAAATACGAATCCATCGTATTCCTGTCGTCCCACGGGAAACGGACCGTCATCCATTCGAGAGAAGGCGACTTTCAGGTCCCGGTTCTCTTCAAGGATATCATAAAAAAACTGCCTGACGGGATTTTCTGCCGCATCCACAGGCAGTTCATCGTCAACCGGAATTTCATCGCGCGCCTTAACCATGAATCGGGCGGACGGTACAGCGTGCTCCTCTCCGATGACGACGATTCATTGCTGCCGGTGGGCCGCGTCCATGCCATGAAACTGAGGATCGCGCTCGGATCGGGCACGTTCATTCCTTAGAGATGCCGTTCATTCCCGGACCGTTGACGGTCCGGTTTTTTATAGGTTATATTGCATAAAAAAGAGGTGAGAATGAAACGGATACTGATAGTGTATAATACAATCTCCGGATCTACGGGTGAAATGGCGGCTATCATAAAGGAAGAGCTGGACGGAAAATATTCCGTCGACATGATGCCGGTCGCAAAGAACCTGGCCGTCGAAAACTATGACGCGGTCATTATCGGAAGCCCGCTGCGCTGGGGCGGATTCAGCAGGCCGATCAGAAAATTCATAAGAAATAACAGGACCGTCCTGGGAGGGAAAAAAGTATTCTGCTACCTGAGCGTTCTTTATATCGTCAAGATGGAACATCAGCCGCTGCCTGATACTGATTTCTACGTCGATCCCTCGCTGGAGATTGAAACCATCACGGACAAAGAGGCTTCGCTCTTTGACAAAAAGCACACGCTGTGGTATTACCACTCGGTGATTTCGAAAACCATTCGCGGGATGAAGATTAAATCAACGGGCTTTTTTCACGGAAGGCTCATCGTTGACAGGCTCGGTCTTGTCGAGAAAATCATCATGAAAATCATCACCAGCTTTACCTCGAAAGAGCGGGAGGGGGAATTTTTGAATCCGGCGGCGGTCAGGGAATGGGCGCGGGGTATTTAGTCAGTAATCGGGCGGCTGTCGGATGGGTAAAAAAATGACCCTGGTTTTAAAAAGTAGAAGTCCAGGATAATTGACGGAGGCGTATTAAATGAAGTTTGTCAAGATAGCGGTTGCGGCCGCTGTCATAATCGCCGTCGTAATCGGAACGACAATTTTTGCAATTAATACAACCCTTTTCAAGCCTTCGCTTGGGAGCCGCATTGCCCGTCTGATAGTGGTCCAGGTTTCAAAGCAGATGTTTTCGGGGGATAATATCATCCTGTCGATGCGCGATATTTCCGAATCAATGTTTGTTCCGCCCGTGCCTGAAGGCGTTGAAGTCGAACGGTTCGAACTGGCCGGCATGAGCGCGGAATGGGTAATCGCTCCAAGCGGCAGGAACAATAAAAACAAAGCTGTCCTTTATCTACACGGCGGCGGTTTTGTCTCCGGCTCCTGCAATACGCACCGTGATCTGATAGTCCGAATTTCTGAATCCGCGGGGATACCCGTCCTGGCGATCGAATACAGGCTGGCGCCGGAGCACAGGTACCGGGCGATAATCAGCGACTGCGTGACCGCGTACCGCTGGCTCCTCGCGCGGGGCTTCAAGCCGGGGAATATTGCCGTCGGCGGAGATTCCGCGGGCGCTAGCCTCGCGCTGATGGCCCTTCTTTCGCTGCGCGATTCCGGGACCCCGTTTCCTTCCGCCGTATTCCTGATGTCTCCAGTAACGGACCTTGTAAACCTGGACGGTGAATCTTTCAGAACAAGGGCTGATGTTGATCCCATTTGCAGGAAGGAAAACTGGGATAAAATTCTGCCTGCATTAATAGGCGATGTTAAAACAAAACCGGCGATACTGTCCCCCGTAAGACAGGACCTGACAGGCTTCCCTCCCATGCTGATCCAGGTCGGCAATGATGAAATCCTCCTCAGTGATTCAGTACGCCTCGCTGAGCGCGCGAAAAAATGCGGGGTGGACGTGACGATCCAGATCTGGGACGATATGTGGCACGTGTTCCAGCAGTCCGCGGGCATCAATCCCGAGGCCCGACAGGCGATCAGGGATATCGGAAATTTTTTGAAAAAACACCTGTAAGTATTTTACCTGAAAAAGTTATAAACAGGAATACAAATTTCATGAAGGATGAATAGACATGCGGATTCATGCTGCCGGTAAATCCGGGAAAAATGAGGCAATCACGGACGAACACTGCTCGAATAAAAATCGTGAGGCTCTTCGTATGACCCTTACAATTTTAACTTGTCGAAATCACGTTTTCATATATAATTATAAATATGAGTAAAATTATCTCCCTCATGCTGATATTCCTTGCGGCTGCCGTTTTTCTCACATGCGATAGAAACGAAATTTATAAAAAATCCGGCCTTAACCCCCTCTTTCTCGCGGGCGGCACAGCAGCAGCGCCCACGGCCATCTGCCTTTTCAACGCGGGAATTTATATAAGAATATATTGACCGATAAAGAGTAATGCGTATAAGAGATTATGGATTCAATGGAAAGTCAATCTCAAAATATACCAGTATAGAATACTTCAAATGAACATTTTCTCGTTCATTGAATCGCCGGCTTTGTAAGATGGATTTCACGTAAAAGGTTGCCTCTCATGCCATATCTATATATATTATCATAACATCTTTTCAGGAGCTTTTATGGAATGTTTTGAAATGGGGCCGATAAGGCCGCCGAGCGAGGCCGGGAGCATACTGCTCAGGCTCACCAGGAACTGCCCGTGGAACAGGTGTGCTTTCTGCCACTCGTACAAGGGCCAGAAATTTTCCATGAGGACGATCGGGGAGATCAAATCCGACATTGACAATATAGCGCGGACCGCCGATGAATTGCGGAAGGCGCCTGGAACGGACGTCGTCACGAACGGTTCAGTTCCGCCGGAATACTCCGCCCAGGTGGCGTTCTGGATGAGGTTCGGGATGAAGAGCATCTTCCTCCAGGACGCGGACTCAATGTCGATGCAGACCGCGGACCTCGTGGAGGTGCTGAACTACGCGAGGGAAAAATTTCCCTCGGTGAAGAGGATCACGACCTATTCCAGGGCCAAGAGCGTGAGCAGGAAGGGCCCGGAAGAGCTGGCGGAGATCAGGGCCGCCGGCCTGGACAGGATCCATATCGGCATGGAGTCCGGGTCCGACAGGGTGCTGGAGCTCATAAGCAAGGGCGCGACCAGGAAGGACATGGTCGACGCGGGCCGGAAGGCGATCGCGGCCGGGTTCGAGCTGTCGGAGTATTTCATGCCCGGGATAGGCGGCGCCGGGATGTCCGAAGAGAACGCCAGGGAATCGGCGGCCGTGCTGAACGAGGTGAACCCGACTTTTATCAGGATCAGGAGCGTCGTGCCCCTTCCGGACACGCCGCTGTTCGAACTCATGACGGCCGGCAAGTGGACGCCCCTTTCCGAAGAGGGAAGGGTTTCGGAATTGAGGCTCTTCATTGAATCCCTCGAAGGGATCACGAGCACGGTCGCGAGCGATCACATCATGAACCTGCTCGAGGAGGTCGGCGGGAAGCTCCCTGAAGACAGGGAAAAGATGACAGGGGTCATCGACAGGTTCCTGGCCATGGAGATTGACGACAGGGAAAGCTTCATCGTGGGCAGGAGGCTGGGAAGATACAGGAATCTGTCCGACCTGGACGGGGCCGCTGACATAGAGGACGTCAAGGTGCGTCTGAAACAGGCATGCGGTTCCCTCGAGGAGGGCATCATGCAGTTATTGCGGAATTACATCTGATACTGCGGAAGGGCCTTATTTTTTTTCAGCGGGCGGCATGGCCGGTACCGGCCTGTCCCTGTCCGGACCGCCTTTAAGGGCATCTATCACGTCGGAATAATTTTTTTCAACAGCGTAGTCCATCGCGGTCTTGCCCTGCCTGTCTTCGGTCTTCAAGTTCGCTCCGTTTTTAATGAGTATGTCGACGATTTCCGCGTTTCCCGCGGCGGCCGCCTTTATCAGCGCGGTGCCGCCGTCGTTGGACTTTTTATTGACGCCCGCCCCGCTGGAGATCAGCAGTTTCACCGCGTCCGCGTGTTCCTTTTTTTTGCCTATGGACGCGGCCATGAGGGGCGTGAACCCGCCGTTCTCATGCACGTTTACGTCAGCGCCTTTCCTGATCAGGATTTCCATGACGTCGAGCCGCCTGCCCGCGGAGGCTATCAGGAGCGCCGTGCGCTCGTTCCTGTCCCTGAGGTCCACCCTGGCGCCCCTGTTGAGGAGCAGCTCCACGATTGCCGCGTGCCCGAAATGGGAAGCGACCTGCAGGGCCGTGACTTCGTCGCCGTTCCTTGAGTTGGGGTCCGCCCCGTTGTCCAGGAACGCGGACACCTCGGTTTTATCGCCTTTTATTATCGATGAAAATAGATCGCCGTTCCGTTCAGGCTGCGGCTGCGCGGCCGCGGAGATCGAGATCAGCGCGAGTAAGAAAATCAGTTTTTTCATTTTGATATCATGCGGCCGATGACATTATTGTAGAGTCATGATGGCCGCTCAAACAGATATATATTAACACCCGGACCGATTAAAGTCAATTTAATATGCATTAAAGAAGGCGGCCGGGCCGGGCAAACGATTTTTTTTTGATATTATCGGAAAATCCGCGAAAAAACAGCGCGTGAAGTCCCGCGCGGATGAACGCGCAAAAATATTGTCGTTTGCTCTTTTATTAGCTCTTGACAAATTAAAAAAGATGATTTATATAAAAATCCGTTCAATCCAATATATAAATACAGTCCCATAAATACGGAAATGAAAATTACGGTAAAAGAACAGGACTCTTACGCGGTCCTCGAGATCGAGGGCTCCTTGAGCGTTGACAACAGGAATTATTTCGAGAAATACCTGAACCAGTACTGCGAGTCCGGGAAGAGCGTCATCATCGACCTTTCAAGGGTTACCTACATCGACAGCGCTTCGCTCGGCGCGATCCTTCTATATCACGCTCTTTATCAGAAAAACAATCTTTACTTCATCGCGGCCAACGTGAATGATTCCATATACCAGATGTTCATTCTTACCGGGATGCCGAAAAAGATAAAAATGATGAACACGGTCGTCGATGCCGCGGACTTCATTATCAAAGGCGACGAATGATGCCCGTAGCTCCGGGCTTTCCTCGCGGTTTCGGGGTCCTTCGATGGTCATCATAGCGTGCCTCGGCAACCCCGGCAGGAAATATTCCAGGAACAGGCACAATGCCGGATTCATCATAGGCGAACACATCGCCAGGGAGCACGGAATAAGCCTGGGCCAGAAAATGTTTTCAGCCGTATGCGGGCAGGGCAGGATCGGGGACAGGGACGTGCTGCTTATCGCCCCCCAGTCCTACATGAACGACAGCGGCACCGCCGTGCAGAAGGCCCTTAACTTCTACAAGTCCGATCCGGGAGACATGATCGTGATCCACGACGAGATAGAGCTGCCCTTCGGAGAATTCAGGCTGAAGTTCGGAGGGGGCCACAAGGGGCATAACGGGCTGAGGTCGATAATCGCCTCGATCGGTACGGCGGATTTCCACAGGCTCAGGTTCGGCGTCGGAAGGCCGGGGAACCCGGAAATGGGTGTCGCGGATTATGTCCTATCGGATTTTTCCTGCGAGGAGATCCTGAAGATGGGGGACATCATGCCGGATGTTTCAGCGGCCGTAGCCTCGCTCGTCGAAAAAGCCCCGGCCTGAGCCGCGTATCCCCCCAAATTGTTCTTGTAAAAATACGCCCTTTTATTATATTTAAATGCGGCCTTAAGGCCGCTATGATTGATATCCATGATCGAGAGGTCAAAGTGAAAAGGTTCATGATTATTTTTCTTGCGGGCACGGCGGTGTTCATCGTTTGCTTCAAGTTTACCCCGCTCGGGTTCCTGCTCTCGTCCGCCGCTGCGGTTGCCGCGGTTGTGTTCATCAGGTTCATCCAGAAGGCGGTCGACCGCAGAAGGATGCAGGGGGCCCCTGAATTCGAGCCCACCAAGAGGGCGGCGGAGGCCGTCGCGAGGGAGGGGATGGAGAAGATCAGGATGATCAACAACCTCACCGTAAAGATAAGCGACAACGATACAGCCGCCAAGATCAAGGAGTTCTGCAGGATCGGGGTTGAGATCTTCGACGACATCAAGAAGAACCCCGACCATATCAGGAAGGCCAAGCAGTTCACGAATTACTACCTGGACGCGACCAAGAAAATCATCGACCAGTACGCGGAGATGGTCAACGTGAAGAACAGGACCCCTGAGATGGATGCCACGGTGAAAAAAATCGAGGGGATGCTCGATTCGATAAAGGACACCTTTGCAAAACAGCTTGCCAGCCTCATGGAGGACGATCTTCTCGACATAAACGCGGAGATATCCGTCCTCAAGAACACGATGAAGCTTGAAGGCTGACATTTATTTAAAATCAGGAGGGGATTATGGAGAACCAGCCAGCGAATCTTCCGGCCGTGAATTCAAAGGAGACAGCGGTCGCCGATCTTAACGAACAGCAGAAGAAGAGGCTCGACGAGATAATGAACGGGATCGACATCGCCGATACGCAGAACGTCATCCAGTACGGCGTCGGGGCGCAGAGCAACATATCGAGCTTTTCCGATTCAATACTGCAGAACATAAGGTCCAAGGACAGCGGAGAGATTGGACAGGTGCTTTCCGACCTGATGTTCAAGGTGAAAAGCGTCGACGTGGGCAGCATCACTTCATCGGACAGCTTTCTATCGAAGATACCGATCCTCAGTTCGCTCGTCGACAGCGCCAAGAAGTTCGTGGCCAGCTACGAGAAGATGAGCGTGCACATAGAGAGGATCGTCGACGAGCTCACCAAGGCCAGGATGCAGCTGCTGAAGGACATAAGCATGTTCGACACCATGTACGAGAAGAACCTCGAATACTTCAAGGAGCTTGAGCTCTATATACTTGCGGGCAAGATCAAGAAGAAGGAGATAGAGGAGAAGATAATCCCGGAGCTGAAGGCCAAGGCCGATACCAGCAGCGATTCCCTGGACGCCCAGAGGGTCCAGGACATGACCCAGCTGGTCAACCGGTTTGAAAAGAAGATATACGACCTCCAGCTCAGCAGGATGATATCCCTGCAGACGGCGCCGCAGGTCAGGCTCATACAGAACAACGACCAGCTGCTCGTGGAAAAAATCCAGAGCTCGATACTGAATACGATACCGCTGTGGAAGAACCAGATCGTCATCGCCATAGGCCTGTTCAGGCAGAAGAAGGCGCTCGAGATGCAGAAGGAGGTCACCAAGACCACCAACGATCTCCTCGTCAAGAACGCGGAGCTCCTGAAGACCGGCTCGATCGAGGTCGCGAAGGAATCCGAGAAGGGCATAGTGGAGCTAGAGACTCTCAAGAAGGTGCACGAAAACCTTCTCGCCACGATAGAGGAGACCCTCAAGATACAGGAGGAGGGCAAGGCAAAGAGGATTGAGGCGGAGAAGGAGCTTGTGAAGCTCGAGGACGAGCTGAAGCAGAAGCTCAAGGCCACGAAGTCGTCCGAGCCTTCTTCCATCAAACTTTAGGGGCCGTTATCGGAAGAGCCGCAGATGAAGGTCCTTGTTCCCCTCGCCCCCGGTTTCGAAGAGATTGAGGCCGTAACCATAATCGACGTGCTGAGGCGCGCCGGAATAGACGTGACCAGCGCCTGCCTTGACTCCAGCCCGGTGACGGGCTCCCATGGAATGGCCGTTTCGGCCGACAGGCGGATGGACGAAATTGCCACAGGGGATTTTGAAATGATCATACTGCCCGGGGGCATGCCGGGGAGCGCCAACCTGAAGGCCGACGTCAGGGTGATTTCGGCCATAAAGGCCGTTTACGAAAACGGCGGCCGCGTCGCCGCTATCTGCGCCGCGCCGATCGTCCTCTCGAGCGCCGGGGTGATCGGCGGGAAAAAGGCCGCGTGTTTCCCCGGATTCGAGGATATGATGCCCGGGACGGTCTGCCTGCCGGACCCGGTTGTGACGGACGGCAGGATTATTACCGGCAGGGGACCGGGATGCGCCATCCCCTTCGCCCTTAAAATAATCGAAGTTTTAAAGGGAAAGACCGTTTCGTCCGATATCAAGGATAAGCTTCAGGTTTACTGGATGTAGGGGATGGAATTTAAAAAGAGGATACGGTTCAAACGCGGATCTTACGTATATATCGAAGGCGAAGAGGAAGCGGAAAGCGTATATATAGTCGAAAGCGGCGAACTCGAATTCAAATGGATCAACGAGAGGATAGTCGGCCATAAAACCACTATCAAGGCCGGCGACATCTTCGGGTTCATATCGGCCCTCTGCAACCGTCCCAGGATGGAATCAGTCCTGGCCAGGTCCGAGTGCATCGTGGTCCAGCTCCACAGGGACGGCTTCCTCAACATGCTCCAGAAGAACTCCGAAATAGCCCTCAAGGTGATAAACTACTTCGCCGAGGAGCTCAGGACGTACGATGAAATGATTTTTTCCCTCAGGGACCTGGAGGACGACGAGCCCCCGGAGATAGAGATGTTCCACATGGGAGAGTATTATTACAGGCGCCAGATGTACGACATGGCGTCCTATATATTTTCCAGGTATGCCGAGCTTTTCCCGACGGGGTCGCACGTGAATGAGGCCCTGAAATATTCCGGCTCACTGGCGGAGAAATTCCCCAGAAGGGATCCGGTAAAAGACGGCCTGAACAGGACCTACTCGGACAAGAAGGTTATCTTCTGCGAGGGTGAGCCGGGCAAGGAGCTTTTCATCATACAGGAAGGCAAGATCAAGATACTGAAGTACCACGAGGGCACGGAGGTCATGCTCTCGGTCCTGAAAAAGGGCGACATCTTCGGCGAGCTTGCCATAGTGTCCGACAAGCCCAGGAACGCGACGGCCATCAGCTTCGGCCTCACGAAACTCATGGCGCTGGACAAGAAATCCCTCGTGAGCCTGATGGGCAAATCACCGGAAATTTTAAAGAAGATCTTCGGCTCCATCAGCCAGAGGATATGGTTCACTTTCATCAGGCTCGAGGCCAGGCTTTATGAAAAGCCGATAACCAGGGTTTACGCCTTTCTCGAATACAAGCTGATCGAGGACAATGTTTCCCTCAAGAGCAACGACGCCCACGTCTTCCATTTCGGGATCGATGAACTGCTGAAGATGAACAGCCTAACCCACGAGCAAATGGGGGTCTCACTTAACGATCTGCTGAAGGACCCAAATCTCGACTTCAACCTCGGGCAGATTGTCGTGGACAAGCCGACCGCGGTTTCGTCGAAGGCGAGGTATTTCAAATCGAGGGATCATCTTTCATCCCAGGTATCGACTGAAGAGGCCGAAGGACCGGAGGCCGAAGGACTGGAAGCCGAAGGACTGGAAGCCGAAGGACTGGAAGCCGAAGGACTGGAAGCCGAAGGACTGGAAGCCGTCAAGCCGAAGAAGAATGAAAGTTTCGACATCGATGATTCGATGACCTTCGATGAGACAAAGGCCATGTTCATAGAGGAAGAGCCGGAAAAGGAGGAAAAGGCCGGTTCCGGACAGCAGAAGAGCAGCGAGCTTTTCGCGGAGATGTTCGACGACGTTTTCAGCGACGGGAAAAACAATAAAAAATAACGTTGATTCCGCCGGATAATTTTTTTATTGACTGCATCAAGCCCGCTCCAATAAATTAATAAACAGACGGCATTCATCATCAAATGAAAGGATAGGGCTTCCCGGAGGTATTCATGAAATACAGCATGGTTAAGCAGTTTTCTAACGGCGCCATAGACAATATCTATAATTTTTTCTTCAAGATAGTCGATTTCTTCAAGATGGCCGGGGTGTTCCTCTGGGCCTTCCTTGAAATCTGGATCGCCTTCTACATGATTTTCTTCAACATAGCGATGTACATCTATTACCTTCTGCTTTTCCTGATAGACAGGGGAGCGGAGGAGAGCGCGCCGATTTTCCGGTTCAGGGGCCTTCCGCAGAGGGCTTCATACACGCCCAGACTGACCATTACAAACGCGCCTAACCCGGTTCCGTCCATTTACGGCGTCGGCAAGGCCGCCGCTTCAACCGCCGCCTCCGCGGCTGCTTCGACCGCGAAGACCACGCTTACCAGCCTCAGGCCTTCGCCTTCAGGATATGGCGCGAAGACGGCCGTGTTCAGGACGGTGTTCGAGGGAATAGCGGATTTTTTCATCGCGTTTTTCAGGGTCCTTTTGTCGCCGTTCAAGGCGATTGTCCTTATCTTCGAGAAGAAGGTCAAGCCGGTCAAGGAGCACGCGGATGAAGAAACGGCGAAAGGGAAGAGCATTATAGACGAGTACATGAAGGAATACGAGCACAGGAAGAAATAGACCCCCGCAGGGCCGTTAAACCAGTTTGTTTCGGCCTTTGTAAGAAATATTTAATCCCCTGAATTTTCCGTCCAAAAACTCAAGAGGAACCTCAAACAAAATTCATTGCCGGTTCCTCTTGAGGGATATCCTTGAAGCTATAATTCAACATTAGTCAGTATGTTGTAGAACTGTACGATGTATCGACCGCATAAAACCACCAGTTAAACAATGGGACTGGGCCTATAACATTCGTGCTGTAATCAATTTTTAGGTTTTTACGATTATTATTAAAGTCATATACTATTATTGTTACGGAACGCTGAGCGTTGCCTATATTGGTCGGCAAACTTACCTGATAGTCATATTCTAGGGTTTTGCTTGGATTTTCGGGAAGGGTGATGTTGCCGTCAGGCCCCATTATTCCGGCTATGCCCTTGTCGTCAGAAACATGAATTTTTAATGTTATCGGCGATGATTCCTGGAACAGCCATACCAGTATCCCGCTGCTCCATGAACCCGAAGGAGGATTGGTAAATACAGGCGGATTGTCATCAGTTGGATCCGTCGGATTGGGCAATATCGCACCGGGATACGGTTCTAGCCATCCTGCATTGACGCAGCACAGGGCAATTAATGTGGCCCAGTTACTGTTGCCTGCGGAATTGAAATGAACACCGTCAGGAAGATAGTATATTAATAGATTGTTCCAGAATGCCGGCGAGGTCCATAAAAACCGTACCCTGGGGGTATTATAAATCGGTTTACTGAAGGCATAGTTTGCAAGCTTGTAATTGAAAATAGTCAGGTAAAAGTTTATTCGGATAAATGCCCTCAGGTCCCAATCGTCCCAGAGCACACCGCTTACATGGGGCTTGAGAACCGGGGCTATATCATTCATAATTACGTTATTGTTTAAGTTTTTATTTAAAATATTATCGGATATCAGATTAACGTTATAAGATGCATTGTCCGTTACTGTATGCATGTGCCATAGCCAGAACAGTTCATCCATTGGGGTCATCGACCAGCGTCCATTAAAAAGATAATCTAAAAAATTGAATGGATTGGCAACCGCCCGAATCCAGAAAATTACGTTTTGTATTTCTTCCAGACTGTGGTATGCCTGCAGTATGTCGTTTCCGCCGAGTGATATGACGGTTATATTGTAATTATAGGGACTAAGTGCTATCGGTATGACCCACTGGTCGGATCTAGTTCCTGGAATGTTCCAATAGCCGGTCGGTCCGGTATAATCGATTTCTCCGTCTTTAATAATTTGTTGTCCCCAGTTGGTTTTGGCTTTTATCAGCCAATTGGGATCCATGGATAATATGGATGCCCTGCTGTCGCCGAAATATATGAATGATTTTGCCTCCGAAACAGCATGAAATAATAAAACAAAAAATGCCGCCGATATATAAATACTTGTTTTTTTCATAGCCGATAACTCCACACATTGATTTTTTTATCTTTGCACGTCTCCGGCCGATCATTATCTTCTGGCAATTTCATCGATAATTGCTTTTCGTATCTGTATCAGTGCCTTCAGTTCCGCCCGGGTGAAATCGTAAAATCTCGGATCAAGCTCGTATTGAAAATCGTCTATCAAGGACTTTTTTTCCTGGATGTTCGCCACGATTACCTGCCGCATCGCATGCAGTCTTTCAACGGGTATCTGCGGTAAAAGGGTATGCATGTCGTTTATGCCGTTGATCAGATAAATCTCCGCGGGTTTCGACAGCTTGGTGTATGCGGTCAGGTGCAGGTCCTGATAATAGCGGGCGAATTCCTTCAGTTTTTCTTCCGTGTTCAGGCCCTTGTCGGTCAGGGTCTGGTTATATTCCGCGAGCGCCTGGGTCTCGTTCGAGGACAGCGCATATCTGGAATCCGTTTCTTCCTGGGGCAGGAGGCACGGGCACCCGGACTCTGCGGTTTGAATGAACCTCTGCATTACGTTCTGCATGGCCAGCTTCTCGTCGGACAACCTGCCGTAAAGCGCGACGATACCGTTGCGGTCGTCGTCGGAGGTGTCGTTTAAAACGATCCCTGGAATTATTTTTTTGTACATGACCGCATCCTGGGCCGGGTCAAACATGTCGCCGCTCAATTTGTTCCTGCATGACTCGACGGTATCGCCAGCGGTGCAATGAATGAGTCCCACAGCGTGCCCTATGTGATGGGCGATAAGGGTTTTGAGGTCATATGAGGCCGCATCACTATTTTCGGCGAGGATATTGAAACCGGTAACGTTCAGCTGGATGTCAAAACGCTGAATTTCGTCCTTGTCTCCGCTGCGCTCGCACGACCAGACATGCGCGCACGCCGGTCCCGTGCAATCCGGATCGATTGTTCCGGTCGCCACTATATTGTTTTTTATATTGATTGCAATGGAACCTTCATTGTTCTGGTTCTGGATATCGTCGGGCTGTACCTGGGCGCATCCAACGTCATCATAGGACAAAGGAACGGCGGGTCCGCCTTTTCCGAAGTACGCAACGTTAAGACGTGAACGAGTCGAAAACATCGACCACATTTTACATGCTCCGCTGATCGCAGAGGCTATCTTGTCCTCGGTCGAATTCAGCATTGATATCACGTTTTCGCCGACCTGAACATCGACTTTTATCGGACTGTTTGCGTCGCCGGGATTGTCCGGATATTTTGTCTGCGGTGATAAAAGGAATACATATCCGAGCGTCGCTGATATTATGCAGGAAACCAGTATAGCCGCTATTATGAATGTCTTGTATTTGTTTTTCATAGGATTTTCCTTTATTGTTGTTTAATATTGATGGCTCAATGGATTCACGGCACGGTGATTTTACCGTACTCCCCGTACACCACGCTCATCCTGTCGTTATAATTTTTCAGGAAGAGCAGCACCCTTTCCCCTGATGAGAATTCCGGCATACCCGGTACCTTCAGGTTGATGCCGTTGTAGCTGCCTCCTATGGCCCTCAGTGTGTAGGTGCCCGCGTTGATCGTTCCCCTCAGCCTGTCCTCGACGCTTAGAACGACGTCCGAATATATCATCTTTTTTCCATAAATGTTGTTAGCCAAAACATTGGTTATCGTAGAGACCCTTCCCTGAAATATCAATTCGGCCTGGCTCATCACCTGATTGCCGATCATGCCGAGGGATTCGACAAGACGAAGCTCCTGTACGGGAGTCAGGCTTACAACTGAAGCGACAAAAATATCAGGTTCCAATATATACCCTTTTCCCCGTATGTAAAAGAGCGATCTGTTGGGATCGAATTGTATGAAAACTTCCGTTATTCTGCCTCCGCGAAGATCGAAGGGACCCATGAATCTTAATGAATCATAAAGCCACTTTTCAATTGTTAATGGATATGACTGGCCCCCGACTACAACATGATGGCCGGTAGACAGGCTCATTTCAAAATACTTGTATACGCCCTCCGGCACAACGTTGCTGCCCATCATGGCGACGGCGCCGTTGCGCAGCGAGAGGAGTTCAATTTCAGTTTTGACTTCGTTCAGCATCAGGGACTGTCCGTCGTTGTTTACGATGCTTAAATTGTTGAATATTATAAAAGCCTGCGATACCGGATCGCTTATGGTGGCATCCGCAGGATGGAATCCTCTGAAGGTCAGCGGAACAGTGTGGGGCCACTTTTTAAAACAGCGTGAATGGGGAGAGAAGGTTATATAATGTCCCTTATAGCCCGCTCTTTCCGCAAAATTGTTCATGTTTATCGATGCATTTTTATTATCCCCGTTTTCTTTTTTACGGCCGTGATAATTGTCCGTGTGTTTTATCGAACTTAACAAGAGAGTCGTAATCTTTCCATTTTCAACATGGAAATCCCTGTGATACGTCAGTGAATTATTCAGGAGTTTGACCGGATATTCTTTGTCGTTTTTATAATAGAGTTTCCCTTCATGCCTGAAGCTGATTGTAATGCCTCTATAATTGCCTTCAGGAAGAGATATTCCCTTGACGACCATTGTATAGTCCCTTCGGCTGTTAAAATAAATCCTGGCGTCATCGGCTGTAGGATAGTATGTTTCGATCCGGTCCTTGAACCTCCTTTTATCATGCTTCTTTTCAGTTTCTATGGCGATTTTTTCGACATTGAGCTCGATGATCGTGTCTTTGTCGTTCAATGCATGGTTGAAAAATCCTTCAAAACAGGTTTTTAGATCCCTGGTCTCGAGGACGAGTTTTACGAAACCGTTTGTACCGGGATTGGGGACCGGGTCGTCGAATAATTTAAATCTGAGCAATGAACGGTCTGCTGGCACGTCAATGAGTCCGCTTGATGGTGGTGTAAACTTCAGTCCCGGCGATGCCTGGGTCACTCCGCTCTTTTTATCATGTCCCGCTATGTCATTGCCAACCAGCAAGAGACCGCTGCTTTTAAGCGTTTCACCGTTTTTATCAGAAGAACAGTTGAAAGACAGAAAGATGGAAAGGAAGGCTATTAATATAAAAGAAGTATGCTTTAATCTCATATTGCTCTCCATATTTTAAATCAACTTTAATAAGAAAATTTCCGGGTTAATACCCGGTCTCAGTGAAGCAGTATTGACTTGCGGGATTCCTGCCGTACGCTTCGTTAAAAAATTCACACAAGAAGTAATCGACTGAGTTTATTATAAAGTTGTTATTTTCATTCTTTCTTCAAGCCGGAGGTGCTTGCACGACGAATTAATTATGAAAATAGAATAACAATATGATCAGTTAATTGAATGAGCCCCTGCCTTTTTTTATTTTTTTGTAATGTAAATTGAAAGGAGAACAAATAAGATATTTTTGTAAATAATATTAAGATAACACTGCTTCTACCTTTAACCAAAATAGATTAGCATATTATTAGTGCTTTTAATATTAAATAGTATATATTTTTGGAATATTAATGGGAGGGGCTAAAAAAATATCAACTATTTTTTATACTAAGTTAAATTAATGTTCAATATTTGGTGGATAATTTTACGTGTTTTTAGAGGTATCGATAATTATTTATTCATAATATATTCTCAGTAAAGCATCTGCACCACGATCTTCCTGCTCCTTGGGCGGGTGTCGCAGTCTATCAGCACGACCTGCTGCCAGGTGCCCAGCGTGAGCGCTCCGTTCACGACCGGTATCGTGACGGACGGCCCGAGCATGGCGGCCTGGAGGTGCGACGAACCGTTGTCGTCGTGCCAGGTCTGGTGGTGGCTGTAATCGTAATTGTACGGTATGAGCTTTTCGAGAAATTCGTCCAGGTCCTTCGTGAGGCCGGGCTCGAATTCCAGGGTGGTTATCGCGGCCGTGGATCCAGGGACGAAAACCGTGACGATTCCGCTCCTCACGCCGGCCTTGGCGATCGCGTTCCTTATGCCCGGTGTGATGTCTATCATGTCCCTGTTTCCCTTGCTCGAAACGGAAATGTAGTCCGTGGTTGCCTGCATCTAGTGCTTGAACGCCCTCTGCCCGGTATATACCATGGAAACCTTCGGGTCAGCCTCGTTGCAGGCCTCTATCGATTCGAAGTCCCTCAGCGAGCCGCCGGGCTGGACGATTGCGGTCGCCCCCTCATTGACGACCACGTCAACCCCGTCCCTGAACGGGAAGAAGGCGTCCGATACCGCGCATGAACCTATCAGTCCGCCGCACGCGTCGTCGGTCTCGTCGTCTATCTCGTCTATGTCGGCCTCTTCCCTTTCCCCCCTGTCGACCGCGAGCTCGAGCTCATTATAGGATATCCCGTACCTGTCGAAGCAGAGAAGGTCGGCGTACTTGGTATAGGCCTTGAATACCGCGATTTCCGCGACGCCCACCCTGTCCTGTTCGCCGGTGCCTATCCCGACGGTCACGCCGTTCTTGACGAAAAGGACCGAATTCGATGTTACTCCCTGTTCGACGAACCACCCGAAGAGCAGGTCCTCGTATTCCCTGTCCGTGGGCAGCCTGTCGATTTTATATGTTTTGCCCTTGTACTCGGTCTCGGCCGGCTTAAGGTCATTTTTCGTATTGACTATGTTGACGGGCGACTGCTGGACTATGATTCCGCCGTCGATGAGCGATTTAAAATCGACGAATCTCGAGTCCCTGTATTTTTCAAGCTTGTCGATCCTGTCTATCCTTATTATCCTGAGGTTTTTTCTCTGCTTTAAAATTTCCACCGCGCCCTCGGCGTAATCCGGCGCGACCACGACCTCCAGGTACTGCGCCGCGATGAGCTCCGCGGTCACCCTGTCGACGGCCCTGTTGAATGCCACGCATCCCCCGAAGGCCGCGATCCGGTCGGCCCTGAACGCCTTGTTGAACGCGTCCGCCGCGTCCGACCCGTAAGCCACGCCGCATGGATTGTTGTGCTTGACTATGACCGCCGCCGGCTTCGACATCAGGTACTTCAGGACGTTCAGGGAATTGTCGATGTCAGTGAGGTTTATTTTTCCCGGGTGCTTGCCGGGCTGTATCATCATGCCTTCATCGATGCCGCTTACGAGCGGGCTTCCCGGCCCGATAAACCTGCAGTCCCCGAGGACCAGGTTGCCGTTCACCAGTTCGTACATGGCCGACTCCTGTCCGGGGTTTTCGCCGTATCGCAGGCCCTTTTCCACCAGCGCCCCCTCATCCTCGATTTTCCACGCCCTCTTCCTGAATGACAGTTTCTGGTCGCCGAAGGTTATCGTCATTTCGTCGGGGAAATGGTCGTCCATGATTGTGGTGTACGCTTTTTTAAGGTCTTTCATTTGATGATCCTCTCGGGTGATGTGATTGATATGCCTGATATATCCGGGTTGTGTCTTTTTCAAGCGTTTTTTAGCGATAAAAAAAATGGGATCCATTGGATCCCTTAAAGCAGGTTAGAAGTTGTTTGGGGGTAAATTGGTGGTTATGATACCTTATTCGCCGCGCTTTTTTTACCAGCTGTTGAGATATGAAGCGGCACGTAGAGCGGGCAGAATCCTGCCGCCGCAGTTACCAGGAATATCGCCGCGAATACCCCGAGTACTATCGCCGCTGTCCCGGTTATCTGTCCCGCAAGGTACAGAGCTACTACAGCCACAGCAAGTACGGCCCTTATTATTCTATCTATTAATCCCATGTTTTTTTTCATAACTGAACCTCAATAAATTAATTATAACTTTAATTATTAATGTAATACTAAAATTTTAAAACGTCAACAATTTCATTGCTTTTTTTAAAAAAACCGAAGGTACTGAAAGTGACGAAGGTACTGAAAGTGATGAAGGTACTGAAGGCGATGAAAGGATTGATGGTGTTTGACCGTATATTCTGCTTGATATTATCAAGAAATCTGTAATAATAATGGCAAGTTTGCCCTTCGGAGCCGGGCGATTATTATGGGAGATAAAATGGGAGATATCATGAGGAAATTCATCCTGCTTGCCGCAGCGTTTTTCGCGGCCCCGCTTTTTTTTGCATACGGCGACACTTCTGAAAGGGACCTTCCGAAAAGGCCGGAACTCGACCTTGAAAAGACCGCCGGGCTCATACTTGCTTATACCAACGAGGAAAGGAACAGGCAGGGGCTCCAGCCCCTCAGGAAGGACGCCGTACTGGACGGTGCCGCCCTCATTCACGCGAAATACCTGGCCAGGAACGGCGTACTCAGCCATAATGAGTCGAAACTGACCTATCCGAAGGACAGGGTCAGGGCCGCCTGCCCGGAAGACAGGCCGGAATGCGTCGGTGATTATACCGAAACGCCGAAGGGGCCTGGCAGATACATCGGATGCTGCGGCGAGAACGTGATTGAGTCCTTCGCCAACAACACGAACGGCATGCCCTTTTTCGTGGTGGGCGATAAAAACGGCAGTTTCAGGACCTGGAAAGGCTCGGTAAGATGGTTTACCGAGGAAGACCTGGCGAGGGACATGGTCGCAAGGTGGATGAATTCCCCCCCGCACAGGATGAACATACTCATGGCGAAATACTCCGTTATGGGTGTGGGAATCATATGGGACGGCAGGGAGAGATTTTTCGGGGTCCAGGTATTCGGCCCGTTAAAGGACGGACTGAAGAAATGACCGCGGCACGGGTTTTTTACGGATGGTAATTTGGAGGACCGCGATATAAAAATTTTTTCCCTGAACGAACGCCCGGGATCCGCGGAGAAGCTTGCGGATTGGACGTACGGGGAATGGTATTCGGAAAGGAATATCCCATACGCCGCCGTCCGGAAAATGTTCATGGAAAGGGCGCGCTCGGAGAGGTTCCCCGTTTCCTTCGTCGCGTTCCTTGACGGCGAGCCTGCCGGAATGGCAACCCTGAAAAACGACGAGCTCTGGTCCAGGCCGGATCTGAATCCATGGCTTTCAACCCTTTACGTTGAGCCGGCTTTCAGGAGGATGGGAATTGGAAGCGGTCTCGTCGGAGCGGTTCTTATAAAGGCCGGGGAAATCGGGTTCGGAAAGGTTTACCTTTTCCTGGGCGGGTCAGGCGGGGAATCTCTCGCCGCGTTTTATGAAAAAAGGGGATGGATATTTTGCGGCGGCGCTATCGATAACGACGGAAGGGGGACCCGTGTATACAGCCATGGGTCCTGACCGGCGGGCCAGTTTCATCAGTACTTCATGCTGTATCCCCTGTTCCTGAACAGGTCCAGGCAGACATCCGTGACATTTTCGTCGTAATACTTCCCCCTGTTGGCGGATATCTCGTTGAGCGCTTTTTCAATGCCGAGAGCTGCCCTGTACGGCCTGTGGGAAGCCATCGCCTCCACTACGTCCGCCACGGCAAGGATCCTGGCCTCTATCATGATATCTTCACCACGCAGGCCGGCCGGGTAACCGGACCCGTCTATCCTTTCGTGGTGCTGGTATACGATTTCCGCTATGGGCCACGGAAACTCGATCGGCTTCAGTATGTCGTATCCGATCTGCGGGTGGATTTTAATCAGGTTGAACTCGAGATCAGTAAGCGTCCTGGGCATGCTCAATATTTCAGCAGGAACGGATATTTTGCCGATGTCGTGTATAACGCCCGCGAGCCTTATGCTTTCTATCACGTTTTTCTGGAGCTGCATCCTGCTGGCGATTTCCCTCGCAAGGTCGGACACCCTGCGCTGGTGACCGGCGGTGTACGGGTCCCTCGTCTCGATGGTGTGCGCCATGGCCTGGATTATCCCGCCCATCGCCTTCCTGAGCTGGGCGAAGCTCTCCTGTATTTTCATGTTGGCGTCGTATAGACCTGTAAAGTCCCTGAATACTATGACCGAGCCGGTCTCCTTCTGCTGGTCTTTTATCGGGGCCGCCCTGTAGTCCACCGGTATTTTTTTGCCGCTTTTCGTCAGGATCAGGAACCAGTCGAGCTCCGGCGTCTTTTCGCTTGATGAAGGTTCCGGTATGCTGTATGTTATGTTCACCAGATCGATAATCCTTTTGCCGATCGTGTTTTGAATCTTGCACTCTACAAGCCTTTCCGCGACGGGGTTCATGTAAGTGATTATGCCGGACGCATCCGTAACAATGACCGCGTCGCTGATGCTGTTCAAAATGGCCTTGAACTTCTGCTCGCCTTCCCCGATCCTTCTCTCCATTGAAAAGCGCAGGGAGGCCATTTCGAGGGTCACCTTGAGCGTTTCCTTGTTGATCGGTTTGATGATGTATCCGTATGGATTGCTTTTTTTCACGCTTTCGATCGTTTCACGGTCCGAGGACGAGGTCAGGTATATCACGGGCACGTCAGTCTCTTCGTTTATCCGCTTCGCCGAATCAATGCCGTCCATCTCCCCTTTCAGGGTTATGTCCATGAGCACGATGTCCGGTTTTTTTTTCTTTATGGACTGTATGGCGTCTTCACCGGTGGATACGGTGTCGGTAATATCATAACCGAGGTCGGTGATGAACTTCTGGATCATGAGGATCGTCGTCCTGTCGTCCTCGACTATCAGTATTGAAGGGTTCATTTATATAAAATAACACATTGAAATAATATTTCAAAATCAGAATTTTTTTTATATTCAATTTCAAGAATTATTTGAATTCGACACGGTGCTTTTAAAAAAAAGTGTCATACCGCTGATTTTGGAGCAATAAACGGCTGAATCCCTCGGCATTGAGAGTTATAGGAAATGTTTTCCATGATTTCCGCATGATGATTCCATTGAAAAAAACAATGAGGCCGGGTTTTTTTTTCAATGGCAAACGGGATTGAAATTTATATGCCGGATTGTATTTTATCAGGCATATCGGCATAGTTATAATGTATCATTTTTAATTAAACATAATGTCCGGGGATGTTTATTAATAATAGATTGTTAATAAAAATTTGCCGTCAGATTTATTTTCCCGTATTTTGTAATGTTTTCGTCCGGAAAACTTAATAGACAAAAAATTATTATAATATTTTGATGTCATTTCGAAACTTCTTCGGAGGAAAAAAATGCAAAGCCTGGGAATAAATATCGGGTCTTCAAGCATCAAGCTCGTACTGCTCAATGACGGAAAACCGGCATGGCACAAGGTGATAGAGCACGAAGGTAATTTTCTTGGGACCCTGAAGCAGACTCTGGCAAACTCTTCCGTACCGGAAAAGACGATGGCGCTGGCCACCGGCACTGAAGGAAGGTTCCTGCTTAACATGAACAATGTCATCGAATCGATCTGCATCGAGGCCGCCGTAAAAAACCTCGGCCTTGACGTAGACGCGGTCGTCTCCCTCGGGGGAGAGATATTCGTTGTATATACCATAGATTCCGACGGAAAGATCATAACCAGCTTCTCGGGAAACAAATGCGCTTCCGGTACGGGCGAATTTTTCAAACAGCAGCTCGGAAGAATGGACATGAAGCTGGGTGACATCATTTCCGTGTCGGAGAACTGCCGGGTGCACGGCATGGCTTCCCGATGCTCTGTCTTCATGAAGAGCGACTGCACGCACAAGCTCAACAAGGGCGAGGCGACCAAGGACGAGATAGTGTTGTCCCTGAGCGACGTAATGGCGACCAAGGTGGTCGATTTTCTGAGAAAGGCCCGCATTAAAAAGGGCAGGGTCCTTCTTTCCGGGGGCGTTACAAAAAACAGGTTCATCGTGAAATTCATAAGGGACAGGCTGCCCAACATTGAATTCATTGTTCCCGCGGAGGCGCCTTACCTTGAGGCCTACGGCGCGGCGATACTTGCCGCCTCTTCCGGAAGCCCGCTTCCGGCCGGTGAAGCCATGTACAAGCCTTATAATCTCGAATTCGGCACATACCCGAGCCTTAAACAATCCGAGGGCAGGGTCCATTATATCCAGTCGAAAAGGGGCAAGGCAAAGCCGGGCAGGGAATACATACTCGGGGTTGACGGCGGATCCACCACCACCAAGGTCACGCTGATTGACATTGAAACGAACGAAATAGTCGCGGCGCATTACGGGAGGACCCACGGCGATCCGGTCAAAGCGCTGAAGGAATGCCTCATCGAGGTAAAGAAACAGCTGAAGGAACAGATCGGGGACGCAGGGATAAAAATAACGCTGGTCTCGACGACCGGATCCTCCAGGGAGATACTCGGGGTGTTTCTCGAGACCCCCGCCGTATACAATGAAATCATCGCCCACGCCGTCGGAACCACTTTTTTCAAATCGGACATCGACACTATATTCGAGATAGGCGGGCAGGACGCGAAATACGTGTACCTGAAAAACAAGGTGCCCATAGACTATGCCATGAACGAGGCCTGTTCCGCGGGTACCGGTTCGTTCCTGGAGGAGTCGGCGTCCGGCGACCTCAACATAACCAACGTCTGGGAGATAGGTGACATCGCCCTGCAGGCGGAGAACCCCCTCAAGTTCGGGGAGCACTGCTCCGCGTTTATCAATTCCGACATAAGGAAGGCCATCCAGCTCGGCGCGACGAGGGAAAACATAACCGCCGGGATCATCACGTCGATCGTCTCCAATTACCTGAACAGGGTCGTCGGGAACAGGTCCATCGGCGGAAACATAGTCCTCCAGGGGGGCGTCGCCAAGAACAGGGCCGTTCCGCTGGCCTTCGCGATGCACCTGGGCAAGGACGTTACGGTACCGCCCGATCCGGAGCTCCTGGGATGTTTCGGAGTGGGCCTGCTCGCAAGACAGAAATTCGAAGACGGCCTTATCGGCAAGGGCGACTTCGACATCGACGCGATGCTCGCCACCGAGATCGTATACGAAAGGGAATTCAAGTGCCAGGCCTGCAAGAACTACTGTCCCATAAGGGTGCTAAACGTAAACGGGCACAAGTACATGTTCGGCGGCAGGTGCAACAAATACGCCAACGCAAGAAAGAAAAAGGAGATAGACGAATCCAAAATTTTCAACTACATAGAGAAAAGGGACCAGCTGATGTTCGTCGATTGCTCCCCGGCCAGGAAGGACTTCAGAAAAAAAAGGGATTTCGTCGTGGGAGTGCCCAAGGCCTTTTCCGTTTATACGATGTGGCCCCTGTACTCGTGGTTCTTCCATTCCCTCGGCATAGAAACAGTCATGTCCGAGAACGTCTGCTACGAGGGCGTTGCCAGGACCGAGGGTTCTTACTGCTTTCCCGCCGAGATAGCCCATGGTGCGGTCCAGGATATAATCAATATGAACCTGGACTACATATTCGTCCCGCATTTCAGGGACCTTGAGAGCCTGGAGGATGACGTCCACGCGAATTTCTGCCCGATAACCCAGAGCCTTCCATACTACGTGAAGAAGGCATTTCCCGAGATTCCTGAAGAAAAGTTCCTTACGCCCATAGTCAGCTTCAAGTTCGGCAAGGAGAAGGCGCTGGAGGCCTTCATCGACATGGGAAAACAGCTCGGCGTTCCGGAAAGGGAGGTCAGGGCCGCGTTTAAAACCGCGACGGAAAAACAGGAGGAATTCTGGACAAGGTACAAGGAGATGGGCATTGAAGCCCTTGAAAGGGCGAGAAAGGCGGACCATGCGGTCATAGCGGTGCTTGGAAGGCCCTACAACGCGTTCACAAGAGACGCCAACATGGGAATTCCCCTCAAGTTTACGAGCCGGGGTTTTTCCGTGATTCCTTTCGATATGCTCCCCTACGATGACTCGCAGATATTCGACAACATGTACTGGTATTACGGCCAGCAGAACATGAAGGCAGGCGTCAAGCTCAAGGAGGAGGACAATATTTTCCTGACCTATATAACCAATTTTTCATGCGCCCCCGATTCCTTCATGCTCCATTATGTAAAATGGATAATGGGGTTAAAGCCGTTCCTGGTGCTTGAGCTCGATTCACATTCCGCCGATGCCGGGATAGACACCAGGGTCGAGGCCTTTCTTGACATCATTGAGGGATACAGGTCCAAGATGGTTGAAATAAAAGAGGAAAGGTTCGATAACGGACTCAGGTTCGTGAACGACAGCAAAGAGGGCCTGTACCTGGTTGACGGGAAGACCAACAACCGCATTGAGATATTCAACAACAGCAGGGTTAAGATGCTCCTTTCCAACATGGGGAGGCTGTCGGCCGAGCTGCTCGCAGCGACGCTCAGGTGCGCGAAAGTAAATGCCGAGGCAATGCCCCTTCCCGACACGTTCACCCTGCAGATGGCAAGGAACCACATGTCCGGCAAGGAATGCATCCCTTCCCAGCTCGTGCTGGGCAGCGCGTTGAAGTATTTTTCTTCAAGCAAGTACAGGAAGGACGAGATATACCTCCTGTTCGTCCCGACGACAACCGGTCCGTGCAGGACGGGACAGTATTTCATTTTTTACGAAAACCTTTTCAGGGACATGCGGCTTGAAAACGTGGTGGTCGTCACCCTTGATTCGGACAATTCATATAACGAGCTCGGTCCTGATTTCTCGAAGAACGCCTGGTGGGGCCTCGTGGTGGCGGACTACATGAAGGACATAGAGACATCGCTGCGGACGTGCGCGGTTGATCCCGTGACCGCGATAGCCAGGTACGACGAGCTCTGGCAGCAGCTCATCGACATCGCCGAGAAGGACATCACTGGCATAATCCCGGCGCTGAAGGGCATCGCTGCCGAAATATCGAAGATCCCCCTCAAGAAGAGGATGGTGGACTGCCCGAAGGTCCTCGTGGTGGGCGAGATATACGTGAGGAGGGACGACTTCGCGGTGGACGAGCTGGTGAGGCTGCTCAGCAGGAAGGGCGTTATCGCCAAGATATCCGGCATCACCGAATGGATTTACTACTGCGATTATACCAGGAAGCACGATCTGCAGAAGAGGTTCGGCCTGCTGCCCTGGTATAAAAAGTTTTTTTCGTCCGAATTCAAGGGCCTGGTCCTGTGGAAACTCGAGGAGATCTACAAGCACAGGGTGGAGAAGAAGGTGAAAAAGGCCCTGAAGACGACGAACCTGATACCGGAGACCCCGCACGACATGGAAAAGATAATGAAGAACGCGGATGAGAACTTCGTGACCTCCGAGCTGTATTCCGAGATATCGATATCCAGCGGGGTTGCCTACACGGCAATGACGGACGATTTTTCCGGTATAATAAACATATCGCCTTTCGCCTGCCTGATAGGGAGGGTCATCGAGGGGCTCATCACGCCGTGGTCCAGGGAAAAGAGGTACCCGGTAATATCGATCGAGATAGACGGGGACATACTTCCCCCGAACATCATCAACAAGCTTGACATCTTCACCCTCAACGTCATAAGGTTCAGGGGAGGTACGGATTCGTCCGAGCTGGTGGAGAGCCATGACAGGGAAGTGAAGACATTCAGCAGGAAAATAATGAAGGCATGAAAATAGGAGGCGTGATTCATTGATCACGCCTCCCTGTGTTTAAAACGGATCACCGGTCGGGAATTATTGAAATCACGCCTTTTTTTTGACTATTTCAACGACCTTTCTCACGTCCTGGGCTGAATCCTTGTCGATCACAAGTATCTCGCCGCCGGCCTCTATCACGACTATGTTGGACAGACCCACCACCGAGATCCTCAGGTTTTCGGAGAATACCGAGCAGTTGTCGGATTCAACGAATATCGCTTTATCCATGTCCGGGGACCTGTTTCCTTCGGCGTCCGGGTCCAGGATGTCGTCTATCGCCTTCCAGCTTCCAAGGTCCGCCCATCCTATATCGGCCGGGATCAGGACCCGGTTGTCTGAGTTCTCGAGTATTCCAAAGTCGACGGATATCGGCTCGACTGAATCGAAGATTTCTTTTTTGATCTTCCAGATTTCCTCGTTATCCGACGCTATCTCCTCCGCGTTAAGCCTGTCAAAGGGGGCGAATGCCTTCACGTGGCCAGGCAGCAGCTTTTCGAACGCCTTCAATATGGCCGATGTCTTCCAGATGAATATGCCGCTGTTCCAGTAATAATTTCCGGAATCGATATACTGTTTCGCCTTCTCCAGGTCCGGCTTTTCGACGAACCTGTCGACGACCCTGATTTCGCCGGATTCCTCCACTGACTTGATGTACCCGTAACCGGTCTCCGGGTAGGTCGGTTTTATCCCGACCGTCACCAGGCTGCCTTTTTCGGCCTGCTTCAGGGCCATTTTCATGATGCGGACGAATTCGTCCTTTTTCTTTATGAAGTGGTCGGCCGGAAGTATTATCATGGTCGGATCGCCGGCAAGCTTCCTGAGATAAAGGGCGGCGTAGAGGACCGCAGCGGCCGTGTTCCTCGGCCTGGGCTCGCAGAGTATCGTGCCCTTGACGTCGAATTTACATAGCTCGTTCGCGGTTAGCGTGTCGTATTTTTTAGATGTGACGATGAGCACCTCGTCCGGGTCGAGAGGAAGCAGCCTGGCGATCGTGCCCTCGAGGAGCGTCCCCTCGCCTGAAAGATTGTGGTACTGCTTCGGTTTGTCGTCCCTGCTGAGCGGCCAGAGCCTGGTCCCGGCCCCGCCCGCCATTATTACCGGTATTATGTTCATTTTATGCTGAAGCTCCCTTTTTCATTGAATGTAAGTTTGACCGGATCAGTCCTGACCGCATCCGGGAGTTTTATCATGGAATGCCCGGTAAGGGAATAGTTTCCTTTTTTTGAATTGAAGGCGCTGATTATGGATTTTCCCAGCGCCCTGGTGCTGAAATAGTTGCTGACGCTTATCACGGATTTATTGCCGGCATTTTTAATATCGGACGTGCTTCCCCCGACGAGCTTCTCGCCGTTCACGAGAAAATCATAGTTCAAGTCGTTGAAGAGAAGCTTCGCCTTCGTGTTGTTTTTCAGCTCTATGTCGAAGTCCACCGCTATCCTGAGGTCGAGAGAGGAGGGATCCAGCTCAAGCCTCGGCCTTTTCCCGGAAAAAAGGTCGCCGAGCATCCCGGAGATCCTTTTAGGATCGACTGCGGACTTTCCCGCGTTTTTCAGCGCGCCGCTTATGTCTGAAACCTGCGGCGTTTTGACCTTGAAATTGGATACGGAAACTTCCGGCTTGATGGCCGGAATGCTTTTTTTCAGCGTGTAACTGAGAGGAATGCTTTTTTTCAGGCCACCGACTTCCGGCAGGGGTATTTTCATGGCAAGGTCAACGGTGCAGTCGAGATAATCCCTGTTCGCGTACGCGGAGACTATCTTCATGATGTCGGCGTATTTCAGGTTGACCTTGAAGCTCGTCACCGATTCGCCCATCGCTTTCACCGAAAAACCCCTGGCGGTGGTTTTGAAAAGCTGTCCGCCCTCCACCTTGAAGTTCATGCTGATATCGTCAAGATTGAATCCGATGGGATAGGGATTCTCTATGCCTATATCGAAGACGAAGGTTATGTCCCTGAGGCTGATCGAATCAATGTCGAATTTTTTTATTCTGGCCTCCGGTTTTTTGACCGCGTCGAGGCTCATGCAGGTCAAAAAAAACGGCAAAAGCAGCATCGGTAGGGTTTTTTTCATAACAACACCTGTCTGTTTAATAATCTTTTGAAGAACGGCCGAGAATATTAAAAATATATTAAAAAGTAGTTTCCAAAAGGACAATTATGATATATGAATTCAAATTGGCACCCGTGTCAATAATTTATTATGTCCCGGTGTCCAATCGTTCCTCATATGAATAGGGGTTTGAGATTTGGCGGAAGATAAGAATTTTTTACAGAATATAAAGCTGGAGATAAGCAGGAGCTTCAAGCTTGTCCCCTACGAGAGGATAGCCTTCCACAAGGTGCTCGGGATTCTCAAATCTGATATCGGGAAGAACATCCTGGTAAACGAGATCCAGAAGGGCCCGGACATCAGGAGAAGCGCCGTTTCGGTCCTTGTAAAATTCAACGATCCCGACCTCATACGAATTCTGGCGCCGATTTTAAAAAAAGACATATCCGAGTCCGAGAGGATCCAGGTCCTGGGATTCATCGAAAAATACGGGACGCAGGAAAACGTCCCCGAGATCGTCGATTTCATCGAAACCCACAGGAACAACCCGGAGGCGATACCGGGTATAACGAAGGCCTTCGAGGTCATCAGGGTGATAGGCAGGGATTCCGACAAGGTGAGGACCTACCTGCAGACACTGATCGGCTCCGGCGAGGCCGACGTCAACGTGAAATCGCTTGCGGTCCAGGCCATCTCGTCATTCAAGCCGGTACACCTTTTCGAGGAGCTCCTGAAGAAGAACGACGACTCCATCAGCTACGCGGTCTTCATGTCGCTCTCGCTGCTCATCAACGAGCTTGCCGACAAGATGGAGCTGTCGAGGACCGAGGACGACAAGCTTTTCACCTATTCCCCCGACAAGGAGGACAAGATAGTACTGGACATCAGGGTGCTCCTCGGCAAGGTCGCGCCCAGGTTCGACTCTTATTCCAACAATACTAAAACGGCGCTCATAACGGCAATGCTTCTCTGCAACCACAGGGAGTTCCTAATATACACGATGAAATCCCTGACGTCCGGAAACGTTGAGCTGATCGGCATGGTGCTCTACGCCATCTATACCAACATAAACAGGCTCAGGGATCCGGACAAGCTGTTCAGGAACCTGATCGCCCTTACGGTTGAAAGCCCGAGGGACAGCGACATCATCGTTGATATACTGGTGAAATTTTTCAGCAGCACTGAATCGTCGCGCCAGTTTCACATCCTGCAGGACAAACTGTACAGCTACATCGTCGTAACGCTCGAGACCTATTTCGAGACGTATCGAAGGGACTTCATGATAACGGACGTCATTGAAAAGAGCTATCCGGAGAGCTTCCAGAGGATCAGGAATTTCATACTCGAGTACTGCACCCCGTCACTGAAGAAGGACATAGTCGTATTCCTCCAGCAGGAGGACCCGGCCGTATATAAACACGTCGTATCGGACATGTCCAGGTGGATAACCCATATCAGGGAGGAGGATGAAAACGACCTCGCGCTCCTCATAGAGGTCCTGCACGACGAGGACAAAAAATCAAGGGAGAACTCGGCCTCCAGGCTGGATGACATCAACTTCGAGAAAAGATACCTCAAGAACAGGATACTGAGGCTCTGCAGGATAATCGAGGGACTCAACATACAGGAGGCTTCCTCCCCGCTCGTCAACATCTACAACTACCTGAAGAAGTACCCGGATGAAAAGATCATGGCGGCCGTCATCCATTGCCTGTCCACCCTGAATTATTCCTACATGCTCGGAGAGATCGAGGTGATGATCGGCACGGGAAGCGAGGAGGAGCAGTTCAGGGGACTGAGTTATCTCTCGCTGTTCACCGAACAGAGGTCCTTGAACATCCTCCTGGAGATGCTGAAGAAGAACATAGCCGGGATACTGCCGATAATCGAAAAGACCGTCGAGATTCTTCTGCTCAGGGACGTCTCGGGCAACATAACCGCCGCGCAGATATTCAAGGGCATCATCGAGAACAGCCCGAGCCAGCGGATAAGGGGCCTCGCCATCCTGGGCCTGGGTAAATGCGGGTTTGATTCGGACATTGATTACCTGAACGAGCTGTTCAACAAGATGGAGAGGGACGAGTACAAGGACTACATCATAAGGGCGATCGGGGAAATCATATCAATCAACACCACCGTAAACAGGAGGACCCTCAACAGGTACCTGCAGGACTACCTCAAGGACCCGGGAATCAGGGTGAGGATATATTCATGCCTCCTTTTGGCGAAGATCGGGAACAGGGACGCCCTGCGCTCCATCAGGGACATGCTGGTAATCAAGAACAAGGGCATACAGAGGGACATTCTCACCATACTGGGAGACCTCAGGTCCATCGAGTTTTCATTTTTTCTGCTGTCCCTGCTGAAGGAAGAGTACGGGATATCGAGGGACATCATCCCGATACTTGAAAAGCTCCCTGAAGAGGAGATGAAGGAGATTGACGGGTTTATCATAAACATATTCCGCAAGTACGAGGCGCCCGACATCGAGGGGATGGGGCCGCTTAACCCGGAGGAGGGTGCTATAGCGCTTGCGGGACTCAGCGAGACGCCCAGGACCCTTCTCAGGATATCCATGCTCGAGGGCGGGCATGACCCGAGGACAAGCGCGATATCGGAGCTGATCGACGTCAACATAGCCATCAAGGCCGTCATCATCAATCCCATAGCGGTCAACGAGGGCATAATTGCCAGGATGTCGAACGGCGAGATCATATCCAGCTTTACCGACCCGGTAGCGGCCGCCAGGGTCGCGGCGGACATACTCCGCAACACCGAGGAGTACAACCGGACCAGGATAAGCTCGAACAGGATAAGGTATTTTCTCCAGATAATCACGGACAGCGTCAAGATGGTCAACGAAGAGATCATGGAGATGTCCGACTTCAAGGTGCTGGATTTTTACGACATACCCATATCCAACAGGATATTCCTGGATCGGGCGACGTCAGATGCGGTGAAAAGCCTGTTCAGCATCAAGGCCGTCCCGGAGGCGGTCATAACCAACACCTCGAAGTCAAGGGACGTGGTAGAGATGCTCGACCCGATAAATTTTTCCGAGCTCGCGGACAGCTTCGACCTGTCCATCTCGGAGCGGGAGAAGCAGAAGGAGGTGCTCAACAGGCAGCTCGAGGCCGAGATAAAAAAGCTGAAGAGGGAGTCGAGGTCGGCATCCACGGCCGCCATAGCGAGGGAGCTCGACAACATCGGCAGGAAGATAGAGAGCCAGCTGGACGAGATAGAAAAATACGTGCAGAAGCGCTCCACGGACAGGGAGCTCATCAAAAACGTGAAGAAAATGGTCACGAACATCAACAACCTTTACAAGGTGGAGATTTCCAGGATAATAGTCGATTGATCACCTTTCAATGAATCTTTTGCTCAGGTTGAGTTTGTGCCTGATGAGATCGAACGAATTGGTGAGAAAAAACCTGTCGTTTTTAAACCCCAGCAGCGTCTGGTACTGCTCGCTCGCCGCCCTGTAGTCCCTGAGCTTGAAGGCTGATTCCGCGTAATAGTAGTGATAGGATTTGTCGTAGGGTTTTGAAATGTCTATGCTTTTAAACAGGATTATCGCCTTGTGGAATTCACCGCGCTTGAAGTGGATTTTCGCGAGCCCGAGGATCCCGTTGGCGAACCTGTGGTCTATCTTCAGCGACGCGTCGTAGTATTTTTTCGCCATTTCTATCTGGTGCCTCTGGTAGAATATGTCCCCGATCATTACCAGCGTGTCGATGTTCCGGTTGTTTTTTCTGAGGGCCTCCCTGTAGTACCTTATTGCCTCCGTGTCCTGCTGCCACCGCTGGAAGATATACGCGATCTGTATATAGGTTTCGTAGTATTCCGGAACCACGCCCGCGACCTTTTCAAAATGGAGAAGGGCCCTTTTAAGCTGGTCGAGGTGTATGTAGCACATGCCGAGGTTGAACCTGAAGGGGAAAAAGAGCGCCGATTTCGTGATCGCATCCTCCAGTGCCTCCGCCGCTTTTTCCCATTCCCCCTTCTGCATGAGCTCAGCAGCCCCGTTGTTTATGGCCGCAATACTGCTGTCCCCGGTGCAGAAGAGGGCGTCGTTTTTCAGGATGATCCTTTCCTTCGGCATCTCCGGGGATTTGTTTTCCTTTATCAGCTTCATCATCATTTCGAGGTTGGGATCGAACGACTGTCCGGAGGCCGTGCAGGGATAAAGCCCGATGATGAACGCCAGGAGCGCGGGTTTGAGGATTTGCAGGGCCTTTCGGGCAGATTGTCCTGGATTATAACCGAGCATAATATGAATCAGCATAAATAATTTTTCATTCTGAAAGCCGCCGCTTTTAACGGCGTTACCGATTTTATGGAGGATTGACGTCCCCGTGGGACAGGCCGTAGCATTCCTCCTCGTAGTTGCCAAGGGGCTCTATGTGTATGACCACGTCGTAGATGTTTGTTATCGAACGCCTTATGTTGATTTCTATGTCCTTCGCCGTAAGGTGCGCGTCGCTCACCTTCATTTCTCCGTCGACCTCCACGTCCATGTCGATCACGTACATCGCGCCGAGCTTTCTTATCCTGACGCGGTGCGGGTTGGCGGTCCCGTCGGTCTTCTTGACGGCATCGAATATCCTGTCGTAGAGGGCCCTGTTTTCCTCGCCCTCCATGAGCTCGGTCAGTGTGCCCATGTATATCCGCACCGCGGTGAACATGATCCACATCCCTATCAGTATTGCGAGAACCTTGTCCACTATAGGCAGCGCGAAAAAGTAGGCGCACGCGAGACCTGTCAGCACGCCGGCAGAGGTGAGGATGTCGCTCGCCATGTTTTTGCTGTTGGCGATCAGCATGGAGCTGCCGGTTTTTTTGCCGATCGCGTACTGGCTCCACGAGAGGAGGATCTTTCCGAATATGGAAAAAACCGTGACGTAAACGGCCATGATGTCCGGCATTATGAAGGTCTGGTGGCTGGTTATTTTTTCGATCGTGGAAATTGTTAGCTGGCCGCCTATGAAAAATATGATGAAGGCGAGGATCGATGTCGCGATGGTCTCGGCCCTGTAGTGCCCGTAAGGGTGCTCCCTGTCGGGCGGGAGCGCGATGATCATGGAAACGATGAGGGTGATGAATGATATGAATACGTCGGAAAGGCTGTCGAGCCCGTCCCCGATGACGGCAAGGCTTCCCGAAAGAATCCCGAATACGATCTTGGCGCAGGAGAGCAGAAGGTTCCCGGAAATGCTGATCAGCGATGCCGTCTTGATTAATTTGTTTCTGTCCATGCCGTTGTTCCGCCGCCAGTCAATAGAGATGGCAGGCGACCCTTGATTTTCCGATCCCCTTGATTCCCGGGTATTCCCTGCGGCATTTTTCCATGACATTCGGGCACCTTGGATGGAAATGGCACCCCTCAGGCGGCTTCTCGGGAGATGGTATCTCACCTGGTATCGAGGAAAACCCGTGCTTGACCGGAGCCAGGTCCGGCATTGATTTGATCAGGCTCCTGGTATAGGGATGAAGCGGCCTGGAATAAATGCTTTTTTTGTCGGCTTCCTCGACGATCCTGCCCAGGTACATGACCGCGATCCTTTCTGACATGTGTTCGACGACCGCCAGGTCGTGCGCCACCAGGAGGTAGGTCAGGCGGAGCTTTTTCTGGAGATCGTACAGGAGGTTCAGTATCTGCCCCTGTATCGAGACGTCGAGGGCGGTGACGGGCTCGTCCAGTATGATGAATTTCGGGTTGAGCGCGATCGCCCTCGCTATGCCTATCCTCTGGCGCTGACCGCCGCTGAATTCGTGCGGGTACCTGTCGATGTGTCCCCCGTCCAGCCCCACCAGTTCAAGCAGAAATCCGAGCCGTTCCCGGATCTCCTTTTTTTTCATGTCTGTGTGTATCCCCATCGGCTCGCAGATGATTTTTTCAACCGTCATTCTCGGGTTCAGCGAGCTGAAGGGGTCCTGGAAGACTATCTGCATGTTCCTGCGGAAAAGCCGCAGGTCCTTCCTGGAGAGTCCGGTCACGTCGATGCCGTCGATCCTGACGGACCCCGTGTCCGGTTCTATGAGTCTCAGTATGGACCTTGCCGCCGTCGTTTTTCCGCTGCCGCTTTCTCCGACAAGCCCCAGGGTGGATCCGGACGGGATGGACAGGTCGATTCCGTCCACCGCCCTTATGACGGAGGGATGCTGGAAGAACCCGCTTTTACGCGCTGTAAAAATTTTCGAAAGATTTTTTACTTCAACCATCTCGGGTGTTTCCCAAAAATAAGATATGTGAAAAATACATCATCCCGGTAAAATGTCAACATCTAAGCGGGCACCCTTGCCATTAATCCGCCCGGAAATCGAGCGAGGCGAGAAACTTTTCATCGAAACCAGGACGGCTGGAGAGCTCCACCGCCCTGATACCGTGACGGAGAGACCCGATCCTCCCGATAAAGCCGGCGTCAAGGCACGCCATCTCGGCCGCCCTCAGGCTGGTGTTTCCGAGGAAAAAATAGACGGCGTTCCTGAAATCCGGCAGGAAGGAGAGGCGTTTCAGGTTCCCTACGTCAACGTTTTCGCCGAATTCACCCGCTATGAAGACATGCGATATCGATCCGGGATCGCATCCCGCCTCTTCCAGGAGGATTTCCGCGGCCGCAAGGCTCGCGCCCTTGGCGAGCTGAAGGTTCCTTATGTCCTTCTGGCTGATAAATACGTCCCCTGCAAGGTGAACGCCTTTTTCAGAAATGAATAGCCCGGCAGGGCTCCCGGGCGCGATCGATTTCGCCATGGAGCCGCTGCGGGAAATGATCCCGGCCGCGATAAGGCAGGCCGTTGCGTCTATCAGCCCCGTGCCGCAGATCCCCGCCGCCTTTCCGCCTCCTATCACCGAAATCGCGAAACTTCCCTGCCGGATTGAAACATGATTGATGGCTCCCTCGTCGGCCGTCATGCCGCAGGAGATGTTCATACCTTCCAGCGCTGGGCCCATGGCGCAGGACGCGGCGTAGATGCCGCCCGAGGACGGGCGGAGGAACATTTCACCGTTTGTTCCCATGTCTATGTAAAACACGTTTTTCGCGTATCCGGCGGCGTCGGTTACCGCAAGTCCGCCGGCCAGGTCCCCGCCCAGAAAGGCCGATACGGACGGCAGCACGCCGGTCTCGGGGTCGCCCGGAATCTCCATGCCGAGGGCGGACGCCCTCAGGGAAGGGAAATCCAGCACGGGCGCGGTGTATGGGTGGCGGCCGAGAGGACCGGGATCGAGACCGAGCAGGAAATAGGACATGGCCGTGTTGCCGGAAACGACCGCCTTTTTGAACGCGATGCCCGCGCCTGACAGGGACGCCGATATGTCTCTCCTTATCAGTTTCGAGAGCGCCCCGCGTGCGTCAGTCCCGGCCGACGCGGCTATCCGGGAAATGACGTCGTCGCCGTACCTTCTCTGCGGGTTAAGGAAGAAATCGTAAGGGCGCGCTTCGCCGGATGACAGGTCAGTTATGGAAATTTTGACTGAAGTGGTCCCGATGTCGATCGCAGCAGCGAAAGGGCCGGGTTTTCCCGCATGAACTTCCGGGAAGACGGGCGCCTTCCTGACTTCATCCACGGTGATTTCAGCGTTTCCTGAAATCCTCGCGGTACAGGACAGCCTTGTTCCGTCCGGCAGGCCCTCTTCCCTGCCGGTCCTCGGTGAAAGCCTTCCCGTGGCCTTTACCGTGCATTTCCCGCAGATCCCCCTTCCGCCGCACGGACTTTTTATCATTATCCCGGCGTCTGCCAGGGCGTCCATCAGGGTCGTCCCTTCTTCGGCCCTCAAAGACCTGCCGGATGGTTTTATCCTTATTTCAAAATCCATCTAATCAGCCCTGTCCCGCCTTTCCATCGCGTTTATCATATTGATGGTTGTCCCTGAAAAAACTAATTGCATTTTTATTATATTGATTGATTTTTGAACGGTTCGCATTTTTTCTTGCCCTGTATTAAAATGAACGACTTTACAATCATATCTTATCCGGGCGCGAGGGACAATTCACTGCTTTCCCTCACTGACACCAGGTCCAGGTATATGCTTCCCTTCGGAGGCAGGTTCAGGGTGGTCGATTTCACCATCAGGAACTCTTTTTCCTCCGGGGCCAGGAGGACCATCATATACAATAATTACGATGACGGCCTCGAGGATTACGTGAACCTGTATGGTCCCTTTCAGGACATGAAATTTCCGCCGATAAAGGTCGTATCGCGCGAGTATTCCGACATAAGGGTGAGCTACAACCTCATAATGGACAGCAATACCGACTACTACGTGATCTATAACGGCGACAACCCGTCAATTATTGATTTTACGGAGATAGTCAAAAAATTCAAATCAAAAAAAACCGGCGCCATGCTTTTCAGGCTCGTCATGGACGGCAAACCGTCGATGGCCTACAAGGTCCTCATAGCCGACCAGGCAACCCTCCTCGACGTGATAAACATCGCAATAGAGGAGGGCAGGGAATCGCCGAACATCTTCGAGATGATAATAAACATAATGGTGAATTCGGGCATTTCTAAAAGCAGCTTCGAAGCCTATTACTGGCCGATAAAGTCGGTGGTGGATTATTACAGGCTCAACAGGGGGATAATATGGACCCCGGAGCTTTTCGGGATGCTTTACCGGGAGAGGATAATCCAGAGCCAGATAAAGGCGGAGGGTTACGCCTACCTCGGGAAGCACGCCAGGATCAAGAACTCGCTCATATCGGACTTCTGCAGCATAGACGGCACCGTGGAGGATTCGATAATTTATCCCGGCGTGGAGATCGGCAGGAACTCGGTCGTGAGGAATTCGATCGTCCTTCCGTTCGTGAAGATAGGACCGGGCGCCAGGATCACAACCGCCATAATAGACGAATCGGAACGTCCCGCGGGTCCCGTCGAGGGCGCCGATTCGCCCGAAGCATTGCCGTCCATCGGCGACGGATGCATAATCGGATCCACGGATGAATTTATAAAGAGCAATGATTTTTCAGGCACCCTTTTCAACAGCATAACCCTGATCGGGAAGGACTGCAGGATACCCTCCGGCTCAAGGATAGGCGGCGCATGCTATGTCGCATCCGGGCTGGGCGGGTCGTACTTCTCCGGCAAAAAATTTCTTTACGACGGCTCGTCCCTGATACGCTGATGCTGTTTCCATACAGGGACATCAATCCGACAAAAAGGTTCCCGCTCGTGACCTTCTTTCTCATATTCACGAACGTGTTCGTTTTTTTATACGGCGTCTTCAACCCCTCGGGTTTCGCCGCATTTGTGCACCAGTTTTCCATGATTCCGCTGGAAATCGGGAACGGCAACCTTCCAGACTCGGCCCTCGTCGACCCCTACCTGTCGCTCTTCACCTACATGTACATCCACGGGGGGGTGTTCCACCTTGTGTTCAACATGCTTTTCCTCTGGATTTTCGGGAACAACGTGGAGGACTCCATGAGCAGGCCGGGATTTTTTATTTTCTATTCCCTTACGGGGATCATTGGCGGCCTGGCCTTTTACCTGCTCGATCCGTCGCGGAAAATCGATCTGGTCGGCGCCTCGGGCGCGATATCCGGCGTGATGGGCGCCTACATGTTCCTTTTTCCGATGGTGAAGGTGCACGCGCTCCTGTTCATCATACCGATAAGGCTTCCTGCGATAGCTTTTTTAATCGTGTGGTTTGTGATGCAGCTCTCCGGCTTCATGAACGGACAGGGGAACGTGGCGTGGATCACGCACATCGCCGGTTTCATTTCAGGGATATTGCTTTTTAAATTATTCGTGAAGAAGGATTGAAGAAACGGGCCGTCCCGGGACAGGAACGGCCCGTTCTGTTTTCATTCGCCAGAATAGACGTTGTTGATCCATTTACCTTTTACTACTTTACCGTCGGCATAGGTCATGACCCCTTCGCCGTTTCTCCTGTCATTCTTGAATTCGCCGGCAAACCTGTCGCCGTTGGCCCAGATGTATTCCCCGGCGCCGTTCATTTTCCCGTCCGCGAATTTACCGATAAACCTGTCGCCGTTCGGAAACGTATAGGTTCCGTCGCCGTTTTTAACGTCGTCCTTGTACCAGCCTTCGAACCTGTCGCCCGTAGACCAGGTATAGACGCCGAAGCCGTTCCTCTTACCGTTTTTATATTCGCCGGCGTATTTGTCGCCGCGCTTCCATTCGTATTCGCCCTTCCCTTCCCTGAGGCCGCTTTTTACCTCGCCCTCGTATTTGTCCCCGTTGTCGTAGGCCTGCTTCGTCGCGCACCCGGCTGCCAGTGCCGCGGAAAGGAACAGCACCGCTATGAATGATATTTTTTTCATGGCATTCTCCTGCAATTAATATAAGTTTTGTGATTAGTCCTCAAGATGCTCCATTTATGGAAACATGTCAAGAAATAATATATTTAGCGCAGGGCCGGCAGGGATGCGGATTTCCATATTTAAATCAATTGATTAATAGGCGTAATTATAAATCAGATTTTTTATTATTATATCATGGGGGAAATATATTTTTTACGTTTTGAAAGTGCCCTCAATGTAAATTCTTGGTTTAATTATCAGGGTCTCCTTTATCACCTTTTCGCCAGCTCGTCTGTTATCGATTTTCTGACCCGAATGAATGTTTTCAGCCAGGACCGGGGCAGTATCTATACGGGCTCAGAGTACATCTCGACCGTGTTGAAATCGAATTGCCGCTTGAGTCATTCACGGCGCGGGGAACCAGGCGACAATGCGGTCAATGAATCGTTTTTCTCTCGATTCAAAGAGGAAAAGCGTGATGAATTTTATGAAGCTCGGAGTTTTGAAGAACTTGAGAAAATGGTAAGAAAAGCCATTGACTGTTATAATCAAGACAGGTATCATTCGAGCATTGGGTTACAGGCGCCGATTGATTTTACGAAAATGCAAGTTGGGTATCTTGCAATAAATCAACTATAGGTGGTTTCCCGTGCGGGGCCCAGCACCTGTGCAGATAAAGCCACTTAAATTTTACATATAGAACAATGAAACGAACCATAATAACGATTATCTGTCTTCTTGGCGTTTCTGCCGCCAGGGCTTCGGTGATGAAGGTGTCTGATCACGACCTCAAGATATCAGTTGTGCCCTATGCGTCGTATCTCAAAGACCCGACAAAAAAACTCACCATTACCGATGTAATAGCATCAGATAATTTTAATGCATGCACAGACCCTATATTAAAATTCGGCTACATTGAAGCATCGGTCTGGGTCAAATTTACCATTCTAAATTCCGGATCCAGAGAAAAACTGCTGCAGCTGGCCGAAGCTTCAATAGATAATGTTGAGTTTTATCAAATCAAAAACGGTACCATCATAAGCAGTGAAAAGGAGATCGGTGACCGGTCGCCCTTCAAGAACAGAAAAATCCCGCATCGGACCTGCCTTTTTAAGATTCCGTCGGACCCGGCCCCATACACATACTACCTCCGCATGCAGTCAGGCAACTATTTGACCGCGCCGCTCATATTGTGGTCGTATGAAACATTTGTCAGTGATGACAACATAGCACTCGCGTTTTCATGGGTATTCTTTGCCATGCTCATGGTCATGGCCATCTATAATCTGGTTGTATTCGTTTCGGTGCGTGAAAAGTTATACCACCTGTTCTACGTCTTTTTAAATATCAGCATGGCCCTGCACCACATCTGCTGGAAAGGTCTCGCCTATCAGTATTTTTTTCCTGAGAGCACCGCCTTCACTCATGGCCTGACCGCGTTTCTCCTGTTGTTATCACTCGGGATTGTGCCGATATTTTCAACATACTACCTTGAACTCGACAGGTTTTTGATATTCAAAGCTGTTTCTTACATATTTTTTATCTATTTAATATTCATAACCCTTCATCTGATTTTTTTCGAATCAAATATAATGAGTATGCCGACTATTATCATCGGTATTACCTATTTTATTTTCTTTTTAGGTTATTCAATGGTGCTGGCCGCACGCGGATCAAAACCGGCGCGCTTTTACCTGTCAAGCTGGCTCTTCCTTATCCTCGCATTAATACTTACAATCTCTTATACAAGCGGTTTTTTTTATATACCCATAGTAAGTGAATATTCACCGCACATCGGCATGATGATGCAGACGATACTCCTTTCATTCGGTCTTTCAGATAAAATAGGCACCATGCGCAGGGAACTGGCGGTCATCAAGGTCGACCTCGAGAAAAAGGTCGAAAAGCGAACTGAGGAACTGCACGCAGCCCTCGTGGAGATGAAAGAAATCAATACCAGCCTGACCTCAGCCAACCGGGATCTCGAAAAAGCGCATTCGGGAAAAGGCGCCGATCTCCCGCGACTTTCCAATCCCGCATTTTCGTTTCGTGAAAATCGAAAGCAATACCTGGTCCCTCTCGAAGACATTATATATTTTTCGTCTCAGGGTAAACATACCGTCATCCATACAAAGGACCAGGATTTTGAAACATCCCAGGTCATGAAATCAATTGAAGAAAAGTTACCGCCTTCCATGTTTATCCGCATCCATAAGCAATACATGGTAAACATAAAATTTATCTCCCATTTACAGCACGATTCAGGCGGAATGTATACCCTGTTTTTGAAAGACGAAGATGACAGCTCTTTCCCTGTAGGGAGGGCCTTTTTGCCTGATCTTAAAAGTTTAATTCAATAAGTTGTTATTCATTCCTGTATTTATGTCGGTTATTCCTTAACAACTCTTAATTTCATCAATCTTATTGACTAAAATGGGATTTATTATATTTATTTTTTTGTCAAAACACCGTCTGGACGGTTGGATTTGTTGATTGAAATGATTAACAATATTTTTTAAGGGGGCTGTTATATGAATTTTGTAAACAACAGGTTCAGTTTGTATGTCTCAGGTTTATTGGTATCATTGCTTTTTGCAATTTGTCTGTTAAGCGGCTGTGAAATTATAGACGGCGGCGGCAATGACAATAATGAATATCCGGTTGTACTTCTCCATGGATTTTTAGGCTGGGGAAGGGATGAAATGGGCGGAAGAAATGGCTATTTTCATATGGGCGGATATCATGATATGCAGGAGCTCATAAAAGCTTCAGGAAGTGACTGTTATACAGCTGTAGTGGGACCATTTTCCAGCAACTGGGACAGAACGTGTGAACTATACGCGCAGCTTAAAGGATTGCGTACGGATTATGGTATAATACATTCAATTAAGCATAATCATAAAAGATATGGTAAAGATTGGAGAGGGAACGCACTTCTTGAAAAATGGGGAGAGCCAGGAAAAAACAAGAAGATACATATAATCACCCATAGCTATGGGGCCCAGACTTCCCGGACTCTTGCGCAATTACTTGCTACAGGCCACACGGTTGTTGAAGACAAAGACAATTATGAAAACAATAAAACATTTTACGATAAATATAATAGTGATCCAAATGTTGATCCAGAAAAAAAAGGACCGATATCACGTCTTTTTGACGGAACGGAAAAGAAGGATATGATTCAGAGTATTACAACAGTATCCGGGACCAACAACGGTACGACTCTGCCGAATAATTGGAGGCGTAATGGTATAATATCTATCCTGGAAGTTGTAGTTACGTTGTTCGGCACGATTGAACATGAATTGTATGTAAATTTTTATGACTTCAAAGTACAGCATTTTGGAATATTTTCTGACAGATTGCCTGATGAAAACACTATGGAATATACTGAACGAATGAAAATACTTATTAATGGTTTTATAACAAAGGGAAGAGATAATGTTGCCTGGGATATAAGCCCTGAAGGGGCCCGCGAGGTAAATAGATGGGTGCATGCACAGCCGAATATTTTTTATTTTTCTTACGCGACTTCAGTGACTCGCGGATTGCCTTTGCCAGATCCACTCAACAACTGGGAGCGTAATCACTGGCCGGATTCTAATGCTAATATTATAGCACAATATGAAGATGCAATAATGATGGGGAGTTACACATGCAACGATAATCGTTATTGGTTAAGCCCTTCCAATGCTAAAGGAACTTATATGGGGATGACTATAAGCGAGCGTCCCCGTATAGACAGCAAATGGTGGGAAAATGACGGTACTGTGAATACTATATCCATGAAATATCCATGGCTGTATCCGAATAATTATACAGGCCCCAGGGACAATTTTAAGGAATGGAATATGAACACGGAAGCAATGAAGATAGGCGCACAAAAGGGCAAATGGAATTATTGGGGTGTTTATAGTAATGTAGACCACTGGGACAGCCAGGGATTGGAAATTTTAAAGAATATTGATACCAATAATTACAATAATGCGCTATTCACCGGTCCAAGTCTTAACAACCTGCCCGGCATTGATTCTGACAATTGGTCAAATCCGGAAGCCTGGTATGTAGATTGGACAAGGTATCTGAAAACCCTGAATGATAAATAACAATTCTTAACTGTAAATGTTCTCCGCCTGCTGGCGGAGAACATATTACCACGAAGTAACAATTTATTATGGATATCCCGGAAAAATTTAATAAACATTCTCTTACTGTACAATGACAGTATTTACCTGACAGTCACCTGAAAAATAAAGGTGGTCAACGTTCCTCTGAAAGATATAATGATTTTAACACAAAACTTTATATCAAAGGAGAAAAACGATGACCACCAACAGCAATGTAGCACAAAAGGCGGCAAGAAGAAAGCTAAACAGTCTTTCTAATGGATTCTTGTATAAAATACCGGCGGCGGGATTTTTTTCCGCAACTCGGCCGGGCTGGGGGTTTGTGACATGGATAAAAATACTGGATTAAAGATTGCGGTCTGCGCCGTCCTTGCAATCGCTTTAACGGCAGTGCCCGGGTCCGGTAAAGGGGGGAAGAACATGACATTGCAAGAACTTCGCGAAGCCGTGGATGGGTCCGGGTCCCTCGTGGTGACGTTTGAAGGGGACGAAAGCGACTCTTACTTCAGCGGGAAGAAATACCTTCATTACGAGTCCGTGGCCTTTTTCGGCGAACCTGGGACAGGCCCATCGCACAGCATTCTCTATCATACGGATTCGGAACTCGTAATCATCTGCGGCGCGCACAGGGCGGCGGAGACGTACAGGAGGATAAGGACGAGGCTCAGGCCATCTTTTGAAAAGGAATACCTTCCCGGTTCGGACGGGCCGGGCATGGAGCCGGACGGAGCGGTGAAAGGCATATTCGCGATGGAGGGGGTAAAGAAGGTCGTACTGAAGGAGTTCGGGCTCGTCAGGGGAATGGAATATTTCGCCAGGTTTAAAACCGAAAGCTATCATCTGCCTCCGGGTGGACCGGGGAAAAAGCCGGCCAGAAGGGAGAACCTGGTTCTGGAGGTTTCGGATTCCAGGATTCCCAACGATACGGACCTTACCCCTCTATATAAAGGCTGGAGCTACTGATCTCAGGGCTTGTACGTGATCGAGTAGATGTTGCCGAAACTGATAGAATAGTTGTTAATCACGTTGCCGGTGACCCCGAAGACCGTGATGTTCGTTCCGCCGGCTACGAACCTTCCTCCGCCGTATGCGACCGCCCAGAGGGTCGGGGTATATGACGTTGATACCGGCCATGTTGCGCCGTTATCAGTGGAAAAATAAGCCGTATTGGATGAATGTATCCCGCAGAAAACTCCGTCGCCACCCGCGATCCCGCCCATCCCCACGGGCGTCCCGTTGATGGGGAACCAGTCGTACCCGTTAAACGACCTGTAAACCCCGCCGCCTGCCCTCGTGGAGCCGCACAGGAAAATTCCGTTGCCGTAAGTAAGGCAGTAGGGGATATCGAGGGGGGGCTGGGGCGAGACGTTCCAGGTTCCGATTGTGCCGGTGCTCGAATAAATGCACGTCGGCACCCACGCGCCCATCACCGTGAAGTATCCCGGTCCTCCCGATACGAGCCATATATTGTTCAACCCGGTGTTGATCGCATCGTACCAGTTTATGCCGTCCGCTGACCAGCAGACCCTGTCCGCGGTACCGTATCCGGCGGCGCAGAAGACGCCTATATCGGACCTGTAACAGACGGTCTGCAGGGCGGCGTTTCCCGTATTCCTCGGGGTCCATGTCTTCAGGTCGCTCGAAGTGTATATGAATCCGTCGTCGTTGCCGGACGTGCCGCCCACGACCACGTATAACCCTTTCCCGTAGGTGATCCCGTAAGCCGGAAGGGAAACGCCTATGGACACCTCGGTCCAGCTGCCTGCAACGTCAGGGTTGGACGAATACCAGACTGCTCCGCCGGACCCGTTAACGCCTGCCGCGACGAACACGGGCGTGGATTTGGAATCAAACAGGGAGAGGATAAGGCCCAGCTTGGATTCCACATTTGAAAACATGTCCTGTCTCTCGCACGAGACCGCGGATACCGCAATCAGTATTATTAAAAATAGTCTTTTCATAATCAGCCGGATTTATTATACATTAAAATATTATTCTTTTTTAAATTCAAAGTCAATAAAAAAAGTCCTTATTTCACGATGTTGTCCGCGCCGGTTTTTTTCATGGATTTAGCTGCCGGTATGGGCCTTTTCACACTTGAAGTTGGTTTTATTCCCTTTACCGCGCCTGCTTTCATTGCCGGGGTTTTCGGACTGACAGCGCCACGGTTTTTTGCCGCTGCAGAAATACTGCCGGGCTTGACAGCACCATGTGTTTTTGCCATTTTATTATAGAACCCTGCGCTTGCTTTTCCCGCATTGCCTTTCTGCGGCAGTTTTGATTTTCCCGTATTGCTGATCACTACCGGGTCCTGGTCGTTATTTGCGGCCGAACTGGCCCTGGGTCCCATGCATGGGTTCCGGGCGTCGCAGTAGACCGCCAGTGTATTGCCGGTGGAAGCATTGACGCAAATATGATTCTTGCAGACCCACAGGCTTCCGCTGGCCTTCATCTTCTCCCTGTCGGCGTTGCTGACAATGGCGGCCTTTTTATCATAACGCTTCACCGTCCTTCCCTGCTTTCCCTTTCCGGGTGTGTCCGGGGTGGTTGATCCCTGCGGTTGCGTCCCGTCATTGGAGGCGTTCGGCGCGGTCCCGCCGCATGGGTTCCGGGCGTCGCAGTGAATTCCGAGACTGACGTTCGTGCCCGTGTCGACGCAGACCGAGTTCCTGCAGACCCACTTATTCGGCTGCTGTGGAACCGGTGCCTGGCCGCCTTTTTGTTTCGCCCCAGTGCTTCCCTGGGTCAATATTACGGCAGCCGCCGCGGCCTTTTTCTTTTTTTTCTTTTTCTCTTTATCGTCTTCCGAAAGGAGATTTGAAGAAGACCCGATTAAAAAAATCACTGCCATTGTATATGCAAGTATTTTTTTCACGGCATTTCCTCTTTCATATGCGAAGGAATTGTTTCTGGATCCGGCGGAATATTTATTAAAAATCATGCAGGTTTAAACCGCCCTGCCAAAATTCAGGCCGCGGACCCGAAAAATTTATCCTGGAACTATCAGCATCAATGTGCTCTAAAAACGCACATTTGTCAAGATTTATATGCCATGCAGATTTCTTCTGGGATGATTCCGGTGATATTAATAATACAGCCGGGGAAAAAGCGGCTGGCGGCTTTATTCCGTTAAAATCCTGTACCCAAGGGCGGTCATTACGGCCATGACCGTCTGTTCCGTAATATCCATGGCCCGGCCGGAAATTATTCCCTTTAAAATATCGGGCGATATTTTCGCGCGTTTTGCGAGCATCCTCAGTGATACGCGCCTGCGCTTCATGGCGCCGATGATGAACTCCGGGACGAGGTCCAGTATTTTTTTCATGTCCTGCCTGGCGATGGCGAAGGATATGGCGCGGGCGTATTCCACGCGCCTCGATCTCGGCTGGTAAATCACGCTTTCCCTTCCCATTATCCTGCTCAGCGCCGTTTTAAGGAATTCGACCGCGGCCGTCGCCACCAGAACGGCGGAGGCGATCCTCGTGCCGATGTCAGGTTTTCCCAGGACGCTGATGAATTTTTTCGATATTTCCGCGGCCTTCTTCCTGGCCCGGGCGTTCGGCGCGTAAACGCGCGCGGCCAGCAGTACCGGCCTCAGGTTTTTCGCGATCCTGCGCATCATCTTTATCCGCAGTCCCATGAATTCATCGTCAACGGGCCGCATGGATTTCTCGTATCTGATGGTGTCCGGGTTCCATGACAGCCGGTTTTCCTTCCTGAAGATGAAATCCTTCACCGCCCGCTCGTAACCGGTTACCGCGGTCTGGGCCATGCTGAGTATGCCCGGGCCGTCCGCGATGTATTTTTTCCTGAAGGCGTCCCTGAGGAAGGAGACGTGCTCGCGCCGGTCGTTGATGTGCGGGTGCGTGAAGGCCAGCTCGCCGGCACCGGTGATTTTTTTGTAGGGAATGTTCTTCATCCTGCCCTGGGAGGTCAGCTCTTCGTGCAGGGTTGTGAGCGGCAGTGGAGTGTAATTCATGAACTGGACGAGATCGGAGCCCAGGCCGATCACGTATTCAATGTCCTCGTTAAGCGTCTTCCTGTCGTGATGGTCCTGGAACAGTATCGCCGACGCGTTCACCATGATCCCCTTCGAGCGGAGCTCGGCGAAGAGTTCCCGCAGGTCGATGCCCCTGGTTTTTTCAAACGCGCTCTTCCTCGATTCGACGCCGACCCATACGAGGCGGACCCCCAGGCGGACGAGGAAATCTACGCCCATTTTCTTGATGACCTCGGCCGATGAAAATATATCGAAGACGTAAGGCTTCCCGTGGTCTGTCATGAGCTCCAGCAGCTCCCTGGCCCTTTCGGGGTGCTTGAGGAAATTTTCATCCATTATGGAGAAGCCCCTGGCGCCCAGCTTCGATTCGGATTTCACGCATACATCGAAGATGTCCCGGCCTGACGGGAGGAGGGATCGGTAGCTTTTTTTGAAAACGTGGGAGGTGACGCAGAACTTGCAGCCGTTTTCACAGCCGACCCCGGGCATGAGGATGCCTCCCGCCGGCCTGGACCTGTAGCCGTATATCATCTCGTATGCGGGCCCGAGAATTATCGGATGGCGGACCGGGGCGTCCGCGTCTTCGCCGAAGTATTCGCGCAGCCAGCGGACACCTTCGCCGATGCAGGCCGCATCGAAGGGCATGATTTTATCCAGTTCCGGTATCGTGGCGCCGTAGCCGCCGAGTATGATCTTCACGGAGGGGTGCCTTTCCCTGATGTATTCAGCCATCTTCTTGGCCTTCAGCACGTTCGGCACTATGAAGTTTATGCCGACGTGGGTGTAGCCGCGTTCGAGCTCCCGCGCGAAATCCTTCCAGGACGGAAAATCGAGCACGGTGGTCTCCACTGATATGTTCTCCGCGAGGAGGTAAAGCGGGAAGGTCCAGTATGACTGCCTGGGCGAGTGAACGCCCTGGCAGCGCGTGATCTGGTTGTTGAGCAGCTCCATCTGCATGCCCAGTCCTTCGGCGTATTTGTTCTTGATTCCGTACGGGCCGAAAACTCCCGTCAGCAGCAGTTTTTGCCTTTTCATTTTTATCTCCATGGTTTATGTATATTTCAGGGAACAGGTAACCGGGTGTAAAACACCGTTACATCAAAAGACCTGATAAGGCCCTTTTCCGGTGCAAAAAAAAGACGTAAAATTTTTTTTTGAAAGCCTTTCCTGATTGAATAATATCCGGCAATAATTGACCCTGATTCCGGCCGGGCTGCTGGGGAAATGAATTTTAAAGGCGCATGTATTTATAATTTAAAGAGAGGGTGTCATGAAAAAAAGCGGAATCATCCTGGGGATTTTGTTGATTTCCGGTTTGTTTATCGGGTGCAAATCATACAAGATCACGAAGGAAGACCCTGAAAAGATCGACCTGAAGAATTATAAGGATATCGTTGTGAGCTGCATCGACCTTGAAACCGTTGAGCAGAAAAGCAGGGACGTCAAAAAGGACTCGGCCTACTGGGACAGGAAGCTGACCGTATCAAGGGCGGAGCAGGCGATCAGGCAGAAATTCCCCGATAAAAAGGTGGAATTCCTGGAGAAGCCATCGGCGGAAATCCCCGGCAAGGGCGATCTCTTCATAAAAATCAGCATCACTGATTACTCGCCCGGCTGCATGTTTGTTTTTTCGACTGTAACCCGCGACAGGATGTACTTCGATATCGAGATGACGGACATAAAAACAAAAAAGGTGATCTATAAATCCAGCGTCAACGCTGTGTCAAGGGGGCTCACTGGAGACGAGGAGGTCCATCTCTCGGACAGGATCAGGCTGATTTACGAGCACCTGGCGGAGTATCTTTCAGACAAGTTTAAGAATTGAAACAGTTCCGGTTTCGTTGATTTAGCGGCAATGCGTCTGCCTCGTATTCGCGCATCCCGGGGGATACCCGGGATGGGGTAATGCTTTCACGCGCGGGGAATTTCGGATTATTTAGGTTTATAGGCGGATAACGCGGTCATATATAGTTTATGATGAGACTGTCCCTGTAAAACTTATAATTTGAATAAACGGAATAAATAAGGAACACATGAAAGACCCCGACCCAGAGCCTGTCGGTTTCGATGTGATAGAAGGCCAGATACGGCCCGGCGAACATGACGAATGTTATCCCGACCAGTACGATCCTCAGGTAGACCCCGTATAGAATTTTCAAAGGCCTGTATTTTTCATCCCTGCCCGCGTCCGACCAGTCCCTGAATGATGCGATGCAGAAAATCAGCAGCACGATGCCTGTATGGCTGATGGTGCTCATTATCATCCCCTCCAGCAGCTCGTTTGCGAGGGCCGCCGGTTTGAAAACGACTATAGCGGACAGGTAGAGCAGGGGCAGGAGTATCATCACGAAGAATTTGACCGTCCTTTTCCCGTCGATGAAGAGGTAATCGCCCAGCCTGTCGATGTAGAATTTCGCGATCGTGGCCGGGATGTTTATCACCAGGATTATGAAAATGATCACCGTCATGAGCGCCAGCACCGCCAGAAGAAAATAGAACGGGATGAGAAACACCGGGTCAATGGATGCGTTTATTATTACCGGTCCGGGCGGGGCAGGGGGGGCCGATATCAGGGACGCGGCCTTTTTGACGAACCTTGAATCGCCGCCGCCCAGGAAGGAAAAGACGATCATGGGTGAAACCGCGAGGTATATGAAATTGAAGAGTCCGCAGACCGTCGTAACGAACAGCCTGGCGAAGTAAAGCGGCATGGCGTAATCCGATTGTTTTCCGCCAGCTAGAGCCCGGTCTTCAGCATCCTGGACGGACTTCCTGCGCTTACGAAACATCCGGCCTCCTGTTGTGCGGTCGATGCCGATCCATGTCCCGTCATTTTATATCATAATCCCTGTTCAGCTTCGAAGAGAGATTGATCAGCTCCTCGGAGCTGGCCCTGAGGTCCTCGGTGCTCTGGGCCGTGTTCTGGACCAGGCGGTTAGTGTCTTCAATCGACTTCACCACCTCGTCTATCGCGGTCTTCTGTTCCGTGATGGAATACTCTATCATGTCGGCCTTTTCCTTTACAAGGCCGATCCCGGAATTCATCCCGTCCTTCAGGCTTTTCTGGTTCTTGATCTCCGTAAGGGCGTTTACCGATTTTTCCCTGAGGGCCGTCATGCTCTCGAGCATGCCGTTTATGAACGACAGTATGTCGATGATGATCCTGTTGCCCTTCGCGACGTCGTCCTTGTTGGTGGCTATCAGGTCCGTGATCTGCTTCAGCTCCTGGGCCGAGCTGTCGGCCATCTTGCCTATCTCCTCCGCGACGACAGCGAATCCCTTGCCGTGCTCCCCGGCCCTCGCGGCCTCTATGGTCGCGTTCAGTGCCAGCAGGTTGATCCTGTCGAAAAACTCCTCGATGATGGTCACGACGGAAAGGATGCTGTTCGAGTTGACCGTGATCTTGCTGTTTATGGTGTCCAGGAGGCCGGAGTTTTTCTTTCCGTCCTCCACCATCTTCATGAAGGAAAGGTACATGTCAGAAATCTCGCCCCCGTACAGCTCGAGCTTTTCTATCGAGGCGTTGAGATTGCCTATGCGCCCAAGCAGGTCGCCAAGGGACTCGTTCTGGCTGACGGTCGCGTTTTCGACGTTTGTTATCCCCGCGGAGATTTCCTCCATGGTCGCGTTGAGCTCCTCCACCGAAGCGGACTGGCTCTGCGCGTTGTGCGAATACCTGTCGATGACGCTCGAGTTCACCTGGATGGCGTGGGACAGTTTCTCGGTCGTCTCCTTCATGTCCTTCATCATGCCGCTGATCACCAGGTACTGTTCCCTGCTCTTCGCTGATTCCTCGATCGCGATCTTCGCGGCGCTGTGGAGGATCCTCTTCGAGATCATGGCAACGACGAACACCGCTATGATGGTTATGGACCCGTCGATCATCATCGTCCTGGACGCGTCCAGCGAGGACTCGGCGACCCTGACTTTTGCGATGAAGAAGAAATATGCAGCGTGGCACAGCAGGAACATTCCTGTTACCGCCGAGGACAGGACCTCGTGGCAGAACAGGGTGGTGAAAACCAGGCTCATGTACATGAAATACGCGAGCGAGACCCCGGCGAGCTCGGGCGGCCTGAGCATGAAGCCGGTCGCGATTATGGTGGAAGACGTGACCGCCATAACGTTCGCCGCGAACCCGATCTTCCCGTGCCTTATGAGCATCGCTGATGCGAAAAGGACGAACATGGCCGGGACGGTAAAGGACACGACCGATATAAACCTCGCGGCGTCTTTCGTGGCAAAATAGCCCGTCAGCAGGATGAGCAGGAAGAGGAAGATGATGTCGAAGTAAACCAGGAACTGCGCTTTTTTATAATTGATGACGTCCGATTCATCGAGTCCGGAAAGGAATTTCGAGGCTATAAGCATTTTTATGGTCCTTTTTGCATATCAAATTTTGCGCGGGTTTTACTTATAAATATAAACACATATTGCAGGATAGAAAACAGATTTTTCAAATTTTTTTGCCCGTGAGCGATTTAATCGCATTTTCGCGGGGACCGGTGACCATGGCTTCAGAGTGGAGCCGGCCGCTACCGTCAGAAAAAACAAGGGCGCGGTTATTTAGCGGCCGGACAGGGGAAACCGGCTTAATTTTCCGGCTTCCATTTTCTGCGTCTCCGCCTGGGGTTCCTGGACGGGGTTGTCGAAGGGGACGCCGCCGCCTCGGTCTTTCCCCCGAGGATCGAATCCAGCTTTTCCTTCGCCTTCTGGATCGGGCCTGACTGGGACTTGATTTTTTTCGCGGGGAACTTCTTCCAGTCGAACCTGTGGACCACGTCGGCCAGGTCGAGCAGGTCCCTGTGGACAGTGGTTTCCCGTCCGCACCACAGCGAGACCGTCGCCCCTGACTCCTTCGCGGACTCTATGGCCGGTATGAAGTCGCTGTCGCCGGCCAGGATGATCGCGTGCTGTATGTGCCCGGCCGCGCAGTGGCGCACCATGTCGACCGAGAGGAGGACGTCCACCCTCTTCTGCTCGAACGTTTCCCTGTGGCCGTCCCATCTCCTGTGGAGCTTGCCCAGGCGCACCGCCCATCTCTCCAGGGACTTTATCTCGTCCATGGACGTCTCGTGCTCGGCCATGCGCCTCTTTTCCGTTTCCGTCGGCTCTGTCGACATCCATGGCGGGCAGTAATAGAAGTAGCAGCGGAGGAGGTCGAGCGGGACCGATTTACGGAGCGGCTTAAGAAGGTAATCCGCCAGTGAATGGTAATCCGGTACCAGGTCGTGCTGTTTAAGGTGCGACAGGATGTACCCGCCGTCTATGAATATGGCTGCCCTCATTGTTTTCCTCCAATCGGGGTTTGTCTGATTGATTCACGCGCCGGGGGTTTTGTCAAGAAAGTAAAATGCCCGCGGGGGAAGGGATTTTTGACGCGTTTCCGGGCCTGGTCCGGAAAGTGCAAGCCCGGCACTTCTGGAAAATACAGGGATGAAACATCACGGAGCGAACCCGATCCCGTTTATGGGCCATGCGCCGCTCGGCGAAGGCACCATCTGCGTCCAGCTGTGACCGGAATCGAAAGACTCGAAATACTGGTTGGTCGATGCACCGGCGACGAACTTCGTTCCGCCGCAGTAGGTTACGCTGGAGAAAACGATCGGGCCGCCCGGACCGACCGGGTTCCACGATGCGCCGTTAGTGTTGGACCAGATTATGGAGCCGTTAGCGCCGACCGCAACGAAGTGGCCGTTGCCGAAGGCGATGGAATAAAGGTCGTCCGCGCCGTAGGTTGTCGGCGTTACGAGAAGCGCGGGAAGTATGCCGTTGACTATTTTAATCTGTCCGGTGTTCGCCACCGCGATGAAAACGCCGTTCCCGTATGCTATGTCCCTGAGAAAGTTTCCGTTCGCGTAGAAAACCGACCAGCTTGCCCCATTATCAACCGACGAGCATATGTTTCCTACCGCGTTTCCGCCCGCGGCGACGAAGACATTGACGCCGGCGATATTTCCGAAAGCCACGGCCCTTGGAAATCCGAAAGATGTGGGGGTCCCAGGGTTCCATGCCTGTCCGTCAGCGGAGCGCCATACTTCGGCGCCGCTGCCTCCGTATCCTACGGCCATGTAGATGCCGTTGCCGCAGGTTATGGCATTGAGGCCGCCTATCGCGCCGAAGCCCGTGCCGGAAACGAAGCAACCGTAACGAACTGCCCGTTCCGGTAGATGATGTCCCTGAGGTTGGTCCCGCCCGCCGCGCCGGTAGACCAGGTTCCGAGGGCGCCGTTCACGTCCTGTGAGTTCCACGCGTTGCCGTTGTTGCCTATTACTATGTAGTGATAGGTGTTGACGATCGTCGATCCGCCGGAAGATGTGCCGCCCGCCAGGAGTCCGGCGAGGCCCAGGGGAAGGTTGCCGTTGGAAAAGATGTCCTGCCTTTCGCAGGACGTGAAGGCCAGCATCAACAGGAGAAAAATAATGTTCCGCTTCATGCATATCAATTTATCAAACTAAGCCGTAAACGGCAAATATATAAAGATTAATTTCATACGCAGAATTTAAATAATATGCAGCGGTATAATAGCGTAAATTAGTATAATTGAAGGAAGATTTATTGCTGGCTTCGGCTCCGCTCAGCCAGCGGATATGTCGCTGCCGATTATTCTCGCACTTTGAGCACATGCACTGGGCCTGGACGAAGTGTAATAGAAACCGGAGAGAGCGGGTAGTCAAAAGTAACATTGCACAGCCCGGTTCCGCTCATTGGCCAGCCGTGCATTAGCACATCCGTGTGCGTCAGCGCGGCTCAGGCCATGGATGGTTTTTTATAATAATCAGAATGATTTCCGCCTTTGTCATTTCGAAGGAGCGAAGCGACTGAGAAATATTGACCATTTGCATCGGGAAGGATTTCTCGCTCCGCTCGAAATGACAGGTGGGGTTGAAACGGCCATGCGTGCGAGGTTCCGACCAGGGTGGTCGAATATCGCGGAGGCCAGGGCCGACGCCTTTTCCGACCTCCTGTCGGTCGTCGGCATTGGAACGTCCTGTTCGGCAGATGGACGTGAGCGGCCAGGTTTCTCCCATTTTTTTGGAGCATAGCAAAAGAAATGGGCAATTGAGCCGAACCTGGTACAAGGTCAATTCAATTGGGGGATAGAGTAGCTTGTAATAAATCCCACCTTGACCGCTGATCATTGCTATCCAGCCGCATCCAGATGAAAAAAAATTAAAAAATGATATATAGGCGAGATAAAAGGGAGATAAAAGGGAGATAGGAGGTGCAGTGAAGCCAAAATGATATCTTATTAATAATACAATATTTTTTTATAAAATATTTGCGCCATACGTTAATTAAATGGGAAGCGCCGTCCGGATTGTCGGATATCATGTGTCCAGGCCCGGGAAATTACTTGCATTTCTGTATTTGCCTGAATATAAATAATGTTATTATTCTGAACAATGGATATCGAATGGCAGTTGAAACAAAACTTTAGAGGCCAAAGACTAAAAAAATGAAAAAAATCACCTTGATACTCTTCCTGATCATATTTCCTCAAATACTTTTTTCTGATACTAAAACAGAATGCAATGTTGATAACCTTTACCGGCACGTAAAATTTTTAACTTCCATAATGCCGCCGAGAAACCACCTGAACATTAAATCTTTGGACCGGGCGGCGGATTATATAAAGAAGGAATTTGAAAGCTATCGATACCGGACAAGGGTGCAGGAATTTACAGTCGATGGCAAAATATATAAGAACATAATCGCTTCGTACGGCAACTCGAATTCCCCGAGGATCATCATCGGCGCGCACTACGACGTGTTCGGCGTCCAGCCCGGCGCGGACGACAACGCGAGCGGGACCGCGGGTCTGCTGGAACTGTCGCGGCTGGTGGCCCTGAACGGGCCGAAACTGAAGTACAGGATAGACTTCGTCGCGTATTCCCTGGAGGAGCCCCCGTATTTCCGCACGGAAAACATGGGGAGCGCGGTCCACGCGAAATCACTCAGTGACGAAAAAACCGTGGTCAAACTGGCGATAGTGCTGGAGATGATCGGTTATTTCACCGACGCTGAAAAATCCCAGGCATATCCGAGCCCGTTTATGAAGCTGATTTACCCGGATAAGGGCGATTTCATCACCGTTGTCGGCAGATTCAATGACATTAAATATAACAGGATGATGACGAAAGCCGTCAGGACCGGGTCGTCGATCAAAGCCGAATCATTGACCTCGCCTTCCTTCGTCGAGGGAGTCGATTTCTCCGACCACATGAATTACTGGCTGTACGGTTATAACGCGGTCATGATTACCGATACCGCGTTTTACCGGAACCCGAATTACCATAAAAGGACCGATACGATTGATACGCTGGATTTTAAAAGAATGGCGGAAGTGGTGAAGGGGATTTATTATTCGTTATTGGTGATTAAATGAGATAGTTGGAGTTTGATTTAAGACGTAAAGCATCAGTAAATGCTTGAATTTTAGGTTTAGCATGAAATCCTGGCAATAGTTCAAAAACACTTCAGAAGAGTTTATTTTTAAAATTTTTTTTCTTTTTTGGCACTTCCTGTTAACAGGTTCGTATTATTAATCAGAATTGCAGAACATGAAATTAACTATTTCATCTTGATGAAATAGAAATTTTGGGGGTTGGGAATATGAAAAAAGAAATGAGCATGGTTTTTTGCGCTCTGGCGCTGACAGGCGTGATGATTTTTTCGGGTTGCAATAGAATAAGTTCTTCAATACCGAAAAATGTCACAATCCAATTACCTGACGGTATTCCACAGAATACGGGCAGCTCGGACTGGCTTGCCGTGAGAAAAATTGCGCTGGGCGTTAATACTATTACTATTTTTATCGAAGCCGTGATCAAGATTTCCGAGCTGTCGGATGTCATTTCCAGGTTCATCGGCAGTTTTGAAGTCACCCTGAATTACGGTGGTCCGCTGGGCAACTATGACAATATCAAAATCAGTTTTGAATCCGGCATAACCGGCAGGGGAGATGGATACACGAAATGCTTTGAACTGTGGACAAAAAAGGGCACGAACGACTGGCAGAAGGGCCTCGAGTATTTTTACAACGTCGGCTCCGATACCAGGGGTCAGATAGTTTTCAAGCCGAAACCTTTCGACAGCGACACTTCCCCTCTTTATCCGAACAGTTCATACAAGCTGGTTTTTGTGAAGACATCCGCTGCGAAATCCGTCACTTTTTACGCGGACAATACCACGAATACGGATGGCCATTTTGATAATGTCAAGAGAAACTGCGCCTTTCTTGACAGCACAGGCACTGGCATGTCCGTGTACATATCCGCATATCTTAAAGGTATTGACCTGAATACTAACGGAACGGATGACTGCTACCTGTTTGGTGCGAAGATAGATACTACGAAATCGAATTATCCCGCCACAGCCATGGAAGGGATCTGCGACCAGGGCGGGACACACGAATTCAAGCGGTTCGGAAGCGATTGGTCCGTCAATGCCGGGTTGTTTAACAAGACAGCGGGCCTGGTCGTTGACGGTTCAAACGGCGGCCTTTATAACGGAATAACTTATCCGTTGAAATCTGAGATCATTGAAAGCGAGCTGCCTTCGGCCGCGGATATCGCTACCGCGATAGCTTTTGAAAGACCGTAAATAGACTGAACTGAAAGGACATAAAAGACAGCCTTCGGGCTGTCTTTTTTTTTCACGAAAGTATATCGATGCCGATAATCAGTCAGTTTATATTTTTTCGCTCCATATATGCGCATTAATGAAATAATTTTTTTAACTTTTTGTGGCATTTTTCCCAATTTATTGCGTATTATTAATCAGAATTGTCAAAATATGAAATTAACTATTTCATCTTTATGAAATAGGAATTTTGGGGGTTGGGAATATGAGCAAGGTAATGGGAATTTTTTTGTGCATTTCGATGGTGTTTGCGGTTGTTCTCTTGAGCGGATGTAATAATGTATCGCCGATACCTAAGGGTGCGTTGATCCAGACGCCAGACAACGGATTGGATAAATAGGAGGCAGTCATGAAAAAGAAAATATTAATTTCCTTAATTTCATTGGTTTTCATGACGCTGATTCCTCTGAATGTTTATTCCACTGATAGCAATGATTGGACTCCGACTAAGGACATAGCTAAAGGAATAAAGGCGATAACCAAAGTAGCTGAAACGGCAATAGCCTTGACCGACAGTTTCGGAAGTTATTCGATTACCTTCACTGTAAAACTTCCGGCAAGCACGACCCTATTCGGATTTGACCATATTGCAATAAGCTACCAGAACTATTCCGGCAGTGATCCGGATTATAAAAAGACCCTTAAAATCTGGACCAGTAAAGATGATGCAGTATCGTATCAAAAGGGCCTCGAGTTTTCTTTCAAGGACAGCACCAAGGGTGAAGTTTATTATTGCCCCGGTCCTTTCATCAAGGCCACCAGCCCTGCATGGGCATGGAAGGACTCGAAGTTCAAGCTTGTTTATACCACTTCCGGCACGGACAAGATCATGACGTTCAATTCAGATAACGGCGCCGGCGTACTTGGAGTTATGAAGACATGTGCAAGACTGACAAAAGCTGCTACCTATTACGATGTTTACGTTACATCCCATCTGAATTTCGATTCCGGTGCGGGCGCTCCTAACAATCCGGCGATTAATGATGCGTACCTGTTTGGAGCAAGGATAAGTACTACAAACACGGCGCATTATTACACCACGGCAAAACAGGGAGTATCCGATACGAAGATCGCGGGCCTTTCGTACGATTTTTCGGCATATGGTTTTAACGTAGCCGGTTTCTTCCCGTTCAACTGCGCCAGGTTCGACAAGGCTGATGATAACGGGTTCGTGGGCGACGGATGGGACGGAACGAATCCTGTGGATTCCAATTATCCGGATCCGAGCGTCATCAACGCGGCAAATCTTCCGACTGTAAACGATGTCGAGAACGCGGATTTTACCGCGCTGAATGAAGTTGTATTCTAAAGAATAGTTTAGGGACGAAACACAAAAGGCAGCCTTCGGGCTGCCTTTTGTGTTTTTAGCGTCGGTTCCGGGGCTCTGACCCCATTGCAGGCTGAAACACAATGCTCCAACCCCATACAATCCCCTCAAAGGCGCCGATTCGAATCGGCGCCTATTCTAGCGTAAGCAATTTGGTTTCTTTATCTTTTGATCAGGTTGATCACGAAAAGGAGCAGGAGCGCGCCGACAAGCGCCGCGATTATGGACCCGATCCATCCCTGGAAGGACAAACCGACCAGGTGGAAGAGGAAACCGCCTATGAACGATCCGATTACGCCCACCACGAGGTTTCCTATAAGGCCGAAACCGCGGCCCTTCATTATCAGGCCGGCCAGCCATCCCGCTATCAGCCCGACGACGAGAAAAATTATCAATCCGGTAACAGACATTGCGTACCTCCCGCGGATGTTTTGATCAGTTGCGCTTTTCGTCGAAGTATTTAGACGCCTCTTCGGTCGTTTCGAAAACCTTGAAGAAATTGTGCATCTTCGCTATCTCGAAGACCTGGAGGATCTTCCTGCTGTTGCAGACAAGCACTGTCTCTTTTTCGCGCTTTTCCAGCAGGTTCTTGGTGGCTATGAGTATCCCGAGCCCGGTCGAGTCTATGTAGCTCAGGTGCTTGAGGTCGATTATGGTGTCAGGGTGGTCTACCTGCGTCAGGACGTTCTTGATCAGTTTTAGCACCGTGGGCGATTTGATGAGGTCCAGTTCGCCCGCAAGAATTTCGAGTATGCTGAAGTTCTTGTTTTTAAAGCATTTGATGTAATTCTCTGTCATGGTCTCCGTGCGGTATGCCCATTATAGGAACAAAATTCAAAAATTTACTGATAATAACATATATCTTTTTTAATGTATATTTTTTTTTATGCCCCGGCAAACTTTATCATATTAAAAAATATAATTTTTTTAATTACAACAACAATTTCTTGACAAACATTGAAATTTGATTAACCGGTTAATTAATATCATGAAAAAAGAGATAAAAGGCATATCCGATACAAGGGAGCGGATACTGACGGCCGCGAAGGTTGAATTTGCCGAAAAAGGCTTCGACGGCGCCAGGATGGGCTCGATCGCGAAACGGGCGGAGGCGAACCAGGCCCTCATCCATTATTATTTCGAAAGCAAGGAAAACCTCTACGTGGAGGTCCTCCACCGCCTTCTCGGCGTCAACCTGTCGCAGATAATCCATGACACCGTGGAAAAGCTCCGGCTGGGCCCTGCAGAGGGGCTGTACGCGGCCATATACGTGATCGTCAACTCGCAGCTGGAGACGGGCGGCCGCGACTACCACAGGATATTGTCCAGGGAGGTGGCGGAGGGCGGCGGGCACCTCGATTCCATCCTCCAGCAGTACATCATGCCCAGGCTCAACCTGATAGAAGGCGTCATAAAGCAGGGTATAGAATCCGGCATATTCGAGTGCAAAAATCCGTTCCTTGCCGTCATGGGCATACTTTCGCTCGTGATTACCTATGAATCCAACAGGGACAAGTTCAGGGGCACTGAATGGGACGGCAAGCTTTACGGCGGCGGGAGGGAAATGTTCCTCGATTTCGTCCTTGAATATACGTTCAAGGGCCTTTCGAAGGCGGGCAGGCCGGTCGAGGTGCCGAAAATCGGCAGTGACGTAATAAAGGCCCTGGAAGCCCTGGTGGAAGAGATAAAAAAACAGCATATTTAGGGCCCCCTTCCGGAATCTCCGCGGGTACGCAATTTATATCAATATTCCTTCAATAACTGTTTAAAATTTTAATTGATTTTGTCGATTATATGGTTATAGGAAATAAGGGGCTCAGGTGCGTCCGTAATTCCATTTGTTTTGAGAAAGCTTTTCGCCCTTGGAATCCTCATTTTTTTCGCAAGGGTGCGGGAATAACCGCCGGTATCTCTGGTCCGGCTTTTTACAAGTTTTTCGGGGGTTCAGTATGGATTTTGGGATAATAATTGGCGTAATCGGCGGTCTGACATTTTTGGTGCTCGGCATACTGTTTGCAGGCGGAAGCGTACTCATTTTCGTAGATGCGTCTTCAATGATGATCACCTTCGGAGGTTGTCTGTCGTCCCTCCTTGTGGGATTCCCGATAAGCACGGTCATGAAGATGCCGAAATTCATACGCATCGCCCTGTTCCCGACAAGGATCGACCCGAAAGAGCTCATAATCACTCTCGTGTCCTTTTCCGAAAAGGCCAGGCGCGAGGGCCTGCTGGCCCTGGAGGACGACCTGGACGAGCTCGAGGACCCCTTCATGAGGAAGGGCCTTCAGCTCGTGGTCGACGGCACCGACCCGGAGCTCGTAAAGGCGATAATGGACATCGAGATAGAACAGATGGCGTCCAGGCACACCGACAACAAGAGGCTGTTCGACGACGCCGCGACCTACGCCCCGGCCTTCGGGATGATAGGGACCCTCATGGGGCTGGTCATGATGCTCGTCAACCTGAGCGACAGATCGTCAATAGGACCGTACCTGGCGGTCGCCATCATCACGACCTTCTACGGCGCGGTCGCCTGTTACCTCGTTTTCACGCCGATAGCGACCAAGCTCGACATGCTCACTGAGAACGAATACGTCATGAAGACAATAATACTCATGGGAGTGCTTTCCATACAGTCCGGGGACAACCCGAGAATAGTCAAGGACAAGCTGATATCCTACCTGCCTCCGACGACGCGCGCGGAAATCAGCGATGAAATAGGCGACTGATGGCCCAGAGGAAGAAACACGAACAGAAGGGCGCGCCGCCCTGGCTGGTTTCCATGGGCGATATGAACAACCTGCTCATGTGCTTTTTCATCGTCCTGATGGGCGACATCTCCGTCATCACGCAGGAGGAGTTCTACATGACCATGAGCTCCTTCAAGGGCTCGCTCGGCATACTCACCGGCGGCAAGTCCCTCAGCCCTGGCAGGCTTTCCGAGCTGGGCCAAAACATGATGGCCCTTCCGTCCAAGGACAAGGGAAAGACCGTGGGCAAGCAGATGAAGCGCGCCCTCGAGGTTTTCAAGCCGGAGATCCAGTCGAAGTACGTGAGGGTGATGGAGGACGAGAGGGGGCTGGTGATCACGCTCGCGAGCGACTCATTTTTCGACACGGGCAGCGCGGCCCTGAAGGAGGAGATCCGCCCGGTTTTAAAGAAGGTTTCCGAAATCATCAGGCCGGTCAATAACTTCGTGAGGATAGAAGGACATACCGACAACAACCCGATCACCGTTAAGAAGGGATACAAGACGAACTGGGAGCTCTCGGGCGCCAGGAGCATAAACATTCTCCGCTACCTTTCCGAGGAGGAAAAGATCCCTCCCGCGCAGCTCTCCGCGGTCGCGTTCGGCCAGTACAGGCCGGTGGACGACAACAACACGCCGGAGGGCAGGGCCTACAACAGGAGGGTCGATATAGTCATTCTCAAGGAGAAGTTCGTCGAAGACAAAAAGATCAAGGGCATTTCCAGGCCGCTTCCCGACGAGGAATGGAGATAGTCATTTCTTCCGCTGGACCGACAGCTCCTGCATCAGAGCGCTGATATTTTCCTTCGCCGCGTTTTTATATTCCCTGCTTATGTCCGAGTCCGGCAGTTTCTGCAGATCAGCGTACAGTTCTTCGTAAGTCCTGAGGGATTTGTCCGGCATGTCCATTTCATAGTAGAACCTCGCGAGGGCGAACCTCGACTCGTAGAATTTTTTGTTGTTCGCGGAAACGGACTCCATGATCCTCAACGCCCTGTCTTTTTCGTTTTTTTTGTAGAAAAGAAGGATGCCGAGGGCATACGCCGCCCTCTTGTTGTCCGGGGATATCTCCAGCGCCTGGCTGTACTGGCTTTCAGCGGTCTCGATGTCGTCGGACCCTCCGGCGTCCTTTCCCCTGTTCGCGTAGGCAAGGCCCAGCGAGTAATGCACCTCTGAAGACGACTTCCCGTATTTGATCGCCTTCATTAACGCGTCTATGGCGGGGTCCCATGTCTTTGATTCGAGGTATTTCGTTCCCAGCTGGTTGTAAAGGTCCGCCAGGAGGCGCGTGTTCCTGGACATGGCGTCCTTCGCCTCCTGTTCCTTTATCCTCTCCCTGAGCTTTTCAATCTGCGCTACGGGGCTCTGCTTGTTCGCACTTCTCAGTCTCGACCAGTAGCTGCACGTCTCCTCGCTGCACGAGACGATCAACACCAATATTACCGGTATGATTCTTTTTATCCGCATTTTTTTATCCTGATGTTTTATGAATAGGAAGGTTTCCGGGAAAAGTCAACTTTATTTTAACCGCGCGGGCGCCGATTCGAATCGGCGCCCGCGGGCGGGAATGGGTTTATAAAACCGCTCGCGGCCGTTCCCGGGCGCTTTGGAATATCAAAAAAACACGAAGGTTGTTATTATGAATATCACGACCAGTATGGGTATCGAGTACTTGAACATGTAGCCGAAGAAGCTCGGCATCGCCACCCCGGACTCCTCCGCGATGGATTTCACCATGAAATTCGGCGCGTTCCCGATGTAGGTGTTGGCGCCCATGAAGACGGCGCCCGCGGATATGGCGGCCAGGTAGGCGGCCTTTTCCGTCATGAGGAGCTTGACCGCATCGGCCTCGCACATGCCGGAGTAGAACTTGCCTATCGCGCTGTTGAAGAAGGTGAGGTAGGTCGGGGCGTTGTCGAGGAAGCTCGACAGCCCGCCGGACGCCCAGAAATAATGAGCGGGCCTTTCCGTGGATTTTATTATGAAGGCAAGGGCCCCTTGCTCGCCCGCCTTGAGTATGGCAAGGGCCGGTATTATCGTCATGAATATCCCGGCGAAGAGGTAGGCCACTTCCTGTATCGGCCCCCACCCGAACTCGTTGTCCTTCCTCACTTCCCGCGATGTGGTCCTGAGGGACAGGATGCCCATCAGTATCAGTATCCCGTCCTTCACCAGGTTCTCGATGTTCTGGTGTATGCCGAAAATGGAGACCTCGCCGAGCTTCACCAGGCCGCTGAACAGGACCCCTCCGACGACCCCGCCGAGGAAAATGAAGTTGTGCCATCCGAGCATCTTTACCGGTTCGGGGTCCGCCGTCCCCATCAGCGATTGGTCCTCCTTCCTGTAATAGACCGTGTCCATTATAAAGTAGAGGATGAGGAGAATTCCCGATACGAAACACATGTGCGGGAGTATCTTCAAGGTCCAGAAGAAATCCACGCCGTGAAGGAACCCGAGGAAAAGGGGCGGGTCGCCGAGCGGCGTGAGGGAGCCGCCCACGTTGCTCACCAGGAATATGAAGAACACCACCGTGTGGACCTTGTATTTCCTCCAGGAGTTGGACCTGAGTATCGGCCTGATAAGGAGCATCGAAGCTCCGGTCGTGCCGATCCACGAGGCCAGGAGCGTCCCTATAAGGAGAATGACCGTGTTGACCGCGGGGCTGCCCTTCAGCGTCCCCCTGACGTAGATGCCGCCCGATATGGTGAACAGTGACCAGAGAAGTATAATAAATGGAATGTAGTCTATTATGTATATATGCGCGATTTCACTGACGGCTTTTCCCCTGAACGCGATGACGAACGGCACGGCGAAAACCAGCGCCCAGAACGCTGCGACCTTCGGGAAGTGGCGGTGCCAGAAATGCGGCGCCAGGAGCGGGAAAAGGGCGATGGAAAGAAGTATGCCCGCGAAGGGAAGGACTGACCATATCGGGAGCATCATTCCGAGCTCGTCCGCCTTTACTTCGGCGGCGGGCCGGCCGGTACCGTCTTTTTCCGCGGGTGTTTTTTCAGCCCCCGCCGTGATCTTTTCCGCGGCTGCGGCGCTGTAAAAAGCCGGTATGATTACCGAGAGGGCCGTTATGGCCAAAAGCGCGATCGCGATTTTTTTCATTTGTTTCTCCGTAGCCTGTATTTCATTTCACGGGAATTCGTCGTTTTCCCGTCAGATTATTTACAAGTAATAAATGCGCCAGGGTTTGACAGATGACGGTCAAAATGCCGCGTTCCTGGGCGTCCTGGGGAAGGGTATGACGTCCCTGATGTTCTGCATCCCCGTGACGTACTGTATGGCCCTTTCGAAGCCGAGCCCGAACCCCGCGTGCGGGGCCGATCCGTACCTCCTGCTGTCAAGGTACCACCAGTATTCGTCCGGGTCCAGGCCCGAGTCCTTCATTCTCCGGAGAAGCACGTCGTACCTGTCCTCGCGCTCACTGCCCCCTATAATCTCTCCCACGCCCGGGACAAGCAGGTCCATCGCCCTCACCGTCTTTTCGTCGTCGTTGAGCTTCATGTAGAAGGCCTTTATTTCCCTGGGGTAATCGATTACGAAGACGGGCCTTTCGAAGTGGTTTTCAGTGAGGTACCTCTCGTGTTCGGACTGCAGGTCCAGGCCCCAGCCTACGGGGAATTCGAAAGCGGATCCGGATTTTTCCAGTATTCCAACTGCCTCCGTATAGGTGACGACCTCGAAGTCCTGTCGGATTATCGATTCGAGGTTCTTGATGATCCCCGGCTGGATCCTTGAATCGAAGAAGGCCATGTCGTCGCCGCATTTTTCCAGGCAGAGCGAGAATATGCGCTTTATGAATTCCTCCGCCAGCCTTATGTCGTCGTCAAGCACGGCGAAAGCCATCTCGGGTTCGACCATCCAGAATTCCGAAAGGTGCCTCGACGTGTTGGAGTTTTCCGCCCTGAAGGTGGGGCCGAAGGTGTAGATGTCGCCTAGCGAAAGGGCGAGCAGTTCGCCCTCCAGCTGTCCGCTTACGGTCAGGCTGGTCTTCTTTCCGAAGAAGTCCTCTGCAAAGTCGGCTTTGCCGCCCGTGATTTTCATTTTTTCCAGGTCGAGCATCGTCACGTTGAACATCTCGCCCGCGCCCTCGCAGTCGCTCGCGGTGATTATCGGCGTGTGCACGTAGAGGAACCCCTTTTCCTGGAAGAAGGAGTGTATCGCCATCGCCATGGCGTTCCTTATCCTGAACACGGCCCCGAAGGTGTTCGTCCTGGGCCGCAGGTGCGATATTTCCCTGAGGAACTCGAACGAGTGCTTTTTTTTCTGGAGGGGGTAGGATTCCGGGTCCGCGAGACCGTATACCTCCACCTCCCCGGCCCTGATCTCGTATTTCTGTCCCTTTGCCGGGGATTCAACCAGCGTTCCCCGGACCGCCACGCTGGCGCCCGTTGAAACCTGCGCCAGGTCGGGTCTTTTCATCATCTCCTCGCCGATTATGACCTGGATGTTGTCAAGGCACGAGCCGTCGTTCACCTCGAGGAAAATGACGTCCCTCGAGTCCCTTCTGGTCCTTACCCAGCCCTTGATGAGAACCCCGTGTCCGTGGGTTTCGCTTTTCAGCACCTGTATGATTCTGGTTCTTTCCATATTTCAAATCATCACCGTTTGGATGCTATCACTTCCGGCCGGTAAATTCAAGAAAATAAATCTGCCGGACGCATTTAACCGATGCAGCATAAGCGGAAAATGATCAAGTATTTTAATACCGGCCGGGGATAAACTCTGCCGCGGCGGGAAATATTTTTGCCGCGGCATGATGCGCCGTTTGCGGGGTCGGAAGAGCCGGAAGTCATGCGTTAAAAGAGCATGGAATATGTATTTTTTGATGGGACATAAAGTTATCAAGAAGTTATCCACAAAAAAAATTGATTTACATTAAATTTTTTTTGTTAAAAGCCGTTTTACGGTCCGTTTATTATAAGACGCTGCATGTATTAAAAATTTTTAATATAAAAAGAACCGTAACCCCTGAATTTATCAGTAGTTATTATTTATGTCTCATAACATGCAACTTTATGGGACATAAAAGAGATTAATGGCAAAAAAATGGAAATTAATTTAGTAAATTAATTAACAGCGCTTGAAAATTTGTGGATAATGTGGATAAAATTGTGGATAAATATTTGTTTTGTTCAAAATACCCTTCACCTTTCGTCATACGCCCGGCGCGAGGAAGCGAAGATTTGATATCGGATTTTTGCGGGTAATTTTTTTATTGCATATTTCCATAAAAAAAGATAGATTTTAACCCTTCGCATTAATAGTGGGTAATACACGGGAGCGCCGGATGTTTAAAATTTTCGGGCTCTCTTCCGGATGCGGCTGATGAAAAACCGGGAGTTTTTTTCGGCAAATACGGGATGATTACTGCCGGCAAGCGGCATCCGCATATTTAAATCGCTGGAGAGACAGATGGATTATCAGTTTTACGTAGTCGAAAAGAAACCTCCGATAGCATATGTTTATTTGAACAGGCCGGACAAGTACAATGCCATGAACGCTCCCGCCTGGAAGGAAACCATTCCCATATTTCAAGACCTGGACAGGGACCCGGAAATCAGGGTCGTCATAATTTCCGGTAAGGGGAAGTGTTTCTCGGCCGGCATCGACCTGGTGGGAATGGTCGGCGAACTGCCGGAAATTCTCGAGAAGGAACAGAAGGGCGGCGTCAAGTGGAGTTTGCTGCCGAAGATTTACGCCCTCCAGGACACCAATACATGCATCGAAAAATGCAGAAAGCCCGTTATCGCAGCCATCCACGGATACTGCATCGGGGCCGGCCTGGACATGGCTACGGCATGCGACATTAGGATATGCACGAAGGACGCGGAATTCTCCCTCAGGGAGGCCGCGGTGGGCTTCGTCGCCGATGTCGGCGTGCTGCAGAGGCTTCCCCATATAGTCGGCCAGGGCGTCGCGAGGGAGCTGGCCTACACGGCCAAGAACATAGATTCCGCCAGGGCGAAGGAGGTGCTCCTTGTCAGCCAGGTCTGCGAGGATTACGAAACGATGATGAAGGAGGCCGGGAAGATGGCCATGGAGATAGCCGAGAATTCACCCCTTGCGGTGCAGGCGTCCAAGGACGTTCTGAACTACTGCATCGGCAAGACGGTCGATGACGGTCTCAGGTACGTCGCCTCGATCAGCGCTAACATAATACCGTCTGACGACCTCATGGAATCGATGAAGGCCAGGATGGAAAAAAGGAAGCCGAAATTTACCGGCAAGTGAGCCGGTTGAAGCGGGCGAAGGCGCGATGAAATACAGGATTAGGCAATACCAGAGCAGCGTGAGGAAAAGGTTTTTCGAGAACTTCTACGTTTTCAAAAAGAAGTTTTCGAAGTTCCGCGACAGGTTCATGGAGAAGGGCCATGAGAAAATGACCGTCATGTTCATCCCGCATAATGAAAAGAAGATATTCAATTTCCAGATTTCCAAGTTTACGATACTTTTTTTCATACTGCTCTTCATGATCGTAGTGGCGACGTCCTCTTACGCGGTAATCAGCCACAACGCCGTCAAGAAGGAGGAGCAGAGGCTTCTCATGAGCTACGAGGACATCAGGTCCCACCTGCTGCGTTTTGAGAAGGCGACCAACAACATGACAGAGCTTGTCGACGAGATAAAGCCGGAGATAGAGGAGGTCTATGAGCTGTCCGCTGGCAGCAACGACGCGGACCAGATCTGGATCACGGATGAAATAGACCAGGACGAGCTCAACGAGCTCAGAAAATACAGGAACGTCCTCCCGGACGAGATTTACAAGATAAAGGATCTGCAGAAGGACATGATCTGCACGACCAGGACGATAAAGACGGTGAAGAACTTCATCGACGTGAGGAGCAAGGTTGTCCAGGAAACGCCATCGATCGTTCCGAATGAGGGCCATATAACCTCCCTTTTCGGATGGAGGAGGTCTCCCTTCGGACACGGGAGGGATTTCCATTCCGGCATAGACATAGCCGCGTCCTCGGGGACGCCCATCAGGGCGACTGCGCCCGGCAGCATCGCTTCCATAGGATGGGGCGGCGGCTATGGCATCATGATAAGGATCAAGCACAAATATGGTTTCGAGACAATTTACGGACACTGCAGGTCCGCCGCTGTTAACGCGGGGACCGACGTCAAGAAGGGCGATATCGTCGGTTACGTCGGCATGACCGGCAACGCGACCGGAAACCACTGCCATTATGAAATCAGGCTCGGTAACATACCGATAAATCCATATCCCTATATGAGCAGGATCTGGTAGGATTCAACCTTCATGTATGTTGAAGCATTTACCCCTATATCTGAAATTCGCAGTCGCAGCCTCCGCCGCTTCAGCCGTCATTGTAGCCTATCCCAGGGATAAGGGCCTCAGGGACAGCCTCATTGATTTCGCTGAAAAGAACCGCGTCAGGGAAGACGTCGAGCTTATCCTTGATCCGGCCGATCAATACCTTTACAGGACCGGGGAAGAGGAGAGGGACGCGGTTTTATACCGTAAAGGGGATTGGGACAGGTTCATCATATCCCCCAGGTACCGCGTATCCGAAAAGGACGACAAGCTAACGGTAATCACCCCCCAGGACGACGACATCAACATCAATGCCTACGGTTCCCTGAAGGTCGATCTTCTGTACGGCAAGACGATGTACACCAGCAAAAAGTACCAGCTTTTCGACCAGGACAAGCCGGAATCGAAAGTGATAAAGGACGGTTTCCAGCCCAAGCAGGATTTCCAGCTCCACGTGGAGGGAAAGGTCGGCGAGCGCATGACCGTATATATCGACCACGACAGCAAAAAAAAGGACAACGTTTACAAGGTCAAATACAAGGCCATCAACGACGACGAGGTCATCAGGGAGATAAACGCCGGTGAGATCGATATAAAATTCAACCATTCCAAGTACGCGGTTTACGACAACAACACCGCGAAGGCGCTGGGTGTAGACCTCACCTTGAAAAAGGGAGGCCTACAGGTGAAGGCATTCGGCAGCATTTTGAAGGGCGAGACGGAGGTCGAGGTTTTCAAGGGAAATTCTGCGCCGGGGACGATAAAGCTTTCCGAGTACCAGTACCAGAAAAGGACTTATTACCAGGTTGAGCCATTTAAAAGATACGACAATCTGAAGGCCGCGCCGTCCGGTCCCTCGGCGTACAACCTTATAACGCTGACGTCCGCGCCGCTGGACCCGGCTTCATACACGCCGTATTCCGTCAATCTGAACCCGGTCACATTCGAGCTGTACATTGACGACCAGAACCCGACAAACGACTACAACGCCATCACGCTGGAAATGGACGGAGGGCACTACAACAAGCTGCAGCCCGGCGTGGATTTTTCGATTAATTTTACCACCGGGCTCGTTACCTTTCTGAAGGACGTGCCCGAGAAGTCCAGGATATTCGCCGTTTATAACGTGATGGACGGGATAACCTCGGATCCCTGCGCACTGCGTCCAGGCGATCCGAAGCACCCGGGAGGGATGTTTGCCGGAAAGATTTTCGTGTTCATCAAATACGGCTACATAATCGACGAAGACACCGTTGTCAGGAACCTGGTTTTCGATCCGGGTGAAATCGACAAGAACAATGACGGGAAGGTCAACCTGGACATCTACGAGGTGAGGTCGTTTTATTTTGTCGGGGCCCAGCAGATCCTTGCCGACAACCTCAATGTCGTATTTTACAAGGAAAAGGGCATAATGGTCAGGAACGAAGTCTCGGCGCTGGGGAAATACAGCATGAACTACGCCAAGGGGATAATACAGTTCAACCTGAGGGAGCCGTACAGGCAGATCCTGCAGGCGGGGATAAGGAACAGGATATACGCGGAAACGCAGCCGTCAAACGTATATGATTATTCAAGATACAGGATACGCGTGGATTACTACAAGGACGCGAGGAGCTTCCAGCTGAAATATACCAACATTCTCCCCGGCAGCGTCAAGATAAGGCTGAACGGCAGGGACGTTCAGCAGAGCCTTTATACGGTGGATTACACCTCCGGCTACCTCAGGTTCAACGACCCGAACAATCCGGTGATAGGTCCCGAAGCGGTGGTTGAGATCAGGTATGAATATTCCCCGTTTATAACGCAGAGTGAATCGTTCGTGGGCGGGATAAGGACGGATTACGCACTCAACAGGAACATCAACCTCGGGACGAGCTTTCTTTATTCCAGGTCGGCAAACAAGGAGGTGATCCCCAGGATGGGGGAAGAGCCCACCCAGACCATGCTTTTCGAGGGCGATATCAAGCTCAACCTGCGGGAGAGCGATATTTCACAGTTTGCGAATTATTTTTCGAAGAACAAGACCATGACGGTCCCGCTTGAATTCAGCAGTTACGCGGAGTACGCGCGGAGCTACAAGAACATCAACACGTTCGGGAAAGGTCTGGTTGACAACATGGAGGACGCTGACGATTCCATGCATATATCCCTGTCGGACAAGGACTGGATTCTCGCTTCCAGGCCGAACTGGCTCGGGGTCGCGAACAGGTCGGTGCTGAACTACTACTACTACAGGGATCCCAACAACCCGTCCTCACTCCAGGGTATTTTTTATCCCGGGCTGAAAATCCCCTACTCGGTTAAAGCCGGTCCGTTCAACATCGCATTCGGTCACGTCCTGGACCAGATGCTCAAGCAGAGCTCGCAGACGTCCCTCGTTTTTGACTTCGAGGCGAACGGGGAATTCGCATCGGTTGCCACCAGAAAAATCGGGGAAAAGGCTGTTGATTTTACGGGCCTGCAGTACCTGGAGGTTTCCTATTTTTACAGCGGCACTGGCGATGTGAATCTGTACGTCGATCTCGGGAAAATCAATGAGGACTCCGACGGCGACGGCAATCTCGACACGGAGGATTTGAACAGGAACGGGGTCCTGGACGCTGATACCCGGGTCGGGTTTTCCGAGGACATAGGTTATGAGTTCAACGATCCGATGAACCCGACCAGGGTGGGGGGCGGCCCCAACCTGAATCATATTACCAGGGGGGACGGCGTTCTCGAAACGGAGGACCTGAACGGCAACGGGGTTCTCGACACTCAGGAGGGCACGTACCAGTTTCCCGCGATCCTGATAAGGGCCGCCGACGTCGGCTGGCAGACGAAAAGGATTTATCTCGACCAGACCAGCTTGACGCAGACACAGCTGAACATACTGACCCAGGTGGAGGCCCTCAGGCTGACAGTCCAGAACAGCGCCAGGAAGGGGAGGATATATTTTGACAAGCTCAGGTTCGTCACCACGAAATGGAAGGAGATAAGCATGGACGGTCTGCCGGGGAGCCCGACCAACATGAAGGTCTCTCTGATCGACAGCTTGAACGACCTGGAGTATTCGCCGGAGTCATTTCTTTTTATAAGGAAGAAGCTGTATGAGTCCATGTACGGAGAAAAAAAATTAAGCGAGTACATAAAAGAGAAGGAAACGGCCCTGAAGATCGAGTATTCCATACCCGGCGCCAACAGCTACGTGTCAGCAACGAGAAGATTCTCAAGGCCGATGGACATAAGGTTCTACAAGACCATGAACCTCTGGTTCAATTACAGGAATTTTTCGCAGGGCGATATAGTCGGGGTGGTGCTGGGATCATCCGATACGGATTTCGTGGAGTACAAGTTTCCCATGGACTTCCGGGGAGTGTGGAGGGAGGTAAAGCTCATTCTTAAAAAGGGATCCGGCGGGGAAGTCATCCCGGCGGGATTTTCCGGAATTCCGGATTACAAGAGGATCGTTTACATCAAGCTGAAGGTGTACGGCCCCGGACATGCCGGGACCCTGTGGCTTGATGAATTGTACGCGTCCGAGCCCGAGGTCGTCCAGGACTCGGCACACTGGTTCGAGGGCGAGATCAGGACCACCAGGCCGATCTTTCATACGGACAACGGGACCCCGGTGTTTTCGGATATCAACCTCAAATACATACAGAAGGGACATGGAAAGCAGTTCAGCTCCGTGGGTAAAAAGGACCAGGACATAGCCGAGGAATACAAGGAGGCCTTCACATCAGCCAAGATCCTGCCGAACTGGAACATGAGCATGGATTTCATCAGGGAGGATTCCAAAACCGACAGCCTTAACGAGGAGGTGGTGGCCAACAGGAGGGGGAAGACCAAATCAAACAGCTTCAATTTCGTTTCTGATTACATGTCAAACATGAATGCCGTCCCCAGCGTCAAATTGAATTACAAGTACGATACTTACGACAACGATCTGAACGAAACAATTTCCAGCATACAATTCAACAAAAGGACGCTTAGGTATATCCACAGCCCGGTTGTAAATATAACTGAAAACGTGGAAAATTTTTTATGGGGTCATTTTTCCGCGAACATGGCCATGAACATGGTGTTCAAGGACGAGGACATTAACAGGTCCTCACAGGCAACCGACATAGAGAGTCTTTATAATATTACCCCCCTGAGGGAAAGGGAAAAACGCCAGAAGTCGGAACTGCAGTTCAGCTTGAATTACAGGCATGCCTCGTTTTACATGCAGCCTTCCATCGCGGTCGGTTCGGAGGAGCTCGTGGAATGGATAGGAAAAAACCAGGTAACCAGGACTGACGTGCTTTACGAGGTGAAGGGGGAATTCCATTTTCCCTTCGTATATAAAAACAACTACAAGTTCGTGGACAGGAATAAAAAGTGGGGATACATTTTCGGGTTAAGCCATTTCCAGTATATTACCCCGGAATACAAGCTTGAAATGCAGTACTATGAAAACAGGTTCAGGGACTATGAGCTCAGTGAGGCGCCGATCTATGAATTCCAGAGGGAGAAGGACGCGAGGAGCATGGTAACGACCCAGTTCAATGTCCCGATAAATCTATACAGGATAAAGGAACTCAAGTTCGTTAAAAGCTTCAATATACTTTATCAAAGGTCCGTTTTCCTTCAGGAGATGAACATCCCGTATGAGGGTGAGAAGAAGTATTACACTGATGAAAAGTACGGCATCAACAGGTCGCTCAAGGGCATCTCCAACGGGGGCAGCAATATTTTTAAATACTATCCGTTCTATTATTATATGGGAAGGGGCAATTTTGCAAACGCCAGGGACTATACCTATAAAAAACTGAACAGGCAGATAGCTTTTTCCAACGGGACCATCGTGCAGGATTACAACAACCAGCTCAAGGTGATAGAAAATTTCACCCTGAACAGCACGTATGACCTGGACAAGCTTTCGCTGGACGTCGGGGGCGGCCTGAACCAGGTCTGTGAAAGGCAGAACATCAATGGAATCCCGGAACAGATCGTCACCAGGGATTTAGGATTCAAGCTGACTTTCGATCTGATGAAGATCTTCAGTTTTTCGTTTTTCAGACCGAACACGCCGGACAAGGCATACCATTCTTCGTTCTTCGATATCGGGTACAAGTTCGTGAACAACCTGCATATAACCTCGAGCTTCGAGGAGAACATCCACAATCCAACTTTCGGCCTTACCTTCAAAAGGAACAGGGCAAGCCTGGCTTTTAAATACGGGATAGAGGTCAGGGATAAATTCACGAAATCGTACATATGGAACAAGAATACGGACAAGTCGTTCAGGGACTGGGTTTATGTTGACAACATGAAAAATACGACCCTTTACAAGGAAAAGGACAAGAGCCACACATTTTCCGCCGTGTATGAGACGGACGTTGTCTGGATACATACGTTTTTTTCCAGGTTTTACAAGCTCGTGGCCTATCCCATATTCAGCCTGGAATACTCACTGCTGCTGAACAGGTATTTTTATCTGACCAGCACTTCGCCGGAGCCGTACGACCTTCACCTGTTCAAGAGCAAGCTGTCTCTCGACCTGCATAAAAATATCCAGGGAGGATTTACGACGAGGCTTGCCATCGAGAAGTTCAGGAACAGGGTGAACATGCATGTCAGCAAGGAGCTTCTTTCCTACGAGTTTGGATTGAATTTCACGCTCCTGTTCTGAGGGGGGGGGCCACGGTCATGAGCTGAAAAAATCCCGGAGGCTTTTCCTTAGCCTTTTGTAAACGCCCTTGAGCTCTGTGATGTAAAGTCCGTCCCTTCTGTTTTTTATCCTCTCTATTGCCGTCAGCTTGACGATATCCCACAGCAGCACCCTCTCCGGGCAGTACGAAAAAAAATCCAGGTTTATCTGGAAAGCGCCCTTGTATTTGCGCCCTCCGCCTTCCGGTGTTATTTCTTTTATTATATCGTCAAGGTTCAGGTGCTCCTCGGTGGACCTGAAGGACGCGTCGAGCATCATCTTTTTTTTGTCATGGTCCTCCACTACCCCGAAAACGACGACCGTATTTTGTTCCCCCCTTTTAAGGAGGAAGTCAGCGATTATTGGTATGCTGTCGCGTGCGGATGAATCGAGAAAACCTATGCCGGAGACGAGCCATCCCTTGTATTCTGTCTGGTTGTGTATGGCCTCGTTAAGGAGACGGATGGTCGTTTCCGAAAGGGGTATTTCGCTTATCCGGTTTATTATCCCGCTGTCGTAATAGGCGGATATGTACCTCAGCGCGTCGTAATCGATTTTTGTCGCGTAAGAGTACTTGTCCGTGTCGGTCTGTATCCCGTAAACCAGCGCGGTCGCGATTTTTTTCATGGTGTCCGGGTCGAGGATGGGCTTGAGGTCCCTGATCAAGAGCGCCATCATTGACGATGTGGACCCCGCGTCCTGGTTGATGTATTTGAAATCTGCGGTAATGTCTTCTTCGAAGGGTTCGTGATGGTCTATATGGACAACGCAGGGGATTTTACCGGTGATACGTTCGACCGATGCTGACTGGTTGTCGAGAACGGCATAGGCATCGTAGTCCCTGATGTCGACTTCATCGCGGTCGAAGCTGACTGGAATGTCCAGCAGCCTTACGAACTCCCTGTTCTGCGGAAGCGAAAGGTTTTTGAGGGATATGAGGTCCGTTTCGGCCCCGAGGAATTCGGAGACGGCCTTGAAGGCGAAGGCCGAGGCTATGGCGTCCGGGTCGGGCGACCCCTTTATAACGACCAGGATCCTTTTGTGTTTTTTCACCGCGGATTCCAGGCTTTCCGAAAGGCTGCTCACGGGCATCTCCTTATATTTTAAAGACGATGAGACTTACGTCGCAAACCTGATTTTTGCCGGATATAAAATCATTGAAGTCTTCGAACACCTTTCTCACGGCGACGGCTGGAGTCGATCCGCGGTTTTCCCTTATGATGGGCTTGATTTTTTCAAGGGAATAGCTTTCCCCTTCGCCGTTTATTGCCGATATGAGCCCGTCCGAGTACAGCACGCCGATGCTTCCCGGTGCCGGTTTTATTGTTTTGCCGGAATACTTCACTTCACTGCCGACCCCTATAGGAACATTCTGGAGATCGTGCTCTATGAACGAATCTTCGGACGGGTCATAGATCAGAAGGGGATTGAAGGCTGCGTTCGAATACCGCAATTCGCCCCCGGGATAGTACATCAGGCAGCACGACGGCGCGTATCTTTTCGTGAACCTGGACGAGGAGATTATCCAGTTCATGGTGTTGAGTATTTTTTCTGGGGAATCCATTCCCTTGCGGGATGAATGGAGAACCGTGTACATCTCGAGCGAAACCAGCGCGGAATCTATGCCGGAATAGGAGCTGTCCGTCATGAAGATGCACAATCTCTCTTCGCCCATCCTGACTGAATCGAAGTAGTCCCCGCCGTACATGGAGTTGTTTATATAGAAAGAGCTGATCCTTATCCCGTCCACCTGGATCAGTTTTTTCGGGATGATTTTTTTCTTTATTGAATCCACGACCATCTTGTCATGCTCGACTATCTGCGTGACCTTGGTTTTTTCAAGAAGCATGATGTTCGACATCCGCTGCTGGAAAATGATCCTGTACAGCTCGAGTGCGGACATGTATGTCTTCGAATATTTTTTGTTCCGGGGAAGATTGCTGATGAACAGGAACCCGATCAATTCCCTTTCCCGGCTGAAAAGCGGGAGCGCCGTCCTGATGTTGTTCCCTGTAAAAAAATCAAGCGTCTCACTTTTGAATTCGGAATCAATGATGCCGGAATAAAGATAGGAAATGTCCACTACGCGCTGGTTCGATGCGAGGCTGCGGATTATCGGTTCCCCGGTTTTTATTCTGCCGGCCTGGATTGGCACGCCCTCGGAAAATGCCGGGTAATAATCATTCGCCCTTGCGTCGTATATATACAGGACCCCGCTTTCAATATTGAATTTGTCAATAAGCCCCTTGACTGAGGATTTTAATGATGCCTCCCATGATGATTCACCTTCGTTCGGCGCGCCGATTCTCGTCTCCTGCCGGAATATCCCGTCGATGACGGTCGAAAGGTCCCAGTATCCCCTCTGGAACAATTCCTCGATTTTCGGCTTGATGAATTTATAAAACAGAAAGAGATAGATGATGATAATGAATGTAAACCCAATCGACGGGATGCGTTGCCTGTAGATGTAATCCAGACCGAATTTCACCGCAACGGCCACAGGGCCGAACAGGAGCAGGAATATCAGGATCCAGAAGAATATGTTCAAGTAGAATTTTTTGATGTCTATCGAATCAATGAATGCCGTCGAATAAAACACGGTCAGGACTGCCAGGTGGACGGTGATGGTCAATCCGGAATTCGGCGAGAACAGGGACTCGTAGAGATGCATGAATACCGGGGAGAAAAATAATCCGGTAAGCGATAATGCGGCAAGTCCCGATGAAATGTACAGCAGGTCCCTCCTGTATGCAAGGTTCCTGAGCCTGAAGGATTTATACGCGGATATGACCGCGGCGGACAGCGTGTAGGCAAGGCACAATCCGATAAAGCACTGCTCCAGGGTTTCATTCCCAATCGTCCCGTAGAGTCCGGCTTTTTCGCTTTCGAAAAAAACCTCAGAAAGGACCGTCCATAATGAGACCGCTGCCGGCGGTACGGCCGTCGCAATGGAAATTAAAGCTTTCTTTCCGAATTTTTTGTCCGGGAATACGACGGTAAAATTGAACAGGAATAAAATCGTGAGAATCAGGCCCGAATGGAACCCCGCCCTTGCGGCCCCGGCCGGAATCTCCAACCCTCCCGAAAGGGAAAGGCTCAACGAAACCATCGCGGTGATTGAAAAGAAAAGCATGGCCAGGAGGATCCCCCCGAGCGCGTCTTTTCTGACCCTGATCGCGCTGTAGATCAGAAGAAAGAAATCTATGGCCGCGGCGATTCCGGATATAATGATGTCAGTATACAGCAAATGGTTAACCGCTTGGATCCAGGAATTTTTTTAAATCATCGGCGACGATTTCATCCGGTCAATTACAAAACCTTCCGGATTGGAAAGTTATGGGTATGTCCGGGTTCCGGTTCAATTGTATTAATATGTTCAAATTTTAATTGAAGAAACGCCGCGTTGTCAATAATATTTAGGATAATGCCGAATTATTTGGCGTTGTAATGTTCCCGAAAAGGATGATATCCGCGGCTTCTTCATTGTTCTTCGATGAAGATCAGGCTGATTACATGACCTTCCAGCTCACGGTGAATGACTGAATGTATGACGCCCCTGTATTCAACGCGGCTTTTCGTTTCGCCGATCTCTATCAGTTCCGAGTTGATGTTGACGTCGTGAAGGCTGGTACCTAAGGCCTTTATCATGGCTTCCTTCATGGTCCAGATCCTTGCGCAGGCCCTCAATTCCCCGAGCGGCGACCGTGTTATTTTTTCGGCTGATCCTTCAGGGACGTAATATTTTTTTGTGTCAAGCAGCCTTCCCGTTGTTTCCTCCACGTCTATTCCCAGGCGTCTTTGAGATGCAGCGGCCACTACAAACCTGGAATCATGCGACACGGAGCAATAATATTTTTTCCCTTTATTCCCTGCCGGGCAGAGCGGAAGGCCTGATGAATCGACCGTGTTGATGAGGTGTGCGGGAATAACGCCGTCCCCGGATATTTTCCTGGTCACGGATTTGCAGGCAAGCCTCGACGCCATGAAGCTTTTTTTCCTGGTAGCGCCCATTGCCCCGCACCTGTGTTTCTCATCGTCGGACAGGGCCAGGCGGGAGAATCCGCTTATCGTTTCCAGCTCGATGATTGAAAAGGAGCCGCCTCTGCCGGCAAGGTTATCAGGAATTATGGGCGTGCCCTTCGCGGCCTGTATACCTGTCCGCCCCGGGGACAGTTCAAGACCGAGAATGGATTCAATCATGGTCCCGCATTCGTCGCATATGAAGATGTCGAATTTATTTTCAGGGTGCGGAATCAGGCGGCAGTAATATTCATTTCCCTGAACCGGTTCCCGGTATGTTATTTTACTGGAGAAGAAAAACGGGAATCCCCATGGACTGTGGAATCTTCCGGCCCACGCAGATGCAGCGCCGATTGACGCGAGGACGGGGTGAAGCCTGACGGGAATTTTCCGCCTTCCCGGGACAGCAGGCAGCTTTATCTTCAGCGAGGCGCCGGCTTCCGTGAAGTATTGAGCGGTCACCGAACGTTTTACCTCCGCCGGAACGTCGGTAATGGTGCAGCCTGCATCGCATACTCCCTCCAGTGCGGAGATGATGTCGTAAGCCGGCAGAGTTTCATGTCCGTCGCTTGCGGATATGACCATTTCGGCGCAGGGATAATTTCCGCCTCGCATTCGCGTAAGAATTTTCGCGGAAAGAACGCCGTTTTCAAGTTTTTGATTTATCACGGGTTTGAAATTTTTTCCGGGCCGCCTCACGGATTCACGGAACTCGGCATCGCTGATGCGGGGCGGGCCGGAAATTTTTTTTTCCTTCCAGGCTGTTTCAAGCAGGGCCTCCATGGCCTCAACCGCGGAAAGGATCGGGTCGCTGAGCGGCCGCCCGTCCCCTGGCCCGCGTTTGTTTTTTAATCCGGTCATCCTTGCATGCCTTCAATATGTCACGGTGATTCTTATTATTTCGGATTTTTGTTCGCGTCCCCTGAAAAGGTGGGTAATCCTGATCTCGGCGTATCCCGCTTTTACCGCCTCGAAAATAAATTCCGCCGTCGCCTCATCGCTGCCTGTTATGCCGGATTTCATTTTATCAGGGTGGTCGTATTTTTGAACGGTTATTATGTGCCTGACGACATCGGGATTGCTTATCGAAAACTCCGCTGTGTATCCGACGGATTCCTGCACCCTGCAGGAATATACCGCCCGGTCGCCTATGTCCACGATCAGCGCGTCGCCGTCTTTTATTTTAATCATGCCGCATCCCGAAAAGAAAAGGGGCAAAAGAAACGCTGATATGATTGAAGCCCGAATGATAACTAAAAATTTTTGCATTTAATATGAACCTCTTTTTGCTTAAATTTGAACACCTCATCCTTCATTCCTCATCTATAGTTTTCGTCTCCATGTATAAGCTCAAAGCCTTCCCTGGTCAGGAAAGCTGTGATTACCAGGCCGATTATCGGATCGGACAGCCAGGAATCCGTAAAATATCTGACCGCGAGGCCGGCGAGAAGGGCGGCAGATAAAAATGAACAGGCGAAGGTCTCCTTCGGCAAATTCCGAAAAAGATTAATGACCGGGCCGGTCGATTTAGATGCCGTCTATCCCTAGTACCCTTGCGTTTTCAGGAAGGGCCGGGGGATCGGTGTCGTTTGTCCCGGACTGGGCGCCGGCCGCGGCATATATGAATAGCGAACCCGAAATAAGGAACAAATAAAAGAGCGTAACTTTCATATGCCATCCGGTGATTTGTTCCGGGCAGTAAGCGCCGCTGCGAGTTAGTGATAGTTTATAAAATAAATAATTATATTACAAGGCATAATATTTCAAAACAATAAATTTTCCGCAAGGACCCGGTTGTTTTACTCCGGACCGGCGGATCATTGATTTTTTAAATTCATTCACAATAATAAATAATGAGATAATATTTAATTACCATCCGGTCAGGCGGGGAAGACGGCGGCTTTATCGATCTCAAGTCCGAGATAGGCGCGGTCACCTGGTTTAAAATATACCTTCCCGCGGCTTCGATGGACGGGATAAGCGAGACCGCGGAACAGCCGGAAATCGGCGCCAGGGTCCTTCTTGTGGACGATGAAGACATCATACTTAAATTCGTCAGAGGCATGCTCATCCGCTCCGGGCTTGAGGTCGCGAAGGTGAAAAACTGATCGGACGCGGTATTCATGTACGACAAGGCGCGGAAAAAGGGAGGCGGATTCGACGTGGTCATAATGGACCTCGCCATACCAGGCTGAATGGGCGAAAAGGAATCCGTAAAAAAAATACTGGACATCAATCACGAAGCGAAAGTGATAATAACAAGCGGATATTCAAACGATCCGATCCTGTCAGATTATAAAAAATACGGTTTTTGCGGCGTCGTAACCAAGCCTTACACATTCGACCAGCTCTATTTTGAAATCGCCATGGCGATAAATTCTTCATGCTGAAACGTTTTTCGCTGGAATAACCGCGCCGCGTTATGCGTTGATTTTTCCATTTAGCAGATCGACGGCTGATTCTATGTAGGGTCTGATCCTTCGCCCGCTCCAGATGAAATCGACCCCGGCATTGGCCGCTGTTTCCCTGTCGGATTCCGAATCGCCTATGAAAACTGAATGCTCCGCGTCAGTCCCGAAATACCGGAGGCACTTTTCCAGCATTTCCGGGTCAGGTTTGGATTTTGCTTCAAGGGTTGAAACCTTATAGTGGAAAAACCTGAACAGGTTGAAGTGATGGAAAAGCTTTATCAGGGACCCGCCCCTGTTGGATGCCACTGCAAGATAGAATTTTTCCCTCAAGGCCGGGAATACATCGTCGAAATTGAAAAGCGGCCTGAGGAGACCGATAAACGGTTCATAATCAACTCCCTGACTCAGGCTGTAAAGCCGTTCGGCCTGGGATCTGTCTTTTATAAGTTCGTCGATGAGCTGCCGTATGGACATAAAGGTCACTTTATCCTTCTCTTCTTCCGGGATGGGAGGCAGACCGGCTATTTCAAGGCAGCGTTCGAAATATGCGATATTGGCCCTGTTTGAATCGAACAGGACCCCATCACAATCAAATATTAATAATTTTTTTCCTGATAACATCGTTCCTCCGGATTTAACCAAAAAAAATATTAATATCGTCTGTGTCAATGACATATTCAATTTTAAAATATTTCTTGACAAAAATACCGCACTATACTAATTTTGCCCTTCACTTTGCTAATATGATTGATGATAATGGGATAAAGGCTTACGCTAAGGTCAACCTTCATCTCGAGGTCCTGGACAAAAGAGAAGACGGCTACCACAACATATTCAGCGTCATGGCTGCCGTTGATCTCTTTGATCTTTTAAAACTGGAATGCCTTGATGCTGTACGGATGCCCGGGGAGTCGATTTTCAGGATAAAAAATCTGGGCGGGTATTACGGCCGGATCACCGACTCAATCGACCAGGCAGACAATCTTGTTATCAGGGCGGCCAAGGCTTATTTTGATGCCTCGTGCGGAAGCGGCAGGGCCTTTTTCGGCATAGAGAAGAATATTCCTTCAGGCGCCGGTCTCGGAGGCGGTAGCAGCGATGCTGCCGCGGCGCTGAGAATTCTGAACGACAGGCTCGGGTGGATGGACGATGACGGATTGATGAGGACGGCAGCCTCCATCGGCGCAGACGTTCCTTTTTGCCTGAAAGGCGGGCTCGCATTCTGCGAAGGAATCGGTGAAATTGTTACGCCGATAAAAAGCAGAATAGGCCATCATCTTGTTATAGCGGAGACGGGTATTCATATAAACACCGCGTCGGCATACAGGGCCCTCGGAAGAGGCTTCGGGAGCCAGTCCATAAAAGAACCGCTAGAAAAAAAAATGTCCCGTATCTCCGTAGTTTTTGAGAAAGGAGATTTATCGGCCTTCAGGGAGATGTTTAAAAACGATTTCGAGGTTCCGGCATTCAAAGAACACCCGATATTGCGGGATATAAAAGAAGGATTTTATAAATCCGGCGCCGTTTATTCAACAATGACCGGATCCGGATCAGCCATGATTGGCCTGTTTGACGACCTTTCAAGGGCGGAAAAATACCGTAAGAGCCTTGATGTAAAAGGAATGAGGGTCATACTAGCAAGGTTCATATGACTCAAAATATTATTGAGGAGTGGCCAAGTGGTAAGGCACCGGGTTTTGGTCCCGGCATTCCCAGGTTCGAATCCTGGCTCCTCAGGTAAATAATCCGGAGATTAATAATAGAAAAGACTTGTGCAATAGTGCTTGCGGGCGGAAAGGGAGTGAGGATTGGTTCCGAACTGCCCAAGGTCCTGCTTCAGCTGCAAAATAAACCATTGATACTTCACGTTCTGGAAGGCCTCAATCGTGCCGGAATCATTTATACGATAGTGGTTGTCGGCTACAGGGGGGAGATGGTTATCGAGGCCATTGGAAAGAGGGCCAGGGCGGTCTGGCAGAACGAACAGCTCGGAACCGGACATGCCGTGATGCAGGCGGAGGAAGAACTCAGAAGTTTTAACGGCAGGGTAATAGTTGCCTGCGGCGACGTGCCCCTTATAAGGCCGGAAACATTCATCGGGATGGTAGAGGCATCCATGGAGCCGGATGTAAAGGCCGTGGTGCTGACCATGATGAAGCAGGATCCTACCGGATACGGCAGGGTGATAAGGGGATCCAGGGGGAATTTTCAAAAAATCGTCGAAGAGAGGGATGCGTCCCCTGACGAGAAAAAAATCAGGGAAGTGAATACAGGCACTTACGTATTCGACAGGGAATTTCTTTTCAGGGGACTCGAGGAGATCAATACCGACAATGCTCAGAATGAGTATTATCTTCCCGACGCCCTTCTGTATGTCATTAAAACCGGGCATCGGGTTAAAGTAATAACTTTAGACGATCCCATTGAAGGCAGCGGGGTCAATACAAGGGATGAATTGCACAACTTGGAAAAATATCTTAGGGAGAAAAATAGAACCGTTTAATATGGGCGACAGAATGATGAAACTTTTTTCCGGATCTTCCAATCCGGTTCTTGCCCAGGAAATCGCCAGATATCTTGGAATGGAGCTTTCAAGGATTGAGCTTGGAAGATTCAAGGACGGTGAAATCAGCGTCAAGATAAAGGAAAACGTCAGGGGTCAGGACGTCTTTATCATACAATCAACCTGTAATCCGACAAACGATCACATAATGGAGCTCCTGCTGATGATTGACGCGGCCCTCAGGGCATCCGCCAGCAGGATAACGGCAGTTATACCTTATTTCGGTTATGCGAGGCAGGACAGAAAGGTGGAACCGCGGGTACCGATATCAGCGAAGGTCGTTGCGAATATAATCCAGACGACAGGCGCCGACAGGATACTGACCATGGACCTGCATGCCGACCAGATACAGGGTTTTTTCGACATACCAGTCGATAATCTCAACGCCTCGCCGATAGCGATAAACTATATAAAAAACCTGAGACTCAACAGTGTAGTCGTGGTTTCCCCGGATTCCGGCGGCGCGGACAGGGCGAGGTTTTTCGCCCAGAACATAAACGCGGGCCTCGCCATAATAGACAAGAGGAGGCCGAAGGCGAACATCGCGGAGGTTATGCACGTAATCGGGGATGTTAATGAAAAAAACTGCATACTGGTGGACGACATGGTCGATACCGGCGGGACCATCGCCAACTGCGTTTCGGCATTAAAAAAGGAAGGGGCGAGGGACGTTTACTGCTTTTTCACGCATGCCGTTCTTTCCGGCGAGGCCCCGACAAAGCTGCAGGGCGCCGGGTTCAAGGAAATAGTATTTACCAACACAATACCCCTTAACGATCAGAAGAGGCTGGACAATGTGGATGTCCTGTCCATCGCGCCGTTGTTCGGGGAAGCTATCAGAAGAATACACAATGGCGAGTCAGTAAGCTCATTGTTTGTATAGAATTATTTTTTTTAATAAGGGTTAAAAACATGGCTGTAAAGAGCATCAATGCGGAATTGAGAAGCGAAACTAAAAAAAACAACTGCAATAGAATCAGAAGCGACGGCTTCATTCCCGCAGTGATATATTCGCACGGGAAATCCGAATCCCTGAAGATCAGCAAGAAGGATTTTTTCCAGCTTTTCAAGGGAAACATTTCGGAGAGTGTAATTTTCGATATAAACATCACGAATAAAAAAGATGAAAGCGAAATAATGGCTTTCGTAAAAGACTACCAGTATAATCCTGTTACCGGGGAGATTATCCACCTTGATCTTTTCAAGGTCACGAAAGGCGAAAAAATTCAAACCCAGGTCCACGTCGTAATAAGCGGTTCGCCGAAGGGCGTCAAGCTGGGCGGGATACTTGAAGTCGAAAACAGGGAACTTTTCATCGAGTGCCTTCCAATGGACCTTCCGGAGAAGATATCCCTGGACGTCAACGATCTCGATATCGGTCAGACCATCCATGCGAAGGACTTGAATCTCGGGGCCTCAGTCAAGCTTCTGAGCAATCCCGATGCTGTAATTTGCGGCGTCCATCTGGCCAAGGTGATCGAGGAGCCGGTCGCGGAAGCAGCCGTCGAAACGCCGGGCCAGGAGCCTGCGGCTGCCGAAGGCAAATCTGAAGGCAAATCCGAAGGCAAATCCGAAGGCAAGAAAGAATAATAGCTGTAAGATATATAACAAAAAAGACAGCCGCAATCTGAATTTGTTTTTGATCAGAGGTTGTAGTCGTCGGTTGATAATAATAGAAATAGTCAGAGGTTTTCCTATTTGAAGCTAATTGTAGGTTTCGGAAATCCAGGAGATAAATATTCCAATAACAGGCAGAATATCGGCTTTAAAGTCATAGATATAGTCGGCAATAACGAGAATATAGAAGTCAAAATCAAGAAGAAGAAGTCCCTCATAGGCAGGGGGGCCATCCTGAATTCAGAGGTGGTGCTCCTGAAGCCGCAGACATTTATAAATCTTATTGGCGAATCTGTCCTGTATATTGCCTCTTTTTTGCGGATCAATGTCAAAGACATTATCTGCATCGTCGAGGATTCCTCGCTCAAGGTGGGGGACATGAGGGTTGATTACGTGTATTCAAGCCTCGGACACCCCGGTATTGACTCAATGAGGAAAGCATTAAAGTCCGATAAGTTTGCGAAAATAAGAGTCGGCATCGGCACCCCTTCCAAGGGGGTCACCATGGAGAGCTATCTCCTTCAGGATTTTACAGACGAGGAGAATTTTATCCTGATCGATGTTTTAAACAAAACCGAAAAGGTTGTAAAGATGCTTATTAATCACTCCATCGAAGAGGTCCAGGAAAAATACAACCCCGAAGGGGCGATAAAGATAAAAAAAAGAAAAGTTAAAAAGATACACATAGACCACCGCAAGAAAGGCTAATGCTCCTTTTTTTCTTGACTTTCTAAATTCGCTGAATATACTTAAACCCGCATTTCATAAATAATCGTTCAGGGAGATAAACCATGAAGGGCCGTATCCTTTTTACAGCATTAATGATCATCGCTGTTGCAGGTGCGTTGCATTCACAGTCGGATAATCAACCCCAGACAAGAAAATATAATCAGAATTATAATCCCGCACAGGTTGCAAAAAGGCTGAGCTGGCAGAATTTCAAGCACATTAAATTGCTACAGACATCAATAATAAATTTCGGGGGCGGAGATCCCGAGGTTGAAAAGCTGATAGACCAATACGCCGAGGCCAGCGCTCTTTATTTCCAGGGAAGGATTGACGAGTCTGCAAGCCTTTTCAGCGAGAACGAGAGGGAGCTGCTTGCCGTAGCGAAGAAGCTTTCTAAAAAATACAAGGAAGACGCTGAGCAGCATCTTGTCCAGGGAATAAGAATGAGCGTAAAAAAGAGCATAAAAGAACAGAAAAAATCCGGGCAGAAGGATCTTGTAATTGAAAGCTGCATCGATAAGGCCAAATCGGCGGTGCTGTTGGGGAACGATTTTTATGACAGGTATAAAGACGCCACCACCGCTTCACCATCGGAGCTGATTAAAGCAATAGATAAATACAGAAGGGCGAAAGAATACATGTTCATTGTTTACGGCGAGGTTGAAACCAACAAGGAAAACAGGGAAAAATTCTTTAACCAGTATAAAAAAGACATTGAGGACAATAAAAATAAAATCTATAAATCCAAGGAAAAGATAAACTGATGGCTTTTACCGCGATCGTTTTCGCAGACATGTAAATTTGTAAATTATATCACCAGGTTGAATTTACGACAGGACATCACGTCCTGTTTTTTTATTCTTGCTGTTGTTGTTCGCCGGTTTAATATGCGGAAACAGGCGGTTCAGTCTTCTTCGAATTCTTTATTTTTTTTAAAAAGGACTTTTTCGGTTTTTAAAACATCATAGGACAGTTTCCTTATGTTCTTATCCGTATGCGCGAGAAGATTTATCACCCTTGCGTGCACTTCATTATCCAGCCTGTATCCCCTGAGTGCCGTCAGAAGAACAGCAAGCATCGTGTTGCTTGAGTGACCTGTCTTTCCGAACATCTGCGCTATCGCCTGATATATCTTTTTATCCCTGAACCTCGCGCTCTTGAGGGCGGCTATCCTGACGGCTTCGTTCTGGTCGTTAATGGCTTTAACAAGGGCTGGAATAATCGTGTCTTTAAATGACGGGTCCTTGATTTCGCACAGGGCCGTTATAGAGGCCTCCCTGAGCAGCCAGTCCCGGTCGTCCAGGCACTTGATGAACACATCGGACAGGCCCGGGTCCCTGTAAAGAGAGAGGGTTATGATCGCCTGCCATCTTACGTTATCGCTCGCATCCTCGAGGGCCATGGTCCTTATCCTGCCCGGCATTTTTTTCGACAGGAGCTCTGACATGGCCTTCAGTGACTCGATCCTGACTGCGGGGTGCGGATCATTGGAAATCAGAAGCAGGCTGATTTCCAGTTCGGAGTTATCACTCCCGCTTCTGAGTTTTATGATTTTTTTTACAGCTTCGCATTTTTTTATCCAGCTCATGCCGCTGTAGTCCTTCAGGATTACCCTGATCTCTGCGGCCCTTCTCCTGTCGCCGGATAAATAAAATGGCGTTGAGCAGGAAAGGAAAAGCAACATTGACAGTATGAATGCCGTTTGTTTTTTCGACATCATGTTCGGCTGACGGGAAAGTGATTTACGTCCTTTTGTATTTTTCAATTATACGGTCGGCAGCCTTTCCGTTTTTCATTTTTGCCGTCCGGCGGTAATGGAATACTGGATAAGGAATTTTTCGGTGCGTATGATATAATATTTAGTTTCGGAAAACGGGACGAATTCCGCAAAATAATCGCCGTCTTCTTTCGGGATGGCTTTTTTCCATTTATTGACGTTTCCCGCGCCTGCGTTGTAGCCGGCCACGATGGACCCGAATTCGCCCTTGAAAAATTTCCATAGCCACGCAAGGTAATGGGCGCCGAATTGTATGGAAACGCAGGGATCTTTCAGGTTATAGCCCGCGATTTTTATTTCCCTGGCTATGCCCTTTGCGGTCGCGGGCATAAGCTGCATCAGGCCGACGGCCCCGGCCGATGAAACGGCGCGATGATTAAAAAGCGACTCGGCTTTGATTATGGAATATATCATGTCCTCGGATATGCCGTACTCCACGGACTGCCTCTTTACGCAGTCTTCAAACGGGCGCGGCAGCAGGCATTTTACAGTTTCCTCAGGCATCATGGCCGCGCTTTCCCTTATTCCCTCGGACTTCATTATTTCAAGCGTGGAATTGACGGAAAGGAAAGGGTTGCCGTATTTTCTGCCATAATGCGCCAGGGCGATGTTCAGGCTCTTCGACTCTTCAGGATCCTTCTTGGAAAAAGTTTTTGCCTCCCTGTTGATGCCGTGCAGGTATCCGATCGAGAAATATTTTTCAAGGCACTTCAGTCTTCCGCTTAATCCAAAGGGGACGTCAAGTCCTGAAATGGTTTTTTCCAGGAATGAATATGACGTCATTTCGTCGGACTTGAGCTTCGAAAGCCGGTTGCTGCGTTTTTTTATATCCCGCTCCCTGATGAACAGCAGGGTGTGATAATAAACCGCATCATCGTGCCTGTCGTTTGAAATGGAATCCGAGAATTTTTTTTCAAGGTGTTCAATTGACTGTCCGCTTGATATCCTTTTCAGCAGTATCCATGTGAGGGAGGAGTCCGGATTTTTTACAGACATGTCCCGGGCGGTGATTACGCTTTTTTCTTTTTGATTTTTCGCTGAATATATCTTGTAGAGCCAGAACCTGCAATGGTCTGAGCTCGCGCCCGAGGGAAAAATTTTTACCGCCGCCTCGAAATATTTTTCAGCGCCGCCGATGTCGCCGGACTTTAACCTGCTCCTCCCGAGGAGCCAGAGAAAATTTTCTGAAGCCGGGTCTTTTTTATACTTCTCCACGTATTCAGAAAGCCGAGTCTCGTATCCCTGGAGTTTTTTATCCTCCATGTAGGATGCGACGCGCTCGCTGCAAACCCTGGAATAATCCTTTTCAAGTCCGGCCAGGCGGGAATATATCTGGACAGCCTGCTGTTTTTTTCCCGCGGACCAGAGTTCGTCGGCCTGTATCTTGTTCAACAAATCGGTCCTGTCGCTGAACGATGCGTTCCTGATGATGGAGCTGATGCCGGCCTGGTCGTTTTTTCTCACCAGGCATTTCAGCATTAATTCAACAGCGTCCCCGTATTTTTTATCTATACCCCTGATCGCGGAAAGAAAGAACGTGGCCTCGGGATATTTTTTCCCGTTATAAAGCGCCTTTGCAAGCGACAGTCTCTGGCCGTCGGTGAGATCCGCTGAATGATCTTTCATGATGTCAAGGAGCCTGTCAGCGGCAGTATGCGCCTGCCAGCTTTTAGGTTCCCTTGATATTGCGGAAAGGTATCGTTTGACCGCGCCGCCGCTGTTTCCTGATTTTTCCAGGACCGATCCGAGGGTGATATCGATGATTGATTTTGATCCGCCGTCTTCGAAGTATCCGGCCGCGTCTTCCAGAAGAACTGCCGCCTCATCATATTTTTTCATAAATGCAAGGGCCCTGGCCTTTAATATGACGGAGTCCCTGTAAAGAGCCGTTTTTTCGGATGATGCCAGGTCGATGAATTTTACAACGTGTTCGTATTCCCGGTACAGGAAGAACAGGTTCGCGATTTCATAAACTGAATCATTGAAAAACCTGGATTTGAAATGAAGCCCGTTAACGAATTTATATACAGGCTGGGGATATATTCTCAGGCTGTCGCTTTTCTGGAACCTGAAGCAGCTGTCGGCAAAGTGTCTTATGGCCTCCTTGTACTGTTTTTTTTTCTTTAAAGCGATCCCGAGCATGAAGTGTTCATCCGGGGACCTGTCCGGCCCGGACAGTTTCTGTATTATTTCGTCCGGACTTGAAAAGAAGCCCGTTTCCGACAGTCCTCTGCCGCCGGGTGAACTTGAGCAGGAAATCAATGCCAACAGGAGAATTACATAAGTTGCCGGTTTCATTTTCATTTCATCTTAAGGTAATTTTTATATTCCTCGATTTCTTCGAGTCTCGGATTTTCCCAGGTCATGTCGTAAAAGGATTTGCCGCCTTTGGATCTATAGTAGTTGTCGAGATGAATCAGCGTATATAAATCTTTTTTATCCCCGGATATTCCCGAGATGAATTTTCCGATCTCATCGAATCCAAGGATCCCGTATTCCTTTTTTTTCCCCGGAGGGGTCCGGGATTCAAGTATCGATAAAAAGGCGTATCTTTTGCCGTGTTTCGCGTATTTGATCGCCCTGACATATTCGTAAAGCCTCATAGAAAAAAGCGAATCCCTGTAGTTGTCCGCCATCACCATTTTGACTCTGGCGTTGGTTGTGTCCCTGTAGCCCAGGTTCATGTACCGCCTTGATTTCTGATTGTTCTTCTCCACGACCTCGGGAGCAAAACCGTTCAGCAGCTCTTTCGTGGCGGATATGTCCTTTTCCAGGATTTTTCTGTAAAGGTCTATAAGGATTTTCTGTGATTTTCTGATTTCATCGAATGATTCGCCGAACATGAACTTCATGTAAAGGAACTGCGCGATCATGTCCCGCTGGATCGCTTCTTTATACATGGATTTTTCCTCGTCGGTCCCCATGTTGGAAACGGAGGAGTTGATAAAATAGAAAAAATAACGGTTGTCTTTGAGGCCCTTTTCCGAAGATCTCTGGTTGCCGGCTTTCAGGCTGGATTTTGTTCTCTGGGGATGTCCTGGAATTGATAATATTAATGTCGTTATAATAATGATTGATGGGAATGCGTATTTTTTCATCATGACTAATTAAGGGAAACCGTCTGGATTACAGCTTAAAGGTCATACCCTCCCTGGCCATGTAAATGTTGAGGCTGTCATTGCCGGAATTCTTTTTATGCTCGAGCGCGTCTTCGAAGTTTTTTTCGAGCTTGAAGTCGGAATAAGCCGGTTCGTGGTGCGTGAGGACGATGTTCTTCACGTTCCAGCGGATACCGCAGTTTACGGCCATGGTGTTGCTGGTATGCCCCCAGTCGATTTTCAGGAAGGAGTCGTCAAGGGTGTACTGTGAATCAAGCACCAGGAGGTCGGCATCCTCGAAAAAGTGCGTCTTGGTTCCTATCTGTTCAAGTGTTTCCCCGGTGAATTCGGCATCGGTGGCAAAGACGAAATTTTTTCCGCCCTGTTTGAACCTGTAGGCAAAGCTTCCCCCTGGATGCTTGAGGGGATAGAAGTCAACAACCAGGTCGTCCTCGAGCTTCAGCTGCGTACGGTTTTTGGTATCCAGGAAATGGTATTTTTTCGTCGACCCGGTCGCTTCAAATGTCGCCGGGAAAAAAGGAGATGACATCTGCTTTCTGAATGCCTCGTCCTGGAAATTGTACGGGGTGTAAAAATTTATGATGTTTCCGGGAACATAAATCGGTCTGAAAAAGGGGAGCCCCTGTATATGGTCCCAGTGGTTGTGCGTTATGAAAATATTGATTACCCCCTTTCCTGAACCGCAGGGGCCGTTCATGAGCTCGTCGCCAAGGGGCCTGATTCCAGAACCGCAGTCAATAATGTACATTGTCCCGCTTCCGGACGTTACAGTGGCGCAGGTGGTATTGCCCCCGTAAATGAATCTCAACTCGTCAGGGAGTTTTTCCATGAAGCCTTTGATTTTGTCCGGATCATTCAGTCCTGCATCCATGGCGAGTTTGAGAATACTGTATACCTTTCTCGCGTAATCGTCGTTGGAAGTCGGGGAGGATAGGGATCCGCGGACTCCCCAGAGCTTAATCTCCATTTAAAAAAACTCCTGTGAGGATTCAAATAATCGGTTATGCATTTTATACTTGAATGTGTATTTATGCAAGCTTTTTGCTGTCCGGACCGAGGAAAAATATAAATAATGACCGGTAAAAAAGTATTTGAAAAAATGGGGTCCCGTAATAATGCTTATTATTACAATCCATTCGGTGAAACCGGATAATTTTTTCCATAAACGGGATAATTATATGTCAAATGACGGCAATAACAACGGAAAATCCTTTCTCTCCAGGTTTGAAGGTGTCGGCTACGGCTTGATAGATAAATCGGGCATATTAAGCGGCATAGTCAGAAGGGGGGGTATTAAATTCAAATGGGCAGTGATTATATCCCTGATCACTGTTGTAATAGTCTTCATGTTCGGGATGATATTTTCCGCGATGACTTCAAGCGCTCTGATATCTGCGAATGACAAGCTCTGCAAGACAATCGCGGGCAACATATCGTCCGCCGAAAATATCCTGACGGCCGAGACCAGGCCGCTGAAAAGATCTCTTATCTTGCAGGACCTGACAAGCGGCCTCATGAAAAGCAATATTCCGGGTCTGGAGTATGCCGCTGTATATGATCTTGGCGGGAAACTTTCAGATAGAAAGGAATCCTATGCCGCCCACACGGAAAGCTTCAGGAGGGGATGGAAAATTCCCAGGGACGTTCTCGATGACATTAAAAACGTTGAGGAATTTCAGAAAAAAAAGATCGCATACGAGAGGAAGGACAAATCATCGGTCATCTGTTATGAATACAGGCTCCCTTTCAGGTTTTTCAATATAAAGGTCGGCGTCATTGAAATAGTTTTTTCCGAGGAGTCGATCCTGGGCCCGGTAAGGAAGGCGCAGCTTTTCATTCTTATACCCAGCTTTCTCCTGCTTATTTTCGGAATTTTTATCTCGATATATATATCGGGCGGAATGGTCAAACCGATCAGGGAGCTTGCCGGCGGGATGAACAGGGTCAAGGACGGAGACCTCACCGTTAACATGGATATAAACAGGCACGATGAAATCGGCGATCTGAGCAACGAATTCAACAATATGATACAGCACCTCAGGGAAAAACTGCAGATGCAGAAATTCGTCTCCAAATCAACCATGTCCATGATCAAGGAAAAGTCCGCAGGCGGTGAGATAGGATTGGGCGGCAAGAGGGAAAATCTCGCATTCCTGTTTTCCGACGTAAGGGGCTTCACCGCGATGTCGGAAAAGATGCAGCCGGAGGAGGTCGTAGAGATTTTGAATCAATACCTTGATCTTCAGGCGCAGATAATCAAGAACCAGGGAGGGGACATAGACAAGTTCGTCGGCGACGAGGTAATGGCGGTTTTCAGCGGTCCGGACAAGGCCAGCAGGGCCATGAAGGCGGCAATAGAAATCATGGAAGCGATCAGGGAGTTCAATAAAGAGAGGGAGGACAGCGACCTGAGGACGGTCAACGTCGGCATCGGCATAAACATGGGCGACGTGGTCCATGGAAGAATGGGGTCGAGGGACAGGATGGACAATACATCCATCGGTGACGCGGTCAACCTGGCCGCGAGGCTTTGTTCCCACGCCGAGCCCGGCAGCGTTCTCGTCTCAAAAGAGGTCATCGCAGAGGCGCCGAAGGGAAAATTTACCGGAAAGAAGCTCGAACCGATAAGGGTAAAGGGCAAGGCGAAGCCCATTCCCATATTCGCAGTAACCGGATATGTAAAATAGCTTGATTGATATATAAAAAGCCCCCTTCAGGGGGCTTTTTATATTATGAGGCACTTGTTTTGGGAATTTTTTATTTATTTATTAATTTATCGGCCTCGCTGCTTATATTTTCCTTAACCCTGTGGATCATGCCGTGATAACTTTTTTTGTCTTCTTTGATCGCATCAAATAATTTTGCGGCCTTTACCAGATGATCAAGGTCCTTTTCCTCATTGCCCCTGGTGTGGAATTCCGCGTGTTCGGTTGTATCAAGAACAAGGTTGAATTTTTTTGCGATTTCTTCCAGGAGGATCAATTCGATGGATATGTCAAGCAGATCGCCTATCGAATTTCCAATCCTGAGAACTCCATAAGCGAAGTTGTCGGTAAGAACCGAATTGCAATTAATTTTCTTAAGAATGTTTTCCGGCACGTTGTTGCTTTTCAGGTACGAGTTCAAAATTTCCTTTTTCAGCATTTCACATCTCCTTTATTCATATACTATTTCTTCGGACTTGTCGGCGTTCAGTGCGTCCGCTTCGACGTTCCTGACCTTTTCCTTTGATAGAACCTTGAGAAATTCCTTGTACCATTCTGTCTGTATTATCAGCTGCATGATTTCGTTTGTCCCGACCCATATCATCGACAGTCTTATATCCCTTACGATTCTTTCGAGCGGGAATATATTCGTATAGCCTATCCCCCCCATCACCTGCATGCATTTGTTGGCCACTTCCCAGGCGGCCTCGGTCACGAATTTTTTTGATTCCGATACGAGCCTCCTGCATTTGCCGGGGTGGACTTTTTTTGAATCTATGGCAAGGGCGGATGAATAAACCAGCGACCTTGCCGCGTCCAGCAGCATGACGGAATCCGAGACCTTGAAGCCGACGGCCTGGTAGTTCATGATGGGCTGGCCGAAGGCCTTCCTTTTGGATGAATATTTTGTCGCTATATCTATCGCCGGACGGACCGATCCGATCGTCATCGCGGCGGTTCCAAGCCTTTCCGGGATCATCATCTTAACGAATACGTCGAATCCTCCATTGATTCCGTTAAGCGCATACCTCTCGGGAACCCTTACATCTTCCATTATAAGCCTTCCGGCTCCGCCGCCCCTTACCCCCATCAGGCCGTATATGTATTTTGATTCCACTCCTTTCGTCCGGGGCATCATGAATGCGGTTATCCTTTTATGAGGCGGAGCTGATGGATCGGTCACGGCATATACAAGGAACCAGTCGGCCCCTTCGGCGCCTACGACGAATCTTTTCTGGCCGGTGATCAACCAGTCCCCGCCGTCTTTCCTGGCCACGGTAGTGGCTCCGAAAAAATCCGAGCCGCCCCTCGGTTCAGTAAGGCCCTCGGCGGCGAATGTGTCCCCCTTTAACAGCGGAACCACGATCTCTTTCTTCAATTCATCTATGCCGAATTCCACGATCGCATCGCATACTATATCGGCACCGACCCCCCAGAGACACGCCAGGGAATAACTGGCGACCCCTATTTCCTCAGCCGCAATGGTGTCCTCGACCCAGCCGAGCCCCCTGCCGCCGAATTCCTTAGGGAGCCTCAGTCCCAGAAGTTTTCTGCGGCCCGCCTCCTTGAGATATTCATGCGGGAACTGGATTTTCTCCGCATCCATGTCGAGAATCATTTCCTTCGGGACCCAGTTTGTAAAGTCCCTCGCTTCGTCCCTGAGCTTTTTCTGCCCTTCGCTCATTATAAAATCAAACATCTGGTCCTCCGAGAGGCCTGTATGCGAATTTTGTTATAATAATATAAATAGTTAAAATTGCAAGAAAAAGATTCTTAAAAGGTCATTTTGGCGGAAACTTCTACTGATCTCCTGTACGTGCGCTTTTTTTCAAACTGCTGCGTATAGGATGCTGCGGCGGAAAGGCCCTTATTGGAATAAGTAGAAGATATGGAAACCAGGCTGGATGTGTTTTTGATATTAATACTCCCCCCTGCCGCCGTACCTGCGGAGCGCGACGGGGCGTATATCTGGTCATCCTTATTAATCCAGAACCTCGAATAGCGGCATGTGAATTTCAGTCCGCTGGTAAAAAATATATTCAATCCACCCGAAAGGGAATGCGATTTTTTCCCCGTGCTTTCCTTACGGCTCCCGGAAATGGAAAAAGTGAACGTGTTTCCGGCATTTATTGAAGCCGCGAGCTTGAAAATCGACATTCTGTTTTTTTTTTCGGATTTTTCCCCGTCACGCGCGCTGTATGAAAAAATTAATTTTTCAGATTTTGAAAAAAGATATCTTAAAAAAACGGATTTAATGAACACCGATTCTGGAGCATATCCAGCGGAGGAAATCGTCCGCCGGGAAAGGGCGCTTCCTCCGAAAAAGAGTCTTTTCCATGGATTGACCGTAGCGCTTAAAAATACGGCGGATGCCGTCCCGCCGCCCTCGCTGGAAAAAGGGGCATTGAAATCCCCGGAAGTTTTTTTGCAGTCGAGAACGAGCCTGAGTGCGGGATGTAAGTATCGCAGTCCGAAAATCCCTCCGCGGGAGTTTTTTATCGACCGTTTTCCGAAGATACGTGAAGCCGGGGTGCATGCGCATTCGGCAAACAGCTTTATGTAATCATCGCTGTATGCCGAAAAGAAACCGAATCCATCAAGGCTTTTTAATCCTCCTGCGTCCATCGGGTCCGGATCATAGCCCCAGATTATTCTTTTGTTTCTTGAATTTTTCAGTTCCGAATGATAATAAAAGAATTGCAGGGTAACGTGTCTGGTTGCCGCTGAAACCACACCGCCCAGGGTTATCATTCGTGCGGGTTCGCTGAAGGAATCCTTTCCGGATATCCGGGAATTTATGGAATTAAGCGAGGCGTTTGTTTTTCTCCTGGAGCTTTCATCATTGTAAATGAAGCGTTCCCTCACGGAATAGAATGCATCGGCCGTTAAGGCTAAATCGTCGAATCTGGCAATGGCCCCTAAAACGCCGCCCCTGAAGCAGTAAAGAGGGTTGCCATTGCGGCATGGAGAAAAAAAACCGGTCCCTCCGTCCGGGACCGCCTGCCTGTAAGAAAATTGATCGAACAGTGCTGGTTGTTTTTTCCCCATGACTAGGCCTGCGCCGAAATCCGCATTGAAGCTGCCTGCGAGGACGTAAAATCTTCCTTTGGGATCCGCGGCCTTTAAGTGGCAGGTCATCCGGTGTTCTTTTTTTTCATGCATATAAACATGACAGGCCCCCGTATCGATGTTTTCCGATCTGATCCCGATCATGTCGCGGACAAAATATCTTTCGGTATTATTATAATCAATATCATCCCTCCTGTATTCCACGGCCATCTCGGTTTCAGCCAGGGATTCAGAGTTCAAAAGGGGGTGAAGAATAATCAGAAGAATCAGTGCTCTTCCGGGCATAGGTTTCTGATCCTTTTGCGTTTTTCCGGTTCCAGGTCAAGCAGCGAGTCTACGGCTGACCTGTATGAACCGGCCCCGTAGGTTTCAAATATTTCGGATAGACGGATGGCTGCCGATGCGGATACCCCTTCCCTGACGAGCAAGATAAAAAGGGCTTTTTTCTTTTCAGAAGCCCTTTTTATGTTCGGGTTTAGCCGCCCGGTCTCCTCTTTCAGCGGCACTTGAACCAGGCCGTAACAGTATTCCATGAGATCGTTGATTTCCCTTTCTCCCATGCCTATCTGGTTGAGGCTTATCCTTGAAACCGGTCCGAAAATTTTTCTGTATTTTATTAGGCGCTCGGCATGAAGACTTTCCAGCACGGGGATCTGCCTGAGTTCCTCGGGGCTGCAATTGTTTATATCGATTTTTCTGGAGGGATGAAACGACGTTCTTGAATCTCCCATGTAAGAGACGGATTCATTTAGCAATTTTTCAGCGGAAAGGGTGAAGCCGACGCTATGCGTGACCCCGAGCTGGGGGTGGTATTTGATCCCGTATGACGCCGAGAAATGCGAATAGGTGAAACTGACGGATCCGCTGTAGCAATTGATTTCAGGCGAATAACCGGCCGAGAGTGACATGCATTCGAGGATATTGACCGACATTGACAGGCTGTTTGAATAGCCGAATGGATTTTTATTTATGTTCCATGCGAGCGTAAGTCCCCTTATCGGCCGCGCGGCGACCCCGGAACTCCATGAGGGGTATAGAAGATCCCTCCGCTTTTTGATAAAAAGCGATATCGCATTGTCCTGGATGAAGCCGATATCGATCCATTTTATAGGGCTGAAGAGAAGCGAAGTCTTTAAATCGGCCTGGCTGGTGTTCAATTTGAGTTCCGGCGTTCTGATGCATAAATTGTAGTATGTAATCCCGCATGACATTGATATGTATTTGGAAGGCGACAGGGCCGCATCCCCCTCTAAAATATTTTCCATGTATTGATCAATTCCAAACCTGTCCCAGGTAATCCTGCAGGCCGCTGATTCCGAGCCCAGTCCGGCCTTTAAATTTCCTGAATAAAGTCCCGCCAATTCATAAGGCCTGCAGGCGGAAAAACACAGGTATGCCGTCCTGGTTTTCGTAAGACAGGACGGATTGGAAATTGAATCTGGCAGAGTATAATCGGAAACGGCAACCCTGTAGGGGAAAAGAGATGATGGCGAGGATTCCCGGTACTCGAAGGCCGCCATTTTCGATGCCAGCAATACTGTGAAAATGATTCCTGTCATCTGTACCGGCTCAGGATGATGAATATTTTTTTAGTTTCCGATTTTTTCAGCAGGGTGCTTTTGGCGTCGATTTTGCATATGTAAAGACCCGTGGGAATTCCGCTCTTTATGAAGAACGAGTTCCAGCTGAGGTTCAACAGGCCCGGCCTTGCGGCAATTACCGGGGGAGGGTCGAAGGCGACGATCCCGGTTGAGGAAAAAATCCTGTATTTAATATCGCATTCCTGCAAGACCAGCACGGGTATTTCGCCGGATCCGAAAACCGGATGGTGGGGGATTATGGTCACGGTCCTTCTCAGTGGCCGTATCAGTTTTTTTCCGAAATAAACGAGAGATGTAACATTGGGTCTGCCTGGAGTCTGAAATGTCGTAATCTGGAAATCCGATTTGCTGTTCGTATCCGGTCCGGGCAGCCTTGAAACGCTCATCGTTCTCGGGAGGCCTGTCTTCCCGATAAAAACTGAACAGGCCTGAACAACGGGCCCGGTGCATGTCTGCCATTCCTTTTGTTTTTGCGCTTCAAGCATGTAGGATCCGATTACGGTGTTGGGGTTGCCGTCATAATTGGAATAGGCGACAAAGTCTATAATCCCGCCGTTCGAGGGATCGTCATCCGTATCGATGGCGACCACGCCTTCCGTGTTCCAGAGGCTGTTGACGTAATTTCTGCAGTAGACGTCTATGTATCCGTTGCGGTTTGTGTCGCCGGTCCTGTCCGTCTCGTCGGGAAGGTTTTCAGTGAGATGAACAACTATGAACCTGTCGTCATATGGGGTTTCCGGCCTGTCGTAGCTGTAGATCGTTATGGGTTCCTTTCCCAGCGGTTCATTTTCACCGTAATACATGGTGACGTACAGTCCGGAAACGTCCTTTTTTTCCTTATTATTACTTGAGAAAAAAAGTTCGACCCAGTCGCTTCCCGTACCGGTAACGAATTCATTGATCATCAGTTTTGAATGGACATTGCCGTAAAGAATGAAGATGCTTAATGCTGTTAATAGCGCCCTGTTCATTTTCCGCCCCTTACAGTCTTTACGAGCGAAGGGGTTGAAATTGAAAAAATTTCAGACGATGGACGCTGATCGGCGGAGTTTCAGCAAGAGTTCATGAAATGGGATTTTTATTATACCCAGTTTGAAGGATAGGGTTTTCTGAGGGCGCGCCTGATATGCTTTTTTACGGGATAGCCGAGTGACAGGACGACGTGGACCCTGTTTCCCGGCGGGATCCCGAGGTCTCTTTTAATTTTTTTTGAGCGGTTTATTGATTCTACCGCGTATCCAATATAGCATGTTCCGAGCCCGATTGAGTGTGCGATGAGCACAATATTGTAGGATGCCAGGACGGAATCCTCGAGCGGCGTGCTTCCGTCAATCGGCCCGTGAATAACCAGCAGGGACGGTGCTCCGTGGAAAAGAAGGTCATTTCCCCGCTCAAACTCCTGGAGGGCCATTTTTACGCTTTCGATATGATTTTTTTTGTAGTTGAACAGCTTTTTTCCCGCAAATAAGAAAGAAAGGGCAAGGGAAACGGGATTATCGGCGATCCTGTTCATCGCAATGAAGAAATCCCTTATTTTCATTGCCAGTTCCATGACCTTTTCCCTGCCGGATACGACAATGAATTCCCACTGCTGCCTGTTGCTGCCGGAGGGCGCCGATACCGCGATTTCAAGAAGATCAGAGATTATTTTCCCGGAAGGCTGCTTTTTCCCGTATTTTCTTATGCTCCTTCTTGAATGGATGGCGGCCGCAATCCGGCCTGCCTCGGCGGGTCCGCAGGTCATCCTGGCGGCCGGTTTTATTTCCTGAAACGATAGTTCCCTCAGGGATTTCGGGTCAAACGATATGGAATCTGACGGGCATACGCAGTAACAATGAGAGCAGAGCATGCATTCACCGGTATTTATCCTGACAGCTCCATTCGAGATGGAGAGATGCCTTTTGGGACACTCTGCGACACATGCACCGCAGAGTGTGCAGCTGTCCCCGTCTATTAGCGGTATTCTGATCATTCCTGCGTCCGCGTTAATTTTTTTCATGAAGATTTTTTAAAATTTTATTAAGGGAGCCTCTAATAATCAAATCAGGATGTGCCCTGAATGAAATGATCATTTCCCCGACCGGCATTTATATGTATCTATTTGTAGAATCAATTTCCTGCCGGACCGGATGTATCCTGATCCAGCGATGCAGATAAAAGTCAATATTTTTTTTCAAATAAAATTGTTAAAAAAAAAGGCAGAAAAATTCTCGACATCTGGAGACTGCAAGTATGATTGGTATATATAAATAATTTCCATGAAAAACGGCGTCAAGTATAACATTGAGATGATAAGGCGTTTCGCTGAGGCTCTCCGCGAATCTATGGCTTTATCCCCGACGAAGGAAAAGGCCCTTGAGAAAATCTCGAACCTGGTGAAGACCGAGTTGGGCGGCTATATTACGCCCGATATCCTGTCTTCGTCGGATGAATTGCAGGCCGGATTCATAGAGCTCCTGGACCAGATAGTTTTTGAAACGAGCGAAAACAGCCAGGGCGAAAACAGGATAAGGGAATACATATTTGAAGACCTTTATCTCCGTCTTTCCATATACCTTGATATATTCAGCGACAGGGATTCATACAAGAGGGGCCTCGGGTCGAGGATGCTCACACATGAGGATACTGTAATCATCAAGAAGTATTACATGGAGGAGTTCATACCGCTGCTGATGTCGGAGTATTATGACCAGCCGGCCCTTCAAAAATCCATATTAAAGGCCCTGCTTGCCTTCGATTCGGAACAGCTGTTGAATTTTTACTACCAGATAGCCGGGCAGGAGAGTTGCCACGAGGTTAAAATATTTTCCCTCCTCGGTCTTAAAACATCAACGCCGAAGTTTGCGAATTGGCGGCATATCGTCACCGACGACGAAAGGATCAATTCCCTGATCGACTATATAAAGTCGTTCGACCTGTCGGATCCGGGCAAGAATACCGTCCCCGGAGACCTGTTTTCAATTTTTTTCGTCATAAACTACATCGAGCTCAATGCCTCGTCCGCCGCGATTCAGAAAACCGCGGACTGGATGTTCAGGGTTTTTGACAGGGTGTCTGAAATCGATTCGGACAGTTCGCTGGTCAACTGGATCTGCGCTTCCGTATCCACAATAATCATGCAGTTCGGCGAGGAGAGGCTCAGGGAGATCCTGGACCGTGATGAAAGGCTAATTGTATTTCTCGCGCTCATTGATTTTCTGCCGAGGGAATACTTCAACAGGATAACCTCCCATCTGGGATTTCTCGGCGAGGATTTTTCTCTCAGGATCAGCAAGCTCATCGAGTCCGGAAGGTATGAGATGAGGAACGGATCAAATGTTTCCGCTTATGTGTATGTCGATGCCGCAACGAGGCTTTAGTCATATTGCCGCCGGTGGAACTGGCCGGCGCGGTTAAAACGTTTTATTGCTGTCCAGCAATATAGTGACCGGACCGTCGTTGACGAGGGCAACCTTCATGTCCGCCCCGAATATTCCCTGCCTGACCAGCGGATATTTGATCCGGAAACCTTCGATGAAATCATTATAAAATTTTTCCGCCTTTTCGAACTGCATGGCCTCGCCGTATGAAGGCCTGTTGCCTTTTCTGGCATCCCCGTACAGCGTAAACTGGGATATCAGAAGGACCTCGCCCCTCACGTCCGACACGGACAGGTTCATCCTGCCTTCGGCATCTTCAAAAATCCTCAATCCGAGTATTTTATTAATTATGTATTCGATGTCGGCGCCGCTGTCTGATTCATGAAAACCGGCGAGCACAAGCAGGCCTTTTCGTATTTCGGCCGCTGTTTTTCCTTCGATGTCGACCGATGAGGAGCTTACCCTTTGAACAACGGCTCTCATTCCCGTTATTTGAGTTTGGCCTTGAGGACCGATTCCGGCTGTACTCCCACAAACCTTTCAGTCTCCTGCCCGTTTTTAAAAAGTATGAGCGTCGGAATGGATGATATGCCGAATTTTTGGGCTATTTCGGGGCTGTCGTCCGTATTGATTTTTCCTATCACCGCTTTTATTTCCCCGGATTGCGCGAGTTTTTCAAGAATCGGCGTCTGCATCCTGCAGGGACCGCACCATACCGCCCAGAAATCCACGAGGATGGTTTCGTTTGATTTAATCGCTTCATCAAAATTTGAACCGTTCAGATCCATGAGAGCGCCCATTAGTTCCTCCAGAAGGGTATAGAATTAATAGAGTTTGTAATAATAGCGAATACCGGATTGATTAATTGTCAAGATTATTTGACAAAATTCATGATCATATTAATTGAGAATCACATCTTCTTATTGAACAAAGGATTTATAATGTTTATTTTGTATTTGCATGGATTTCCTATATATTTTTTATTGCAGCTTATATCTTTTCAGCATTTCACGCCAGGAGCGGTTTATAATATTGGAAGGTCAGGGATAATCTTTTTTTTATTTTTGCCGATAATAAATATGGGGGAAAATTCAGTGTTTCCGGCCGCAAGAAACCGCATTCAACTGTTATTTTTCGACCCCGGTGACCGACCGTCAAAAAGTTTGAAGATTCATGGATGAAGTCCAATTTTAATATCCGGAGAACAAAATGAAGAAATTATTTATTCTGCTTTTAATTGCATCCTGTACCGTCCTTTTTGCGCAGGATAAAAAAGATACAGCAGGCGAACCGGCGAAGGGTGAAAAGACCAGCTCGTCAATCCCGGACGGTTACGGATCACTGAAGTGGGGTACGACCGTAAGCGCAGCAAGGGGCGGAATCAGCGGAAAAATCGTCGATACTGATGAGAAGAGCAGGATAGTCTCAAGGGACGGCGAACTGGAATATCTCTACGGCTTTTTCTATGTGGATCCCGCGGTTGAGGCTGCAATAAAGGGCGAATCAAGGCCGGAGGCGGATAAGGACAAAAAGACGCCGGATTCATCCGGGCAGAAGGCCGACGAGGGAAAGCTGTTCTATGTGGCCCTGAAGTTTCCGTACCTTGCAATGGAAGAGGTAAGAAAAAAACTTCAGGACAAGTACGGACCATGGACAAGCGACAACCTGGCGGACAGCCAGGGGGCGATCGCCTGGAACGGCGACAAGACCATCATCGTCATGTGGGTTGACCGGTATGAAAAAAAGCCCTATTGCAGAAGGATCGTTTACGTCAGCAAGGACATAGTAAAAGAGCTGAATGAATACCAGAACAAGGTCTTCAATAAAACGGAACAGGAACTGATAAGGAAACTCAACCCGTGAGTGTTATCTGTGTGAAATGAAAATCGGGATCAGGCCCATCCCCTCATCGAGACCGTCAAGGGCCTTGCCTATTACAGAGCCGATCTTGTGAAAAGAATCGATATTGCCTGACATTCCGCATCCCGGAAGATCGGACGACACTATCAGGTCGCCGGGCATTATCCGTGTTATCCTGGCATCGACCCTGCAGAGCGCCTTTCCGAACAGGGCGACCGGGTATATTTTTTTTTCCTTCCCGCTGTTGTTGATGATTACGGTCGGGTTTCCGGAAACAACGCCTATCACGCTGGTGGAATAATTTTTTCTCGACTTGGATAAGACTGAATTTCCAGCTTCACTTATAACCAGGATGTCTCCCGGGGATACGTATTCCTCCTCGTCAACTTCAAAAAGCTCGACCATGTTAAGGGGGAATTCGCTTTCAGCGGCGTTTTGATTTTTTATGGTTATACTGCCGTTGAATTCTGAATCGCCGTTGGCAAAAAAAGCCTTGCCCGATCCCTTCAGGTTTATTGAATCGTCAATCCCGTTTATTTTTCCAGATCCTTCGGCAATAAGGGCGAAGCCGTGTTCGCTTGAAAATACGCCGCCGGCCCCGAAACGGGAAACACCCATAACGCCGCATCCTCCCAGTTTTTCATCGCCACCCGTTGACTGACCCCTTATTCCGACATGCTGGCTGTGACCGATTACCCCGTAAGAAAGGGCATTGTGTTCCTTCAATATGCCCGCGATCCCCGCGATGCCGATCGAACCGTTGCCGTCTGACTGGTTTATCGCGTGTATTACTGCCGCGTTTTCAGGCGGAGGTGTTATTTCGGTGAAAACCTCGGCCCTGGAGGCGCTTATGGACAGGGAACCCTCGTGGTCGTTAAACCTGTGCCTGACGGGCGCATAGTCATGCTTGTGGGGAAGCGGGTCCCTTGAATTGAAAAGTCTTTCATCGTTGGCCTGGACTGCAAGAAGGGGCCTTGATTCATTGCTCTTTGCAAATTTCATTATCCCCGTGGATTCCTCGCTCGCGTCCCTGAGGCGTTTATCGTTTCCCTGTACGGCGACGTTCGGAGCGTCCTCGCCGTTTTCAGCGAGCTCAACGATGCCCTTTGTGGTCGTGGTCGCGTCTCTGAGGCGCCTGTCGTTTCCCTGGACGGCGACGTTCGGAGCATCCTCGCCGTTTTCGGCGAGCTCGATGATGCCCTTTGTGGTTGTGGTCGCGTCCTTGAGGCGTTTATCGTTTCCCTGGACGGCGACGTTCGGAGCGTCCTCGCCGTTTTCAGCGAGCTCAACGATGCCCTTCGATGAGGTGGTCGCGTCCTTGAGGCGTTTATCGTTTCCCTGGACGGCGACGTTCGGAGCGTCCTCGCCGTTATTCGCGAACTTCATTATGCCTTTTGAGGAGACCGTGGCGTCCCTGAGGCGCCTGTCGTTTCCCTGTACGGCGACGTCAGGCGCGTTCTCGCCGTTTTCAGCGAGCTCTACGATGCCCTTCGATGTCGTGGTTGAATCCTTGAGACGCCTGTCGTTTCCCTGTACGGCGACATTCGGAGCGTCCTCGCCGTTTTCAGCGAGCTCTACGATGCCCTTCGATGTCGTGGTTGAATCCTTGAGGCGCCTGTCGTTTCCCTGTACGGCGACGTTCGGAGCGTCCTCGCCGTTTTCAGCGAGCTCTACGATGCCCTTCGATGTCGTGGTTGAATCCCTGAGGCGCCTGTCGTTTCCCTGTACGGCGACGTCAGGCGCATTCTCGCCGTTTTCAGCGAATTCCATTATGCCCGGATACATGGTTGTCGCGTTTCTAAGCCTTTTATCGCTGGCCTGGACCACGGTACCGCCGGTAGCGGCACCGTCTTCGGCGAGAAGGCATATACCGTGATTTTCCGTTGTTGCCTTGTTTATCCTCGGGTCATTGCCCTTGACCACGCCCAGGTCGGTGTATATGCCGTGAGGGCATAGCTTGACAATGCCGAATTTTTCATCAGTGGCTTCCTGCAGCCTTGAATCGTTTCCCTGCACGACTGTTCCGGGCTTTGTTTCCCGGTCGTATGCAAGGCGTACTATTCCCCGGTTGATTTCAGTTGCGGGTTTGAGCCTCGAATCGGTTGCCTGCACCGCAAGATTGTCGCCTGACTCCTTGTCTTCCGCGAACTGTACAATTCCCTTGAAGATGGGGCTTGCGTCTTTTAGCCGCCTGTCGTTCCCCTGTACTGCCGCAAGGGGCGCGTCAGACCCGTCCGAGGCCAGCTTCATTACGCCTGCCTGGAATATCGACGCGTACGGGGTGAGGGTGCCGATGTTATGGGTATGGGACGTATCAATATTCGCAGCGAAGATTTCGATACTTGAATAATGGATGCCGAAAAGCCCTTCCGCGCTTTTAACTCCTTTTGCCTGTATCCTTATAAACCTGGCAGGGGTTACATCGAGGTCCCAGTAGTATTTTTTTCCCGGCTCGATTCGGAAATTCATTTCCTCGAAAAGAGGGACCCATATGTTGCCGTCCGCGCTTGCGTCGGCGTTGAAATTTTCAGGGAAAAGACCGTCGGCGGATCCGATTGTGATCCTGCTTACGTGGAAAACCTTTCCAAGGTCCGCCATGATTTCTTCTTTTTCGGATTCTTTTTTCAGGGCCGACGACCACAGGCTCCCGGAATCCGTGCTGAACAGAATATCCGGACCGCCGCCGGTCAGGCTGCTGGTGGACCTGATTTCCCTTACGCCGAGGATCCCCGCCCTGCAGTTCGCTATCTCGGCGAAGTATTTCGATTCCATTGCCCTGGCCTCGTTTATGACAAGCTTCAGGTATTTCAGGCGGGTAAGCGGTATGTCCAGAAAATAGCTCTCGCCCTCCAGCGCGTAGTTTCTTTCGGTATGTATGGTCTTCCATGATTTGCCGTCGAGGCTCGATTCTATCCTGAAGGATTTCGGGAAGGTCGCCGCGCCGTTATGGGAAGGAGTCAGCTCGATGAAATCTATTGTAATATCGTGCTGGTAATCGATGATGAAAAATTCATCTGAGACCGAGTCCTTTTTCTCGCTGCTCCAGAATCCCCCCCTCCCCACGATGTTTTCAACCGATGTGGTGGCATGGTGCTGGCTCGAGAAACCGGCGATTTTACCGTCAAAGAGTCTTTTGCGGCTTACGTTTATATGCTCCATTTTCGCTCCAGAATATTAACAGTTTAGGGATTATAATGGCATCTTAAAATTCAACCGCGCATGATACGTGAATCAATACGCGGGTTTTGCAATTGCTAAAAAAACCGCGGGTGCGGAGGCCGCGTTAAAAACGGCCTGAAAACATTCCACATTTATTTTTTAACAGCTTCCTTATTTCAATTAAATGATTAGATACCCTGCCGGTGTTATGTCAAATATTTTATTATTGAAGCCGGAATTGGACGTGCATTTAATTATAGATGACTCATTATGCGTCCGGGGGGCGCCCAACAGGCTGGTCGTACTGGAAAACACGGCCCCTGCGGATGGATACAGGGGGTAAAAAACTAGTCCGGGTCGTTGTAGCCGCATCCCTCATAAGGGCTGAGGGGTCCGCTCCTGTCAAGGTGATCCACCCCCTCGTAGTACGGGAAATCCCTGCACATCCCGGGTCTTATTGGATGTATTGAACAGGCCGGGACGCCGTTTTCATCGCGAGTAAAGTGCTTGCACCTGTAGTGGTACGGCAGGTCCTCATCGCTTTTTTCAAATTTAAAAACAAGCATGGGATATATCAGATATATTTCCGAAAAATTCGGATCTATGCTTTTTGTTTTTTTCCAGAATTCATACGCGGTCCTGAGCGTGTCGGGCGACTCGGCGAGCAATATGTCCTGGCAGCAGTAGCCCCTTCTTTTGCAATGGCCCATGTTCGTGTCCTGAATTTAAAATGAAGAATCCGGCGCGCTAATATATTGATACCGCAAAAAATACCGGGACGTTATTACTTGACAAATTTCCGTTTATTTAACAAGTTATTTTTAAGTATTTTCCAGTCTTTTTTCAAGCCGGTTTCAGAAGCGCCTTTACGGATGAAGGCGTAGGATTTTTTATCAATTTTTTTCTTGGCAGGAGCGTAAAATGACACCGATTGATGGTTTTTCAGCTGAAGAGCTGTTTACTAAAAAAAACGGTTTTACATATAATGATTTTATAATTCTTCCGGGCTTTATCGACTTCGCCCCGGATGAAGTCAGCCTTGAATCCGACCTGACGAGGAACATCACCCTGAAAAGTCCACTGGTCTCCAGCCCGATGGATACAGTCACCGAACACAAGATGGCGATAGGACTTGCGCTGCTGGGCGGTATAGGGATCGTGCATTACAACAATACGATCGACGAACAGGTCGCGCAAATCCGCAAAGTAAAAAGGTTCGAAAACGGATTCATAACCGAGCCCATAGTGCTTTCCCCTGAAAACACCATCGCAGATATCGATGCCATCAAGGAAAAATACGGATTTTCCGGGATTCCCATAACCGTGGACGGCAAATTGAATTCAAAACTGGTTGGGATCGTCACTAACAGGGACACGGATTTCGAAACCGACAGGATGAAAAAACTATCCGAGGTCATGACAAGGGAGCTCCTCACGGCAGGCAAGGGCCTGTCCCTTTCGGAGGCCAACCAGATACTCAAGCAGTCCAAAAAGGGAAAGCTCCCGATAGTGGACGGCAAGGGCTGCCTCATCGCCTTCATGTGCAGGAACGACCTGGTGAAGAACAGGGAATACCCGCTCGCGTCTAAAGATTCAAGAAAGCAGCTCATGGTCGGGGCCGCGATATCAACGAAGGAAGAATCCATCGACAGGCTGGATGCGCTCGTGGAGGCCGGGGTCAACGTGGTGGTTATCGATTCCGCCCAGGGAAATTCGGTCTACCAGATAGAAATGATCCGGTATATAAAGAAGAAATATCCGGAAATTGAAGTCATGGGCGGAAACGTCGTTACGCAGGAACAATGTGAAAACCTGATCAAGGCCGGCGCGGATTCCTTGAGGATCGGAATGGGGCCGGGCTCGATCTGCACGACGCAGATGACAATGTCCGTCGGGAGGGCGCAGGCGACAGCCATATACAAAACAGCGAAATACGCAAAAGAGCAATCCGTGCCGGTGATAGCCGACGGAGGGATTTCGACTATCGGTCATATTTCAAAAGCCCTTTCCATCGGCGCTTCCGCCGTGATGATGGGATCCATGTTTGCCGGAACCCAGGAAGCTCCCGGCGAATATTTTTACGAAAACGGCATCAGGCTCAAGAAATACAGGGGGATGGCTTCGGTTGAGGCCATGGAGGCCGGGGGATCAAAGAGGTATTTCGCTGAAGAGGCCAAGATCAAGGTGGCCCAGGGAGTAAGCGGCGCCGTCGTCGACAAGGGATCGCTTTTTGACTATGTTCCCTATCTCATACAGGGTCTCAAACACTCCTTTCAGGACATGGGCACGAAAGATATAACCGCCCTGCACGGGAAGCTTTATTCGGGGGATTTGAGGTTCGAGTTGAGATCACCGTCAGCACAGCTTGAGGGCGGAGTCCATGATATGTATTCTTACAAGGAGCCGAAATACATGTAAACCGGCGGCCGGGACATGGTTTTGAATATCAGTTAATATAATTTCCGGCCGATCCAAGGAGAACGCCATGTCATTAAAGGATCTAATACAAAAAAACAGAAGCTACAGAAGATTCTACCAGGAACATGAAATAAAATTCGATACGCTGAAGGAGCTCGTGGATCTCGCGCGGCTTTCGCCATCGGCCGCCAATCTGCAGCCGTTGAGATACATCCTGTCGCATTATCCGGAAAAAAACGCATCCATATTCAATGAGCTCAAATGGGCCGCGTACCTGAAGGACTGGGACGGACCTCCCGAGGGCGAAAGGCCTTCCGCTTATATCGTCATGCTTTCAGACATAAGCATCAGCAAAACAGTAATGTGCGATCACGGAATAGCAGCGCAGAGCATACTGCTCGGGGCCGCGGAAAAGGGGCTCGGGGGATGCATCATCGCGTCCATAAACAGGGAAAACCTCAGGATAGCGCTGAACATACCCGCGCATTATGAAATACTTCTCGTGATAGCTCTCGGGAAGACGAGGGAGGTGGTCGTCATCGAACCCCTCGGAGAAACCGGCGATATCAAATACTGGAGGGATTCTGAAAGCGTCCATCACGTTCCCAAAAGATCTCTCGACGATATCATACTGGACAACTGATGCTGCCGCAGATAAACGCAGACCGATGTACAGGATCTTGATAAGGTTTTATGAAGAGCTCAACGACTTCCTGCCCCGCGACAGAAGAAAAACAGATATTGAATTCACCTTTCCCGGAAGAAGGTCGGCAAAGGACCTGATCGAATCTTTCGGGGTCCCGCATGTCGAGGTTGATCTTATTCTCGTCAACGGGGAGTCGGTTGATTTTGGATACATCATTCAAAACGGCGACAGGATCAGCGTCTACCCGGTGTTCGAGAGTTTTCCTGTTAAAAACGTGACCAGGCTGAGGGATCTCCCCCTCAGGAATCCCAGATTCGTGCTGGATGTACATCTCAGGAAGCTCGCCAGGAGGTTGAGGCTCCTGGGTTTCGATGCGGATTTCACGGACGGGCGCGGTGATTCCGAGCTTGCGGAAATATCGGAACGGGAGGGAAGGATTCTGCTCACCAGGGACAGGCGGCTTTTAATGAGGAGAAACGTTTCCAGGGGGATCTGCATAAGAAGCACGGATCCCTGGATCCAGACGGACGAGGTGCTCGACAGGCTCCGGTTAAGGGACGAATGCCGGCCCTTTACAAGGTGCATAGAATGCAACGGCCTGATCGATGAAATCCCGAAAAACGGCAGCGACAAAACTATTCGGCCGTATGTGCCGGAGGGTGTTCTGTCCTGGTGCGATGAATATTTCAGGTGTTCCGGTTGCGGAAAAATATACTGGAAGGGAAGCCATTACGAAAAGCTTAAATCGATCGCCGGGAAATTTTTTCATGGAGACGGACAATGAATGATGAAATCATGCGCATCGCCATCGAGGAGGCCGTCAGGGGTTCCGCCGCCGGCGAGGTCCCGGTGGGAGCGGTCATTGTTTTTGAAGGAAGTGTAGTCTCATCCGCCCATAATGAAAACAGGTCAATGAAAGACCCGACCTGCCATGCCGAGATGACGGCGATAAGAAAGGCAGCCGCGGTCCTTGGAAATGAAAGGCTCGTCGGCTGCGACATGTATGTCACGAAGGAACCGTGCGCGATGTGCGCCGGCGCGATAGTCCACGCAAGGATAAAAAGGCTCTTCATCGGGGCGACGGATGAAAAATACGGCGCCTGCGGCACCGTTATCAATGTCTGCGGAAACCGCGTGCTGAACCACGTGCCGGAAATTATATTCGGCGTCCTTTCAGGTGTGGCCGGCGAGTTGTTGAAGGATTTTTTCAGGGATAAAAGGAAATAATACATCAGTGGTTTATTTTAAGAATAAAGGTGCCCATAATATTAACACGGCCGGGCTGTTCGATATGAAATTTTTCCGATACAGAAAGCGCACGGATTTCTCCGTGCGCTTTTCATCTACGGTTCAGTTCTATTTATTTCATCAGTTTGTTGAGCTGGTCTATGCTTTTCTGGATATCCTCGCTGTTTTTCTGTCCGCCCTTGGAAAAATTATCAAGGCTGGATTTTGCGATTCTCGAGCAGGTAAGCGTGCTGATGAGAAGGAGCACCGGAATTACCGCGAAGATTATGCTTAGTATCCTTGCCACGTTTTCCTTGCCGTTAAGGGAATGGACCAGGGCATTATAGAGCAGCCAGAGGCCGTAGAGTTTGACCGCGAGGGAAAGAACCGCTTCAATATAAAAACCGGTCATTCCCAGCACGTTGAGAACGCCGAGGATTGCGCCCACCGGATAAAGCACCATCGTAGATGCGCAGATCCTTACGTTGTGTTCAAAATCGGTCGATCCGCTGCATATGGCCGATATTACGAGTATTACCAGGCCGCCTATGAAGAGGGCAATAACCGAACCTATGACTGAACCGATGAGGGTCATGATACCGATTCCGCCGCCCAGGGCCGCGCTTCCAAAACTGCCGATGACTCCTATACCCAGCACCGCCCATAGGAAGCTTATTATGCCGGCCGCCGTGCCGTAAATCAGCGCCTTGATTATCGGTTCCGCAATGCCGCCGGTTTTTTCCATCCTTGTATAGTATTCCTTCGGTTTGATGAGAACGTCCCTGCTGTCATTGATGAATTTCTGAAAATCGAAATTTGCATCGGCCATAAGATTCTCCTGTTTGTTAATTTTCCGCATTCGCGGTATTTTTTATTCTGAGCCGGGTTGAATGCCCGGACTGAGGAAATTTTTATTAAGTTAAGTTTTGAATTTTAAAAAAGTCAAGATAAATTATGGGCACCTTAAAAAATCAGTAGTTTCCTTGGTATTATAACTCCTGATTTTATCATATATTCTGCCTGACGAGCATGGATGCACTGGTGCCGCGACTACATGGATGTAGAGGAGGCCACAAGGGAACATCAAAAGTATAATTAATTGAAGTTCCATTGTGTGCGCTGACTGTGAAAATTTCAAGCATGGCCTGATTGTAAAATAAAAAAGGAGGGCGCTGATTCCAGCGCCCTCCCGGTATGCAATGTCAATGGATGCTAGCCCTTGAAGGCTACATCCGAGAACCCGAGATACGGGATATAAACGAAACCGACAAATATAACAAGAATAACGTGCCATGTCGGCTGGCCGAACTTTTTAATGATTTCCAGCCAGATCAAAATGAAAACGATGAAGTTTACAAGAGGAATGATCATGAGAATGATCCACCAGATCGGTTTTCCAGCGATCTGGATCATGACTATCAGGTTGTAAATGGGTACAATCGCCGCCCAGCCGGGTTTGCCTGCCTTGACAAAAATTTTCCACAATCCGGCAATAACCAGAATTATAATCGCCAGATATATTAAGCTACCAACTACACTGCCTCCACCACCTTGACTCATATGATTCCTCCTAAAAATTTAATAATTTTCATTATTTATATTTAACCTGAAATTTTAAAAAAGCAAGAAAATTTTTAAAATAAGTTCTTTTTTTTATAGACATTAATTTTTTTTAGTACGAAAAATAATCAATTGTTCAATTTAATGTGTCAGGCTTTTATGCACAGACTGCTTCTCGTAACATTTAAAAATTCATTTTACAGAAATGATCTTGAAGGATCAGGGTTCGAGATCACCGAATTCCATCCCAATGTGCCTGACTCCGAGCTGGAGAATTTAACATCATCGGTATATGATTTCGCCGTCGTTGAATTGAACGATCTGCTTGCAAGGGACCCGCGCGGCGTTCTTGCGGGCGTCGCAAAAAAAAACAGGGTGCTGTGCCTTTCAAACAGGATTACCCGTGATTTAAAAGAAATGTTATTGGAGCACGGCATAGTCGATCTGCTCGACGGCGATGATCCCGGGAGAATAGCGTCCTATCTCCTTGAGCTTTTAAAAGAAAGGAAGGCAGAGGATAAAATATTCGTGATGGATGATGATGCGGCCTCCGTATCCGCCATTAAGAACATTTCCGCGAGGTTTTCGGTAGAGACCAGTGTGATTTCTTCAATGGACTCCCTGTTCGAAAATGCCGGAGAAGGGCCACGGCTGATACTTGTAAATCTTGCATCCAAAATGCTGGACCTCAATCTTTTAATACGAAAGGCTTATTCCGACCATTCGATCAGAAAGATCCCCTTCCTTGTATACAAGGACATGAAAACCGGTCTGTTCGTGCATGAGTTCATCTCGGGACTGAACAGGATCACGAAATATATCCTTGACACGCCGGAGATGCTCGGGCTCCTGGCCAGGTTGTTTTTCAGGAGGGACATGATGCCCCTCTCGCATAGACTGGACGGGCTTTTAAGAACCGGCGACTATACCAGGTTTGTCGACGGGAACCTGTCGCAGGTTTATTTTAACAATGAAGAAATACTGGTGCAGCCTGATCCCGTAACTAATGAGTCGTTTGAAGAAATCGTCGGCGTGAACGATGGCCTGAAGGAGGGCCTGATCAAAATAGACGGGCTGAGATGGCTCGTGTCATATTCGGCCAAATGACCGTTCAGTATCTCCTTAATGGATGGCTGAAATTCGCATCGCCCCTTATGAGTTTGTCCACAACCTGTATCGTCATTTTCTGCTTCATGACTTCCTTCTGGTCTTCCGGCAGGCACGGCCTGTCCTCCCTGTGGCATCTCATGCACATCCTTTCCCTTCTTTTTAGATTCTCAATCCCCTTAATGTTCGTCATCCCGTTCTTAAGTGCTTTTGAGTATCCGAGCTTCCTGTCTGTATAATCTACGTGTTCGCTGGCCCTGTAATACCCGCTCCCCCTGCCGTGGCAGGATTCGCAGCCCACGCCTTCGCCCTTAACCTGGTCATATTTATTGGCGCCGGTATTATGGCATTTCAGGCATTTTGGGTTTTCCTGCGGATTTTCGGCCGCAAGCCTTGTGGCGATGTTTCTCGCTTTTTCAGAGCTGAGCACCCTGTAGGCCCTTGCGTGGGGCGACGACAGCCATATTTTATACTGGTTCCCGATGGAGTCTTCAGCATGGCATTCCCTGCATTGCCGGCTGCCGACGTATTCATATTTGCTTTTTGATTCCGTTATGACGGACAAAAGAAGGATTGATAAAGTAAGAATAAAAATTTTTCTGGGATTTTTCAAGGTCTTTGTCCGATTATACAACATCTGTATAAATATAAATCATACTCAATCAAGATATCTTAAAAAAAAGAAAAGTCAAGGGATTTTAAGCATTGATTGAGTTTTGAAAATATGTATTGACATTGCTCTTAAAATATAATAATTTTTATGGTGGGTTATTAATATGTTCAGATTCGGATTCAGAAGAAAGAAACACATACAGCATATTGGAGAGTTCCTTGTTAAGGAAAAAATAATAACCAAGGCGCAGCTTAATGATGCGCTTGATCTCCAGAAATACAACAAGGAAAGGCTTATCGGCGAGTTACTGGTAACCCAGGGAGTCCTGACCAAGGAACAGCTGATCATGGCACTTGAGATGTATCTGATGGTAACAGGGGTTTACCCTGAACATATTGATGAATGGCTCGACCAGGAAGAATTGGACATGATACAGGAGAAAATAAGGCAGGTATAGGCTCTATAATAATTAAATGATTGACAATAAAACTATAATATTTAAAAAATGCCTGCATGATTGAATTTGAAGATAAAATTTGCTTTGGTTGCGGCCCAGACAACGAGCATGGGTTAAGATTAAAGCTTGATTTTGATGACGATACAAAGACCGCTTACGGACAATATGCGGCACAGGAATATCTTGAAGGTCCCCCCAATATAATTCACGCAGGCGTTATTGCGGCAATTCTGGATGAAACAATGATCACCGTTAACAAATACATGGAGATCATGGCCCTTACCAGCGAGCTTACCATACGATATCTTCAACCGGCTTTTATCAAAGAGAACCTTTATATAAGGGGCTGGTACGTGAAGAAAAGCAAAAAGGTGATTGAGAACAGGGCGGAAATCGAAAACGAGATGGGGAAGATCGTTGCCCGCGCAAAAGGAAAATATTTAGAACTGGACGATATACCTCAGCCGGAATAAAATATGCCGAAGTGGTGAAACTGGTAGACGCAGCGGACTCAAAATCCGCCGGGGGCAACCCCATGAGGGTTCAAGTCCCTCCTTCGGCAATTTGATAAAATTGAAAAACCACGCAGACCTCCTTGACCAGGGAGGTCTGCGTTTTTTTAGCGAAGACCGTAAAAAATTTATTACCCGTTGATTATTTTCCTGAAAAATATATATAAAGAACAGAGCCTTAATTGCGGATTTTTTGGCGGGATTTATTTAGGGTTTATTGGTGCAGGAAGGCTCTGTCCCTATATATCTATATCGTTATTTGCCGGTATTTAGATCATATATTGAAAATTACCTTGTCGTCTGTTTGTGTATTGATTATTTGACCTCTGAACATTCTAACAACGGCATTGACTGCATCAAGCTCCTTATAATCTTTATATATTTTTTTCCTGCCAGGAATATATGAACTTCCTGTTTTTTTCCGGGAATTCTTATATAAAGATAGGTTTTTATTAAGTTCATAATTATTCATATGTATCCTTTTAGTTTTTTATAACAGACATGCTGAAAAACCGCAATTTATGCAATAAAAGCATCCGGATTCCGGTACAAGAATGCTTCCGCATTCAGGGCAGCAGCTTCGTTTTTTAAATCTTACCTGAGAGTCATTTTTTTGTTTTGAATGCATTATGTCTTATTCCTTGTTACAATTGTATAGTATATAAATGTTTAGTATATTTCAAGCTTTTTTTAAGTTTTTTTTGAAAATTTTTTAATTTTTTGTATTATTCATTAATATTAAAAAATGGATAAAATATTAAGGATTGTAAAAAATGGATGTAACAATGAGAGTACCGAAAATACACTCATGATTAATGAATAAAATGAAAATAACCAAGAGGATAATCATATGACAAAACCGGCATTTGATCCAGAAAAGAATTTAGAGGATTTATTGAAAATGGAGTCAGAGGAAGCCAATCCCAACGCGGAAAGGGTGGGCGACAAACCGGGTACTCCCGTCAATGAGTCGGAATTTAACTTCAATATAAAACCCGAGGAGCTGGAGAGTTATCTGAACCAGTACGTGGTAGGCCAGGAGGAGACAATAGAGGTCATAGCGACAAAGGTGTGCACGCATTTCAACAGGATGAAGCTCGAAAAAAAATTGTCGGATGAAAACAGGCTTGTCGGAAACATCAAGAGCAACATGCTGCTTATCGGACCGACCGGGGTAGGAAAGACGTATATTGTTAAGCTTATCGCAAAAAAAATCGGGGTTCCTTTCGTCAAGGCCGACGCCACCAAATTCAGCGAAACCGGATACGTCGGCGGAGATGTCGAGGATCTTGTCAGGGAACTGGTCCATGAGTCGAATGGTGACATCGCGAAGGCGGAATACGGGATCATCTATCTCGACGAGATCGACAAGATAGCGTCCTCTTTCGGAACATACGGTCCGGACGTTTCCAGGACCGGCGTGCAGCGGAACCTGCTCAAGCTGATGGAGGATGCGGACGTGGATCTCAAGACCCCGCATGACCTTGCTTCTCAGGTGGAAGCGGCCATGGAGGCGCAGAGGACGGGCAGGGTAACAAGGAGAAAGATCAACACGAGAAACATCCTGTTCATCGTTTCCGGGGCTTTCAGCGGCCTTGAGCAGATAATAAATAAAAGGATGAACAAGCAGTCTATAGGATTTGACAAGGTCAGGATCCACGGTGACGACATTCAGGAGGTTTTGAAAAAGGTGAGAACCGAGGATCTTATTGAATTCGGATTCGAGTCGGAATTCGTGGGAAGACTTCCTGTTTACGTCGTCTTAAACGACCTTCATGAAGACGGCCTGTATAAAATACTTAAGAACAAGCACAGTACCGTGGTTATCGGCAAAAAAATGGACTTCAAGGCTTACGAAATAGACCTGGAGTTTACGGACGAGGCCCTGAAGATTGTTGCGAGAAGGGCGCACCATGAAAAGACCGGGGCAAGGGGCCTTTTGAGCGTCGTGGAGAAGATACTTATCAAGTTTGAAAAGAGTCTCCCATCAACCGGCATTGAGAAGCTGGTTGTGGATGAAAACCTTATTGAAAATACGGGAACCGTTTTGAAGAAAATGCTCCTTGCGGACGGCATACAGGGCTTCCAGAAGGAATTTCTCATAGAGCACGGCATTTATCTGGATTTCAAGGAAGAGGCCGTGGAGGAGATCCAGAGAGTGGCGTCTGAAAAACAGAAGAGCGTCAGGCAGTTATGCACCGAGCTGTTTCATGATTATTTCCACGGGCTCAGGCTTCTCAAAAAGGACCATTTCACCATATCTAAAGAGGCCGTATCCAATCCGGATGATTACCTTAATTCCTATATAAAGGAAAATTACAACAAGCAGGCATAAAAAAACCCGCCCTTAGGGGCGGGTTTCTGTTTTTTCTATTTATGCAGGGGATATCGCGTCTACCGGGCAAACATCCACGCATGCTCCGCAGTCTATGCATTTTTTAGCATCTATGACTCGTTTGTCGCCTTTTTCATTTATTGCTTCAACTGGGCATTCCGGTTCGCATGATCCGCAGTTTGTGCATTCGTCGTTTATTACGTAAGCCATGAGCGCCTCCTAGATAAATTTGGCAAAATTTAATAAAATCGATGTTTTATGTCAACTTTTAATGGAAAAAATTTGTCACCCTGAATATTTCTTTTTAATTGAAATATTGATTTTTTCCGTTTTATTAAATAGCATTTCGCGTCAGATGTTGATTATTGCCTCCGGATTATAAGCAAGCAGGTATCGGCATCAGTAAAAAAGTCCGCTGGAGTTGAATTTGAATATAATAAACAGATTTATCGTGTCGGTATTCGCGGTTTCATTGCTGTTTACGGCTTTTTATTCCTGTCAGTCCGCACAGGGTAAGGGCAGCACCGATTCCTGTTCCGGATGCGATTCGGGCTGCCGCACCGGCAGGAAAGCGATCGTGCCGGGCGATTATGCCGTCGGGGACCCTAAAAAAATCCGCATAACCAACGAGGACATTATAGCGGATTTTTATTCAGAAACGTTTTCAACAGGGACCGCGATGTATGTCGAAATATGCCGGACGGGGTCCCAGGCTAAAAAGGTATCAGTGACGGAATTGTATTTCGGGAAAAGAAAGATCGATTTGACTGAAAAGACCTGGGGTTACAAGGGACTCACGGGAATAGACCCGGAATGCGTTCAATCCAGGGAATCGGTGGCAATAATTTACAGCCTGGGCGGTCAGAAAAAGCAGCTCAACGGCATGATAACTTTAAGCAGAGGTAAATTTCCCGTCAATCTTGTTCCGCTGGACCTCGGCAAATACTCGAACGTTGATTTCAGGCTGAAGCCGGAAATTCTTGAATACATACAGAAATGCGCTGAAAAAAAGAAGAAGGCCTTCTCAAAAAACAGCCCGTCCCGGATCGGAAACGCATTCGCTCATCCGCGGGACGCTCATTACGTGACCTCGCATTTCTGGGCGAAGAGGGCCATAATGAGATACCGGGTGAAAAACGGGAAAAGGATTTATCTTCCGAAGATGATCAAGGTTCACAGGGGGCTTGATCTCCGCGGGGATTTCGGGGAGCCGGTTTACGCAATGGCGGACGGAATTGTAGCGATTGCCGAACCCATGTACTACGAAGGGAATTTCATCGTGATAGATCACGGGAACAGGATTTTTTCCTTTTACATGCACCTTGAAAAATTCAAGGTGAAAGAGGGGGACAGGGTCAGGGCCGGTGATAAAATAGGTCTTGTTGGATCCACCGGGCTCTCGACCGGCGCGCATCTCCATGTTTCTCTGATGATACAGGATGTGTCCGTGGACCCGCTGAGTATTCTTGTTCTTCCTGTAAGGGACTAGAGGCCCGCCTGGCGTTTTTTTACGCCGAATGCCAGGCTCCACCTGTTGATGTAGGAAGGAACGTATATGTCTATTTTGTCGCAGTCCGTGAACAGTTCTTTTATTTTTCCGTAGTAACTTTCAACCTGTGTCTTTGCCAGGTCGGTCGCGCCAATCTGGGCCGCGATAATCCCGCCAGGCTTTAAAACCCTTTTTATCTGATCGATGTTCGTCATGATCAGCCTGTAGGCATAGTCTGTGAGATCCGCAAACACTATGTCCTGGCTGCCGTCGGGGATCTGAAGAATTGTCTGGAATGCGTCCCCGATTACGCATTTTACTTTCGGGTGGTCGAACGCTCCGCCGGAAACGGACGGGAGGTGTTTTTTTGAAAGCTCGATGACCTCCTCGTCAAGCTCGAGTATTTTGATTTCGTCGATGTTTCTCTTGAGGCATTCCCTGGCCATGCCGCCGTCGCCGCCGCCCAGGATTATCACCTTTGCCGGCGCATCGCTCCCGAGCATTTCGAAGGCCCTGTCGCCGAAGGGTTCATGGTAAAGCTGTTCGTCCTTTGCGGCAAGGTTCATTTCATCATTGCAGAAAAGGCAGTTCCCGAGGTCCTTTATTTTAAGGATCTTTATGTCCTGTCCCACCCTGGTCTTTACATGGGCTATCTCCTCGTCTACAATGTATCCCCCGAAATACCCTTCCTTTTCATATATGTCTTTTATGATATATCCCCTCTTGAGGGAATGTATTTTCAGGTTCTCGGGGTTATAGTTCTTTTTCAGTATGTCGACGGAAATCGAAGGGCTCTTGGTGCCGCAGGTGAAATAGTCGAAGCTGATGAAATTTATTTCAGGAAAGGTGTGAAAACTGATATGGCTTGTCGAAAGAAGCGCAACGAGCGTGAGGCCGTTCGGGGTGAATTTGTGATATGATACATCCAGTATGTCGACCTCGGTCAATTCGGTTATCTCTTCAACGGTCCTTTTCATGAGATCGACATCGTCTATGATGTCGTTCCTGACCCCTATGAGTTCGACTACAATATGTTCCCCGACTACCGCCATTTTAATTCCTGTCCCCTTTGTGGATTTTTGTATGATAAATTTTTAATAAACACCGCCAATCGGGTGAATACAGCATTTGTCCCGTCGCCGGACGGCAGACAAAGCTTATAAAAAATTTATTGGATTACAAGAATTTGGATCGCAATGGACCATGAAATGGCCGCTGAGCTATCACCCCCCTGTGCAATGGACAAACTTGTATTAATAAGGGTTCATGTCAACAATATAATTCATTTTTGAAAAATTTCAATATGACGGGGTTCCGCCAGTCCGGCGGGCGGAACCCCGATAGGTTTACTGCACGCTTATGCCTCTTACCTTGTTTCCGAAGGATGATTGGCCTTCGAATAAAAGTCCCTTTTCGGTTACTATGAGGTCCCTGTCATCATATCCCATGCCCCTGCCGAAGTGGGCTGATGATGGACATTCGAAAGTGCCTGCGGGTATCTTGTCGACGAGGCCTCCGTTCTCGCCGATGAACAGGATGGCGCCTGTCAAAAAGTTCGCCACTGCGATGCCGTCCGTATTTTTATACCTTCCCGTGTCCAGGTCGTCAAAAAAACCCGGGGCGGAATATATCGGGAATACGGTGCCATGTCCGTTGCCCGATATCTGCACCTTTTTTACCTTCGCCTGATTGCAAGAAAAAGGCTCGAAATCGGTGAAGAATAAAACGTCGTTCTTTATGGTCATGCCGTTGGGAGAATATACCCCGTCGTATTTGTTGAGCCAGGTGTCCTGGGCGACCGTCGGATTATCGCTGTCCGGATTGCCGATGGTAAGCCTGACTATCTTTCCGCAGGGCAGGAATGTTTCATCCGCGATGTAGAGCCGTCCCGAGGAATCTGCGGCCATTCCGTTCGGAAGCACCATGTCTCTCAGCTCGTGAACCTGCCTGAAGACCAGGTTCGCGGGATCGGGAGTGTCCAGCTTCGCCCTCAGCACCAGTTTGTTCATGTATGCGTCAGTGAGGTGCGAAAGCAGGGCGCCGACAAGGCCCTGTGAAAGTATATCTGAAAGCTTGATCGGCGGTATCGCCTTCAGCGACCTGGGGCAATGAACGACGTAAAGGTAGTTCCCTATCTGCGCCATGCCGAGGAATTCCCCAGTGCCGGCGCTCGGTATAGACACGGGGCCGTTTGCGGTAAGCTCATATATGTGTTCGCCCCCCGTTATGAAAAGCCTTCCCGAGCTTGTGAAAAACACGTTTTCCGCATCCGGGATTTTGTCTGCGACCATGAACAGTCCGTCGCAGCCGGTAAATGCCGCTATGAGCAAGGCGGCAGTTGCCGTTAAAAAGAGTTTTTTTGTTTTTATCATTTAATATCCCCCTCTAAACCGTCCATACGGTTTTTTTATTTAAATTGCAGGGATACATATAAATTACTTAATGTCAATTATAAAATAATTCTGACCATATAGTAATATCTGAACAAAAAATTGCAGCTTTTTAGAATAGCGGGCCTTTTAAATTTTAATTGACACCCGTTTTTTTTAGATATTAAATTTTCAGTGGTTTTTTCTGGAAATTATTGTATTATTTTTTAAAGGAATTTCCGCTTCCCGGCGGTTGATCCGGCATCCGAATAAAGACAGCCAATAAGACATAACCGGGGTCAATATGGATACAACGACGGTAATAGTTTTCATCGTTTCACTTGTGTTCTCGGTCGGATTTCTGGTTCTCGTTCTTGCGCTTGTCCCGGCCGTAAATCAGCTCAGGATCCTTTTCGTCGAGCTTGAAAAAACATCATATGAAGTAAGGTGCCTTACCTCTGAACTGAGAAGGGTGAGCGAGAACGTCGAGGAAAAGCTTGAGAGGATGGATGACGTGCTCGCATCCTCGAGAAAAATAGCCAGGAATGTCGGACAGACTTTCCAGTTTATAAACGATAACCTGCTTGCGAGGGCCGGGTGGCTTGCGCTGATACCTGCCGCCAAGTGGGGGTTCAAGCTGTTTTCAAAATCAAAAGGAGGAAAATAATGAGCAGCGACAACGGATTCAAGACCTTCGCGGGATTTTTGTTCGGAGCGGCAATCGGCGCCGGGCTTGCGCTACTCTATGCCCCCAGGACGGGAAAGGAGACCAGGCAGAAGCTCAAGGACTATTCTGACAGGCTGGCGGATGACGTGAATAAATATGCCGATAAATTCGCCGGCGACGTAAAGGATGGATATGAAAAGGTGACCTCCAAGGCTAAGACATACATGGACGAGGCAAAGGATAAATTCCAGAAGAAAAACGAGCCCGGCCAGGCATGAGAAGAGCCCCTGCGGGCATCAAATCATTCTGTAATCTTTCAGCTCTTTTAATAGGGTCGAGAAAAATACCCTGATCACTACTATAAGCGGTATCGTGAGGATAAGGCCCGCGGTACCGAAGAGCATGGACCCTCCTATAAGGCCCAGTATCACCACGAGCGGGTGGAGATTTACGGCGTTTCCGACAAGGACGGGCTGAAACACTGCGGTATCAAGGGCCCTGATTATAAGCAGACATATAACGACCCAGAACATCAGGTTGTCCATATTTATGAACGGCAGGATGGAATTGATGTCTTCGACGATGAGCGCGTAGAAGACGCTGGTCAGCAATCCGAATACCGGTCCGACGAGCGGAATCGCGTTCGTGAGTCCCGAGAAGACCCCTATAATGATCGCCCATTTAAGCTCGAACCCGATAAGCGCGAGCAGTACGGTGGATGAAATGCCAACCAGGCTGCATTCAATCATGGTGCCCCTGAGATAGTTGCCGATCGCGTTGTTCACGTTGTCGATCACGGTCAGCGACACTTCGAAATACCTGTTGGGAATGAGACTAACGAAATAGCGCTTGATCTCCCCATCGTCGATCAGGAGGAAAAGGAACACGAACGGCATTACTATCCATAGTTCAATTATATCGAGGATAATCGACAGGACCGATTCCTTCCCGGGCTCGTCTTTCGAAGAGGTTTTCTCGGCAAGCTCCTCGCTCTCAAGCTCCTCAATCGTTATCTCGCTCGATTCAAGGTTTTTTTTGAAATAATCGAAATACCTGTCTTCAATCGGCGGCTTTCCCTTATACCCGGACCAGTATTTCATGAACAGGGCCTTCTCCTGGTCGCTCAACGCGATTATATCATTGATCTTGGCCATGGTCCTGTTGAGGTCTTTGCCTATGATGCCGTAGAGAAAGTTGCCCTGGGAATCGGGTTTGTTCAGGTCCATTATTTCCCTGTACTTTTCGTTTATCTTGTATTGAAGCCTTGTCTTCAAAACAAGTTTTTCCTTTTCATCGGGCAGTATGGATCCGATCCGGTTGACCGCTACTGATATCATTAGCACGAATATTCCGAATAAAAGAAATATCGCAATTCCCCTCGGTACGCCTTTTCTTTTTGCGAAATCTATAAGAGGAAAACATATATAGGCTGTAAATGTACCTATCAGAAACGGCAGTATAAGAGACCTTAAAAGCCATAAAAGGTAAAAACCCGCCAGAGCTGTTATGACGGCCATGATGAGATATATTATGATTCTTATTTTTTTTCTGGATTGTTCCGAGGTCATCATAAAGGCCTGCTGAAAAGCTGCTCGTTTGTCGCCTTTAGTCTTTTTCCGATTATGAGCGCGAGCTCCTTGAATATCCTGCTGGCCGTTTCCGGATTGGTGTTCAGGAGCTTGTTGAGGTCTTCCCTGAAAAATGCCAGTGCCGCCGTTTTTTCGACCGCCATTGCCGAGGCCGATCTCGGCGAATCGTCAAGCAGGGCCAGCTCCCCGACGAAATCACCTGTCTCGAGAGTAGCCAGTATGACCTCTTCATTCTGGGTTCCCGGGGCCAGTATTTTTATTTTGCCTTTCTTTATTATATACATGGCCGCGCCCGGCTGGTCCTTTTCGAACAGGAATTCTCCCGGCTGATATACCCTGTCGTATATTATTCCCGCGACCTTTTTCATGTCCCTCCTGGACAGGTTCTGGAATATAGGGATCATCTTCAGTATGTCCGTGACATTAAGGCTCGAGGGATCTGCGTCCTTTTTAAATATATTGCCCCAGAAGTTATGGATTTTCTCCCCGTTTAATTCGCCCATCTGTGTTAATCAACCTCGGTTTATAAATATACATTAAAAATAATTTAAGTCAATTCAATTTTGTTGAGGCGGGCGCATCGAGGCATCGGTTTTGTCCGGGCAATGCATCGTCCAATAAATAACAAAACAGGCTTTTACAGAAATTCATTATGTTCGGCATATTCGGATCACTTGTGAAACATCCCGTTGTATTCCACCTTGAAACTTTCCGGTTTTCCATTGACTAGGTAAAAGCTGATTTTAAACGGCGCTGTTTCGCCGGATGAGATCCTGGTCTGGCCGAGAAAGTTGCTGGAATAACCGATTATTTTTCCATTCCCGTCAATGAGTGCCGCGGCAATCTGGACGTATGACGCCTCTTTGTCGAGATTTTGAATTTTTCCGGACAGGGTGTGGTGGTCGAATCTCAGTTTTGGAAATGCCAGCTTGAGATTCGATATTTTCATGTTGGGTCTTTTGGAAATATATACAGGCATTTCAGGACTGCCGATGGATTTGAATTCCTGATACTGCGGGGCTTTTGAAACGAGTACCGATATTGGTGTTTCCTCGCCGGGAAGTATGTATCCCCTGATGCCGTAACCGAAAGCCACAGCGATTTTTTCTCCCTTTGAATCGTACAGCGCTATCTCGGCTTTCGGCAGAACCAGCGTTTCACCGGTGTTTTTATAGAAACCCACGAAATATATGTTCCCGATCGAATCAGGCAGCGCGCTTACGTTTATGAATTCCGCCGCGACCTTTTTTTCTTCAATTGACCCTTCTTTCGATTGCTCAAGGCCCTTGGGTTTACCGAGATCGGTTCCCGCCTGTGGGTGTGTTACGGGTCCCTCCCTTCTGGAAAACAATATGATGACGAAAATTCCGGCCAATAAAAGTATAGTTGCGATGGCTGATATTACTTTCACCGCATTCGGCGTAATTTTTTTTGACGCCGAATGATATAGCCCCGGTTCGTCAACTTCTTCATACTGGATTATACCGCAGTAATTGCAGACGTATTTGCCGTTTTCGATTTTCAAATCATGGCTGCCGCACTGCCGGCAGATGTTGGGCCTGATGTTTTTCAATTTATTTTCTTAATGACAATCATATTTTACAATTCAACAATGCAAAGGGTCAGACAGATATTAAATGGCAAACCCCGGGCATGGTCAATCCAAATTTTTTACGGGGTTAAACCGGGGTAAATAAAAAAATAATATACCGCGGGATTAGTGGGGCCGGATCAATGCATCGATAATTTATGAATTGACATTTCGAACCGGGATGGCGTTTATTCTGAGCAGTATCGAGCGCCCCGCGGCTCAACTGAGGGGATTTTTATACCGGTCGTTATATCAAAAAAAATCAACGGAAGATGCCATGACTGTCCACGAAATCATAAAATTCATAAACGGCTACCTCTGGGGCCCGCCGATGCTTGTCCTTTTATGCGGTGTGCACCTTTTTCTTACCGTAAGGCTGAGGGTGATCCAGCGGTATATTTTTCATTCAATAAAGCTTTCCTTTATGAAAGATGAAGACGGGCACGGCGATATCAGCCATTTCGGGGCCCTGACAACCGCCCTGGCGGCAACGATAGGCACCGGCAACATAGTGGGCGTGGCCACCGCGGTCGCGCTCGGCGGACCGGGAGCGGTTCTGTGGTGCTGGCTTACCGGGGTGTTCGGGATCGCGACGAAATATGCCGAGGCGGTGCTGGCGGTCAAATACAGGGTCAAAACTTCCGACGGCACCATGCTCGGAGGGCCGATGTACGCTCTGGAGAGGGGACTCGGAAAGAAATGGCTCGCGGTGCTTTTCTGCATTTTCACGGCGCTGGCGGCTTTCGGAATAGGGAACATGGTGCAGGCCAATTCCGTTGCCAGCCTCGTCAAGGAGACCTTCGACGTACAGCCCTGGATTACGGGCCTTGTCATGACATTGTTCGTGGGGGTCGTCATCATCGGCGGGATCAAGTCGATAGCCGTTGTCTGCGAGAAGCTTGTTCCTTTCATGGCTGTTTTCTACGTGGGGGGCTGCGTTGTCATTCTGATCATGAACGGCGAATTCATCCTGCCGGCGTTAAGCCTGATCGCGGAATCCGCGTTCACGCCGCACGCGGCCGGCGGGGGTTTTATAGGGGCTTCGGTGATGATGGCGGCCAGGTACGGGATCTCCAGGGGGCTTTTCTCCAATGAATCCGGGCTGGGTTCGGCGCCCATAGTGGCAGCGGCTGCGCAGACGAGAAACCCGGTCAAGCAGGCCCTTGTTTCTTCCACCGGCACGTTCTGGGACACGGTCGTCGTGTGTGCAATGACTGGCGTCGTGCTTGTCAGTTCGATCCTGGCGGAACCGGCGGCTTTCGAAAACTTGAACGGGGCCGCCCTCACCAAGACGGCCTTCGCGCGTTTTCACGTGGTCGGACCGATGGTGCTTACGATCGGCCTGCTCACTTTCGTTTTTTCCACGATACTGGGATGGTCTTATTACGGGGAAAAGGCGGTGGAATACCTTTTCGGAAAGCCGGCCATCAAGCCGTACAGGTACCTGTGGGTGGCCGCGGTCATGGGCGGTTCGGTGCTTTCACTGCCGCTTGTATGGGACCTGTCGGATACGATGAACGCCCTGATGGCGATTCCAAACGTCATAGCGCTTCTTCTTCTTAGCGGGGTGGTCGCGTCTGAAACGAGGAAGTACCTATGGGAGGGCCACGTCGACATGGTCGATCATGACCAGCTTTTCAAAAACGGTAACAAAAACATTTAATCAGGTTCGGGATCAGCCTGCCACTTTTGCTGAAAGTATTTTTTTTACGATTCCGCCGTCGGCCTTACCCTTCAGTTCCTTCATGAGCTCGCCCATCAGCTTTCCCGTGTCCTTCTGCGAAACCTGTCCCATTGAGGTTATTTTTTCGGCAATGTACTTTTCTATCTCTTCTTCCGTCATCTGCTTCGGCAGATAGGTTTCTATAATTGCCAGTTCCCCGGCCTCTTTTTCAGCGAGGTCCGGCCTGTTGCCCTTCCTGAATTCCTCCATGGCCTCTTTCCTGCGCTTGGCGGCGCGGCCGGTTACCTCCAGCATCTGCTCCGGGGACAGGTCTTTGCCGGTTTTGGCCTTTTCATACATGAGGTCGGACTTGACCATCTTGAGGGTCTCGGATTTCAATGACTCCCCTTTTTTTATGGCGTCCTTCAGGTCGGATTCGATTTTTTCGAGAAGGTTCATCTGGGCCTCCTTCGTTTATTAATTGGATTAATTCTTTGGTCGGACATCGCCGTGTCAAGTTTAATATAAAGCAGACCCATTATTTGATCAGCCCGTTTTCCCTGAGGTTTTTCAATATCAATCGGGCGAATTCTTTCGCTTCCCTCGGGGGGTCGGTGATCCCGTCCTCTGTCTGGTACGGCTCGACTGTTTTTGTCATCACGCTCCAGGCAAGGGTGTCGTCGCTGTTCGCGTAGAGATTGCATTCAATGCTGAGTATGTCCTTCTCCACGTAGTATCCCGGGGTAGAGATGTTCCTGTACGCCACGGTGTAATAATTGAAATAAAACGAGTAATACGGGTTTGATACAGGGTTGTAGAAGACGTCCGGCTCGTAATAGTTAGTTCCCTGCACGAATTTTTTGTTTTTGTCCAGGCCCTTTGTCCTGAGGATCATGATGCCGTCGATATTGTTTTTATTGAACAGGGCCTCCATCGCGGCATAGCTGTATTTTTGTTTCGGCGTGACCAGGGACAGACTGGGAATTGCGTCCGTGCCGGACTTTCTCAGTTCCTCGGCGATAAAGGCCTCAAATGTCTCGCGGCTGTCTAACCTTTTAAACAGGGCGAGAACCACTATTTTTTTGAAAGGCCCGCCGGCATATTTGCCGTTTTTCCATGTGGCGGTGATTTTCGTTGAAGAACAGGAAACGGCGGCTGCCGATATGATGATCATGGTGAATATGGAAATGGTTTTTTTCATTGCGCGACCCCTTAATTTTTTATGCATGCGGGCGATTGGAAATAATAATATTGAGCTTATTCCGTTATTTTTTCAAGTTCATTCCTCAGTTTTTTCAGGCTTTTATTGAGCCTGTACCGGTCGATCAGTGCGATCGCGCCGGCAGCGTATTCCCTGGCCCTGTCTTTCTGGTCGTATTTGAAGCAGGCCTTTGCCAGCAGGGCCTTAAGGTCCATTATTTCGGCGGGAGATGTTATGGGGGATTTCAGCCCGGCCTCGAGGACCGGTATTGCGTCGCCGTATTTTTCCTGGCCGATCAGTATTTCTCCCTTGCGCTTGTAGGATTTTGCGTCATCCCCGTATTTTTCCATGTCTGCGTTTATGGCCGGCATGAGTCCGGCTGTATCGATTAGGCTGCCGTCGAATTTCGAAATTACAAAAAGCAGCTCAAGCTGGCATGAGAGCAGCCTGTCGATGCCGCGCCATTTTTTTATTTCTTCGATGGATCCCGAGTAGAAAAGATCGGTCCATTCGACAAGATCTTTCATTTCACCGGTGTCCATGACGGGGTCGGCCTTCGCATGCAATGAAACAGCGTTGGTTTTCCTGTCGTATTTTATGGTTTTTGCATATCCCGCGTACATCGGGGCGGAAGAAAAGTAAATCAACCCTGCCGCGTGGTCCATTACAATCGTCTGGACAGTCTGATAATTGTTCACGGTGAATTTTCCGATGGCCTTCCTGTGCCCGTGGTAATCCGTGTCCTTCAAGATTTCCATGACTTCCCTGTAGCCGCGCGCCGATTTCAGGAGACCGCCCACCCTGTCGTCGCGGTAGACGTTGTAGAGCGCGTCCGAGGAATAAATGCTCCTGAAGCTTTTATTGAATTCGTCGTGAACGAAACGGTTGACGGCGAATATAGACTTCTCGGCGAGGGGATTCCTGTGGATGCTCGCCCCGGCGATATCGTAAATCGCGCCGTCTTTTTCCCGGGAACTCGCCACGGTCAAAATCCATCCCTGGTCGCTCCTGTAATCCTTCATCAGCCGGTCGGCGTCAGCCATGCTCCGGGCGTTTTCAAGTATGTCGCGGAGCTTGTATCCGACCGGCATGGTCTCGTCCGGACTTTCCTCCACGATCGAGCTCATGTTTATAGAAATTGAAATCCCGGAATCATTGACACCGGTAAGTCCGGACAGGCATCCGATGACGCTCATGTGCGTATAAGGGGTCCCCCGGTCGGGCCTGTATTCGATTATAACCGGGTAGCGGCCGAGTATCGGCGGCATGAAGTCAAGGTTCCTGCCGTGTACCAGGCCGGATTCAGTTTTCAGGATTATGGAAGTGCACGCGAAGGCCGACATCATGTCCGGAAAGAATACCGCCTCTGAAAATTCGTCTAAATCCAGTCCCGAGCCGGCAGCCACGCCTTCCAGCTCGTCCCTGAACCTTTCGGGCATCGCCTTGAACTTGTCCGATGCCTTCATGCCGAACTTGATCCTCGCGATAGGCCTCAGGACGGCCGGGACCAGGCTGAAGATGGCGTCCCTCGTTTTATTTATACCCGTGAAAATCGACCGCAGTTCGTCGGCCATGAGGATGCCGTACTGGTATCCCATTTCGTAATGGCTGCCGGACAGGTGCAGGAACGGTATCCCTTCCCTGTATCGAACCGATCCCCTTCCGAATTTTTTGACGCCGTTTTCTTCTATGAGCTTTTCTACGGACGGGTAGGCGCGTTTCGTGTGCGTCAGGCAGCCGCAGGGAAAAGCAAGGGACAGGACCAGGAGTGAAATTATTATACAGGGGTTTTTTTTCATGGTTATATAATAGCCGTAAATACGGGATCTGCAAGCCTGATGCAATGCATCATTGAAGGCCCTGCGTTGATTTTGACAGGAAAATGGATCAGCCGGCTTTTTTCAAGATCAATTTTTCCCGAGCGGGTTATTTAACGATAAAAAAGATCGTTGACCCGGCGCCGGCGTCCGGTATGAGTTTTATTGACGATAAGGCAGATTAATCGGGGTGATGATCCATGAAAATAAGGATTCTCGGAAACGGGGGGGCCATAAGCGACGGACTGCCCTACAACTCTTTTATTGTCGACGGTCACTTGCTTACGGAAACTCCGCCGGACGTTATGAACAGCCTCTGGCGGGAAAATTTCGACATATCGCGCATAAGCGAAATTTTCATATCCCATTTCCACGCGGACCATTTTTTCGGGTTTCCATTCCTGGCCCTGCGTTTTCTTTACGACGGCGTTGAAAAAAGGATCAGGATTATCGGCCCCAGCGGGATAGGCGCGGTGATGAACGGGATCTGCGCGGTAGCGTTCGGAAACGGGCATCCCGTCATGGAATGGCTTGGGAGAAACGCGGAATTCATTGAGCTGCGTCCGGGCGACAGGGCCGGCGTCGGAGGCGGGCTTATCCTGGAGGCCCTGGAAATGCACCATTTCATTGAAACTATCGGTTATACCATCCGCCTGGGAAACGAAGCGAAATTTACTTATCTTTCAGATACGCTATGGGACGACGGATTCCTGGTTCACCTTTCTCAGGGACAGGCAGCGGTCCTTGCCGATATGAACGGGGAGCCGGAAGATCCGGTAAATATTCACATGTCCGAGCGCGACATCATTGAAAAGGTTTCCTGCAGGCTTGGACAAAACACGGTTTTTTATGGAACGCATCTTAAGAAAAACAAGGAATCCGGATATAAAAATATAATATACATCAGGCCGGGCGATTTGCTGGAAGTTTGAATTTTTTAAACGGAAATTTTTTTTTCTGGAGAGAAATTGAACTGGCTTTCCGGTCCGTGAAATTCACCGCATCGCGTTTTTATATGCGTCTTCGATGAATCCCCTGCCCATTTTGGAAATCGCTTCCTCGTTTGTCTCGATAAATATTATATCTTTCGAGAAAATGTCTTTTTCCCAATCAAGTTTACTTTTGTCGATCGGTTTCGAGTCGTCAATAAACGATGCCGGGAGCGTTTGAATCTTGCTGTAATAGTAGAATAAGTCCATCTGATCATACAGCCCGTATCTGAACATGAGGTCGATTAACTGTCTGTTGAAACTTCCTCCAACGATCAGGATTCTCGGTCTATTTTTTTTTACTGTTGTCGGCCTGGGGATATCGGGATAGGCATAGTTTCCATAACTGAATGACGGGTCATATACGTTTATCACGTGGGCAAGATCGTCATCTTCAGTCGAGAGTCCCACAAAAATTTCAGGTTTGTCGGCCACCCTGACTCCTTTAAGTTTTAAATCACTCAGATTTAAGCTTTTATTGGATAGCGTCTTTAATTTTTCGTTTATTTTAGAAAGGAACATGAACGCGCTGTAGTAATTCCAGTGGGCCCCGCTTTTCGGGAAAAGAGGCCATTTTTCAGACTTAAGATTCAGGAAGAGGCGTCTCCCATCCGCGTAGACGACCCCGTGTTTTTCAAGAAGAGGAATGAGTACGTCGTAATTGCTCTTGATTTTCAATCTTTCTTTGTTTACGTACCTGTCGGGAATATATTCAGGATAAATTGTCGCCTTGCTCGGCGTTATGCAGAAAATGAGCGCACGGTTCTTTTTTTTCATGAACTCCTGGAGGGCCTTTATTTTCTTCACCTTTTCCTCTATGACCTTTTCAGGAATTATATCGAGCCTGTTATGTGAGAACACATATGGGTACTGGTATAGATAGTTTTCTCTCCCAAGGATAACGCGCTCGTGGAAATTTAACGATATCTCCCTGTAGAACCAGACATACAGCTGGTTGCGTGATTTAATGAAAAAGCTTCTGAGTCCCGCGTTATCAGCCAGCCATTTTTCAAATGTTTTCTGGAATGCGCCGCTGAATATGTTTTCCGGCCCGGGGTTCGGTATTACAACAGGAACGAAAACGCCCCACAGTTTCGGTTCTTTGATGAAATGGAACTTAGTTTGAAGGTCGATTAAAGCTATAAGCAGGGCGATGATTATTATAAATGATGCCTGTATTTTTTTCATGACACATTAAAACCTGAAATAAATGTATGGCTTGAAATCGCTGCTGAACATGCCAAACAATGAAAAAAGAAACAGAAGAAACAGTACCGCCGACTGGATGGATGCGAGTGTCACTGGAGTCAGCTTCAATTTTATCGCGCCTTTTAAGGACACCGTCATTTTTTCGGGAAAGAAACCTATAAATGCGGAAATAATGAGGATAAGTATTCCGCTCCTGTCGATGAAATCGGAAATCAAGTATTTACTTGTGTATTGAACAAGTTCCTGGAATGAAAACATCTTTCCAAGAAATCCGGCGGCATACGTGATGTTGTCTGATCTGAAAAAGACCCAGCCGATGAGAACCAGAAGAAAAGTCAGCGGTACGGTGACCGCTCCGGCCAGCCTTTCCGATTTTTTAAGCCAGAAAATTTTGTCGATTATAAGGAAGAAACCATGATAGGCGCCCCAGACCAGGAAGGTCCAGTTGGCCCCGTGCCAGAGCCCCGAAATGAAGAAGACCATCCAGAGGTTCATGTAATTCCTTGTTTTTGAAACCCTGTTTCCCCCGAGGGGAATGTATAGATACTCCCTGAACCATGATGAAAGGGTAATATGCCATCTTCTCCAGAAGTCGGTGAAGCTCCGGGCCAGATACGGCCTGTTGAAATTTTCAGGTATCCTGTATCCCATCATTTCTCCCATGCCTATCGCCATGTCCGAATAGGCCGAGAAATCGAAATAAATCTGGAATGTATATGTAACTGCGCCGAGCCAGGCAAACAGAACGTTTAGTTCAGAAAAAGGAAGTGAAAATATTTTGTCGGCCGTGAACCCCAGAGTGTCGGCCAGCAGTATCTTTTTTGAAAATCCGAGAATGAATCTTGAAAATCCATTAAAAAATCCGTTTAAGTCCTGCTTTTTATCCACAGCGTTGTGGTCGAAATCATGGTATTTGAATATCGGTCCCTGGATGAGCTTCGGGAAAAGCAATATATAGGTCAGATACTCCGCAAGGTTCTCTGCGGGTTCGGCAGTTTCATTGTAAACATCCACAAGATAGCTGATTTTGTGGAAAACGATGAAAGAGATACCCAGTAAGAATATGACTCCGGTCCAGGGTATGGCAGTAAACCCTGCGGTCTTCAATATGCCGTTTATTTCTCCGATTAAGAAATTCGAATACTTGAAATATAATAAAAGACCGATGTTTTCTGCTATCAATGCCGTGAGGACGGCTTTGCGGTATTTTCTGCTTCCTGCCTTAAGGAAACGGGTTGAGTAATAGTCGATAACGGATGTGACAAGAACTATGAGAGCGCCGAGCGGAGTACCCCAGCAATAAAAAATGAGGCTGGCGGCCAGCACTAATGGTTTTTTAAACCTGGAGGGCAGGATAAAATAGGCGGCGAAGAATATCGGGAAAAAGTAAAAGAGAAATATGTATGATGAAAAGGCCATCTGAAAATTTTTGTCTCGATTTGGATTTTACATAGTCGTCATCGATAAGGTTTTTTTATCAACAACTTTTTTATGCGCATGTGCCTGGACCGTAAGATGACGCGAGCACAACATTAACCTTATGGATTAATAAAAAACGCCGGATGGGAGAATCCGGCGTTTTGAATGGTACTGCGATGTTGGCTCAAACTTATTTCAAAAGCTGCAATACTGACTGCGACTTGGTGTTTGCCTGCGCCAGCATTCCGGTCGCCGCCTGGGTCAGTATCTGATACCTCACGAAGGATGACATCTGCTCCGCCATGTCGGTATCCCTTATCCTGCTTTCCGATGCCTGCACGTTCTCGTATGCGTTCATCAGGCCCTTTGCCGCGTGCTCAAGCCTGTTGTAGTACGCGCCGAGGTCCGCCCGCTGCTTGGATATCACCCTGAGTGCTTCGTCGGCGAGACCGATAACGGCGTTCGCCTTGCCCGGGGTGGATATGGATATGAACGTGAGAACGGTCGGATTCCTGAGTCCGAGCGCCGAGGTGGTCATGGTCTCGATGAAGACCCTTTCCCTCTGGTGCATGTTCGGGCCCATGTGGAACCACATGGATGCCGTCGGATGCAGTCTCGCAAAAGCCCCGGTCAGTATCCTCATCTTGTTGAATTCGGCCTGGGAAGATATCCTGTCGATTTCATCCACAAGCTCGGAAATCTCAACCTGGATGAGCTGCCTGTCCTCGTTGGAGTAGATACCGTTGGCTGATTGTACTGCCAGAACCCTTACCCTCTGAAGAATTGCATGGACTTCTTCGAGGTAACCTTCGGCCGTCTGAATAAAAGACATGCCGTCCTCAGTGTTCCTTTCGGCCTGCCTTAGGCCCTGGATCTGGGATCGCATCTTTTCAGAAACAGCCAATCCTGACGCATCGTCGCCGGCCTTGTTGATTCTCATGCCCGAAGACAGCTTTTCAATGTCCTTTGTGATGTTCCAGTCATGGAATTTTAAGGTTCTGTGGGAAAAGATGGCGGCAATGTTATGGTTTATTATCATGGCTTTCCTCCTTGAAATTTATGGCCATCATCCTTGATAGCTCATTTTAAACCTTATTACTATCAATGAGTCGTCATATAGTATTTTTTTGCTAAATGGTTTTATATGTAATTATAGGCTATTATTTGAAAATATAATCAAAATTCTATGATTTTCATGCATTTTTAATTGAAATCTGTTTTTTTTTAATATATTAAAAAAATGTATATAAAGAATATGAATAGATGGTTATCTGAAAAAACACTTATTTTAAGTATTGATTAATTTTAAGCAGGCGCTTCCCAGGTGAAATAATAATAGAATATTATAGATTTATTCTTGAAATGAAAAGACGCGGAAAAATATATAGCTTGTCCGGCGCCTGTTTTTTTAGTAAGAAAGCGGGTTGTTTTTAACGTCAGGATTTTAATACATACCGGCGCATGACCGTATACATGATTCAAGAGGTGGCGGATGCCAAAATATCAGGGCAGTAAAACGAGACTGCCAGGACACGGCACTTACAGGCCGAAGAAGTCCGGCGGGGACGATTTATCAAAGAAAATTATGGATGCGATCAGCTCGATCGCCTGGTCAATCGCTTCTTTAATTAAAAACATTCCGGTTAAAAAAACCGCCGCTTCGCGCAAACCTTCGCCGGCTAAAGGGGGCTGGTCCTTTCCCGGTTTAAGCTTCATTGACCCGGTAATCGATTTCATCCAGTCGATGAGGTACAGGTTCGGAGATTTCAAGGCGGTAATCCTGGGCATCGCCGGCGGAATGTGCGCCGCTTTCATCGTGATACTCATTATAGATTTCTACAATGTCAGGTCAATAGCGAATTTCAGACCGAACGCGACCACCAGAATATACGACAAAAACGACAGGCTCGTATCGGAGCTCTTCAGGCAGAAGAGGGACGTGGTGACCCTCGACAAAATCCCCAAAAACCTTGTGCATGCCTTCGTTGCCATAGAGGACAACGAGTTTTACGAACACTGGGGCATCAATCCGAAGGGGATAGTCAGGGCCTTTTTCATAAATATTTTTTCAGGCAGGATCAAGCAGGGCGGCAGCACGATAACCCAGCAGCTTTCCAAGGTCCTGCTTACGTCGGGCAGCAGGAACATATACAGGAAAGTCAAGGAGGCCTTCATATCCCTGATGATGGAGTTCAGCTACTCGAAGGACGAGATCATGGGCCTGTACCTCAACCAGATATTCCTCGGCCATGGAGCATACGGCGTCGAGGCCGCGTCGCAGATATATTTCGACAAGCACGTGTGGGAGCTCGACCTGGCCGAGTGCGCGCTTCTTGCCACCCTGCCGTCCGCGCCGAACAAGCTTTCCCCGATCAGGTATCCGAAAAGGGCCATGCAGAGGCATATGATTGTCCTCGCGAGGATGGTCGAGATGGGATACCTGACCGTGCCACAGGCCGAGGCCGCTTACCTGGGGTTCTGGCCGGAATACCTGAAGCGCATAAACGAAATGGCCCCGACCATAACAGCATGGGGATCGAGGGTCAACAAGGCGCCCTGGTTCACGGAATACATCAGGCGCCAGCTGATAAAGAAATACGGCGAGGAAAGGGTCTATGACAAGGGCCTGGACGTTTATACCACGGTAGACATCGAAAAGCAAATGGCCGGGGAGAAGATCCTCGACAGGGCCCTGAAGCGGCAGTCCGTCGAGTCTTCCAGGCTCCAGTTCAGAAAGGACGAAGACCTGACGGAGAACTACTCTGACCTGGTCGAGGTCATATCTGACATGTTCGGCATAGCGCCCTTCGCCAGGAAGGGATCGGTTGAGAACGAAAGGATAAATTCCTATCTCCAGGAAAACGTGGTGGAGGAGCTTGACGGCCTGAATTTTATCGTAGGGATAGACCCCGTGGGACAGTTCATCGGCAGATACGAGGACAGGTTTTTCGAGGACAGGAACTTCCAGAACGTGGAGGGCTGCATCATCTCCATAAATCAGAACAACGGCTACATCGAGGCCATCGTGGGGGGCAGCGAGTTCGCAAGCTCCAACCAGCTGAACAGGGCGATGCAGGCAAGGAGGCAGGCGGGTTCTTCAATCAAACCCCTCCTTTATTCGGCGGCCATGGAGAGCGGAAAGTTTACACCGGCCACCGCAGTCCTCGATTCGCCGATAGTATATCTGGACAATGAGGGTGGCGACTGGATACCGGAAAACTACGAATCCGAATTCTACGGGCTCGTCAGGTTGAGGAAGGCCCTTGCCATGTCGATAAACGTCGTGTCCATCAGGATCGCCGATGCGCTCGGCATCGAATACGTGATGAAATACTACGCCAGGCTTCTCAAAATGGACAAATCCACGGCTAAAAAAAGGATACCGAGAAATTTTTCCATAGCCCTGGGATCGTTCGAGATCACTCCGTTCGAGCTGACCCGCGCCTATGCGATAATCGCCAACGGGGGAAGAGACGTCCTTCCCTTCAGCATCAGGTATATCAAGGACAGGAACGGCAAGGTGATTGAAAACAAAGAGGAAGAGGTCAGGGGGACCATCGAGAAGATGGAGAAGGACGGGAGAATACAGGTGCTCAAACCTGAAACTGCACAGTTGATGATAAGCATGATGAAGGGCGTCATTTCCGGCGGAACCGGCGGATCCGCATCCATTGGAAGGCCCGCGGCAGGCAAGACCGGAACAACCAACAACTGGAAGGACGCCTGGTTCGTTGGTTTCACGCCCTTCGTAACATCCGGCATCTGGATAGGGTACGACAAGCTCGGCATGTCGCTCGGTATAGGCGAATCCGGCGGAGCCGTGGCCGCGCCGGTCTGGGGACAGTACATGAGGGAGGCGGTCAAGAACGATCCGGCCTCTGATTTTCCCACATATGCCGGGCTTGCCGAAAAGGACGTGTGCGCGAAGTCCGGGCTGCTTCTCTCATCCAGCTGCAGGCAGTCCATATCCGAGGTGTTCAGCCCGAGCGCTCTGCCGTCGAAGACATGCGAGCTGTGTTCCGAATCCGGGAGCTACATCGAGGTGTCAAGGAAGGGCCCCAGGGAAAACATATCCGGCAGACAGAAGAGCGCGATAATCAACAACGTGAAGAAGCAGTCGTCCGACGTCCTTACGGATGATATCGGCAGCGACCTTCTCGACAAATAGGTTCAGGAAAGCCTCTTCAGCCTTGTAATTACCCTGCCCTCGAACTCTCCAGCCTCCTTGAAAAGATCCGCGAGCCCTTTGGGAATGAATTCGACCGCATCCTGTGTGATGCAGAAATCACCCGGCTCGGCAAACTTGTATCCGATATGGTATATGGAGTTTATTGAGTCGGATATGATATTACCCGTGTTTCCCCTGGTCTGGTACAGGGTGTTTCCAATGTGTATGGCTATCCTGTAGGAAAACGTGTTATCTATTTTAAGATCCTCTACGGTCATTATGGTCCTGTCGAGGATGAGCTTGAATCCCATTAGAATGGAGTCGCAGTTTTTGCCGTCGAACGGGAACAGCAACAGCCCTCCGAAATCGGTCCACATCCATACCCTGCCGTTGATCTTTGCGGCCGTCGCGCCCACGATATCATGAAAGTTTTTGAGAAGCCCGCCGAGCTTGTTTCCGTATATCGTCCTCATCTCCTTCTGGTTGTCCAGCTCGATGAACATGAAGCAAAAGGTGTATTCCTTGCCCGATTTGATCTCTTTCCAGTCTTTGCCGGAAAGTATGTAATTCTTTTTTACAGGCGTCGTTTTTACGGCGATATCCACTGCTTTGAATTCCGCCACCTGGGCCGGCCTTTTTGCGTTGATTCCTTTTTTTGCAAGATCTCTGCCGATGTAATCCGATGCTCCGGAATGGAAAAGGCCCGCCATGTCGATGACGGCGCCCTTGGGGTCGATGATCCCGTATCTGTAGCCGGTAAGCTTTTCGAGAATGGCCAGGGCCTTTTTCCTGTCGGCCTCCTTGTAGTCAGACACGTCGAGATAGATTATGGAGTCTTTCGTAAGAGATCCGGATTTCTTTTTCAGATCGGACCTGGGATGAAGTTCGAGGGAGCAGTCCTTCGCCTTTTTGAGGGGGTCGAACAACTTCGCGGTGTTTTTGCTGTCGGTGAATATTATTATCTTCATTCAGTCCTCCCAATTCAGCTGGTAGTTGTAATATCTCGTGGCGTCCTGGCCCTGTATCTGTTTGAATCTTTCCGCGAGGATGGAGTCGAGGGATATCATTACGGAACCGGTTATGGTAAGCGTGTTCGGTTTCGTGTATTTTGATTCAACCTCGATCGCCTTCTTTATTACGTCGTTTTTCTTGATTTCCTCCATGTTTTCGGTATACTGGCAGGACCCCTGGTGAATGGCAAGCCTCGCTTTTACCGGTTCATCGAGCCTGCACCGGAGCCTGTTGTAGATCAGCAGCTCGTGGATTATTTCCATGCCGCTCAGGGTTGAGAGCTGGCTCTTGTTTGAAAAATAAAAGGCTATCAGACCGCCGTCGCCCTCCCAGCTCCAGATCCTGCCGTTCCTCTTGTCTATCGCTGTGGAAACGATGCCGAGAAGGTCCGTGTAGGTCGCCTTGATCAGGTTGTCGGGATATTTCCTTACAAGCTCGGTATTGCCTACAATGTCCATTCTGAGAAACGAAAACACATAGTCCTCTTTTTCGCGGAGCGTGCCCCAGTTCCTTGTCCTGCGCTTGGACGGATCCTCGACGAAGATTTTATTGTCCCTGTCGTAGATCAGTCCAAGATCGTAAAGCTCCTTGATCATTTCCTTGAGGTATGTTACGGGATACGTTCTTCCCATGTAGCCGTCATAGGTGATCTGTATGAGCAGCGCGATGTAGTGGGGGAACAGCTGCCACTCCCTCATGTCCCTGAGTATCTGGTTGGCCGCGTCCTGCCTGGGCATCGGGATGTTTTCCGGGAAGCCGCTTCTCTTGTATACGTCATAATTATCGTCGAGCATTTTGGCAAGCATCACCATCATCTCGACCGTGAGCGATTCCGAAACGGCTTTCAGCGTTATGTTGAAGAGGGCGCCTTTTATCTGCATAGTTCCTCCCATATAATTTTTTTTCCTTCCATTACCGGTCCGTCGACGCAGGCCCTTTTAAGGCCGCCAACAGTCCTGATCGTGCAGCCGGAACAGATCCCTATTCCGCATCCGAAATAATTTTCCATGGACGCCTCGACCGGAGCGGATGATCCATCCGATATCGCTCTCATCATGCCTGCCGGGCCGCATGTATAGATGATGTCCGCGCCGCCGGCGGCAAGGGCTTCTTCGGCCGCCAGCCCCTTTTTGCCTGATGAGCCGTCGTCGGTGGTAACAGTGAGATCGTCCGAAACTTTTTTGAATTCTTCCAGGAGATATATGTATTCTGAAGACCTGGCCCCGTAAACGAATTTTACGCCGGTGCCTGATTCTTTTAATTTTTTCGCCAGATAATAGAGGGGGGCGTTGCCCACGCCGCCGCCGGCGAGAAGCGCGGAACCGGTTTTCAAAACGGAGAATCCCATGCCGAGAGGACCTATGGCGTCGATTTCACCGGGTTCGGAAACTTTCAGAAGCGACGTTCCCTTTCCTGCGATTTTAATGACGATTTCCGTGGTGCCTTCAGAATAATTGAAAACTGAAAAAGGTCTTCGAAGCAATGGATCGGTTCCTTTCCCGATTTTGATGTTCACGAACTGGCCGGCGGAAGGCTCGGGCAGTCCGGTTATCCTGAGAAGATAATGGTCCCTCGCGATCTCGATCGGCTTTTCAACCAGTACCGGCTTCATGATGCGGCCCTTGAAAGAGGCAGGCTGGCAAGTTCCCTGTACTGTGCCCCCTTTGGGGTCAGAACGGATTCAAACAGGGAAACCCTGTCGAAGTTCGATTCGGTATAAAAGGTATCAGCGTTGTTTTTGATATAGTCGGAGAATTCCCGGGAGGTCCTTGCACCCCTTCTGATTCTCGCGACCGTAAGGTGCGGGGTAAATTCCCTTTTTTCTTCAGGGAATCCGAAACCGGCCGCGAATTTTTCAATTTTTTCCTGGAATCCTGCGATTGTTTTACTGTCGGTGGAAAGCCCGACCCATAGAACCGACGGCCTGCCTGGATTTGGAAATGCCCCCAGTCCCCTGACGGTGCATCCAATCTGAGGAGAATCGATATCAATGTCGCGGAACGTGTTCATTATTCTGTCAAAAATTTCAATCTCCGTCCCACCGAGGAATTTGAGGGTTATGTGAAAATTCTCAGGCGGTACGATCCTGATGAATTTTTCAAATCCGGAGAGATCATTTAAGAGCACCGAAAGGGCTTTCCCAACCTCCGGTCCGGCAGGCATGGCGATAAATATACGTTTTTTAGAATCGGTCTTTCCCCTGTCGTCAAGCACCGCTGTCATTCAATGCTCTCTATGATGCGCGGTACGACGATATGCCCCATTTCGAACTTCGGAGCGATTTTTTCAATTTCGCTCCTGTCGAGAGAGGCGGACGCCCTGTCTTCCCTGAAAACATTTTTGAGGTCAACGATGTGATCCGCTGGTATGACGTCCCCGGTCGGCATCTCGTTGATTTTTTCGACGTACTCTATGATGTCGGAGAGCTGTTTTGTGAATTCCTGTTTTTCTTCATCGGTAAGTTCAAGCCTCGCCAGGTTTGCCACCCGCGATATCAGTTTCTCGTCAAGCTTCATGTTCCCCCGTCCTTTAAAACAAAAAATTACAACTGGCGGTTTTTATTTTTTTTAAAGATACATTTTTATCAATTACTTTTTAATATGATCCGCTCCAATTTTTTCCGCACTCTTTTAGAATGCGCCGTTGAACCGGCTCCATTTAAGCGCATTCACATCGTCAGGTTGAGTATCCTGGGATTTACCAGCCTTTTGTAATCCTTGAACTCCATCTGGATCAGCTCTGAATGCGTACCGGCGTTGAAGGCTATTTCCCTGTCTGCGGCAAGGTCCTCGGAAACGACAACCTCCATGCCGTATAGGTTGCCGAAGGGAGGCATTGCCCCTGTCTCGCAGTCCGGAAATATTTTTTTGAACTCGGCCTCGTCTGCGAGCTCGACGCTCTTCGCGGAGATTATATCCTTCAACAGCTCCAGTATCACCTTCCTGTTTCCCGGCAGGACCACCATGCTCAGCTTTCCGTCGATTTTAAGGATAACCGTCTTGGCTATTAGTTTGCCTGATATATGCGCCGACTGGGCTATTCCCTGCGCCGTATAAGCCGGGGAGTGCTTGATGGATACGTAAGCTATTCCGTTTTCATCCAGATAGTCTTTTACCTTTTGCCCTGGCATGTGATCCTCCTTTTTAAATCCGTTCATTACTTTAAATATAATTATGCGATAAGGAAAATCATATCATTATTGATTCATAAAAAGACAATTTTTTAAAGGATAATAAGGGCCGGTATTTTCATTCATAAACCCTTTTGATGATTTTTTAAAATATTATTGAAATAAAACCGGTTTGCGCATAATATGATATGCGATCAGCCAATATGAAAACAGGAGGACGACATGAAGAGACTTCTGGTTCCTGCCGCTGTTCTTGTCGCGGCCGCGTTATTCCTGATGATCCCGGCCTCGGCAGGCAAGATCGGCAGTGACTGCACCATGAAGGGTAAAAAATTGTCCGGAAAGGTCCAGGTGGTTACGAGCTTCCCCGATTTCAAGGTCAAGATTACGGGTTCCTTCCCGGATCTGAAGGTGAAGCAGGTGGCTTCCTTCCCGGATTCGTGCGGTAAATGGCAGATGGTTACAAGCTTTCCCGACTTCAAGGTGCAGTTCGTTGACTCTTTCGAGGATTTCAGCATAAAGTACGTCGATTCGTTTCCGGGAGTGCCTTGATACATCCGTTTTAAAGGCTGAAAACGAACCCGATTTTTTTGCCGCGATCAAAACCGACGGCTTCATAGAAGGCGTGCGCTTCGGTCCTTTTCGAATCGCTTAACAGCATGACCTTGTAGCAGTTTCTGTTCCGCGCGTGTCTTATGGCCTCGGTTACAACGGCTTTTCCCAGGCCCCTATTCCTGTATGCTGGATGGGTGATCATGTTTTCCAGCAATCCGTACGGTCTGCCGCCGCGTGTAAGGTTGGGTATTACGGACAGTACGCAGGAGGACGCCATGATTCCTTCGAGTTCGATCACGAAAACCGTAATGATGTCCCGGTTTTTCATGATCGATTCCCATGAAGACCTTGTCCGGTCTGTAGCGATGTTGCCGTCTCCCGGATGAAGATGCTCGTAAAGATCCAGGAGTTTTTGCAGTTCGTCTTCCTTTAAAATCCGCGGTTTTTCTTCATTCATGATGCCATCCCCTTTATTCACGGAATTTACCGGTACTCCGCCGATGAATCATAAATCCCGGATGCCGGCGGATGCAATTATTTTTTAAGGCAAATGCAGGTTTTTAACCGTGATTATAAAATCTTTCTTGAAACATCCGGAGTCTCCTGTATAATATATGATCATGTCTGTAACTTGGCGGCTAAATTGAGAAATCTGAAGATATCATTCATTCTTCTCACCAGTACAATTACCTTCGGTGTGCTGGGATACCATTTCATCGAGGACATGACTTACTTCGAGTCGCTCTATATGACCCTTATAACGATAAGCACTGTCGGCTTCCAGGAGGTGAAACCCCTGGGCACCTACGGCAGGATCCTCACGATGATAATAATAATAACGGGGATCGCAATACTGTCCTACACGATAGGGAATTTCATAAAGCTATTCGTCGAGGGGGAGATAGGCAGGGCCCTCGGAAGAATAAAGCAGGGGAAGAGGATATCTATGCTGAAGAACCATTTCATCATCTGCGGTTACGGCAGGATCGGCAGCCTGATCTGCAAGGAGCTTGCGGCCCACGGGAAGGACTTTCTCGTTTTGGAAAACAGTCCCCCGCTCATCGAGAAGCTGGAGAAGGACAGGATGCTTTTTTTACCGGTCGACGCAACATCGGACGACGCGCTGCTCGGCGCAGGCATAATGGATGCATGCGGCCTTGTTACGGCCGTGGGTTCTGACGCTGATAACGTGTTCATCACCCTCACGGCGAGGGGCCTGAGGTCCGACATGTTCATCCTGGCCAGGGCCTCTGACGAAAAGAACGAATCCAAGCTCAGGATGGCCGGCGCCACCAGGGTCGTATCGCCGTATCTGATAGGCGGGAAGAGGATGGCGCAGATTCTAATACGGCCTACCGTTGTTGACTTCATCGATGTGGCGGTAATGGAGGGCAATATAGGCCTGCAGATGGAGGAGATAAAGGTCAAGGACGGATCCAACCTTGTCGGGAAAAACCTGGTTGAGAGCAATTTAAGGAAAGACTACGGGGTGATAATCGTCCTCATCAAGAAGTCAAGCGGAGAGATGATATTCAACCCCCAGCCCGCGGAGGTACTGAGTGCCAGGGACGTGCTTGTTCTTCTCGGGAAAAAAGACGACATGAAGCGGCTGTCCGAGATCATTTAGCCTGTGAGGCCTTTTTCTCGTTCATTATTTTCGAGACGTCCTTTATGAGGTCCTCCAGCTGGAAGGGCTTCGGTATGAACAGGTCTATCACGTTTTTGTATGCCCTGAGGTCGTTGAGTATCCAGCCGGAAAGAAGCACTGTTATCGTACCCTCGTTGAGTTCCTTTATCCTGGCCGACAGCTCGATCCCGGTAAGTCCCTGGAGGCCGTAATCCGTTATCACGATATCGTATTTTTTTCTTTTAAATTCGTCCAGGGCCTCCTGCCCGTTGTCGCAGATGAAGACCCTGTTGCCCATCCTGTCGAAGAGTTCGTAAAGAATCCTCTGAAGGGCGATTTCGTCCTCCACGACGATAATGTCCAGGTCGCGGAGCATGATTTTTTCTGGGGCCGCCTCTCCCTGCTGGTCGTTTACGAATATTTTCGAAGGGAAGATGGCCTTGATTTCGTAATAGTCCGCCGACTCCTCCTCGATTATTTTAAGCTTTATTATGTCGGCCGCCTGTCTTATGTCTATACCGGTAAAAACGTTCACCATGGACGGCAGAACTGAAGAGGTGTCCGTGACGCCGTCCTTGTCGATTTTCACGGAAAGGCATACGTCGTTGGCCTCCCTGAGAATCACGTTAATCTTGCCGTTTTTCTGGATGAAGGTTGAGACCTTTATGATGATTGATATGATTATCTCCCTGAGGAGCCTGGTGTCCGTCTTAACCAGGGCCCGGGTGAAGTATTTACGGTCTATTACGATGTTTCTCCTGTTTTCCTTGTCCTCGACCTTGAAGTGCATTTTCGCGAATTCGATCGAGTCTTCTATTGTGTTGACCAGGGATTCGGCTTGCTCCTCGTCAAGACCGTTCCTGGAGCCGGTAAAGTTTCTGATCCTTTTCACCTGGTCGGCTATGTCCTTTGCCGAGCGCTCGAGGACCTGTATGCCTTCGATAACGGTTTCCTTTTCCGTGATCTGCAGGAGCATCTGAGTTTTGCTCAGTATCACGTTGATTGAATTGTTGAGTGAATGGATGAATCCCTTGGTGATGTCGCTGATGAGCTGCGTCCTGTTAAGGGAATTCAGCCTGTCCCTGAGCTCTTTTACCCTCGTAATGTCCTCGATAATTACGTCGATGAGGGTTATCTCGCTGTTCATGACAGCGGGAAAGATGTTCAGGTTGCCGATTTTTTCCTCGTCCGTCCTGGTGGAAATCTTCACCTCGCCGATCCTCTGGAAAGGCGCAAGGCCGGAGATGATGTCGGCCACGGCCCTCTTGATCCTCTCCGAGTCATATGGAAAAATGGATTTGCAGGTGATGATTTTTTCTTCGAGTATTTCTTCCGAGTTGAAGCCGGTGTAGGTCTCGAGCGAATGGCTGCACTTGATAATTTCGCAGAATTCATTTATACGGATCACGGGCATCGGTGAAAACTCGTAGTAAAGATTCTCGTAACTGAAATTTTCCTCTGATATTATTGAAAGGGTGGATCGGTCGAAGGAAAGGAGCCTGTCGTCTACCATCTTGAGCATTGCCAGAATTGATGACACCGCCCCGTCCTTCATCATCGGGAAAAGATAGATCTCGACCGGGAGCTCTTTGCCTTCCGGGGAATTTATGATCGCGAAGCACTGCTTCTCGGTCCCACCTATGGCGCTCAGGTATGCCTGCGCTATCCTCTTTCGATATTCCGGATAAAATGGATGGTCGAGATTGAGCCTTATCCCGCTTTTATAGGCGCCGAAGAACCTGTGGAATGCTTCGTTTCCGTAAATGAACATCCCGTCCATTCCGAGGACGCAGGCCGGGTGCCTGAGGGATTCCAGCATGTCATAATCGCTGCATAGGTGCGGCTGTTCATCTTTATTGGTGTATTCCGTCTCCGCATTCATTTTCGTCAGTATTCTTTAACAACCGGGATCTGGAAATAAAAGGCATCCCTGTCAATTCAGAGTCCTTTCGTTGATAAAGATTTTTTCTCCTTTTTTTATTTCTACCGTAACGGATTTGGTGTTGACCGTGTTGTTGCCGCCGCCCACAAAATCGAGCCTTATGTCATGTTTGCCGGGAGGGAGGAAAACCCGCGACATCTGAAGGTTCGCGGGAAGCGTGTGCCAGCACCTGAGATCCGGTCTCACCTGGGAGAAAAGCACCGCGCCGGTTATAAGTCCTACGCCCGCGCCGATAAGGGACGCGAACCCCTGGGTCTTCTTCGAGCTTTCAGCGAGCTTCTTCGCGGCATAACCGGCACCGACAGCTGCGGCCGCCTTTATTGCCACGGAGGCTGCGACTTTGGCCCTGAGCCTCGAATAATCATCCTTGAGGGTCTCGGTGGCGGTGTTTTCCACGTTTTCCAGCATCACGGTATTCTGCATGCCGTTCCTCGAGATCATTCTCACGTAGCTGGTCTGGTTTGACCTTTTAACGAAGTCGGGGATTGGATTCTCCGAGGTGCCGAGGGTCGCCAGTACGGCCGCGACCGTTACGCCCGCTGCGAGCGCCCCGGGGGAATTAAGGGAGATTATTATCGCCGCCTTCATGTCCGGGTCGGACAGGAGCTTTCCCCTGGAGACCTTGATCGGGCAGAGGCCGGACTCGAAAATGAGTACAAGCTCTCCGCTGTTTTCTGACAGTGCAAGGTTCCGCCTGAATTTTGCGGACCATTGCTGGAAGTCGTCCATGTAACCCAGCTTTTTCGAGAGCCTCAGGAGATCGGTCTTTACCATGTCGAGGTTCGGCATGAGCTGGTTGATCTGCTTGAATTCGATATAGGCGAATTCAAGGTCGTCCTTGTCGTTTTCCATGTCGCCTGAAATTTCATAGGCCATGGCCGTGAGATATTTGGCCATTATGTTCTGCTTGTATTTCGGCAGGCCGTTTTCGTTTTTGATTTTCGCGAGCTGTTCGTTGACCGCCTGGAAGGAAACACGCGCGCTGGCATAGTCCTTCATCAGCAGGTAGTTGAGGCCCATGTACATATGGATGAGGACCTTTTCGAAATCCTCGCCCCTGTAGCTGGTGGTCGTTTCATCGAGCAGCAGCGACGAAGCCTGTTCCGATACGCTGACGGGTATGATCTTGGCGATCTTCGAGGCCTCAAGGAGGACCTTGTTGCTTTTTTCGTATTCACCGCCGGCGTGGAGCATCGAGCCCGCCTCCATGAGCAGGAGGAGATGGTTTTTATTCCTGGAGTTTATCTGTGGGAGGAGCGTCCTGGCCGCCTCGAGATACTTCCCTTCAAGGAACAATTTTTCCGGTACGGCTATAATCTCCCTGTAGTTTCCGGATGAGCAGGAAAGCACGGCCAGGGAGAGTAACGAAAGGATGATTCCTTTTGTTTTTTTCATAACTGCCTCCCCGGGGCTAATAGCTTATTCCGCTTCTTTTAACTTCCTTCAGAAATCTTTTCTGGTCCTGCCACAGGACTCTGCCGGTCTTTATTTCCTGGAGCGTAAAGGTGACGTCTATGCTGATGGTCTCGTCCCTGTCGACGCCGGTGGTGCTGGTTTCTATAAGGCCGCTGAGGAACATGTTCGGAGACTGGAGTTCGCCCACCGGTATTGCATAGTTAGGATCGATAAGGCCGGTCTGGCCTTTTTCAATCTCCTTGAGGGTGTCCTTGAAGAACTGGTCGTTGAGTATGGCTATTTTTTTCTTGATGAGGTTGGTCACGATCGCATTTTCAAGCATCTTGGGTTTTATATCATGGTCTGATGTTTTAACCCTTACTTTTTTTACCTGGATCAGGCATTCCTTGGCCCAGTCGCTCTTCAAATAATTGAACATCGAATCAACCATTTTTTCAGTTGTTGCGTTTATTTCATAATATCCCCAGCCCGCCTGGCCTTTTGCCTTGTCCGGGTCCTTGTACTGTACGCTGCTGCAGCCAGCTAAAAAAATTACCGCGAAGACCAGATGCGAAATTTTCATAGAGTACCTCCATAAGGATTGTGAAAACGGCTATAATAATGATACAACATCTTAACAGATTGAAGAAACAAAATTTTTAAATACCACCCGTGTAATAAATTTTTATAATATTCGGTTTATTGTCAATTAAGTAAAATTTTTGTTCAATAAAAATAGCAGGCCGTATTAAGCGGGTATCCGTATAATAAATACAAAAAATCCATTTTGTCCCTTGATATTTATGGATCATTTATAATAATTGAACCACTAATAATCAAATCAGGATGTTCCCTTGTTGGCACTTTCAATGTATTAATTAGAGCGGTCACAAAAACCAGCTTTTTCATTTTAAAACAAATAAAAAACTGGTTTTTTCAATACTAGCGCCCTATGGCAGGCACAAAAACGATAGTTTTTGTGATCACCCATTAGATTTTTTCAGCGGTTTTATAATAAAAAATCAAATTTATAGAGGCGCCCATAATAAACAGTATTTAAATAAAAGTACAGTTTTGTAGCCATCCGTTTAAATGCGATTTTTTATACATTAATATAACACCGGAAAGACAGCCGCGGTGTATGAAAATCAGTCGGTATCAAGGTGTTTTTCAATAATTGCCCCGGCCTCTGCCGCGGCTTTTCCGCTGTCCAGGTTTTCGATTTCGGCGATGAATTTCATTTTTTTAAAGCTGTAGCGGTATAACGGGTCGTAATATGTTTCAAGCAGCATGATTACGAAATCCATTGTCTTTCCTGTTTCGATAAGACGTATCAAACCGGCGGCGTTTTTTTCCCCGAGTCTGCCGGCAAGGCCCTTTATTATGGGTATGACCTCGGATGGGTCCGCTTTTTTTGTGTATTCCTTCATTATGATTTCGGCCCTTCTTTCTATCGTAGTTTTAATGAAAATGCACGGAGCTTCCCTCATCTGCCTGAAAAGGGCCTGCGGTATGTGGATGTCGCCTATCTTCCTGGATTCCCCTTCTATCGCGACGTACCGGCACCCTTCCAGCTTTCCGGCCCTTTCGAGAAGAAGGCTCTCGAACCACTTCTGGGTATTTGAGGCCATTCCAATGCCGCCGAAGACGGAGCTCCGGTGTCCCGCGATTCCTTCCAGGTCGATTGAATTTTCCATGAATCCGAGGATCTCGGTCTTTCCGGCGCCCGTTAGTCCCTGCAGTACGAAGAGCGGCGGTTTGACAGTCAGCTGTTTCATCCTTTCAAAAACGTGCTTCCTGTATTCCTTGTAGCCATGCCTGATCCTGAACACCCTGATCCCGAGCGAATTCAGAAGGGACGCGAGGGATGAAGACCTCATTCCCCCCCTCGCGCAGAGTATCACGATGTCCCTTCCGGCCATGGACCCGATCCTGGAAACAAGGTCGGATATTTTACCGCCGACGAAACCCGTACCCAGTATCACCGCCTCCTCCCTGCCTGTGTGCCTGTACATGATGCCGATTTCCTTTCTCTCTTCGTCCGAGAACAGGGGGATGTTGATGGATCCGGGGATGTGGTCCGCGGCGAATTCGTCCGGCGAACGGACGTCGATGAATACCGGGTCGCCGAGCAGGAGCGCTTCCGCGTACGAGATGTCCCTGTCGCCCGGGCCGTTCACAGCTTCATCCTGGTGCCGGTTGTCCCGCGCTCGTAAAGCTCGCGGGAAGCGGTGATGAGGGCGGCCATGTATTCCTTCATCGAATCCGCGAAGAGCTGCGGATGGAAGTCGCTTCTCGAAACATTTTTAATGAACAGCCGCTTTCCGTCGTAGCCCTCGGCATCGAAGCTGAAATCCGCGGCCATGAGCCTTTCCAGGCTGTCCATGGAAACAGCGTATATCCCGTCGACCTCTCCGTCATTGAACCTGTATTTATCGAGCGGCCTGTCGTCGCGGAGAAGGTACACGTGCTGGATTTCCCTGTGAAATACGGATTCGCTGATTTCCTCGTATCTGGTATAGCCGAGATCGACGAGGTTTTCCTCGTCCGGGAGTATTCCGATCTCCTCAACGGCCTCCTTCTGGATCTTGCTGCTTTCGAGTCCGAAGGGAACGTGACCGCCAACGGTTATGTCGAGGACCCCGGGGTAGCTTTCCTTGTGCATCGCCCTGTTCTGGAAAAGGAATTCCGGACCGTTCTTTCCGGACCTTATGATCCACATGTGGATCCCTTCGTGGGGAATTCCCTCCCTGTGCGAAACCCTCCTGGGGACCGGCCTTCCGGTAGGCCTTCCCGTTTCCCAGTCCCATATTTCCAGTATTTCATCAGCGGTCATACTGCCTCGCAATACGACACAATTCGCACCGGGATTGCTTATTTACAAGCTTTTTAAATGAAGTTTTTTTATGAAAATATGCGTTTTATTATCCGATATTTATAAGGATAGACCTTTATATAATGAATACAAACATGACAATGGGCAGAAAGCCGGTTAAAGGAAAGGGATTCCCCGCCGGGATATTCTTTTTCCTGTTTTTTACCGAGGTTTTACTTTCGGTGGCAGGCACCGCCGTTTATTTCTATTACGGCGGAAGAAGCGGGATATCCGAAATCGAAAGATACACCCGCAGCTACTCCGTTACGATGGCCGAGGCGTTCGCAAGGGTGGCCGAGATGGGATACAGGAACAGGAAACACGCAAGGCTTTCCGCGCTGTTTCATGAAAAGATCGGCGAGAACGTCATCGACGAGGCCTTTTTCGTGCTGAAGGACGGGAAGCTGGTCGCACATTACAGCACGGACGTTGAAAAAAAAATGAAGGGGAGCCTGGCGAACGATGAATTCGCGTACAATCTCGACCTCATCCTCCAGCCTGCCAGAAAAGGCTCCAGTGAAACCCAGTTCACCGATTACAATTACATGAGCCTGCAGGTTCCTTTCCGGGAACCGGTCAGGAAGGCCCTGAAGGATTACTTCTATAAGGGGATCGAAAGCACAGGCTGGCTTGCGAGCAGGGCGGTGTTCATTGATAAGAAGCCGGTGGGAACGGTGAGTTTAATAATCGGCAAAAAAAGGGTTTATGAATTCATATGGAGGCGCATCAGGATTTCCGGCGCCGCTATGACTGTTTCCGTTTCGGCCGCCTTCATCATATCGCTTGTAATATCCCTGGTGGTGTTCGTAAGAACAAGGTCGGCCCAGAAAAGCGCGCTCCTCTGCGGATCGCCTGAAGATTTTTATCCGGTGGAGCCTTCCGATATAATTCCGTTCAACGGTCCGGAAACAGCGCAGGGACATGGCGCTCAGGACGCCATAACCATCGAGCTCACGACCGATGCCGGCAGGTCAGCTGCAAGACCTGCCGCGGCAGTGACCGCGGGCGAGTTTAAAATCGCCGGCAGGGAAATCAAAAACGCCATACCCGTAAAGGGGGTAGATCAATGATGGTCATCAGCCTGAGGGAGGCGGACAATGGAAGGGCCGCGGTGATTGAAATGGACGGCCCTTTGAACAGTTCCACGAGCAGGGACTTCGAAGACTATGTGGGAAGCGTGGTCGGCAAATACAGCATAATAGTCCTCGACGCCAGCAGCATGGATTATATCAGCTCCGAGGGCATAGGGATGATATTCCTGCTAAACAGAAGGATACGTGAAAGGGGGGGGAGCCTTTCCGTGAGCGGGTCCTCTGGCGAGGTCCTGTCCCTTTTCAGCATGCTTGGTTTCGATAAAATAATCGATCTGTCCCCCGATCCCGAGGAGGCCATAGCCAGGATAAAATCAACACCGGCCGTAAAAACGGGTCACACCTCGCCCCCTTCCGTTGCCGCAGCGGAGCCTTCGGCCGTCGCAGCGGAAGACTCAAACAAAACTGCCGATAGCTTCATCATCGAATGCCAGGGATGCAAATCCCTCATCAGGATTAAAGGCGATGGCGATTATATCTGTCCGGAATGCAGCGCCCTGGTTGCCGTCGGAAGAGGGGCGCAACGTCCCGGAGAAAAGGAGGCGCGGACAAAAAGCGGGACTTTTATTATCGAATGCCCATCCTGCAAATCCCTTCTTTCCGTCACGGGCTCCGGTTATTATACCTGCGGCAGCTGCAAAAAGTCCTTCACTGTAAAAGACGACCTTAAAGTTGTATTCGGCTGAACCAATTTTACTTGACTTCCATCCCCTGAATTTGTATTCTTAATCGCCCGTGGAGTTTTTCATTCGCGGCGCAGTATAAAAAAACACGTTATATCGCAGATATTTTTTATCGGGAGTCAGAAGTGCCGGTTGCAGAGGGAAGGGTATTCAAGTTCGATGATGAAAGTTCTATAAGAACCGATTTCCTTGAGACCATCGATTACGAAGGCAACCCCCAGGAAATTACTTATGAAACCGACGAATTTACGGCTGTCTGTCCTTTTTCCGGGCTGCCGGACGCCGGTATGGTTGAGATCCTGTACGTTCCTGAGAAAAAACTCGTTGAACTCAAGTCCCTGAAGTACTACTTCATTTCATTCAGGAACGCGGGAATTTACCAGGAGGCTGCGACCGACAGGATTTTTAAAGATTTAATGAAGTTCCTGGCTCCCAGGCGCCTCGTGGTCACAACCGTCTACAATGTAAGGGGCGGGATACGGTCGACCTGCGTGATGGATTCCGAAACTCTGGAGTGAACGCGATTTCATAATCCGGGGAAAACAAGAAAAAAGAAAACGCGGTTTTTTATGAATAAAATACTTGCTTATCCTGTAAGGCTTATCGACACCCTGCTGGACAGGGCCGTCTCCATTGTCTGCGCCGTGGTGTTTGCGCAGATACCGCAATTCATCCTCCTCTACCAGCAGAGGCTGGGCGGCCGAGTCGACGAGCTTGCGCGTCTCATGGACCAGTACAGGAGCGCCGCCATCGACACCGGCAAGAGCCTTGAGGCTTTCATACAGCTTCATACGGGTTCCACTGTGCCGGAGTTCGCCAGGACCGGAAGGATAATGCTCGACAACCTGGACAGGTTCAATTCCATGAAATCCGCGCTGGACGCCCTTTCCTCGGCGTCCCCGGGGATGAAGTTTTTCGTCTTCATAAAGACGATCAACATCGAAGCCGCGTCTTCAACGATGAAGTCTTTCACTCCCGGCGTGCCTTTCAGCCTCGAGGGACTCGTTTACGCATCTATCGGGCTCGTTTTCGGCATGATCCTTTACGCCGCGTTAAAAAAAATTCTTACCGTGCTGGGAAGGAAGCTGAGCGGCAGGGGACCGGGACGGGAGGGGTATGTTGAAAACCGGCAATAAAACAACCGCCGTGAAAATCATATCCGCCGCATTCGCCGCGCTGCTGGCCGCATCAATACCCGGATGCGTCTCGAAAAAAAAGGCGGCGGGGCCCGCGATCGATCATTTCAGCCTGATGATAGAACAGGACGGGGTTTTAAAGGATTATAACAAGAACGAGGTTTTTCTCGCCAGGAGACCGTTTTCGATAACGGTGTCATTCGCGAAGCCTGACGGCATTTTCGTCAGCGCATCGACGGAGCCGTCATCATACGAGGCGGCCCGTTCCGGCAGGGCCCTTGAGGACATGCGGGGGTTTTCCGACGTCGAAATAGCTGACGAGCTTTTCAACCGGGACAAGGTGATAATGCTGTCGCGCAGGTCGCCGAACTACTGGTACTACAGGAACGAGGGGGAACACCGCTTCAACGAGATCATATCAAAAGACGGGATCGTCATGTGCAAGAGGTCCGTTTCATCCGTGATCGACGCGGACAAATCCATGGAAAAGAAAAATATTTCCGCCCTGGACGGCGATTCCATCTACCTGGTCTTCATAAGCCTGGAATGGAACGCTGATTATACCAGGAGAATGGAGAAGAAAAGGGAATTCATAAAAATTAATTTCGGGCCCGGTTCCTGAGGCGCTGGCTGTGGCAGACGACGATCATCTGATATCCTACGATAAAATGAAGGAGCAGGTCGAAAAGGAGGCCAGGGCCTTCATCGACGATCTGCCCGTTTCCGTGGAAATCCCGCCGCCTGCCCTGTCTTTTGAAAAGGGGCTTACCAGGATATCGTTCACCATCAAGCCGATGAGTGAAAGCGTCCTGTTTGATTTCATCGGTTCGATTAAGAAGCACATCGCCAATGTCAGAATACATTCGTTCGACGAGGGATACTTCGCCTTCCAGGCCCTCAATAAAAACCTCCAGAAGACCGACGGCATCTACGACAACCTGAAGATTGAATTTTTCAGCCTGTCCACGTCCTCCAAAATTGAAATTTCAAAAAAAGGCAACCTCTCCCAGGAGGAGGTGAGCCTCGCGGTGGACCTTTTCAGGATGGCCAACGAGTCGTCAACGGATGACCCTCTTTCCAGGCTGAGGAAGCTGGGCTCGACCGTCATCGACGGCGCGGGCATGGACTGGGACTATATAGCCGGATACGAAGAGGTGAAGAGGGGAATAAGGGAATCCATCATACTCCCGCTCAAGAACCCGGATGTTTACGATACGATCGCGAAAAAAACAAGAAGGGTCTTCGAGTCCAACAGGCCGAGGGCCGTCCTGTTCGAAGGCCCGCCGGGCGTGGGTAAAACAACCGCAGCGAGAATCATTGCCGGGGAGACGAATGTCCCCCTCGTGTACGTCCCTGTGGAATCGATAATGTCCAAGTGGTACGGCCAGTCTTCCCAGAACCTGGCCGGGATTTTCGACGCATGCGAGGACCTCGGCGGGGCGATTATTTTTCTCGATGAGATTGATTCCCTCGCGGGAAGCAGGGACCAGAACATGTTCGAGGCGACCAGGAGTATCCTTTCCGTGCTGCTCCGCAAGCTCGACGGCATAGACGCCGCGATGAACACGATAACAATAGGCGCGACGAACAGAATGGGAGACCTCGACCACGCCCTGATGAGCAGGTTTGACCAGACCATAACCTTCCCCCTCCCGAACCAGCCGGAGAGATCGGCGATTTTTTCCAATTACGCCGTCCATCTGACGCCGGACGAATGCGCGGTTCTCGGGGAAAGGAGCGACGGCCTCGCCGGCAGGAACATCAAGGACATCTGCGAATTCGCCGAGAGGAGGTGGGTCAGGATGGTTCTGGTGAAAAAGCTGGATCCCGAGGCTCCGCCGTTCGAGTATTACAAGCAGGCCTTGAGGCTGTGGACGGGCGGCAGGTAGGGCCGCCTTTTTTTTTCGATTGACTTGCTGAAAAACATGTCTATCATAGAAAACAGACCATCCTAGGGGTGAATCATTGGAAAGCGTAATATCCTCAAGCCTCTGCCGCTTCAAGATAACGGACGAGCACCTTATAACCGACGAAATAGTCAAGGACGAGATATCCAGGGCTTTCGATGAGCTGAGGTGCTTCGAGTTCTATCTCGACGCGGACGTGGTGAAAAGGATCAGGGACGGCGATCCCGCGGAGTTTTTCAGGGAGAGGTTCCTCGACATGAGGAACGGGATGATAGACATCCTTGCCAGGGAAGACCAGACCGTCAGGAACAGGATGCTTTCCGACACGAGACTTTCATCGAGGCTCATATCCGCCATCGCGGTGACGCACAGGGCGGCCGCGGAGGGAAATTATTCAAGCCTTCATTCCAGAAGGTTCGTCATCGTGAAGGAAAGGCCCGGCGCGCCCACCATGCTCCACGTCTCCGGCGAAACTACCGTCATCTCGCACGTCGGACAGGGGCCGCCCTGGGCGGAGGTCCCGACGATTTATCTTGGACTGAATACTTTCGACGCGATAGTGGCCGGGCAGAAGAGGAAATCAAGCGAGCTTTTCAGCGCTTTCATGCTCCTTCTCATGATAGAGGAAAGGGCCATAGAGACCGGTTACACCCACGGGGCCGTGTACCCGCCCGAGGTATTCAAGGCTCTGAACCTCCTGGTGGAGGAGGTGATAAGGAGCGCTTCCCGCGAGGAGCTCGAGGAGATCGAAGAGGCGGTCGAGAAGAGGAAGCCGAGGAAGTTCACCAGGACCTCCAGGAGAAACCTCATCAGGGACCTTGACGCCAGGGTCGTGGGCGACGAATTCAATTTCGACTATGAAAGAAACATGAAGGCCATGAAGAGCCTTGAGAGGCTGGCCAGGATATACAAAGCCGCAGGCGACAGGGACTCGGTCCGCGAAATCCTGAGGATCCTGGTCGCGGCCTCGGGGCACGACGTCCACGAGGTGAGGAACAGGGCGAACCTGGTGCTTGAAAGGATGCTGGCGCCGAAGGAATTCGACGCGCCGCTGTCATCCAGGTTTTTAAACCTACGCGTCGGAGACAGCCACCGCTTCGAGTTCGAGCTCCCAGGCGAGGGGCAGGAGTATTATCTCCGGTTCTGCAGGTACAAAAATTCAAAGAAGAGCAGGATTATATCCGAGACTGACATAACCAATTCCGAGGTCAGGCTTTCGTTCGACGCCCCCGGAAAAAAATACTACGCGGATTGCAGGTTCGACGAATTCGGACATTTCGACTATACCGTGGTGCGGAAGAGCGGGGGGAAGAGCGAGTGGCTGAAGCTCTCCGACACCAGCGGCAGGGTAAATGTAATACCCGACGTGAGGGGCGAGGTAATCCTCGAGGTATTCACGGACATACACGGCCACACAAAATCGTACTGGCACGACAACACGGGTCATCCGGGTCTCCTTTACAACGAAAACGGCGAGGTCATACGGCTCGGGAGGTTTTCCGACATCGCCGAGCACCTCGACCAGATCAAGAGCAAGTATCACATCACCGGGCTCTATCTCCTCGGGGTCCAGAAAAGGGGCAGCAACAGGGAAGACTGGGCGTTCGAGGCGTCGTCGCCTTCGCCCTTCTCGCCGTTGAGCCTGGTGGATATCGAGCCGACCCTCGGCGGCGATGCGGAGTTCAAGGATCTCGTGGACAAGGCCCATTCGCTGGGGATCAGGGTGATCGTGGACATCATACCCCATATCAACAGGAGGAGCGACCACCTGCCGGATGACCTGTGCGTCATGACCTACGACGGGAGCGGCAATCTCGTGCAGAGGGCCTCGACGGACGGAAGGTACGGCTCGTGGAACGACGGCAAGCTTCTTAACTACAGGAAATTCGAGATCTGGGAATGGCTCGCCGATTCAATCGACATCCTGATAGAGAAGTTCGGCATAGACGGGATAAGGTTCGACTCCGCCCATGCCGTGCCCATCATGATGAAGAAAAACAACTACCCGTACGTCTACAACAGGAAGAGGACCCCGGAGGAGATGATCGAAGGCAACATCATAGTCAACGACCGGGAGGACGGGCACTTCATCACCACGGGATACTATGACTGCGCCTGCAGGGACGTTATCTCCGTTCCCATCCATTACTATCTCATGCTCAGGATTGAAAAAAAGATTAAAGAGCTCAAAAGGAATTACTTCATATACATCGCGGAATGCTACTGGGGACATGAGCGTTTCCTCGCCAGGACGGGCATAATACCCTACAATTCATCGCTTTTCAAGATCTGCGAGAACATAATACACGGCAAGACCGACGTCAGGGAGATATACCACATATACGACAACTACTTCCCGTCTGTTCTGCCAAGGGGGACCGAGCTGCTGGGGATCCTCGGCAACCATGACGAAAGAAGGGGCCTGAACACGTTCGGTCACAGGGGCCTGCGCGCGGCCACGGCGCTCACCATATTCATGAGCAACATCATCATGGATTACGAGGGGAGCGCGGAGGGCGAGGGCTGGAAGGTATACCTGGACAACATATACGTAAACTGGAACCAGTTCGAGTACGCGGCGCACAGGAGCCTGGAATCCTTTTACAGCGTCTGGTACAGGTTCCACAGGGACAACAGGGGGAATGGCTACCTGGTCTGGGCAAACAACACCAACGTCGCCGCAGCTGCGATGTTCACCGATGAATGCGTCTGGATCGGGTCTTTTAATTTCGCCGACTCGAACCAGGCGGCCGCGATACAGTTCGACAGCCCGGTCCTGCCAATACATGACGATTCCTATTACATACTCTCAGACCCTCTTTTCTCTATCACAACCGGCAATTATTCATATTACAGCGGCAGGGAGCTCAAGATTTCAAGGATCAACACGGTGGTGTCCTATACCGACAGGGTGAAGCTCCTGAGGCTGGATCCGGTGAAGCTGGAGGATCATTATTCCGATTTTCTCAGGGATTCATACATCAGGCTCTGCGAGATGCCGAACACTGACAGGATCATGTCGAATTTCGCGTTCATGGAAATGGCCGGTCATATAGGAAGCTATGAAGCGATAACCGCTTTTATCCTTGAAAAGCTCGTGCCGATTTTCCTGCCGGACATGAGGAATTACCTGGAGCTTGGATTGAAGAGGGCGTCTTTTTATTTTTTCAAGAAAGGCCTGATGAGCGGAGATGTCATATTGCAGTATTCCGGCAGGATGTCGTCTGAAAAAAACGAGGTGCTGAGGGGCCTGGGTGAATCGCTGATCCTTCACAACCAGAGGGGCGCGCTTGTGTTCATGTCCGCGGAGGCCGACCCGTTTTCAAAAAGCGGCGGGCTTGCCAACGTCGTTTACGAGCTGCCCAGGGAGCTGGCCAAACTCGGCGAGGATGTCTGCGTCATAACGTGCTATTACCGCTATGGGGACGACAAGGCCGTGAAGAAGATGCAGTCGGCCGTTGAAAAATACGGGGTTGAATATTCCGGGGTGAGCGTCCGGTTCAAGATAATGGAGTTCGATTACGAGATCGGCGTTCATACGGCCCTTGTCGACGGGGTGAGGTATTATCTTCTCGACCACTACGAGTTTTTCGACGGGCTCTACTGGGGCTATACCGCCGAGGAAAAGCTCAGGAGAAGGATAGCTTTCGCGAGGGCCTGCGCGGAGGTGATACTTCTTTTCGACATCAGGCCGCATTTCACCTTCACCAACGACGCCTATATCGGCCTTTTCAACGGCATAGTGAGATGCGATCCGTATTATTCATGGAACCCCAATTTCCAGCGGAACAAGTTTCTCCACATCATTCACAACGGCGGATGGCAATACTTTGACGCCTACAACAGACACGAGAACAACTTCGATCTTTTCACCCTGTTCAACCTTCCGTTCTGGAGGGCGGGCGAGTTCTGCGATCCGGTTTTTTCCGAAAGGCTGAACTGCATGGCGACCGGGATCAGGTTCGCGGACAAGGTAATAACCGTAAGCCCGTCCTACGCGAGACAGATAGAATACGCCTGCGACGGCCTTGAAAGGATCCTGAGGAACGTCGTAGGCATAAGCAACGCCATAGGCAGGGATTTCAGGGAAAAACTCGTAAAGCAGTTCAGGGATTCCGGGTTCGTGGATAATAACTACCGGGATCTTCTCGACAGGATAAAAGAAGATGATGATCTTAACGCAAAATTAATAAATAAATACCCCGAAATACTGAAGGGCCTGGCCCATGTGGATTCCATCAAGGATGAGAAACGGAAATACATAGTTAAAAGAATGGCCAACAAGCTGATGCTTCAGATGCAGAAGGGACTGAAGATAGACCCCGACCTCATACTCTGCACGTTCATCCACAGGATCTGCGAGCAGAAGGGTTTCCAGCTCCTCCTGGACGCCTCAGAGGGCGTGTTTAAGAACCTCGGATTCCAGGCCATCATAGGCGGATCGGTATCTTCAGGAGATAAAAAGGGGGAGGAGATAGCGCACGGGCTTTACAAGATGGGACAGTATTATCAGGAGCAGGTGAGCGTTTCAATAGGGTTCCAGGAGATAAGCGTTCCGCTGCTGTCGTGCGATATTTTCCTGATGCCGTCCATGCATGAGCCGGGAGGCATATCACAGCTGGAGGCTTTCGCCGCGGGCGCGCTGGTGCTTGCGAGGGCGACGGGCGGACTCAGGGACACGGTCACGCCCGTGAGGATCAGGGGGGAAGGGGTCGAGGGCAACGGCTTTCTTTTCTCGGACTACAATCCCGCGTCTTTTTATGACGCGATGGAGAGGGCGTCGTATTTTTTTAGAAGTAGTGACGATGATACGATCTACAAGGCCAGGAAGAACGCGGAAAGCTCCGTGTATTACTGGGACAGGCCGGCGAGGCAGTACGTCGAGACAGTTTACAATCTCACCGAGACGATAAGGATACTGAAACCGTCCGAAGAATGAAGCGCGGGATTTAACGCCCATTAATACAAAACGGGATATTGCTATCCCGTTGTTGCGAAAGGTTCTTCCTCAATGACTGCCCTTTAGTTTCAAGGAAGACCATCAGAGTGTAAAATGATCTGCTATTATGATCGGAATCATGGAAAAAATATTTAGCAAAAATTTTGGAATAATCCAGTTTTTTGAGCGATTTGAGCCTGCCTCGGCCGCGGATATTTTATGTCGCTTTAAGCAGGGCAAGGATCCGGTCAATGAATGCCGCTGCCGTCAGGCGGCTTTCCGGGCGCGGCATCATATAATTCCGGAAGGGATGAAGTCGTTATGTTCATTGCTGGCGTTGTCCCTTTTGACCGGCTGCGTATCCGAAACGGATATAAGGGACGGCAGCAAAAAGGTGGGCAAGGTCGTCGATGAGTTCCGCGGCGAGCCGGTCGTTCCGAGGAGCGCAAACAGTCTGTTCATACAGCCGCTTTCCGACATGACGGGAGCCGGCCTTTCAGAAAGGCTGTTTCTTAAAATCAGGGACGAGATCGGCATGGACGGAAGGCTCGGGATCTCCGATGATTCAGCCGTGTCGGACCTCAGGCTCGACGTCGCCGTGGCCGGGTTTGAGATCCAGAACATCGAATACGACTCAATGGGTTTTCCCGTCAGGAAAAGGATGAGGATCACGTGCAATATGAGGGTGTTTGATCTGAAAAAAGACAGGGTAATCCTGCACGAGTCGGGGCTGCAGGCATTCAGGATTTTTTCCGATATAAAGCCGCCGATAGAGATGCAGCCGCAGGCGCTCGAGTCTGTCCTTGCCGACCTTGCCAGAAGGATCGCGGCCAAGACGATTACCGGCTGGTATACCGGCCAGATGACGATTATTGAAAGGAACAAGAAATGACCCAGAAATATCCGTCTTCCTCTCAATTCCGAAGGGAGCTTGACAGGGGCAGGCTGGATAGGATATATCTCTTCCTTGGCGAGGAAGAGGGGGAAAAGGACAAATTCATCAACCTGATAACCGGGCTTGTGCTGGGCGGGAGCGATGACCCCTCGGGGTCGGTTGGAAGGTTCCACGCGGAAAACGACGAATTGATGCAGGCCGCTGATTTCGCGCTCTCCCAGTCCATGTTTTCAAACTCAAGGCTCTGCATATTGAGAAACGTGGAGGCGATGAAGAATCCCAGGTCGTCGGAGAGGCTTTTCAGTGAAATGATCGATGACCTGCCCGAATCGACCAGGATTATCATGACCTCGGCCAATAACAGGCCGCCGGATTTCATTCCGGCCGGACTGCTGGATAAAATGAAGATAGTGCAGTTCTGGAGATACTTCGACAGGGACCTTTACAACTACGTCAGGATAAACGCCAGGAAGAACGGCGTGGACATGGACGACCGCGCCATAGATCTTTTAATAGAGCTTACGGGCAAGGATATAAGAAAAATCGATGACGCGCTGGACATGATAAAATATTCTGGCGAATCAAGGGCGGTAGACAGCGAAATTATCAGGAGCTATATCAGCGACGTCAAGGAGGTGTCGGTGTATGATTTCCTGGACCTTCTTTTTAAAAGGGACAGGATGGCGTTCAGGTACTTCAAGAAATTGATGGACGACGGCACACCCGAACTGCTTGTCCTGGGAAGAATACTCTGGCAGGCCGAGCTCCTTGAAAAATACCATGCCCAGATCAGCGACGGCGCGCTGCCGGATGAGGCGATGAAAAATTGCGGTGTAACTACCAGGAACAGGGACAATTTTCTCGCGTATGCGAGGACGATGCCGGCTGACAGGATAAGGCCGCTTTTTTTTCATATCGGCAGGGCGGACGCCAGGATAAAAAGCGGCTCGTATTCGACCCTTGCTTCAAATCCCCTGTTTGATCTGGTGCATGACGTGGTTTCGGGGAATGATCAATTAATCTATAAAACGTGGTAAAAAAATGAATTTTAAAGAATTGGGACTCAATGAAAAACTGCTGAAGGGGATCGACGACATGGGATTTGCTGAATGCATGCCCGTGCAGGAGAAGACCTTCGTGCATACCCTGAAGGCCAGAGACGTCTGCGTTCAATCGCAGACCGGGACCGGGAAGACGGTCGCCTTCCTCGTTTCGATATACAACCTGTTCCTGGAAAACGAATCCTTCAGGGGGGGCAAGGCGCTTATAATAGTCCCCACCCGGGAGCTCGCGGTCCAGATAGAGGAGGAGGCCAGGGCCATAGGGAAGCACCTGGATTTTATAATAGGCTCGTTTTACGGCGGCGTGGGATACGACAAGCAGGAGAGGCTGCTTTCGTCCGGCGTGGATATAATAATAGGCACCCCCGGCAGGCTGATCGACTTCAACCAGTCGGGCCGGCTGGATTTCAGGAAGGTCAATATCCTGGTAATCGACGAGGCGGACAGGCTGTTCGATATGGGCTTTTTCCCGGACATTAAGAGGATGCTTAAAAGGATGAGGCCTTCTTCCGAAAGGCTGACGATGCTCTACAGCGCCACCCTTTCAGACAGGGTCAAGTTCCTTGCCGGTGATTACATGAACAACCCTGAAGAGATAGTCGTCAAGTCTGAAAACGTCACCGTGGAAAACGTTATCCAGAAGCTCTACCATGTCGGCAGGAAGGAGAAATTCAGCCTTCTGCTGGGTGTATTGAAAAAGGAAAAACCAGCCAATGCGCTCATTTTTACCAACACGAAACGGGCCGCGGTAGAGGTGGCGGCGAGGCTTACGAAAAACGGGTATGAATGCGAATTCATCATCGGCGACCTTCCGCAGAAAAAGAGGCTGAGTATTATCGATGGCGTCAAGTCCGGTACGATAAGGTTCCTGGTCGCCACTAACGTCGCGGCCAGGGGGCTTCACATCGACGATCTGGAGCTTGTGGTCAATTACGACCTGCCGGAGGACAGCGAGGACTATGTCCACAGGATCGGCAGGACCGCCAGGGCCGGAAAGACGGGGGTGGCCGTTTCACTGGCCTGCGAGGAATACGTTTACGGCCTGCAGGCCATTGAGTCCTTCACGAAGATGAAGATACCGGTTGAATGGCCGGAAGATGACATGTTCATACAGGACGTCAGCAAGGGAATGCGGATGAGCGAGCTCCTCGGTAAAAACGCCCTGAGGCCGCACGATAGGCGCGAAAGGGATTTCAGGGACGATAAAAACAGGAAAAAGGGAAAAAAACCGGCTTCAAGATACTCGCAGGAAAGGGGCGGCGAAAAAAAATACGTTTCCAGGGAGTCGGCCGAGCGGAAAGAAGAAAAAAAGACGGCCGGGCATGCTCATGAAAGGGATGATGAAAAAAGGGCAACGGCCGGCCGTTCGCGCGAAAGGGATAATGAAAGAAGGAGCCAGGGACAGCAGTCGCAAAAATCCCCGGATGAATTCCGTAAACGAAAAAGAAAAAGGAAACATGAGGGCCAGAAGACCGGCGTTCCGGTAAAAAAAGAGCAGGGGGTTTCCGGCAAAGAGGGGAAAGTCAAAAACCTGCTGAAAAAGATAAAAAAACTGATACCGAATAAATCAAAAAAAGGAGGGGATAGCAAATGACACCAGCATCACAGGCAGCACTTGAAGGGATGAGGACCCTGAGCACGTTAAAATGGTACGTGATTCCTTTTCTGGCTATAGTAATCTACATTTACGTAACGGAGATAAAAAAAGCCAGGAAGGACGGGGACTGGAACGCCGTACTGGCCGGGCTCACTGTTTTCGGAATGGATTTCATCAACGAGACCTGGAACGGATGGGTCTTTTATCTGACCGGACGTTCCGCCTTCTGGACCACTCCTGGGGAAACGGCCCTGCGCACCATGGTGGGATGGAACATTGAAATCATGTTCATGTTCGCCATATCGGGCATTATCTATTATCATACCCTGACAAACGAACCGGGTAAAAAAATCCTCCTGCTCCCTGAAAAATGGTTCTGGGCCATTGGGTATTCCATTTTCTGCGTTTTTGTTGAAATAATGCTGAACATCGGCGGGCATCTTGTATGGGAATACCCGTGGTGGCACAGATCCATTTGCGGGGTCTGGCTGATTTTTCTTATCGGCTACCTGCATTTTTATGTGGCGGCATTGATAGTGATCAGTCTGAAAAAGCTCAGGACAAAGCAGATTGTGGTCGGCGCTTTGTACCTTATAGCCATATTGATGAATATTTTCGGTTTTGCGATCATGGGCTGGAATTACTGATCCGGTCAATTTTTTATTTTCATCCGGCCCAGTCATGAAAAAAGTTATTTTTTACGCTTTATTCATCGCGGTTGTCGGCGCCTTTCACGCGGATTCCGGAACAAGATACAGGTATCTTGTTCCGGATGATTGGCTTTTCGAAAAGGAAGATGGCGCGGTTTTATCGGTCTGGTCTCCGGACAGGTCGGCACAGGTTATAATAACCGAATTCGCGATGAAAAACCCGGATCCGCTCGACTTTATATTAAAAAAAATAACCGCCTTACCGGCCAGGAGGGTCATTGATCCTCCTTCATACACGCTAAAATGGCAGAAATTAAGCAATTCGGACAGGGTGGCAATGGTCCATCTTGGGATGGAATTAAATCTTGTAAGATATTCTTACAGGATTTTCGCCTTCACCAGGGGCAATTTTCTCGTTATGATAGAAAGTAAGGTCAGCAGCGACTCCGAGGATGTATTCATGCAGGCGGCTTCTGTAGCAGAATCCTTCAAGTTTAATTAAATTTTTTTTGGTATTATTGAAACGTTCAGGGATTTAAGATGGTTCAGAATACCCCGTTTGAAAACGGGGTATTCTGAAAGATAGGATAATTATTTCTTTTTTGTGGTTTTTGAAGTAGACTTCTTGGTCGTCTTTTTTGTAGTAGCCTTCTTCGTCGTCTTCTTAGGAGTGCTTTTTGTAGGCATTGAATCCCTCCTGGGTAATTAAATTTTTTCCACTATAATAAATGAGACATAATTTTTCAATTACTTTATTATGTCTCCTGCAATTTTATTCAAATTTTTTTTATTTTTTTTCTAAAAAACCTGTTTTTCAGTCCGCAAAAAAAATTTTCGGGAAAATTTTTTTGTTTCATGCGCCGCTCCGGCATCTCTCCGCCGATTTTTATCGGTCAGCAGAGGATTTTTTTTCTTCACCTGATGTTTCGCTGACTGGAAAACCGAATTTTTTTTCCCGCACAAGGCGGATTGACCTGGAAAATTTTTTATCACGTCGAAAAATCGGTCCGTCACAGCTGAAAATTATTTTAAACCATGCAATTCGCTGCGATTCTCTGGAAAATTCTTGCTGACGGTGATATTTCACAAGTTTTTTTATCGTCGTGTGATTTTACGAGTTTGAAAATTCTATAATTGTTCAGATAAAAACGGCTGAAGAAACATTTCAGGAATAAAATATCGCCGGAATTTTCCGCGAATGACTGTTTTTCATGTGAGATTTGAATAATAACAGCCAAATTTTTTATTTTTTGATGAAAGTTAATTCGAATTACGATTTATAATCTGAATTATCCGTTATTTTATTGATCGACTGCTTTATGATCAAGGTATAAGGCTTATTGTTAACGGAATTTGCCGCCGGAAACAGGCGAAAAATCCGGTCTTTAAGTTTTTTGTCCGATCAGACGGCGGATTTTGCGGGATCCGCCGGAAAAAACAGGGAATTATTCTTCATAAAGAGGTTTATTTTTCCACGGGAAGAATAAGAATCGGGAGTCTTTTACTTTCTTTAATGTCAGGGCAATAGTATTTATAGATTTTTTTCCTCAGATAATTTGCCCATGATGCGTTTTCCCTGATTTCTTCCTCGTCGTCACCCCCGGAATAAAGGCTGTAGTGGACATGCCATCTTGAAAACGCTTCTTCAGGGGAGATGATTTCAGCCTGGAGAATGATTGAGGAACCTGATTCTGCGGATTCGATGCAGTTTTTTCTTAATTTTTCGAATCGTCCCTGTTTTATGAAGGTTTTAATGAATCCATTCTGGGACATGGCAGGTAAAAAGACCGCCAGGAATATTATTGCTGTCAGTTTTTTTAACTTCATCCCGTGTAGTTTACCGAAGGGAAAAAGACATGCGGCGCGGTGACGGAGCCTGTAACCCTGCTTTCCCTGCTGAATATTATATCCCCTTCCAGCAGTCTGAAAAGGTTACCGGATATCATGCAATCCTTGACCCTTCCCGTGATTTCTCCTTTTTCAACCATGAAGGCGAGGTCCAGGCTCGCAGAAAAATCGCCGGTCAGAGTATTCGACTGGCCCAAACCGATAAATTCTTCAACCAGTACGCCTTTTCCCATTCCACCGATGAGGTCGGCGAGGCTTATCCCCGGTCCTGAAATTATCACGTTGCTCAACGAAGGGGCCGGAAGCGAGGAAAAGTCCCTTGAACCGTTTCCAGTAGGCTCAATCCCGAGCTTTTCAGCGTGTTTCAGGTCCGTTATGAATGTTTTGATAACCCCTGATTCTATCAGGGGTTTTTTACGGGAAGGCACCCCCTCGTCGTCAAAAGGAAAACTGTACGGGGAATCGCTCATCAACGGGTCTTCCGTGACGTTCAGAGACGCGCTGAACAGCCTGGCTCCTATTTTATCCGAAAAAGGGGATATCCCTTTCCATACCGACCTGGCATTGAGGCCGGAGAGGACTATTCCTATCATTCTTGAAAAGGCCCCGGGGGTAAGTATCACAGGGACCTTTCCGCCGGGAAGCTTTCTCGTAACCAGTGCGAGGCTCATTTTTTTAATCACCTCGTCCGCAAGCCGGTCGAACGGCTCCGGTTTCCTGGAAGTGAGGCTTTCAGAAACGTCAATTTTCGTCCCGTCATCGAGGATATGGGTTGTCCCGATGTATGCGGAATAAGCGGAGCTTTTATACGAAACATCAAGGCCCCTTGAATTCATTATCCTTACATTCCCCGTGGACCTGCTTATTCCCAGGTCGGTGTTGGAACCGGGGAATTTTTCCATGATCCTGGATATGGCCTCGCCCGCTTTTTCCATTTCAATTTTTATATCGAAGCTTTCTATGGAGGGATCGTACGGATTGAAGGTTCTTTCCATCCGGGAAGGCAGTTCGAACCCTTCATCGTCGCCGTAGCCTGACAGCAGGACGGCTTTTTTTACCGTTTCCTCCAGGTTATCCCTGTCGTTGGTGTATGAGAAACCGGTTTTTCCAGCGAGGTTGATCCTCACCCCGTACCCGCTGTTCTGCTTTTCGACGGCGGAATGTATCCTGTTGTTTTTAAATGATACCGGCGTGGAACGCCCGCCTGTCTCGATGATATCGAACCATCCTGCGCCGGGAGCGTGTTTTATTATTAAATCCATCACTGGCTGCCGCCTATCAGCACGTCGTCTATGAGGATGTGCGGCCCTCCGAGCGACACCGGAAGCGGCGCCTGGCCCCCCTTGCCGCATCCGCCAAGCCCGCCGAACATTTTTCCGTCGTCCGCTATCATTAGAATATTTTTCAGGGTGGTGAAAACGTTCCCTGAAAGGACAATGTCCCTGTACATTTTCCCGGGCCTGCCGTTTTTTATTTCGTAGCCGCAGGCGGCGGTGAAGGTGAACATCTCGAGGTTGGTCTGGCCGCCGTTCATGTCTATGGCGTAAATGCCGTTTTCCGCGGAATCGAACAGGTCCTGTGTCTTTGATTTCCCGTTTTCAATATAGGTGTTTGTCATCCTCACGATTGGCTGCCTCATCACGTTTATCGCCCTGGCGTTTCCGGTAAGGGGTTCGTCCATTTTCAGGGCGGTCTCCCTTGAGTGCAGCCTTCCGGAGAGCACCCCGTTGCTGATAAGACGCGTTTTTCCCGGGACCACACCCTCGTCGTCGAACGGTATGTATCCGGAAAGACCCGGCATCGAGCCGCAGTCGACCACGTTGAGGCCCTCCGGCCCGAAGACGTTCCCGATCGTCATGATTTTTTTCATCCGCTCGTTTTCATGGACGAAGTCCGCCTCCGAGAGATGGCCGAACGCCTCGTGTATGAACACCCCGGCCAGCTTCTGGTCTGCGACCACGCGGTACCTGCCGCCAGGCACGCTTTCCGCCCCGAGGAGATCGACCGCGGTCCTGGCGACCCTTTCCGCCGCCTCCTCCATGTTTTCCACCAGCTCGAACCCGCCGTATCCGGAAACGCTTTCATGAAAGGGCTGTATGAGCGCGCCGTCCCTCGCGATCGAGGCCAGGGAAACGCCGCAGTAGGACCTGTCGTAGGACAGGTCGCTGCCCTCGCTGTTGACGTAGAGGTATCCGGACCTGACGTCGGAATAAACGGCGCGGGTCGTCTTCACCGCTGAAGGCGCCCTGAGGATTTCGTTGTATTTTTTCAGGAGCTCGAATTTTTCATCGGGCGTCACGGAATCGACGTCCCTGGCTGTTTCCGTGAAGAACGACCCCTTCACCGCGCCCGACCTCGCGACGGCAGTTTTTTCAGCCGGGTCGATTTTCAGGGCGATCTCGAGCGCTTTTTTCGAAAAGGATTCAAGGTCGCCGATGTCGTTGAAGGACACGAAGCCCCAGGCGCCGTTTGCCAGCACCCTCGCAGAACCGCCAAGGGAGCTTCCGGACGAGAAGGAATCGGTCTCGCCGCCGGACAGAGTTATGGAAGTGCTCCTTGACGAGGAGATCCTTATCTCCGCGTAGTCGCATGATAGGGAAGCCACTATATCGGCCGCCCTGGATTTGATCTGGTCAAGATTTTTCAGCATTTGAAGAAGACGCGAACTAATTTTTGACAGAGTGGGACGGGCGGAGTGATTTATCAACTAAAATTCACGATGTGGACAGGTGGAGACACTCATAAACGATGATTTTTTTTGATATAGTCGATTTATTTTAGTTCCAGACATCACCTCTTGGCCAGCTCGTCTATAATGGACTTCCTTACCTGTATGAAAGTCTTGAGTTCGGCATTCATGAATTCAAAATATAATGGATCAAGGCCTTTCCCGTTTTCATTAATGGTTGATTCAAGCTCTATGATTTTCGCTGATGTAATATTCTGCAGTGCCTTCAAAATCGGAACCGTGCATTTTTCGTTGTTTTTTTCTTTCTGCGCGAGCGTTTTCATCAAATATCGCTCTGCAGGGATGCTGACTTCCGCATACGCCTTGAAGTGTTTATCCTGCAGAAGCTCAATTCTTTCTTTTTTCTATCCGGTCTGTCAAGTCCGTCTGCCTTGATGCCGTTTCTGTATGAATCAAGCGCCGCTTTCTCTTCTTTGCCGATAATATATTTCGGATCAGTTTCCTTTTCCGGAACCAGGCATGGACAGCCTTCATCGACTTTTTCATAAAACTCGGTCATTTCTTTTATAACAGCTGTTTTCTGTGTAGATGTTAATTTCCCAGTCCTGTCGATACCGGAACCGATTAGAAGTCCCAATCCATCTTTTTTGCCGTCACTCAAGATGGAACAGGAGAGAAAACTTATAAATGCGATTGTAACTGACAGCATCTTAATGATTTTTTTCATGCCGGACCTCCGTAACATCATATGGGAGTGCAGGTGTAAAAAAGGAGATAACTGTAAAAGCCCCAGACCGCCCTCCACATGCCGGTAATCGCCATCCAGTACCTGATTTTATATCCCGAAGGATTGCCGCAGGTGTCCCTCGCTACTATGTCCAGCTCCATTTCCTTGCCTGCAGGCATGTTGTTGTTCAAATAAATCCTGTATGAATCTCCCAGAAGCTGTTCCGCGTTCTCCACGTCCATCACCCTTCCGTTGTCTTTAATGATGAAATCTAATGGGAGCGGTGTATTAAGTATACCGAACATTCCGATGCCGGGAATGCATCCGGAAGACGGCAGATTAAATGTCGGGGGCGTTGAGTCGGAATTGCATATCGAGTCCGCCCTGTTGAACCATCCAAGAGCACCGATTTTTTTTGCCACCATTCTTCCCCAGGTCATGTTACCCAAAAATGTAAAATGAACGCCGTCGACAAGGCTGTAATATATAAACGGCCAGTAATGCTGGATGTCCCACAACTGTATTGCCGTCATGAAAAACGTGAAGGTTTTCAGGTGCTGGACCCTGTCGCCATAGATTGATTTCAATGAAGGCATCAATTCATCCCTGTACTTCATATTCAATACGTCCACCATGTGATTCATTATGCAGGTGAATTCAACGTCTAGTTTTCTTGGAGTATTTGCTTCTAAATTTACAACCATTGGGTCCATCATTAAAACCGGTGCGATATCATTTAAAATTATTTTATTATTCGGATCACAGTCCAGAATGAATTTCATTAAATAACCGGTATTTGCCACTGCAATATCCGCTGTTGTTTCTGCATACCATGAATAAATGCAATAAACCAGATAACGGGTGATTTCTGCTTCTTCATATGGAAGATGAGAAATATATTTCAGGATGTCCTGTGATATCATTTTTGACAGATGCTGAGGGACACCAATCATTGCAGGTACAAGATAGTCGTTGCCGCCAAGAGAAATAAGGCTGACATCGGAACGATACGGCAGGCCGCCTTTGCTGATGTTTGCTTTGTAATCATTTGTCCATTGGACCCATAATCCCGACATCGACATAGATAAAGCTTTTTTTTTAAAGATAATATCATCGCCTTTTAAAACTTTCTCCGGACTTCCATCAACCCATGTTACATCTTTTATATATAATTTAGGTAATTCATCATTTTGTTGAAATAAAGGAATTGGAAATGTTAAACCTCCCAACATCGCCGCCCTGCTATCACCTAAAAAAGTGAAATCTTTTGAGTAACCCGCAAATGGTATCAACATTATTATTATTAGAAATAATTTTGTTCTCATCGCCATGTCACCTTGAAAACTTGCACAGCACCTTCTACTTAATAATATTTGTTAATCAACAAAGCTAATCACTCGCCAATTCTGTATATAATGCTTAATGAAATATTCCCGATTATTGACCCATCAATCATGGATTTATTGACCCTGTGTTGATGCAGATACCATTGTATAGGGAAACCTAAATATGCTAATTTCCATACTATAGAAGGTGGTGCGCCGATTTCATACGGTGCATATTTTTTATAGATTTTATCTTCGATTGATGTCATGATCGATCCTTCGATACCGAAGGTGACCCTGTCGGACAGATTATAATTAAATCCAAGTACCGGTCCAATCGAACCGGTGAAAAGTCTGAACCTCTTGCTGAAGCCGAAACCGAAACCTATCTGAGGACCGAGCCAGAGCCTGTAGTCCTTCTCTTTTATCAATCCGAAACCGAATGAATTGTTGATGTGAAGTCTCGGATAATCGATTGATTTAGTGTTTACAGGCTTTTCAAAAAACTTGTATTCGCTTATCATGAACTCTTCATGCCAGCGGTCCACGCCGATATTCAGCCTGTAATTGAACAGCCTGTCGCCTGAAACGTTCGTGTCGAAGAGCAGTCCTCCCCCGATATTATGGATGCCGTACTTCTGGAAATTCATGCCCCCGCCGCCGTTGACGTACGCGCCGAACCCTGGCGCCGCCATGCAGTCGATTGCCGTGAACAACACAAAACCGGCAAACAGAATGACTGTTATCTTTCTCATTTGATCTCCTTAATCTATAAGCGTTGATTTATTACTGGAAATGACAAAAAATTTGTGGCATTATAGCAGAGTCATCACTTTTTGTCAATCGGTGATATTGACTATGAAAAACATAGGTGATTTTACTGAGGGGATTAAATATATATCTGTAATGAACTCCCGAGTTACATCATACTGATGGCATACAGCGGGGAATCACTGTTTTTTTCATTTGATCATTGGGGTAAATGCATCAGAATTTTTTTTTAGACTTCCATTCATCCCACGTTATTCAGGAAAAGCTTTTGCCTCTGCATGAACCTTTCGCAGTATTTGCACATCCCGGCATCGGGCGCAGCGTCTTCGTCGAAAATTCTATAAATGCAGAAATCTGAACCGCATTTCATGATTTTTTCTTTCTGTGTTTCAGCTTCCTTTTCCATCATGACAGATAACCCTTAATTTTAAATATAATAAGCATATACTTATAAGCAACGGCAAAAAAATTTATTTCCCGCATCCCTGGTTGTATTCGCATTCCGTACAGGAATAATCATGCGGGCATTTTTCGAACGCCTTTTTGAAAAGCTCATCCATTTCCTTCTTATATTCTCCCATAATTCCAGGATTGATCGCGTAGTATACCCTGTAGCCTTTCCTGTTTTCATCGAGCAGGCCCACGTTTTTCAGGACCCTGATATGCTGGGTCGCTGCAGGCTGGGTGATTCCGAGGTTTTTCGCGACGTCAGTGACGCAGAGCGTTTCCCCGGCATTGGACGCAAGCATCTTGATGATCATCAGCCTCTTATGGTCGCCGAGCGCCTTGAATACTTCGGCCATGGATTTTAACTTGTCTTTCATAATTGAATAACACTATAAGCATAGTATTATAAATATAATTTTTGTCAAGTAAATAATAAAAAATGTATTAAAGATATTATCATAATCAGCAAACCTGTCGAAATATATAACAGGCAAATTCCAGGGAAGGAGGTTAACGAAATGGAAGTCAACATCAACAACACCAGCAATACAATGCCATTTCCGGCCTTCAAAACACCGGAGCGCCTGGAAACCCGCGGCGCTGAAGTAAAACTATCCGAGCAGATAATTCAGCCCAAATTCGACATGCATATAGCCGAAAAATCCATGATGGATCTCCAGGACGTACAGAATTTTCTTTACCTGATCGTTAAAACCAGGATACATGTTGATGCCGGAACCAGGGCCGTAGGCGTCAACCTCGACGCGCAGGTATGATGACCGGGCCGGGTGTGAGGCTGATGATATTACCGATCGGATGCGGAACCTTTTTTAAAAAAGATTAAGGCCGCATCCATTGTTTTATATGCCATAATTATGTCTCATTAATTTCCTCCGCCAAAACCACCTGTTAATAAAAAAACTGAATGATTATGAAAAATTGTTGACCCTTTGCGTATATTTTTATTTTATATTCATAATTAGAATTTTTTTTGTAGTTAAAATTGTATATCAAATCAATCTTGTTTTTTTTAATTTCTGTTTCACAACATACCGGAAATTTTTCGATATATTTAACAGGCTTCAAATACTTCATGATGTGAACGAGAGATTGAATGAGCAAAGAACTCCAGGATAAGGCGGACAGGATGATAAGAGAACTCAAGGAGGCTCTTGTGCCTATCAAGGAGGAGCTCAAAAAACTCAAGAATTCTTCTGACGATAGAAGGCTTAATCAAAAGACGAGGTAATGCTATGCCGCCAAAGGGTGAAAGAAGAAAACTGCAGATAATCGAGACGGCCAAGGAAATGTTCATTCAAAACGGGTTTCAAAGCACCCATATTGGACAGGTTTGCGAAAAGTTAAACATAGCCAGGGGTACTGTTTACCAGTATTTCAGCAATAAAAAGGAAATCCTTTACGCGATACTTGATTCAGTGATCGACGATATCGAGGACATCTTCGACCAGGACGACATGAAGGAATATTTCAAATCGTCCCCTGACCCCAAGGCGATGGTGAAATTCATAAACAACCGGATTTCAAAATGCATATCCGTTCTCGTCAACGAGCCCATCGTCATCAGGCTGATCTTCAGGGACATTTCCGGCATTGATACCGAGGTGGTCGACAGGGTCAATTTGTCGGTAATGTCAATCGTGAAGATAATCGCCAAGGAGGTCGCGGAGATAAAGAACCTCGGGGTTTTTAAAAACAACGTGGACCCGGACATTACCGCTTCGATGATTGTGGGAGGGGTCATGATGATCGTATATGAATACGACAAGAAGAACCTGAACGTGCTCGACGGGTCTGTCGTGGATTCAATCGCAAACAATTATCTCAATGGTGTATTAAAGCAGTCAAATTGAGGCCTTTTAAAATATTAGAATTAATACGAAAACCCGGTCAAGCCGGGTTTTCATGTTAGAGCTCGGATTATAACCGGAATTTTATATGAAAAACAATAGCCCGATCGTCATTGTCATGGCCATGCTGATTTTTTCGGGGACGGCATACTGCGAGGAATCAGCCGGGAGCCTGTTTTCCATGCTCCTCAGCAGGGACCAGAAGGAAAACCGACAGGCGCTGAATTATTTGAAAAAAAACAGGCCGGCCGACCTTCCGGCAAAGATCCTCGACAGGCTCAGGAGCGGCAGATACGGGGAACAGAAGGCCCTTTTCGAGGCCCTCAAGTTCTATCCCCAGAAGGAGCTCGTGCAGCCGTGCCTGGAAATCCTGAGGGAGTCGGATTCGTATATTTTAAAGAGGGACCTCATTGAATTCATGGCCGAACTGAGGGACAGGAGCGTCGTTCTTCCGATCGCGAAGGAGCTGACGAGTCCTCATCAGCCGGTCAGAATAAGCGCGGCCATGGCCCTGCGAAAGAACGGCGACGACAGGATGTATCCCGTCATACTGGCAATGGCCGGGCATGAAAATCCCGTGCACAGGATTTATTTCATCGAGGCAATGAACTACCTTTATGACAAGAGGTTTTACAGCCATCTCGTGGAAATGATGAGGGACGAAAACAAGTCCATCAGGATATACGTGATCAACTGCTTCAGGAAAAACCAGCTCATGGAGGCGGCCGGCATCATAAGGAACGCCGGCGCCGGCGACAGGAACGACGAGGTGAGGATCAGCGCCATCGAGGCAATGGGAGAGATGAAAGACAACGGCGCCAGCTACGTGCTCGTGAAGGCCCTGAATGAAAGGAACCGCGACCTGAGGCTCGCCGCCGCCAGGGCGTTCATCCAGATTGGTTCGTACGGAGCCGCGGAGCCCCTTTCCTCCAGGCTGATGGTTGAGGACGACCCGGAGATAAAGGACAGCATCCTTGACGGTCTCATGAACTTTAAAAGGGGAGGTGACCTGAGGGGCGTGGAGAAGGTTCTCGCCTCGGATTCCGATTACAGGAGGAGGGTCAAGTCCGCTTATATACTGGGCGCGATAAGGGACCAGAGGGCCGTCGGCGTCATCTACAACGGACTATCTGACTCAGACTACAAGGTCAGGGCCGAACTGTGCGACGCGCTCGGCAATTACAAGAGCAGGCAGACGATAAACAGGCTCCTGGAAATAATTGAAAAGGACCCCATAACATACGTAAGGACTGCCGCCCTCTATTCAATCAAAACCATGCTGGACAGGCAGACTCTTGTTTCCCTCTTCGATATTTATTCGATGGAGAGGGAGCCGCTTTTCAGGGACATTCTCGGAAACCTGATCAGAGACTATATCAGGCGCCACATATAGGAAGGCCCGGTTGTGCCGATGACTGAAAAGGAGATCGAAAGGGTCATTTCAAAGCTCAGGGAAAAGTACGGGGAGTATTCGAAGAAGCACAGCCCGAAATGGTTCAACCTCGACGCCTTCAACGAAAGGCTCGAGATGGCAGTCCGGAACAGAATGAACCTCGAGGGGTTCGTTCTCGCCGAGATCGCCAATTTCGAAAAAACCAGGGAAAGGTACGAGAAGAGCGGCAGCCGGAAATCCTTTTCGGAAAAGGTGGACCGGATAATAGAAGAGAATACGGCCAGGATCAGGAAATATCCAGAAATCGGATTTCATCCTTCGGCCATGTACGAGATAACCCACCTCTACGGCGCCATGTCGGAATTGTCGCTTCACTTCATGCCGGTATTCTCGCTCATGGAACTCGCTGAAGATAAAAAAAACGAACTGCGGGAACTTTTTGATCGTCTTGATTTCCTCGCGACGCCGGTAAAATCACGGCATCCCAAAAGGATTCAGGACCATATCCTGGTGCTTTCGAGGAACAACGCGAGGGACATAGAGATAGAGGCGGACAGGAACGACTATCTCAAGGAATGCGGCTTCCTGCTCCATGATCTCGTTAAATTCTGCGATAAGCTCATAGAATCAAGAAGCGGCGGACTGGAAACGCCCCTTCTGTTCAAGGGCCTTTTCGTCGAGGATAAGAGGAAAAAAAAGATAATAGGGACTTTTACAGGACTTACGGGTTACGGCGCGGTATTCAGGGTGAAGGAATACTGCTCCGAAATTATTGGGGACTTCAGGCTGGGCGCTTTCAGGAGGAAGCACCCTTGAACCGGTCCGTGCCTGCCGGCCCGGACTGAATTGTTCATTTGCCTGTTTCAGCGGCGTTGTTTTTTTCAGATGCCTTCAGCGCGGCGGCCGTTTTTTTTTCGTCCATCACCCATGCCATCTCCGCGCCTATCACGAACAGGAAACAGGTGTACCAGATCCATATCATCAGGATTACCACTGTGTTCAGGGATCCGAAGATCGATGAATAGTCGTTTATCTCCGTGATGTAGTACGAAAAGAGCCACTTAACAACCTCGTAGCTCAGCGAGGCGAAAAGGGCGCCTTTGAAAAGCGACCGGTTTTTCAGCTTCGCCGGCGGTACGAACTTGTACAGCAGGAATATCAGGACCGAGTTGATGAGAAGGGTCATGGCGGAACTCAGGATCAGGGGTATGTGCCCTATCTTCAGAAGGTAGCTTTTTAAAATCGGGATATTCCCAAGATTCTGGTTTGCGTAATTCACTATGTCGCTGTTTTTCGCGACCGCGATGAGGTTTGATGCGAGTGTCAGGAACAGGACGAAAAAGCCGATCCCGATTATGATGATGAAATGTCGGATCTTGGCCTTCCAGTACTTCCTGCTTTCCTTGATCTTGAACGCCTTTTCCAGGCCCCTTTCAATGATGTCGAAGACGAAGCTTCCCCACCAGAAAAGAAAAGGTAGCCAGATGAACGCGAGGTACCGTTTGCTGTAAACGATCTTGTCGAATATTGAACTGATGTCCTCTATGTTGATCGATGGGAGCTGGTACTTTATGTTTGTAAGATAAAAAGAGGCCATGTCTTCCGAATCATAGAAGAAGCTCAATATGGAAATTATCACCAGGGACGCGGGGATAAAGGATATTAAAAGAAAAAAAGCTAGCGCGCAAGTGGAAAGCTCACCGTCGTGCCTGGCGAAATTTTTCATGACCTTTTTCATGTCCACGGCGACAAAAAGGGCGATGGCCTTGAAGGGGCGCAGGAGTTTCAGGGCCGATTTTTTTAATTTCTGTTTTTTCATGGTAAAAAGGGGTTTTGATAATATTACACTTTCTCCTGCGGGTTTGTCAACAGTTTAGCGTAAAGAAAAAAAAGGGCGGTAAATTCCGACCGCCCCGTGTGCCAATAAGGTGCTTTTTTTTCAGAGAAATATGCTCAATCCGAGGTTTATGTTCGTAGTATATCCCCTGGTGTTCATCCTGATTAAATCCGATATCATTTTTGGTTCTTCCATTTTCATCCTGTCCCTTATATGGGTCGCTTCAAGAAACAGCCCGAGGTTGTTCTTGAAAACATAAACGAACCCCAGCCCGCCTCCGTATTCCATGTAGCTCCCCTTTCCGGAAAATTCCTTCAGTATTTTAACCTTGGCAAAGGCCTGCCCGTAATTGAACTGGCCCCTTATGTAAGGATAAAAGTTGTCCGTGAGGGGGTAGTACAGGATCATGGACGGCCCGGCGCTCCAAGCGTGGACTTTCGGATTCACCCTGACCTTGACGGGCATGCTTGATATGATGATCGGGATATCGATCTTCTGGTTCATATAGCGGTACATGGCGGTCCCGCCGAAAGCGATTCCCCTGAACAGGAAAAGATCCGCCCCCAGGGAAACCGCGGGATTGACGTTTACTCCCATGGAACTGCCGTTCTTTCCTCCACCGATCGAAAATCCAGCTATTTTCCCGACGTGAAGCACGACGTTCCACTGGTCGACAGGCGTTTTTTTCACGTCGCCGGAGGCCTTGCCGTCGTTTTTGACGGGGTCGTCTTTTTTTGGGCGTTTTATCTCCGTTTCTGCCGCGGGTTTTTTATCGGCCTCTTTTTTTTCGGTTTTTTCGTCCTGCGCGAATGACGGCGATGCGAGACAGGCGATCACCGCCGCCGTTAGTAATATTCTTTTCATAATGATAAACCTCGAAATTGATGTGATTATTGTATTTAACAATTCCGGACTGGAAAAGTGACAGGAAAAATTGTTTTTTACGCTGATTAATCAGATTTCGCGTATGTTGGTCCGCGAACGGGTGTCAATCATCCCTGCCGCCGAGAAGCCCGGCCCTTATCAGGAAATAAAGAAGCGTCATGATGGCCGATGCCGCCGCAGCCACGTAGGTCATGGCCGCCGCGGAAAGCACCTTTTTTACGCCCTCCATCTCCGTCGAAGAGAGTATGCCGTAAGAGGAAAGCATCTCCTTCGCCCTGCTCGAGGCGTTGAATTCCACCGGAAGAGTTACGATCTGGAAGAACACGACGGCGCTGAAAAGAACAATTCCTATCTTTACAAGGCCGAGAAATCCGAGGACGAAGCCGGCAATAATGATTATCCATGCGAAGTTAGACCCGATGGATGCTATCGGAACCATCATGTTCCTCAGCACCAGGGGCGAATAGCCGGTCTTATGCTGAACGGCGTGGCCTGTTTCGTGCGCGGCTACTCCGATGGCGGCGATCGAATTATTCCTGAACACGTCGGGCGACAGCCTCACGACCCTCTTGGACGGATCGTAGTGGTCGGAGAGGAACCCGCCGGTTTCCACCACCTGCACGTCCGACAGTCCGTTCCTCTTGAGTATCAGGGCCGCGGTTTCGGCGCCGGTCATTCCCGACCTGGAGCCCAGCTTCGAGAATTTATTGAAGGTGGTCTTGACCCTCAATGACGAGAAGGCCGAAAGTATGAAGACCGGTATCATCATCATCCAGTAGAGTGGGTCTATTCCTAACATTTTTTTCTCCTTTTACAGCTGAACTGGAATAAGGGAACTTCTGATAATCAAATTCGCGTGTTCCCCTGCGGGCTCCTCAGCGTATAAATTCGTTTTTCAGCGGTTTTATAATGAAAAATCAAATTTATCAAGTAGCCCATGATTGTGGGGCGGATGAACGATATATGTTACAATATCTTCAATCCCCGCCTTCATATTAAAATAATAACGGGAAGGAATTTGACAAGCATTTTAGGAAATTTTTTTTAAACATAAAAAACGCGACCTTCCGGAATTCATTTCACCTGACGTATGAAATTGATTTCAGGACGTCCAGCACGGACATTATGAAGGCTTTTTCCTTCGAGTCGGTGAGCACCGTGAATGAATGCACCGTCCCGGATGAAAGGAGGAACCCCTGCGTGACGAACGGATATTCCTCGGGATTAGCGCCTTTTTTAAAGCTTTTATCGGAAAGGGTGTATGCGTATCCCTCTATCTCCCTTCCCTTCAGCTCGAAGATTTCAAGCTCCTTTTCAATCGACCTTCCCAGGAGCCTTTTACCGGATCCCTCCGCCATGGCTTTAACGTCCCTGGCGGTCTTGCTGTCCTTCAATCCCGTAAGCGGCGATATGAGGAAATGGAACCTTTCCTTTCCAGGAGGGGAAAGGTATTCGATGGTCAATATCCCCCTCTGTTCGTTGACTTTCAGCAGTTCGAGCCATTCTTCCGGCGTCGTCAACGTGAGGGTGGCCTTTTCCTCAATGCTTACCAGCCTTTTCACCATGCGGTCGGTCATCATGTTGAGGGCGGCCTTCGCGGGCGGTCTTTTCAGCAGGTGCTCCGGCGCGAACTGGTAGGATTTTCCCCTCGGAAACGGCGCGGTAAGGCTGCCGTTTTTCTCGATCGCATCAAGGCTCTGCTTCGCGTATGCCATGGCCTTGGACTTGGGATCGTTTTTCAGGAGCTCGATGGCCTTCCGGATCTGTTCCTTTCCTGACACGATATCTCCGGTGGAAGCGTGGAAATTTCCCAGGTCCAGCACTGCGAGGCCGTTTTCCGGATCTATGGAAAGCGCCTGCGTGAAGCATTTTTCAGCGCCGCTGTTGTTTCCGTATATCCATTGCTCGAAGCCCAGGTTGAGAAAATTCTGGGCGGCCCATTTTTTATTCCTCGTCATCGCATCGGCCTTCCTGTATGCATCGAAGGCCTGTTCCCAGGCATGGACCTCGAGCATGACGTTCCCGATATTGGCCCACCTGCCCTCGGTCTCTCCCCCCAGCTCCATGGTCTTCCAGCCGGCCTGGAGCGATTTCTGGAACCTCTTCAGTTTTCTCAGGCAGATGGTGTATTCCTGCCATATGTCCGGGGATTCCGGGTTTGCCGCGAGCGCCTTTTCGTACAGCTCGAGTGCTTTGACCAGCTTGCCCTGCGACATCATCTCGTAGGCCCTGTCGAAAAGGTCGTAGGCCCTGACGTGCGTGCCGGGCATCAGGATGCAGATTGCGGCGGATAATATCAGTATTTTTCGCGCTACCATGTATTCGCTCCGTTCAAAAGGTTTCATTAAGCAATCCAATGGATATATAATAAGAGAAGGCCGCGTCAATTCAATCTTTTTTTATCGATACAGCAGGGCCTTTTGAACGTGTAACGCGGCGGGCACTGGGGAAGCGTTTGAAAGGTTTTTCTGTTCAAAACCGCATTATATGGTCAATACTATTGCCGTGGTTTCATGCCCATGATGATTATTAATAAAAAACGGGTTGAAAAATTATTAAAGGAAGCTATCGTTAACAATCATACGGAGGAGACATCCAGATGACTGCAAAGAATGACGGCCGTTCGGGAGACAGGAAGCATTCTGCCGACAACCTCAGGCATAACATAGAAAGGCACGTTATCACGATCCTCGGCAATGACTTCACTTTTCCCAGGAAAGACACCTTTTTCAGCGGGCTGGCCTATTGCGTCCGGGACAGGATGGTCAACCAGTGGCTCAAGGCGCTCCGCTCCTATTACGATAACAAGTCCAAGAGCGTATATTACCTGTCCCTTGAGTTTCTCCCGGGCCGGTTCCTGATGAATTACGTTACCAACCTGCAGATGAGGGACGACTGCGAAAACGCCATGGAGGGCCTTGATTTCAACCTCGAGGATCTCGAGGAGGAGGAATACGATGCCGGCCTCGGCAACGGCGGTCTGGGAAGGCTGGCCTCATGCTTCATGGATTCCATGGCTACGCTGAAGATACCGGGGTACGGCTACGGGATAAGGTACGACTACGGCATATTCTACCAGACGATCGTCGACGGATACCAGGTCGAGCAGAGCGATAACTGGGTAAGGTACGGGTGCCCCTGGGAATTTTCCCGAAGGGGATATCTATACAAGGTCATGTTCTACGGGAGGAGCGAGCCCTTCACCGCTCCCGGCGGCGGGACCGGGTACAGGTGGGTGGACACCGAATCGGTCATGGCCCTGGCCAATGACATATTCATACCGGGATACGCCAATGAAAACGTCATCAACATGAGGCTGTGGTCCGCCGTATCCAGCCGCGACTTCGACCTCCAGGATTTCAACAGGGGCGACTACATGGGGGCGATGGAGTCAAAGGTTTTCAGCGAAAACATTTCGAAGGTCCTGTATCCGAGCGACGAGGTGGTCCAGGGCAGGGAGCTCAGGCTGAAGCAGCAGTACTTCTTCGTGGCGGCGACGTTCCAGGACATCATGCGGAGGTTCAAGAAATTTCATGCCGGTTTCGGCGAGTTCCACAACAGGGTCGCCGTGCATCTCAACGACACGCATCCGGCGATAAGCATTCCGGAGCTGATGAGGCTCCTTCTGGACGACGAGGGCCTTGTATGGGAAGAGGCATGGGAGGTGTGCACCGCGACCTTCGCCTACACGAACCACACGGTGCTCCCGGAGGCCCTCGAGACATGGCCGGTCGACCTGCTGTCGCGGATGCTCCCAAGGCACATGGAGATAATATTCGAGATAAACAGGCGCTTCCTCAAATACGTTGAATCCAGGTTCCCGGGCGACGAATCGCTTCTCTCCAGGGTCTCCATAATCCAGGAATCGCCGGAGAAGAGGGTGAGGATGGCCAACCTGGCGATAGTTGGGAGCCATTCCGTGAACGGCGTCGCCGAGCTCCACTCCAGGATCCTCAGGGACGAGCTTTTCGGCGACTTCAACGCGATTTTTCCGGGCAGGTTCATCAACATAACCAACGGCATCACGCAGAGGAGATGGCTCCTGCAGGCAAACCAGAACCTCTCGGGTCTGCTCGCGTCGACCATCGGGGACGGATGGATCACGGACCTGTACGAATTGAAGAAGCTGGTCCCGCTCGCGGGCGACGCCTCTTTCATCGAATCATGGGACGGGGTCAAATACGCGAATAAGCTCAAGCTGGTAAAGTACATCGAGAGAAAGACGGGCATGAAAATCAGTCCCGACACGCTTTTCGACATGCAGGTCAAGAGGATACATGAATACAAGAGGCAGCTCCTCAATCTTCTTCACGTGGTGACCCTGTACAACCGCATGAAGGACAGCCCGGGAGGGAGCTTCGTTCCCAGGACCGTGGTGTTCGCCGGAAAGGCCGCGCCGGCCTATTTCATAGCCAAGCTCATAATAAAGCTGATCAACTCGGTGGCAGTGACCGTAAACAACGACCCGTCGATCAGGGGCCTCCTTAAGGTGGTGTTCCTCCCGAACTACTGTGTTTCCCAGGCGGAAAAGGTGATACCGGCCGCCGATCTTTCCGAGCAGATATCCACGGCCGGGCTGGAGGCGTCCGGGACGAGCAACATGAAGTTCGCCCTTAACGGGGCTCTTACCATCGGTACTCTCGACGGCGCCAACATAGAAATCATGGAGGAGGTGGGAAGGAGTAACATCTTCATATTCGGATTGAAGGCGGACGAGATAGGGGCGATGAGGAAGAGCAGATACGATCCGAGGAAATACTACCTGAAAGACGACGAGCTGAAAAGGGCGATCGATATGATACGCTCCGGTTATTTTTCCCCGGGAAACCAGGATCTGTTCGAGCCGATCATCAGGTCGCTTCTCGACCAGGGAGACAGGTTTTTCGTGCTCGCGGATTACAGGGGATATCTCGAGGCCCACGACGAGGCGGCGAGGACCTACTCGGACAGGAACGAATGGACCAGGAGGTCGATATTGAATACCGCCAACATGGGGAAATTTTCCAGCGACCGCGCCATTAAGGAATACAGCCAGAAGGTCTGGGGGATCCAGCTATAGAACGCGGCAAATGCATTATGATGAATGATTTCGGTGGATTATATGAAAAGCCTTAAATTCCAGTTTCTTCTATGGGCGCCGGCGGGCAGGCCCCAAGAAACGAACAGCGAACTGCTCGCCGGTGATATCGCCGCTTCGATTCTGCGCGCCGGGGCGGAAGGCCTTGTCCTGTACTGCAGGGATTCCGGGTCCAGGGTCCGGCCGCCGTCGCCATGGCTGAGGAGGGAGGAGCCGTACTGCGCGCTTGTCGACGTCTGGGCGGGCGACAGGAAGACGGCCGGCAAAGTCGAATCGATCCTGAAGCAGGCCGGGTACAGGACTGCCGCGTATCAGGTCGAGGAATCCGTCTACACTGAATACGGCGGAAACAGGCACTCGCAGTCCAGGAGCTGGCCCGACGGCTCAAGGTCGCCGGGAGTGGTCTCGGTAAACCTTCTCGAGCGCCCGGACGGGATAGCAAGGGATGAATGGATAAAAAGGTGGCACGGGATAATGTCTCCTGTATCGGAGAAGCTGCAGCCCAGGACGAGATACGTGAGGAACCTGGTCCTCGAGTCCCTGACCCCGGGCTCGCTCGGCATAGAGGGCATCGTGGTTGAATCCTGGCCGTCGAAGAGGCACGTGGAAAACCCGTTCCTTTTTTACGGTTCGGGAAATGTTTTCGGGATGCTTGTGAACATGATCAGGATACTCCGCGCGGTTCGCTCGTTCCTCAGGGTAAGCAGGATACGCACCGTCATGATGGGCGAGTACTTCATCAAGACCGGGTTCGGGAAATCAAAAAAATAGACGGAATTCATTCCGCGAGCTCGAGGCGAATAAATCCGCCCCGGTATCCGGGGGGCGGCTCGCCTCCGTTTATCATCACCGCGGCCGGCGTTCCGGCCGGGAGCTTCTGCGATACTATCCATGACAGGAAAGGGCCGTCGCTTTCGTAGCTGTTGCCGAAACCGGCAAGGATGAAGTGCCGGACCCCGGTCGCCCTTACCGACACGTCGATTTTTTTAATGATATCGGTTTTTCCACCGGCGTACGGGACTGGCTTTTCCACCCCGGGCGCTATCCTGCCGTTCACGGTCACCGGCCTCATGCCGTTGATGAAGGATCGGTCCAGGCCGAGGGTCGCGTCCGAAGCCGCGACGAAGAATTCCGGGCTGGCCGAAATCACCCGGACCGCTATCCCGTTTTCAAGAAGGCGGCGGATGATCCGGACCGACGCTGAAAAGAAATATTTTTTCAGGTCGCTCTCGAAGTATTTTTCCGAAAGTCCGAGCAGCTCATCGCGGCCCGCGCCGGCGAAGGCCGACGGCACGAAGGAATAGGCGGCGGCCTTCCCATTTTCAGCCATGATTTCCCTGTATTTTTTTTCATAGGAAGGGTAGCCTTCGCGGGGAAATTCAGTCGAGAAACCCGCTCTTATCGCGGTCTCGGCAAGCCCCGCGTACACCTGCCTGCCGTTTTCTATCAGTCCCTCGGTGCAGTCGCCCCTGATGATGGTCCCGTCGAAGTCCCAGAAAGCCGAAAAAACCGCGCGGTCCGCCGGGAAACCTTCCTCCGCGAGTTTATCGAGTATGAGCCTTTTTGTTTTTATAATGCCTTCGGATATATCCATCGCTTTTACATCGTCCTGTTTTTTGCATGAGGGAATCATGATCAGCAGGGACAGCAAAACTGATGCTGTTAGTCTGCAGGATTTATTGATCATTGATTTTTGATAATGAAAACATGAAAAGCTGACGGTTATTTTTTCACGCGGGATATATACAGCTTGTCGGTTTTCAGTATGTGGTTTTCCCACCAGGACCTGAGCTCCTTGTCGAGGCGTATCGCGAGATAGGAGTCCGCGCCTTTTTTTTCAAACTCGATCTTGAAGTCCCTGAGCATCTGCATGAAATTCTTATGCTGTTCGCGGTGCTTGCCGAATTCCTGCACGCCCGCATCCAGCATTATTTTCTCCTCGTCATCGAAATGGGTGTTTATGTAATCCTCCAGAAAGCCGATCATTTTCTGAATTTCAAGCTTTGCCCTGCCGCTGTACAGGTCCAGTTCGAGCTGGTCTAATTTTCTGAACAGCTCCCTGTGCTGGGAGTCGATTTTTTCTATGCCTGTTTCAAAATTTTCGTTCCACTGCATCGATTTCTCCATTTCATACGGGATGTTTCAGTATCTGGATTTGATACAACCATTTTACAGCATCCGGCTGAAACAATCAATATTTTTTGTTTGAAAAATTTCAATATCGGGTCATCATATCAATTACAAAAACAATCGAGGGCGTCTGCAGGTGGAACTTAAAAAAATCATCAGGCATATATCCGGATATCTGGTCGGGATCGGCATATTCATCGTTGCCGTGCCTTTCGGGCTTTTTATCTTTATAGTGCGGTCAAGGGTGTTTTACGACGGAAGCCTCATGGGTGAAGAGGCGCGGACGGCTGTATCTGCCGTCCTTTTTGCCGCGGGCGCGGTGTTCGCAGCCTGGTCGAACCTTTATCTTCTTTTCGTCGGGAGGGGAGGGCCGGCCGGTAAACAGTTGAATCCCGCGCCGTTAATTAATAAACATGGAACGGAATGAAGTCAAACGGGGGTGCCGGAGATGAAGAAATCAATTGCGATAATCGTTTTGCTCGTCTCTTTTTCCATGCTGTGGGCCGATGTTTCCAGGAAGAGATATCTCGATCCCAAATTCGCGTTTAAAAAGAACCGCATATCCAGCCCGGATGAAGGCGAGCAGAAAAAACTCAAGTCGGTTTTCTCCGCTCTTAAGGCGGAGGGACTGTCCCTTTATGGGGCCAAACGGGACGCCGAGGCGGTACAAAAATATGAACAGGCAATGGAGATCCATACGGACGGCGAGATCTATTACCTGTACGGCAACAGCCTTTCGAACATCGGCGAACTGGAAAATGCCGTTTCATCATACGACATATCGAACTCTTTGATTTTCGCGAACCCGGAGCTCTCCTGGTTCAACATGGCCTGCGCCCAGAGCAGAATGGGGAAAAATTCCGAAGCGGTTAACAGCCTCAGGAAAGCCATTATCTACGGTTACCCTTCCATTGAAAATATTTCGAAGGACCCGGACCTTTCCGGAATACGGAAGGAGCGGGGATGGACCGGGACGCTGTCGGAGCTGAAAAAAATTTTCGAGCGCGGCAACACGCCGCTGGTCTCGGGCAAGACGGCCGTATTGGAGGTCGCGAGCACCTCCGACGCGTACTGTTTCTGCCCGGACGGGACCGCCGTCCTCCGGAAATCGATATCGGAGATAAAGAACCACAGGCTTTACGGGAAGTGGTCCTTCAGGAATTATATCGTAAGCATCGAATGGCGGGTCGAGGAGGGAGAGAAGGGGATAGGGAGGCCCGCCGGATGCGGGGCCACGTGCTTTTACGATAAATACAAACCGTTTTCGAAAAAGATTTCCTCGAAGGAGACGCTCAGGTGGGGGGAGATCGAGGAGAACCGGGAGGAGTTATGGCATGTGCAGGACTCCGGCCCCTGCTGTAAAAAATAAAGGCGCCGCATTTATTTAATCATCGAATGCGTGCGAAAAACCGGGAAAAGCAGCGGGAAGCTCGACGCTTCCGGATACAGGACGACAGGGGCCCGTACGCGTATCCCAGTCACCCGGGATACGTCGCTTCATCCTCATGAACTGGAGCGCGCCCCTGATCCTCGAGTCGTGGCGGGTCATGATGCCTGCCGGACTGTCGACCATTCTGAAGAGGGAGCTTCCCGGATACCTGGAGTATTTCCGCAGGGTCAGGTACAGGGTGGTTCATTTTATTTTTTGATCGGGCGGCTGCTTGCCTGGAGCCAAAATAGCGGGTCCGGAGAAAAATTTTTACACTTTATAACGACCGGCGGGTATAACATAAAAAGCGGTTTACACCGCTACGGCTTAATCTATGCGTTTTAATTATTCTTGACTTCTTACGGTCATTGTTAAATCTTGAAAAAAACAACAGGTGGAGGGTATTATGAAGAAAGGAAAAATCGCGTTATTTTTGATGATCATATCGCTTGCGTTCGTCATGGCATGTTCATTCACAAGGGTCCTTCAGCAGACCCCGGATACGGCAGTCATATCAGGATACGCGGCGACCATGGCCGAGGCGAAGATAGCCGCGGAGGAAAGGGCGACGAAGATATTCGGAAAATTCGCGCATACGAAGGACACGGACTGCACGCAGGAATTCTCGGCTTCCGGCGGCAGCGCCAGTACGCACTGGATCTGCACCATTACCGTTAAAAAAGTGAACTGAATTATTCGATAAGTTTTTTTAAAACAATGAGGGTATCGTGAGGAAAGGAAAAACCGCATTATTGTTCATGGTCATGGCGATGGTTTGCGTCATGGGATGTTCAAACACCAGAATCCTTCAGCAGACACCGGACACCGCCATCATAGCGGGATACGGCGGGAGCATGCCAGAGGCAAAGATAGCCGCGGAGGAAAAGGCGGCGGAACTTTTTGGCAGGTTCGCGCATACGAAGGACACGGACTGCACGCAGGAGTTCAAGGCGTCAGCAAGCCATGGAAAGGCCAGGGCCAAAACCTACTGGGTATGCACAATTACGGTCAAAAAGGTTAAGTGAGGATAAATTGGTAAAAATAACTGATGGAAGAATTGCATTATTGTCATTGATCGCAGTTTTTGCTTTCGTCGTTTTTTCATGCACGAGCGTTGAGGTGACAAACAAGACCGCGGACTCGGCCACGATCACCGGTTTCGGATGGTCGGTCGCTGAGGCCAAAAAAGAGGCGGGTTACGAGGCTGCGAGACAGTTCGGCAGGTACGTCGAGACGGCAAAGGCGAAATGCGAAAAGGACTACAGCTACGACGACGTTATGGGCGAGGGCAGCACAAAGTACCGCTGCACCATATACGTGAAGAAAGCCAGGTAGCTGGACGGAATAATTTTAACAGACACGCGCATGGGTGAGGCATCATCCATGCGCTTTTTGTTTCTCCCTGCGCAAGCCGCTGAATTATAATTGACACTCCGCGTTTTTGCGGTATAAAAAATCAAACTATCCCGACCGACAGGAGAGCCATGATGGTAAAATTGCGTTACCTGGTAATCTGCGTATTTGCGGCATCAGCCGCGCTTTCCCTTTCGGGCTGCGGCCCGGCATGGACCCTCAATCTCAGGGCGGAGGACCCTTCAAGGGTGAAGGACGCGAACCAGCTTATACGGGCCATAGAGCTCGGCAATGACGCGAAGGCGCGCCAGCTCATCGCGAAGAGGCACGGCCTCAATGACCTTGGCCCGGCCGACAAGACCGCCGTAAGCGTTGCCGCCAGGACCGGCAATTTCCCGCTGGTGAAGCTCCTGGTCCAGAAGGGCGCGAAGCTCGACAAGACCGACCTGCTCTGCGGTTCCACCGGCGGCTGGGCCATGATCTGGGCAGTCGAGAACGGCCACCCGGAAATCGCCAGGTACCTGGGTGAGCGCGGCGCGAGGATTTACGGCAACAGCGAGGACTCTTCCCACATACTCAGGAGCGGGAAAAAAGACCTTTACATGCTCCTCGTGAATTACACGAAGGGGTTCGATTACGAAACGAGCTGGTTCCTCGCCAGAAGCTACCAGAGGTCCGGAAGCTTCATCGGGAACGCCGCGGCAAGGGGATGGACCGACCTGGTGAAGACGGCAATGAAGAGGGGCGCGAGCCTTAAGTCCACGGCGAGCAGGGCCGGCAGTTACGAGAAATCCGACAGCTACACTCCCCTCATGCACGCCATCATGGGCGGGCATACCGAGCTGGCCAGGTTCCTCATAGACAGCGGCTCGAAGATCGACCAGGAATCCGACAAGGAGGAATACACGGCCCTCATGTTCGCCGCCGCGGCGGGAAACGAGGCGATCGCCAGGATCCTCATCAAAAAAAAGGCGGACGTCAACCACATGTCCGCGGCCTCGCACCTTGAAAGCATAAAAACCACGACCGCGGGCAACCGCATGACCATCGAGACGGAAACCCAACAGTACTTCACCATGACTCCGCTGATGCTGGCCGCGAAGAACGGACGCGCCGGCATGGTAAGGCTGCTCCTCGCGAGCGGCGCGAAGGTCGACACGAAAAACAACAGCGACCTGACGGCCCTCTCATACGCCAGGAGGATGAAGCACGGGGACATCGCGAAAACCCTTCTTGCGGCGGGCGCCAGGGAGGACCCGTTGATACTGGCAGTGAGGGAGAGGAACGCCGGCAGGATACAGGCTCTCATCGCCAAGGGCAAATCACTCGGCGTCAGGAGTCCCGAGGATTACGGCCCCCTGACGCTCGCGGTCAAAAACAGGAGCCGGGACATGGCGGACCTCCTGATGAAGTACGAAAAGAAGCTCGACGACGAGGACAAGAGCTACGCCTTCTGGCTGGCCGCCGACTACGGCGACGCCGATTTCATGCAGAAGGCCCTGGCGAAGAAGTGGAGCCTGAGCGACGACATCCTGTCGTCCGCGCTGAAGTGGGCCGTCCTGGACGGGAGCGCGGCAAGGGCCCTTCTCATCATAAACAGGGCGAAGCCGTCTTCGGACGTGCTCGGTCCGGCCCTGCATCAGGCAGCCAGGGCGGGCAACATGCAGATGGTAAGGATGCTCGTCGAAAAGGGGGCGGACGTGAATTACGAGTACGGTTATTCCACTCCGGTCGGGACCGCGGCCGGAAAGGGGAAAATGGATGTCGTGAAGTACCTGATATCGAAGAAGGCCGATCCCCTGTATAAATCCTTTTTCGTGGAGAGCGCTATGATGAAGGCCGCTAAAGGCGGCCATACCGAGATAGTCCGCCTGCTGATCTCAAAGGGTGCCGACGTGGATGAGGAGGATTTTTATTCCAGGACGCCCCTGTCACTTGCGGCGGAGGGCGGGCACGCCGGGACGGTCGAGCTGCTCCTGTCGAAAAAGGCCGACGTCGACGTAAGGACCGGCACCGACAAATATTACCAGAAGTACCTGACAGGCGAGACTCCGCTCATGCTCGCGTCCGGGAGGGGGCACGCGCAGGTAGTAAAGATCCTGTTAAGGTACAGGGCCAACATCCACCTCACGAACTGGTTCGAGGAGGACGCCCTGGTTATCGCGAAGAACAGCAAAAAGAACGCGGTGGTGGGGATATTGAAGGCCGCCGGCGCGAAATACTGAGACTGACATGAATAATTTTTTCGCATTCGCCGCTTTATTAATAATACTCGCGGCGGCCGGACCGCACGCGGAGGGCGGGCCGGCGAAATGGCGCGTTTTCAGGGGGGCATGGTTCGAGATAAAATATCCGCCCGGGTTTACGGCCCGGCCTTCCATTAAAAGCCCTTCCGCGGAGAACGGCTTCGACAGCGCCTTTTTCACGTCGGGAGACGGTACAGTGGAATTCTACGTTTATTCCCCCCAGTGGAACGGGTCCCCGACGGATATTTTACCTGACCCTTCAACCGAGAAAGTCGTTTCATCGAAGACCGTGAAAAGCGGGGACGGGAAAACCGTCATGACGGCGATAAGGGCGGCCGACGGCAGCCATGTCCGATACATCAACGACACGGAGGACGCCGGTTCAAACACAAGACTGGTGTTCGGATTAAAATGCAGGGATGATGCCGCGTGCGGGAAGTTCAGGCGCGGCTACGAGAGGTTCAGGAAATCGCTGGTTCGCTTCGGTGATTGACCGGATTCAGGAAATTTCAAGCTTCGAGTTTACGATGCTCCGTATCGTTTTTACCACGAACATCGTGCTGAAGATGAATATGAAGAGGGAGAGGGCGGCCAGGATGATCTCCGTCGATGAAAGCGCCGTTTCGGCCTTTTCCTCCGCTTCAGAGCCAAGGAATTTTCCCACAAGGCCGGTATAATCGGCCGCTCCCATAAGGATGAAAAGGACAAGGCCGAGCGCCGTGCCGAGCACTTTTTCCATCACGGACAGCATTTTGTCCCGGCCGATGATTTTTTTTCCCTCGTCATAACTGACAGGCTTTTCCCCGCCGGCGGAACCGAGCTTTGACGCGATCCTCTTGAGCCAGTCCGGGTGCTCGTTTTTTTTCAGTATGTTCCCTGCCAGTATGAAGGAGTGGGCAATGAAGAAGAACGCCGTTGAAAAAAGGAAATATGTTATGGAAAGGAGAATGAGCCCGCCTGTATCCGCGTAGAACGACAGCGTGAGGGCCGCTAACATTCCTATGATTATTAGGACGAAAAAGCATCCGCCCGCCGTGAAGATCACGACCACTCCGGAGAGGGCCGATGACATGTAGGGGCCCACGTCGGTCGCGCTGGGTTTTTTCAGCAGTCCGGTGAGGAGAATGCCGAACGACGCGAAGCAGCCCGCAAAGAGGATCACGGCCAGGGTCGTCAGGAAGGAGCCGATGACGGAAAACACGGGCCCGCCTATTATTTCGAAAGGCGCGCTTGACGCGGAGGTCACGATGCACCCGGAAAGGCATGAAATGAAGCAGTACAGGCCGGTCCTGACCAGGCGCACTTTGGAAACCAGCTCCGGCGGGATTTGCATCTGTTCCCTGTTTTCCATGGCAATAAATGCAGCCGGCTTGCCGGGAATGTCAACAAGTTATTCGCGGACGGCAGGGGTCATGCCCGGCCGCCGCATGTTTTTTTTAAATTGACATTTCCGGAACGATCGGGTAGCAATAAGAACCTTCCCGCGCGGGACGATTTTATGTAATATGCAGACGTGGAGCGGCGGATGAAAAAAATATTTTGCTGCATGGCCGCAGTGGCCGGGATTTTCACGGCGGCCATGGGCTACGACAGGGCCAAATGCCTTGATTATATAACGGCCTGCACGGACGAATTCAGGGTCGGACGCAGCGATTTCGAGAGGGAGTCGATCGAGCAGGACCTGTCCGTGATCAGGGGGACCGTCATGGCCTTCTGCAACACCCATGTCAGGGACTACGATGAATGCACGGTCAGGGGCGGCTCCGGGGCGAAAACCGCGTCCTGCATGCAGAAATTTTTTCCACAGCTGAAGAAGTCGGCGGGTGAAATGAAGAAGAAATGCCCGAAGACCTCAGCGAAAATGCTCGACGAATACCTCGAGTGAACTGACCCGGGGCTTCACGCCGGTGACAAGCGAGAGGCCCGAGCGCAGGGGCCTTTTTTTCCGCAGGCCGGTCATTTTATCCTTCCAAAATTTTTGAAATCATGCACTTTACTGGTATATTAATAATACCGCCGCTGATTATTTCAACAACAATAACGCCGCGGGAGATGACGATATGACGGACCTGATGCCTGTAATCTTCGTCGGACACGGATCGCCGATGAACGCAGTCCAGAAAAACGATTTCACGTCGAGCCTGAAAAAAACCGGCTCGAAGTTAAGGAGGCCGCACGCGGTCGTCGTAATATCGGCCCACTGGGTGACCAGTGGAACGAAGGTTACTTCCTCGACGGACATGCACCAGATGTACGACTTCTACGGTTTCCCGGACGAGCTCTATACCGTCAGGTACGAGCCCTCGGGGCATTCGTCGCTTGCGACGGAGATTTCGGGCGGGCTGGCCGACGTGCCCGTGGGGCTCGACGATGCGTGGGGGATAGACCACGGGGCCTGGTCCGTGCTTCTTCACATGTTTCCGAAATGCGACGTGCCCGTGATAGAGATAAGCCTGGACGCCGGGAAAACGATGGACGGGCATTATGAGCTCGGGAAGAGGCTGTCGTATCTCAGGGGCGAGGACGTCCTTGTGATCGGGAGCGGCAACATCGTGCACAACCTGTACATGATGGACGGAAAGCAGTTCGGGCCGGAGCCTTACGGCTGGGCCACTGCTTTCGACGCGGAAGTCGCGCACTGCCTTCTTAACAATGATGAAAGGCAGCTTGTAAAGGGGGAGCTGACGGGCTTCAATACCGCCCATCCAACGGACGAGCATTACCTTCCTCTTCTCTACGTCTCCGCGATGAGGCGGGAGGGTGAAGATGTTTCATTCTTCCACGAGGGTTTCCAGCACGGCTCCATCTCGATGAGGAGCTTCATCATCGGCTGAATCAGGCCTTTGCAGATTCCTCGTCGTAGAACTCGCAGCCGTATTTTTCCACGAACATGTTGTCGAGCTCGTCGGCCTTCAGCGCCAGTTTCAGCAGGTTGTCCTGTATTTCTTTTTTATGCGCGCCGTTGAGATCGGACAGGTGCACCCTGTAGGAGATATAAATGGCCGATTCTGAGATCCCCAGGAAAAACGGCTTTTCCCCGCCGCTTAATATGAAGGCGTATACGCCCTCGAGGTTCTGTTTGGGGAGCTTCACAAGCGGGCTTACCGCGAAGAGGTAGTCGTTCCTGAACACGAAGTACCGCACCAGCGCGCTCCCCTGGTAGAATTCCCAGAAATCGAAGCCTCTTCGCGCCACGACCGGGTCTATCTTGAGCTCGCCGAAGATCTCCTCGACGAAGACCGCTATCGCGGACTTGGGCTTTTCGGCGAAGATCGATTCAACCTCGAGCTTCACGCCGCAGTTGGGGCAGTGCTCGGTTTCCTCGTACAGGGAATGGCCGCACGACGGGCACTTCACCGCGAAGGAATAGTTTGGATTGGCCTTCAGCGCGTCGAGCTCATCCTTCACCAGGTCGATCGGCAGCGCGAAACCCATGTTGTCGGCTTCGCTGAACTTGGATGTCGCGATGCCTATGACCTCGCCCTTCTGGTTGAGGACGGGGCCGCCGCTGTTTCCCGGGTTGATGGCCGCGTCGGTCTGGATGTACGGCTGTCCGTCAAGGACCTGCTTCACGGACGAGACTATTCCGTCCGTCACGGTGAACGGCATGCCGTAAGGGTACCCGAGCACGCTGACCTTGTCCATGTTTTTCACGTTTTTCACCGGCTGGAACTCGATGACGGGCACGTCCAGCACCCTGTAGGGTTTGAGTATCGCTATGTCGAGCAGGGGGTTGACGAGCACCACGTCAGCGGGAAAGGAGTCCCGGTTCTGCGTCTCGAGGCCGACCTTCCTGAAGCCGGATATCACGTGGAAGTTCGTCACCACCAGGTCTTCCGGCTTGTAGTACAGGCCGCTTCCGCTTCCGTCCGCCGTGTTTATCTTTACGACCGTGGAGAAATATTTTTCAAGTTCGCTCATGTTTACCTCTCGAATTTTCCGCCTTCAGAATTTAAGGGAGCCCTTGATAAGCTTGCCGTCGCCGTCGATCTCGAGCTCCATGATTTTGGACATGAACCCGTAGACGGCTTCCGCCGCGGCCTTCCAGTCCCTGCCGGCGGCCCCTGACAGCGTCTTTTCGAGTCCCTTCAGTATCTCGGGAGGGACCGTGTAGACGTCCCATAGATAGTAGAGCTCGTACATGCCGTAAAGCGCGCAGTACATGTAGGCCTTTTCCGGCATGTTCTTTGAAAGGGTCTGGTACCCGCTGTCGAGCTGTTCCTTCACGCGGGGTATCTCCGCCCTCGGCTTTATCGGCATGAAGAAGTTCGGGTGATAAAGCGATTCCTCGAATTTTGCCTTGTCGTAGTTTAAAAGCTTTTTGAGCTTTTCTTTCGTTTTCGAGGCAATGGTTTCGGGGGGATTGTGCTCGAACATTGACTGGAGGACGTCCTGCACGTCCCTTCCCAGTATCCCCTGCGGGAAGATCGCGTACTTGAGCCTGAATACCGTTATGGCAAGGGCGTCGCATCCCATGTCGTAGTATCTCTTTCCCTCCAGGTAGTCCGCGTATGACAGCCCCTCCTCGATAATCGCCTTGAATTCCTTCGCGGCGGCTTCACGCTCCTTCGGGCCGTATTTTTCGGCCTTTATTTCGTTTATGTGCTCGAGCTTGAACCTGTCGATGTAGTAGTCGTCGTTGCTGTCGGCCTCGCGGCAGATCTCGTCAAGGACGGCGTATATCTTGTAAGGCTCGCAGTCCTCGATCGGGGCCCCGTATTCCATCCAGAGCTCCCCGTCCTTGAGGACCGTCTGGGCCAGGGTGAGGGAGGAGAAATTCCCCTCGATTATCTGCCTCATTGCCGGCACCTTCAGGGATGAGGGGCCGAATTTGAGGAATGGGACGCTCACGGAGAAATTTTTCGAGTCCATTTTAACGCTCACGTTCACCGATCCGTGGGGGATGGTCAGGTTGAGCTTCTTCGCGTCCGGGATCTCGACCGGGGGATTGATGTACCTGAGAAGGTGCACGATGGATTTGGCGAAGTCGCCGGCTTCGTAGAGGTCCATCGATTTGTACCAGTCGTCGAGCGACACGCTCCTCGTGTACTTCGATATTGGCCTGGAATAGCTCAGACATTTTTCCATGGGTATACCCGCTTTTATTGTGAATATCGATTTAGATTTTTTCCGCCGAGACCGGAGGATCCGGAATTTTTAATACCTGCAGCGTGCGAATGTCAAGATAAAAACAAATTTCCCGTTCCGGGTGTTTATTTGCACCCGGTACCATTCCCGCTGAAATTAATCGACCCGGAGCCGGGTCATTCCTGCCGGTGTTTTTTTAATATCCTGCGCAACATCGACAGAGCGAACAGGAGAAACCATGGGCAGGATGCGGCGGGCACGATTGCACCTGCGACAAGCATGCTTTATCATGATTTGAATTAATATTGACTTTTTGCGAAAACCCCGGCTGCATATACGGCATTCGTCAGTTATTTTCCGGTGGATGCAGGAACAGTTAACGCGAAGAGGAATCAAGAGGAGACAACAAATGAACACATACAAAAACGCCGCAAGAATCGCGGGGACATTATTCATCATTACGATGATCGCGGGCGGGATAAATTCATATCTGGTTGATCCCATCCTGCTGTCTCCCCTTGTAAATGTTTTTCCGAACAGGCTGCAGGTGATTTCCGGGGCGTTTCTCATGCTGGTCATGTCCGTCGGGATCGTCGGCATCGCCGTCGCGTTTTTCCCGGTAGTGAAAAAGCACAATGAATCGATAGCCGTGACTTATCTCAGCTTCAGAATCATCGAGTGCGTGCTCCTTGTCGCCGGTGTAATCGTCTCTCTGTTTCTCGTCACGCTGAGCCGGGAATACATTAAAGCAGGCGCGCCTGAAGCTTCTTATTTTCAGACTTTAGGCGTTTTAGCCATGAAGGTGAGGTATTACGCGTACCAGATAGCCATGATAATTCTCGGCGTTGGCAGCCTGATGCTCTTTTATTTATTTTATCAATCAAAACTCATTCCGCGGTTCATATCGGCCTGGGGACTTGCCGGGTACGCGTTGCTGCTGGCAAGCGCTGTCCTGGACATATTCGGAATTATCGATACGATCCAGGGAAAGGGAATCATCATGTATGTACCGGGAGGCGTATTTGAATTACTTCTGCTCCCGGCATGGCTGATTGTTAAAGGATTCAATCCATCCGCAACCGTTTCCGGGCCACCTGTATGATGGAGATAATTTTTATCCCGGATTATTTTAAAGGAAATAAACATGAATGGATGCAGAATTAATTTTGATTCCATCGAATGGGAATCCCCGCTTGAAGGCGTGAGGTTCAAAAAATTCACGTCCGGCAAAAAACAGGTCCGGCTTGTTGAATACGCGAAAGAATTCGTTGAGCCGGACTGGTGCATGAAAGGCCATGCGGGCTACATTATCAGCGGAGAGATAGAAATCGATTTCAACGGGAATCCAGTCTGTTATAAACCTGGGGACGGCATATTTATTCCTCCAGGAGATGAAAATAAACACAGGGCGAGAATATTATCAGACCACGCCCGGGTATTTTTAGTGGAAGACATTTAGCTTGAAATTTTGCCTTTTAACAGCTTTATTCACAAACAACATGCTGGTGAAAATATCAGCCTTTTAAAAAAACGCCGGGATAATTTGAAAATGAAAGCAATCGTATACACGGAATACGGGCCGCTTGAAGTACTTAAGCTTAAAGAGGTGGATAAACCCGTTCCACGGGACAATGAAATCCTCGTAAGGGTATTTGCGGCAACGGTAACATCCGGGGCGACGTTCATTCGCAGCGGCAGATATCCGGATTCAAGGCTTTTCACTTTCTTTTTGCGGTTGATGTCCGGCATCAGGAAACCAGGGAAAACCATCCTGGGGTATGAGCTGGCCGGGATAATTGAATCCACGGGAAAAGACGTAAAATTATTCAGGGAAGGCGACAGGGTTTTCGGAACAACGACCGGGCTGCGTTTCGGTTCATACGCCGAGTACGTATGCCTGCCTGAAAAATGGAAAGCTGGGGCCGTGGCGGTAATGCCCGCGAACATGAGCTACGGGGAAGCCGCTGCGATACCCGTCGGGGGAATGACCGCATTGTATCTGCTCAGGAAAGGAGATGTCCGGAGCGGACAAAAAGTCCTTGTCTACGGGGCTTCGGGAAGCGTCGGTACTTATGCCGTACAGCTTGCAAAATATTACGGCGCGGAAGTCACGGGCGTGTGCAGTACCGCCAACCTGGAGCTGGTGAAATCACTTGGAGCGGACAGGGTCATTGATTATACGAAAGAGGATTTTACCCTGAGCGGCGAAACCTATGATGTCATTTTCGACGCCGTGGGCAGGAGCCCGTATTCGCGCTGTAAAAAGTCCCTGAATAAAAAGGGGACCTATCTTTCCATTAAATCACCGACAGTCGAAAAGACTGAAAACCTTGTTTTTCTCAAAGAGCTTGCCGAAGCCGGAAAGATCAAGCCGGTCATTGATAAATGCTATCCCCTTGAAAAGACCGCAGAAGCCCACGGGTATGTCGACAGGGGACATAAAAAGGGAAATGTCGTCATAAACGTGGAGCAATAATAACAAAACCAGATGATTGGAAGGAATATCCATGAAGGCAATCGTATACACGGAATATGGAGCGCCCGAAGTGCTTCAGATCAAAGAGGCGGAAAAACCCGTTCCACGGAAAAATGAAGTACTGGTAAGGGTGTACGCCACATCAGTAAATTACGGGGACATCCTGGCCCGGAATTTCAGGGAAGTCTCTTCCCGTAAATTCAACATGCTCGGGCTTTTCTGGTTTTTCGCGAAAATATATTTCGGTTTGAGAAGGCCGAAGATTACGGTCCTGGGAAGCGAATTTTCCGGCGAGATAGAATCGACGGGCAAAGACGTGAAATCATTCAAACCGGGCGACAGTGTTTTCGGATACCTCGGTCAAAACATGGGCGCTTACGCGGAGTATCTGTGCGTTCCCGAGAAAGGAGTGCTTGCGATAAAACCGGTCAACATGTCATACGAGGAAGCCGCAATCGTTCCCTACGGGGCGATAATGGCGCTGTCATTGCTGAAAAAAGCGGACATCAGGCCGGGACAGAAGGTGCTGATCAACGGTGCATCGGGCGGTATAGGATCGGCCGCGGTACAGATTTCAAAATATTTTGGCGCGGAAGTCACCGGTGTGTGCGGCACCCCGAGACTGGATTATGTAAAATCCCTGGGAGCGGACAGGGTCATCGATTATACGAAAGAGGATTTTACCCTGAGCGGCGTCACCTATGACCTGATATTCGACATACTGGGGAAGAGTTCGTTTTCACAATGCAGGAATTCCCTGACGGCGAACGGGCGCTACCTTCTTGCCAGCTTCAAGATGAAGCAGCTTTTTCAGATGCTGTGGACTTCAATGACGGGCAAAAAGAAAGTCATATGCGCGATTGCTCCGGGAAGCGTTGAAGACCTGGTTTCCGTCAAAGAGCTCATTGAAGCCGGGAAGATAAAAACGATGATAGACAGGCGCTTTCCGCTGGCGCAGGCCGCGGAGGCGCACAGGTACGCGGAGACGGGACGAAAAAAGGGAAATGTCGTGATAACCGTTTAAGGCGGGAAATTCATGAGGACATTACTGGTTTCAATGATCATCGGCGTTGCCGCGGGAATCATCGATTGCGTTCAGTGAAAACTGCGAATTTTAAAAGCATGGGCGGCTTATGCTTTTTTAATTTATATAAGGTCAAAAATGACGGGAACTATAGCACAACTGGTTTTTCTGGCAACTCATTGTAATTGCTATTTGAGAGATTCATTAAAAAATGAATTACTTGATTCCAATACCACCCTGCGTTTTTGCAACATGGTCCGTTTTATATATTATGTTAATAACAATGAAGCAATTATTTCAAAATCGGCAAGTGAGTGGTTTTCGTTTCTAAAGAATAACAATGTTAAATATTTAAAACTGCATTACGAATCCGTGAAAAAAGAAGACAGGAATCTGGCCGGTTTTGTCGGCGGCGGCGGGCGATGGCTTGTTGAAGCGAAAAAGGATAATGGATCTGATTTTTATGAAGGCACCTGGAAAGTAACTGATCCGAATAACATCAATAAAAAAATATGGTCAGTATCGTACGGCAGAATTGTCGCAAACCTAGATTCTAACGCTGATTGTTCCGCGGATTTGAAGCAGGTTAAGAATAAACTTATAAAAGATTTAAATGAAATATTGATCTTTGCAAAAGAAAATGATTTATCATACTTTTCCGGGTGTTTTGAAAACGGTCTGGATTGTTTGACCTCGAATGATCCTTTCGGCAATGATGCCGTTTATCATAAGGATTTAATTCCTGATGGTTATTTATGCGTGGAGGCGGTGCAAATTTTAGCCGCCTGCCATGTCTCCTGGGTTTTCGGCGGAATGGGCTCGTGGAATGACATGGGATTTGAAGGCGAAAAGCAAAATGTTTATGAAAATGTATCCGGAAATTTATTTAACGACATCAATATTGGAATTGTCAGCGCCGTGAATTCTTCACTATAAAACGGCCGTCCTGCGGGCGACTTTGTTTTATTCCTCTGTGATATATATTTGATAGTATAATCAAAACCGTTCGCCGTCAGGCGAACATTCAAACCGGGCGAGATGTCCGAAGTCAAATTCCGCAAAGCGGATTTGACGAGTTTCGCCCGCAGCCCCTCGCGGCACTTGAGCGAGTGCCCTTTTCTTTCGCCCCTTTCTTTTGGAGCATGCAAAAGAAAGGGGCAATTGAACCCCGTCACGGTCAGTGACAGCCCTTGCCTTGTGAGAGGCATATGATACTTGACCTGATACGGGTTTGCTCTATTTCAAGGTTGAAAAATCCCGACAATGTCATTGTCAAACACCCCCACAGCCCGGCGTAAAATTTTTTCAAAGGAAAACAGGTGAAAACCAATGCAGATTTAACCGGCATAAAGGCGGAACATGCCGGAAAGATAGAACTTGCAACGAGGTTGATTCGAGGTTGATTCGAAGCGTGTCTTTGAACGAACCGGACCATGAGTGAAAAAGCAGGGGAATTTTTTTTCAGCAAATGACTTACGTTCGTTAATTAGACGGGGAGTTGCGGGGTGGGGAGAAGGTGATTTATAACGTTAAAATAGTGGTTGAAAAATTGGAAGGAAGGCATCTGGTATTGATAATTATTTAATTATTTAACGGATAATATAAAAAGACATGATGATCGATGATACGTATATTGAAACGGCGCTGACTGCCGGGGACCAGGCTGAATCATCAAAGCAGATAGAGAAGATCATTGAATTCATTAAGACACCTCCTAAACCCGGCCGCACCGATCACTTTATAGAAAATATCGCCTGTATCGCCGGTTTGAAGGAAAGAAAATTAGAAGTCCGCTTCCGCGCGGTCGACATGCTGCATAAAATCGGCCGTGATGACGCGATGGGGAAGGCCTGGTCTTATCTGCATATAATCAGCAATGATACCAGCGAGCCGCTTCGCTTGCGCTGGGCGGCCGTCGATGCGCTCAGGGTCATCAAACCTGAAGATGTGGAGAACATGGAAAAATTACCCGATATGGATGATCTTTTCTACCGGGCCGTTGATCCGGACAATCCGCCGCCCCGGCTTTCTTATCATGATGGACTGGCAAAGATAGCAGAAAAACAATCACGCACAATGTTTATTTATCCGCTCATCGCGCTTTTTATTTTTGGCGGGATCATGGGCACCTATTTCAGCTACGGCAAATGGTTTTTTCAGTTAATTATCGCGGGCTGGATTGTGCTTGTGACGGGGTTTATCGCCCTGAGCCTGGTTTTCGCCAGGCGCTGCCCGAACTGCAAACGCTTCTTTGCCCGCCAATCCTTAAAGTATGCCGGCAGTTATAATACACCCGCCAGGCCTATCGGATCGCTTGGCCCGGGCGGCTCTCCGGTCCAGGTCAGTCAGCGCGTCGACGCCTACAAGGTCCGCTGCCGTTATTGCCATCACCCATGGTTTGTCTTGCGGTAGTGAATGACCGGGCAGACCGGCCCCGGCGCGTCCATCTCATGGATGCATTATTTTATTGCTGTCAGCGCTCCCCCGTTCGATATTATTCCCATTATGACCCTTCAGAAATATGATTCTTAAGATGATACTCTTTCCCAATACATGTACGGCATCTACTATTAATCTCCTCAGTAAAATCACCTATGTTTTTTATAGGTAAAATGCCCAATTGACAAAAATTGACGACTCTGCTATAATGTCATAAATTTTTTGTCGTTTTTATCACAAAATCAACGCTTATGTAATAAGGAGACCAAATGAGAAAGATAACAGTCATTCTGTTTGCCGGTTTCGTGTTTTTCATGGCAATAAACTGCATGGCCGCTTCCGGTTTCGGCGGGTATGTCACTGGAGGAGGCGGCATATCAAACAAGTATTACGGCGGCTTTCCATCCATATCGATGATGGGCGGCGGGTTGCTATACGATACCAATGTCGATAAGGAGGGATTCAACTACAGGCTGAATCTGGGGGTTGATAGATACCGGGAAAGGTTTAAATATATTTCTGGTTCAAGCAGTACCGATATTCCTTCCTCTGATTTATATAATAAAAAACATCAAATTAATATTCCAAGGATTAATTTGATAAATGATTTTGGTTTCGGTGTATATTCATCTTCGACAGTACGATTTTATCTGGGTCCACAATTCGGATTAGGAGCGGGCTTTAGAAATAGATTTAAATTATTCACTTTATTTTCAGGGCCTGTACTAGGATTGAATTATCATATTTCAGACAGCATTACTCTTTCATTTCAGACAGCTTTCAGTATTTCATTGCTTGTTAGAAATATTAAATGCTCTGCATTTAATATAGTTTTTTATGCATATACAAATCCCTTTTATACAGCATCTAATCCGTTTTTAATCGAGTACAATTTATGGATGTTGTATTTGAGCAGTATGTCAAAGTATATAACTTCAACAGGAATCGGATATTCGGGTAATATATATATATCGATTATCTATAGATTTGGTTCATGATTTTTTTAAATATTTAAGATTTTAGACCTTAAATACCTATAACAGGAGTTGATTATGAAAACTATTTTCAATCTGATGTTTTTAATAATTCTTTCAACTTCTTATAGCTATTCAAAAACCATTACCTTTATCGGCGATAGCAGGGCTGATTTTTTAGGGGGTTTTAAAATTGACCCTAATAAACCAAACATATACATACGTGATTCAGAATATGTCCAAGGTGGTAAAGAATATATTATAAAACAGGAAGAGCGTGATGCAATGATCTTCATTAATCAGGCAGCAAGCATGAGCCCATCTTGCTTTTGGCCTCGATATGTTATTTTAAATAATATTAAATTTAATACTGATATTTCAATAATTTCTCTTGGCGGCAATGATATATTGTTGCCAATGATAGATTTAGGCCGAGGAAAACCGACAAGAATAATCACTCAGGATATATACAGAAGATTAACTGGAATATTAAGCAAATCAATAGATAAAGCCTGGTTAAGCATGTGCATTTTATCCTGGTACGCCGAGGTGACCGCAGACATCGCTTCGATGAATAATGATTTTTTAATCAAATATATTCTGAACCAGGATGTAACCAATAAAAATTGCGTTCTGTTGAATGATATTGCCCCGATAGTCTTAACAGATTTTGTAAATAAATTTGGTCTGAAATCTGAAGATGTTTTTTTAGCAAATTGCATGGTCGAGGTTATGAACCTCAAATACAGGGACAACCTTATTCCCCGCCTCCAAAAAATATATGGAGAAAACCGTGTCCAGTTTTTAAGAACTACACTTTTTTTCTATAATGTGATAGCAGGCGGCCCCTTGATGATTTATTTATATTATTCTGACGGAATACACTTTACCGATCTGGGAAATATAGAATGGGGAAGAATGATAGCCAGGAGACTAACAAGTCTGGGATGGTTTCAAAGAAACGAATCCCTATGCCTGGGGGATTCAATCCCGCCTTCGTTCATATGTCCAACAGGAGGTGTTTTCCATGGATTGGGCGCCTTCGGAGTCGTAAATGCTCCTGTTCCTCTTGCTTTTTTTATCAATGACACAGGTAGAATATTGGACGTACAAAATGCCGAACAGGTCGGCGGAGGCCAATATGTGGTTTTATTAAACACAAACATTTCCATGGGAGAATCCGGACAAATAAAAGTTAAGGCAATTGATGTATGCGGAAATTCGAGCGGCATGCAGATTGATTATTATGTTGTCCTTACATCAATCTTTAAACTCGGCTGGGGCTTTTATACATATGATTTATATTACAAATCAACGCCGATATAATTTATGGATGGATGAGTTATGAAAAAACTTAATTTTTTTCAATTTTTTTTACCCGGTCTGGTTTTTTGTCTTTTCCTTGTTTCCTGCTCTGACTCACTGAGCGACAATAAAAGAAATTATCTTACCCTGGCCGCTTCAAATATAACAAATGCCAAAATATTAAATGAAAATCAAAAAAATACCGTTTTGAAGGACATGAGGGATTTTATTAAAAAATCCGATGAAGCCTGCCCTTGTCTTCTTCCCGAAAAAGAAACCGAATTTAAATATATAATTTCATCTGATGAAAAAAAGGCGATTGAGCAATATAAAACAAAGATAAAAAATGAGGGCCTGGATGCACCTGACAGGGAAAAGCAGAGGGCTATTGAATTACAGCAAAAACATTTTGACGCATATACCAAAACGGGCATACCGGCGGAAAGGTATATGTTAAGAATGCTGGCAGAAAAAGAAATTAATAATGAAAATTCTACAAAGGATACGCTTCTCCTTCTGAGAAGCATCACTTCATTAAAAATTATTGAATTAGATCAAATGATAAACAAAACACAGGAAGAACTTGATCCTGTATTTTTTGAATTTTCCATGGCGGAGCTGAAAACATTCATTCAGGTAAGGAAATCGATAATAGACGAGCTGGCGAAAAGGTGATAAAATGGAAAATGGTCGGCAGTCTTCCATATGAATTTATAATTATATGGACATTACGCTTTAAATCCGGGGATGACTTTATATGACCGGTGTAATTATCGGGACCAATGAAGAAATGATCAATGATCATCCATGGGGATTTTCAGAAAAAGCGTCGGAGAAGATAATGAAAAAAGGGTTCACCAGGAGAATATTCAATTTCAGCGGCTTCATCAGATATTCAAGCAGGATGGTCCTGTCCACCCCGCGCCTGATATCCGCGACGTTTTTCAACAGGGTCCCTTATTCCCTGCAGGAAAAGATACTGCTGACCACCACGTCCGTGAACAAGTGCATCATATGCGCGCGCTTTGCATCTGAGATGGCCTTTTCCGAAGGGGTCGCGAAAGAGGAGGTCCTGTCCCTTTTAAACATGGACTTGAATGGAACGGCTTCGTGCAATGAAGATGAAATCGCAGCCCTGCTTTTCGCCAGGGATTATGCCGAGACAAACGGCAGCGTGAATCCCGGCCCGGTTAAACGGCTTTACGAATCGTATCCCTGGGACAGGGCAGACGCGGTCGCGGCCCTTACGATGAAATCCCATTATTACAATCTCATGGGGAATACGTTTTCCGCGTTCGTGAGCAGGCTGAAGGGGATGAAGGCGGAGGGCAGTTATCTGCTTTTTGAAATTTTTTTCGTTTTAATGACATCACCGATCGTTCTTCCATCCCTGCTGTATATTAAACTCAAGAAGAATGATTTCAGGTTCATGGATTAGTTTGTCAACCGTTGACGGCCGCAGGCAACGTGTGCCGCGCCTGCGCGCCCGCATTGGGTTTTTCCTTTCCCCTTATGCGCACCAGTCCGAGCTTCCTCGCGCTGAACCTGTCCGGGTCCGACAGCCCGTCGTGAACGTCGCCGCTGATGAGGATTTCGGAATTAAACCGCTTGTTCATGCCCTCGAGCCGCGACGCGATGTTGACCGCGTCCGGAAATAAAACCATTCCAATCGCCAGCCCGGCTGCCGGGATGATCTGTTTGATCCGTTTTCTCATTTCAAATTTCATCAATACTCTTCCGTTTTTAAGAACCTTCCGTGCGGGCAGGTCAAAATAAATGCGATATGAGTTTCATATTAATTAATGACGCGCGGGAGGGCGGAAAGGATACGGTGCGGGGGGAAAATAAAGATGTCCGGCACATGAGGTCGAATTGACCTGCCCCCCGAAAACAGTACCATTTAAACAGGGAAAAATCCTCTTGCAAAAAGCAATAAAATAATGCAGGAGGATAGCATGAAACGAAAGAGATTTACGGAAGAACAAATCCACGAGATTCTCAAAGAATCAGAAGCCGGGATGGCAACACCTGAAGTGTGTCGTAAATATGGAATAAGCAAAAATACATTCTATAATTGGCGATCCAAATATTCAGGAATGGAGTTATCGGATCTCAAGAAGATGCGACAGCTTGAAGATGAAAACACAAAATTAAAGAAACTCGTTGCCGAGCAGGCGCTTGACATCCAGGCGATGAAGGCGGTTCTTTCAAAAAAGTGGTAAGCCGGGAGCAGAGAGAAGAAGCCGTCAGGATCGGGAAAGAATTCATAAGTGAGAGACGGTCCTGTAAGGTTTTTGACATCCATCGATCTGTTTTCCGGCATGAGCATGTAGAAAAAGATACCGAGCTTGAGAAAGAGATACGTTCTATCGCCATGAAGAAAAGGCGATATGGATATCGACGTATTTATAACACATTAATCAAGAAGCGGAAGGTAAATCACAAGAAGGTATATCGAATATATACCCAAATGGGCTTAAAATACAGGATTAAGCGCAAGAAGAAACGATTTACCGGCGAGAGTAGACCATTGATCATACCCGGATCAACAAGCAAGCGCTGGTCTATGGATTTTGTACATGATGCTCTGTATGATGGCCGGAAGTTCAGGGTTCTCAATATCATAGATGATTATTCACGCGAGGCAATATGCCTGCAGCCTGATTTTTCAATAAATGGCAGGAGGGTCGTCAGGATTTTAGAAGAATTGAGAATGATACGGCCTCTGCCCGAGCAGATCGTTGTGGATAATGGTCCGGAGTTTACTTCTAAAGTATTTTTAAAATGGGCTGATGAAAATAATGTGGATATTCATTTTATTGAAAAGGGCAAGCCGACGCAGAATGCTTTCGTTGAAAGTTTTAATGGAAAATTCAGAGATGAGTGTCTCAATGAAGAATGGTTCGTGACTATTAAGGATGCCAGGAATAAAATTGAAGTCTGGAGAAATGAATATAATACGGAAAGGCCCCACAGTTCATTGAATGGCCTTACGCCCTATGAATTCATTGGAAAATCAGCATGAGGATTTTCCCTCAAGGAGTGGTACACAAAATGGGGGCAGGTCAGAACCGCCACCGTAACTTTTTTTCCAAATAATGCATTCAATAAAATTATCTTCCCCGAAAACTTCGTCCAATAATAATCTTAATCGATGCTGTTCATTTTCATCAATACTTACGAATATTAATCCATCTTTGTCTAATAATTCTTTAAGTAAATTCAACCTCGGCATCATCATACAAAGCCATTTATCATGACGCGTTAAATCATCTTTATCAACAACTTCACCCAACCATTCCTTCATCATGGGGTTATTAACATTATCATTGTAAACCCAATTTTCGTTACCGGTATTATAAGGAGGATCAATATAAATACATTTTACTTTTCCTGCATATAAAGGAAGGAGAGCCTTGAGCGCTTTCAGATTATCGCCATGGATAATGAGATTATCATGAAGACTCACCTTGTCGGTTAGGCTTTTCTTTTTGTCCGGTACAAGCTGGCAATAGGGAACCGCCAGGTGGTGGTTCTGGACAAAGGATTTTCCTTTGAAGTGGAGGGTTGGCATTGGGTGTCCTATTATGTTTTTTCTGTTTAGCGACGGTATTCGCCTGACACTTTCCTCTGAAAGACTTGATTTTCAGGCTACACTATTCATCTCCATTGGTTCATTTTCTATCGGCTTAATCCCTTCGACAAATGCCTGATACGGCGTTCTGCCATCCATATTGCGTCCCTGGTGAGGCCTCTCATTATTGTAATGTTTCAAGTATCCGTCAAAGTCATTTTGCATTTCCTGAACCGACTCGTAGAATTTAGTCCTGCCGGAAATTCTGAAATGCTCATCAAGAAATGTCCGATGCAGACGCTCGACATATCCGTTGCTCTGGGGCCTGCGGACCTTTGTCGTCCGGTGCTCGATATCTTCAAGCTGAAGAAACAGTTCGAACGGATGCTTGTCAGGACGGCCGCAATATTCCCGCCCATTGTCCGTCAGCACCGTTTCTATCTTTGCGCCCTGTTCTTCAAAGAACGGCAGCACGTCATTGTTCAGCGTCTGGACCGCGGTGACCGGCACCTTGGTCGTATACATCCGGCCCCAGGCATGCCGGCTGTGACAGTCGATCACCGTCTGGAGGTACACCCTGCCGATCCCCTTGAGAGTTCCCACCAGAAACGTGTCCATGGCCACCAAATGACCCGTAAAATCGGCCTGTATGTGCCTTTCACGGTACTCCGGGCTGAATTTTTCCAGAAGCCGAACCTGGTCTTCCGTTAGCTCAATCTGCGTTTCCCTGTGGTGATCTTCCAGCCTCATCAGCCTCTGGTGTCTCGAAAGGAGCTTGTTTCTTGACCATACTCCCCTGACCCCGCTGGAACTCACATTGACATCCTGCAAATTTAACTGCTGGGCAACCCTGAGGCATCCCTGTGTGGGATTCATTAACGAATATTCAAGGATCGCCTTTTCAACCTCTTCCGATACCCTGTTAGGATGAGGTCCTTTCGCTCCAGGAATTTTATCCAAAAGCCCTTCGGATCCGTATGTCTGGAAATTCCGCCGGATTTCGTAGAACTGCTGCCGGGAATATCCCATAATCAGACAGGCCTTGCTGACATTATCAAGTTCCTGGGCCAGCTCCAATAAATTTAGCTTTCTTCTTGCCGCCTTTTGTGCTACATTGCTGTTGGTGGTCATCGTTTTTCTCCTTTGATATAAAGTTTTGTGGTAAAATCATTATATCTTTCAGAGGAACGTTGACCACCTTTATTTTTCAGGTGACTGTCAGGCGAATACCGTCATCTATGATAAAAGTCAAGCCGCACAAGTAAATAATCCGTATTTCCTTAGTAATTTTAACTTACTCATGTAATTCTTTTCATTATAAAATC